>NZ_BOOB01000020.1 GCF_016863015.1 Microbispora amethystogenes | reverse complement strand
TCCGACCCCGATGCAAACCGCACATCAGGACAAGATCCAGGAGAGTACGAGAGGCGGCCGGCGAACCGACCCACGCACGCCAAGACAACCACCCAGGTGATCGAAGAGGAGTGCGCCGGACCGCGCCGACATCACAAGATTACCAGGCTCCGGCAGCACCATGACCCGAATGGCCAGAGCGCGGTGCGGAGGAGCCGTGGCAGGACCGTCCCGAACATAGACTTCTGCGGGTGAGCGACATGCCGCCTGTAGCGAAGAAGGTTCCTTTCGAGCGCAGCCACCACGGTGACACCGTGGTCGACGAGTACGCGTGGCTGCTCAAGAAGGACGACCCCGACACCATCGCGTACCTGGAGGCGGAGAACGCCTACACCCAGGAGACGACAGCCCATCTTGAGGATCTCCAGGAGACGATCTTCAAGGAGATCAAGGGCCGGACCCTGGAGACCGACCTGTCGGTGCCCACGCGCAAGGGCGCCTGGTGGTACTACTCGCGCACCGAGGAAGGCAAGCAGTACGGCATCCAGTGCCGGGTGGCCGCCGACGGCGACGACCCGCCGAAGCTGGAGCCGGGCGAGTCGCTCCCCGGTGAGCAGGTGCTGCTGGACGGCAACGAGCTCGCGGGTGACAGCCCCTTCTTCTCCATGGGCACGAGCGCGGTCAGCCCGGACGGCACGAAGCTCGCCTACTCCACCGACTTCTCCGGCGACGAGCGGTTCACGCTCCGGTTCAAGGACCTGGAGACGGGCGAACCGCTCGCGGACGAGATTCCCGGGGTCTTCTACGGCGGCGCCTGGTCGGCCGACGGCTCCACGTTCTTCTACACCACCGTGGACGACGCCTGGCGTCCGTACCGGATCCACCGGCACACCCTCGGCCGCACCCCCGGCCAGACCGGCCAGAACGAGGACGTCGTCGTCTACCAGGAGGACGACGAGCGTTTCTGGGTGGGCATCGGGCTGACCCGCAGTCAGCGCTACCTCGTGCTCACCTCGGGCAGCAAGATCACGAGTGAGGTCAGGGTGCTCGACGCGAGCACCCCGAACGGCGAGTTCGCCGTCGTGCGGCCGCGGCGGACCGGCGTCGAGTACGGCCTGGAGCACGCGGCGGACGGGTTCCTCATCCTCCACAACGACGGCGCCGTCAACTTCGAGCTGGCCACCGCCCCCATCGACGATCCGGGCACCTGGACCCCGCTGATCGAGCACAGGGACGACACCAGGCTGCTCGACGTGGACGCCTTCAGGGACCACGTCGTCGTGCACTTCCGCCGCGACGGCCTCACCGGCGTCCGCGTCCTGCCGGGCGACGGCGGCGACCCGTACGACATCTCCTTCCCCGAGCCGTTGTACGACGTCGCGCCCACCGGCAACGCCGAGTTCGAGACGGGCCGGCTGCGGCTCGGCTACACCTCGATGGTCACCCCGCCGTCGGTGTACGACTACGACCTGCGGTCGCGCGAGCTGATCCTGCTCAAGCAGAAGGTCGTGCTCGGCGGCTACGACCCGGACGACTACGAGCAGTTCCGCGAGTGGGCCACGGCCGACGACGGCACCAGGATCCCGATCTCGATCATGGTGCGGAAGGGCACGGGCCGGCCCGCCCCGACCCTGCTGTACGGCTACGGCAGCTACGAGTCCTCCATCGACCCCTACTTCTCGGTGGCCCGGCTCTCGCTGCTCGACCGGGGACTGGCCTTCGCCATCGCGCACGTGCGGGGCGGCGGCGAGATGGGCCGCCGGTGGTACGAGGACGGCAAGCTGACCCGCAAGAAGAACAGCTTCACCGACTTCGTCGCGTGCGCGCGCCACCTCAAGGCCGCGGGCTGGTCGAGCCGGGTCATCGCCAGAGGCGGGTCGGCGGGCGGGCTGCTCGTGGGCGCCGTCGCCAACCTCGCGCCGGAGGAGTTCGCCGGGATCGTCGCCGAGGTGCCGTTCGTCGACGCCCTGAACACGATCCTCGATCCCTCGCTGCCGCTGACGGTGACCGAGTGGGACGAGTGGGGCGACCCGCTGCACGACCCCGAGGTTTACGCCTACATGAAGAGCTACTCGCCGTACGAGAACGTCGACGGCCGGCCGTACCCGCCGATCCTGGCGACCACCAGCCTGAACGACACGCGGGTGTTCTACCACGAGCCCGCCAAGTGGATCGCCCGGCTCCGCGACAGCGCGACGGGCGGCCCGTTCCTGCTGAAGACCGAGATGGGCGCCGGCCACGGAGGCCGCAGCGGCCGTTACGACGCCTGGCGTGAGGAGGCGTTCGCGCTCTCCTGGATCCTCGACCGAGTTGGAGTGACCGAGTGAGCTATGTGGCAGCCGAGGGCCGGTACGGGCCCATGCCGTACAACCGGACCGGACGAAGCGGGCTGAGGCTGCCCGCCGTGTCACTCGGGTTATGGCACAACTTCGGCGACGACAAGCCGATCGAGACGCAGCGGGCCATCCTCCGCCGGGCCTTCGACCGCGGGGTCACCCACTTCGACCTCGCCAACAACTACGGCCCGCCGTACGGCTCCGCTGAGATCAACTTCGGGCACCTCTACCAGCAGGACTTCGCGAGGTACCGCGACGAGCTGGTCATCTCGACCAAGGCGGGCTACGACATGTGGCCCGGCCCGTACGGCAACTGGGGATCGCGGAAGTACCTGCTGGCGAGCCTCGACCAGTCGCTGAAGCGGATGGGCCTCGACTACGTCGACATCTTCTACAGCCACCGCTTCGACCCCGAGACGCCCCTGGAGGAGACCATGGGGGCGCTCGCCCACGCGGTCCGCTCGGGGAAGGCGCTCTACGCCGGCATCTCGTCCTACTCCCCGGAGCGGACCCGGCAGGCGGCGGCGATCCTGCGGGACATGGGCACGCCTCTGCTCATCCACCAGCCCTCCTACTCGATGCTCAACCGCTGGATCGAGAACGGGCTGCTCGACGTGCTGGAGGAGGAGGGCGCCGGCTGCATCGCGTTCTCGCCGCTGGCCCAGGGCATGCTGACCGACCGCTACCTCGACGGCGTCCCGGAGGACTCGCGGGCGGCGCAGGGCAAGTCGCTCGACCCGTCGCTGCTGTCGGAGGAGAGCCTGCGTCACGTCCGGAGGCTGAACGAGATCGCCGGGCGGCGGGGCCAGTCGCTGGCGCAGATGGCGCTGGCCTGGGCGCTGCGCGACCGCCGGGTGACGTCGGTGCTGATCGGCGCGAGCAGCGTGGAGCAACTCGACGACAACCTGGACGCCGTCGGCCGGCTCGACTTCGATCAGGAGGAACTGGACGCGATCGACAAGGACGCGGTCGACTGCGGCATCAACCTCTGGGCCGCCTCCAGCGCCGAGTGACCGTTCCGACGTGACCCCCGCGCGCCGTTCCGGGCGGCCGCGGGGAGGAGCGGGTCAGAGGGCGTTCTTGCGCTGGAGGTAGGCGAAGGAGGCCCAGCCGGGGAGCACGGGCAGCCAGAACGTCATCAACCGGAACAGCAGCACCGCCGAGGTGGCGACCGTGGCGGGCAGCCCGGCGACCGTGAGGCCGACCGACAACGAGGTCTCCACCGCGCCGAGGCCGCCGGGCGTCGGAGCGGCGGACCCGATCGCGTTGCCGGCGAGGAACACCACGGCGACGGCCGTGAACGCCACCTCGCCGCCGAAGGCGTGCACACAGCCGGCCAGGCAGATCACGAAGCTGAGCGTGAGCAGCAGCGTCCCGGCGACGGCCTCCAGGACCTTCCGCGGCGACTGCACGATGTCGAGCAGCCGGGGGATCACGCCCGAGAACATCGCGCGCACGCGGGTGGTGACCACCCGGCGCAGCGGCCGGATCGCGAGCAGGATGAGAAACAGCACGGCCACGCCGAGCAGCACCATGAGGAGCCCGCGCGACGGGGTCAGGGACGGCGCGGCCTGGGTGCCGGTCAGGTAGCCGAACAGCAGCAGCAGCGAGATGTGGATGGTCAGGCCGATGAGCTGGGACGCTCCGACGCTCGCCACGGCCGCGCCGGGCGGCACCCCGCGCTTCTGGAGATAGCGGGTGTTGATCGCGACTCCGCCCACCGCCGCGGGCGCGACCAGCTTCACGAACGACCCGGCGAGCTGGGCCAGGATCGTGTGCCCGAGCGGCAGCGGCTCGGGGACGAAGCCGCGCAGCATGACCGCGGCGGCCACGTAGCTCAGCGCGGCCGCCGCCAGCGCGACCCCGCTCCACGCCCAGTTGGCCGTGGTGACGACGGAGACCAGGTTGACCTGGCTGAGCTGGGGCAGCAGCAGGTAGGCCGCGATCACGCTCAGGATGATCGTGACGAGGGTGCGGGGGTGGAACCGCTCCAGCCGCACCTCCTCCACCTCTGCCTTGGGCTTCAGCGCGACGATCTGCTCGCGGAGCGCGGGCAGCAGGTGCTTGTCCCGGCGGGCGGCGGTCCGGGTGTCGCGGCTCAGCGCGATCCGCTGGAGCAGCGGCATCGCCCCCGCCAGGGCGTCCTCCCCCAGCGCCGTCGCCGCCGACCGCACCGAACGCTCGGCTCCCACCCGGGTGCCGAGGTAGGCGAGAAGCTGGGCGATGTCGAGCCGCAACAGTAGGTCGCCGGCCGCGATCTCGCCGCTGCGGGCGTCGACGAGGTAGACCTCGCGGGCCGCGTCGACGTGGATGCTCTCACCGGTGAGATGGCGGTGGGCCAGGCGGTGGGCCTGCAGCAGCCGCACCTGCTCCCACATCCGCGCGAGCAGTTCGTCGTCGAGGTCCTCGTCGTCCAGCTCGCTCACCGGCCGGGTGTCCACGTGCTCGTAGGCGAGCAGCGCGGCCTCGGTGCCGACCTCGCTGGTGCCCAGCAGGCGCGGCAGCCGTACGCCCGCGGCCTGCGCGGCGTACGCCATGAGCGCCTCGCGCTCCAGCTCGGCGCGCAGCGAGCGGATGGCCCGGCGCCGGGTCTCGTTGTTGAGCAGGAAGCGCCGCCACAGCCGGTAGAGGACCCCCGCCACCTGGCGGTCCCGGTCGAGGACGGTCACGTCGACGGTGCGGTCGCCGGTGATGCCGATGAGGTAGCGGCGGCTGCCCGAGCTGTCGTCCTCCACCCGGCGGGCGCTGACCGGCGTGAACCCGAGCCTGCGCAGGGCGGCCAGCACGGCGCTGCCCGGAGGCCGGGTGTTGGCGCTGCCGATGCCGTACAACGTGCCGAAACCGACGGCGAGGCCGACGACGTACGTGAGGATCACGCCGAGCGCGGTGACCTTGGTGGCGGTGAACAGCGCGAACACGTCGAGACCGAGCGCGACCCACATGAGCGCCCGCCAGTGGGGGCGCCGCGACATCCGCACCGCCGTGGCGTAGGCGATCGCGGGGGTGAGCACGGTGTTCAGCGGCTCGACGTCCCGGTTGCCGGTGAGCAGCTGCCTGAGGTCCGCGGGGCCGGACTGCACCAGCCACTCGCCCAGCGCGTACGAGACCAGCAGGGCGAGGATCGCGGCGATCAGCCCCTGGGTGACGCGCATGCCGTCGCGGTGGAAGACCCGCTCGACGGCGAACGCCACGGGGACGACGAGCACGGCGACGCCGCCCAGCAGCCCGGCGGCGCCCGACAGCACCTCGGGCGCGCGGCCGGTGCCGGTGTGGACGTCGGACTCCAGGCCGTTGAGCGTCCGCTGCAGGGCCAGGGCCAGCAGCACGACGGCGGCGAGGGCCAGCAGCGTGAGCAGGAACCGCAGGGCGTCCGAAGGGCGGCGGATCCGCTGCGGCAACAGAGGCTCGACGACCAGGACGACCCCCGAGCCAGGGGTGTCCAGTGTTAGGTCCTGCTCCTTGATGCCTCTCACCACCAGCGATTCTGTGCGATCTTCGCACTCAGTGTCCAGAATTAATGGCATGTATATATCCCTGGCCTCGGACAGCCTCGACGGGATCGCGCCGGTGCTGGCCGCCGAGCTGGAAAGGCGCGGCCATACAGTCACACTCTATGGAGCGCTGGCGCCGGACGGCCGGGCCGATTGGGCCTGGTGTTGCTCCAGCGCCGCGAGGGACGTGGCGGAGGGCCGGTCGGACCAGGCCGTCGTCTGCTGCTGGACCGGCACCGGCGCCGCCATCGCGGCCAACAAGGTGGCCGGGGTGCGGGCGGCGCTGTGCGCCGACGCCGTCACCGCCGCGGGCGCCCGGAAGTGGAACGACGCCAACGTGCTCGCGCTCAGCCTTCGCCTGACCTCCCGGCAGGTGCTGACGGAGATCCTGGACGCCTGGTTCGCCGCCGCGCCCAGCACCGAGCCCGAGGACACCGCCAACATCGCGTACCTGCGGGAGATCCGCTGAGCAGCGGGGACGGAGAGAGGACGCGGCGGGGCGGGAGGGCGGGGACAGCGGAGGGCGTCGGCGGAGGACGCGGCGGGGGGACGGCTGACGGCGGCACGCTAACGTCGGGCCATGAGCACGTCGCTACCCATCCTCGGCGCCTGTCCGCTCGACTGCCCCGACACCTGCTCCTGGGTCGTGACCGTGCGCGACGGCGAGGCCGCCGCGCTGCGCGGCAACCACGACCACCCCTACACGCGCGGGGCCCTGTGCGTGAAGGTGAACCGCTACCTGGAGCAGGTCCGCGCGGCGGACCGGATCCTCCACCCGCTGAAGCGGGTCGGGCCGAAGGGGTCCGGCCGGTTCGAGCGCGTTCCCCTGGACCAGGCGCTGGCGGAGATCGCGGCGAGGCTGACGTCGATCGTGGAGGAGCACGGCGGCGAGGCGATCTGGCCGTACCAGGGCACCGGGACGCTCGGGTACGTCCAAGGCGAGACGGGGCAGGCCGGGCGGCGGTTCTGGAACGTCCTCGGCGCGTCCCGGCACGACCTCAACATCTGCGCGCGGGCGGGCAACGACGGCCTGCGGTACGTCAACGGGACCCCCGGCGGCATGGACCCGGAGACGTTCGCCCAGTCGCGGCTGATCCTGCTGTGGGGCACCAACACGCTGACCAGCGGGCACCACATGTGGAAGTTCGTCCAGGACGCCCGGGCCGCCGGGGCGTACGTCGTCGCGATCGACCCGGTTCGTACGCGCACGGCCGACCAGGCGGACGAGCACCTGCCCATCCGGCCCGGCACGGACGCCGCGCTCGCGCTCGCCCTGCTGCACGTCGTGCTGGAGGAGGGCGCCGAGGACCGCGCGTACATCGAGGAGCACACGACCGGCTGGGACGAGTTCGAGGCGGAGATCCGCCGGCATCCCCCGGCGCTCGTCGCGGAGATCACCGGGCTGCCCGAGGAGCGGATCAGAGCCCTCGGCGTACGGCTCGCGCACACGCGGCCGACCGGCATCCGGGCCACGATGGGCATCCAGCGGCACGAGGGCGGCGGGACCGCGATGCGGACGATCGCCTGCATCCCCGGCGTGACCGGCGACTGGCGGCACCCGGGCGGCGGGGTGGCCTACTCCACCTCGGCGTACGCGCCTGCCGGTCCCGACCCGCGCGACGACCTGCTCCCCCATCCGGTGCGTACGCTCACGATGACCCGGCTGGCCGACGGGCTGGACGAGTCGGTCAAGTGCCTGTGGGTCTACGCGGCCAACCCGCTCGGCTCGACCTCCGACCAGAACCGGATCAGGGCGGCGCTGGCGCGGGAGGACCTGTTCACGGTGGTGATGGAGCAGTTCCCCACCGACACGGCCGACTACGCCGACTACGTGCTGCCAGCGACGATGCAGATCGAGCACCTGGATGTGCACCACGGCTACGGGCACATGTACATGGTGTGGAACGAGCCCGCCGTCGCGCCGCCGGGCGAGTGCCTGTCCACGACCGAGACGTTCCGCCGGCTCGCCCGGCAGATGGGCCTGACCGAGCCGTCCCTGTACGACACCGACCTCGAACTCGCCGGTCAGACGCTCGCCCAGGCCGGGATCCCGCTGGAGGAGATCCGCAAGCAGGGCTGGGCGCGGCTGCCGGCGGCCGACCCGTTCGTGCCGTTCACCGACGGCTTCCCGACGCCGAGCGGCCGGCTGGAGTTCGCCTCCGAGCGGGCCGAGGCCGCCGGGCTGCCGCGCGTCGCGGGATACGTTCCCTCGCTGACGGCCCGTACGGCTCCGGCCGACCGGCCGTACCCGCTCGTGCTGGTCACTCCGGCGTCGCACACGTTCCTGAACACGATTTTCGGCAACAACCCCGAGCTGCGCAGGCGGTCGAAGGGCCCGCGCGTGCTGGTCAACCCGGCCGACGCGGCGCCGCGCGGTCTCGTGGACGGGCGGGCCGCCCGCGTCTTCAACGGCAACGGGGAGTTCCGGGCGTACGTCGAGGTCAGCGACCGGGTCGCGGCGGGGGTGGTGGCCGCGCCCAAGGGTCACTGGCCGAAGCACGCGGCCGGGGCCAACCCCAACGCGGTGGTCGACGAACGCGACGCCGACATGGGCCGGGGCGCGGTCTACCACGACAACTTCGTCGACGTCGCCCCGCTGCCGGAGGGGACGGCCCTGGAGGGGTGAGCCGCCGCCCGGTGCCGCCGGGCCGGGATGCCGGGACCGGGGTGTCGGGACCGGGGTGTCGGGACCGGGGTGTCGGGACCGGGGTGTCGGGACCGGGGTGTCGGAGCCCGGGAACCGGGGTTCCGGGGGACCTGCCCAGGGGGCGTCAGGGGATGCTCAGGGACTTCCCCGATGCCGCCGGACGACCTGGACAGGCACGCTGTAACCATGAACGAACTCACCCGAATGGACGAGATGTCCCTGGCCGGCGCGGCCCTGCGCGGCGCCCCCTGGCGAGCCGCGGCGACGGCCGGCGGGGCGGTCGCCGCCACGAGCTTCATCCTGGGCGTCATCCTGCCCGGACCGGCGGACCTGACCTGGGCCCTGTGCTCGGGGATCACCCTGTTCGCCCTCGTCGCGGGGATCGGCTCGATCTCCAAGCCGAACGTGGGCGACCGGGTGACCCGGCAGGCCCGCCACTGGGCGTTGCGGCACCCCTGGCGCTTCTCGCTCTACCCGGGGCTCGGCGCGGCGGCCCTGATGTATCCCGTGCAGCTCGTGATCGACCGCGAGGGCGTCTTCGGCGCCGCCTGGGACGCGCTGTGGGGCGGCCTGCTCGTGCTGCTGGTCACCGCCGTCTTCACGCTCTCCATGCGGAACCGGGCCAAGGGCGCCTGAGTCTCAGGACTCCCGCTCCGCCGCGCTGCGGCACACGCAGAGTTCGTTGCCCTCGGGGTCGAGCAGCGTGACCCAGCCCGTGCCCTCGGGGGTGCGGTGGTCCTCATACGGCTTGGCCCCGAGCGCGAGCAGCCGCTCGACCTGCTGGTCGCGGGTGCCGTCCCCGGTCGGGTTGACGTCGAGGTGCAGCCGGTTCTTGACCGTCTTGCCCTCGGGCACCCGGATGAAAAGCAGATGCGGAGGACCGTCCGGGCGGTCCAGCATGACCTCGTCGTCTTCGGGCTCGGAGTCGGCGAGCGGCCAGCCCAGGGCCTCGCTCCACCACTGGGCCAGCTCGTACGGCCGGGCGCAGTCGAAAGTCACCGTGTGGATCTCAAGCATGCGCCCACCCTAACCAGCGGCCCACCCAACCGCGACACCATCAAAGGTGTCAAGCCGGTTATGTGACCATCCGCCGCGGCCGGAGCGATCGGACGAGGCCGGCCGCGGAGACCACGGCCCACACCCCCTCCAGCAGCAGGAACCCCCAGTCGGCGTCCGCGTACGCGAGCCAGGCGAGCACCGCCGAGCCGACGAGGTTGAGCGTGAGGTAGATCTTCGACCGGCCGTCCAGGACGTTCAACTGGGAGAGCAGGAACGCGCCGAGGACGAGTACGGCGCCGGCGATCTGCAGAAGCTGGTTCATATCCCTTCGCCCGCCGTCTTCGCCGCTCCGGGTACGGCAGGCACCTCGTCCGGGAGGACCGCGAGCCGCGCCCCTCACAACCCCAACATATCTGTTGTGCGGGAAGATTCGCGCGATCTGTGGTGGAGGCCATGGATATGCCGGGTTACCGACGGGTAGCATTCGGGCTAGAGTTACCGACCAGTACGTTACCCCCGGGTCTGGTTCTAGGAGCGCACACAGATGGGTCACTACAAGAGCAACCTCCGCGACCTGGAGTTCAACCTCTTCGAGGTGTTCGGGCGCAGGGAGATCCTCGGTACCGGCCCCTTCGCCGAGGTCGACGAGGACACCGCCCGCAGCGTGCTGGACGAGGTGAACCGGCTGGCCACCGGGCCGATCGCCGACTCCTTCGAGGACGCCGACCGCCACCCGCCCGTCTTCGACCCGGCCACCCACGACGTGACCATGCCGGAGAGCTTCAAGCGGTCGTACCAGGCCTGGGTGGACGCCGAGTGGTGGCGCCTTGAGCTGCAGCCGGAGCTGGGCGGCACGCCCGCTCCGCGCAGCCTTGTATGGGCGATGGCCGAGATGGTGCTCGGGGCCAACCCCGCCGTGTGGATGTTCGCCTGCGGCCCCGCGTTCGCCCGCCTGCTGTTCGAGCTCGGCACCCCCGAGCAGAAGCGGTTCGCCGAGATGGCCGTCGAGCGGCACTGGGGCGCGACGATGGTCCTGACCGAGCCCGACGCGGGCTCCGACGTCGGGGCCGGCCGTACGAAGGCGATCGCGCAGCCCGACGGCACCTGGCACATCGAGGGCGTGAAGCGCTTCATCACCAGCGCCGAGCACGACATGGCCGAGAACATCTTCCACCTCGTGCTGGCCCGTCCCGAGGGCGCCAAGCCCGGCACCAAGGGCCTGTCGATGTTCCTCGTGCCGAAGTTCCTGGTCGACCTCGAGACCGGTGAGCTGGGCGAGCGCAACGGCGTCTACGTCACCAACGTCGAGAAGAAGATGGGCCTCAAGGTCTCCACGACCTGCGAGCTCACCCTCGGCGAGAAGCACCCGGCGATCGGCTACCTGGTCGGCGACACACACGACGGCATCCGGCAGATGTTCATGGTCATCGAGCACGCCCGCATGATGGTGGGCGCCAAGGCCATCGCCACGCTCTCCACCGGTTACCTGAACGCGCTGGAGTTCGCCAAGAACCGCCTCCAGGGCGCCGACCTCACCCGCGCCGGCGACAAGACCGCGCCGCGCGTGCCGATCACCCACCACCCCGACGTCCGCCGCGAGCTCATGCTGCAGAAGTCGTACGCCGAGGCCATGCGGGCGCTGGTGCTCTACACGGCGACGATCCAGGACCAGATCCAGATCGCGGAGTTCGAGGGCCGCCGCGACGAGGCCGCCGAGGCGCTCAACGACCTGCTGCTCCCACTGGTCAAGGGCGTCGGCTCCGAGCGGTCGTACGAGCTGCTCGCGCGCTCGCTGCAGACGCTCGGCGGCTCGGGCTTCCTGCAGGACTACCCGATCGAGCAGTACATCCGCGACTCGAAGATCGACTCGCTGTACGAGGGCACGACCGCGATCCAGGGCCAGGACCTGTTCTTCCGCAAGGTCCTGCGGAACCAGGGCGCGGCGCTGGGGTCGCTGCTCGGCGAGATCAAGGCGTTCGCCGCCTCAGGGGCGGGCAACGGACGGCTGAAGGTCGAGCGGGCGCTGCTCGACGAGGCGGCCGACGAGGTGAAGGCGATGGCCGACACGATGGCCGGCTGGGCGATCTCCTCGATGGAGACGCCGCGCGAGGTCTACAAGGTCGGGCTCAACACGACCCGGTTCCTGATGGCGCTCGGCGACCTGGTCCTCGGCTGGCTGCTGCTGCGCCAGGCCGAGGTGGCGCTGAACGCGCTGTCCGTCTCGGAGCAGGACAAGGACTTCTACACGGGCAAGGTCGGGGCGGCGGCGTTCTTCGCCCAGACCGTCCTGCCCCGCCTGGCCGCCGAGCGCCGCGTGCTCGCCGCCACCGGGCAGGACCTCATGGACCTGCCCGAGAGCTCCTTCTAGGGTGCGGCGGTCGCGTCGGTGTTGACGGTGGTGAGCAGTTCCTCCCGCTCGGGGGTGTTCTCCGGGCGGAGGAAGCCGATGACCGTGAAGAGCACCAGCGAGGTGGCCACCGGCGCGGCCGTCGCCACGGCGGTCGAGACGCCGCTCACGCCGTAGTTGGTGAGCCAGAAGACGAACAGGCCGGCGGCCCACGAGACCAGTGCGGCCGTCGGCCCGGACCGGCGGAACGCCGGCAGCATGCCGAGCAGCAGCGGGATCGAGATCGGGCCGATGAGCCCGGCCACCCACTTGATGACGACCGTGATGATGTCCTTCAGCACCGGGCTGTTGACCTGGGTCGCCACAGTCATCGACAACGCGATGAACGCGACCGTGGTGACCCGGGCCGCGATCAGGCCGGCCCGGGTGTCCCAGGCGCGCGCCGCGCGGGACAGCACCGGGATCACGTCGCGGGTGAAGACCGAGGCGATCGCGTTGGCGTCCGAGGACGCCATCGCCATCGTGTGCGAGAAGAAACCGGCGATCACCAGGCCCAGCAGGCCGTGCGGGATGAGCTGGGTGGTCAGCAGCGCGTAGGAGTCGCTGGCGTCGGGCTTGTTCGCGTGGACCAGCAGCGGCGCGGCCCACATCGGGAAGAACAGCAGGAGCGGCCAGACCGCCCACAGCGCGGCCGACAGCCGGGCGCCCCGGGCCGCCTGCCCCGGCGTCGGCGCCGCCATGTAGCGCTGGGCCTGGTTCCACATGCCGCCGTTGTACTCGAACGTCTTGATGAACAGGAACGCCAGCAGGAACGTCACGGTGAACGGCCCGTTGAGCGGCTGTGCGTGCCCGGCCGGGAGCCGGTCCCATAGGCCGCCGATCGCGTCGACGCCGCCGAGCCTCCCCAGGACGGCGACCAGCATGACGACGCCGGCGAGCAACTGGATGACGAACTGCCCGAAGTCGGTGAGCGCGTCGGCCCACAGGCCGCCGACCGTGCAGTAGACCGCGGTGACCGCGCCGGTGATGAGGATGCCCTGGTTGAGCGACAGGCCGGTGAACGTGGACAGCAACGTGGCGATCGCGGCCCACTTGGCGCCGACGTCAACGATCTTGAGCAGGCCGCCGGACCACGCGAGCGCCTGCTGCGTCGGCACGTTGTAGCGCCTCGCGAGGAACTCCAGCGGCGAGCTGACCCTGAGCCTGGAACGGATCCGGTTCAGCCGCGGCGCGAACAGCACCGAACCGGCGGCGATGCCGATCGCGATCGGGAAGGCCCAGGTGACATAGGAAGTGACGCCGTACAGGTAGGCGACCCCGGCGTACCCGGTGAACATGACGGCGCTGTAGCCGGACATGTGGTGCGAGATGCCGGCCAGCCACCAGGGCATCTTGCCGCCGGCCGTGAAGAAGTCGCTGATGTCGCCGATGCGGCGGTGCGAGTAGATGCCGATCGCCACCATCACGACGAAGTAGCCGCCGAGAACGTACCAGTCCACGTGGTTCACGCGCGTCGAACCTCCGGCTGAACGCGCGGCACTCCGTTCCGGCAACCGCCTGGCTCCGTAACGATGCGCTCGTCTTACCGCCGCGGTCAATGGCGGGTACGCAGGTCACAGCCGCAGGGCGGGGAGGCGACAGTCAGCGGCCCAGGTCAGGATGCGTTCATGTTTGTGAACACACTTCGCGTATCTGAATCGTTATCGGGCGCGGCCTTGATCCCGCACAGAGCAGGGGGTGAAAGTGTGCGGCGAGACGAGATTTCAGCAAGCGGCACAGTACGGACCTGTCACCGCCTGGCATCGGTGATCGTCCGGCAGGGCACGTGCGCGAACGGCGGGACGAGCGGCGCTGTCCGCTCGCCCTCGGTCGTTCCGTGCCCGGGGCGCGTTGCCCCGGATCAGACCGCGTACTGCACGGCCGTGCGGGCGGCGAGGATCGGCGCGATGCACTCCTCGACCACCGCCAGGTGAGCCGGGTGGTCCCGGTAGACGACGTAGTCCTCCGGGGAGTCGAAGAGGGCCGTCACGGCGAAGGAGAAGTTGCCCTGGTTGACGCCCGCGTCCGGGCCGATCTGGTAGCTCCGGATCTCGGGGATGACGCCCGGCAGCTCGTTGAGCCGCCTTTCCACCTCGGCGCCCTGCTCCTCGGTGGCGTCGTCGGTCCACTTCAGCAGCACGATGTGGCGGAACATGCACTCTCCCTGGGACGGGACGCACGCGGCCCGGTGACCGCGCTCTTCACGGCGCTCATCCTCTCATCCCTCGCGCCGGGTGATCTCCCGCACCCCCGCCGTCTCCGGCGACGTGGGTGTCTTCGACAGTGAGGGCGTCAGAGCCACTGGCACTCGACGGAGGCCCGGCCGCGCCGTGCCACGAGCCACTCGCCGAAGGCGGCCTCACCCGCCGCCGCGAGCGTCTCCGGATCGTCCCGCGCCGCCCGGCGCTCCAGCACGACGCCGGTCAGAAAACCGTCGCCGTACGGGACCGGGCCCACCAGCGTGTCGAGACCGGCGTGGCGCAGCGGCGCGGGCAGCTCCCCGGCCCACCGCTCGCCCACCGTCACCACGGCCTGCCGGTAGCCGGTCAAGGCGGTGACGCCGCGGAGCAGCTCGCCGTTCACCGGTTCCGAGCCCGTCACCCACAGGGCGCGTACGCGGTCGAAGTCGGCGCGGTGGGAGGCGAGGTGGCCCGGCCCGAGCTCGGCCTGTTTGCGCCGCCGGAAGCGGCGCCGCCGCGCGATCCCGGCGACGAGCGCCTCGAACTGCTCCCCGGACCACGGCGTCTCGGCCAGCCAGGCCAGCGTGGCGGCCCGGTCGTGCAGGCCGCGCCGGGCGCGAAGCTCCGCCACGGCCTCCCGCAGGTCGCCGTCCTCCAGCGGCTCGACGTCCTCCACGAGCTCACGCGGAGGGATGCACCGCTCGGCGACCTCGTCCGGTCCGTCCGGCCGAGGTCGCTCGCCTCGGGGCACCGACAGCGCCACCACCCCGCCGTCGGGATGGCGCAGCAGCAGGCGGAACTCGTCGCGGTCGCCTGGGACGAGGCGGGGGCCGGCGCCGGGATGGCGGCCGGCCCACTCCTCGATCGCCTTCCCCGCCTCGAAGAGAGGCGTGGCACGACGGCTCAGGGCGCGCAGGATGTCCGCGCCCTCGGCGAGTACGGCGGCGAACCCGGCGATCGTCGCCGCTCCCCCGTCTCGCGTCGCGAGCGGGCCGTGGTCTCCACGAATCACGGTAGGGAGGCTAGGAACCCGTGCTTGAGTGTCACTGGTTCCGATCTTGCAGACGGCTTGTACGCCCCGGGCCGCCTCAGGTCTCGACGCTGATGCCGGGCATGGGGCAGAGCATCTCGCCGTCGGTGTGGAAGTGCTTTGACGCCTTCCAGGGAACCGTGGAGGCGAGGACCGCCACCGCGAGGGAGCGCACCACCGAAGGTGCCGTTATTCGCATGCTCATTGACGACTCCCGCAGTATCGGTGGATTTCGGGGTAACGGAAGTTTTTTTGTCAGCCGTGCCGTTCATTGCGGCGTGTGCAGAGCCGACGACGAACAACGGATAGCGCACCGCGCGTCGCCAGAAGGCGGTTCACCCACTCGCCCGGTTTTCGTTGAGCCTTTGGCGTTCATTTTCCCGGCCCTTCTCACGGGCCTTCTTTCTCATGGCGAAGGTCCGCCTCCCCGGGGAGGGGAGGCGGACCTCTGGTCACTACTTCGCGGCCCTGCCGGCAGGAAGGGCCGGAGACCGCCACCGGTCTCCGGCCCTTCAGCGAATCGCGTGCGGGGGAATCGTGTGCGTCAGCTCCAGGCGAGCATGCGCAGAGGGTCCTCCAGCATGGCGCCGACGTCGCGCAGGACGTACGAACCGAGTTCGCCGTCGACCACGCGGTGGTCGAACGACAGTGCCAGCGTGGTCACCTTCCGGACCGCGAGCTGCCCGTCGACCACCCAGGGCATGTCCCTGATCTGCCCGATGGCGAGGATCGCCACCTCTCCCGGATTCAGGATCGGCGTTCCGGCGTCGACGCCGAAGACCCCCACGTTGGTGATCGTGATCGTGCCGCCGGTCAGCTCGGCCGGCTGGCACTTCCCCGCCCGCGCCCGCTCGGTGAGCTCGCCGAGCGCCCGCGCCAGGCCGGGCAGCGACATCGCGTCGGCGTCCTTGATATTCGGCACGATGAGGCCGCGGTCGGTGGCGGCGGCGATGCCGAGGTTCACGTAGTGCTTGACCACGATCTCCTCGCCGGTCCACGAGGCGTTCGCCATCGGGTGCCGCTTCACCGCCGTGATCAGCGCCTTCGCCACCAGGAGCAGCGGCGACACCTTGACCTCGGCGAACTCGGGCAGTGTCCGCAGCCGCCGTACGGCCTCCATCGTCTCGGTCACGTCGACCTGGAGCCACTCCGTCACGTGCGGAGCCGAGAACGCGCTGGCCACCATGGCCTGCGCGGTCGCCTTCCTGACTCCCCTGACCGGGATGTACTCCTCCCGCGCCCCTGCGGCCACCGAGGTCGCCGGGGCGGGCGCCGCCACCGCGGCCTCCACGTCGGCCCGGGTGATCGACCCCTGCGGGCCGGTGCCGGTGAGGGCCGTCAGGTCGACGCCGAGGTCCCTGGCGAGCTTGCGCACCGGCGGCTTCGCCAGGACCTGAACCCGGGCCGAGGCCGCGTGCCCGTTCGCGGGCGCAGAGGGCGAGGCTGGCGGGGTGGCCGCGGGGGCCGGTGGGGTGTACGCGGCCGGGGCCGGCGCAGCAGGGGCGGTGGAGGTGCGGGCGGCCGAAACAGGAGCGGACGAAGCGGGAGCGGCCGAAACAGGGGTGGACGGAGCAGGAGCGGGCGGGGCGGGCTTGCGGGGACGGCGGCGGGTCGCGGACGTCTTCACGCCGTACCCGACGAGCACCGGCTGGCGCTTCTCCTTCTTCGGCTCGGCGCCGTCTTTCACGTCCGGCACCAGGTCGTCCGCCAGCGCCTCCCGGCCGGCGTCGGCCGGGCCCTCGCCGTCGCCCGTACGGACCGAGATGATCGGGGCGCCCACGTCGACCGTCTGGCCCTCGTCTGCCATCAGGGCCGACACCGTGCCCTCGTACGGGCAGGGCAGCTCGACCACGGCCTTGGCCGTCTCGATCTCCACGATCGTCTGGTTGATCTTCACGGAGTCGCCCGGGGTGACGTGCCACCTGACGATCTCGGCCTCGGTCAGCCCCTCGCCGACGTCGGGGAGCCTGAACTCGCGGAGCATCAGATCTCTCCCCTCAGTACGCGAACGAGCGGTCGACGGCGTCGAGCACCCGGTCGAGGTCGGGCAGGTAGTGCTCCTCCAGCCGGGACGGCGGGTACGGCGTGGAGAACCCGCCCACCCGCAGCACCGGGGCCTCCAGGTGGTAGAAGCAGCGCTCGGTGACCCGCGCCGCGATCTCGGCCCCGAACCCGGTGAAGACCGGGGCCTCGTGGACGACCACGCAGCGGCCGGTCCGCGTCACCGACTCGGTCAGCACCTCGGCGTCCAGGGGGTTGAGCGAGCGCAGGTCGATCACCTCGATGTCCCGTCCCTCCTCCTCGGCCGCCGCGGCGGCCTCCAGGCAGGTCTTCACCATCGGCCCGTACGCCACGAGCGTGACGTCCCGGCCGGGCCGTACGACGCGGGCGCGGTCGAGCGGCAGGCCGGGAGCGGCGAGGTCCACCTCGGCCTTGTCCCAGTAACGGCGCTTGGGCTCGAAGAAGATGATCGGGTCGTCGCAGCGGACCGCGTCCTGGATCATGGTGTACGCGTCGGCGGGGTTGGAGCACGCGACCACCCGCAGGCCGGCGGTGTGGGTGAAGTACACCTCCGGCGACTCGGAGTGGTGCTCGACCGCCCCGATGCCGCCGCCGCAGGGGATGCGCACGACCACCGGCAGCTTCAGCGTGCCGAGCGACCGCAGCGGCATCTTGGCGAGCTGCGTGATGATCTGGTCGGCGGCGGGGAACACGAACCCGTCGAACTGGATCTCGCAGATGGGCCGGTAACCGCGCAGGGCCAGGCCGATCGCCGTGCCGATGATCCCCGACTCGGCGAGCGGCGTGTCGATCACGCGGTCCTCGCCGAAGTCCTTCTGCAGGCCGTCGGTCACCCGGAAGACGCCGCCGAGCTTGCCGACGTCCTCTCCCATCAGGAGGACCTTGGCGTCGTCCTCCATCGAGCGGCGCAGTCCCTCGTTCAACGCCTTGGCGAGAGTCAGTGTGGTCATCGCTCGAATCCCGCCAGGTAGGTCAGATACTGCTCGCGTTCCTCGTCGAGGAGTGCGTGGGCGCCCGCGTACACGTGATCAAAGATAGCCCCGGGCGGCGGGTCGGGCAGCGCGAGGCACCGGTCGCGCACGTCCTTGCCGAGCGCGTCGGCCTCCGCGTCGACCTTCTCGAAGAACTCCTGGTCGGCGAGCTCGTTCTTGAACAGGTACGCCTTGACCCGCTCGATGGGGTCCTTCAGCTTCCAGGCCTCCAGCTCGTTCGCGAGGCGGTAGCGGGTGGGGTCGTCGGAGGTGGTGTGCGCGCCCATCCGGTAGGTGAACGCCTCGATCAGGGTCGGGCCCTGTCCCTCGCGGGCGTTCCGCAGCGCGGCGCGGGTCACGGCCAGGCAGGCGAACACGTCGTTGCCGTCGACCCGGATGCCGGGGAAGCCGAAGCCCGACGCCCTCTTGTAGAGGGGGATCTTCGACTGCTTCTCCAGCGGCTCGGAGATCGCCCACTGGTTGTTCTGGCAGAAGAACACCACCGGGGCGTTGAACACCGAGGCCCAGATGAAGGACTCGTTCACGTCGCCCTGGGAGGTCGCGCCGTCGCCGAAGTAGACGATCGCCGCGGAGTCCCCGCCGTCGCGCTGGATGCCCATGGCGTAGCCGACCGCGTGCAGGGTCTGGGAGCCGATGACGATCGTGTAGAGGTGGAAGTTGTGCTCGGCCGGGTTCCACCCGCCGTTGTTCACGCCGCGGAACAGCGCGAGCAGGTTGACCGGGTCGACGTCGCGGCACCAGGCCACGCCGTGCTCACGGTAGGTGGGGAAGGCCATGTCGGCGCCGGTGAGCGCCCGGCCCGACCCGACCTGCGCGGCCTCCTGCCCGAGCAGGGACGCCCAGAGGCCGAGCTCGCCCTGCCGCTGGAGCGCGACGGCCTCCAGGTCGATGCGGCGTACGAGGACCAGGTCGCGATAGAGGGAGCGGACCTCTTCGGCGGTCAGCTCGATGTCGTAGTCGGGATGCTCGACCCGCTCTCCCTCGGGGGTGAGCAGTTGGACGAGCTCCGGGGGTGCGTCGGCACCGCGAGGGGCGTGGGCTGTCACATGCCGCTCCTGTGCGTCTCTTGCCCCCCACAGGTGGGGTCGCCACCGCCGGAGGGCCGGATAGGGTCGGCGCACGGTCGCGGGGGTGGGGCGACCGGTCGCATATGCGGACATCGTGGCAGAACTCACACCCCTACGCGCAAGACCCCGCCTCCTCCTGTCCACACCTCTCCGATTCCCGGGGTGTGAGGCGCCACACCCCTCCGCCTCGCGGCCACGTCCTTCGCGTGGCCCGTCGCATGACCCGCGGCGCGGCCCGTCGCGGGACTGTGTGGCCCACGTCGCATGACCCGCGGCGCGGCCCGTCGCGGGACTGCGTGGCCCGCCGCGCGGCCCGTCGCGAGCGCGTCGCCGGGCCGCCACTAGGCTTGACCCCGAAAACGGACCCACCTGAAGTTGGCGGGCCCCCGAAAGCCGGCGGGTCCACCCGAAATTGGAGGCACATCGTGGCGCGCGTCATCGTCGACGTCATGCTCAAGCCGGAGATCCTCGACCCGCAGGGCCAGGCGATCGCCCGGGCGCTGCCGCGGCTCGGCTTCTCCGGGGTCTCCGAGGTGCGGCAGGGCAAGCGGTTCGAGCTGGAGCTGGACGGGCCCGCCGACGAGGCCGCCCTTTCGGAGGTCCGAAAGATGGCCGAAACCCTGCTGGCCAACACGGTGATCGAGGACTTCGCGATCAGCATCGCGGAGTGAAGTGGTGCATTTCACACAGCCGTGCCCCTGACTTCTCCCTCGTAAATGGGACATAGGTCGTCTTAAACCCACCCATGAGGCACGCCCCGAATAACAGGACCGTGATTTTGCGGTTAGCCCTGATTCATCGGGGAAGCCTACCGTGGTGACCTTCGACACCGGGGAGGGGTCCGGTGGATATTGAGTTCTCGCTGGCCATGCCGAGGGATGCGATCGGCATCCCGATGGTCCGCCGTGTGGTGGGGAACGCGCTCCGGTCGCTCGGGGTGACCGAGGAGTGCGTGTCCGACATACTCCTGGCCACGTCCGAGGCGTGCGCCAACGCCGTCAGGCACGGTGGACCGGCCAACCGTTACGAGGTCATGGCCACGATCGGCAACGGCCGATGTGAGTTGCGCGTCGCCGACGGCGGCCAGGGGCTGCACATGATCCCCCGGCAGCACCCGCCGGCGGAGACCGAGCACGGCAGAGGAATCCTGATCATGCGGGCCGTCCTGGACGACCTGTCCTTCGACATCACGCCCGGCCGCGGCACGACCGTGCGGATGTGCAAGGAGCTCGACTGGGCCGAGGACGCCATCGCCCACCATCTCACTCTCGACCGCCACCTGGCCGGGGTCTGAAGGCTCCGGCCACCGGCCGCGCCGGCGCACGGCGCGGCAGGTGTGGCGCATGACGCGGCCCGATCGGTTCGGGGCTCCGCCAGAGCGGCTGATTTGGCGGCTCCGATACTCTGAGGTGTACCGCCACTGACCGCCGTCCGGCACATGAGACGGTGACGTCCGGCCTGGCGGCGATCCTTGGAGGGAACACAGTCATGAGCGCTGCCCGGGTGGGCGTCGTCACCTTCCCCGGAACACTCGACGACCAGGATGCCGCGCGAGCCGTACGGCTGGCCGGAGCGGAGGCCGTGCCGCTGTGGCACGCCGACCACGACCTCAAGGGCGTCGACGCCGTCTTCCTGCCCGGCGGGTTCTCCTACGGCGACTACCTTCGCTGTGGGGCGATCTCCCGGTTCTCCCCCCTCATGACCGAGCTGATCCCGGCCGCGCAGGCCGGGCTGCCCGTGCTCGGCACCTGCAACGGCTTCCAGATCCTCTGTGAGGCGCACCTGCTGCCGGGCGCGCTGACCCGTAACGAGGGCCTGCACTACATCTGCCGCGACCAGCGCATCCGCGTCGAGAGCACGCGTACGGCCTGGACCTCGGACTTCGCGGACGGCCAGGAGATCGTGCTGCCGATCAAGCACGGCGAGGGCCGCTACGTCGCCGACGCCGCCACGCTGGCGGCGCTGGAGGGCGAGGGCCGGGTGGTCTTCCGCTACGCCGGCGGCAACCCCAACGGCTCGCTCAACGACATCGCGGGGATCGCCAACGAGGCCGGGAACGTCGTCGGCCTCATGCCCCACCCCGAGCACGCGGTCGAGGACCTGACCGGCGCGCCGAGCGTGGACGGCCGCGGCTTCTTCACCTCGATCCTCAAGAGACTGGTGAACGCGTGATGACCGGGAGCGGTGAGCGACCAATGAACACCGACAGCGTGAAGCGCGCGCAGGAGACGCCCGGCGAGCGCCAGCCGTACGCCGAGCTGGGCATGAAGGACGACGAGTACCAGCGCGTACGGGAGATCCTCGGGCGGCGGCCGACCGGCTCCGAGCTGGCGATCTACTCGGTGATGTGGAGCGAGCACTGCTCCTACAAGTCGTCGAAGGTCCACCTGCGGCAGTTCGGGACCAAGGCGCCCGAGTCGGAGGCCCTGCTCGTCGGCATGGGCGAGAACGCCGGCGTGGTCGACATCGGCGACGGCTGGGCCGCCACCTTCAAGATCGAGTCGCACAACCACCCGTCGTACGTCGAGCCGCACCAGGGCGCCGCGACCGGCGTCGGCGGCATCGTGCGCGACATCATGTCGATGGGCGCCCGGCCGATCGCGGTCATGGACTCACTGCGCTTCGGCGGGGCGAACCAGCCCGACACGCGCCGGGTGCTGCCGGGGGTGGTGGAGGGCATCAGCCACTACGGCAACTGCCTCGGCCTGCCCAACATCGGCGGCGAGGTCGTCTTCGACCCCTGCTACATCGGCAACCCGCTGGTCAACGCCCTCTGCGTCGGCCTGCTGCGCAAGGACCAGATCAAGCTCGCCACCGCCCCCGGCCCCGGCAACAAGGTCGTGCTGTTCGGCGCGCGTACCGGCGCGGACGGCATCGGCGGCGCGTCGGTGCTCGCGTCGGCCACCTTCGAGGACGAGTCGCAGGCCAAGCGGCCCGCCGTACAGGTCGGCGACCCGTTCATGGAGAAGCTGCTGATCGAGTGCTGCCTGGAGCTCTACCAGGCGGACGTGGTCGTCGGCATCCAGGACCTCGGCGCGGCCGGGGTGTCCTGCGCGACCACCGAGCTGGCCGCCAAGGGCACCGGCGGCATGCGGGTGGACCTGAACCTCGTCCCGCTGCGCGATCCCTCGCTGCGGCCCGAGGAGATCCTGATGAGCGAGTCGCAGGAACGCATGATGGCGGTCGTCACACCCGACGACATCCCGGCCTTCATGGCGATCTGCGACAAGTGGGACGTCCCGGCGACCGTGATCGGCGAGGTCACCGACTCCGGCAGGCTCGTCATGACGTGGGACGGCGAGGTCATCGTCGACATCCCGCCGGGCACCGCCGCCGACGAGGGCCCGGTCTACGAGCGCCCGTTCCACGAGCCCGCCGGGCAGGCGGCGCTCAACGCCGACGGCCCGGAGCGCCTGCCGCGGCCCACCGACCTGCGCGAGACCCTGCTCACCCTGCTCGGCTCGCCCAACCTCGGGTCGAAGGAGTGGGTGACCTCGCAGTACGACCGGTACGTGCGGGGCAACACCGTCCTGGCCCAGCCCGCCGACGCCGGCATGCTGCGGATCTCCGAGGCGATGCCGGGGGCGGAGGAGACCACCCGGGGCATCGCGCTGGCGACCGATGGCAACGGCCGCTACGCCCGGCTCGACCCGTACAGCGGGGCGCAGCTCGCGCTGTCGGAGGCGTACCGGAACGTCGCCGTGACCGGCGCGAAGCCGCTCGCGGTCACCAACTGCCTCAACTTCGGCTCGCCGGAGGACCCCGAGGTCATGTGGCAGTTCTCGGAGGCCGTACGCGGGCTCGCCGACGCCTGCCGCACCCTCGGCGTGCCGGTCACCGGCGGGAACGTGTCGTTCTACAACCAGACCGGCTCGACCCCGATCAACCCGACCCCCGTGATCGGCGTGCTGGGCGTGATCGACGACGTGGCACGGCGGGTCAGGCCGGGCTTCCCGGAGGCCGGCCTGCGCGTGCTGCTGCTGGGCGAGACCCGCGAGGAGTTCGGCGGCTCTGAGTGGGCGCATGTGGTCCACGGCCACCTGGGCGGGCTGCCGCCCCAGGTGAACCTGGAGGCCGAGCGCGCCCTGGGCGCGGTGCTGGCCGAGGCGGCGGCCCGCGGGCTGCTGGAGGGCTCCCACGACCTCTCCGACGGCGGTCTCGCGATCGCCCTGGCCGAGGCGTGCCTCTCCCGGGGCGTCGGCTGCACGGTGACGCTGCCGGGCGACGACGCGTTCACCGACCTGTTCAGCGAGTCGGCCGCGCGTGCGCTCGTGTGCGTCCGGCCGGAGGCGTTCGACGCGTTCGCCGACCTGTGCGCCCGGTACGAGGTGCCCTGCTCCGGGCTCGGCCTCACCGGCGGCGACGCGTTCGTGGTCGAGGGCGTTCTCGACGTCCCGGTCGAGGAGCTTCGCGAGGCCCACACCTCGGCCCTGCCCCGCGTCTTCGGCTGATCGTTACCCGAGGCCCTTCCGGACACCCCGTCCGGAAGGGCCTCGGCCTTGGGGTGCCGACCTGGTCAGGAGCCGGGACTCGAAACGCGGCGCAGTCTTCGAATCGCTCGAAATTCGACGGCGCGGACGGCACGCTCAGCCATCTCCCGAACTCCGCCCGTCCGACCAGGCGTGTCGTACACTCGAGGTGTGGCGTCTCCCGCGCATGACGGACTGCATGACCTGGTCGACAGGCTCCCTGCCCACCAGGCGCGGCGCCTGCTGCATTTGGTCGAGATTGATCCTGAATTGTCCAGCTACATACCCGGTACGTTCACGCCCGGTCGCGAATCTGCCGACGTCGAAGAAGCGCCCGTCCCCGCACGAGAAGCGCGCCGACGCATCCTGTTCGCGGGAATTCTCGACGACGGCCCTGCCGATTTGGCGGAACGCGCTGAAGACTATCTTCATGAGCACTTTACTAGTCGAGCGTGAGAACCCTGCTTGATACCGGCCCGCTCGTGGCCGCCGCTCACCGCGGCGACAAGCACCACCAAGTGTGCGTACGCCTCTTGGAAGAGCTTCCCGGGCCGCTTCTACTACCCGTACCTGTTCTGATCGAGGCTTGCCGGCTGATCAACAAGTACGGTGGACCTTTGACTCACGCGGCTTTCCTCGATCACCTTCACACCACCACGAGCACCGGCGGCTTCAGCCTTGTCTCCCTCACTCCCGCGGATGTGAATCGCATGGCCGAACTGGTGCGCGCCTATCCGGCCCTACGCCTCGATCCCGCCGACGCTTCGGTGATCGCGATGGCCGAACGTCTCGGCGTACGGCGGATCGCCACCCTCGACCGCCGCGACTTCTCTGTCGTCCGCCCTCGCCACTGTCTCACGCTGACTCTGCTTCCCTAGTTCCGGTCGGTTCTATGAGGGACACCAGCCCATGCCGGCGGTTGCCGGTCTGCGGGCAGTGGCGAGGAAAATCGCTGGCGGGACGGGTGACCGGGGGAGCAGCATGAGCACGATGAGCGACGAACCCCAGCGGTGGACTCAGGCGACCGTCTATTCGGACATGTGGGTGGATCCGGCTGACGATCCCCGCGAGAACGCCGAAGCCAGTCCGGAAGGCGAACTGGCCACACTGCGGGACTACCTGAAGAACTACCGGCTGACCCTGCTGATGAAGTGCGAGGGTCTCAGCGCGGAGCAACTGGCCCGCCGGTCGGTGCCGCCGTCGACGATGTCGCTGCTCGGCCTGCTCCGGCACCTCGCCGAGGTGGAGCGGGACTGGCGCGGCTGGATCCTGCCCGGCGACCCGCTGCCGAAGCTGTACGGCCCGGGTGGGGACTTCGGCGGAGCGGTCGCCGATCAGGCGGTGGTCGACGCCGCGTACGCCGACCTCGCCCGCGAGCAGGCGGCCACCGACGCCGCGCTGGCCGAGCACCCGGATCTCGGCGTGCGTCTGGGGAAGGACGCCATCCCCGTCCGGGACCTGCTGGTGCACCGGATCGAGGAGTACGCCCGGCACTGCGGCCACGCGGACCTGCTGCGGGAGTGCGTCGACGGCCGCGTGGGCCAGTAGGACGCGGGTCGGTAAGACGCCGGTCTATGACGCGGGTCGGTGAGGCGTGGGCAGGTGAGGTGTGGCGCCCGGAGGCGTCAGGAACACCTGCCGTTCTTGGTGAGACGGCCGCCGACGGCCTTGTTGTCGCAGGTGATCCGGTTGCCGCCCACCGTGTCGTTGATGCCGACTCCGGAGGCACCCCTGAGATTCATGGTGTTCTTCCGGAAGACGTTGCCGGTGCCCCAGCCGTCGACGAGCTCGTGGGTCTGGAAGCCGTCCACCGGCGTGTCGATGCCGGAGTTGCCCTCGATCAGGTAGCCGTTGCCCTTGACGTCGACCCAGGAGTCGGCGGTCGCGGCGACGAGCGCCGACCCCTCGAAGTGGTTGCCGATGATGCGGCCCCCACGGGTGCCCTCCTTGACGTCCACCGCCTCGGCCCTGGACCGGATCACGTTTCCGCGCACCACGTTCCGGTCGCTCCGGTCCATCCGCCCGCCGGAGTATCGGCCCCAGTTCGACTTCGCCGAGCCGAGGTAGACGCCCTCGCCGAACTCCGCGCGACGCAGGCCGGTGTTGTCGATGAGGTTGTACTGGACGGTGTTGCCGCTGCTGAAGGCGCGCAGGTGCACCGCCTCGTCGCCGATGTCGCGGACGACGAGGCCCTGGATGACCGAACCCCGTGTGCCGTCCGCCATGACGCCCTTCTGGCTGTTCCGGACGGTGAAGCCCAGCAGGCGCCAGTAGGAGGCCCGGTCGAGGTGGAAGCCGTACCCCTTGCCGACGCCGCCGCCGTCCAGCACCGCTGGGCCGGTGCCGCACAGGAAGATCGGCTTCTTCGGCGTGCCCGAGGTCCGGGCGACGAACCTGCCTCGGTAGGTGCCGGGCCGCAGCCGGATGACGGCGCCCGGGCGTGCCGACCTGAGCGCCTTGCGCAGCTCACCGCTGCTGCCGACCGTCCGGGTCGGCTTCGGGCAACGGATCATGTCCGCCCCGGCCGGTAGGGCCAACCCGGGTTCGGGAGCGCTCGCGGCCGCCGGCCACGCCACGGCGGGAACGATCAGGGATACGAAGAAGGCGCCGACAAGCGTGGCGTGGATTCTCATGAGACGTCTTTCCGTGCGGATACGCGTCGACCACAAAGGGCGCGATGTGGTGCAAAGTTACACCGTTGCATGAACGGTGCCCCGGGACCAATGTGATCGGACGGTTCATCCGGGGTGAGAGCGCGTAAAGTCGCTCCGGTGATCGTCGCCTCCGGCAGAGGAGAAGACAGTGTGGCTTGACGCGGAACTGACTCCCCGGTCTCTTCACGACGCGGAGGACTTCACCGCCTTCAAGGTGACGGCCCGGCGCCCGGACCATGTCTGGCTCACCCGGGAGGAGATCATCCGCCTGGCCGGTGACCACGGCCGGGACCCGGAGTGGCTGGACAAGCTCGACCGGATGCTGGAGTACGCGGCGTCCAAGGGCTGGGTCGACGACGCCGGGGCCGTACGGGCCCACGTGGAGTGGACCTGACCGCGACGCCCTAGCGTTTGCGGGCGACGAGGTAGGCCTGGGGGGTCCGTTCGGACTCCTCGCGTTCGCAGAGCAGGCGGGCGATCACGGGGACTCCCGCGTCGGCCAGCAGCCGGGTCAGGTGGTCCGGCGAGACGCGATGGAAGTCGAGCGCCACCTGATGCCCGAACGCCTCCGCGAGGTGGAACGGCTCGTCGCCGGCCTGGCCGACCTGGAAGGCGAGCAGGAGATGACCGCCGGGCGCCAGCACCCGGTGGAACTCGGCCAGCACCGCCGGGTGCTCCTCCGGCGGCGTGTGGATGATCGAATACCAGGCGACCACGCCGCTCAGGGACTCGTCGGCGATGTCCAGGGCCGCGAGGCGGCCTTCCTCGAACCGGATGTGCGGGTGATCCCGGCGGGCCACCGCGATCATCCCCGGCGACAGGTCGACGCCGAAGACGTCGAGGCCGAGTGCGTGCAGGTGGGCCGTGATCCGGCCGGTTCCGCAGCCGACCTCGGCCACCGGGCCCGGGAGGCCCGACGTCCGCACGAGCTCGGCGTACGAGGCGAGCATCGCGCGTTCGAAGGGCTTGCCGGCCAGCGAGTGCCGGGTGAAGTCGACGTAGTCCTCCGCCATCGCGTCGTACGCGGCCCGGGCGACTCGGACGTAAGGAGGCTCGATCACGACCAGCCACCCTAGTCCCTGGGACCGGCAACGGCCTTCCGGGGCGACGCGGGCCGCCCGTACCTGTCGCGTGGCCTCCGGGAGCGGCAGCGGGGCGGAAAAGCGCGAAGGCCCCTCCGGTAACCCCTCCGGAAGGGCCTTCGCCGTGCCGTACGCCAACGCCTCGTCGCGTACGGCAAGCATTTGGAGCGCCGTACGGTGGAGCCCCCACGGACTCCACCCTCCGGCGTGTGGTCGGCTCAGGCGCCGACGCAGATGACGTACATGGTGCCCTTGGTGCCGACGGACCCCTTGACCTCCCAGCCGGTCGGCTTGCCTCCGGTGATGATCGGGCCGTTGGTGGTGACCTCACCGACGATGTTGGTGCCGCGGTAGCCGCCGCCGGTCGCGTACGTCCCGCTGTCGCAGCTCAGGCTCTTCGAGCCGCCGCCGAGGCCGAAGCTGAACTCGGCCGACTTGTACGAGACACTGGCGACGCCGTTCTTGCCGTCGTCACCCTTGGGACCCTGCGGTCCCTGCTTGCCGTCGTCACCCTTCGGGCCCTGCGGACCAGGCTTACCGTCGTCGCCCTTCGGGCCCTGCGGGCCGGCCGGGCCGCGCTCGCCCTGCGGACCGGTCTTGCCGTCATCGCCCTTCGGGCCCTGCGGGCCGGCCGGACCGGCCTTGCCCTCATCGCCCTTCGGACCCTGAAGGCCACGCGGGCCCTGCAGACCACGCGGACCCTGGGGACCCTGCGCGCCCGTGCCGCCGATCCCCGCCGGACCCGCCGGACCCTGCGGACCCGACTGGTTCCACGACACCTTGTACTCAGTCGCCTTACACGTGGTCGTCACCCCGACCAAACGCATATACCGCGTCGACTTGTTCACACACGCGTAGTACGCGCCACCACTCGCCGACGAAGCCGTCGCCGCCCCACCCAGAACCAGAACCGACCCCACCAGAGCACCAGCCGTCACAAGGCCGATAGTCCGACCGCCCGGCAACCTGACCGCCATAGGTCTTCCCTTCCGAAGCACGCGAGGTGCGTAGAACGCGAACAGAGATGCATGTGGTTCACGCGCAAGGCGGTACGGAGGTTTGCACCCTAAACATCACGTATGTACATCTCCGCAACGAGTAAGCGCCCACGGTAAAGAGAGGCGACTAGCACCTGATCGTCCCGCCTAGTCCGCGATGCGCCGTCCGGGATGTGCCGGGCCCGGGCCGGCACATCCCGCGCGTCTTCGGTGGACGCCGATCGAAAGGATCAGCCCGCGGCGCAGATCACGTAGATGGTGCCGGAGGCGTTCTTGCCGCTGACCTTCCACCCCGTCGGCTTGCCACCGACCAGCACCGGAGCGCTCGCGCTGATCTGCGGGGAGGTGGAGGTGGCGACGAACCCGCCACCAGTGGCGATCTTGCCGGTGCCACAGCTCAGGGTCTCGGAGCCGCCGTTGCCCGGGAAGTTGAACGAGTCGGTGAGGGTCGACACGGTGAGCGAACCGGCCGGGCCCTGCGCTCCGGTCTCGCCCTTCGGGCCCTGCGGACCGGCCAGGCCGCGCTCACCCTGGGGCCCCTGCAGACCACGCGGACCCTGCTCGCCGGCCTTGCCGTCGGCACCCTTCGGCCCCTGCGGGCCGGCGGGACCGGCCTTGCCGTCCTCGCCCTTGGGACCCTGCGGGCCCGCCGGACCGGCCTTGCCGTCATCGCCCTTGGGACCCTGCGGACCCGCCGGACCGGCCTTGCCGTCATCGCCCTTGGGACCCTGCGGGCCGGGCTTGCCGTCGTCGCCCTTCGGGCCCTGCGGGCCGGGCTTGCCGTCGTCGCCCTTCGGGCCCTGCGGGCCGGCCGGGCCGCGCTCGCCCTGCGGACCGGTCTTGCCGTCATCGCCCTTCGGGCCCTGCGGGCCGGCCGGACCGGCCTTGCCCTCATCGCCCTTCGGACCCTGAAGGCCACGCGGGCCCTGCAGACCACGCGGACCCTGGGGACCCTGCGCGCCCGTGCCGCCGATCCCCGCCGGACCCGCCGGACCCTGCGGACCCGACTGGTTCCACGACACCTTGTACTCAGTCGCCTTACACGTGGTCGTCACCCCGACCAAACGCATATACCGCGTCGACTTGTTCACACACGCGTAGTACGCGCCACCACTCGCCGACGAAGCCGTCGCCGCCCCACCCAGAACCAGAACCGACCCCACCAGAGCACCAGCCGTCACAAGGCCGATAGTCCGACCGCCCGGCAACTTGATAGCCACGGGACTTCCCTTTCTGCGGCACACGAGGTGCTTTGAACAAGAGCTACGAGTGATACACGTGTGAGAGAAAGGGATGGTTGGCGAAACAAACGTCACGTATGCGCATCAGCGCTCCGAGTCAGGCCGTACAGTCAGCTTTGTCTGCCTTGGACCACATCCGCGCACTGGCAGTTCACGCGTCGCGCACCGTGCTCGCTAGCTCTTCAGGCACAGCACGTAGATGGTGCCCTGGACGCTCTTGCCCCAGAGCCTCCAACCGACCGCCTTGCCGTCGTCGTCCAGGGAGGGCGCGTTGGTGGTGATGTTGGGTGTCTGGCCCGAGCCGCCGGTGATGAAGCCACCTCCTGTGGCGATGGTTCCGCTCGGGCACATGATGGAGTCGCCGCCACCACTGGCCGGCAGATAGAGGGCTTCGGCCTTGGTGACGACGGTGGCGGATCCTCCTCCGCCCGCCGGACCTGCCGGACCCTCCGGACCCGCGGGACCACGCGCGCCCGTGTCACCCTTCTCGCCCTTGTCCCCCTTCGGGCCGGTGTCGCCCTTCGGGCCCTGCAGACCACGCGGGCCCTGCTCGCCGTTCCTGCCGTCGTTGCCCTTCGGGCCCTGCGGACCGGCCGGGCCGGGCTTGCCGTCGTCACCCTTCGGCCCCTGCGGGCCGGCGGGACCGGCCTTGCCGTCGTCGCCCTTCGCGCCCTGCGGACCCGCCAGGCCGCGCTCACCCTGCGGGCCGGTCTTGCCGTCGTCACCCTTGGGACCCTGAGCGCCGGTGTCGCCCTTCGGGCCCTGCAGGCCACGCGGGCCCTGCAGACCACGCGGACCCTGGGGACCCTGCGCGCCCGTGCCGCCGATCCCCGCCGGACCCGCCGGACCCTGCGGACCCGACTGGTTCCACGACACCTTGTACTCAGTCGCCTTACACGTGGTCGTCACCCCGACCAAACGCATATACCGCGTCGACTTGTTCACACACGCGTAGTACGCGCCACCACTCGCCGACGAAGCCGTCGCCGCCCCACCCAGAACCAGAACCGACCCCACCAGAGCACCAGCCGTCACAAGGCCGATAGTCCGACCGCCCGGCAACTTGATAGCCACGGGACTTCCCTTTCTGCGGCACGCGGAGCGCGAAGATCACAGTTGTGTGCATGTGTCTCACGTGCCGGAAGGTGCAGTGGTTGACGTCCGAAACATCACGGATGCGCATCTTTGGTCATCGGGCTCATGACCTGGGGTCGTCCGCCGCGCCACCCTGCGACTTCCGAGCGGCCATGGTCTCGACGCCGCTCATCAGGAGGTCCAGGCCGAACGTGTAGTACGCCTCCACGTCGGTCTCGTTCTCCATCAGCTTCGCGAACTCCACCATCCGGGGGAACTCGTCGGCGGGCAGCCGTTCCAGGGCGAGCCGCTTCTGCCGCCGCCACTCGGCCGCCTGGGCGGCCGTGAGCGTACGGGGGCACCCCGGCTCGCCGTCGACGAGGGCGATCGCGCCCTTCAGGAGGTAGTGGGACACGGCCCAGCCCTCCGCGAGCGTGAAGCCCGCCAGGGACAGCAGGTCGAGCACGACCTCGGTCGCGCGGGTGAAGCTGGGCACCTCCTCCTCTTTGACCAGCGCGAACAGCCCCGGCATGAACCGGTGCCGGCGCATCACCCCCACCAGCGCCTCGACCATCGCGCGCAGCCGGAGGTTCCACGGCGCGCCGGGGTCGAACTCGGGCGTCACCTCGGCCAGCAGGTGGTCGGAGAGGCAGGCGAGCAACTGGTCCTTGTTCTTGACGTGCCAATACAGCGCCATCGGTGTCACGCCGAGCTCCTGGGCCAGCCGCCGCACCGTGACGGCGTCGAGGCTCTCGGAGTCGGCCACCTCCACGGCCTTCTCCACCAGCGTCCGGCGGCTCAGCCGCTCCGTGTCAGCCATGGTCCGCTCCCTCACTACCTCCGCGCTTGACAACTATACGCCGTACAAGTTTTCCTATGCATCGTACATGTACGCCGTACATGTACCTCGTACAGGAGGAGGACTCATGTCTGGACGGTGGTGGGCGCTCGTCGCGGTGGCGCTTGCGACATTCATGACCTATTTGGACAACAACGTCGTCAACGTGGCCTTGCCCACGATCCAGCGCGATCTGGCGCTGACGATCTCCGGCCTGGAGTGGATCGTGAGCGCGTACATCCTGGTTTTCGCGGGTCTGCTGCTCGCCGGGGGACGCCTCGCTGACGTCTTCGGCCCCCGGACGGCGTTCTTCACCGGCCTGGCGGTCTTCACGCTCGCCTCGGTGGCGGCGGGCCTGGCCTGGAACCAGGAGACGCTGATCGGCGCGCGGGCCCTGCAGGGGCTCGGTGCGGCGCTGGTGACACCGGCCACGCTGGCTTTGCTGCCGCGGATCTTCCCCGACCCGCGCGAGCGGGCGACGGCCGTCGGCGTCTGGAGCGCGGTCGGCGCCCTGGCCCTCGCGATCGGCCCCCTCACCGGCGGCTTTCTCAGCGAGAACGCCCACTGGGGGTGGATCTTCCTGATCAACGCGCCGATCGGCGTGGTGGCGGCCGTGATCGGCGCCCGGGCGATCCGGGTGGAGCGAGTCACGTCCGAGCAGGCCACCACCGGGCAGGTGACGACCGGGCGGGGCACGACCGGGCGGGGCACGACCGGGCGGGGCACGACCGGGCGGGGCACGACCGGGCGGGGCACGACCGGGCGGCTCTCCCTCGACCTGCCGGGCCTGGCCACCTCCGCCGTCTCGCTGTTCGCCCTCACCTACGCGCTGATCGAGGGCGCGTCGCGCGGATGGACCTCCGGCCCGATCCTCGGCGCGTTCGCCGTCGCCGCGGTGGCCGCCGTCGTCTTCCTCGTGGTCGAGTCCCGTACGGCGCAGCCGATGATCGACCTGACGCTGTTCAGGGAGCGGGTCTTCAGCGGCGGGCTGCTGTCCATGGGGCTGTGGGCGTTCGGGGTCTTCGGCATCTACTTCTTCACTGCGATCTACCTGCAGAGCGCGCTCGGGTTCTCCCCGATCGAGGCCGGTGCGGGCTTCGTGCCGATGGCGCTGCTCATGGCGGTGTCGGCGACCGTCGCGCCCCGGCTCGCCGAGCGCTTCGGCAGCGGGCCGACCGTCGCGGCCGGTCTCGGCCTGATGGCGGTGGCCGTCGGCGGGCTGTCGAGCGCGGGCGAGGGCTCCCACTACGGCGACCTGCTCCCCTGGTTCCTGCTCTACGGCCTGGGCGGCGGCCTGCTCGTCCCGCTGACGAACGTCGTGCTGAACGCCATGCCCCCCGCCCGGGCGGGTGTCGCCTCGGGCGTGCTCAACGTCTCCCGCGAGGTCTTCGGCCTGCTCGGGGTGACGATCCTGGGCGCCGTCCTGAGCGCCAGGCAGAGCGCGCTCACCGGCCCTCCGCTGCACACCTTCCTGGAGGCCTACCGGTTCACGCTGCTCATCGCGGCGGCGATCGTGCTGGTCGGCGTGCCGGTCAGCCTCTACTCCCTGCGCCGCACCCGGACCGCCGCACCCGCCGTCCCCGTGGACGCCGTCGCCGAGCCCGTCGCCTGACCGGCGTACGGGCGCCTCGTGGGCGGGCGGGCGGCGGGGATCGTCGGCGGGGTGGGTCAGAATGGGCCGGTGCCGGCACGCAGACTCGACCCCGACAAGATCAGAGAGGCGCTCGACGCCCAGCTCGCCGATCTCGGACGGCCGCCGTACGACGGCCCGGCGACCATGGCGGCCGGCGCGTGTGTGGGGGCCGTGCTGGACGCCTTCGAGGCCGGGAGGGCGCCGGTAAGGACCGCCGCCCGCGCCGCCGTACGGCACCTGCTGGAGGAACTGGCCGCGCGGGCACCGGGGCGGTCGGTGGAGGTGCGCGTGCCGCCGTACGCGGCCGTGCAGTGCGTGGAGGGGCCCCGGCACACGCGGGGCACCCCGCCCAACGTGATCGAGACCGATCCGCGGACCTGGCTCGAACTGGCCACCGGCCGCCTGTCCTGGGCCGACGCGACGGACGCCGGGAAGATCGCGGCCAGCGGCGCCCGAGCCGACCTGTCCGGGCTCCTGCCGCTGGCCTGACCTGACGCCCCGGCGCCCTGGCGTGGCCTTCGGCCCGGTGCTCTTGGGTGGCCTTCGGCTCCGTGCTCCGGAGTCGCCTTCGGCTCCGTACTCCGGGGTGGCCCTCACGCCGGAAGGCCCGGCTCCTGCCGGCCCGTCACAGGGGCACCCTCAGGGGTGACCGTGGCCGGACCGGGGATCGGTCACCGCGGGCGGCCGAGCCTGTCGTCCACGCAGCGCCGCGCGTCCTGCTGGGTGGGGTAGAGCCGGGAGTCGAAGCACTCGCCGAGGTGCCTGCTCTGGAACCAGTGGTAGAGCACCAGGCCGAGGATCAGGGCGAGGACCAGGGTCAGCGCGTTCAGCACGACCCCGGCGGTGGCTCTGCCCCTGTTGGAGTTCCGGGCGATCGCCACGATGCCGATGACCAGTCCGACGACCGCGAGGACCGTCCCGGCGCCGCAGAACAGCAGCAGGACGAGCGAACAGATCCCGAGCACCAGCGCGGCCGTGCCGAGCCCGCCCCCGGGCCCGCCGCCGGGTCCACCGCCCGGCCCGCCGGGTCCCCAGGGCCCGCCGCCGGGACCGTCCGGCCCCCAGGGCGGCGGCGGCAACGGCCCGCCGTACGGCGGCCTGCCCGGAGGCTCGCCGAAAGGCGGCCCGCCGTAGGGAGGCCCACCCGGAGGTCCCCCGTACGGGGGCTCGCCGTACGGCCCGCGCGGGGGCCCGGGGTCGCCGGGTCTCGCCACGATGCTCCCTCCCGTACGTGATTCTGGCCTCTGCCGCGGCCCTCAGGCTCTCCCGTAATCACCCTGTGAGCAGGGACGACACGGCAAAGAGCAGGTGAGGGTTACGGCGTCCGAAAGGCATGCGCGGGTTTGAGCAGCGCCAACGCCCAAATAGACTCGGCTGTGTGTTGAAGGGCGACGGCCGGCTGGGCCATGACCTCGACCCCCAGGACCGCGCTCCGAAGGACGCCTGTGGCGTCTTCGGCGTATGGGCGCCCGGGGAGGACGTCTCCAAACTCACCTACTATGGCCTCTACGCGCTGCAGCACCGTGGACAGGAGTCCGCGGGCATCGCGGTCAGCGAGGGCAGCCGAATCCTCGTCTACAAGGACATGGGCCTGGTGGCCCAGGTCTTCGACGAGTCGATCCTCGGCACCCTGCGCGGGCACCTGTCGATCGGGCACTGCCGTTACTCCACGACGGGATCGAGCGTCTGGGAGAACGCGCAGCCGACGCTGAGCTCCACCGACGGCGGCGGGCTGGCGCTCGCCCACAACGGCAATCTGATCAACACCGCACAGCTCGCCGAACGGCTCACGTCCGGCGCGATGCGGGCCACCACCGACACCGAGGTGCTCACCGCGCTGCTCGCGCAGGACGCCTCGCGCCCCGTCGACGACGTCGCGGCCGAGCTGCTGCCGGAGGTCAAGGGCGCCTACTCGCTCGTCTGGATGAACGAGACCACGCTCTTCGCCGCCCGCGACCCGCAGGGCATCCGGCCGCTCGTGCTGGGCAGGCTGGAGCGCGGCTGGGTGGTCGCCTCCGAGACCGCGGCGCTCGACATCGTCGGCGCGTCGTTCATCCGCGAGATCGAGCCCGGCGAGCTGCTGACGATCGACGAGCGCGGCGTGCGCTCGCGCCGCTTCGCGGTGGCCGAGCCCAAGGGCTGCCTGTTCGAGTACGTCTACCTCGCCCGGCCCGACACGACGATCGCCGGGCGCGGCGTGCAGTCCACCCGGGTCGAGGTCGGGCGCGTGCTCGCCCGCGAGCACCCGGTGGAGGCCGACCTCGTCATCCCGACGCCCGAGTCCGGCACCCCGGCCGCCATCGGCTACGCCGAGGAGAGCGGCATCCCGTACGGCCAGGGCCTGGTGAAGAACTCCTACGTCGGCCGCACCTTCATCCAGCCGTCGCAGACCATCCGCCAGCTCGGCATCCGGCTCAAGCTCAACCCGCTGCGCGAGGTCATCGAGGGCAAACGCCTGGTGGTCGTGGACGACTCGATCGTCCGGGGCAACACCCAGCGGGCGATCGTGAAGATGCTGCGCGAGGCGGGCGCCACCGAGGTGCACGTCCGGATCTCCTCGCCCCCGGTCGCCTGGCCCTGCTTCTACGGCATCGACTTCGCCACCCGGGCGGAGCTGATCGCCGGGTCGCTGTCGGTGGAGGAGATCCGCTCCTCCCTCGGCGCCGACTCCCTCGGCTACATCTCGCTCGACGGGCTGACCACGGCGACGACGCTGCCCGCCGACCGGCTCTGCCGCGCCTGCTTCACCGGTGAGTACCCCATCCCGATCGAGGACGACCGGGTGGGCAAGTTCGTGCTGGAGGCCCAGCGATGACCAGCTACGCCGCCGCCGGTGTCGACATCGAGGCGGGCGACCGCGCGGTCGAGTTGATGAAGTCGCGGGTCGCGCGGTCACGGCGGCCCGAGGTCGTGGACGACGCCAGCGGCTTCGCCGGGCTCTTCGACGCCTCGGCCTTCCTGCGCTATCGCCGGCCGCTGCTCGCCACGTCGACCGACGGGGTGGGCACCAAGGTCATGCTGGCCCAGCGGCTCGGCAAGCACGACACGATCGGCATCGACCTCGTCGGCATGGTGGTGGACGACCTCGTCGTGTGCGGGGCCGAGCCGCTGTTCATGACCGACTACATCGCCTGCGGGAAGGTGGTGCCGGAGCGCATCGCCGACATCGTGGGCGGCGTCGCCGAGGGCTGCCGCCTCGCGGGCTGCGCGCTGGTCGGCGGCGAGACCGCCGAGCATCCCGGCGCGATGGGACCCGACGAGTACGACCTCGCGGGCGCCGGCACCGGGGTCGTCGAGGCCGACGAGCTGCTCGGGCCCGACCGGGTCGTGCCGGGAGACGTGGTGCTGGGGCTGGCCTCCAGCGGCGTCCACTCGAACGGCTACTCGCTGGTCCGGCACGTGATCGCGAAGGCCGGGCTGGACCTGGAGCGGGAGCTGCCCGAGCTGGACCGCACGCTCGGCGAGGAACTGCTCACGCCGACCCGCGTCTACTCGCTCGACTGCCTGACGCTCATCCGGGAGACCGAGGTGCACGCCCTCTCCCACATCACGGGCGGCGGGCTGGCGGCCAACCTGGCCAGGTCGCTTCCCGAGACGGCCGACGCCGTGCTCGACCGCGGCTCCTGGACGCCTCCCGCGATCTTCGAGGTGCTGGCCGGTCACGGCGGCGTGCCCCAGGAGGAGATGGACAGGACGTTCAACCTCGGCGTGGGCATGTGCGCGATCGTCCCGGCGGCGGAGGCCGACAGGGCGATGGCGCTGCTGATCGGCCGCGGTCTGCCCGCGTGGGTGCTGGGTGAGATCGTCCCCGGAGAGGGACAGGCGCGTTTCCGTCAGTGACCCCGCGTCGTCCGGCGGTCGTCCGGTGTGGGACACCTCTCACCGGATGTCCGCCGCCCATCTCGGGCCTGCGGCGAGGGATCGCCCCGGCTCCCACCGCACGGGTTCTCGTCAGCACGGGCCGCCAACAGGACGGGCTCCCGTCGCAGGGTGCTGCCCGTCAACGGAAGAACGCGGGCGTTCTCGGGCGAGCCGCGAACCGGCCGCCGTGGCCGGAACGCGAGGCGAACGCGCGCACAACCGTACGCACCACCTCGCGTGAACGCGTGTCCCAGGTCACGTCCCAGGTAGCGGACACGCTGATCACCGCATATGAGTCAGCAACCCGGCGGGGGAACGATCCCCGCCGGGTCACTCAACTGGCGATCGGTAGCGGCTCAACGCCGCCCGGGGCTGCCGTCGTCGCCGTCATCGTCGTCGACGGCCGCGTAATCGCTGTAGCGATCAGCCAACTCGTCGTAAGGGTCATGCTCGTCACTGTGGCCGGAATCGTCGGCGTCCACGACTCCGAGCTCCGCGCGCAGGCGCTCAAGATCCGTCCCGCCGCTGTTGTACTTCAGCTGACGGGCGACCTTGACCTGCTTGGCCTTGGCTCGGCCGCGCCCCATTGGCTCGACCCCCTCATGCGGGGTCGTGCCCGACCCCTCGTCACTAACGCACCGCGCACCGACGCCACCTGACTTCAGGCGTCAGTCTCTCGTTCGCCTATTACCGTACCTGGTTTGTGCGCCGCTCGGTACGTCGTAGGAGCGGCGGCGGTCAGCGCCGGAGCCAAATCCCCCTTAGCCGACCTATTTCCGACATTCTGCGCTCCGCCAGCCTGTCCGCGGCGACCGCGGGAGGCACCCCTTCCTCCTCGGCCGACCGGAAGATCTTGAGGGTCGTGTCGAAGATCATGGCGGCTCGCGCGCGGGCGCGTTCCATGTCGAACCCCTCGATTTCGTCGGCCACCTGGATGACCCCACCGGAGTTCACGACGTAGTCGGGGGCGTACAGCACGCCCCGCTCGGCGAGCTGCTTCTCGACGCCCGGATGCGCGAGCTGGTTGTTCGCGCCGCCGCAGACGATCTTCGCCTTGAGCCGGGGGACGGTCTCGTCGTCCAGCGCCCCGCCGAGTGCACAGGGGGCGTACACGTCGATGTCGGACGCCGCCAGCGTGGCGGCGTCGGGCACGACCTCGACGGCCGGATGGCGCTGCCGCACCCATTCGACGGCCCGCTCGTCCACGTCGCAGACGACGACCTCGGCGTCGTCCTCGATCAGGTGGTCGACGAGCCGGCGGCCGACCTTGCCGACCCCCTCGACCCCGACCCGCCGGCCGCTCAGGGACGAGGTGCCGTACGCGTGGTCGGCGGCGGCCCGCATGCCCTGGAAGACCCCGAAGGCGGTGAGGATGGAGGAGTCTCCCGCGCCCCCGTGCGCCGGGGTGCGGCCGGTGACGTAGGAGCACTCGCGCGCCACCACGTCCATGTCCTCGCTGTAGGTGCCCACGTCGCAGGCGGTGTAGTAGCGGCCGCCCAGCGACTGGACGAACCTGCCGTAGGCGCGCAGGAGCGCCTCGCTCTTGTCGGCCGCGGGATCGCCGATGATCACGGCCTTGCCGCCGCCGTGGTCGAGCCCGGCCAGCGCGTTCTTGTACGCCATTGCGCGGGAGAGGTTGAGGACGTCGGCGAGGGCGGCCTGCTCGCTCTCATAGGGGTAGAACCGGGTGCCGCCGAGCCCCGGCCCGAGGGCGGTGCTGTAGATCGCGATGATCGCGTACAGGCCGCTGCGCTCGTCGGAGCAGAAGACGACCTGCTCGTGCCGTACCGGCTGAACGGGGTTGGCGCCGTCACCCGAGCCGGATTCCTTGTGGGACAGCCCGAAAACGTCGGTCACGGTGGTGACTCCTGATCGTGTACGCCGCCTCGTTGCGGCGATTCGCCACCAGCTTATCGGACCCGGCCAAGAAACGATCATGAAAAACCGGGACAGTGCTGCGCGTTCCTCCCCCGCCATGGCACGATTCTGGTGTGCTCCCCTACGCCGCCTATCTCCGTGTGTACGAGCCGCTGACCGCTTTCACCCCTCAGGATCGGGCGCGGTGGGCCCGGTACGCAGGCTCGCGCGACCGGCCGCGCCGGGCCGGCGCGCTCGAGGTCGAGCACGGCGAGGCGGTCCGCCGCCTGCTGAGCGTCCCGCCCCTGCCCGCGCCCGAGCGCGAGAGCCCCAACGCCTACCTGCGGCGGGTGGAGGAGACGCTCTACGTCTGCCCCTGGCAGAGCAGGCTCCGGTCGTGGCTGGCGTTCGCCTCCTTCCGGGGTGGCACGCCGGTCAAGCTGGCCTCCCGGTTCGTCCCCCAGGCCATCGCCGAGCAGACCGCCGACGACTTCGACCGGTTCAAGCGCGGGGACCAGTCCCTGCGCACCTACATCCGGGCGAGCACCTGGCACGTGCCGACCTCGTGGTTCGTGCCGTTCGACTCGGCCGAGCGCTGGCTCGTGCTGGGGTCGGAGCAGCCGGCCGAGCCCGTCTCGCAGACCACCGCCGCGCCGCCCCGGAACATGCTGTACGTCACCTCGATGGCGCAGGCTCGCCGCCGCGTGGCCCGGGCCCTGGTGGTGATCCGCCGGCACGTCGGGCAGGTCTCCGCGCTGACGGAGGTGGAGGACATCGGCCGCTGGCTGGAGGAGTTCCATCCCCACTCACTCGTCGAGCTCGACTACGGCGGTCTCGTCCACCTCATGGACGACCGGACGCTCCAGGGCGACCAGTCCGTCGCGGAGGTCGCCGCGGCCCTGGCGGGCCTGGACACCGGTCAGGAAGAACTTGCTTTCGCGATGTATCAGCGGGTGATTGTCCGCTGGAGGTCGATCCGCGCCCTCGAATCGGCAAACTGAGGGTCATCAACACGCCCCGACCTGCAGATTCTGGTCATGGGATAGTCGATCACACATCTACGAACTGAGTAGTTTGCCGTTTTCACTGCGATACCACGAAACGTGTCGCTAGAATCACCCAGCGTGACATCAACCCGTGGTCGAGACGTTGTGCCCGGAGGGCTCGCCAATCGCGCTACGTGGCTGTATGGTCACATCGGGTGATGCCGTAAATGGTCTTAGAAACCGCACGTTTTTGGATCATTGACGGACATCCGTGACAGTGCCGCGCTGACAGCATTGTGCTGTACGGAGCGGCACGAGCGTCAGACAAGTCGGAGATCGCTGCCGACGGTCCACACGGAGGAGAGGCCGCACAAATGTCAGCTCGTACACCCGAGGCCGAGCCACTGCTCACCCCGGCGGAGGTCGCCACGATGTTCCGCGTCGACCCGAAGACCGTCACGCGGTGGGCGAAGGCGGGCAAGTTGACGTCGATCCGCACCCTCGGCGGTCACCGGCGGTACCGGGAGACCGAGGTCCGCGCACTGCTCGCGGGGATTCCGCAGCAGCGGTCCGAGTAGGACGTGGCCGCCGCGTCACGGGGGAACGACGGCGCGCTCGCGTCGGGGATGTGAGCGCGCCCACCATGCTCCCGTGACCGATCACTGGTCACGGGAAGGATCTGGGGCCGGCGCCGCCCGCCCGGCGCCTCCCCGCGCGCACGGTGTCCCGTGCGCCTTTCTTCCCTGCCGCCGCGGTCACCCGATCCTTACCGGAACGCCCGGAGCGGGCATCCCCACCGTCCCCGTACGGGGAAAACCGGGGAGCGCATCCGACCGTTCGGCGACCAGACGGCCCCGTTCGGCGATTGGCCTGATCCGGTTCAGCGGACCGTCCCGCCCTCCGGCACGAGCGCCGGAGGACTCAGCAACGTCCCCGCTTCGGGGTCGTGCCCACCGGCCACCTCCAGAAGCGCGACCACCTGGCCCACCAGCAGCCGCTCCAGATCTCCCCGCGCCATGTCACGGTGCTCCAGCCAGTCGAGCCCGGCCGTCTCCACCGACGCGATCCACGACCTCAGCGTGACGCGCAGCGCCGGGCCTGGCATCTCGACGCCCAGCTCGTACGTGATCATGCGGAGCATGCGCTGCCGCACGCCGTCCACGATCTCGCCGATCTCGCCCGCGCGGTTGGCCGGGCCACCCCTGAGCAGCGCGGCGAAGCCGGCCGCGTGCTCCTCCACGAAGTCGAAGTAACGCGTCAGGCCCACCGTGAGCCGTTCCAGGGGGCCGCCTTCGCTCTGCGGCTGCAGCCGCGCCTGCAACTCGGCGGCGGCGCTGCGCAGGGCCACCACGTAAAGCTCCTGCTTGCCCCCGAAGTAGTGGTAGACGAGCGCCCGGGAGGCGCCCGCGGCGACCGCCACGTCGTCGATCGAGACGTCCTCGGCGTCATGCCTGCTGAACAGCTCCAGCGCGGCGGCGATGAGCTCTTCCCGCCGCCGGTCGACGCTCAGCCTGCGCCGGGCCGGGCGTGCGCCCTCCTCCGCTTGGCGTGTGGCACCCACATCCCGCACCCTAGCGAATCGTCCTCGTTATGGGGGGATCGGGCAGATCAAGGGTTGACCCCGGAACCGCATCCGCCGCGGGCGCCGTACCCGCGTTCCGGCTACCCTTCCCACACCCGCTGGGAAGGAATGATCCCGCTTTAAGGCGCTCTTAAGGCGGTCAACCCGTACCCTCAGGGCAACTCGATCGTTTGGTGTGTCAGGTGCACGTCCACGCATCGTGGGGAGAACCATGTCAGGACCGTCCATGCAGACCACTGCCCGGAAAGACGCCGGGGTCGGGATACCCGACTGCGGACTGTCCGACGGGTTCAGCCCTCGGCCACGTCCCACGATCCGCAACGTGGCCGAACGCGCCGGCGTCTCCAAGTCGCTGGTGTCACTCGTACTGCGGGGTTCCCCGCACGTCAGCGAGCACCGCAGGGAAGCGGTGCTGCAGGCCGCCCGCGAGCTCGGCTACCGGCCGAACGCGGTGGCGCGCAGCCTGGTCGAGGGGCGCACCCACCTGGTGGGCGCCCTCGTGGCCGACCTGCACAACCCGTTCTACGCCGAGTTCCTCGACGGCCTGCAGGAGAGCCTGCACGGCGACGGGCTGCGGCTGCTGATCGGCAGCGGCCGCTGGGACCCGGCGTTCGAGGACGAGGCCGTGGAGGCCTTCCTGGAGCTGCGCGTGGACGGTCTCGTCCTGCTCGGCGTCGCGCCCTCCAGCGACACGCTGGCCGAGGCCGCGGCGTACACGCCGACCGTGGTGGTGGGCGAGCGCGACGTCGAGCTCGAGGGCGTGGACATCGTCGTCGACGACGACCAGTACGGCGCCCGCCTCGCCGTCGACCACCTCGTGGAGCAGGGCCACCGGCGCATCGCCCACATCGAGGGCGCTCCGTCGTCGGCCGCCCGCTGCCGCTGTGAGGGTTACCTGGTGGCCATGCGCCGCCACGCGCTGGCGCCGTACATCATGGTCGAGCACGGCGACTTCAGCGAGGAGGGCGGCCGGCGCGCGGCGCTGGCGCTGCTGCGGCGCGAACCGCGCCCGACGGCGATCTTCGCGGCGAACGACATCGTGGCCATGGGCGTGCTGAGCGCGGCGAGCGAGCTGGGCCTGCGGGTGCCCGAGGACCTGTCGGTGGTCGGGTACGACAACACGCACCTCGCGTCCGTCACCCACATCTCGCTGACCAGCGTGGACCAGCCCCGGCGGGCCATGGGCCGCTCGGCGGCGGCGCTGCTCAGCGACCGCATCACCGAGCCGGGCCAGACGGCGCGGCTGCGGCAGGTGACCCCCCAGCTCGTCGTACGGCGCAGCACCGGTCCCGCGCCAAGCGAGGACAAAAGCTAGGTCAACCGGCGACGTGTCCCCTCGCGGCCGGTGTTGACTGCGGCCGTGACGCCGGCCCCCCGGCGGGTCGCCGAGTGGCTTCCCGCGGGCCGGTGACCGAGAATCGGGGGGATTCATGCGTGATCCTGAGTTGGTCTCCTGCGCCCAGCGGGCCGCGGTCGAGCTGGAGCGGGCCTGGGCGCACTGGCGGGAGAGCCGGGGGCTGGACGGCGAGGACGTCGCGGAGTCGGTGGCGAGCTACGTCGCCCACTCGATCGACCATCCGTGGGGACGGCCCCGCGTGGTGCTGGGCCTCGACGCCGACGACGCCCGTGAGCTGGCCGCACTCCTGCACCGGCAGGAGATCCCCGAGCCGGCCTGGATAGCCAGGTTCCCGGCATAACGGTCTGATCACGACCGCCTTCCGGTTAGGTTGGTGAGACCACACCTCCGGGAAGGGACTTCCAGCGTGATCAGACGCCCGCTCGCCGCCGCAGCCCTGGCCCTGTGCGGGTTCGGTGCCGCCGCCTGCGGCGGCGGTGAGGCCACCGAGACGGGGGCCGCGGCCCCCGCCGCCTCTCCGCCGGCCGCAGCCGTGGACACCGCCACCGGAACGGCCGACGGCACCGCGACCGGCTCCGGGGACGCCTCCGCGGACAGCACGGGGGACGGCACGGGGGACAGCACGCCGGACGGCGCCGCTGACGGCACAGGGGACGACGCCTCCGCCCCGGTCACCCGTACGGCGGCCGCGTCCGAGTCCGCCGCCAGGCCGCTGAGCGGGAAGGTCGTGGTGATCGACCCGGGCCACAACGGGGGCAACTTCCGGCACACCCGGGAGATCAACCGGCAGGTGAACATCCTCACCCAGAAGAAGGCCTGCGACACCACCGGGACGTCGACCAACGACGGCTACACCGAGGCGGCCTTCACCATGGACGTGTCCACCCGGCTCGCCCGGCTGCTCCGGGACCAGGGGGCCACGGTCAAGCTCACCCGGGCGGACAACGCCGGCTGGGGCCCGTGCATCAACCAGCGGGCCGCGATCGGGAACAGGGCGCACGCGAACGCCGCGATCTCCATCCACGGCGACGGCGCGGCGCCGGGCGCGCACGGGTTCCACGTCATCATGCCGAAGAAGATCGGCGGGCCGGTCGACCCGGTCGTCGGCGACTCCCAGGAGCTCGGCCGGAAGGTTCGCGACGCCTTCCACAACGGCACCGGGCTGCCGTACTCGACCTATATCGGCAGGCAGGCGCTGAACTACCGCAGCGACCTCGGCGGGCTCAACCTGTCGACCGTGCCGAAGATCTTCATCGAGTGCGGGAACATGCGCAACGCCGGCGAGGCCCGCAAGTTCAGGGACCCGAGCTTCCGGCAGACCATCGCCGAGTCGCTGGCCAAGGGCCTCAAGGCCTACCTCACCACCCACTGACGCGCTGGTCCGCGCATCCGGGGCGGCTCCGGGCGGCCTGGGGACGCGTCGCCGCGCCTGTCGGTGGCGTTTGGCATCATCGCGGCATGGACGACCTGCTTCCCCTGCCGAGGCTGATCGAGACGGGCGCCGGATCGACGGAGATCGCCGTCGGGGCCGTCGTGTCGGGGCCGGCCCCTCTTCGCGACGCCGTACGGCTCGCGCTCGGCGTGCTCGACCCTCGGCCCGGCGACGCCGCCGCGGCGGCCCTGCGGGTGGAGGAGGACCCCCGGCTCGGGCCTGAGGCGTACGTGCTCACGATCGCCGGGGACGGCGTGCGCATCGCGGCCGGGGACCGGGCGGGCGCCTTCTACGCGGCGCAGACGCTGCGGCAGGCGCTGCCGGACGAGGCGTTCCGGTCGGCGCTCCCGCCCGGGACGAGCTGGACCATCCCCTGCGGCCGGGTGGAGGACGCGCCCGCCCTCGCCTGGCGCGGCGCGCACCTCGACGTGGCCCGCAGCTTCCTGCCCAAACGGGAGGTGCTGCGGATGATCGACCTGATGGCGTCGCACAAGCTGAACCGCCTCCATCTGCACCTGGCCGACGACCAGGGCTGGCGGGTGGAGAGCAGGGCGTTCCCGCTGCTGCACGAGGTGGGCTCGCACCGTCCCCGCACGGTCGTCAGCCATCGCGGGGAGGACCTCGCCTTCGACGACGTCCCGCACGGCGGTCACTACACGCTCGCCGACCTGTCGGAGATCGCGGCCTACGCCCGCGCGCGGGCGGTCGTCGTCGTGCCGGAGATCGACGTGCCGGGCCACGCCTCGGCCGTGCTGGCCGCCTATCCCGCGCTCGCGTCGCGGCCGGGCGAGCGCCACCGGGTGCTCGACCGGTGGGGCATCTCGCCGGCGATCCTCTCCCCGCTTCCGGCGACCGTCGACTTCCTGCTCACCGTCTTCGGCGAGATCGCCGGCGCCCTGGGCGAGGCGCCGTACTTCCACATCGGCGGGGACGAGTGCGTACTGGACGACTGGGCCGCCTCCGCCGAGATCTCGGCGCACCGCGCGTCGCTGGGGCTGGAGAGCGCGGGCGACCTGCACGCGTGGTTCCTGCGGCGGCTGGCCGACGCGCTGGCCGAGCGCGGCAGCCGTGCGGTGGTGTGGGACGAGGCGTTCGTCAGCGGCGGGCTCAGGCCGGACACGATCGTGATGCCGTGGCGCGGCGAGCACGTCGCCCGGCGGGCCGCCGCGGCGGGGCACGACGTGGTGGCGACGCCGGTCTTCCCCATGTACTTCGACTACGCCGAGGCCGCCTCACCCGAGGAACCGGCCGGCCTGGGCGACGCGATCACCGTGGCCGACGTGGCGGCGTTCGAACCGGCGCCCGTGTCATGGTCCTCGGAGGAACGGGCCCGGGTGATCGGAACGCAGTTCCAGCTGTGGAGCGAGCACATCCCGGACGGCCGCGTGCTCGACTACCGCGCCTGGCCCCGGGGCTGCGCCGCCGCGGAGGTCGCGTGGATCGGCGGCCCGGCCGCGTCCGAGGACTTCGCCCGCCGTCTCGGCAGGCACCTTGGACGGCTGGACGCGATCGGCGTCGAGTATCGCCCGCTCTCGGGGCCCCGGCCCTGGCAGCGCGGCGGCGCCGGTCGGCGGCGGCACCGCCCGGGCGTCGTCACCGTCCAGGAGGTCATGCGCCACCTGCACGAGCTGAGCCTCTCCGCCGACTCCACCCGCCCCAGCATGTGAATCCCCCGGTCCGCGTCCCCAGTCCACGCCCCCTGTTCACGTCCCCCTCCGCTCAGGTCACCCCCCGCTCAGGTCACCCCCGCTCAGGTCACCCCCACGCTCATGGCCCCCCACGCTCAGGTCACCCACAGCGCCCCGGCCACCCTCCGTGCGCGGGTCCGGTGGCAGAGCACGTCCGTGCTGTCGGCGAACTGGTCCACCGCGCCGGTCAGGGGCAGCCGCCGCACCTCCGGGTCGGCGATGCTCTCCAGCAGCGCCTCGGTGAACCGTTCCGCGTGCAGGACCCGGTACGGCCGGCCGTGGTAGGGCCGGGTGCGCGGGTCGACGGGCGGGGTGAGGCCCAGGTCGTTGTGCAGGGCCCCGACGGCCTCGTAGGCGGCGGCGAGGTGGCGCTCGCGCTCCCGCCAGGTCGTGGCCGACACGGCGGCGGTCAGGACGGGCGCCAGATCCGCGGCGCACGGCACCGTGGCGAAGGCGCTGCCCAGCCACTTCCCGTACGGCGGGTAGCGCCGGTGCACGAGCAGGACGAGGCGGATGAGGTCGCGTACGAGGCGGGCGCAGGTGACGGCCGATCCGAGTTCGTCGCCGGCCTCGCCGGCCCGGCCCACGAAGGCCTCCTCCTGGCTGATCCGCCGCCACTGGCAGGCCAGGATGTAACGCCAGACGTCGTCGGGATACCAGGCGAGGCGCTCGCGGACCGGCCCGAGCAGGCCCAGCCCGTCGTGGAAGACCGCACCCGCTGTGATCTCCGCGAAGGCCTGGGTGGAGGTCGCCAGCCAGTCGGCCAGGCCGACGCCCCTGGTCGGGTCGAACCCGAGATGCCCGGCGAGCCAGCCGGCCGGCTCCGCCACGACGACACCGTGCCGCAGCGGCCCGTCGGCGGCGGCGCGCATGTGGCGGGTCCCGTCGGCGCCCGGCGGGGAGAAGCCGGTCGGATAACCGAGGAACTCCCGTGGCAGTTCCCCGGCGAGCGCCGCGTCGATCGCCTCCCGCTGACCGGCGACGTCCGCCGCGTTGAGGAACAGTTGCAGCCGCGGGCCCCAGTCGTGGTCGGTGGACCGCTCGGTGTCGTACCCGAGCACCTCGGAACCCGCGCCGATCAGAGCCGCCGAATGGGTGAGGCCCCCGAAGCGGCGCGCCAGCAGCGGTGCGACGGCCTCGAGGTAGAACCGCCGCGCCAGTTCGAGTCCGCGTACGTGACCGTGTTCCACCCGGGCATCCTCCGGTGACCGCGTCGCGCGCGGCAACCGCCTTTCCGCGCCGGGGAGCAGGGCAGGGCGGGACCTCTCGGCGACCCGCCGGGCCGCGACAGCGCGGCCGGGAGTGGGGGGTGAGGCGTGGGAGTGGGGGCGTCAGGTGCCGTCGAGGACCTCGGCCACGATGGCGGCGGCGATCTTCTCGGTGTCGAGGTCCTTGTGGGCCTCGATCACCTCCCGGATCCTGGTGGTCAGGCTCAGGTCGGCATGGGCGGCGTCGCCGATGTGGTGGGCGGCCACCGCGAGGGCGGCGGCGAACTCGTAGGCGTCGTCCGGCCCGAGCCCCTGGGGGTCGATCTCGGCGAGGACGCGGGCGCCGTTCTTCGGCGAGACGCGGACCGTCCAGCCGCCGGACCGTGCGGCGACCGAGAGGGTGTCCTTCCGCAGCGCGGGCGGGAACAGGACGACGGCCATCCGACCCGCGGCGGCGAGGATCCGCTCCGCGAGCCTGCGGACGTCCTTCTTGGCGACGACGATCCTCCCGGAGCGGTTGACGATGCTCACGAGATCACCGCTGTCGGCCACGGCGATCCTCTCGCCGTCGGCCTGGTCGTAGATGGCGCTCATGGGGGTGTCACGCTTACCAGTTCTCGTCGGGGCGGGCTGCGAGACGTCGCCCATGCATGATCTCGCACTTTTCCCCGGAAAAGATCGCGTTCGGCCCCTTCCGCCTACGAAGACCGGCCGGGTCACACCAGGGTGTAACCGGCCTCCTTCACCGCCTCGCGTACGGCGTCGTCGGTGACGTCGCCGGAGACCTCCAGGCGGCCGCTGCCGAGATCGACCTCGACGCCGGTGACGCCGGGGATCTCCCCGACCTCCTCCTTCACCGAGCTGACGCAGTGGCCGCAGGTCATGCCTTCGACGGTGTAGGTCTTCACGCTCATACGGTCTCCCTATCCGAGAAAGCGGGGTTCAGGCGGTGCGGCCGATCACGTCGCGGACCGAGCGGTAGCCGTGCCGCCGCAGCCGGCGGGCGAGCTGCCGGTTGATCCGGGACGGCCACAGCGGGCCCTCGTAGATCAGGCCGGTGTATCCCTGGACGAGGGTGGCCCCGGCGAGCAGCCGTTCCCACACGTCGTCGACGTCCTCCACGCCGCCGACGGAGACGAGCGTGAGCCGGTCGCCGGCCTTCTGGTGCAGGCGGCGCAGCACTTCGAGCGACCGGGTCTTGAGCGGCCGCCCGGACAGCCCCCCGGCCTCGGTGCTGGAGACACCCGTACGGCTGATCGTGGTGTTGGTCGCGATGATCCCGGCGAGGCCGAGATCGGCGGCGAGCTCGGCCACCGCGTCCACGTCCTCGTCGGCGAGGTCCGGCGCGATCTTCACGAGCAGCGGGGTGCGCCCGGCCGCCTCCTTCACCGCCGAGAGCAGCGGCCTCAGGCGGTCCACCGCCTGGAGGTCGCGCAGGCCGGGGGTGTTGGGCGAGCTGACGTTGACGACCAGGTAGTCGGCGAGCGGCGCCAGCCTGCGGGCGCTGTCGACGTAGTCCCGCACTGCCTCCGACTCGGGCACCACCTTGGTCTTGCCGATGTTCACGCCGACCACCGCCGGGAGGTGGCGCACCCGGCGCAGCCGGGTGGCGGCGGCCGCCGCTCCCGTGTTGTTGAAGCCCATCCGGTTGATGACCGCGCGGCTTTCGGGCAGCCGGAACAGCCGCGGGCGCGGGTTGCCCGGCTGGGCATGCGCGGTGATCGTGCCGACCTCGACGTGGCCGAAGCCGATCGCCGAGAGCGGCTCGACGCAGCGGGCGTCCTTGTCGAACCCGGCGGCGAGGCCGAACGGCGAGGGGAAGTGGACGCCGAACGCCTGGACGCGCAGCGACTCCGCCCGCGGCGCGAGCAGCCGGTGCAGCAGCCGCGTGAGGGGCGGGAACATCCCGAGCAGGCGGAGCAGCCTGATCGTGAGATGGTGGGCGGCCTCGGCGTCGAGGCGGCTCAGGACCTGCGTGAACACGAGTCGATACATCACGGTCAGACTATCGTCCGGGGGCCGGGCGTCCGGCCCGCACCTCCCGGTTCGGTCGGGTCAGTTGAGCCGCGGGCGGCCCTGGGCGGTGGGCTGGACGAGCGGCACCCGCCTCGCCACCCGGATGGACAGCGCGGCGTCGAAGCCCAGCAGCCGCAGCAGGCGCAGCGGGCTTCTGCCGGGGTGATGGAAGGTCACGCTGCCGCCCCAGCTCCGCACGCGCTCGTCGGCCCACACCAGGCTCCGGGCGCCCGCGCAGTCGAGGAAACCGACCCCGGCGAGGTCGATCTCGACGTGCCCGGGCCGGTGGGTCCCGAGCACCTGGCCCAGGCACGCGCGGAAGTCCGGCGCCCCCGACACGTCGAGGTCGCCGCTCAGGATGAGCCCGAGGCCCGCCTCAGACGACGTGGTCTGGATTCGCAACATTCCTCGGGCCCTGCTCGCCCAGCAGCTCCGCCGCGAGCTCGGATACCTTCCGCCTGCTGTCCCTGGCCTGCTTGCGCAGCCCCGTGAACGCCTGTGACGCCGTCAGATCGTGCTTGCCCATGAGATAGCCGATGGCCCGCTCGATCACCACCCGGTAGTCCAGGGCGTACTGGAGCTGGTCGGCGAGCACGGCCTTCTCGTCCGCCTCCATCGACGCGAGCAGGACCTGCTCGATCACGTGCGCGTACGCGTGGAGGGCCTGGGTGTCGGTCTCCTGCCATTCGTGCGGCGCGTCCTGGTAGACGTTCAGGGTGCCCACGGGCACGCCGCCGAGCCGGATCGGCACCCCCGCCACGCCGCGCACCTCGGGGTGCAACAGGTCACGCAACGCCGGCCACCGCCGGTCCGCCCGCACGTCGACCGTCGTCACCGCGGTGTCCCCCACGTACGCCGCCACGCACGGGCCCTGGCTTGTCACCGCCTGGGCCCGTTCGAGGCTGCGGCCGCGCTCGTCCGTCGCGAAGAGGTAACGCAGGGTGCGATCCTCCTCGGCGAACATCAGGCCGGCACCGGAGTACCCGAAAAGCCGATCGACCACTTGGACGATGCGCTCAAGGTGGTGCACGATCCCGGTCGCCGACCTGTCCTTCTGCAGACGTCGTAGGCTGGCGACAAGAGCCTCAGGATCGATATGGGTCATTCCGTATCCTCTCGTGAACCTCACCTCGCACCGCCGTGGCTGTGGGAGAGGTGGCGATTCGGCCATCACAACTGCCCGGAAGGGGCGCGATCAGTCCTGTTCTCTGCCAGGACCTGCAGAACGATGACCATCAGCTCACCGAGGCGGTAACCGGCTTCCACCTCTGTGCGGTCCCAGACGTGCCCCGCTCGGGCGTAGAAGTCCAGGACCCCGATGAGCTCCCCGCCCTCGATGAGCGGTACGGAGAGGACGGCCCGGACCGGGAGTGCGTGGACGGCCACATGCGGGAACCCCAGGGGGCGATCGGCGTGCAGATCCTGGATCGCGACGAAACCGCCACTCGCGGCGCTCGCGATGGCCGGGCCGTCGCCCACGTGCTCCTGGGCGGACTCGAGCAGGACCCCGTCGTCGTCCGTCGCACCGATCGCGCGGAGGCGGTCCTGCGTGTCGAGGAGCATCAACGCCGCGCCGTCCACGCCGAACAGACCGGCCATGCCGGTGAGGACGTTCTCCAATACCGACGACGCGTCCGATGCCATCGCGAGCCCACTCTCAAATGATCAAGCGGCCGCGGACACAGGGCGGATTACCCCTAAGCCTAGTGGGCTGTGAGCAGTTGAATCCAGGTGATCCTCAGGGTTGGCCGACAGGCCGCTCCGGCGGTCGGGAGGGACACGAAAAACCGCCCTCCCGGACGGCCCGGCGGGAGCCGTACGGGAGGGCGGATGGCGGGCCCGGGACGACCCGGGCGTCAGTGCTTGGCCTTCTTCCCCTCGGGGGTCACGGCGTGCCACTCGCCGCCGAAGTCGCGGACGTTCTGGCCGGACACGTCCCCGGCCTTCCGGTCCTTGGCGTAGTAGTACAGCGGGTGCTTGTTGTAGGTCACCTGGGTGTCGCCCTCCGGCCGTCTGATCGTGCCCAGCAGGTCGGCGCGCACTCCCGAGCCGGCCTGGGGCGTGCCTGCGGTGAGCACCGGCGGCCAGGCCGCGGCGCAGGCCTGGGTGCAGGCGGAGACGCCGCCCTTGTCCTTGCTGAACAGGTAGACCGTCCGGCCGTCCACGCCGGCCAGCACGGTGCCGAGCGAGGTGGACGCCGCGTCGAGGCGCGCGGGGCCGGTCGGGGTCGCCTGGACGGGAGAGGTCGGCGTCGCCGGGGCTCCGGTGCTCGGCGCGACCGTCCCCGAGGGATACTCGGAGGGCTCCGCCGGGGTCGGCTCGTTGACCTGGTCGTTGGCGACACGGTTCGCATCGTTGTCGCCGGCACCGCCGCATCCGGCGGCCAGCAGGCTGAGCGCGACCGCGCCGGCATACAGCAGTTTCCTCATGTTCGGCCTCCTCGGAAGTGGGCGAGTCGGCTCCAAGGACACACGCGGCGCCGGGGCCCCCGCCGTCGGACGCCAAGATCGGGGACAGGCCTTTGCCGTTCCGTGGGTTCCGCCCTACCGATCTCCCGCCCGTTCGGTGCGGAGGACGGACGTCCGCGGATGAACCGCCGCGTCCCGGGAAGACGGCACGAAGCCGTACGGCCGCGCCGCGTCCGCCGGCGGGCCGCCGGGAGGCGCGCCGACACGCGAAACGATCACGAGGAGGTGCACGGGCGCCCGGCCCGGGCGGTGCGAAGCTGAACCCGCGGCGGCCCGTGGGCACGCCCGGCAGGCCGGCGACCGGGGTCATGCCGATGACGCCCCTCGCCGACGACGTCCCTCGCGGGGGGCACTCCGTCGCCGACGCCGCTGAAGAAAAGGAGCATCCACATGGCCGAGGACACGCGACCGCCCGCCGTCGAGCCGTCCGAGGCCGGGATGGTCTCGCCGGACGCCACAGGTCTGGAGGCGTGGATAAGGCAGGTCCTCGGCCTGGCCGGGGCCCGGGCCTCGGCGTTCACCCTTCCCCTGCCCCGGCCCACCGCCCCCGCCGAGGCCGTCCCCGCCGACGGCGCCCCGGCCGAGAGCACTCAGCCCGGCACCGATCGTGACGATGCCGCCCGGGCGGGGAACCCGGCCGCCGGGCCGGACGACACCGGCGGCGGTTGAACTCCTCCCCTGCCTGAAGGCCGGAGATTCTCCCGTCGTGTCGCGGTCAGGCGGCGCGCGGGGGTTGACGCTTCGCGGACCGGGCAGCCAGGTTCGGGCGAGCCGCGCCGTACGCCTGCGTGCGGCTCCGCGAACCGCCCCTGACGGGTTCCGCGGGTCAGGCGGCCTGGCGGCGCACCTGTTCGGCGAGGCGTTCGAGGCTCTCGTCGAGGGCCCGCTCGACCGCCTCGGCGGGCGGCGTGTGCCCCTCGTCGAAGAAGGACAGGTGGACCGTGACGTCGCTGCTGTCGTCGTCGATGCCGGCCACCTGCAGCCAGCCGGCGTACCGGTCGACGTCCCGGGTGCCCCACTCCATGCGCAACTGGTCCTGCTCAGCCCGCAGCAGCGCGCGCTCGTCCTCCCCCGTCTGGTCCTCGTGGACGGTGACCGCGGGCGGCTCCTCCTCGCGCACGTGCAGCTCGCGCGGCATCCACAGATCGAGGCTGCCGACGTCGCTCGCCTGCCGGAAGACCTGGTCGGCCGAGGCGGGCATCCTGCGGGAACGCTCGAATTCGCTCATGGTCGGTCATTCCTCCCTGTCTGGCGCGTAACCGGCCCCTACCCCGGGCGGGCCCGTCCATCCGGCCCCGGGGAACGCGGAAGAAGGCGGCGGCGTAGGGTCCGGTGCATGACCGATCATTACGATGTGGTGGTCCTCGGCGCGGGGCCCGGCGGCTACACGGCGGCGGTCCGCGCGGCCCAGCTCGGGCTCAGCACGGCGGTCGTCGAGGAGCGTTACTGGGGTGGAGTCTGCCTCAACGTCGGGTGCATCCCCTCCAAGGCGCTGCTGCGCAACGCCGAGCTCGCGCACCTCCTCACGAACGAGACCAAGACGTTCGGCATCCAGGTGGACGGCCGGATCTCCCTCGACTACGGCGCCGCGTTCCGGCGCAGCCGCCAGGTCGCGGACGGCCGCGTCAAGGGCGTCCACTACCTGATGAAGAAGAACGGCATCGCCGAGTACGACGGCAGGGGCTCCTTCACCGGCCCGAACGCCATGGAGGTGCGCGGTCCGGACGGCTCCGTGCGGACCGTGACGTTCGGCCACTGCATCGTCGCGGCCGGGGCGACGACCCGCCTGCTGCCCGGGACGTCCCTGTCCGAGCGCGTGGTGACGTACGAGGAGCAGATCCTCAGCGAGACCCTGCCGGAGAGCGTCGTCATCGCGGGCGCCGGGGCGATCGGCGTCGAGTTCGCGTACGTGCTGCACAACTACGGCGTCAAGGTGACGATCGTCGAGTTCCTCGACCGGATGGTCCCGCTGGAGGACCAGGAGGTGTCCGCCGAGCTCGCGCGGCGCTACCGGCGGCTCGGCATCGAGGTGCTGACCTCCACCCGGGTCGAGTCGATCGACGACACCGGCGCGAAGGTGCGGGTGACGGTCTCCCGGAACGGCGAGACGTCAGTGCTGGAGGCCGACAAGGTCCTGCAGGCCATCGGCTTCCAGCCGCGCGTCGAGGGATACGGCCTGGAGAACACGGGCGTACGGCTCACCGAGCGCGGCGCGATCGCCGTGGACGGCAGGTGCCGCACCAGCGTCCCGCACCTCTTCGCCATCGGCGACGTCACGGCCAAGCTCATGCTCGCGCACGCCGCCGAGTCGATGGGGATCGTGGCCGCCGAGACGATCGCCGGCGCGGAGACCATGGAGCTCGACTACGTGATGATCCCCCGCGCGACCTACTGCCAGCCGCAGATCGCGAGCTTCGGTTACACCGAGGCGCAGGCGCGCGAGCAGGGCTTCGACGTGAAGGTGGTCAAGTTCCCGTTCACGGCGAACGGCAAGGCCCACGGCCTCGCCGATCCGGCCGGGTTCGTCAAGGTGCTCAGCGACGCGAAGTACGGCGAGATCCTCGGCGCCCACCTCATCGGGCCCGACGTCACCGAGTTGCTGCCGGAGCTGACGCTGGCCCAGCAGTGGGACCTCACCGTGCACGAGGTGGCGCGCAACGTCCACGCCCATCCCACCCTCGGTGAGGCGGTGAAGGAGGCGATCCACGGCCTGGCCGGCCACATGATCAACATGTGAGGGCCCCCGCACGGTCGGTTACCCTGATCGGAAGGCCAGGCGCGAGGACGCGGGTGGGGAGGGCCCCCAGGGGCGGCCCCGTACGGCCCGCGCGGGGCGCGGCGGCCCGGTACGGGCGGACGACGCGAGGGCGGCCCGATGGCGAGGGACGACGCGAACGGCACAGGCACCCCAGGCATCCCGGGCACCCCGGGCACGCCGGTTCCGCCCGGCCACGCCGGCTCCGCGGACGCGCCGGCGCTGCTGGCCGTCATGCGTGAGCTGGTCTTCCCGCCCTACCTGATCGAGCGGTCCTCCGTCGTGCCGCAGCACGTCACGCGGCACGAGAACGACGCGGAGCACTCCTTCGCCCTGGGCCTGGCCGCCGTCTGTCTCGCACCGCTGGTCGACCCGGCGCTGGACCTCGGCAGGATCGCCAGGTACGCGCTGGTCCACGACCTGCCGGAGGTCCACGCGGGGGACGTCTCCGTCTACGCCGACCCGGCGGAGCGGGAGAAGAAGGCCGTACGCGAGGAGGAGGCGCGGGAGATCATCGCCCGCGACTTCGGCGGGACGTTCCCCTGGCTCGTCGAGGACCTCGACGGCTACCGGGCGCAGCGCGACGCGGAGAGCAGGTTCGTCTACGCGCTGGACAAGCTGCTCCCCCACGCCAACGTGCTGCTCGCCGATCATCACCCGCTGCGGCCGACCTGGGCGGCGTACCGGCGCACCGAGATCACGGCGAGGCGGAAGATCGCGGCGAGCTGCCCGGCACTGCTGCCTCTCTTCGAGGAGCTGTGCCGGGAGTTCGCCCGGCGGCCTCACCTCTTCTCCGGCGGGGCCCCACCTCAGGAGCCGTCACCTCCCGCCGCGCGAGATGACGATGGTCGCCAGGGCGAGCAGGACCGCCCCGGTGACGGCGGACAGCATCCGCAGGTGCAAGGGGAACGACGGCCCGAGCACGGCGGGCAGGGCGACGAGGAAGGCGCCGGCCGCGTTCGCGGACACCCGGAGGAAGAGCCGCGACCGCGACCGGTGCACGACCACGGGAAAGCCCACCTTCGTCGTCAGTGAGCCCGGCGCCTGCTCCGCCGGTCCCTCGGCCGCCAGCCTGATCGTCACCCGCGCGAGCGCGTCGAAGGCGAGCGCCTCGGGCTGGAGCCAGAACTCCACCGTGTCGTAGCGGAGCGACAGGTCGTACGACCAGTCGGAGGAGATCTTGAGGTAGGTGCCGTCGGTCGCGCAGGCGAGTTGCCGCACCGGCTCGCAGTAGCCGTCCGCATAAAAGGTCACCCGCACCTTCACCGAGTCGCTGTCGCTGAGGCTCAGCCGGCCCGCCGCGTCGAGCCCGGCCTTCCTGTCGTCGCCCAGCACGGGCTCCTCCACCCGTACGAAGTAGGAGGACCTGAAGGTGGGATGCTGCGCCAGCCGCCGGGCCACGCCGAGCCACAGGTGCGGGTCGTCGTCGCGGGTCCGCGACGGCGGGAGCGGGTTGGGGAACCGGGCGGTGGCGGGGTAGAAGCGGGCGCCGTTGACCGCTTCCAGCCCCGCGACGAACGACGCGCCCCTCGCCCTGATCTCCGCCTCGGTCAGGGGGAAGTCGTCCAGGTTCGCGTAGTCGTCCACCCGGAGGCGGAACACGAACATGTCGGCGACCCGCACGGCCGCGACGACCCTCGCGAGGCGCACCGGCACGACGAACGGCGGCGGCGGTGGCTGTGACGCCGGGGATTGCGACGCCGGGGATTGCGACGCCGGGGTCGGGGCCGCCGGACTCGGGGGCGCCTGACTTCCGGGCGCCGGGGAGTGGGCGTCGGCCACGAAGCCGAGCAGGCACCGCCGCCCGACGACCGAGCGGTCCGCGACCGCCCGCTGGAGGGCCCGCGCGACGTAGCCGGCCTTGTAGCGGAACTGGATCACCGCCCCTCGGGGCAGGGCCAGAGCCGTAAGGACGTCCTCGGCGTACCTCCGCCGCAGGTCGGACGAGAGCAGGAGCACCGAGGGGCGGGCGTCCGGCGGGCCGGCCGCCCTCGTCCGGAGGAGACCCGGCGCCCTCATCGCCGGGCCTCCGATCGGCCGTCGAGCAGGTGGTCGTCGAGCGCGAGGAACCGTGGCCACACCCGGTCCTTCGGCAGTTCGTCGAGGCCGAGCCGGGTCGTGGGCTCGTACCGCAGGCCCCGCTCGGCCAGCGCCCGGTGCTCGCCGAGGACGATCGGCTCCGGCACGCTCCTCGACTGGTCGCCGGTCAGGTCGACGACGAGCCGCCCCGGGTCGTGGGACGGGCCGACCTCGACCCAGCAGTGGTGGCTCACGTCCTCGTCGCCGCGCCGGCCGACCCGCAGGCGGCCGTAGCAGTACGCGGGTTCGAGCAGCAGGCCGGCGCGCAGCTCGCGAGCGAGCCACACCGAGGTCACGCCGCACTGCCCGCGCGGGTCGCCGCCGCCCGCCCGCTCCTCCTGGTAACGCGGATGGACCGTCCGGTCCGACCAGCAGGCCTCCAGCATCCGCCGGTAGCCGAGGAGCCGGGCCCGCCACTCGGGCGAGGCGAGATCCGCCTGCCGGGGCCTCACGTGGTCACCGCCGGAGTGGGTGCGCCGCGGCACCGTGATCACGCCGTCGAGCGCCCGGACCTTCCGCTTCGCCGTCGCGGTGACCCCGAGGATCATGAGGACGTTGCGCGGGGTGTCCAGAAGCTGCGGCACCGATCCGCCCGGCATGCGCCGCGTCTGGAACAGCCCCGTCTCGTCGTACCGGTAGGCCACGGGAGACAGCGCGACGGGGGTGAACCCCGACGCCAGGAACGCGGCGCCGTCGAAGCCGAGCATCGGGTTGTAGGCGGTGACGACGTAGTCGCCGGCGTCCGCGAGCCTGATCTCCCTGACGGCGCGGGCGACGGTCAGGCTCATGAGGTTGGCCGGGATCCCGGCCAGTCCGTGCATCCTCGTCAGGACCAGCACCCGGCCGGGCTCGGCCCGCAGCCCGTGCCCCGCCAGCGCGTCCATGACGTACTGCCGGTCGCACCGGGAGAAGGCCACGTACGTGAGCGGCATCGTGGCGCCCGGCAGGAACAGCCCGAACTGGAGGAGGGTGTCGGCCCGCTCGCTGTGCAGGTAGTGCAGGCGGGACTGGACGAGATGACCGACGCTGGGCCTGACCTGCCCGAAGCGCAGCCGGGTCCGGTAGCCGTCGGTGAACGAGAGGCTCAGATCGCGGCGCACCTTCTCGACGTTCAGCAGGACGGAGGCGTGCGCCTGGTGCGCCGCGTCCTGCGCCGACTGCCGCACCTGCGCCGCCCGTACGACGGCCGGCAGCCGGATCTCCTCGTAGACCTTGTCCGGCGACCATCCGACGATCGCCGTTCTGCTCAGCCGGGGCAGGTGCAACCTCACCTGGATCTCCAGGGCCCGGAGATCCACTCCTGTCGTCTCGGCGTCGGCGCGGATGCGCGCCCGCATCACCTCCATGAAAGACTCGACATCCCGATCACGAAGCCCGTCTCCCCACGAAATCTCGCTTCGCGCTTTCTCCCTTCGCGGCGTACACGTGGTCTTGGGCACGTCTTCTCCCGAAATCCGCGAGAAGTTCTGTAAAGGACGTCGTCAAGGATAGGACCCGGATGGTCCCCTGTCAGGGCCGCGACCGATCCGGCATCACCTTTTAACGCGCTCGCCGCAATTGCCGGGAACCGCCGCCAATTCGTCAGGGGCCGATTTCCCGATAGGGCGGCCCGCCGCCCGCGGCGGGGAGCGAGGGCGCCGCCTGTGCCCGGGTTGTGTCGGTCTGAGTGCGTACGATCGGTGCCGGTCCGCCGGACGGTGGACGGGTGCCGGAAGAAGGGGGCCGCCGATGGGCGAGGCGAGGTTCCACACACGCAGGATCGGGCTCCTCGTCACCGGCAACCTGCTCGGCGGCATCGGGGTCGCGGGCGGGTTCGCGGTCGGCGGGCTGCTGGTCGAACGGCTGGGCGGCACCTCGTTCGCGGGGCTCGGCCAGGCCGCGAGCGTGCTCGGCTCGGCGGTCGCGGCGGTCCCGCTGGCCGGCCTGGCCGCCCGGTACGGACGGCGCCGCTCGCTCGCGGTGGGATACGCGCTGGCGATGACCGGCGCCGTGCTGATCATCACCGCGGCGGTGGTCGCGCAGGTCGCCGTCCTGCTGGCCGGGCTCGCCCTCTTCGGCGTCGCCCAGGCGGTGAACCTGCAGACCAGGTATGCCGCGGCGGACGGCGTGCCCGCGGCGACCCGGGCCCGGCTGATGTCGCTGGTGATGTGGGCGACCACCATCGGCTCGGTGGCCGGGCCCAACCTGAGCGAGCCGGGCGAGCGCACCGGCCGCCTGCTGGGCCTGCCCGCGCTGACCGGGCCGTACCTGTTCGCGGTCCTGTCCTTCGCGCTGGCGGCCGTGGCCGTGCTGTTCCTGCCGCGCGCGGCCCGCGCGCCCGTCCCGGCCGGTCCCGCCGGGTCCGGGGCCGCAGCGGGTGATCCGGGCGCGGACGACACGTCCCCCGGCGCGGATCGCGCGGACGGCGTCTCCCCCGGCACATCCCCCGGCACATCCCCCGGCACATCCCAGAGCACGTCTCCCGGCGCGGCTCCGGGCGGGGCGCGCGCCGCGCTGGGCTGGGCCCTGCGGCATCCGGTGGCCCGGCTCGGCGTCGTGCTGATCGCGGTGGCGCACGCGGTGATGGTGATGGTGATGATCATGACCCCGCTGCACATGCAGCACCACGGCATGTCGCTGCGGCTGGTGGGCGTGGTGATCTCCCTGCACGTGCTCGGAATGTACGCGCTGAGCCCGCTCTTCGGGTGGCTGGCCGACCGGTTCGGCCCGGTCCGGGTCGCCCTCGCCGGGATGGCGATGCTCGCGGCGTCCGTGGTCCTCGGTTTCTCCGCCGCCGCCCTGCAGGCCGGCAGCGCACTCACCGCGACCGCGCTCATCGTGCTGGGCCTGGGCTGGTCCGCCTCGATGCTCTCCGCGTCGGTCCTGCTGGCGAACGCCGCACCGGACCGGTTGCGGATTCCGTTGCAGGGCGCCACCGACGCCGGCATGAGCTACGCGGGGGCCGTGGCGGCCGCGCTGGCGGGCCCGATCCTCGCGGCCGGCGGGTTCCAGGCGGTCAACGTCGCGGCGGCGGTCATCCTGGTGCCGGCCGTGGCCGTCGCGGCGGCCGCCCTGCGGGCGCGCGGTGAGGGCGGGCCCCGGGTGTCCCGCCCGCGCGACGCCGCACCCGCCGCCGAGCGAGGCTGAACGAATCACGACCGTGACCGCCACCGGCCCCGGCCGAGCGGGGCTGACGACGGGCCTGAACGAATCATGGCCGTGACCGGTGCCGATCGCGGCCGACCACCGCTGATCGGCGCTGATCGGCGCCCACCCGGGGACGACGCCGGACGGGCGGGCGCCGGGCTTGACGAAACGATCACGGCGGTCGATCGTCGGAGCCTGGTGGCACCGGAAACACCCCTCCCCGCGTACCGGAGTACTTCATGCGAAGAGCCCTGGCCGTTCCGCTCGCCGCGCTCGTGGCCGCGCCCCTGCTCGCCGCCGCGGCCCCCGCCCAGAGCTCTCCGCCGCCGCCCGCCCCACCGGTTCGGGGCGGCGCCGTCACGGTCACCGTCAATGCGAACGCCGGGCTCGGCGCCGTCCACGAGGCGGCGTACGGCGCCAACGCCGCCATCTGGGACGCGCACATGAACGACCCGGAGGTGGCGCGGCTGTACCGGCGGGCGGGCATCGCCGCGGTGCGCTACCCGGGCGGCTCGTACGGCGACCTCTATCACTGGGAGACCCACACGGCGCCGGGCGGGACCGTGGCGCCCGGCACGGACTTCGACGCGTTCATGCGCACGGTCAGGGCCGCCGGCGCCCAGCCCGTGGTGATCGCCAACTACGGCACCGGGACCCCGGAGGAGGCGGCCGGATGGGTCCGGTACGCCAACGTCGTCAAGAAGTACGGCGTGAAGTACTGGGAGATCGGCAACGAGATCTACGGCAACGGCCATTACGGCGCCACCTGGGAGTCCGACGACCATCCGGACAAGAGCCCCGCGGCGTACGCCCGCAACGCGCTCGACTTCGTCCACGCGATGAAGGCCGTCGATCCCACCGTCAAGGTCGGGGCGGTGCTCACCATCCCCGGGAGCTGGCCGGACGGCGTGGTGGCCGCGGGCGACTCGGCGAACTGGAACCACACGGTCATCCCGGCCCTGGCCTCCGAGGTCGACTTCTTCACCGTGCACTGGTATCCGGGCACGAGCATCCCGGACACGACCGGCGACGTCGCCACGCTGCTGGCCTCCCCGCCGCGGCTCGCCGAGATGCTGGCCCAGGTGCGGGCCGACGTCGCCGCCCTGGGCGGCCGCGACCTGCCGCTCGCGCTGACCGAGGTCGCCTCCAACATCGGGCGCAACACGCACGCGGCCGGGCTGTTCGCCGCCGACGCCTACCTGACCGCGCTGGAGAACGGCGTCTTCACCGTGGACTGGTTCGACACCCACAACGCGGTCGAGAAGGTCAGCACGATCGACGGCGAGACCGACTTCCAGGACATCGGCTTCCTGTCGCTCGGCCAGTGCGCCGACGGCGTCTGCGAGCCCCCCGTCAACACGCCGTTCCCCTCCTACCACGGCATCGAGATCCTCGGCACCGCCGCCCGCCCCGGCGACGACCTGATCAGGGCGGCCTCCGACCAGCCGAAGGTGGCCGTGCACGCCGCACGGCGGGCCGACGGCGACCTGTCGGTCGTGCTGGTCAACAAGGATCCGGCCACCGCCTATCCCGTGCGGCTCCGGTACGACGGGTTCACCCCTTCGGGGCGGCCCCCCGTGACGTACGCCTTCACGCGCGGGGCCACCTCGATCGTCCGGGTGGAGCAGGGCGGCCCGTACGCGCGGACGCTGCCGCCGTACTCGGTGACGACGATGACGCTGAGCGCGGCGAAGGGCCCGAAGCCCGCGCCGGCCCCGGGCACACCCACGGCGCGCGGCGCCGCTGACGGCGTCACCGTGAGCTGGCCCGCCGGCGGGGGACCGCGGCCGGACCGGTACGAGGTGTACCGGCAGGCGGGCGCGGAGACCACGCTGCTGGGCACGACCCGGGGCACCTCGCTGACACTGCGCGGTCTGGAGCCCGGCGCCGCCTACACGGTCAACGTGCTGGCCCGGGACCGGGCCGGACGACTGTCGCGGCCCTCCGCCCCGGTGACCTTCACCGCTCCCACGCCTCCGGACAGCGCCTGCGCGGTCCGTTACCGGGTGACGCAGGGCTGGGGCCGGGGCTTCGTCGCCACGGTCACCGTCATCAACCGCGGCGCGGCCGACGTGTCCGGCTGGACGCTGGCGTTCCGCTTCCCGGTGGCCGGGGAACGCGTCAGCAGCGGGTCGGGCGGCACGTGGACGTCGGAGGGTCAGGACGTGCGGGTCGTCCCCGGTGAACAGAACGCGACGATCCCCGCGGGCGGGTCGGTCGGCGTCGGGTTCGTCGGCGCGAACGAGGGGGCCTACCCCTCCCCCACGGTCTTCCGCCTGAACGGCACCGTCTGCTCGACGCTGTAGGCCGGTCAGTGGGTGACGCGCAGCTTGGACTGCTTGTGCCGGGACCGCTCCCAGTCGTCCATGAACCTGGCCTTCAGGCCGTACCGCTCGGCGAGCCGCACCAGCGTCTCGGTGCGGTAGTAGAAGTCCTCGCGCAGCACGTGGTGCTCGGCCTTCTCCGTACGGTCGAAGGTGAAGTCGAAGAAGCCGTCGGGATGCAGGACGCGCCCGACGTGCCGCAGGCACTCGTCGATGACCCCGATCGGGCTGTGGGAGAAGACGCTGTGCGCGTGGACCACGGTGAAGTGCGCGTCGGGGAGGAAACCGAAGGTGAGGTCGTTCACCAGGGTCAGGTGCGGCAGCCGCGACTGCAGCCCGCGCTGCGCGACCGTGTCCGCGGCGGCCAGCAGGATCTCCGGCGAGATGTCGATGCCGTGGTAGTGGCCCGGCTCCAGGTGGTCGATCAGTCGCCAGCCCAGGCGCAGGTTGCCGCAGCCGATGTCGAGCACGCGGTCGCGCGGCGTGAGCCCGTGCCGGACCAGGTAGTCGAACTGCAGCTTGCCGATCCGCAGCCAGCTTTCCCTGCCGTGACTGCCGATCGCGGCGTCCGCGTCCATCTCCGCGATGTCGGCGCGCATCACCTCCCGGTAGTAGGAGACGTGGTCGGCGGTCGTCAGCCGCAGCCGCGCGTCGCGGGTCATCCGCCGCAGATGCGGCCAGACCTTTCCGGGATGGCGCAAGGCGTAGGCCACCTGGTAGCTGAGACGTGACCGCGGCCTTTTCACATATGGCTGTCGCTGCATGCCCCAAAGGTAGGCGCGCGGCAGGCGAGGTCATTCGGTTTCACGTACGGCATCAAGGAAAATTTGCCCGGAAGAACGGCGCCGCCACGCCGGGGTTCCCGGAATTCCTCGAATGAGGACATGCCGTTTTGAACGATTGCGGCGAATTCTTGCCCTCGATGCCGCTGAGGATTGAATTGCGCCGTGAGAGGCTTTCTCACAAGCGCCCGCCTCGCCGGGCGCGACCCCGCGGCTCATCGCCAGCAAAGCCGCCCGGTGTTGAGATGGCGAAAAACCGCATGAAGCCCGCCCTCCTCGTTCTTCGCGACGAGGAGGGCGGTGCCGCGCCGGCGCCACGTCGGTGCCGCGTACGGACGGTTACGGCGCTCAGCCGGCGGCGACCAGCGCCGAACCGGACGGTGCCGGCCCGGACGCGGACGGCCCGGACGCAGACGGCCCGGACGCAGACGGCCCGGACGCAGACGGCCCGGACGGCGGCGAACCGGCGGGCTTCGGCCGGGTGTATCCGGCGGGCCGCAGCGCCCCGGGGTCGTCGTGCGTCACCGGAAGCAACGGCATGACCTGGGTGCCGAACCGGTACGTCTCCTCCAGCAGCGGGTTGCCCGAGACGATGAACGAGTCGATCCCGAGGGCGTGGTATTCGCGGATCCGGGCGGCGACCGACTCGGGGCTGCCGACCAGCGCCAGGCCGGGACCGCCCCGGATCAGGCCGAAGCCGGACCAGACGTTCGGATAGACCTCCAGGTCCTGGGCGAAGCGGGGTTTGACGCCCTTGTGGAACGACAGCTGCCGGGCCTGCCCCACCGACTCCTGCCGCCCGGACTCGGCCTGCACCCGGGCGACGACGTCGTCGTCCAGGTGGTCGAGCATGTCCTGCGCGGCGGCCCACGCCTCCTCGTCGGTGTCCCGGACGATGAGGTTGAGCCGGATGCCGAACCGGAGACTCCGGCCGTGCTTCGCCGCGCGGGCGCGGACGTCCGCGATCAGTTCGGCGGTCTCGGCGGGCGGCTCGCCCCAGGTCAGGTAGTTGTCGATGTGCTTGGCGGCGACGTCGCGGGCGATCGGCGAGGCGCCGCCGAACCACAGCGGCGGGTACGGCTGCTGGAGGGACAGAAACGCCGCTTCGGCCCCGCGGATCTTGAGGTGCTTACCGTCGAAGTCGACCCGCTCCCCGCGCATCAGCGCCCGGTAGACGGTGAGGAACTCGTCGGTGTGCTCGTAACGCTCCTCGTGCTTGAGGTGCACCCCGGCGGCCTCCAGCCCGGTGTGGCCGCTGACGACGTTCAGGACGACCCGTCCGCCGGAGTTCTGGTCGAGCGTCGTCGCGAGCTTGACCAGCGACGTCGGCGTGTAGACCGAGGGGTGGACGGCGATCACGAACTTCATCCGCCGGGTGGTCGGGACCAGCGAGGCCGCCGTGATCCAGGGGTCCATGCCGCTCGTCGGCTGGGTGGCCAGCAGCGCTCCGTAGAAGCCGTTGACGTCGATCGACTTCGCCCACGCCTGGACGTACTCGAAGTCGACCCGCCGCCTCCAGGCCGGGTCCCAGGGATACCGGCCGTCGCCCGCGATCAGGTACCAGAGGATCTCCAGGCGGCGCTCGGGGAGCGGTGGGAGGGAGCCGGGCTCGGTCATGGGTTCACTCCTGCGG
>NZ_BOOB01000019.1 GCF_016863015.1 Microbispora amethystogenes | reverse complement strand
CTCCGGCTCGTCGTGCTCCGGTTCATCGGACGATCGGCTTCGAGCCGCCCAGGGGGACGGCGAGGATCTCCAGGGCCGCCGCCTCCTCGATCGTGGCGACCAGCCGCGCCGTGCTCAGCGGGCCGTCGTCGAAGGCGAGCAGCCCGTGGTTGGCCAGCAGCACGGCCCTGGTCTCCGGGTGCTGTCCGAGGAGCGCGGTGATCGAGGCGCCGAGGTCTCCGTTGTTGCGTGTGCGGTACGGCGCGCAGGGGATGTCCACCGTCTGCCCGCGGTTGACCAGCGGCTCGTAGTTCGGCGGGATGGGCCGGTGCGCCAGGGCGAACGCGGTGGCGTGGAGCGAGTGCGTGTGGATGACCGCGTTCACGCCGGGGCGGGCGTAGGCCAGGGTGTGCATCTGGAGGACCTGCCGCACGCCGGGGCCGAGCCTCCCGGCGACCAGGTCGCCGTCCAGCGTCACCACGCCGAAGTCCTGCTCGGAGATGTCGGCGGGCAGGCCCTTGGCGTTGATCAGCACGTGCCCCGGGGAGCCCGGGAGCCGGACGCTGGCGTTGGCCGAGTAGGGGTTGCGCAGCGCGCCGAGCTGGTGCAGCAGGTGCACGGCCTTGATCAGGTCGGCGCGCACGGCCGCGTCGGCGCCGGTCAGCACGAGCTCTCCGGCGGTGAGCCAGCCGTCCTCCCGGACGGGGCTCGTCAGTGTCGACGTCATGGATCTTCTTTCTTCTGTCGTGGACTTCAGTCCTGGTGGCGGGTGGCGCCGAAGTGCCAGTGCAGGATCCGTCTCTCGACGAACAGGAACGCGAAGTTGAGGACGTAGCCGAGCATCGCGATCGTCACCGCGCCGACGATCAGGTCGGTGACCAGGAAGCTCTGCTGCTGGATCATCAGGAGGTGGCCGAGCCCGTCGTTCCCGGCGATCATCCCGACCACCACCGAGATGACCAGCGACGCGGCGAGCGCCGAACGGAGGCCGACGAAGATGCCCGGCGCGGCGGCCGGGATCACGACCTCGGTCATGGTCTGCCGCCAGGTCAGCCCGAACGTGCGGGCGGTGTCCATCATCGTGCGCGGGGTGGAGCCCGCCCCGGAGTACGCGTTCAGCAGGATGTGGAAGAACGCGGCCAGCGCGACCACGCTGATCTTCATCGCGTCGTCGATTCCGAGATAGAGGATGAGCAGCGGGATCACCGCCGAGATCGGCATCGGCCGCAGCAGTTCGAGCGGGGGCTCGACCAGCACGTAGACGAACCGCACGCGGGCCATGAGCACGCCGACGACCACCGCGAGCACAGCGGCGACGGCGTACCCGATCAGCATCGTGCGCAGTGTCTGCAGGATCGCGGCCGGCAGCGGCCCGCCGATGATCTCACTCCACCACTTGGCGGCGACGTCGGTCACGGTGGCGTACCTGGGCGACGGGTGGGTGGAGGCGTAGCGCTGCCAGGCGAGCAGGGCGCCGGCGAAGACGAGCCAGCCGAAGATCCTGCTGCGCAGCGCGCGCGGCACGCGGCCCGCCCGCCGGGGTGTCGTCACAGTGGAGTTCGTGGCCATCGGCCGCGTCCTTTCAGTCCAGGACCAGGTTCAGCAGGTCGCGCCGGTGCCGGAGGAAGTCCGGCAGTTCCCGGGTGGTCACCTGCTCGCGCGGGCGGGGCAGGTCCGTACGCACGTCCGCGAGCACGCCGTGGCCCTCGGGGTGCAGCACCACGACCCGGTCGGCGAGGTAGACGGCCTCGTCGATGTCGTGGGTGACGAACACCACGGTCACCCCGGCCTCGGCCCAGGCGCGCAGGATCACGTCCTGCAGCGTGGCCCGGCTCAGCGCGTCCACGCCGCTGAACGCCTCGTCCATCAGCAGCAGCCGGGGTCCGGCGGCCAGCGCCCGGGCGATGGCCGCCCGCTGCTGCATCCCGCCGGACAGTTCCCAGGGATAGCGGTCGGCCGCGTGGCCGAGACCGACCAGGTCGAGATAGTGCGCGACCAGCGCGTCGTGGTCTCCCGCCGGGGCCGCGTACGCGTGCCGCAGGCCGAACCGGACATTGCCCGCCACGGTCTTCCACGGCAGCAGGGACTGCGCGTAGTCCTGGAAGACGCAGCGCGCCTGCCGCGGCGGCCCGTCGATCGGCTCCCCCGCGACCCGGATCTCCCCCGCCGACGCGGGGAGCAGCCCGCTGAGCAACCGCAGCAGCGTGGACTTTCCACAGCCGGAACGGCCGACCACGGCGACGAACTCCCCCGCGCCGATGCGCAGGGACAGGTCGCGCAGCGCGGTGACCTCGCGCCGCCGGCCGCGGTAGGTCATCCTGACGTCCTCCGCCTCCAGCAGGGGCGCGGGACGTCCGGCGCCTCCGGGCGGGGACGCGACCGACGCCGCCGATATCGCCGCCGATATCGCCGCCGAGGCCGTCGATGCCGTCGATGCCACTGATGTCGCCATCCGAAGAGCTCCCAGCGTTCGTGGTGGAGTCAGGGGGTCAGGGGGTGGCGGCCGTGGCAGTGGGCCACAGGTGGGGCGTGAGGTCGATCGCCTTCTTCAGCGCGCCGTACCGCGCGCCGATCTCGATCCACTTGTTCTCCGCCGCCACGTCGAACGGGCCGCGCAACTCGCCGCTGGTCGCCGCCGAGGCCTTCTGCAGGGCGCCCGGATACTTGGACTCCAGCTTCCCGACGTCGGCGCCGCCGTACTTGACCAGCAGGGTGTTCTGCTCCAGCGGGGCGACCGACTGGAAGGCGGCCACCCCCTGCCGGACGGCCCGCACGAAACGCTTGATCAGGTCGGGGTGGGCCTCGGCGTACACGCGCTGCGCGCCGTAGCCGGAGGTCGCCGCGCCTTCCGGGACGCCGGAGTCGAACGCGCCCGCCACCGTCAGGCCGTACTGTGCCTGCCAGGCGGTGACGTACGCCCCGCTGGTGGCCGCCGCGTCGAGCGTGCCCTGGGCGACCAGCCCGCCGGAGGTGGTGCGGTCCTGCACCGTCGTGTACTTCGGCCCGTTCGGGTCGAGCCCCTGGTCCTCCAGCCACTTCTTGATCTGTACGGTGGTCAGCGCCTGCGCCGGGACGCCGAGCTTCCGGCCGGCCAGGTCCTTCGCGGAGGTGATGCCGCTGCCGGGCTTGGCCACGATGACGTTGACCGGCTGACCGGGCTTCAGGGCGTTGGCCGGGTTGATGATCGTCAGCTTGAACCCCTGCTGGATGGCGGAGGTCCAGGCGAAGATGTCGGCCCAGGCGATGTCGATGGACCCGCCCTCGGTCGCCGCCACCAGCGCGGGACCGCCGCTGAGGGTCACGAGCTCGACCTTGATGCGCTCCTTGGCGAAGAACCCGTTCTCGATCGCGGAGTACACGCCGGGCGGCGATCCGGCGATGACGCCGACGCGGACGGTGTCGACTCCCTGTCCGGAGCCCTGTCCAGAGCCCTGCCCGGTCTCGGACGACGCCGCGGGGCCGCCGCAGGCGGCCAGCAGCGCGCCGAGGGCGGCGAGCGCCGCCGGGAACAGGAGGCGGCGGACGGATGCACGTCCGGCGGGGCGGGCCGCGGAGCCGGGGCCGCCGGGCGTGGGTGTGCTGATCACTGCATGGCCTTTCGGGTCAGTGCCGCCGGGAGACGCGCTCGTACGCGATCCGCAGCGGTTCGGGGTCGATCCAGGAGTCGAGGTCGAAGTCGGCGCTCAGGAAGCCGTGGCGCTGGAGGAACGCCTTCTGGATCCGCAGCAGGCCGACGCGCTCGTCGTCCAGCGTGGGGTGCAGGGTGCGGTGGAACCCCTCGCGGTAGGCGAGGAGCACCCCGTCGGCGCCGGAGCCGGTCTCGGCGGCCAGGACCTCGCGGACGCCCTCCAGGTTGTCGGCCGCCCAGTCGGCCGCGCGCAGCGACTGGACCAGGAACTCGACGACGAGTTCGGGCCGCGACCGCAGCAGGTCCTCGTGCACGGTGATCGGCCGCGGGGTGCCGTTGTTCACCCTGGAGCGCCGCGTGGGCAGCGCGTCCAGGTCGATGCCGACCACGGCCCCGCGGAGGCGGGCCTCCTCCAGCGCCGCGGCGCCCTTGGCGTACACCGCGTCGACGCGGCCGGCGACGAGCGCGTCCAGTTCGGGGAAGCGCGGCGCGGCCCGCTCGGCGCGGACGCGCCCGGGAGGCACCACCGGGTCGAGCGGTAGCTCGACGAAGTCGACGTCGTCCAGCGACAGGCCGGCGACGTCGAGCGCACCCTTGAACCCGTGCAGGGCCATGGCGCGGGCCATGCTGGTGTCTCTGGTCGCGGCCCAGCCGGGCACCGCGATCCGTGCGCCGCGCAGGGCGGCCGGCGAGGTGATCGCGGAGTCCCCGCGGACCACGATCGACTGTCCCTCGTCGATCCAGGTGAGCCCGATCAGCCGCGTCCTGGCACCCTCGGCGCGGGCCGCGATGGCGGGGACATTTCCCCCTTCGCGGATCAGCCCCACGAGGTCGTGGTCGTAGTGGTGCCTGGCGATCTCGAGCGGCGCGTCCTGCAGGACCCCGATGTCGACGCCCAGGTCCGCGTAGCGGCCGGCCAGCCGGCCGAGCGCGTGGGCCAGCCCACTGGCGGTCGGGACCGGACAGCGGGTGAACCAGAGGGTCTCTACGGACGGGACCGTGGACAACGGGGTCTCGGTGACGGTCTCGGTGACGGTCTCGGTGGCGGTCGCGGGCGTGGTCGTGGGCATGGTGCGCCCCTTCCCGCACTGCTCGCCTCAGGGGCGGCAGGCATTTCCTAGTAACTCTGCCGGAATACTAGGTTATGTGGGACGATCTAGGCAAGCCACCGCAAAAACGACAGCCTGGCCTAGGCCGGACACTCAGGGATGCGATCGCCGCCGGAAGGTCCGCGATGCGATGATTCACCCCACTCGCGGGCCCTGCCGCGGCCCCGGGGAGAAGGAGCGACAGCCGCCATGTGGTTCGAGACCGGCGCCGACATCGACGCACCTCGGGAACGGGTCTGGCAGGTCCTGACGGACGTCGTCAGGTGGCCGGAGTTCATCCCCACCATGACCAGGGTCACCTACGCCGGTGACGGCCCGCTGGGGCCCGGCGTCCGCGTACGGATCAAGCAGCCCGCGCTTCCCCCGATGGTCTGGGAGGTGACGGAGTTCACCGACGGCGCGTCCTTCACGTGGCGGGCGGCGAGCGGAGGCGTCGTCACGGTCGCGACCCATGTGCTCACGCCACTGCCGGACGGCGGGGTGTCGCTCCTTCTCACGCTCGGCCAGTCGGGCTCGCTGGCGCCGCTGGTCGGCCTGCTCACCGGCGGACGCACCCGCCGGTACGTCCGCACCGAGGCGGAGAGCCTCAAGCGCCACTCTGAGGCCGCCCCCGGCCACTGAGCCGACACCTGCCTGCACCTGCCTGCACCTGCCTGCACCTGCCGGGACGACCACCGCCGCCCGCTCGACGGCGGCCGGTGGCGGCGCTCAGTCGCCGAGGACGGTGAGGTCGAGCCGCGCCAGGCGGCCGGGGTCGGAGAGCACGTCGATGGCGGCGATCCTCCCGTCGGTGACGGTGAAGGCCATGACGGACAGCGGCCGGCCGTTCGCCACGACGACGACTCCGGCGGCCCCGTTGACCAGGGCCGGCCGCGCGTACGGCGAGAGCGAGCCGAAGGTGACCGCCTGCGCCGCCACGGCCCGCGCCCCGGTGACGACGGTGCTGTGGCGGGCCCGCGCGACGCCGCCGTCGGACCGCAGCACGACGTCGGGGGCGAGCACGGCGACAAGCCCGTCGAAGTCGCCGTCGCGGGCGGCGGCCAGGAACGCCTCGACGACCGCGCGCTGCCGGGCGAGGTCGGGGTCGGGAGCCGGGGCCTGTCCCCGTACGCGCCGCCGGGCACGGCTCGCCAGTTGCCGCGCGGCGGCCGGGGAGCGGTCGATCATCGGGGCGATGTCCTCGAAGGGCACGGCGAACATGTCGTGGAGCACGAACGCGAGCCGCTCGGCCGGCGAGAGCGTTTCGAGCACCACCAGCAGCGCCAGCCCGACCGAGTCGGCCAGCACCGCCTCGTGCTCGGGGTCGGCCCCGGACTCGGGATCGATGACCGGGTCGGGCACGCGCACCCCGAGGTGCTCCTCCCGCCGCTGCTCGCGGGAGCGCAGCACGTTCAGGCAGACCCGCGCCACCACCGTCGTGAGCCACGCGCCGAGGTTCTCCACGCCGCCCGCGCCGGCGCGGCTGACCCGCAGCCAGGCGTCCTGCACGGCGTCGTCGGCCTCGCTCATCGAGCCGAGCATCCGGTAGGCCACCGCCCGCAGCCGGGTGCGGTGCTCCTCGAAACGCTCCGTCAGCCACTCTCGCTCGTCCACCGCCGTCACATTCCTCTCTCGCCCGGTGTCCCCCATAGGTAGACCCCCCATCTGTAGACCCGGAGCGCCCGGCCGATGTGACCAGGGCTCCCGGACCTGAGGAGTTGACCATCATGACCTCGCTCACCCTGGTCACCGGAGGCACCGGCACGCTCGGGCGGCTCGTCGTGCCGCTGCTGCGGGACGCGGGCCGCCGGGTGCGCGTGCTCAGCAGAGGCGGGCACGCGCCACAGGAGGGTGCCCAGTTCGTGACCGGCGTCGAGTTCGTGACCGGCGACGTGTCGACCGGCGAGGGGCTCGACGCCGCCGTGAAGGGCGCCGGCACCATCGTGCACTGTGCGGGCAGCGCCAAGGGCGATGAGGTCAAGGCCCGCAACCTGGTGCGGGCGGCGTCCCGCGCGGACGGGCCGCACCTCGTGTTCGTCTCGGTCGTCGGCGCCGACCGCGTCCCCGTCGTCAGCGGCGTCGACCGGGCGATGTTCGGCTACTTCGCCGCCAAGCGGGAGGCCGAACGGGTCGTCGCCGGCTGCGGGCTGCCCTGGACCACCCTGCGCGCCACCCAGTTCCACGACTGGATCTGGACGACCCTGGGCCAGATGGCCGCGGTCCCGCTGCCGGTGCTGCCGACCTGGGCCGGCGTACGGTTCCAGCCGGTCGACGCGGGCGAGGTGGCGGCCCGGCTCGCGGCGCTGGCCCTCGGCGCGCCGGCCGGTCTGGTGCCCGACCTCGCCGGGCCGCGGGTGTATCCGATGGAGGACCTCGCCCGCGACTACCTGAGGGCCGGCGGCAGGCGCCGGCTCGTCACGCCGATGCCGGCTCCCGGCCGGGCCGCCCGCGCGTTCCGGGCCGGCGCGAACCTGCCCCTGGACGGCGCCGATCTGGGCGGGCGGACCTGGGAGGAGTTCCTGGCCGGGCGGGCGAGGTGACGCGGCGCGCGTGTCCCGTCACGTGTCGGCCGGCGCGCCGAGGGCGGTGGGCCGGGCGAGCTGGAAGTCGGCCGCCTGGCGGGTGAACAGGCGGGCGTACTCTCCGCCCAGCGCCATCAGTTCGTCGTGGGTGCCCTGCTCGGCCACCCGGCCGTCGGCGAGGACGACGATGTGGTCCGCGCCGCGCACGGTGTTGAGGCGGTGCGAGATGAGCAGGCTCGTACGGCCGGCGCGCAGGTCGCGCAGCCGCCGGTGGACGGCGTGCTCGGCCTCGGGGTCGAGCCCCGAGCTGGGCTCGTCGAGGATGAGCAGGTCGGCGGTGTCCGCGCGGAGGAGGGCGCGGGCGAGCGCGACCCGCTGCCACTGCCCGCCGGACAGGAGCACGCCCTGGCCGGGGTCCTCGTCCGGCTCGGCGGCGAAGAACCGGGACAGGATGGTGTCGTAGCCGCGGGGCAGGCCGGCGAGCGTGTCGTGGATGCCCGCCCGGCGGGCCGCCTCGTGGAGGCGTTCCGGCCGGTCGAGGGAGCCGACGTCACCGACGGCGACGTTCTCCGCCGCGGTGAGGTCGTAGGCCATGTAGTCCTGGAACACGGCCCCGATCCGGCGGCGCAGGTCGTCGACCCGCAGGTCCCGCACGTCGTCGCCGTCCCAGCGGACGCTGCCGCGCTCGGGGTCGTACAGGCGGCACAGCAGCTTGACGACGGTGCTCTTGCCCGCGCCGTTCAGGCCGACCAGGGCCACGCTCCGGCCGTACGGGATGGTCAGGTCCAGGCCGCGGAGCACGTAGGGATGGTCAGGGTCGTACCGGAACCACACGTCGCGGAGCTCGATGCCGCGCCGCAGCGGTCGTACGGCGCCGGTGGTCGCGGGCTCCGGCAGGTCGGGCCCGACCGTGACGACGTGGGCGTAGTGACCGGCCAGGATGAGCGCCTCGTTCAGCTGGGCCAGCTGGAGCACCATGCCGGACAGGGCGGACTGGCTGCCCGCCAGGGCGGCGGTGAGGACGGCCAGGTCGCCGACGCCCGCCTCGCCCGACGCTATCCGGGAGACCATCGCGATCAGCGCGCCGCCCGCGATCACCGTGCTGAGGACGGTCAGCGCCCCGTTGTAGCGGACGGCGGTCAGGTCCACCCGGCGTTCCGCCCGCTGGATGGAGCCCAGCTCGCCCAGCATGCGCCCGCGCAGGAAGCCGCCGATGCCGAACAACCTGATCTCCTTGGCGGCCTGCAGGTCGAGCATCAGCATCTGGTAGAAGATCCTGCGGCGGTCCGCGGGAGCCGTCTCCCCCTGAAGGTGTGCGCGGTGACGGCTGAGCCGGAGCTGGATGAGCACTTCCGGCACGATGGCCGCCGCCACGACGGCGGCCAGCGGCGCGCTGAGCGTGGCGAGCGCGCCGAGGAGCCCGGTGATGGTGACACCGCCGCGGACCAGTCCGAGAGCCGACTCGGTGATGAGCTGCGGGGTGGTCTGCGCGGACCGCTGGGCCATCTGGAGCCGGTCGTGGAACCGCGGGTTCTCCAGCCTGGTCAGCCCCTGCATGCGGCACACCGCGCCGAACAGCTCGCCGCTGGTGTGCCGGACGATGCGGCGCTGCTGTTCCCGCTGGATGTAACCAGAAAGATGGGGCAGCAGCGCGGTCAGGGCTCCGGCCACCGCCAGCGCGACGGCCGGCGGTGTCGTCGACGGTCCCGCACCGGTGGTCAGGCGGTCGATCAGGAGTTTGCTGAGCCAGGCGATCGCGACGGGGGCGGCACCGTTCAGGACCGCCATGGCGAGCTGGGACAGGGCGAGCACGGGTCCGGCGCGCCAGACGAGCGCCAGGACGAGCCGCAGCGGCCCGAGCCGTGACGTCACCCCGTTCATCGGGCGCGGGACGGTCATCGGGCGCGGGACGGCGCGGGCAGCAACCGATCCGGCTCGTGGCCGGTGGCGGTGACCGTGGCGTCCGGGCCGACCAGGAAGAACGACGGGAAGGCCGCGACCGCGAACGCGCCGGTCATCGCCCCGCCCTCGTTCTCCACGACCACCCTCACGTCGTCCGCCAGCGCGGCGAGCAGGTCGGCGGGCTCCTCCTGGCCGGTCACGATCACCGCCAGGGTCCGTACACCGGCGGCCGCGGCCTCGCCGGCGGCAGCGGCGAAGCCCGGCGCCTTCGGCAGGCAGTGCCGGCAGTCGGTGCTGAAGAACCCGACGAGGGTGGGTGCGCCCGCGAGATCGTCCGCGCTGACCTCCGTGTCCGCGACCGTGCGGGCGGAGAAGGCGGGGACCTCGGCCCCCACCGCGAGTCCTGCGCTTTCCGGCCTCCCGGCGGAGGTCTCCTTGACGATCTTCCGGAGTTTCCTGATGACCGCGCCGGTGAGGAGCAGGTTCACCAGGACGAGACCGCCGAGGAGGATGACGGCGGCGGCAAGCACGGCCATGGGCGTTCCCTTCGGTTGGAGGGTCGGTGCGCTCAGGAAGGTCGGCGCGCTCAGGTGATTCGGCGGGCCGGCGGGAGGTCGGGGTCAGCGGAAGAGGTGGGCCAGGTCGTCGAGGAGCACGACGGCGGCGACGGCGACCGAGGCCCCGAGCAGGCAGAGCGCGGCGGCGGGCAGGGCGACGGGTGCGGCGTCCGCCGCGGGCGTCATGACGGCTCCGGCGGCGGCGCACACGACGAGCACGGCGTTGCGCGCGACATCCCCGCGGCTGATCGGATCGTCCGATCCGCCGAAGCACCGGCACGGTTCGGCCGTGCCCCGCCGCAGTGCCGCGGCCAGGACCACGGCGAACGCGAGGAGCAGGCCTCCCGCGAGCAGGAGGCCCGCCCTGCCGTCGCCGTCGAGGCCGGGCGCCGCCAGCAGGGCCACGGTTCCGGCCTCGACGGTGACGACGACCACGGCGGCGGGCGGCCCGAGAGGGATGGGAAGGCCGCCGAGCCGCCGTACCGCCGTGGCGAACTCACCGAATGCGCGCCGCGTCCGCAGCTTCGCGATGACGGAGACCAGGAAGACTCCCATCAGCACGAGCCGGAGCGTCAGCACGGCGTAGACCATCGGACCTGTCAGCAGCTTCCGATGGTGTACAGGGCGCCCGCGCAGCCGTACTGGATCTTCCGGACGCAGATGCCGCCGGTGGGGTTGGGGTAGCAGTTGTACCAGCAGTTCTGGTTGTACACCTCGGTGCGGGTACAGATGTCGGCCTGAGCTTCCGCGCCGGGGAGCAGCCCTTGGAGCAGCCGGTCACCGAGGCGGTTCAGAGTGCGGAGCATGCGTTTTCCCTTCGCTGGGTCCGGGCGTGGAAGGCCGCCCGCTCTGTGAGGATGCTCTGCCCGGCCTTCGCCGCGGTTGCGGGTGGTTGCGCGGCGGGCCGCAGGCGGCGCGCTACCGGGGCGCAACCGCGGCCGTCGAGAATCACGATCGCTCGACCGGGCCGAAGGGTTGATCATGCGATATTTCGTGATTCTGCTGTCGCTGGCCGTGGCGGCAGGGGTCGTCGCCGCCCGGCGCCGCCTCGTCGTGATACGGGTGGCCGGGACGAGCATGGTTCCGACGTACCAGCCGGGAGATCGGGTGCTGATCCGGCGCGGCGGGCGCGCGGCGCTGCGGCGCGGCCAGGTGGTGGTCTTCCGGCGCCGCCCGCCGGACGGCGCCGGCCTGCCGGACGGCACGGGCCTGCCGGACGGCACGGGCCTGCCGGGCGGCACGGGCCGCTCGGCCGTGCTGGGCGAGACGTCGTGGCTGATCAAGAGGATCGCCGCCGTGCCGGGCGACACGGTGCCCGACCAGGTGGCGGCGGGCGTGCACGCCGCGCCGGGCGAGTCGGTCCCGGCCGGCCGGCTCGTGGTCCTCGGCGACGGCCCCGTCAGCAACGACTCCCGGCACTGGGGGTACCTGCCGATGGACGAGGTGCTCGGCGTGGTCATCCGCAGCCTGTCCCGTTGAATGAGACCCGGTCCGCGACGAGCGGCGGTTCCGTCCCTCGGCCGGCGGCGTAACGGCATGGGGCGGCGCGGGAAACGGCGGCGGCCGGGTGTTGCGGCAGGCCGCGTTCCGCCGTCCCGGCCCTGGCGAGCAGCGCGCCGAGGACACGGGTGACCGCCTTCTCCCGTTCGCCGTCGGTCTCCTCCAGTTCGGCGCGTTCCCGGGCGTAGGCCCGTACGAAGTCGTGGAAGCGGTAGCGGAACCGGCCGTCGGAGTCGTCGCCCGCACAGCTCAGCAACTGGGCGTCGACGAGCAGGTCGGCGTACGCCTCGGCCTCGCGCACGGTGACGCCGAGGGCCGCCGCGAGCATCCACGCCGTGAAGTCGGGGACGTCGAGCAGGCCGAGCATCCGCAGCGCCCGCCTGGTGGCCGCGTCGAGCCCGCGGTAGTCGGCGTCGAGTCTCGCCCGCACCGACAGGTCGCCGGCGACGAGCTCGTCCAGGCGCCGCCGCTCCTCCCGCAGGCGGCCGGCCAGGTGGTCGGGAGTCCAGTGCTCGCGCTGCGCGAGCCGTTCTCCGGCGATCCGGACCGCGAGGGGCAGGTGACCGCAGAGGCGGACGATCTCGGCCGCGACGCCGGGCCGGGCCGCGAACCGCTCCGCCCCGGCGATCCGCCCGAGCAGCGTCGCCGCCGACGCCGGGTCGAGCGCGTCGACGCGTACGGCGCGGGCGCTCAGCCCGGCCGGCCTGCGCCTGCTCGTCACCAGGACGGCGCAGCCCGGGCCGCCCGGCAGGAGCGGCCTGACCTGCTCCTCGCTCGCGGCATCGTCCAGAACCACCAGCACGCGGCGGTCGGCCAGGACGGCGCGGAACAACCGCCCGCGCTCCTCCAGCCCGTCCGGCACCGACCGCGCGGCCACGCCGAGGGCGGTCAGGAGACGCGCCAGCGCCTCGGCCGGGTCGGCCGGTCGCGGGCGGGTCCCGTGCAGGTCGACGTAGAGCCGGCCGTCGGCGAACGTCTCCCCCAGGCTGTGGGCGACGTGGATCGCGAGCGTCGTCTTGCCGGCGCCCGCCCTTCCGTACAGCGCCACGACCGGCGTCGCGGGCGGGTCTCCCGCGCCGGTGAGACACCACCGCAGCGATTCGGCCGGCCCGTGACGCCCGACGAGGTCACCGATGTCCGGTGGCAGCTGGCACGGCGCGGCCACCACGGGCCCGGCGTCCTCCTCGCCGCCCTGGTCCGCCACGTCCGTACGGCGGGCGGACAGGACGGCCGCGCTTTCCCCGTACGCCTGCTCCTCGGGGCCGAGAAGCAGGCCGGCCACCGAGCCGGACGCGCCACCGTTATCACCAGGCCGATCACCGCGCCGATCACCGCGCCGATCGTCACGGTGAGCGTCACGGTGATCACCGCCGTCATCGCCGGTGTCGCCCCGCAGGACCGCCTCGTGCACCCGCCGCAGCGTGTGGCCGGGTTCCACGCCGAGTTCCTCGCCGAGCATGGCGCGCACCCGCTGGTAGACCCGCAGGGCCTCGGCCTGGCGCCCGGCGCGGGAGAGGGCCAGCATGAGACAGGCGTGCAGCCGTTCCCGGTACGGATGCAGCTCGGCCATCTCGGTCAGGCCGGTGACCAGTTCCGCGTGGCGGCCGCACGTCAGGTCGGCCACGGCCAGTTCCTCGCAGGTCAGGAGCCGCTCCTCCTCCAGCCGCCGCGCCTCGTCGGCCACGAGCGTCCCGTCTCCGGAGTCGGCGAAGGCGGGCCCCCGCCACAGGCCGAGCGCCCGCCGGAACAGCGCGCCCGCCTTCGCCGGGTCCGCGTTCCTCCGCGCGGCCCGCCCGGCCGCCGTCAGCTCGCGGAACCGCAGGGCGTCGAGCTCCGGCGGCGAGACGGCGGCGGTGTAACCACCGGGGCCGTGGACGACGCGGTCGCGATCACCCAACGCCCGCCTGAGCCGCAGCACGTAGATCTGCAGCGTCTTGTGCGCGCTGGGCGGCGGATCGTCGCCCCAGAGGGCCTCGACCAGCGCCGGCACCGCCACCGGCCTGCCCGGCGTGCACAGCAGGGTCGCGAGCAGGCGGCGCGGCATCGCCGCGCCCAGCCTGACGGGGACTCCGTCACGGCTCATCCGCAGCGGCCCGAGAACGTCGAACTCGAACACCATCACCCCCGTGACATCGGTCATCGCGATCGGCGAAGCCTCCGGCGTGTTCCTCCCGTTCCTCCCGTTCCTCCCGTCCCTCCCGTCCCGCCGGCGTCCCCGAAGCCCCGGCGGCTCCGCCGTCCGGTGGATGTCAGCGCTGCCCCCGTCGCGAGCGCCGACCCGGAGCGTCCCGGCTCTGTCAGGGCCGGTGAGGCCCCTCCAGCCAACCAGCGGCGGCGGCCCCGGCGGCAGGCGCTCGACCGGCGGTTGACCGGCGGTTAAGCTGCCGTCCGCGCGAACGTGATCGAAAACCGTGGGCCGACGGAAGGGAGTCGATGTTCGGCGGCATGCTGCGTGGCCTGCGTATCCGGGCGATGCTCACCCAGGAGGAGCTGGCCGCGCTGTCCGGCGTCAGCGAGCGGCAGATCCGGGAGATCGAGTCGGGCCGGGTCCCGGTGCCCCGTGCCGGCACCGTCCGGATGCTCGCCGACGCCCTCGACCTGTCTCCGGAGGACCGGGCCGCCTTCCAGCTCGCCGCGCAACCCGGGGCCCCGCAGCCCGAGACTCCGCGTCCGAAGGCCGGGCAGCCGGACACCGGACAACCCGACGCTGGGCAGCGCGAGGCCGCACTGTCCGCCGCGGCGCGGCCCTTCACCGAACAGCCCGAGGCCTCGAGACCGGACAGCGCGCAGCCGGAAACCGGGGAACCCGGGGCCGGGCGGCGCGAGGCCGGACGGCCGCCGGTGCCCGAGCAGCTGCCCTCCGACGTCGACGGCTTCACCGGCCGGGCCGAGGCGCTGCGCGTGCTCGACGCGGCCACGTCCGCGGTGGTCGCCGTCTCCGGCCCCGCCGGGGTGGGCAAGACGTCCCTCGCCGTCCACTGGTCTCATCGGGCCGCGCCGCGCTTCCCGGACGGCCGGCTGTACGTGGACCTGCGCGGCTTCTCCCGCCACGACGCGATGGAGCCGGCGGAGGTGATCCGCGGGTTCCTCGACGCGCTCGGGGTGCCGCTCGACCGCGTTCCGTCCGGCCTCACGGCACTGGTGGCGCTCTACCGCAGCCACTCCGCCGGGCGCGCCCTGCTCGTCGTGCTCGACAACGCCCGCGACGCCGAGCAGGTCCTGCCCCTGCTGCCGGCCGGCCCCGCCGCCCGTACGATCGTCACCAGCCGCCGGCGGCTCACCGGACTGGTGGCGGAGACCGGCGCCACGGCGCTGACGCTCGACGTCCCGGACCTCCCGGAGGCGGTCGAGCTCCTCGGCCGCCGGCTCGCCCCGGCCGCGGAGGGCGGCGACGCGGTGGCCGCGATCGCGGCCGCGTGCGGACGGCTCCCGCTGGCGCTGGCCCTGGTCGGCGCGCGGGCGCAGCTGACCGGGTTCCCGCCCGAGGCGATCGCCACCGAGCTGCGCAATCCCCGTGGCCGGATCGCCGCGCTGGAGATCGACGCCGTCTTCTCCTGGTCCTACGACGCGCTCAGCCGGGACGCCGCACGGCTGTTCCGGCTGCTCGGGCTCGTCGCAGGCGCCGACATCGCGCTCGCGGCCGCCGCCGCTCTGGCCGGCCGGGCGCTGCCCGAGGTCCGGCGTACGCTGGCCGAGCTCACCGACGCCAGCATGGTCGTGGAACACGCGCCCGGCCGCTACCGGATGCACGACCTGCTGCACGCGTACGCCGCCGAGCGCGTCCGGGCCGAGGAGTCCGAGGCCGGTCGGCAGGCGGCGCTGACCCGGCTGCTCGACCACTACACGCACACCGCCTATCACGCCGAGCTCGTGCTGAACCCGGTGCGCGCGCCCATTCCGATGGCTCTCGGCACGCCCGTGGACGGCTCCGAGCCGAAGCCGGTGCTCGACCTCACGGCCGCCGTGGAGTGGCTGAAGACCGAGTACTCGGTGCTGCTGGCCGCGCTGCGGCAGGCCGAGGAGGAGGGGATGCACCGGCACGCGTGGCAGCTGAGCTGGGCGCTGGACACGTTCCTGAACGACGAGCGGCGCTGGCACGACGAGGGGGCGGCGTGGGCGGTGGCGCTGCGCGCCGCGACCGCGATGACCGACCGGCCGGCGGCGGCGCACGCGCACCGCTTCCTGAGCGCCGTGCACGGCAGGCTCGACCGGTTCGAGGAGGCGCACGCCCACATGCGGGAGGCGCTCCGGCTGAGCCTCGCCGCCGGAGACCGGGCGGGTGAGGCGGAGAACCGCTTCGTGCTGTCCTACGTCTACTGGCTGCAGGGCGACGGCGAGCGCGCGCTCGACCAGGCCGGGCGGTCGCTGGCGCTCTTCACCGAGATCGACGACCCCTACTGGGCGGGCAAGGCCGCCCTCGCCGTGGGCTGGTACCTCTCGGAGCTCGGCTCCCTCCAGGAGGCCCTGCCGTACCACCTCCAGGCGCTGGAGCTGCAGCAACGGGCCGGCGACCGGCCGAACGAGCTGGTCACCCTCGACACGCTGGGCGTGCTCCACCAGCGGCTCGGCGACCCGATGAGCGCGATCCCGCACTTCCGGCGCGGCCTGCGGCTGACCGCCACGACGGACAACCCGGCCCTGCGGGCCCAGCTGCTCGGCCACCTCGGCGACGCGAGCGAGGCCGTGGGAGACCCGGAGACGGCCCGCGAGCACTGGCGGGAGGCGTACGAGATCCTGCGTGGTCTCGGCCACCCCCACGCCGCCGACCTGCGCCGCAAGCTCCAGGCCTAGGCGTCCACGGCACCTACAGCTTCGCCCTGCCCGACCTCACCCCCCGGCGCCCTCCGCGACCTGCCGGACCCCGACGGCACCGAGGATGATGACGAGATCTGAGTGAAGGGGTCTCGATCGCCGAGGCCGGCGCCGGCGTCGCGTCGATCTGGGAATCCATCGCGACCGCCGACGGGTCCTCCGCACAGCCGGCGGGGTCGGCCCGGTAGAGGGTGGCGGAGCCGCCGGCGCCAGCTCAACGAGCCACCCGGACCAGTCGCGACACCGGGTCGCGGTACTAGCCTGCGGTGGTGACCGGAACCGAACTGGACGAGTTGATCGTGGCTGACAGCTCGGCGCTGCGCGCGTGGCTGCTGGGCAACCACACTGCCTCTCCTGGCGTGTGGCTCGCCCTGACCAGGAAGGGCGGCTCTGTCACCATGCTGACCTGGCAGCAGGCGGTCGATGAGGCACTGTGCTTCGGCTGGATCGACGGGCAGGCCCGCAAGCGCGACGAGGAGAGTTCCTGGAGGCGGTTCACCCCGCGCCGGTCCCGCAGTATCTGGTCCCAGCGCAACGTCGCCAACGTGGACCGGTTGGAGGCGGCCGGCCTGATGCTGCCCGCTGGCCGTGCCGCGGTGGAAGCCGCGAAGGCCGACGGGCGGTGGACGGCCGCCTATGCACCGCCGTCGGAAGCGGAGGTCCCGGCCGACCTGCGAGCCGCGATCGGCGCCGACCCAGCGGCGCAGGCCATGTTCGAGGTGCTCACCAAGACCAACCGCTTCGCTCTCATCAGCCGGGTCAATGCCGTCAAGCGAGCCGAGACGCGCACCCGGAAGATCGCCGAGTACGTGGTGATGCTGGCCCGGCACGAGACGATCCACCCTCAGCGAGCCAGGCCGACGGACCCGCCGACGTCATGACCGTCTGCCAGAACAGACGAACCCACGTTGTTCACCAGAACTGTGCTCTCGAAACTCCGTCTTGTCCGCTTCAAGAAGCGTGAAGATCTCCACTGGTGCACGGTCCGAGAAGTGCGACAGCTGCAGGTCGCGTCGGCGTACCTGCGCTTCGCTGAAGCGTAGGCATCGCAGGAAGATGACGGAGAGGCGATCGGCAGTACCTTCCCGCGATCGAATCATGCTCGTCGAGCATGCTCAGCACGTGGCCTGAGCGCCCGTGCCGGCGTCAGCTGTATCGCTCGACGAGGGCGTTGCCGATCGAGGCCAGGTGGTCTCGCACACCCGGGGGGCCGGTCACTTCGAGCCATTCGACCAGCCCGGCGAGTTCGCCGGCGAGGGTGTGGTCGTCGTGGCCGCGGATCACGACGTCGATGCGTCCGTCGGTCGTGGTGCCTCCGACTTCGAGTCGGTCGCCGTACCCGATCCGGAGAATGCCTATGGCGTGGGGCGCGCAGACGGCCTGGACCTCCAGAGGTGTTCGTTTGCGGTCGATCTCGTCGGCGATCTCGCGCCAGCTCTCGGCGAGGTCGAAGTCCTCGGGCCGGTGCACGGGATCGCCGGTCGGGTCGGCGGATGTCACGCGGTCGATCCGGAAGGTCCGTCGGCCGGTTTCGGTGTGGGAGACGAGATACCACGCCGGGCCTTTGGCGACGATGCCCAGCGGGTGGACGGTCCTCTCGGTTTCGGCGCCTTTGCTGTCGACATAGCCGAGCCGCACCTGGACGCCGCGGATCACCGCGTCCTGGAGGTCGTCGAGGAAGCGAGGTGGTCGGTGCTCGACCCGGCTCGACCCCCATCGTCGCGGGTCCATGACCAAGGATGATGCTGCTGCTTCGGCTTGGGCGCGGAAGGGTTCCGGCAGGGCTTGGACGAGTTTGCGCAGGGCTGCTTTCACGGCCGGGGTCGCGGCCGAGGCCGGGCCGGCGACCAGGAACAGGGCGCGGGCCTCACCCGCGGTCAACCCGGACAGGTCGGTCCGGGCGCCGCCCACCAGGCGCCAGCCGCCGCCCCGTCCTTGCGTGGAGTACACGGGCACCCCGGCCATGGCCAGGGCGTCGAGGTCGCGGCGGGCGGTGCGCTCGGAGACCTCCAGCTCCCGGGCGACCTCTGCCGCTGTCACCTGCTCGCGCCGTTGCAGCATGAGGAGGACGGCCACCAGCCGGTCGGTTCGCACGCCCACAAAACTCCCACACAAACCGGTCATGAGGTGACCGGTTTCGGCGTCAGGATGGCGCCATGACCTCAACCGATTTCCCCAAGCCCACCCTCATTCCGGTCAACGGTGTGGAGCTCGAAGTCTTCGAAGCGGGCCGGGAGAACGCGGGAAGGCCCGTCGTGCTCTGCCACGGCTGGCCGGACCACGCCTTCACCTGGCGCCACCAGATGCCCGCCCTCGCCGCGGCCGGCTACCACGTCATCGCCCCGAACCAGCGCGGCTACGGCAACTCCTCCCGCCCGGCCGAGGTGACGGACTACGACATCGAACACCTGTCGGGTGACCTCGTCGCGCTCCTGGACCACTACGGATACCAAGACGCCACCTTCATCGGCCACGACTGGGGCGCGTTCGTCGTCTGGGGCCTGACCCTGCTGCACCCCACCCGTGTGAACAAGGTGATCAACCTGAGCCTGCCCTACCAGGAGCGCGGGGAAAAGCCGTGGATCGAGTTCATGGAGGACATGCTCGGCGGCGACTTCTACTTCGTCCACTTCAACCGGCAGCCGGGCGTCGCCGACGCCGTATTCGAAGACAACACCGCCCAGTTCCTCCGCAACCTGTACCGGAAGAACCAGCCGCCGCCGGAGCCTCAGCCGGGCATGGCACTGATCAACCTCGCCAGAGCGCAAACACCCCTCGGCGAACCCATCATGAGCGACAGCGAACTGGCCGTCCTCGTCTCCGCCTTCGAAACATCCGGATTCACCGGCGGCATCAACTGGTACAGGAACCTCGACCGCAACTGGCGCCTCCTGGCGGACGTGGACTCGATCATCCACCAGCCCGCCCTCATGATCTACGGCGACCGGGACCCGGTCGCGAGGTCGGAAAACCTGGCAGAGTTCGTACCCAACGTGGAAGTGGTCTGCCTGGACTGCGGCCACTGGATCCAGCAGGAAAAACCCGAAGAAACAAACCAGGCCATTCTCAAATGGCTGGACAAGCGGGATGACGCCTAGCGTCCTACCTGGGCCGCGATCCAGGCTGGGGGGTGTTCCGTTGGGGGATCCCCTTACGGAACACCGCCCCGAGGGCTTCCCGAACCCTGGGGATTGAGCGGCTCGGTCCATCCCACGCAGGCCCGCATCCGGAACCAGCACCCGCATCGGACCGGTCAGCGGCGGTAAGCCCTGCCCCATCGGCTCGCTAACGCCACTGGCCGTAGGGTTGCTGCACAAGCCCCAGATCGAAGGCGAGTAGATCGTGGAGCCCGCCGACCTGCTGGACGACCCCGATTTCGTGCATGACCGGCCGTGGGCGATCCGCTCCCGCAGGCCTGCCCGCCTCCCGCGTCCCGCCTCGCGGACGCGGGCCCGGCACCCCGGCCGGCGCCAACCCGATGCCGCAGCTGATCTCCTGGTTCGCGCTGGGCATCAGCGAGGTCGTCCTGACCAAGCCCACCCTCGGCGACACCGGGGCGCGAATCGACGTGCCGAGCCTGCGTGAGTCCTACAGCGAGCTGGACGAGATCGAGCCGCTCGGCACCATCGCGGCCTCCTACGTCGACCTACGGGTGATCGCCCGCGAGGTCGTCTGGACCGGCGTCCCGCCGTAGGCAGGGCGCGGACCACCGCGGTCATCGTCCGCCGCCTGCCTACGCCCGGAGAAGGATGAGCAGCGCCCCGAGAGCACGCCGAGGCGGCGGAGAACCTGCTCGCCGCCGCAGAGGGCAACGACCCGGGGCACATTCCGTCACGGTCAGACCCTGTTGTGACCGGGCAGGTGAGGCCGCTGCGGGGAGGCCTCGGCGTCGCGAAATCAGAACACGCGACACCCTGGGGCTGTGGGTTCTACATCGCAGATATCCAGGTGGGGTGAAGGGGGGTAGGGGCGGGGTGTTCCGCCGCCTGTCCCGCCGTCGGGGCTCCCGCCACCGGGGGGAGGCGGCGGCGGCTGCGGCGTACCGCCGCCACCACCGCCACCGCCGCCGCCTGTAGTGGTGCCGCCTCCGCTGCCGCCATCCGGCTCGCACACATAGAAGTCGCAGTTTGTCGGCATCGCCGCGGCGGGGCCGGCGCTGATCAGGCTTGCGGCGCCTGCCGAGAAGAACAGTGCCATGACCATCACGGCCTTGTGTTTCTTGTTCATCCAGTCATCTCCTTTCGTTGTGAGACACACGAAAGGATCACCGCCTGCCCTTGGGAACTGGTTGTGGATCAATGAGAGCCGCTGCCGTCTGACTGGACGGGTAGGCGGGATGCGGCCAGGCCGACCAGGGAACCCCACCCGGAGTGGGAGGCCCACGTGCATACCTATGCAGGATTGATCACGAGAATGTGTATTCGTACAAGCTACACATTGGTAGAGCGGCGCTTTCTACCTAGTGGGTGCCGCGGCGGCAGGGCCTGAGGCCCGAGATGGGAGGGGCAGGCGCGCAGGCCGCGAGTCACGCGGGCCAGGTCACGTCAGCCGCCGACCGGGGGGCCGTATCCTCCGCCGCCGGGCGTCTCGATCTCCAGCACGTCGCCCGGCCACACCCGGACCGAGTCGCATCCCGAGAGGCGGACCACGCTTCCGTCCGCGCGGCGCACCCGGTTGGCCCCCAGGGCGCCGGGCGCGCCGCCGGCCATGCCGTACGGGGGCACCCGGCGGTGGCCGGACAGCGTGCTGACGGTCATCGGCGCGCGGAAGCGGATGCGGCGCACCACCCCGTCTCCGCCCCGCCACCGTCCGGCGCCGCCGCTGCCGCGCCGGACGGCGAACTCCTCCAGCAGCACGGGGAAGCGCCATTCCAGCACCTCGGGGTCGGTCAGCCGGGAGTTCGTCATGTGGGTCTGCACCGCCGACGCCCCGTCGAACCCGTCGCCCGCTCCGGATCCCGAAGCGACGGTCTCGTAGTACTGGCGCCGTTCGTCGCCGAAGCTGACGTTGTTCATCGTCCCGGACCCCTCGGCCTGGACGCCGAGCGCGGCGTAGATCGCCCCGGTTATCGCCTGCGAGGTCTCGACGTTGCCCGCGACCACGGCCGCCGGGTACACCGGGGCCAGCATCGACCCCTCGGGCACGACGATCCGCAGCGGCCGCAGGCAGCCGTCGTTGAGCGGGATGTCGTCGTCGACCAGGGTGCGGAAGACGTACAGGACGGCGGCGGTGACCACGGCGGTCGGCGCGTTGAGGTTGGTGTCCAGCTGCGGCGAGGTGCCGGTGAAGTCGATCGTCGCGGTACGGCGGGCCCGGTCCACCGAGACGCGCACCGAGATCACGGCGCCGCAGTCCATCTCGTAGCGGCACCGGCCCTCGCGGAGCGCGCCGATCACCCCCCGCACCGCGCTCTCGGCGTTGTCCTGCACGTGCCGCATGTAGGCGCGCACGACGCCGAGGCCGAAATGATCGATCATCGCGCCGACCTCCTCGACGCCCTTGGCGTTCGCGGCGATCTGCGCGCGCAGGTCGGCGAGGTTGGTCGCGGGGTCCCTGGACGGGTACGGCGCCTCGGTCAGCACCCGCCACGTCTCCTTCTCGCGCAGGCCGTCGCGGTCCGCCAGCAGCCGGCAGTCGAACAGCACACCCTCCTCGTGCACGTTCCGGCTGCCCGCGGGCATCGATCCGGGGGTCAGCCCGCCGATCTCCGCGTGGTGGCCGCGGGAGGCGACGAAGAACAGGATCTCCGGGGGGTCGCCGCCGAAGACGGGGGTGACGACCGTGATGTCCGGCAGATGGGTGCCGCCGTGGTAGGGATCGTTGATCGCGTACACGTCGCCGGGCCGCATCGCGTCGCCGCGGCGGCGGACCACCTCCTTGACGCTGGCGCCCATCGAGCCGAGGTGCACCGGGATGTGCGGCGCGTTGGCGATCAGGCCGCCGCCGGAGTCGAACAACGCGCAGGAGAAGTCCAGCCGCTCCCGGATGTTCACCGACTGCGCGGTGGATCCCAGCCGGGCGCCCATCTGCTCGGCGATCGACATGAAGAGGTTGCCGAAGACCTCCAGCATCACGGGGTCGGCCTCCGTGGTCACGCCGGTGGCCTCCCGGCGTGACGTCACCCGTTCGAGGAGCAGGTGCCCGTACGGCGTCACCCCGGCCCGCCAACCCTCGTCGACGACGGTGGTCGCGTCGGCCTCGGCGACGATCGCCGGGCCGCGCACCACGTCGCCGGGACGCAGCCGGTCCCGTTCGTGGAGCGGCACCTCACGCCACGCCCCGCCGGTGAACAGCCGCACGAGTTCCGCCGGTGCGGGGCCGCCGGGCCCCGCCGCCCGGCCCATCTCCGGCGGATCGGGCTGGCCGGTCAGCCCGGCCACCTCGACGGAGACCGCCTCCGCGATCAGCGGACGGTCCATGAGGAACGAGTACGTCCGCAGGTGGGCGGCCTCGAACGCCGCCGCCATCGCGTCCCGGCCGGCCAGGTCGACCGGCAGCGGCGTGTCGGTGCCCTCGTACCGCAGCCGCACCCGCCGGGTCACCCGGATCCGCCGGTCCGGCACGCCCTCGTCCCGGAGCTCCCGCCTCGCCGCCGCCTCCAGGGCGTCCGCGAGGCCGGTCAGCCGCCGCGCCGCGGCGGGATCCAGCCGGGCCTCGACCGACTGCTCCCGCATCACGGTGGTGTCGGCGAGGCCCATGCCCAGGGCGGACAGCACCCCCGCCATCGGCGGCACCAGCACGGTGCGGACGCCGAGCGCGTCGGCCACCGCGCAGGCGTGCTGGCCTCCGGCGCCGCCGAACGTGGTGAGGACGTATTCGGTGACGTCGCGGCCCTTCCGCACGGAGATCTGTTTGATCGCGGCGGCGATGTTCTCGACCGCGACCCTCAGGTAGCCCTCGGCGACCTGCTCCGGATCGCGCTCGTCGCCGGTCCGGCGGCGGATCTCCGCCGCCGTCCCGGCGAACCGGCGCCGCACCTCGCCCGCGTCGAGGGGCAGGTCGCCGTCCGGGCCGAAGACCTTGGGGAAGTGGCCGGGCTGGACGCGCCCGAGCATCACGTTGGCGTCCGTGAGGCACAGCGGACCGCCGTTGCGGTAGCAGGCCGGGCCGGGGTCGGCGCCCGCGGAGTCGGGGCCGACCCGGTAGCGCCCGCCGTCGAAGCGCAGGACCGATCCGCCGCCCGCCGCCACCGTATGGATGGCGATCATCGGCGCGCTCAGCCGTACGCCGCCCACCTCGGTCTGGACCACCCGCTCGTACGCGCCGGAGTAGTGGGACACGTCGGTCGAGGTCCCGCCCATGTCGAAGCCGATCACCTTCTCGAAACCGGCGAGCGCGGACATGCGGGCCATGCCCACGATGCCGCCGGCCGGGCCGGACAGGATGGCGTCCTTGCCGCGGAAGTGCCCGGCCTCCGCCAGCCCTCCGTTCGACTGCATGAACATCAGCCGCACGCCGGGCAGTTGCCGCGCCACCGCCTCGACGTACCGGCGCAGGACGGGAGAGAGATAGGCGTCGGCCACGGTGGTGTCGCCCCGCGGCACCAGCTTCATCAGCGGGCTGACCTCGCCGGAGCACGACACCTGGGCGAAGCCCGCGCGCCGGGCCAGGCTCCCGATCGCCTGTTCGTGCGCCGGATGCAGGTGGCTGTGCAGGCAGACCACCGCGAGCGCGCGGACGCCCTCCTCGCGCAGCCGCCGCAACTCGGGCGCGAGCCGTCCGAGGTCGGGGGGCCGCAGCACCTCGCCGCCGGCCGTGATCCGCTCGTCCACCTCGACCACCCGCTCGTACAGCATCTCCGGCAGCACGATCCGCCGGTCGAAGATGCGCGGCCGGTTCTGGTAGCCGATGCGCAGCGCGTCGGCGAACCCCTTGGTGATCACCAGCGCGGTGCGCTCGCCCCGGCGTTCCAGCAGTGCGTTGGTGGCGACCGTGGTGCCCATCCGCACCGACTCGATCCGCTCGACCGGGATCGGCTCCCCGGCGGGAACGTCCAGCAGGGCGCGGATGCCCGCCACCGCCGCGTCGGGATAGCGCGCCGGGTCGTCCGACAGGAGCTTGCACGTCACCAGCCGCCCGTCCGGGCGACAGGCGACGACGTCGGTGAACGTGCCGCCGCGGTCCACCCAGAACTGCCACCGGCCCGCGGACGTCCGGTCCCCAGGCGTCGCCATACATCCCTTTTATCAGGACAGCCGTTTCACGGCCGCACGCCCCCGGTCCATTGATGGCAAGTCCGGGCAGATCACATCGAACGAGCGACGCCGGAAACGTTCGCCTCGGTTGTTTCCCCGTTCTTTGCACTCCCATTAGGGCGGCCGATCTTTTATCGGGACGGGTGCCCCGACCAGCCGCTGCTATGTTCTCGAATGCACGGCCACCATGAGAATCGGCGCGGCCGGGGTGTATGGAAATTTCGTTTTCCACGCATTCCAGAGGCGCATCAGCGATTTCGCGTCGGTAGATGCACAGAAACGATCCGGGCCAGTCAGGAGAACATGTGAGATCCCGTCCCTTTCGCACGCTGATAGCGGTGTCGGCCGCCGCCGTGCTCACGGCGGCGTTGGCGGTGAGCCAGAGCGCGGCGGCCGGCGTGCCGCGAGCCAACGACCCGTCGAACAACCCCGCGCCGATGACCCGGCTCAGCGTGAACACCAACACCCTCTACTCGCTGCGCTGGGACGAGGTCGGCCCCGACAACAGGCCGTACCCGGGGCTCATCACCCAGTTGCGCAGGGACCTGAACCTGGCCGGCCGGCCCCGCCTGCCGCTGTCCCGCGTGCTGGAGACGCCCAGCCACGTCGCCCCCAGCGACCATGCCGGCTGTCCGGAGGCCAAGGGCCCCGGTGGCGCGCTGGGCGGACCGCACCCGGTGCTCACCGACCGCTGGATCTGCTTCAACCAGGAGGACTCCACCAGCCGCGACTGGTATCCCCAGGGAGTCAGCGGCACCTGGGACGCGAACAGCGGCGGCTCCGTCGACGGGGTGCGGGCGTTCGCGGTCGGCTGGTATCACCGGACGAGCAGCGGCGACAAGACACCCAACGCGTCCCGTGTGTCGTTCGTGGACGAGGCGCAGGCCGGGCCGTCCGTGCACCGGTACCAGAACGTGCTGCTGGGGCTGCCGCGCTACCGGAACGGCCGGGTCACCTTCGAGTCGGTGCCGACCCACGCGGGCGGTCTCGTCTGGTATCACAACTACCTTCTGATCGCGGACGACGGCCAGCGGCGCGACTTCAACGGCATCCTCGTCTTCGACATGCGCGACCTGCTCGACCTCAGGGCGAGCACACGCGTGGCCGACGTGTCGGTGCCCGCGTACCGGCAGCGCCCTCTCGGCCTGCACAACGGCTGGTTCTATTCGAAGGGCTACCGGTTCCTCCTGCCGCTGCGCGGCATATGGCGGCCGTCGGTCGGCCCTCTGACCACGCCGCAGCCGTGCCACGCGGGCGATCTGCGCTACCCGCCGTGCTACACGTACGCGGGCCTGGACAGGAGCACCTCCCCGCCGAGCTTCCTCACGGGTGAGTGGTGCACGAGTTCCGCCTGCGGCACGGGACGCGTGGCACGCTTCCCGCTGATGCCGGACACCGCCTCCTGCGCCAGGGGCTGTCTGCGTACCTCGGACGGCACGGCGAGGCCGACCCAGGTGTTCACACAGCCGGCCCGCTACACGCAGGGCGGCGTGTCCTGGAAGGGGACGTACCAGTTCACCACGAGTCACGGAGGCGCCGCCGGGCGCTTCGTGACCCGGCCGGGCGCGACGACGGTGGCCCGTCACTACGCCGGCACGGGCGTCCAGGACCTCTACTGGAACCGGGGCACGAGCACGCCGATGCTCTGGTCCGTCACCGAGTTCCCGGGGACGGCGGCCAGGCCGCTGGGCAGGCGCGTGCTGTACGGCGTCCATCCCTGATCCCGGCTGAGGAAGGCCCCTCTCGTCACGACGGCGAGAGGGGCCTTCCGTCGTCTCACCCCACGCGAGGGCCGCGGGCGCCGGGCGCCCCGAACCGGGGTCAGGCCTCGCGCTTGGGGATGATCCGCTTGACGGCCACCGCGGCCGACACCAGCGTGAAGAGGCCAAGGGCGACCCAGAGCGCGTTGAAGCCCATGAACGGGGCGGTCAGCGCAGCACCGCCGAAGCCCGCCGCAACGCCCCCGATGGGTGGGTTGTTGTACATGTTCACCATTTCCTTTCCCGACGCCACGCGGCGTCCCAGAAGGCTTTCGCCTGTGCGATCTGCAGAAACACATCGAAGATCATTTCGACGAACAGCAGGGCGGCGACGGCCATCTGCCCGCCGCCCCTGCTCCGGACGGTGACGATCCGCTCGATCATGAAGACGCCCGTCACCGCCACCCAGAGCGGATGGAATTCGAGCGTGCCCGTGACGGCGATCGACCAGGCCGTGGCGCCGAGGTACGCGAAGATCACGATGATCCCGACCAGCGACAGGAGCTGGCGGCCCCAGTAGGGCAACGTGACCCGCGTCCAGCCGTAGTCGGTGAGGTTCTCCAGCGCGCCCCGCTTCCACCGCAGGCGCTGTTTGAACAGGTCCCTCCAGGTCTCCATGACCTCGGTGGTGAGCGTGCACTCGGCGGGACACAGGATGCGGAACCTCAGGTGCAGCAGCGCCAGGGTGAGCTCGTTGTCCTCGGTGAGGACGCGCACGTCGTACACCTGGTCGCGACCGGGGAGGCGTCCGGTGCGGCGGGCCCTGACGACCTCCTTGAGGGCGAGCGCGCGGAAGAGCGTCGCCGTCCCGGTGAGCACCAGCGCCTTTCCGTGCAGCCTCCGCACGTCCCGGGCGTAGCGCGCGTACTCGTTGCGCTGGAACATGCCCACCATGCCGCCGCCCGGCTTGCCGGTGAAGGTGCCGCCCACCGCGGCCAGCTCGCCGGTGGCGAGCCGCAGCACGGCGTGGTGGACGAAACCGGGATCGAGCGCCGAGTCCGCGTCCATGACCAGCACCGCGTGCCGCGATCCCATCAGAGGAAGCAGCACTTCGAGCACCTGGTTGAGCGCGCCCGCCTTCTTGTGGCGGTTGTCGACCGTCCTGATGACCTCGGCGCCGTGCGCGTGCGCGACGTCCGCGGTCCTGTCCGTGCAGTTGTCCGCGATCACGATGATCCGGTTGGGCCTGCGCCGCTGAGCGTGCAGCGAGGTGATCGTCTCCGCGATCTGGTCCTCTTCGTTGTGAGCCGGGACCAGCACGGTGACGTGCATGCGCGAGTGGTCGACCTCCGGGAGGGCCCGCTTGCCGTCCGCGCCCTTCGCGGCCCGGTGGCGGCCCGGGCCGGCACGCTCGCGATCGAAGATCGCGGGGACGCGATCCGGCTGCGGCGGCCTGCGCAGAGTTTCTGACTGAACCACTAAAAACCGTCCAGATCTTTGCAAGCCGCCATATACCCCTTACTACTCACATGAGAGTACACGCGCGACCAAAGTGATTGGGTTACACGAAAGAGACATATGATGCGCGGGGAGCTTTCGATCAGAAACGGTGATCAAGTGGGCAGGTCCGTCGCCGTCCTCGTGGGCCTGTTCGCGGCCGTCGCCGCCGTCGTGGTGGTAGTGGGCCGGGCCGGCGACCACCCGGCGGCTCCGCCCGCCCCTCCCGCCGCCGTCTCCACCCCGCCGGCGCACCCGAAGGCCACGGCACGCGCGCTGTCCGCGTCACCGCCGGTCATGCTGGAGATCCCGCAGATCGGCGTGCGCACCACGCTGATGACGCTGGGCAAGAACCCGGACGGCACTCTGGAGGTGCCGCCTCTCTCCAGGGTCGGCGAGGCGGGCTGGTACCGCCTCGGCCCGTCGCCGGGCGCGCGCGGCCCCGCCGTCATCGCCGGTCACGTCGACTCGGCGAAGGGGCCGGGGGTCTTCTTCCGCCTGGGGGAGCTGCGCCCGGGCGACACGGTGAAGATCTCCAGAAAGGATCACAGCCAGGTGGTCTTCGAGGTGGACTCCCTGGAGAGCGTGCCGAAGGACCGCTTCCCCACCCGCAAGGTCTACGGGATGGTGAAATTTCCCGGCCTGCGCCTCATCACCTGCGGCGGAGCCTTCGACCACGCCACCGGGCACTACCGCGACAACGTCATCGTCTACGCCCACCTCGTCTCCGGCCGCTAGCTCCTCAATCGCCTAGTCCAGCCAGATCACGTTGCCGGTGAGGCCGCTGAGCACGGCCGCGACACCGGCCCGGACGGCACGTCCCGCGCGCTCGGGCGTGAAGCTGGCGGAGTCGTACGTCGAGGACATGCCGAGACCCTCGCCGCGGAACGACGCACCGGCCCAGTCGGCGGCGGTGACGTTCGCCGTGGGCTCGGCCAGTTCGGCGCCGACCACCAGGAACTGCTGGTCGAGGTGGTTGGGGGTGACCAGGGCCAGGGGGTCGACGAGCGCGTCACCGGCGCTGACGACGAGATCGGGCTTCAGGCCGATCGCCCTGCTGATGGCCGGGACGAAGTCGGCCGGCTTCGTGGCCGTGATGGTCCTCAGGCTGACGTGCTCCTCTTCGGCCCACTCCGTCACGGCGCTCACCAGCGTCCGGGTCTGGCGGTCCTCCCCCGCGGTGAGCAGCACCACGCGGTAGCCGTCCGACGGCCGGACCCCGTTCCACGAGCCGGGCCGGGGCGTGATCGTCGCCTCCGGCGCGGGCGAGACGGCCGGGAGGAAGCCCGGGCCCGGGGCGCCGACGGCGGTGGGCTTCCCGTGCGGCCGGGACCAGTCGTCGCCGGCGCCGCATCCGCCGGCCAGCAGGGCGGTCGCGACCGCCACGGCCAGCGTGCCGGCGGGCAGAAGCCGAGAGCGCATGAAGATCGTCCTTCGGGGCGGCGGGAAGTGCGCCTACTTCCTATCTCATCGAATGCACCCTTTCCGCCTTGAAGGGGTCTTCGCCGGGCTTGGTTAGCCATCGGTTCATTCACGAGATATCGGTCGTTCATCCGGATCGAGCAGATTTCGTACGCCAAGCCCGAAAAGGAGTAATATGTCCCCCGCCGCGCGGCGTCGTGTCTGTTCCGTCATCGCCGCCGTGACCGTGGCCGTCCTGTTCAGTGCCGTGCCCGCCCTCGCCCACGGGTTCACCTCGACGGTCTACGTCCACCTCGCCTCGCCTCAGACCGGGCACGTCCGCACCGAGCTCCAGCTGGAGTACGACCTGCTCGTCGTCTCCGCCGCCGACGCCGGGAAGGACGACACGCTCTTCAAAGCGGGCACCGCCGCGTTCGAGAACGGCGACGCGGCGGAGCAGGCCGCCGCGCTCGACGCGCACGCCGGCTCGGTCGTCGCGTACGTGACCGAGCGCTTCCGCGTCGCGGCCGGAGGCGCGGCGTGCGCCCCCACGCGGGACGGCGGCTTCACGATCGGGCGGCGCGAGGGCGTCCCGTACGCGCGGCTGGCCCTCGACTACCGGTGCCCGCGGTCCGCGGAGGCGCACGAGGTGCACAGCGAGCTGTTCCCGGGCTCCGAGGGCTATGTGCGCGACAGCAAGACGATCGTCACCTACGACCTCGACCTGAAGTCCGGAAGCACGGCTCTTGACGCCCAGAATCGGTCGTTCTCCACCGAACAGTCCTGGGCCGAGCGGTTCTGGCAGTTCTTCCGGCTCGGAGCCGAGCACCTGCTCGGCGGCGTCGACCACATCCTCTTCCTGCTGGCGCTCATCGCGGGATCACGCCGCCTGCGCGAGATCGTGCTCGCGGCGACGACCTTCACACTGGCCCACTCGGTGACCTTCGTCCTCGCGGCCCTCGGCCTCGTGCGGCTGCCCGCGTCGTTCGTCGAGCCCGTCATCGCCCTGTCGATCGCGGTGGTCGCGGGCTGGCACCTGTGGCGCGTCTGGCGGCGCCGATCACACGCCACGGATCTCGAGACGGCCGGTCACGGTCGTCTCGGCCTCGACCGGGCGGGCCAGACCCGGCTCGCGGTGGTCTTCTGCTTCGGCCTCGTGCACGGGCTGGGCTTCGCCGCGGCACTGGGGATCGACCAGGCCTGGTCGTGGACGCTGCTGTGGTCGCTGCTCGTCTTCAACGTGGGCATCGAGGTCGTCCAGCTGGCGATCATCGTCGCCGTCTTCCCGCTGCTCGCCCTGCTGCGTCACCGCCGGCCGGTCGCGGGGCTGTGGACGACCGGGGCGATCGCGGCGGGGGTGTCCGCGATGGGCCTGGTGTGGTTCGCGCAACGCGTGCTCGGGATCTGATCGCATCACAACTTCCGGCAAGCGCAACGGCCCGCCCGCCCGATGTTCACTTTCGCGACACGAAACCCCGAAAGCGTGCAAATCGCTCCAATTCCCCCTAAATGGATGGAAAGTAATGAAGCTCGACAACGGGACCAAGGGCTCCGGGCAGGTGCTGCGCCGGGTGGCCGTCAGCGCCACCGCGGCGGCTCTCAGCGCCACCGCAGTGTTCGGCGGCCTGGCGACCGCGGCCCACGCCGACAGCGCGACGCTCACCGGCATCGTCCTCGGCGTCGGCGCCGACGAGACGCAGCGCGTCGTGTCGTGGTATTCCTCGACCGGCACCGCGCAGGTGGTCCAGGTCGCGCCGACGTCCAAGCTCGTCAAGGGACAGTTCCCCGCGAACGCCGTGACCTACTCCGCCACGGTCACCGCCAACACCGTCAACGGCGGCTACAACGCGCACGCGACGATCGACAGCCTGAAGCAGAACACCGCGTACTCCTACCGGGTCGGCGCGGAGGGCAACTGGTCCCCGGCGTACTCCTTCACGACGCAGGACTTCAACGGCAACAACCTCGACTTCCTGTTCTTCGGCGACCCGCAGATCGGCTCGTCCGGCAACACGGCGAAGGACGGCGAAGGGTGGGCGGACACCCTGAACGTCGCCCTCGCCGCCAACCCGAAGGCCGAACTGCTGGTCTCGGGCGGCGACCAGGTCGAGACCGCCAACACCGAGACGCAGTGGGACGCGTTCCTCGCCCCCGACAAGCTGCGCCAGTATCCGTGGGCCGCCACCATCGGCAACCACGACGTCGGCGGCAAGGCGTACGAGCAGCACTTCTGGACGCCGAACACCGACCGGTCCGCGCCGTACTACAACGGCACCCCGGCGACCCGGTCGGGCGGCGACTACTGGTTCACGTACAAGAACGTGCTGTTCATCGACATCAACAGCAACGCGTACGCCAGTGGCTCCGACGCCGCGCACATCGGCTACATCAGCGACGTCGTCAAGCAGCACGGCGCCGGCGCCAAGCACACGGTGCTCATCTACCACCACGCGATCTACTCCCCGGCCGCCCACGCGAACGACTCCGACAACAAGGTGCGCCGTCAGGACTTCCCGACCGCCTTCTCGAAGCTCGGCGTCGACCTGGTCCTGCAGGGTCACGACCACAGCTACTCCCGCAGCTACGTGATCAAGAACGGGCAGAAGGCGAACGCGGACGAGCAGCCCGGCGCCGCCGAGGTGTCCAAGGGCCCGGGCGGCGTCGTCTACGTGACCGCCAACTCCGCGTCGGGCTCGAAGTACTACGACCTCACCGCTCCGGTCGAGGGCTCGGACTTCGGCCCCGACCCGCTGAACCCCAAGAGCCACTGGGCCAACTCGGTCGAGAACCAGGAGCACGTCCGTACGTACGTGCGGGTCCAGATGCGCGGCAACAAGCTGGTCGTCGAGAACATCCGCAGCGGCACCTGCGCCGCGCCCAACGCGGCGGTCGAGCTGGGCAAGGTGAAGTGGTGCGGCCCGGACAACGGCGCCACCACCGCCCCGGCGGTCGGCTCCACCGTCGACAAGGTCGTGATCCACACGAACGAGGGCAAGAGCGGGCAGGACGGGCCGGCGGCGGCCGGGTCCGACTGGCTGCAGTAGACCCCACAGTGACGCGCGGCCGGTCACGATGAGCTGATCCGGCCCGCTCGACCCCGGTGGGGCAGGTGCCCTCCGGCGCCTGCCCCACCGCACGCTTCCACGGCGCCGCACGCTTGCAGCGCGCCCCACGCTTCTTCCACAGCGCAGCCCGACCCACCCGAGGACCATCCACATGCATTCCCCCGGACCGCGTACGACCACGGCAGCCGAAGCCCTCGCCCGGACCGTCGTCGTGGCGCTGCTCGCCGCGATCGGCCTCCTCGGAGCGGGGACGGGACCCGCCGCGGCCGCGGACGGCGAGGTCTCCTGGACGGTGACGACGGCTTCCGGCGACTTCGGGTCGGGCCGGCGCAACTACGGCTACACCCTCGACCCCGGAGGGCGGATCGAGGATGGTCTCGTGATCGTCAACCACGGGACGACGCCGCTCCGCCTGGCCGTGTACGCCGCGGACGCGTTCACCACGGAACAGGGCAGGCTCGACCTCGCCGGCAGGGACGCGACGCCGTCCGGGGTGGGCGCGTGGGTCCACCCCGGACGACCCGACGTGACGGTCGCGCCCGGAGAGTCGGCCGAGGTGCCGTTCACGGTCGCGCCGCCGGACGACGCCGCGCCCGGTGAGTACCTGGGCGGCGTCGTCACCAGCCCGGCCGGGACCGCCGGGGCGGACGGGCGGCGTCTCGGCATCCGCATCCGGCTGCGCGTGGGTGGCGAGCTCAGGCCGAGCCTGTCCGTGGAGGGCCTGCGCGTCGGCTACTCCGGCACGCCCGATCCGTTCGGGAAGGGCGACGCCACCGTCACCTACACGATCCGGAACACCGGCAACGCCGTCCTCACCGCTCGCCAGGAGGTGTCCACTTCCGGCCCCTTCGGGCGCTTCGGCGCCCGTGCGGGGCGGATCGGCGACTCGCCCCCGCTGCTGCCGGGCGAGACCTGGAAGGTCACGGTGCCCGTACGCGGAGTGGCTCCCGCGCTGCGGCTGACGGCGGCGGTCTCCCTCGTCCCGCTGCTCGCCGACGCGTCGGGCTCGGTCGCCCCGCTCGCCGCCGTCGAGAGCACCACGCACGCCTGGACCATCCCCTGGGCGGCGCTGCTCGTCCTGGTCGCGGCCGGCGGGCTCGTCGTCACGGCTCTGGCCGTTCCGGCCGCCGGGCGGCGGATCACTCGTCGGGCAGCAGGTATCGCCAGGAGAGCACGAACACCTTCCCCGAAGCGCTCTTGAAGATCGGCCGGGCGTGGTCCTGCCCGGCGGGAACGGCCTTGGCGACCGCGCTCGCCGTCTCGCCGTCCAGGTCCTTGCGCCAGACCGGGTCGGCCGGGCCGTCGGGCTCGGGGACCTTCGCGGGCCACGGCGCCGGCTTGCCCTCCGCCGAGACGACCCCTTCGGCAACCATACGTACGCGTGGGCCGGTGTAGGGGGTGCCCTCCGCGTCGGCGCGGGCCGCCAGGCCCTCCATCAGCTTCTTCGCGTCCAGCAGCGCCTTTGGATAGAACTCCGCGACCTGTTCCAGGGCTTCGGCCCGGACCTCCCGCATCTTCCCGTCCTTCCCCCGTACGGCGAGGACGGTGGTCGGCACGTCCGCCACCGACGGCGCCCCGGGGCTGGGCCGCGCGGTCGGCGGCTGCCCGGTCAGATATCTCTCCATCGCCGTGACCGTCTCGCCGGTCTCGGCGTCGGTGAGCTTCAGTTGCCTGCTCGCGTCCGCGATCACCAGGCCGTCGGCGTACAGCACCACCCGGGGCGGACGCAGCACGTTCACGGTCGGGGTCACGAACCCGCCTTCGGCGCCCCACAGTGCGACCGGCGTGGCCGGTCCGTCCTCGGCGGGGGCCGCCGTTGTCGCCGACGTCGCTTCTCCACACGCCGCTGCCAGCGACAACACCGCCACGAGCAGGATCGTTCGCAATCTCATGCCCCAGAAACGTACGTCCCCTCCGGTGGGTTCACCAGCACCGGCCGCCGGTCGCCGCTCCGGCTCGTGTCGCCGTGGCGACCGGGTGAGAGACCGGTGTGTTCCGCGGCGAAGGCGAGGATGTCCGCGGTCAGGGCGCGCTCCTTGCTCGCGGGAGACGCGGCGTGGGCGGTGCCGGGGTCCCGGCGCATGAGGATCGGCCGGTCGCCGCCGGTGGCGTGCTGGAGGGCCGCGCACATCTTGGTGACGTGGGCCTCTCCGGTCTGCAGATCGGTCACCGCGCCGGTGAGCAGGAACGCGGGATAGGAGGTTCCGGGCGTGACGTGGTGATAAGGGGAGTATCCCAGCAGCCATTCGAGCTGCCCGGGGTCGGAGGCGGTGCCGAACTCCTCGGTCCACGTGCGTCCCAGGCCGAAGCGCTCGTACCGCACCATGTCGCACAGCGGGCCCTCGGCGACGACCGCGGCGTACAGGTCCGGCCGCTCGACGGCGGCGGCGGTGACCAGCAGGCCGCCCGCGGACTGCCCGTAGCTCGCCAGCCGGTCAGGGGTCGTCACGCCGCTGCCGGTCAGCCAGGCCGCGGCGTCGTTGAAGTCGCTGATCGCACGGTGTTTGTGCGGTCCGCGACCGGCGTCGTGCCACCACTGCCCCTCCTCGCCTCCCCCGCGTACGCAGGCGACGGCATAGACCCCGCCGGCGGCGACCCAGGCCGCCGCGACCGGGAAGAACCACGGGCGCATCGGCATGCCGAAGCTGCCGTAGCCGTACAGGAGGGTCGGGCGGGGGCCCGCGTGCTCCCCGGCCGGGGCGGACGCGGCCGGGGTGAACAGGAACAGCGGGATCTCGGTGCCGTCGCCCGCCCGGTAACGGACGGCGCGGCTGCGGATCTCCGGGGTACGGCCGGCCGTCGCGCCCGCCTCGTGTTCGATCGTCCCCGTGACGCCGTCGTAGCGGTAGACGGCGGGAGGCGTGGTCGCGTCGCAGTAGCCGAACCACGCCCGGCGCCCGTGCGGAAGGGCCGTACGCAGGGACGACACGACGCCCGCGCCGGGCAGGGGAAGGTCGGTGAGCGGACGGCCGGTCCCGAGGTCGTGCAGGGTCAGGGTGGACGTGCCGTGGCGGGCGCGTGCCACCAGCAGCAGGGGCCGGGCGAGGGCCGGGTCGTCCAGCACCACGCACTCGTCCAGCGGCGCCTCGGGATCTTCGGGCACGAGCTCGCGCCACGCGGCCGGGCCGGTGTCGTTCCGGCCGGCGACGCAAACGCGGCCACACGGAGCCTGGTAGTCGGTCACCAGCAGGAGATCGCCGTCCGGGAGGAAGCGCGGCAGGACGCGGGCGCCCAGGGCCTCGCCGTCCACGAATTCGCCGAAGCGCGGGGCCTCCGGGTCGGCGAGGTCGCCCACGTACACGTCGTTGCGTGGAGCGGGCCCGGCCGTCGCGGTGACCGCCATGAACCGGCCGTCGGCGCTGATCGTGAGGCCGTAGTAGTGGTCGGGGGCGTCCTCACCGCCGAACACCACCGTGTCCCGCTCGCCGGGGGTGCCGATGCGGTGGAGGCGCACCCGCCGATGCAGGCGCGTGTCGCCGGGGGCGAGATCCTCGTCGGGCACCCGGCTGACGTAGTAGAACGCGTCCCCTCCCGGCAGCCAGGCGAGCGAGGTGTTGCGGGCACGCGGCAGCGGTCCGTCCACCGTCTCGCCGGTGCGCACGTCCAGCACCACGATGTCGCTGCCGGGCTGTTCGGCGACCTCCATCTGGACGGCCACGCGTTCGCCCTCGCGGGACGGCCACCAGGCGTGGAGCCCCGTGTGCCCGGACGGGTCGATCCGCACGGGATCGACCAGCACCCGCCTGTTCCCCTCGGCGTCGACGACGAGAAGGCGTCGCTGCTCGTCTCCGCGCGGCCACTCGGTCAGGAACAGGAACGGGCCGCGCGCCATCGGAGGCTCCGACACGCCGTAGGACGACACCTGGTCCACCAGAGCCGCCCACGAGCGCCTCTCACGCCACCCGGCGCGGCAGGTCCGGAAGAGGCGGTCCTGGGCCTCGGCCCACTCCCGTACGCGTGGGTCGTTGCCGTTCTCCAGCCACCGGTAGGGATCGGAGACCGGAAATCCGAACAGCTCCTCCACGACGTCGCCGCGATATGCGGCAGGGTAGAACAAGCGCGCCATGAAACGCCCCCGGAATGCGTCGGACCCATGGATCGAGGCACTGCGGCCTCTGCGCACCGCAGCACCCCGATTCGCCGAATCGCTCAGCTACGACTCACCGCGGAGAATGTCCGCCTGCCAGCCACGTACGCCGCCGACACGGGCAGCCGGAGTCGAATCGCGGTACGGTAAGAATCCGTTCATGTCATCCTCCCTGATCTGGCGATTCGCCCGAAATGGGCGATTCGCCGAACACCGTCCCCTGGCCCGCGATCGATAAACACCGGTGCGGTTTCCCCGAGGTTCGCCGTAAAAATCCGGCACAGGAAAAGAACGCACCGTGGAATGCGGAGTGAACACCACTCCCGATCGAAAGTAATCCGCCGCCTTTCCGGATAGATCCAAGGGCGGGGGTCGCCGAAGACATCACAGCCCTCCGGAAGTGGGAGGCGACGCGGCTCACCGGCGGCTGCGAGCGACGCCCACGGGTCTCGAACGGCGCCCGAGGGGGCGGCTCCCCGTCCGCTAAACGTCCCGGGAAATGGGCTCCTGCAGTTCCGTCACCCAGGTGGCCGGATCGCCGCAGCCGTACGTGAGGTACACCTCCCGGGCGAACCCGGAACTGCGGTAGCCGTTCTCCTCGATCCACTGGGCGAGCCGCTGGGTCGTGGCGTCCGCCTGGTCCATGGTCCCGTGGTGGATGACGGTGGCCGCCTGCTCGATCGCGGGCAGGCCCACGATGTCGAAGTCGTAGGCGCCGCCCGGCTCCGCGTTCACCGGGGCTCCCGCGTGCACCCGCACCCCCTCGGGGACCTGCTCGTAGTAGGCGACCGTCGGGCCGGTGACGGTCAGGCCCGCCTCCTCGATGCGCCGGAACAGCTCGTCGTACAACGGCTGGATCACCGGGCTGATCTTGTCTGACTCGTAGCTCTCCGCGATGCCGCTCAGCTCGGCGAGACGGACCGCGGGAACACTCTTCACGACGACGTCCACGGACATGAGACCCTCCGTTTCGATCAATCGGAGCCGCGCCTCGACCCGGGCCAGCCGGGTGCTCTCGTCGGCCAGCCGCGCCGCCACTTCGGCCCGGCGCAGCCGCAGCATGCCGTGCAGTTCCTCCGGGCCGACCTTCTCCTCGAGGATCCGCCCCACCTGTTCGAGTGTCAGGCCGAGGTCCTTGAGCGCGATCAGGCGGTTGAGCCGGGACAACTGCCCCGCCTCGTAGTAGCGGTAACCGGTGGCGTGGTCGACCCTGGCGGGCCGGAGCAGTCCGAGCGCGTCGTAGTGCCGCAGCATACGCACGGACACCCGGCCAAGACGGGCGAAGTCTCCGATAGTGAACATGACGCCTCCGGTCTACGACCTGACACGGTGTCAGGGTCAAACCCCTCCCCAGCGGCCGGTCACGTCATGGCGTCCGGCGGAGCATGGTGTCCGTGCCCGACGCCGGCCGGTGGAGCGGGTCACCCGAGACGGGGTTCGGGGCGGCGGTCCGACGGGCCGAACCATGCTGATCGAGGTGAGGGAAACAACCTCCGGGCGTCGGCCATCTCCTGGGAGAGCGCCGGTTCCATGGCACGGAAATGGTCGTCGTCGATGGCGCCCCGCGCCACCTGATCGTGGAGCAGTCCCAACCTCGTCGAACTGAGCTGGTAGTCACTCATCGCCTTCGCCGCCGCCCGGCCGCCGTGCTCCCTGGCCCAGGCTCGGGCGTGCCGCCGCCGGCGCAGCGACGTCAGCATGAAGATGTCCGCCTCGTTGATCAGCCCCTTGCGCTCGTAGCCCGGCAGGTTTGTGTAGAGCAGCCCGACGATGCGTCTTCTCTCCCACCTGACCAGCGCAAGCTCGGCGACGAACAGCAGCATCAGGATGACGTACGCGATCACCAGCCCCTCGACCCCGAGCAACCGGGCGAAGCCGTTCCAGAGGCTGTGCAGGACCGTCGCACCGATCCACCCGCAGCCGACGACGACCACCACCACCATCCCGGCCGCGCGTCGGCGCCGGGCGGCGTAGACGACGGCGATCCCGATCAGCGAGGTGAACAGCGGATGGGCGAACGGCGAAAGCACGGCGCGTAGTACGACTGTGGCCACCAGGCGCTGGGCGCCGTTCTCCTGCAGCGCGGACTCGTAGTAACTGACGTTCTCCGACATAGCGAACCCGAGGCCGACCATGCTCGCGTAGACGATTCCGTTGGAGAGGTTGTACAGGTCCTTCCGCCGGAACCACAGTAGCCCGACCAGCACCAACCCCTTGAGCGTCTCCTCCACAGGCGGTGCCCCGACCATCGCCATGAGGTCGCGCGCGTCGGCGGCCGATTCGCCCAGCAGGTCGGGCAGATACCTGAAATTCAGCGAGTTGAGGAGGCCCGCGAGCAGGGCGGCGGTGCCCGCGCCCCAGGTGAACGCGATGACCAGGTTGACGCGAGGCTCCGGGGAGAAGCGGTTGAGGAGCAGCACCGCCGCGAGGAAGACCGGCACCGGTGCGACGGCCAGAACGAAGGCGATGAGGAAGTGCTGGGGTTCACCGGTGAGAAGGTCGAACGACAGCGACGCCAAGGCACAGATGCCGGAGCCGGCGATCACCAGGACCGCGAGGGATCCTCGCCGCTTCCCACCAGGCTTCTTCGCGGCGCCGATCAGAGACGCGCCGATCAGCAGACCGAACGCGAACCGTGCTCCGCGAACGAAGCGCGTGAGAGGCAGTCCGCCACTGCTCTGCAGGATGAAGTGGAGTTCGGGGGCCCACTCGTCGTCGAAAACCTCGTCGCGGATCTCCGGATGGAGGCGTCGGCGAGCGAGCCGCAAGATCAGCCATGGCACCTGATCGAGGCGGCCCTCGACCTCTCGTGCTGCCAGTTCGACGGCGACGCCGAGCACGAGACTGCCGAGGAGGAAGCCGCAGATGCTCACCAGCACACTCATACCTGTCCCCCCTGCGGCCGAAGGGACTGGGAGAACTTTCCTGATGGGGGACGAAGCCGCTCACTGATCAGGGCGAGTTCCTGCCGCGCAAGCGTGGCGCCCGTCCGCGTGATGCGGTAAAGCTTCCTCGCGGGGCGGCCGAGGACATGTGGGTCGATGTCCTCCCGCTGGGATTCCAGCCATTCCGCTTCTTCGAGACGGGCGAGGATGGGGTAGAGGGTCCCGCTCTGCAGACCGGTGAGCTGCATGAGCTCGAACCCGTAACGCGATTCCGCCGGGTCGTCGAGAAACGCTCTGAGGACCCGTGCGACCGTCATGGTGATCCGTGGATCAGGGGCCATGTAAGAACGCTACATAGGGATCGACCTCCGCATCCCTTACCCGTACGCCAGCGTTCGATGGCTGGTCGCACAGAGCCCTCGGCGCCCGCGGACGGGGCCGCGGGCGCCGAGGATCATGTGATCACCGCGGAGGCCGGGGCCTCCGCGGTGAGTGCGTCACGGCGTGACGGTCACCCGGACCGCCGGAGCCGCGCCGATCCGGACCTCCAGGGTGATCGGCCTGCCGGCGAGGAGGGCGGCGCGGGCCTCGTCGCGGAGGTCGAGCTGCAGGTCCCGGGTCTTGCCGGGCTGGAGCGTGACCTTCTTGGCGTCGACAGGGTGGCCGTCATGGGTGACGGCCACCTGCTCCTGGCACTTGTCCGCACCCGTGCAGACCAGGGTGATCGTCGTCTGCGCGGGGGCGTTCCCCTTCGTCTTGACCGTGGCCGTGACGGTGTCGTGGAGCACCCTCATCGCCGGGATCTCCCCGGGCTCCTCCGGAAGGAGCGAGGCGACATAGCGCGCCGTGGCACCCGAGGTGTTGAGCGCGAGGGTCGACCCGTCCGGCTTGTCCAGGAGCACGGTCAGCGCCGCGCCGCCCTGCTCGTCGAGGGGAGCCTCTCCGAGATAGGCGATGTCGCCTTCGGCCGGAGCCGACGCCGGGGCGCCGGCCTTGAGCAGGAGGAACGACATCTGCTCGGCGGCCGCGGCGGTCCCGGCGGACGCCGTCACGGTGACGGTGCCGTCGTCGTTCACAACCGCCTCGTGGCGGATGCCGCCGGTATCGGCGGCCACGGCCGCCGGCGGGACCGTGGCGGCCGGCGCGACGGTCCGCGTCTCTCCCGCCTCGGCGCGGGTCTCCTCCGAGGCCGCGGTCGCCTCGACCCCGGAAGTCGCGGTCGCCCCGGCCCCGGACGTCGCCGTGGTCGCGGGTGTCACCGTCGCCGTGGTCGCCTTGGCGGCGGAGGCCGCCGTACCGCGCAGGACCGGCCGGCCGAGGCCGGCGTCCCACTGCCAGACCGACGCGAAGTCGAAGCCGAGCCGGTCCGCCCAGAAGGCCTGGCCGCCGGCCTCGTCCCGGGTCGCGGTGGCGCCGTTGAGCGTGGCCGGGCCGATCGCGGTCTCGGTCTGCGACTTCGCCGTCACGGTCTCGGCCGCCCAGTTGTTGACGAGCGTGGCGACGTTGTTCGCCAGCACCCGGCCCAGGAAGCGGTGCGCCCAGGACGGCGCGGTGACCGTCGGGTTGAGCGCGATCGAGTCGCGGATGGTGGTGCCGGTGTAGCCGTAGCCGGCCACGCCGCCGTCGTTGCGGGAGTCCGCGGTGACGGCGCCCGTGGAGAAGACCCGCTCCGTGGTGGAGCCGGCCAGGGCCACGCCGATCACGCCGCCCGCCTCGGTGGTGCGCACGTGCACGTCCGCCGTCGAGTAGGCGTCGCGTACGACGCCCTGCGAATCGCCGACGAGGCCACCCGCCCGTGAGCCCGCGGTCACCGACCCGGAGACCCACACGCGCTCGACCGCGCCGGTGCTGCTGTTGGCGAGGATCCCGGCGCGGGCGGCGGTGGTGTCCACCTTGGCGTCCAGAACCGCGAGGTCGTGGACGTGCCCGGAGATCTGGGTGAACAGACCACCGGTGGTGGAGGTCAGGCCCCTGACGGTGTGGCCGGCGCCGTCCAGTTCGCCGGTGAACGGACCGGGCAGGCTGGTGAACGGCGTGCCGGTCAGGTCGAGGTCGGCGGCGAGCACGAAGTCGTACGACGGGTGCCTGCCCATCAGGATCAGGTCCTCGACGCTGTCGACGACGTGGAAGCCGCGCTCGTCGACCGGCAGCCCGGGCCCCGGGGCCGGTTCGAGCGTCTCGGGCGCCGTCCGCAGGGTCGGGCGCCTGGCGACGTCGTTCCACTGCCAGACGGTCGTGAAGTCCCAGCCGCGGCCTTCGTAGAAGGTCTGCTTCTGGATCTCCGCGGGCGCGACCACGTTGCCCTTCGGGTTTCCGGCCGCGGGCGGGTCGGTCAGCGACTGCCCGCTGATCGGCACGGACCGGCTGACGTGGTTGTCCTCCAGCGTGGCGGTCTGCCCGGTGTAGACGCGGCCGACGATGGCGTGCGCGTAGCTCGACGCGGAGATGTTCGCGTTCAGCGCAACCGTGTGACGCACCTGGGTGTCGGTGTAGCCGTAGGCGGCCACCCCGCCCGCGGACGCGCCGTTCGCGACGACCGCGCCGGTGGCCAGGACGTTCTCGGTGACCGACCCGCCGACGGAGACGCCGACGACGCCGCCGGCGTACTGCGTCGTGGCGCGCACGTTCACCGTGGACACGCTGTCGCGGACGGTGCCGAACTGGTGGCCGGTGATGCCGCCGACGTAGCTGTTCGCGGTCAGCGACCCGTCGGCGCGGACCCGCTGGATCGTGCCGTGGTTGGCGTCGGCGACCAGACCGGCGGTCGTACGGTCGGTGGTGACGTCGCCCTGGACCACCAGGTCCTCGATCGTGCCGTGGTTGTCGGCGAACAGGCCCGGGCCCTGGCCGGCCAGGGCGGCCAGCCCGGAGACGACGTGCCCGTCGCCGTCGAAGACGCCGGTGAAGGTGGTCGTACGGCCGATCTGGGCGCGGCCGAGCCCGGTCAGGTTCAGGTCGGCGGTCAGCCGGTAGTGACCGGCCGGATCGTTGTCGACCTTGGCCAGGTCGTCGGGAGAGTCGATCAGGTACGGCGACTGCTCGCTGCCCTCACCGGCGAGGCCCTCGCGCAGGGTCACGGCCGGCCGGAGCGGCTTTCCGGACGCGAGCGAGTCCCACGTGAACAGCCTGACCGTCGCGCTCGGGGGCACCGGCAGCGGGGTGCCGAAGCGGACGTACTGCTCGCGGCCGCGGTGGTCGAGCGTGACGTCGAGGGTGCGCACGGCGGTCATCCGCTGCCGCGCGTTGTCGTACGTCGCGGCCATGACGGTGATCTTGTCGAGGCTGCCGGGAGAGGACAGCAGGCCCACGCCCTTCAGCTCACGGTTCTCGATGTCCGCGGAGGAGATCTTCCAGGAGCCGTGCGGCTTGGCGACGGTCACCTCGTCGACGAGGCGCCCGTCGATCGTGTACGTCGACAGCCGCAGGCCGGCGTCGGTCACCTTCAGGACGCCGCCCATCTGGACGTTCTCGTCGAAGACCTTGTCGTCCCACCAGAACTTCTGGTTGTCGTAGAACTTCGGGCCGGACGACCCCATCGTCACGAACGTGGTGCCCGCGACCTCCTCCTCGGGGGTCGTGGCCAGGCGTCCGTCGTAGATCGTGGACCGCTTGTAGACGTGGTCGTGGCCGCCGACGTAGAGGTCGACGCCGAGCCGGTCGAGGACGCGCGTGACCTTGTCCCGGTCGATGTCCATCCCACCGTCGTCGGCGTGCTGGCCGCCGTAGTAGGAGAAGTGCCCGACGACGACGTTCCACGCCGCGTCCGAGGCGCGCACGTCGTCGACCAGCCAGGCCAGCTGCTCGTCCAGGCGCGCGTTGGAGTTCAGCACGGAGAAGTGGATGTCACCGCGGTCGAAGGAGTAGTTGCTCTCGCCGATCACGCCGTTGCGCGGCAGCGCGAACGTGTTCGTGAAGATCGCCCCCGGCTGCCCGCCGACCGCGTCGTAGTCGAGGTCCTCGTACGTCTCGTGGTTGCCGACCAGGCCCGCGTACTGCAGGTCGAGCGTGGACAGGAACGATCTGTGGATCTCGGCCCACTTCTCGCCCCGGCCGCCGCGGTCGACGAGGTCGCCGACCTGGACGACGGTGCCGCCGCCCGGCGTCTCGTTCCTCAGCCGGTCGAGCACCCGCCCGGGCAGCTTGAGGTCCTCGGCGTTGCCGTCGGGCACCTGCACGTCGCCCAGGATGTAGACGGGCTCCCCCTTGGCACCGCCCGCGCGGAACTCGCCGCGTACGCCGGTCCAGGCCGCCGCGTCGGCGGGGACGGGGGCGCGGCCGTCGCGGGCCACCCCGAACCGGAACCGGTAGGTCGTGCCGACCTTCAGCCCGGTCAGCCGGAACTCGTGCGAGCGCAGCGTCTGACCCGTGATGGAGTGCTGGTAGACGGGCTCGCCGTTGCCGACCGTGTCGACCTCGTACGGCCGGTCGTTCGCCGAGGTCAGCACCGGCGCCGTGGACCAGTCGCCGGCGCCCTCGGGCAGGACCTGCGCGTAGACCCGCTCGACGACCCGGTCGGTGGTGACCGCGATGCCGGCGGAGCCGGGCTTCTCGCCCACGGCCGCGTTGCTCCCGAAGCGGAAGACGCCCGCCGAGTCCGGCGCCTGCTGGGACACCTGGATCCGCAGCAGCTCGGCGTTGGTGTTGCCGAGGTTGTCGGTCGCCTTCACGACCACGAACGCGTCGTCGTACGAGCGGATCCGGAAGGCGCCGCCGGAGACCGGCACCACGCCCGCGGAGTCGAACACCTCGTAGGCGATCGCCGGCCGGGTGCCGGAGTCGTCGGTGGCCGTCGCCTGCGGCAGCGTGACCGTGTCGCCGTACCGCGCCGTGGCGGGGAAGCCGGCCGGGACGGTGATCACCGGGGCGTAGTTCGCGCCGCGGGTGGTCCCGCCGATCCAGATCGGGGCGGAGACCAGGAAGTTGCCGTCGGCCTGGTCGGCGCGGACGTAGTAGAAGTCGCCGTCCCGGACGTCGAGCTTCGTCTTCAGCGTCAGGTCGTCGCCGCTGATCGTGCCGAAGTCGTGGGCGACGGCGCCGCCGTTGGTGACGAGGCGCGCGGAGGTGAAGGAGTCCTTGGCGTCCGGGTCGGTGAGGCGGACCTCGACGTCCAGGGTGGCGGTGCCGCCGGGCAGGATCGAGCCCATCAGCTTGCCGTTGCCGCCGAACCCGAGGACCGCGTTGGTGTCGGCCGTCGAGTAGAGGCTGCGGTCCCGCATCGCCGCGTACAGGGCGTCGAGGGAGTGCCCCCCGGCCCACACGCCGGTGATCGACGGATTTCCGGACACCCAGGTCGCGGAGTGCTCGTCGCCGTTCCAGGTCGGGGCCAGGTGCCAGCCGGCGTCGAGCGCCTTCTGGAACTCGCCCACCGCGTCGGCGGACTTGACCTCGATGAGCTCCATCCGGTCGTCGGCGGCGGGGTCGAGGCCCTTGAATCCGAAGAAGTCGCCCTTGTCCTTCGTGGACGGATGGTTGAACTGGCCGATCGCGTCCGGGTCCCGCTTCAGGCGGGCCAGGAACGTGAAGTAGTCGTACTTCATGTCACCGGTGCCGAAGACGTTGCCGAACCCGTCGACGCTGCCCTTCTCGGTCGCCCGGGCCGTCACGTGCCAGTCGCTGTTGAACACGTTGATGTGGCCGGTGCCGTCGTACCAGGTGTTCTCGATCGCGGGGACCGCGACCAGGTCCTTCTGGCCGGCGTTGAACCTGTCGGCGGTCTCGTGCAGGTAGCGCCACTCGGCCGAGTCGGCGTCCCGCCAGCTCTCGGCGAAGTCGTCGCCGTTGCGGATGTCCCACATGACGTCGTGCTCGGACACCGCGAAGAAGTCGGCGTCGGTCTGGCCGTGGACGTGCGCGTAGGCGTCCGGCGGCAGCTTGACGCCGTCGCTCACGGAGGTGTGCGCGTGGAACTCGCCGGTGTACAGGGATTTGCCGAGGTAGGCCGGCCGGTTCTCGCCGGCTGCCGCGGCCGGCGAAGCCGGGGTGCCGGCGAGTGCGCCGGCCGTCAGTGCGAGCACGGTGACGGCACCGGGCCAGCGGGGTGTTCGGATTGCGCTGCTGCGCGTCATGTTTCTGCCGTTTCGCGTGGTTCTTGAGAGTGCTGATCACAGAAATCACGCCAGGCGAAACGGATCGGTTCGCAATCATGGAGCGGGGGTGAACGAACAGGAAATCATGACAAATCCCATATTTCGGGATACTTCGCGCGAAGCTGCCATGACCGGGCTCTGGAGGGGCGGACCCGGCGCACCACGGCCCCGGGACGTCCGGGTCAGGCGCCGGGTGGGGAGGCCTCGCCGGTCCCTTCCAGAACGGCCCGGACACCCGCGGGCAGCGAGTCGAAGACCGGATCCGGGACGGCGCCGACCGCGGACAGGACGCCGCTGAAGAACCGGCGCAGGCAGACGGCGAGCACGACCTGGAGGATGTCGGTGTCGTCCAGTCCGTGCTCGCGCAGGACCGCGACGTCCCGCTCGGTCACACCGGTGGGATCCGCGGCGACGCGGTCCGCGAAGTCCATCACCGCGACATCCGTGGGTGCCAGCCCCGCATCGCGGTGGTCGGCCACGATCGAGCGCAACTCCGCGTCGTCGTAGAACCGTTCGAGCAGCACGGCCGCGTGCGCGAGACCGCAGTACGAGGAACCGAGGCGGCGGGCCGCCGTCAGCGTGACCAGCTCGTAGCGGCGCAGGTCCATGCCCTCCCTGACCGCCTCCCCCAGGCGCAGCCACGCCTCATAGACCTCGGGCCGCAGCGCCAGCACCCTCAGGTAGTTGGGCACGTACCCCCGGGCGGACCGCTCCGCTTCGTAGAGGGGTGATTCGTCAGGTGTGCCGAGATAGCTCATGTCTCCCCCTTGGGACAGCGTCTTCGGGTCTTCGCGTCTTCGCGCGGAACGGTAGGTCCCCGCGACGATCCGCGACTGGGGAGAACTCCCTAATTTGCGGGCTTCCCGGTCAGGTCCAGCCGGCGCGCCGCCGCGGCCGCCTGACCCCTGGTGGCCACCCCGAGCTTGCCCAGCAACGCGGAGACGTGGTGATCGACGGTCTTGACCGACAACGACAGGCGCGCGGCTATCGCGGCGTTGGTCAGCCCCTCGGCCACCAGCGCGAGCACCTCCGCCTGGCGCGGCGTGAGGCCGGCGGGGTTGGCGGCCGTCGCCGGGCGAGGGCCGCGCGGCACGCGGGTGAGACCTCGCCTTCTCAGCTCGGCCCGCACGCCGCCCGCCGCCCGCGTGGCCCCCAGTTCGTCGAGGACCCGCAGGGCCTCCGCCGCGGCGCCCGCGTCACCGCCCGCCAGCGCCTCGACGCGCGCGTACGCGGCCCCGCGCCGGGCCCATTCCGCCGCCGCGCCGGCCCAGTCTCCGTCGATCATCATCCGGTACGGCCCGGCTTCCACACGGGGGAGCCCGGTCTCGCCGGCCCGCCACAGCCGGTAGGTCAGCTCCCCGGCGTACACCGGGTGGCGGGCCCGGACGGCCAGGTCCAGGCCGTGCCGGGCCTCCTCGGCGGCCCGCTTTGGGTCGCCGTACAGCAGGAAGCACTCCGAGCGGGCCGCCGCCACTGGGCAGACCCGCTGCACCTCACCGGTGCGCTCGGCCTGGCGGGCGGCCTCGTCGAGCGTGGCCCGCGCCTCGCGGTCGCCCCGGGCCGCCTGGATCCGGCCCCGCGCCAGCAGCGCGGGGACCACGGCGACCCCGTCCCTGACCGGCCGGTCCAGCGCGGCGTCCGCGTCGGCCAGAGCGCCGGCCCAGTCGCAACGCGCCAGCCGCACCCCCGCCCGCACGCCGAGCAGATACTGCAGGTAGCCGTCGAGGTCCTGCTGCGTGGCGTACGCCAGCGCGCGCTCGACCGCCGGTGCGGCGGCCTCGTACTCGGCGAGCTGCACCAGCGTGGTCGCCAGGTTGACGAGCGCCCGGGCGGCGTGGTCGGCCAGCCCGAGGGCCGAGGCGCGCTCGTGCACCTCCCGCAGCGCCGCGGCCGCGCTGGCGTCACCGCCCACGAGCCGGGCGGTGCTCACGTTGATCTCGGCGTGGACGGAGGTCTCCACATCGCCCAGCCGGACGGCCAGGGCGCGCGCCCGCTCCCCCCACGAGACCGCCGCCTCCCGCTCGCCCGCGAGCATGTGCAACTGGGAGCGGTTGCTGTAGGCCATGGCCAGCGGCCGGCCCGGCGGCTCGGTCTCCAGAACGGCGACCGCCCGCTCGGCCGCCTCCCAGGCCTGCCGCGCGTCCCCCGCCCACCAGGCGAGCCGGGAGATCCAGCGCAGGTCCTCCCCGGCCGGTCCGGGCTGGCGCAGTTCCTCGCGTACGGCCAGCGCCGCCCGCCGGGCCCGCAACCCCTCCTCGGCCAGCCCGGCCAGGTACGCCTGGAACGCGTAGGCCTCCAGCAGCTCGGCTCGTCGCGGGGCCGGCAGCCGGTCGGCGTACCCGGCGGCCTCCCGATGGGCGCCCTGCCGGGCGGCGTCGGCCCCCGCGACCTGTCCGTACCGCAGGACGGCGGCCTCGTCGCCCGCTCGCGTCGCGTGGTGGACCAGACGGCCCGGGTCGACTCCGGAGGTTCCGGCCAGCGTGCCCAGCACCCGCCGGTGCAGCGCGGCGCGGCGTGCGGGCGACAGCGACTCCTCCACCGCGCCGCGCAGCAACTCGTGGCGGTACGCCACACCGTCGCCGGACGGCACGAGCACCCCCGCGTCGACGCACAGGTCGACCAGGTCCGGCGCTCCCGCCACGACGGCGGCGTCGGCGCGGGTCGGGATCACCGACACCAGGTGGGCCAGCTCCCGGGCGGGCCGCGGCAGCAACCGCAGCCGGTCGAGGACGAGGTCCCGTACGGTGGCCGGCGCCGCCCGCCCCTCCGCCTTCAGCAGCTCGGTCACCAGCAGCGGGTTGCCGCCGGACAACCGGTGGACCGGCTCCGGATCCCGCCCGGTCAGGCGGGCCCGCTCCGCCACGCACGCGCGCGACAGGGGCGGCAGCGCCACGCGTCGCGTGATCGCGCTGGGCAGGGTCGCGAGGGCGCCGCGCAGCGGGTGCTCGGCGCCCACCTCGTCGTCGCGGTAGGTCACCGCGAACAGGACCGGCGTCCGTCCGATCCGCCGGGCCGACCAGGTCAGCCAGTCGAGCGTGGCCTCGTCGGCCCAGTGGGCGTCCTCCACGACGACGACCGGGCGCGGGCGCTGCGCGGGGCCGGAGATCGCGTCCAGGAACGCCGTGAAGAGCTCCTCCCGGGTGGCGCCGGCGCTCAGCCGCTCGGCCGCTCGGCCAGCGCGCCTCCGGTCTGGCGGCCGATGTCGTGCAGGGGGCCGAGCGCCCGGGGGGTGATCAGCCGGTCGCAGCCACCCCAGAGCACCCACGCCGCCGGTCCGCACCGCCGGGCGAACTCGGTCACGAGCACGGACTTGCCGATCCCGGCCTCGCCGGCCACCACCGCCACGCGGCCGCCGTGGGCGGTCTCGCGCAGCAGACCACCGAGAAGCTCCAGTTGCCCGGAGCGCTCCCACAGCTCCATCCGAACCTCCGGCAGGGGATGTCACCGGCGAATCAGCGGGGAACGACCTGAGCGCGCACACCGGGAAGATCGTCGAACGCGGCCGAGGAATCCATCGTGATCACAGTCCTCGCGGTCGCGGCGGCCGTCGCCGCGATCAGCAGGTCGTACGCTCCTCGTGCCTTACCCTGTCGCCGGACATGCGCCATGAGACGCGCATGGATCCTGGCGACGTCCGTGGTGTACTCCTCCACTGGAATCAACGCGAGAACTTCGTCCACGAAGGCCTGCCGGGGCGCGTGCCTGGTCTCGTCGGCAAGTTCCACACCGACCAGCAACTCGGCCACCGTGATCGCCGCGATCGCGATGTCATCCGCGTCCCCGATCACCGTGTCCACGGACGCCTTGCCCCGCTCGGCGGCGATCAGAACCCCGGTGTCCAGAATCAGGCGTCGGGCCACGTGGCCCTCATCTCGTCTCGGACCATCTCCCGGGCCGCCGCCACGTCGGTCTCGAAATCGTCGTCCAGGCTCCCCGCGCTTCTCGCCAGAAACGCCTTCACCATACGACCTGGGGCCGCGGGGGCAGGACCGATCACAGCGATCTGCCTCCCACCACGGGTGACCACGATCGTCTCTCCGCGCTCGGCCTCGTCCAGGACGGTCGCGAAGCTTCGGGACGCCTCGGTGGCGGTCATCACCTTCATACAATCAGATTATCTGATGCTACCGGCGATTGTCCCGGTCTGAAGGATGGGCGGTTGCGTGACCTAAAGGTTTTGGCCATTCCTCGCACAACATCATTCTTCGGGACAAACACGGAGTGTGCCTAGGCACATACCAGCAGTTGTGATGACATGGTGACCGATCCGCCTGGCGTGTGTCAGGTGTGCGCGTCAGACACGGTGAACCCTGGCCGAGACAGCGAGCCGACCGGCGAAGTGCCGAGTCGTGGTGGACCTGAGCAGGAAGGGCGACATGAGCGCGGACGACCCGACAGCGGAACAGGCCTGGCCGGAGCACGCGGCGGCGGTGGTGGGCGTGGGATGCCGTCTGCCCGGTGGGATCGCAGACCTGGACGGGCTGTGGCAGGCGTTGCGGCAGGGCGCCGATCTGGTCGGCCGGATCCCGCCGAGCAGGTTCGAGGCCGATCGGTTCGTCGACGACACCACGCCGAGGCCGAACCGGAGCTACACCCGGGCTGGGGCCTTCCTCGACGAGGACGTCACCGCCTTCGACGCCGCCTATTTCGGCATCTCCCCCAAAGAGGCCGCCTCGATGGACCCGCAGCAGCGGTTGCTCCTGGAGATGGCGGTCGAGGCCCTGGACGACGCGGGCATCGACCCGGCGGTGCTGGCGGGCACGGACACCGGCGTGTTCGTCGGCATCTCGGATCCCGCCTACGGCACGATGCAGGCGCTGGAGCCGGGCGCCCTGGGCCCGTACTCGATGTCGGGGGGAACCCTGTCCATCGCGGCCAACCGGCTGTCGCACTTCTTCGACCTGCGCGGGCCGAGCATGAGCATCGACACCGCGTGCTCCTCGTCGCTGACGGCCGTGGAACGGGCCTGGCGGTCCCTCGCGGAGGGATCCAGCCGGGTGGCGCTGGCCGGCGGGGTCAACCTGCTGCTCGGCCCGGGCCCCTTCATCGGTTTCAGCCAGGCGTCGATGCTGTCGCCGACCGGCCGGTGCCGGGCGTTCTCCGCCGACGCCGACGGGTTCGTCCGCGCGGAGGGGGGCGGTGTGGTGGTGCTCAAGCGCCTGGCCGACGCGATCGCCGACGGAGACCGCATCCATGGCGTCGTCGTCGGAGCCGCCACCAACAACGACGGCCGCACCAGAGGGCTGGCGTTGCCGAACGCCGACGCGCAGGAGGCCCTGTTACGGCAGGTGTACGCCACGGCGGGCGTCGGCCCCGACGAGATCGCGTACGTGGAGGCGCACGGCACCGGCACCCAGGCCGGCGATCCGGCCGAGTGCCGGGCGCTGGGGCGGGCGCTGGGCACCCGGCGCACCCGCGGAGCCCTGCCCATCGGCTCGGTGAAGTCCAACCTGGGGCACCTGGAGCCCGCCTCCGGCATGCCGGGGCTGTTCAAGGCCCTGCTGGTGCTCCGGCACCGGATGATCCCGCCCTCGCTGCACGCCGCCACGCTCAACCCCCGGATCGACTTCGACGCCCTGGGCCTGAGCGTCGCCACCGAGCCGCGACCGCTGGACGGAGCAGGCGAGCGGCCCGTGGTCGGAGTCAACTCCTTCGGGTTCGGGGGCGCCAACGCCCATGTGGCGCTGGCCGCACCACCCGTCCCCGGACCGTACGGAACCGAGCAGGCGGGAGCGCTGCCCGTCGTCGTGTCCGCGCGCAGCCGGCCGGCGCTGCGGGAGGCCGTGGAACGGACCGCCGCGCACCTCGCGTCGCTCGACGAGCGGGACTTCTACCACGCGGCCTACACCGCGACCCGGCGGCGCGGCGGCCACCGGCATCGGGCCGTGGTGCTGGCCGGCACCGCCGGGGCGGCGGCGCGGGCGCTGGCGCGCCTGGTGGACGCCCCGGAGCCGGCCACCCCCGCCGGTTCATCCGATAGGCCGACAGTGGGCGGACGGCTCGGAGCCGGGGACGCGGCGGTGGCGGAGTCGGAGGCGGTGGAGCACGGGCGGGTGGCGTTCGTGTTCTCCGGCAACGGTTCACAGTGGGCCGGGATGGGCGCCGACCTGCTCTCCGACGGCGACTTCCGCTCGGCCGTGGAAGCGGTCGACGCCGAGCTGTCCGATCGGCTCGGCTGGTCGGTGATCGAGGAGCTGTCCCTGCCCGCCGAACGGTCACGCCTCTCGGCCACCGAAGTGGCGCAGCCGTTGCTGTTCGCCGTACAGGCCGGTTTGGTGGAGATGCTCGGGGCGGCGGGCGTACGGCCGGGAGCGGTGTTCGGCCACAGCGTGGGCGAGGTCGCCGCCGCCTACACCGCCGGCGCCCTGTCACTCGCCCAGGCGGCTCAGGTGATCTCCGAGCGCGGCGTCGCGCAGTCGATAACCAGAGGGCGGGGCCGGATGGCCGCGCTCGGGCTGCCGGAGACCGCGGCCAGGCAGGTCCTGGCCGGCTACCCGGACCTGGAGCTCGCGGCGGTCAACTCCGACCGCGACGTCACGATCGCCGGACCGGACGGATCGCTCAAGTCCCTGGGCGAGGACCTCTCCTCACGCAGGATCTTCTTCCGCGAGCTGGACCTGGACTACGCCTTCCACAGCGGCGCCATGGATCCGGCGCGGCAGCCCCTGGCCGACGGACTCGCCGGGCTCCGGCCCGGCCCGGTGCGGGTCCCCCTGGTGTCCACGGTGACGGGCGACCTGGTCCGGGGCGAGGAACTGGACGCGACGTACTGGTGGCGGAACGTCCGGGAGCCGGTCCGGTTCGCCGCGGCGGCCGAGCGGGTGCTCGGCGACGGCTTCGACGTGCTGCTGGAGATCGGCCCGCATCCCGTGCTCCGCTCGTACCTGCGCCGGATCAGCGGCGCCGCGCGGGTGCGCGCGGCCGTCGTGGCGACTCTGCGCCGGGATGAGCCGGGCCCGGCGCGGGTCCGCCGCGCGGTCGCCGAACTCGTCGCGGCCGGTGCACGGCTCGACTGGGATCGGTACTTCCCCCGCCCCGGCGCGGTGCGATCGCTGCCGGCCTATCCCTGGCAACGCGAACGGCACTGGATCGGCGGACCGCACACCTGGGTGCGGACCGACGTCGACACGACGATCCAGCATCCGCTGCTCGGACAGCGGCTTCCGGTGCTGGACCCCACCTGGCAGGGGGAGATCGACCGCGTACGGGTGCCCTGGGTGGCCGATCATCGGGCCGGCGGCGCCGCCGTCATGCCGGCCACCGGTTATGTGGAGATGGCCGTCGCCGCCGCCCGCCTCGCCCTGCCGGACGCCGCCGAGGCGGTGGAGGTCGACAGGGTCGACATCAGCCGGGCCATGGTGGTGCCGTCGCAGGCCGCCGCCGATCCGGTGTGGGCGCAGACGTCGCTCTGCGCCGAGACCGGAGTGGTCACCGTGGCCAGCGCCGGCCGGCAGTCCGAGCAGCCCCGCGAGCACTTCCGGGCCCGGGTACGGCCGCTGCTGCGCCCGGTCCCGCCGCCGCTGGACGTGGCCGCGCTGCGTGCCCGCATCGGCACGCCTGTGGACGTGCCCGGATACTACGCGCGGGCCGCCGAGGGACAGATGGTGTGGGGGCCGGAGTTCCAGGTCCTGACCGAGCTGTGGATGGGCGAGCGGGAGGTCCTGGGCGCCTACTCGTGCCCGGAGCAGGGGCAGGGGCGCTACCAGATGCATCCGGTGGTGCTGGACAGCGCGCTGCAGGCCGGCGTGCTGTGGCTGGTGGAGTCGCTGCGGTCGGGCCGCGGCTACATGCCCGCCGCGATCGGCTCCGTCCGCCTGTGGGGAACGCCGTCGGCGCAAGGGCTGGTCTACGTGCGGGAACGCTCCAGCAGTGCCGAGGAGGTCTGCTGGGACCTCGTGGTCGCCGACGGCGACGGCAGGATCGCCGCCGAGGTGGAGGGCTGCCGGCTCCGCCGGATGCCCGGTGTCCACGTCACCCCGGTCACCCGGTGGGAGACGGCGCTCCGGGCCGCGCCCCGGGCGGACGCGCCCGCCGAGCCGTGGCCGGCGCCCGGCCCCGGCGAGATCCTGTCCGGCGCGGCCGAGCGGATCGACCGGCTGCGCTCCGCGTGGCACGAGCTGGACTACCCGCGGTACGCGGCACGGCTCGAAGAGGTCTTCGCCCGTACGCTGGCCGGCGCGCTCGGCGAGCTGAGTGCCGAGTCGGGCGGCGGGGTGAGCGACGGGCGGCCGATCGGCGTCGAGGACCTGATCGAGGCGTGCCCCGAGGCGCACCACCGGCGGATGCTCCACGCGGCCCTGCCCCTGCTGGAGCGGCACGGCCTCTCGGAACGGCCGGCGTCAGGGGGCACCGGCCCGACGCCTCCGGATGCGAACCCGTCCGGCCCGCGCGGCGCCGACCAGGACTCCGACCGAGACGCGGACCAGAACTCCGATGGGGACGCCCACCGCGACCCCCACCATGACCTGAACCGAGACCTGAACCGGAACCTGATCCGAGATCTGCACCGGGACCTTCTCACCCGGGGTGCCGCCTTCGCCGCCCAGAGCGCCTTGACCGTACGGGTCGGACGGTGCCTGCCCGAACTGCTCGCGGGCCGGCGCACCGGCTCCGAGGTCCTGGGCTCCGGCGGCGGCCAGGAGCTGATCGAGCAGTTCCACGACATCGGGCCGGTCAACCTGTTCACCAACCGGATCACCCGGGCGCTCGTCGAGCAGATCGTCCGGCGATGGCCGGCCGACCGGCCGCTCCGTGTCCTGGAAGCCGGTGCGGGGACCGGCGGCACCACCGCCATGCTGCTGCCCGTCCTGCCCGCCGAACGCACCCGTTACCTGGTCACCGACGTCGCCGAAGCGGCGTTGACCCGGCTGCGGCAGCGCTTCACCGGCTTCGACTTCGTCGACTACGCCGTCCTCGACCTGGACGCCGACCCGGTCGGGCAGGGGGTGACCGCGGGCGGATTCGATCTCGTGGTCGCGGCGAACAGCCTGCACCTGGCCCGTGACCTGCCCGCCGCGCTACGCCACCTGTCCGCTCTTCTGGTGCCCGGCGGCCAGTTGCTCGTCGCCGAACCGCATCGGGTGGGGACCCTGCTGCCGTTCCTCGGCGTGCAGGAGGAGTTCTGGGACTTCACCGACCGGCACCTGCGCCCGCGCTCGCCGCTGCTGTCCCGGGAGGAATGGCCGCAGGTGCTGGCGGAGGCCGGTTACACCGAGGTCGTCCAGACCGGTGACGACGACGAACGCGCGGCCGGCGACTTCTCGGTGATGCTCGCCACCGCCACGGGCACCCCGGCCGCCGTGCAAGCCGTACCGGACGCCGCTGATGGTGCCGCGGCCACCGCCAAGGGCACCGCGGCCACCACGCCGCGCGTTCCGGCCGTCGACGAGTGTGCTCCGGTCACCATGGAGGGTGGTGCGGACACCGCGCACGACGTACCGGCCGCCTCCGAGGCCGCTCCGGCCGCTCTGCACGACGTACCGGACGCGGCCGGGACGTGGATCCTCGCCGGTGAGGACGGCACCGGTGCGCTGACGGCCGAGCTGGGGGCTCTGCTGCGAAGCCGTGGCGGTGACGTGCTGCACTCGCCGCTCAGCGACGACCCCGACCACTGGGCCGATCACTTCCCGCCCACCGCCGAGACGGTCACCATCGCGGTCGTCCTGGGCGGAACCGACGACACCGAGCCGAAGGCGACCATCGGCACCGAGCCGGAGGCGACCGGCGGCATCGAGCCGAAGGCGACCATCGGCATCGAGCCGGAGGCGACCGGCGGCACCGAGCCGAAGGAGACCGGCAACTCCGAGCCGGAGGCGTCTGACAACACGGACTCGAAGGCGGCCGTCGAGCGGATCACCCGGCGGGCGGCGGCGTTGCGGGCCGTCGCGCTGGCCTGCGAGCAGCTGCCCGAGCACGTCACGGCCACGGTGTGGCTGGTGGTCCGCCCCTGTGGCGCGCTGCCGGAGCCCCACCTCACCGACGTCCGGCTCCACCCCGAGGACGCGGCGACCTGGGGGACGACGCGCTCGCTGGGTAACGAGCAGCCGCGACCGGCGATACGCCGGCTCTGCCTGCACCCCACCGGTGACGCCGCGCGGGACGCCGGCCGCCTGGCGGCGGAACTGCTCGCACCGGACGAGGAGGACGAGATCCTGCTCACCCGCCGGGGACGTTTCGTACCACGGCTGCTGGAGCCGGGCGAGCACGGCCGCGACCTGGCCGTCGGCTCGGGCGGCGCCTATCGGCTCAAGGTGTGTGATCCGGGGCTGTCGTACACGCTGGCCTGGGAGGAGATCCCGATGCCGGAGCCCGAGCCCGACGAGGTCGTGGTCGAGGTGCGGGCGATCGGGCTGAACTACCGCGACGTGATGCAGGCGGTGAACCTGCTGCCCGCCGAGGCCGTCGAAGCGGTGTTCGGCGGGCACGAACTGGGCCTGGAGTGCGCCGGGATCGTCACCACCGTCGGCGCCGGCGTCACCGATATTCGGCCGGGTGACCGGGTCATGGCGGCGGGACCCGTCGGGTTCGCCAGTCACGCGAGGGTCAAGGCGTGGGTGGCCGTCCCCTTACCCGAGGGGATGACCTTCACCGAAGCCGCCACCATGCCGATGGCCTTCGCCACCGCGCACCATTCGCTGGGCTACTGCGCACGGGTCAGGGCGGGAGAGACGATCCTGGTCCACGGCGGCGCCGGCGGGGTCGGCCTGGCCGCGCTGCAGTACGCCCGGCACCACGGCGCCCGCGTGATCGCGACCGCCGGCACCGCCGCCAAACGCGACCTGCTGCTCGCGATGGGAGCCGACCACGTCCTCGACTCGCGCAGCCTGCACTTCGCCGAGCAGGTCAGGGAGCTGACCGGAGGCCGGGGAGTGGACATCGTGCTCAACTCGCTGGCCGGTGAGGCCATCACCCGGGGCATGGAATGCCTGCGGCACGGCGGCCGGTTCATCGAGCTCGGCAAACGGGACATCTACCAGAACAGGTCCCTGCTGCTGCGCCCCTTCTCCGACAACCTCGCGTTCCACGGCGTGGACATCGGCACGCTGATGTGGAAGGCGCCCGAGCTGATGGCGGACAGCACGGCGCAGGCCGCGCCCCTCTATCGCACCGGGCGGTTCCGGCCGTTGCCGCACACGGTGTTTCCGGCCGCCCGCGTCGCCGACGCCTTCGCCATGATGCGCCATTCCCGGCATATCGGAAAAGTCGTGGTGTCCTTCGACCCACGCGATGAACCGGTCACCGTACGGCCGCAGCGGACGGCGCCGCGCCTGGACCCGGAGGGGACCTATCTGGTCACGGGCGGCCTGGGCGGCTTCGGCGCGGCGACGGCCCACCGCCTCGCGCAGCGGGGCGCCCGCCACCTGGCCCTGGTCGGCCGCCGGGGCGCCGAGACGCCCGACGCTCCCGCTCTGCTGGCGGAACTGGAGAGATCGGGGGTGGAGGTCCGCGTGTACGCCGCCGACGTGGCCGACCGCGACGCCATGCGGCGCGTCCTGCGCGACCTGGACGGCGGCGGCCATCCGCTGCGCGGCGTCGTCCACGCGGCCATGCACCTCGACGACGGCCTGCTCGCCGACATCGGCGACGACCGGATCCGGGCCGTCCTGCGTCCCAAGGTCGCCGGCGCCATGGTGCTTGACGAACTGACCCGGGATCTCCCCCTCGACCTGTTCGTCATGTACTCCTCCCTCACCACCGTCGGCAACATCGGCCAGACCTCGTACGTCGCCGCGAACCTGTTCCTGGAGGCGCTGGCCCGGCGGCGGAGACGGGAGGGCCTGCCCGCGCTGACGGCCTGCCTGGGCGCGCTCGCGGAGACCGGGGTGCTGACCCGGGGCAGGCAGGGAGAGGCGCTGGCCAAGGCCGGGATCCCGCCGATGCCGCCCGCCCGGGCGCTGGACGCCGTGGAGGCCATGCTCGGCGAGCACGCCGACGTCGCCATGGTGGGCCGCTGCGACTGGGGCCGGTTGCGGCAGGTCCTGCCCGGCCTGCGGCGTCCGTGGCTGTCCCTGGTGCTGCCGCCCGGCGCGGAGGAGCAGGGGCCCGACCTGCCGTCGCTGCTGGCGGAGATGAGTTACGAGCAGGGCTACGCGTACGTCACCGAGCAGATCACCCGGTTGCTCTCCACCGTCATGCTCGTCCCGGCCGACCAGATCGCCCGCGATCGGCGGCTGGACGAGTACGGCCTGGACTCGCTGATGGCCACCGAACTGCTGACCTCCATCCGCGGGCGGTTCGGCATCGACATCCCGCCCATGGAGCTGATGCGCGGCGGCGGCACCGTCGCCGACATCGCCTCCAGCATCCTCATGCGCCTCGGGCCGCGCGGCGAACAGCGGCCCGCCGCCGCGGGCCCCCGTACCGGGCAGCCGGTCTGAAGCGAACGAGAGGTGAGGACCGCAGTGACCCAGTCGCACACCCGGCTGGCGGGAGTGGCCGCCTACCTGCCGGAGACCACGCTGAGCACGGCCGAACTGGAAGACCGGCTCGCCGACCGCAACCCCACCTTGGACCTGCCCCGGGGGCTGATCCACGAGCACAGCGGGGTACGGCGCCGGCACGTCGCCCTCCCCGACGAGAAACCGTCCGACCTGGCGGCGCACGCCGCCCGCCGCGTCCTGGAGGACAACGGCCTGCGGGCCGCCGACCTCGATCTGCTCGTCTACGCGGGAGTGTCGTCCGACGCCGTCGAGCCGGCCACCGGGCACATCGTCGCCGCCAAGATCGGGGCCTGCTGCCCGGTGTTCGACGTACGCAACGCCTGCAACAGCGCGCTGAACGCCATCCAGGTGGCCGACGCGCTGATCTCCGCCGGCCGTCATCGGCGGGTCCTCGTCTGCTGCGGAGAGCTGCCCACCGCCGGCACGCCGTGGACCGTGGCCAGTGCCGAGGAGTACATCACCGTGGCCGCGTCCTACACCGTCTCCGACGCCGGCGCCGCGTTGCTGCTGGAGGCCGCCTCCGAACCGGGGGTGCTCGCCCACCGGTTCTCCGCGTACTCCGCCGGATGGCAGGCGGCGGTCTCCGCGGTGGACAACCTCACCACCGATCCGTCGGCGGGCCGGCCCACGATCGGGCCGCTCGTCGTCGACTCCGTCGAGCTGGTGCGCGGCATCGAGAACATCGACTACGCCGTGTTCCACAAACCCCTCGCCGATCTGGGGCTGACCTGGGACGACTTCGCGGCCATCTGCGTGCATCAGGCGACGCTGCCGACGCTGTGGTGGTTCTGCGACCAGGTGCGCATCCCGCAGGGCAAGGTCGTCGTCACCATCGCCCAGCACGGCAACCTCGTCGCGGCGACGCTGCTCGTGCAACTGGCGCGGGTGGTCGGCTCGGGCCGGGTGCGGCGCGGCGACCTGGTCGCCCTCGTCGGCCTGGCCAGCGGGGCCAGCGCCGGAATCGTCGTCGTACGGTGGTGAGCCGGTGATGTCACGGAACCGCCGACGCGCGGTGATGAGCACGGTGACCACGCGGGCGGCCCTCCCGAGCGGCCGGCGTGCGGTGGTGAGCCGGTGACCACAGAGGTGACTCCTCCGAGCGGCTCCGGCCCGGCCGAGCCGGTCAGCGAACTGATCGTCCGCGCCGAACGCTGGTTTCGCGAGCAGCCCGACGTCATCGCCTGCCAGGTCGGCGGCCGTCGCCCGGCGGCCACCACCTACGGGCAGCTGTCGCGGTCGGTGGACCATGCCGTCGCGGTCCTCATGGAGGCAGGGATCCGCCCGGGCATGCGTACCGCCCTGCTGGTGCCGCCGGGCCCGGAACTGGGCGCGTTCGCCGTCGCCCTGATACGGCTCCGCGCGGTGCCGGTGCTGGTCGATCCGGGGTTGCCGCTCGGCGCGATCAGGCGCTGCCTGCGCCAGGCGGCGCCCGAGGCGTTCGTCGCGATTCCCGCCGTACAGCTGGCCAGGAGGCTGCTGCGCTGGACCCCGGACGTCCGCGTCTCCGTCACCGTCCCCGCGCGGCTGCCCCGCGAGGCGGAATCCGGGGTGGATTTGTGGCGCCACGCCGGGCCGGACGACCTGGCGCTGATCGCGTACACCTCCGGATCCACCGGCCCGCCCAAGGGCGTGCCGCTGCGGCACCGGCACCTGGCCGCGCAGCTCACCCTGCTGGGTGAACTCGGCACGGTGGAACCGGGATTGCCGGTGTTGTCGACGTTCGCGCCGTTCGCCCTCGGAGCGGCGGCGTTCGGGGCGACCGTGGTGATCCCGGACATGGACCCGCGGCATCCGGTGCGGGCCGACCCGGCCGCCCTGGTCGCCGACATCCGGCGCTACCGCGTGTCCGGGATGTTCGCCCCTCCCGCGCTGCTGGACCGGCTCGCGCGCCACTGCGCCGCCCGTGATCTGGTGCTGGACACGCTCGGCGACGTGGTGTCCGCCGGGGCGCCGCTGCCGATGCCGGTCATGGACCGCCTGCGCGGCTGCCTGCGCGACGACGCGCGGGTGTTGTCGGTGTACGGCGCCACCGAGTGCATGCCGGTGGCCGCGATCGAGAGCCGCCTGCTCGCCGGGCACGCCGCGGCCACCGCCGCCGGGGCGGGCACCTGCCTCGGTCTCCCGCTCCCGGGCGCCGAGGTGCGCGTGATCGCCCTCGGCGACGACCCCGTCGAGCGGTGGAGTGACGATCTGGTCGTGCCGCCGGGCGCCATCGGGGAGATCGTCGTGGCCGCCCCCACGGTCAGCGACCCCTACCTGGACGATCCGGAGGCGACCGCGCTGGCCCGGATCCGCGACGGGGACCGAGTCTGGCACCGGATGGGTGATGTCGGCCGCTTCGACGAGCAGGGCAGGCTCTGGTTCGCCGGACGCAGATCGGAACGGGTCCGCACCGTCGGCGGCGACCTGCACACCGACCAGGTCGAACCCGTCTTCGCCGCCGTACCCGGGGTCCGCCGCACCGCGCTGGTCGGCGTCGGCTACGCCGGCGCCCAGCGTCCGGTCCTGGTCGTGGAGCGCGAACCGGGTGTCCGGGACGACGCTCGCGTGACGGCCGGCATCCTGAGCGTGGCGGCCCGCCATCCGCACACCGAGGGGATTCGGGACGTGCTGTTCCATCGCGGGTTCCCGGTCGACGCCCGGCACAACAGCAAGATCCGCCGGCACGAGCTCGCCCGGTGGGCCGCGCGGCGCGTACGGGCAGGCCGGTGATGAGGGTCCTGGTGACCGGGGGCGGCGGCTTCCTGGGCGAGGCCGTCTGCCGGCGGCTGGCCGCCCGCGGTGACACCGTCCACGCACTTCAGCGTCACCGAAGCCCCGCGCTGGCGGCGCTCGGAGTCGCCCAGCACCTGGCCGACGTACGCGACCGCGCTGCGGTGACGGCCGCGGTCGCCGGGTGCGAGGCGGTCGTGCACTGCGCCGCGAAGGCCGGCGTACACGGACGGGACCGGGACTACGAGGAGACCAACGTGTCGGGAACGCGGAACGTGCTGGACGCCTGCGCGCGTCACGGGGCACGCCTGGTCCACACGTCCTCACCGAGCGTCGTCCACGACGGGCGGGACCTGGAGGGCGTGGACGAGTCCGTGCCGTACGCCCGCCGTTTTCCCGCCGCCTATCCGCGGACCAAGGCCGAAGCCGAGCGGCTCGTCCTCGCCGAGGCGGCGGCCGGGCGGGTGACGGCGGTCGCGTTGCGCCCGCACCTCATCTGGGGGCCGGGAGATCCGCACTTCCTGCCGAGGCTGGTGGCGGGGCGCCGTCTGCTGTGGCTGCTGGGCGAGACCGACAAGACCATCGACACCACCTACGTCGACAACGCCGCCGACGCCCACCTGCTCGCGCTCGACCGGTTGCGTCCGGGCTCACCGCTCGCCGGCCGGGCCTACTTCATCACCCAGGGCGAGCCCTGCGGCTTCGGGGAATGGCTCGGCCTGCTGCTGCGCGCCGCCGGGCTGCCTCCGGTGACCCGCCGGGCGCCCGTCGGACCGGCCCTGCGGGCGGCCCGGCTGCTGGAGCGGGTCCGCCGGTTCCCGTTGACGCGGCGCCTGCCCCCGCTGCTGTTCCTGGTGGAGCAGGCCTCGACGGCGCACTGGTTCGACATCTCCGCGGCCCGCCGCGATCTCGGCTACCGGCCCCGGGTGAGCATGGCGGAAGGACTGGCCCGGCTCACCGCCCACCTGTCCGCGGGGAGCGCCCGGTGACCGGATTCCCGGACTACCCGTTCACCTCCCGGTGGTTCGCCCACCCGCGTCGTGACGGCCTGCGCCAGCACTACCTGGACGAGGGGGCGGGGCAACCGGTGCTGTTCCTGCACGGGAACCCGTCCTGGAGCTACCTGTGGCGGCGGCCGATCCTCGCGCTGCGGGACGAGTTCCGCTGCGTCGCCCCCGACCACATCGGCATGGGCCTGTCGGACAAGCCGGGGGCCGGCCGTTACCCCTACGACCTGGCCGCCCGGGTGGACGACCTGGACGCCCTGACCGACCACCTCGTCGGCGACGCCGGTGCCCCCGAACAGGGGTGGACCCTCGTCCTGCATGACTGGGGCGGGCCGATCGGCATGGCCTGGGCCTGCCGCCACCCCGACCGGGTCGCCCGCCTCGTGCTGCTGAACACCGCGGCCTTTCCCAACCCGCACGGCGAACGCGTACGTCCCCTGCTGCGCCTGCCGTACCGGGTGCTGCGGGACACCCGGCTGGGCACCCGCCTGTTCCTGCGCCACAACCTCTTCGCCCGCGGCGCCACGTGGCGTCCGCTGGGGGTCCGGCGCCGGATGCCGGCTCCGGTGCGCTCGGCGTTCCTGGCGCCCTACGACCGGCCCGAGCACCGGGTGGCCATCCAGCGCTTCGTCCAGGACATCCCGTTGCGCCCCGGCGACCCCTCCTGGCGGCTCCTCCAGGCCACCGGTGCGTCGCTCGGGCAGTTCGCCGACCGGCCCACGCTGATCGCCTGGGGAACGGACGACCCGGTCTTCGACCGCGCCGTACTGGACGAATGGCGACGGCGTTTTCCCGCCGCGCGAATCCGCGTGTATCCCGGCGCGGGTCACTACCTGCTCGAAGACGCCCACGCCGACCTCGTCCCCGCCATCCGCTCGTTCCTCCTCGCCCTTTGAACGGTCTTCAGGAGCCCCAGAGACGCCGCCAGGCGCACGTGCTGATCAGCTACCAGCAGGTTCGTACGGTCGCCCCTGCGCGGTGGTGAACTCTTGAACACTTCTCGATCGAGCTGTTACCGTCACCAACCAACCCGAAAGGCTGGATTAAGGGCGATTTCGGACTCGCGGAATTAGGGCCAGCCAGAGCGCGGCGACAGGTGCCGCAATCCCACTGTTCAAGGAGCAACACATGCAGCATGCCCTGCCCAAGCGACGCCTCGCGGCCACCGCCGCGGCGTTCGCCATGGTGGGTGCCGCCTTCCTTGGAGGCGTTACCGACTCGGCCAGCGCGGCTACCCCCGACGAGCCGACGTCGACACCGGTCAACGTGGACTTCCCCGACGGGATGCTCATGAGCTATGTCGTCAACGCCCGGATCGCCAACCCCGGCCAGACGCGTCTCGTCGAGCGTGCGGTCGAGGCCGCCGGAGGGGTCGTCGTCCAGTCCTGGCCCGCGATCGGCGTGGTCGTCGCCCACTCCGACCGTGCGGCCTTCCGCGCGAACGTCACCGCCAAGGGCGGCAACGCGGTCGCCTCCGTCGGCGCCACCCGTACGGCCGGGGTCTCCGAGGGGACGCCGACGGACCTGGCCCCGCCGTGGGGTCCCGGCGCCAGCGGATACAAGAAGGGTGCCAAGAAGCCGGACAACGGCGACATCCCGTCTGACCCGCAGCCCGGCGCGAGCCTCGACCCCAACGAAGGGGTCCAGTGGGACATGCAGATGATCAAGGCCCCGCAGGCGCAGGCGGTCTCCGACGGCAACCGCAACGTGCTCGTCGGGGTGCTCGACAGCGGCATCTCGCCGACACACCCGGACCTCAAGGCCAACATCGACGTCGCGAACTCGGTCAACTGCACCAACGTCGGCCGTCCGGACCAGACGCCGCTGGCGTGGCGCCCGACGACGAGCGACCACGGTACGCACGTCGCCGGCACCATCGCCGCCGCCCGCAACAACATCGGCATCGTCGGTGTCGCGCCGAACGTGCGCATGGCGTCCGTCAAGGTCGTCAACAACGACGGCTTCATCTACCCGGAGTACGCCATCTGCGGCTTCATGTGGGCGGGCCTGAAGCACATGGACGTCACGAACAACTCCTACTACGTCGACCCGTTCGAGTTCTGGTGTGACGACCAGCCCGACCAGGCCGCCAGCAAGGAGGCCGTCCGGCGCGCCGTGGAGTGGTCCACCAGGCAGGGCGTCGTCAACGTCGCCGCGGCGGGCAACTCCAACTACGACCTGGCCAACAAGACCGTGGACAAGGGCAGCCCCAACGACGCGCCGGAACCGACCGTGCGCACGATCAACAACGGCTGCAGCGACATCCCGGCCGAGCTCGACGGCGTCGTGACGGTCGCGTCCCTGCAGCGCGTGGGCACCACGCTGGACAGCGTCCGGTCGTCCTTCTCCAACTACGGCCTCGGCAAGATCGACGTCGCGGCTCCCGGCTCGTCGATCTACTCGACGACGTGGAACACGCGGACGGGGGCGGACGGCTACGGCACCAAGAGCGGCACGTCGATGGCGAGCCCGCACGTCGCCGGCGTCATGGCGCAGATGAAGTCGGCGCACCCCTCCTGGACCCCGGCCCAGATGCTCAGTGAGCTCAAGGCACGGGCCGTGTCCAAGCCGTGCCCGGCGAACACCGCGACCTGCGCCGGCACCGCCGACGACAACGGCTTCTTCGGCACCGGTGTCGTCGACGCCCTCGCGGTCATCCAGTGAACTGACCCTCGTATCACCTGACCGACACCACCACGCTGGGCCCGCACCGTCATGCCGGTGCGGGCCCAGCGTCGGTCGTCGACAGAGCCACTGCTTCGTGGCAGCACGACGGGCCGGGACATCGGTCCCGGCCCGTCGCTGTCATGCCCTGCCCGAAGCGGGTGGGATCAGATGGCGGTGCAGGTGACGGTGGCTCCGGCGCCGGTTCCGTTGCCCTGGAACCCGAAGCTGGTGCTCTGCCCGGCCGACAGCCGCCCGTTGTAGCTCTGGTTGGTGACGGTCACGGCGCCGCTGGTGCCGGTGTTGACGCCGTTCCACAGGGAGGTGATCGTGGCTCCCCCGGGCAGGGTGAGAGCGACCCTCCAGCCGTTGATCGCGGCGCCGCCCGCGGTGACGTTGACATTCGCGACGAACCCGCCGGCCCACTGGTCCTGCACCGTGTAGGTCGCCGAACAGCCCCCGGTCCCGCCGCTGGGTGACGGGGAGGGCGAGGGGCTGCCACTGGGTGACAGTGACGGAGAGGGGGACGGGCTGTTGCTGGGTGACGGGGAGGGAGACGGAGACGGACTGCCGCCGAGCGTGAGGTTCTTCTGCTGGACCTGCCACTGGGTGTTGCACAGGCCGCAGTTGGCGCCGACGAAGTTCGTGCCGGCCGTCGTGTCGCCCTTCAGCCGCCACTTGAGGTACAGCACCGCCACGCGGCCGAACTCGCCGCCGTTGGTCTGGGTGTAGGTGCCGCCGTGTCCGACGTTCAGGTTGCCCATGAACGCGGGCAGTCCCGCCGGCAGCTTGCCCCAGTCGTCGATGGCGTTCGGGTAGGCGATGTCGCTCGGCCCGCCGATGAAGTAGGCGATCGGCTTCGTCAGCCGGCGGAGCTGGTAGTCGTCGGAGTCGTTCAGCAGGCCGCTGCTGAAGATGGTGGTCGTGGTGATACGCGAGTCGTTGGAGACGGCGTATGCCTCCAGCCCTCCGCAGGACCAGCCGCCTACAGCGATCTTGCTGGTGTCGAGCCTGCCGTTGTACTTGCCGCCCTGGCGGCTGTTCTCCGCGACCGCCCAGTCGATGGACTGGGTGAGCATCTGGGACGTCGTCGAACCGGAACCGTTCGGGCTGCCGCTGGCGATGACCAGGAATCCGTACGAGGCGATCTCGCGGAGGAAGGGCAGCTGCCCCGTCCCGTTGGCGGAGCAGCCTCCGTTGCCCCACACGAAAATGGGCATCTTCTCGGAGGGGAGGGTTCCGGGCCGGTAGATGGTGTGGTTGGGCAGGCTGGTGGAGGTCTCGTAATCCGCCGGGTAGGGGCCCGAGCCACCGACCGCCGCGGCGGACGGCGTCGAGGCGAGCGCCACCATTCCAGCGCAGAGCGGGGCGACCGCGACCGCCAGTACCGCCCTGATGATCGAGCGTTTTCTCATTTCGCCTTCCGAAGGTGTCACGACGGCGCTCTGTGTCGGATGCGGCATGCGCGGCGCACGCCGACGGAGCCCGGCGATGACCCGACCACTTCCACCGCGGCCGGACCGGTCGGCACCGGCCGAACCCGAGGATCGACATGGCGGGCCATCGACTGCAAAATGCGCTCCTGCCAGCCGAAACGAGCCGATGAGAGCAATGTGCAGTTAATATCACTGCGGTTACGAAAAGTGTCAAGCGATCACACTCACCGCGTTGAGGCGATACTCACGCGGACGGGAAACGCCCGTACGCCGCCCGATCACGCGGACCTTCTGGACGGCGCCGCCCGCCGCCAGGGGAATGGGCCGACGGGCACGGCTCCCGCCCAGGTCACCATGCCCGGACGGCCTGGCGCTCGGGTGGGATCTCAGCGCGCGGCGGCAGGCCGGGCAGCCGACGGCCGCATGGTCACGAAACGCGCTCCGGCTGGCCGGCAGGAGTTCCAGTCAGTGAAAGTTTCCTGCGACCGGCCCTCGCCGCCGGGACCGAGACGCCGCTCTCCGACGCCTGAAAGTGGGTGATCCAGGACGCGGCGTCCGGCCAGTACGGAGTCACGACCTCGATGAGCCGCGCCTCGGCGAGCGAGCCGAGAGCGGAATGGATCTCCAGCATGAGGCCCCGGGCCGGCTGGCAGGGCCACGGCGCCGGCAGGAGGTGCTCGGGAAGGTTCGGGTCGATGTCCGGAAATTTCCGCCAGGAATCCATGACGGAGGTCCGGGCCACCAGCGCCCGCGTCGCGTCGATCTCCCCGTTGCGGACGGCCACCCGCAGGTCCGAGTACCGCGCGATGAAACCCTCGTAGGCCGAGGCGAGGCCGGCCAGATCGTAGGCGGCGGCCGGACCGTGCGGGCCGGCCTCCTCGTCGAACCGGGCGTGCATCACCGACCACCGGCTGCCGTCGACGCCGTCCAGGACGTCGTGGAGCGCCTGGGTCACCGGACCGGAGTCGGTTCCGGGACGGATCCACACGCTGTCGTACAGCCGCGCGAAGCCCAGCGACCCCAGCACCTTGCGTACCGCGTGCCGTGGGGCATGGCCGGACTGGGGGACCGAGAAGGAGACGGTCACCCAGTCGCCGGTCCACCGCGGCGGGTGTGCGCCGAAGCTCAGGAAATGATCCATCCGGGAGCGGTGCCTGGCGATCGCCTGAGGCGTGAGGTGGTACACGGGCGGCCGCCCGGATCCCCGTACGGCGATCAGGCCCCGCTTGGTCAGCCGGGACAACGCGGCGCGCGCGCTGGACTCGCTGATGCCGAACTCCCCGAGCATCGCGACCACCGCCACCGACGGAAGGTCGGCGTCCGATGAGTCGAGGTACTCACCGAGCAAGGTCGCGAGCAGGTGCTGCGGGGTGGGACCGGCCTGCGCCCGTGGGACTCCTACATCGTCCGGAGGTACGTGGAGACTCACGTCATCAGCTTGCCCCACGACAACGCCCCTGCCGGACAACGGCCGGGGCGGCGGACGTTGCCGTCAGGGTTGCCATCGAGCACCTCGGGCTCTTCGTCGAACCCGAGGTCTGCTGAGCCGCGGTGGTCTCAGAGTTTGTACAGCCGCTTGAACGGTGCCGTGATCCGCTCCTGCCGCGACCGGAAATCGACGAACACGGCGACGCCGTCCTCTACGCCGATGACCACACCGAGGCCGTACCGGTCATGGGTCACCTGGTCGTTCACGCTGAACCGCTCGAGAGGCGGAGCAGGGGGCGGGGGTTTGAAGGGACTTGTGGACAGGTGACGGCGGTGCTCGCCGCTGGCTGCGTTCATCGTCTCCAGTATGTGCTGATCCTGGGACCGCTCGCACCTTAATGCCCCAGATGATGCCGTTTTCGTCCTTCGGTCGGCCTGTTTCAGGCTTCGGCCCTCGCCCGCCGGGCTTCCCGTCGCTCCTCGAAGCGGGCGGCGGCCGCGTCGAGCTGAGCCAGGAAGGCCGACAGCTCCTCACGAGCCTGCTCCCCCTCGGCGTCGAGCCCTTCGATGTCGAACGTCTTCCACTGCCGCAGCACCGGGAGCAGGACCTCGTCAGAGTGCTGTCGCAGGTCGTAGATGCCCGCCATGGCGATCGTCACCGACTTGCGGGCGAAACCCTCCATGCCCTGGCCCGGCATCTGGAAGGACGTCACGACATCGGTGACGGCTCGCATGGTCTGCGAAGGAGCCAGCTCGAACGCGGCGGCGAGCAGGTTCCGGTAGAAGACCATGTGGAGGTTCTCGTCGGCGGCGACCCTCGCGAGCAGCCTCTCGCACACCGGGTCCCCCGATACCCTCCCGGTATTCCGGTGGGCGATGCGGGTGGCCAGCTCCTGGAACGAGACGTAGGCCAGCTGCCGGAGCATGCCGTCGTACTCGGTGGCGAAGCCGTTCTGCATGTGGCTCATCCTGGCCCGCTCCAGAGCGACCGGATCGACGGCCCGGGTGACGGTGAGGTAGTCGCGGATGGCGACCCCGTGCCGCCCCTCCTCCGCCGTCCACCGGTGCACCCACGTGCCCCAGGCGCCGTCCCTGCCGAAGGTCGTCGCGATCTCGTGGTGGTAGCTCGGAAGGTTGTCCTCGGTCAGCAGGTTGACGACGAGCGAGACACGGGCGGCCTCGGAGATCGAGGAGTCCTCCGGCGACCAGGCCTCGCCCTCCAGGACGCCGTCGAACGTCCGGCCCTCGCTCCACGGGACGTACTCGTGCGGGAACCACTCCTTGGCCACCGCGAGATGCCGATCCAGCTCCCGCTCCACCACGGGTTCGAGCTCCAGGAGAAGCTCCGTCTGGGTGAGCGGACGAGACGCGATCGACATGGACGACCCCCGAGACTACGACTACGTGACCTGGCCAGCCTAAGTGCCATGTTCAGGACGGCACGTCCCGGAGCCTGATCTCTGAGCGCAACTTCTTCCAGTCTTGACGATGCGGTGGATGAGGCATTCACGTCCGGAGCCGACTTGGGCGAGGGGGACGACGCGGTCAGTAGCGGCTGAAGGGCACCCACTCCCGCACGCCGTAGGACCCGGCGCGCCGCTCGATCTCATGCATGGGGCGCTCCAACGGTGGTCAGGATCAGGTTGGGGTCGGTGGCGGTGAGGTAGGCGGCGCTGAGCACGTAGAGGGTCCGGCCCCGTACCGCCACCGAGGTGGGGTTCTGGAGTCCGGCGGTGAGAAGGGTCACGGCACGGCCGTCCGTGTCGATGCGCACGACCTTGTTCGGGGCGTTGAGGGCCGCGATGACCTGGTCGTCCTCGTCACCGGCGAAGGCGATGTCATCGATGCCGGCCAGGCCGGTGGCCTTGACCTGGACAGGTCCGGGGCGGCCCGGTCTGATCGGAATCCGAAGCAGGGTGCCCCGGTCGAGATTCGTGGCCCAGATCGCGCCGTGCCGTACCTTGATGCCGTTGGCGCCGAGGAATCCGGCCGCGGCGAGTTCCGGTGCCGACGACCAGGTCCGGGCCGGGCCGCCGTGCAGGGGCACCGTGGAGATGGAGCCGAGGACCGAGTCGGTGAGGTAGAAGGTCTTCGCCGGTTCGTCGTAGGCCAGGCCGTTGGGCAGGCCGTTCCCTGGGAGCGCGGCGATGCGTTGCGGTTTCCGGCCGGGCCGCAGCCGGTAGAGGCCGGTGGTCGCGGGGTCGCCGCTGGCGTACAGGAAATAGAGCGTGCCGTCGGCGGTGCGGACGATGCCGGTGGTCAGGGCGAACCCGAGGGCCGGTGCGCCGCCGTCAGCCGGGGCGGGGAGGGTCGCCAGGATCCGGATCTTGCCGTTCGGGCTGATCGCGGCGACCTGGCGGGCGGCGGCGAAGGTGACATAGGCCGTGCCGTCCGGGGCGAGGGCGATGTTCTCCGGCTGCTGGCCCTTCGTCAGGTCGAAGTGGACCGCTACCCGGGACGTCGCCGCGTCCGACGGGGTCACGGTCGTCAGGCCGATTCCGGCGGCGATCGCGAGGGCGAGGAATCTGGTGCGCATATCTGGTCCTGTCTGGATGAGGGCGTGCGGCATCGGGCGCTCCGGTCGGAGCGCCTGGGGAATGTGCGAGGTCAGCTGGTGATTCGGGTACGCCGGGACGTTTGCCCTGTCAGCACGCTGTGGACGAGCAGCGTCATCGCGGCGTGCGAGGACGAGCCGGGTTCGGTGGTGGCGACGACCACCGCCTGGTCATCAGTGGTCCGCAGGGTCTGCTGGGTCACCCGCATGGCGCCCACCAGCGGGTGCCGCATCTCGTAGACCGTGTCGCCGTCGGTCTTGACGCGGTGGTCGGCCCACATCGTGGCGAACTCCGGGCTCTTGACCGTCAGCTCTCCGACCAGCGCGGTCAGGAGCAGGTCGTCCGGATGGCGGCCGGAGGCCATGCGCAGGGTCGCCACGACGCCCCGGGCCTTCGCGGGCCAGTCGGCGTACAGGTCGCGGGTGTGCGCGTCCAGGAACACCAGGCGAGCCATATTGGGCCGCTGCCGGGGTGTGTCCGGGCCCTCCGGGGCCAGATGGCCGGCGTACAGGGCGTGGCCCGGCGTGTTCCACGCCAGCACGTCGCCGCGCCGGCCGAGCACCAGCACGGGCACGTCACCGAGCACCGCGACCAGTTGACGCGTCGCGGGGCTGACCCGTTCGGGCGCGGCACGGCTTACGGTGCCCCGGCGGCGGCCGGCGGCGGCCAGTTCGTGCAGGTGCCGGCGTTCCGCATCGTCCAGGCGGAGGGCCCGGGCCAGCGCGTCGAGCACGTCGGGCGAGGCGTTGGGCGCCTGGCCCTGCTCCAGCCGTGAGTAGTACGACGCACTCACACCGGCCAGCAGCGCCAGTTCCTCCCGGCGCAGCCCGGGGACCCGGCGCCGGTCACCGTAGGTGGCCACCCCCACGTCTTCGGGTCGCAGCTGAGAGCGCCTTGTCTGAAGGAACTCCCCGAGCTGTCGTCTGCTGTTCATGGCTCACAGTATTCGCGACCGATTCGCGGGCCAGCCACACTCTGCCAGGGGTAGGCACGGTCTCGGCCGTGGCGGGAGTGCCGCGGCACAAGCCCACTGCAGTCGACTGTCATCGGAGACGAAAAACGCCCCGGCCGTGATCGGCTCGGGGCGTTTGGGCTGTTCAAAGGTGGAGGTCAGGGGCAGGGCCGAACCGCCGACCCTCCGCTTGCCAGGCGCGATCAGGCGGGCCGGTCATTGACCGTCGCGCAACTCACGTTCGCGCTCGTTCGCTGGCCGTTTCGGCGCGTGAGCACCCATATGCCCTTTGCGTTGAAGCGGATCCATGCCTCGTCATCGTTGAGTCCCCGTATCCAGCCGGCCGACACGCCACCGAATATCCGCACGCCCTTGTCCTGCTCCAGGAACTGGATGTACCCCTTGCCCTCACCTGATCCGCGGACCTCTTTGGTGATCACGCTGTTCACGTCGGCCGTGTCAGCGAACATGGTTCCCCAGGCCTGGCCGGCTCCCTTGCGCACGTTCAGACCTTCCTTGGGGAAGCTGATCCATCCATCGTCGGCGTGCCGTCCCTGCACCCACTCGGTGTTGATGCCGTTGAGGTCGGCCTTGTCGGCATGCACGGTTCCCCACCCCCCGCCCCCCTGACGGACATCAAGCCCATCCTTGGGGAAGGTGATCTTCCCGTCGTCAGCGCTCCGCCCCTGCACCCACTCGGTGTTCACACCATTGAGATCCGCCTTGTCAGCGAACACCGTTCCCCAGGCCTGGCCGGCTCCCCTGCGCACGTTGAGGCCTTCCTTGGGGAAACTGATCCATCCGTCATCGGCGTGCCGACCCTGCACCCACTCGGTGTTGATGCCGTTGAGGTCGGCCTTGTCGGCATGCACGGTTCCCCACGCCCCACCCCCCTGACGGACATCAAGCCCATCCTTGGGGAAGGTGATCTTCCCATCATCGGCGCTCCGCCCCTGCACCCACTCGGTGTTCACGCCATTGAGATCCGCCCTGTCGGCCGTCACCGTCCCCTGCCCGCCGGAGTCGCCGAAGATCTCCACCCCGGTGCCCGTGAAAGTGACGCGCCCCTTGTTCGCCGTCCCCTGGACCCATGGGGTATCGATGCCGGTCGTGGCGGTGAGGGTTTCGAGGACGGGATAGCGAACCTGAACGGTCGTGGTGAGGAAGTGCTGCTTCTGAGTGGTGGGGTCGGTCGCGACCAAGATGTAGGTGGTAGCCCGCTTCGGGGCGTCGGCCGGCGACCAGGTACGCGTACCCGGGGCAATGGCCGCATGCCCACCGGGGAACCGGATCTCGTAGCCGAAGTCGCCGGACCCGTCCCAGCTCAGCGTGACGTTTTCTCCGGTGTCCAGCATGGCCTTGTCCGGGCGGAAGTCACGCGGTGCTGGAATCTCCTTGGCAGCGGCCTTGACCACCGGCACCGCCGCGTCGCTGAGCTGCCACCCTCTGCTGGTTCTGGTGGTCTCGGTCACCATCAGCACGGCCACCCCGGCGGTGGGGGCGACGGTGACGTTCTCCAGTGTCAGCATCAGGTAGTCGCCAGGTGCGAAAGCTTCCAAGCGCCCACTCTGGGTGGTGACCTGGAAGACGTCGACGCCCTGCGGCTGGACGATCACCGGCTGGACGATCACCGGCTGGTTGTTCGCCTGAGGACCCGACTGGGTGTCGGTGTACTCGCCCCTCGGATTGATCGTGCCGATGTCCCGGGTGAGGTGGCCGGGACCGTCACCGACGGGCACCTTCACCTCGATCCTCAGCCAGGGCACCGTCTTCCCGGTGTTGGTCACCATCAGATACACCGTTCCCGTGGACGGAGAGCGCCCGTCTACCGACGCCTCCAGGGATGTCGGGTCGGTGAGGATGGTGTAGGTCAGCGCGGTCAAGGCCACAACTCCTTCTCCAGGCGGACAGCACAGGTCGATGCCCTGCGCACTACGAGAGGACCAGGCCGGGCAGAACAAACGGCGGCACGGTTGAGGCGTCTGGAACCCGCCGTTTGTGACGCCCCGCAGAAGATCGCCTCTCCCAGATCCAAACGCCAGGATGGGAGCCCAACAAGAGCACTCAAGGGGCCCATAACGGGGCGCTTCAGCAATGTCCTCGCCGCCTTGACAAGAATTCGAAGATCGGCTCGGGGTGTTTGGGCTGTTCAAAGATGGTGGTCAGGGGCAGGGTCGAACTGCCGGCCTTCCGCTTTTCAGGCGGAGCAATCACTCTGCTCGGCGGAACGAGACCATGTTCAGGGGCATCAGATTCGTATATACGGGCGAGGCGATGTCCATGACCGAGACCCTTATCGACCTCGACGACGAGGCCCTGGCCGAGGCCGCGAAGCCGCTCGGCACTTCTTCCAAGAAAGACGCGGTCAACGCGGCTCTACGGGAGATCACCGACCGGCGCAGACGTGCAGCCGCCATAGCTCGTATGCGCGAGATGGTGGCCGAGGGAGAGATCGATTTCTCGGCCACCATCGAGAAGGGTGACGGCGCGCAACAGGCTGTGGCGTGACAGAGCTCAACCTCATCGAGGCCAGCGCTTTGGTCCGCTTCTACCGGGGTGAGGTGGGTGCGGATGGTTTTCGCCTGCTTGTCGGCATCTACGAGCCGATCAGGGAGGAGTGCCGGCCGACGACGAGGCGGCCGGGCCGGTAGCGGACGAAGGCGGCCTCGCCGAGGTTCAGTGACAGAGCGGAGCGCTGCAGGACGGCGGGTTCGGCGACGTCGCCCCAGTGGCCGGTCGTGACCCGCCTGTCGATCGCCCGCACGCCCGCGACGATCTCGGCGGTGGTGAAGGCGCAGTGGCCCTGGCGTGCGACGTACGCCTGCCGCAGCAGCCGTTCGTCGCCGGCCGCCCGGACCCGTTCGGCGAACGCCGCCTCCTGCTGCACCGGGACGAGCTGGTCGGCGATGGTGTGCAGGTCGAGCAGCGGTATCGCGAGGCTCTGACCGGCGGTGGAGGTCGCCTCCAGCCTGCGTCGCGCGCCCGGGTCGGCGCGCAGGTGGGCGCCGCGGGTCAGGGTGGTCAGGTCGGCGCGCAGGTCGAGGCCGGCCTTGCGATACAGCGTCCGCACCTGGTCGGCGTGCTCGGAGTCGCGCAGCAGCGCCGCGTAGTCGAGCCCGGCGTTCCAGGAGGTGTTGCCCCCGGCGGACTGCTCGATGGACCAGCGGCCGTTCTCGATGAACCCGAGCACCCCTTGGGAGAGCCAGGCGAACTGCTGGGCCTCCTGCCCCTCGGGGTCGCCGGGCGCCGGCGGGTTCTGTCCTGGCGCCCAGTCGCTCTGGTTGAGGTAGGCGGCGGCGAGCGCGATCCTGGCCCGTCCCTGCGGGGTGGCCTGCGCGGCGATCACGGCGTCGGTCAGCCGCTGCGCCGTCGCGGCGGCGTCCGCGGCGTCGGCGAACCCGGTGAGCCGAATCTCCTGGCCGGGCAACAGCAGTGAGGCGATCGTGTATTCGGCGTCGTACTGGTAGTCGTCCAGGTCGACGCCCCCCGCGACGAGGCCGCACAGCCCGAGGGCCCCGTCGACGCGGCCGGCCCCGTCACGGGCGATCTGGGCGTTGACCAGGCCGCCCATGGACAGCCCGACCGACAGGGTGCGGGACGGCCGGCCGACCGTACGGCGGAAGGCGTCGAGGGTGGCGAACTGGTCGCGCTCGGCGCTGTTCAGCGCCCACCACGAGCCCTGCGGATCGAAGGAGGAACCGGCGAGCGCGTAACCCTCCGCGAGAAGGGCCGTACGGGCCTCGTCGGAAGGCGCGTTCTGCGCGACGGCCGGACCATAGCCGTGGCTGAACAGCAGGAGCGTGCCGTTCCAGTCGGCGGGCACGTCGGCGATCCAGGTGGCGCCGTCCGCGAGGGTGCCCGACAGGTGCGACGGGGTGGTGGCCGCAGCGGTGATGCCGGTCCGAGTGCCCGTCGCAGCCCCGGCGGTTCCGGTCAGGGTGGCCGCGGCGAGGGCGAGAGAGCCTACGACGGCGGCGGGAATGCGAAGGAGGCGTCGAGACACGAAAGCGCTCCCATACGGGAAGAGGAAGGTGTCCTGTGAACGCGGACCAACCGAAGCTACGGCAATATTTTTACCACCGTCAAGGCCATGCCGAATGTCCGGTGCCCCGAAGAGCGGACCGGGCGAGCCGATCAGGAGCCGGGAACCAGGACGGCGACGGCCGGGACGTGCGCCTTCACAACCTCCGCCACACCTGCGTGAGCCTCCTCGACCTCGGCATATCGCCGCACATCGTGCGTTAGATCGCCGGACACTCCGACATCGAGGTGACCATGAGCATCTACGCCCGCACCTCGCTTGCCGAGAAGCGTGCAACTCTCGGCAGACCAGGCGAAGCCCAGGGCTGATCTGGCTGCAAATAAGAAGCGCACCGGTTTCGCGGGGCGTTACTTCCGTTGCCCATCAGTACAGCCACTTCTCACTGTGGCGGTGCCTGGTCGGCTCCGGTTCCTCAGCTCGAAGAAGCATCAGGCGGACACGCTGTCGCGCCTTCCGTTCTGCGATGTTCGTGTCCACGCCGATGCCCTTGTAGGACCCGCCGGCGTCATGCCTGAAGCGGCGGCCGTCCTGCTCCTGGATACGTAGCGGCATCGTGTTGTCGGTGCGGCTCACTTCTTGATTCTCGCGGCCCCGCTCAGGCACCTCAACCTGTTGTCGTCAAAGGCAAACAAGAACGCCCCGTCCGTGATTGGCTCGGGGCGTTTGGGTTGTTCAGAGATGGTGGTCAGGGGCAGGGTCGAACTGCCGACCTTCCGCTTTTCAGGCGGACGCTCGTACCAACTGAGCTACCTGACCTCGGCGGCTGCCGCCGTACGCGGTCCTGACGGGACTTGAACCCGCGACCTCCACCTTGACAGGGTGGCGAGCACTCCAAACTGCTCTACAGGACCTCTATGTCCGGGAGATTTTCGCTCCCGTGTTGTTCGGCTCGCCTAGCTTACCAGCTTCCGGGAGGCCTTCCGACCTTCCGTCTTCCGGTGCGCTCGACGCGCTCCACGTGCCCCCAACGGGATTCGAACCCGTGCCGCCGCCTTGAAAGGGCGGTGTCCTAGGCCGCTAGACGATGGGGGCTCAAGGCTTTCGCCTTGTTCCGTGACGCCTTCCGTCGGAGACCTCTGAAGCATAGGGGACGTTTGCCCCCGATGCCAAAGCGGTTGTCGACGGGGTGCCGCTGCCGCTTGCCGTCGGCGACGGCGCCTGCTGCGACTCCGGGAAAATTGTACGGCCCGGGTCCGGCTCGATACGACGCTGGCACTGGATCCACTGCTCACCGAGGCCGCCGACCGTGATGTCGTCCCAGGCCTCCAGCCGGTGGCTCTTCTTGTTGAAGTAGAGCACCGAGGCGGTGAGCGGCGTCGGCTCGTCGTGCTCCAGGCCGCGCAGGCCGGCGCCGCCCGTGGAGCCCTGGATCATCAGCCGGGTGCCCGTGGGCATCAGCTGGGTGGATCGGGCGTGGACGTGCCCGCTCAGCACCAGGGGGACGTACCCGGAGAAACCGCGGCCCACGGTGGGGTCGTGGACGGCCACGATGTCGGCGGGGATCCGGTCGGGGGCGGAGGTGGACTTCGACCGGGACCAGTCGCGGGGCGCCAGCTTCTGGGCGTTGGTCTTGCCGAGGCCGAGGAGGCTCTCACTGGAGTCGCCGTCCACCTGGACGGCCTTGTCGGGGGTGAACCTCGGGTCGCCGATGCCGTAGACGGTCAGCCCGCCGACCGTGGCGGCGTCGCCGTCCAGCACGATCGCGTTCTTCTGCTTGGCGACCGCGTCCTGGGTGCTCTTGGAGTCGTGGTTGCCCCGCACGTAGACGTACGGCACCCCGAGCGAGCCGATCTCCTTGACGAACTCGTTCTCCGGCTTGGTGCCGTGGTCGCTGATGTCCCCGGTGTCGACGACGAACTGCACCTTGAACTGGTCCTTCAGCGACTTGATGACGTTCCAGCCGATCGGGTTGATGTGCAGGTCGGAGACGTGCAGCACCCTGATCGTGTCCGGGTCGGGATCGAAGATCGGCAGGTTCGACCCGACCTCGTACAGCTGGGAGACGTTGGTCACCAGCTTGGTGAGCTGGCCGCGATACTCGGAGAACTTGGTCACGATCGACTCGGCGCTGCCGATCAGGGACGGCACGCCGGTGAGCAGCCCGGTGTACCGGGGCTCGGCGATCGAGCGAGGGTTGAACGTCAGCGCCGAAACGCCCCCGAGGACCGCCACCATGGCCAGCGACCCGCCCGCGGTCCAGGCCGCCCGGGACAGGCGCCGGAAGACGACCAGGCCGGTCACGAACCCGGCCGCGACGGCGAACAGGGCCGCGCGTACGGCGAGCCGGCGCAGCCCCTCGATCACGTCGGCCTCGATGGTCGTCGGGAGCCGGTCGGCCCACCGGGGGTTCTTGATGATGTCCTCGGCCACGTCCGGGTGGACCGCCTCGATCGTCAGGCCGAGCCGTACCGGACCGTCGTGGGTGTTGAAGTTGAGCGTCCCGAGAGGCCGTACGTCGACGACGGTCTCCCCGTGCAGGGACGGCGAGATGGACATGCCGATGTCGGCGGGGCCGACCGGCGTGTCCACCCTGGCGCCGAGCGCCAGCCCGAGCCAGCCGCCGACCACCGCCGCCAGCACGACCGCGAGTACGGCGGCTGTCCGGCTGCCGGCCGCTTTCCGGGCGAAGGCCCTCACCTTAGAGATCTCCATCGTTTTTGTGCATACCCCGCGTCGCTTCGATACGCGTCCTCATCCCGGCCAGAATCAACGCCAAGCCGTGCTCGAAGGCCGCGTCGCTCTGCGGCGCGCCGGTGTCGGCCATGACCGCACGCAGGTGGGGGTACGGCGCGAGCGCCTCGAGCGCCTCCTCGAACGTGTCCTGGCCGGTCATGCCCCGCTCCTGGTCGGCCTGCTCCTCCAGCACGAACCCGCCGAGGAAGTTCCCGAGCGTGCCGATCCCCCACAACGCGTCCCTTGGCGTGAACCCGGCCCTCACCAGCGACTCCAAGATGGTCTCGGCGGTCCGCAGGGTCTCGGCACCGGGGTGGGTGCCCGCGGTGAGGCGGACCGTGTCCCTGTGCGACCTGAAGACGCGGCGCCGGCCGCGGAACCACTCCGCCAGCCACTCCTCCCACGGCTCGCCCTCGGCGAGCGGCCGCAGCGAGGGAGCCTCCTGTACGGCGATGGCGTCGGCCATCTCGTCCAGAAGCTCCTGCTTGCTGCGGAAGTGCCAGTAGAGCGCGGGGGCCTGTACGCCCAGCTCGGCGGCCAGCCTGCGCAGGGTCAGCTTCTCCAGCCCCACCTCGTCCAGCAACCGCAGCGCGGTGCTGACGATCGTGCCGCGTTCGAGTGCCACGGTTGACAGCCTAACCACGTCAGATCCATGCTTAACGGTGTTAAATTTAACGGCGTTAAGGAGACGGCCGTGATCCAGGCGGAAGGACTGCGCAAGAGATACGGGCCCGCCGAGGCGTTGCGGGGCGTCGACCTCGATGTGCCGCAGGGCTCGGTCTGCGGGCTGCTGGGCCCCAACGGCGCGGGCAAGACGACCCTCGTACGCATCCTCACCACCCTGCTGCGCCCGGACGGCGGCTCGGCCCGGGTGGCCGGCTGCGACGTGGTCCGGGACGCCGACCGGCTCCGCTATCGCATCGGCCTGGCCGGGCAGCACGCGGCCCTCGACGAGCTGCTCACCGGACGCGGCAACCTGGAGCTGTTCGGCCGGCTCCACCACCTGCCCCGCCGTACGGCCCGGAGCAGGGCCGGGGAACTGCTGGAGCGCTTCGGCCTGACCGAGGCGGCGGACCGGCCGGCCGGGACGTACTCCGGCGGCATGCGGCGCAGGCTGGACCTGGCGGCGAGCCTCGTCGTCGCGCCGCCCGTGCTCTTCCTCGACGAGCCGACCACCGGCCTCGACCCCCGGAGCAGGCTGACCCTGTGGGACCTGCTGCGCGAACTGGCCGCCGAGGGCACGACGCTGCTGCTCACGACCCAGTATCTGGACGAGGCCGACCGGCTGGCCGACCGCGTCGCGGTCCTCGACGCCGGGCGGGTCGTCGCGTCCGGCTCACCGGCCGCGCTCAAGGCGAGGGTGGGCGGAGACCGGCTGTACGTGGCCTTCCGCGAGGCGGCGGACCTGGCACGCGGCGCCGAGGTGGTCCGCGACGCGCTCCCCAGCCGCGGAACAGGCCCCGGAGCAGGCCCCGGAGCGGGTTCCGGCGTTGGTTCCGGAGCGGGTTTCGGAAAGGGACCGACCGGCCTCGCGGGCGACGCGACCGGCATCGAGATCGACCGCGACGAGCGGCGGCTGGCCGTACCCGTCCCGGACGGGGCCGCCTCGCTGGTCAGGGTGGCCTCCGCCCTGAACGCCGCCGGCGTCGCGGTGGAGGACCTGGGCCTGCGCCGCCCGACGCTCGACGAGGTGTTCCTGCGGCTGACGGGAGCGGACGCGGCATGACCGTCACCATCGATCCCCCGGCCACCCGCCTGGGACGGCTGCGCTGGGGCCTGACCGACACACTCGTGCTGGCCGGGCGCGGTTACTCCCGGCTGCGCGCCCAGCCCGCCGAGATCGTGGCCGTGCTGGTCTTCCCGGTCATCATGACCGTCCTGTTCGGGTACGTCTTCGGCAGCGCGATCACGCTGCCCGGCGGGGGCGACTACCGGAACTACCTGATGCCCGGCATCTTCATGCAGGTCATGGCGATGGGCGCGGTGTCGTCCGCGACCGCGGTCGCCGAGGACATGGCGCGCGGCGTCATCGACCGGCTCCGCACCCAGCCCATCGCGCGCGGCGCCGTACTGGCCGGGCGCGGGCTCGCCGACCTGTCGCGCGCCCTGCTCTCGCTCGCCATGATGGCGCTCACCGGCCTGGTCGTCGCCGGATGGCGTCCGCACGGGAACCCGTTCCGGGTGCTGGCCGGGTTCGCGCTGCTCGCCCTGTTCGGGTTCGCCATGATGTGGGTGGGCACGTACCTCGGGCTGTTCGCGAGGAGCGGAGCGCAGGCGGATGGGCTGACCTTCTCCTGGGTGCTCCCGATGACCTTCCTGGCCAACGCGTTCGTGCCGCTGGAGGGGCTGCCGGGCTGGCTCCGGGCCGTAGCGGACTGGAACCCGATGAGCGCGGTCGTCTCGGCCGCCCGCGAGCTGTTCGGCAACCCGGGCTCGGCCGCCGCGTCCTGGCCGCTCCGGCATCCGGTGACGGCCGCCGTCTGCTGGTCGGTTCTGATCATCGCGGTGTTCGCGCCGCTCGCCGTACGCCGCTACCGCACGGCCACCACACGGTGAAACGATGGGACGGTGATCGACGTCCCGCTCAGAAGGTTCGAGGAACTCGTGGCCGAGGCGCTGGACACCATCCCCGCCGACCTGGCGAAGGTGATGGACAACGTCGTGGTCGTGGTGGTGGACGACCCGCCCGAGCCAGGACTTCTCGGGCTCTACACCGGCATTCCCCTGACCGAGCGGGGCGACTGGTACTCGGGGGTGCTCCCGGACCGGATCGAGATCTACCGCAACCCGACGCTGGAGATCTGCGAGACCGAGGACGACGTGGTCGAGGAGGTCCGGGTCACGGTCGTTCACGAGATCGCGCACCACTTCGGCATCGACGACGACCGGTTGCACGAACTCGGGTGGTGACTCCAGCCTCCTGACCCGGGGATGACCGAAGGCTTGAAAAAGCCCTCGCCAGCGGGCACTGTAAGTGACATGGCGACCACGCACTGTCAGATTGCCCGGCCGCGTCGAGCACCGGCGGCCGCCGCCGGCGGGGCGATCTTCGCGGAGTGAGATGGCGGCCACCGAACCCGGCAGGCTGTCCGGCCGGCACCGCCGTCCTCCCGAGACCCGCGTCACCTACCGCGAGGTCGTCGCGATCCCCGAGTTCCGGTCCCTGTGGCTCGGCCAGGGCATGTCGATGCTCGGTGACCAGCTCGCCCAGGTGGCGCTCGCCGTGCTCGTCTACAGCCGTACGGCGTCGCCGCTGGCCACGGCGTCGGTCTACGCGCTGACCTATCTCCCGCCCATCCTGGGCGGTCCCCTGCTGGCCGGGCTCGCCGACCGGTATCCGCGCAGGCGGGTGATGCTCTTGTGTGACCTGCTGCGTGCCCTGATGATGGCCGCGATGGCCGTTCCGGCCACGCCGTTCCCGGTGCTGTGCGCGCTGGTCTTCTGCGTGGTCCTGCTCGGCGCGCCGTTCTCCGCCGCCCGCGCCGCACTGCTGCCCGAGGTGCTGGAGGGCGACCGGTACGTCGTGGGGTCGGCGCTGCAGAATATGACGAACCAGGCCGTGCAGATGCTGGGGTTCGCCGCCGGGGGCGCCGCGATCGCCGTGCTGGGGCCGTACCGCGCGCTGGCGCTCGACTGCGCGACGTTCCTCGGGTCGGCCCTGGTGATCGTCGCGGGGGTGCGCCGCCGTCCGGCGCCCGAGCGGGAGGACGGCGAGCGGCCGTCGGTGTGGCGGATGACGCGGACCGGCGCCCGGCTGGTCTTCGGGGAGCGGCGGCTCCGCACGCTCGTGCTGTTCGCCCTGCTCTGCGGGTTCTACGTGCTGCCGGAGGGGATCGCCGCGCCGTACGCCGCGACACTGGCCGACGGGCGGGTGCCGGTGGCGGTGATCACGGGCCTGCTGATGGCGGCGATGCCGACGGGGACGGTGCTCGGGGCCTTCGTCTTCGGGCGGTTCGTCACGCCGACCGGCCGGCTGCGGGGAATGGGCTGGCTGGCCATGCTGACCTGCGCGCCGCTCGTGCTGTGCGTCGTACGGCCGCCGCTGGAGGGCGTGCTGGCCCTGTGGGTGCTGTCCGGCGTGGGCGGGGCGTACCAGCTCGCGGCGAACGCGGCCTTCGTCCAGTGCGTGCCGCCGTCCGGGCGGGCCGCCGCGTTCGGGCTGGTGCAGTCGGGCCTGATGGCCGCCCAGGGCACCGGCATCCTCGTCGGGGGCGCCGCGGCCCAGCGGCTCGGTCCAGAGCCTGTCGTGACGCTGGCGGGGGTCGCCGGGCTGTGCGCCGCGGCGGTGCTCGCCGTGCTCTGGACCGAGTCGCGTACGGAGATCATCGCCAAGGTCCGGGCCGCCGCCTGAGGATCAGGCCTGCGGCGTGCCCTGGCCGCCCTGGTCCTGCGTGCCGTCGGTGGACGGCCGGCCGTACGGGTGCTGCTCGTAGCTCCCGGTGCCCGGGGTTCCGGTGTAGGTGGGCTGGGACTGCTTCTGCTGCCAGCCCTGCTGGACGGTGTCCCACTTGGCCTTGGCGTCGTGCCAGACGTGGCCGTCCTTGTTCTTGTTGATGAGGTCCTGGACGATGGAGGTGGGCTTGCCCTCCTCGGGGAGCAGCAGCCACGCGACGGCGTAGATGCCGAAGCCGAGGCCGCCGAAGAAGCTCGCCACGGCGAGGGCGAGGCGCAGGATGTTGGCGTCGATGCCGGTGTACTCGGACACGCCCGAGCACACACCGGCGACGATCCTGCCGTTTCGAGTGCGGTGGAGCTGCTTGACCGAACCATTGGTGTTCATCTCGTTCATGCCTCCACAATGCCTTTTGGGGGTGCGGGCGCACATCGGGATTCCCCCTGGCCCTACCCCGAAGCGGCCCCGATAGCCTGGCCGTCATGGACGACCTCCTGGACCTCGACGACCAGCTCGACCCCGAGCATCGCCTGATCAGGGACACCGTCGCAGACCTGGTGTCGGGCAAGGTCCTCCCCTACGTCGGCGAGTGGTTCGAGCGGGGCGTCTTCCCCGCCCGCGAGCTCGCCCCGGCCCTGGGGTCCCTGGGTCTGCTCGGGATGCACCTGGAGGGATATGGCTGCGCCGGGCTCGACGCGGTCTCGTACGGCGTGGCCTGCCGGGAACTGGAGGCGGGCGACTCCGGCCTGCGGTCGTTCGTGTCGGTGCAGGGGTCGCTGGCCATGTTCCCCATCTGGAAGTACGGCTCGGAGGAGCAGAAGGAGGAGTGGCTGCCCCGGCTGGCGTCCGGTGAGGCGATCGGCTGCTTCGGCCTCACCGAGCCCGACCACGGCTCCGACCCGGCCGGCATGCGTACGACGGCAAGGCGGGACCCGTCCGGCGACTGGATCCTGAACGGCGCCAAGATGTGGATCACCAACGGCTCGGTCGCCGACGTGGCGGTGGTCTGGGCCCGCACCGACGAGGGCATCCGCGGCTTCGTCGTCCCCACCTCGGCGCCCGGGTTCTCCGCCGCCGAGATCCACCGCAAGCTCTCGCTGCGCGCCTCGGTCACGTCCTCCCTCTACCTGGACGACGTACGGCTCCCCGCGTCCGCGGTCCTGCCGGAGGTGACGGGCCTGAAGGGCCCGCTGTCGTGCCTCACCGAGGCGAGGTACGGCATTCTGTGGGGCGTCGTCGGCGCGGGCCGGGCCTGCCTGGAGGCGGCCGTGGACTACGCGACCACGCGCGTGCAGTTCGGCAGGCCGATCGGCGGCTTCCAGCTCACCCAGGAGAAGCTCGCCTGGATGGCCGTCGCGCTCGGCCAGGCCGGGCTCACCGCCCTCCACCTGGGCCGCCTCAAGGACGCCGGTTCGCTGAAGCCGCACCAGGTGAGCTTCGGCAAGCTGGCCAACGTCAGGGCCGCCCTGGACATCGCCCGCGAGGCGCGTACGGTGCTCGGGGCCAACGGCGTCACGCTGGAGTATCCGGTCATCCGGCACATGACGAACCTGGAGTCCGTACTCACGTACGAGGGCACCCAGGAGGTGCATCTGCTGACGCTCGGCAAGGCGCTCACCAGTCTCGACGCCTTCCGCTGAGCGGTGATGGGGCGATCGGGGACAATGACGTCGCCAGGTACGCGGTACTGTCTGTACCCTGCATCTTGGGGAGTGTCCTGCCGGATCACACCGCGACGCGGGAGGCCGGAGGGCATGACCAAGGGGTGCTAGCTCAATGGCAGAGCTGCGGACTTTTAATCCGTCGGTTCAGGGTTCGAGTCCCTGGCGCCCCACCACCTCTGACCTGGGCGTTCGCCTCGACCGGAGATCACCCGATCATGGCCTGGGACACGGATGGGTCACACCTGGGTCATCCAGCCGCATCGTCCCCTGCGCACCTTCCGAGCGGTCCCACGCGCTGCCGACAGCACCAGCCGCGCCGTCGCGCCGGCCGCCCGGTGATGCAGCTCCGGCAGCACCGAGGTGTAGGTGTCGGCGGTCAACACGATGCTGGCGTGGCCGACCTGGTCCTGAACCACCGGCAGATCCACGTGCGCGGCCAGCGCCAGCGTGACCGCACCATGCCGCAGGTCGTGCAACCGCACCGGCGGCAGCCCGCTCCTGCGCACCAGCCTATGGAACCGGTAGGTCAGGTAGTCCGGCGCCACCGGACTGCCGTCGGTACGGGTGAAGACGTGCGCCGTGTCGTCCCAGGCCTCCCCGCGACGTGTCTTCTCCGCCCGCCGGTCGCGTTCATGACGGAGTAGCAGCCGTACCGTCTGCGGATCCAGCGCGACCGTGCGCCTGCTGGCCGCGCTCTTCGGCGGGAACGAGACCAGTTTCCCTCTGACGTGCACCAACTGCTGGACCACGGCGAGTTCGGCCGTCTCCAGGCTGAGATCCACCCAGCGCAGGCCGGCCAGTTCGCCCCGGCGAAGTCCGCGAAGCGCAGCCAGCCACCACAGCAGGTACAGCGGATCCTCGCGGACACCGTCCAGGAAGGCCACCAGCTGCGGAATCGTCCAGACTGCCACCGTGGGCCTTTCGCCGGTGGCCTTCCACGCAGCCACCCGCCGGTCGGTCCACACCTGCGCCCTCGGACGAGGCGCGGCGGGCAACCTCAGAGCACGGGCGGGATTGCTGTCGATCAGACCTTCGCAGACGGCCTCGTTCAGGGCGGCCCGCAGCGTGGCACGGATCCGCTCCAGTGTCGCGGTCGCCAGTGGTCTGCCGTACCGGTTCCGGCGCCCGGCCAAGGCAGCGAACATGCGCCGTACATCGCAATGAGACAGTTCCGACAGCATGATCCGCCCCAGCGCCGGGACCAGGTGCAGCCGGACGTGATCCGCATACCCCTGACGCGTTCTCGGCCGGATCCCCTGATCGGTCGCCAGCCAGTACCGCAGCCACTGGGCCACCGTGCACCCCGCGCCGATCGGGCCACCCTGCTCGGCTGCGATCAGCTGCGGCCCGGCCTGTTCGGCTTCGCCCGCGCTGGCATAGCCGCCTCGCCGAACACGCTCCCGGTGTCCCGGCAGGCCCCGGATCTGCACCGCGAAGTACCACGAGCCGTGCCCGTCCTCGAGCAGCCTCGGACACCGGCCGCTCCGGCTGGTGCACCCGCACCGCTTGTAAACCACTGGATGGCTCTCACGCATCGCCATCACCTTCCTCCCGAAGAAGGAAACGACGTGGACCGCGTCAAATCGCATCGAGGGTGCTTGACCACTTCGCCACGCGCGAGCGGGCCGAACGCAGTTATGACGTCGGTGCCGTGAGAGGCTTCGGAAATCAGCCATGCGGATAGCCCCCAGGTGGCACAGGCCCGTCCCGGAGGATGAGAAGGAGGGGAGGGTGGGCAGGATCGGGGACGACAAGGTGGAGGACGCTCTCGCCGAGCTGGCCCGTCGCAACCCAGAAGAGGCCGGTCAGGCGCGCGCCGCGTTCGATTCGCTGACCTTCGGGGAAGGAGTCGAGACCGTCACCCTGTACGGGCTCCAGTACTGGCTGTGGTATCTGCTGCCGACCAAGTGGTGGACCGAACTGGCCGAACACCAGCGGCTCGCCGTCGCGCTCGGTGCGTTGTTCGACCTGTTGGAGATGCCCCGGTACGCCGCCGTCTGCGTTTCCGAGACGACCATGCAGGTCCTGACCGCCTGGCACCAGGGCCGCGACGCCGGGTTCAAGGCGCTGGAGAAGGCCATGAACGCCTCCGGCGTACAGCCGCCCGATGTCGAAGAGGTTCTGACCTGGGGGCGGGTGATGGGCATTCAGGAAAACGACGCCTTCCAGGCGACGGCGGCCCATCTGGAGATGGCGATCGCGGCGGGTGAGTTCGCTCCTGGCGCCCGTGGATGGCGCGCGGACGCCGAGCGAATCGCCGGCGAGTTCCTCACCTCTTGTTGGGCCGCGGGCGAGCAGAGCCATCTGGAACGGATACACGCCGAGCGCATGGAATGCTGGGCCACCCCTCGTGGCGCGGCCCGCGCCCGCCTCACGAAGATGATCACCTCGCGGATCATGTCACCGGCGCCGGTTCCCGAGGACGCAGAGGCGCGGCTGGCACCGGTCCGCTGGCTGCTGACCCTGGCGGCCACCGACGGCGGGATCCCGCTCACCGCCAACCACACCCTGGCCAGGGCCGTCGTCGCCGAAGGCTGCCACCGCTTCGACTGGCTCACATCGACCGGCAGACCGCGCTCCGAATCCGACATCCCCGAAGCCTGGACACTGCGAGAGTTTGTCCGGCAGCTCGGTGCCGTCCGGCGCAGCAAGCGCACCCTGGTCCTCACTCCGGCGGGCAAACGCCTGGCCGGAGCCGATACGGCCGCACTGTGGTCGGCCGTGACGGCCGCCCTGATCCCATCCGATCCCGCCGAGGGGGCCGCAGCGGAGGCCGTCATGATGCTGCACCTCGCCGAGGCTCCCCACGGCCATTTCGAGCAGCGCGCCGTCGTCGCCGAAGCCATGGCCGGCGAGGGCTGGCATGACCCCGCCAGCGGAACGCCCATCTCCGTGGAAAGCGTCGGCTGGCTCATGGGCGCGATCCACCGCCGCCTGGATCTGCTCGGCCTGTTGCACCGGCAGCGCAGCCTGGATGATCCCGGTGACCGCCTCACCGACGCCGGGCGCGCCGCCGCGCAGGCGGCACTGCGGGCCCGTGCCCTCCGGCCACGTACCGATGTCGGAAGTGGATAACCCGACACGGCGTTCCATATTCTGACGGTCCGCTACATGGCCTTGTCTCAGAATGAGTCGTCTCGTATCCCGGCTCATGCAGACCTTGCGGAGCGGCGGTATCACGCCGATGGGCCTTTCCCCTCTGTCCGCCGGCGTTCGGAGGCGCTCCGGCGCCGCCTGCTGACGTCCGCACCGCCAGGTGCTGGTCACCACCTCGGGCTACGATCTTTGCCGTGCAGCGGATGAATCGCGAGCAGTTCTATGCCACGCTGGCTCCACTCGACGAGGAGCGCTTGAAGAAGACGCTCTGGACGCTGTACTGGCGCGGATCCGCTCAGCTGAGGGAGCGGATCGAGGCAGAGCGGACCCCAGATGGGCACAAGCCTGCGGCCAAGAGCGCCACGCAGACGGTGGGACGCCCAGTCGGTGCTGGACGACGCACGGCGGTTCGTGGAACTCGCCCGGGCCGGCGCCTACATGGCCGGTGATCGGCGTGTCTCCCCCAAGGAGCGGACCCGGTGGCGTTTCACGTTCAACCGGCTGACCGAGGACGCCAAGAAGGCGCTGGCGGCGGACGCGGCCACCGGGGGGCAGGCGCTGGAACTGCTGATCGACCTGGCCGATGAGACATGTGACTATGACTACTTCCGCTCCGACGACCCGATGGCAGCCGCGCGTTTCGTTGTCTCGGACGCGGTGGCGTTGCTTTGGGCCACCTATCTCGACCTGTACGGCTTCTCCGGATTCGCCGAGCGGGCAGCGCCACAGTTGATCGGCTGGGAGCGGGCGTACGGGTGGACCCGGCGTGGGGACGGGCCGACGGCTGATAAGGAGACCACGCTGGCCGACGTGCTGGCACGGCTGCTGCGCGGAATCGATGCGTGGCTGGATTTCACCGACCGGTATCTCGCCGCGCTGGATCGGCTGGCCGGGGGTGGCGCCGAGAGACGGGCGCCGTGGCGGGACACGGGCTTCGAACGCGGAGAGCGGGCCAGGAATCTGGCCGGCTGGCATCTGATGGTGCTGGACCGGCTGGCCGACGCCGAGGCCGACGACCGGCTGGAGAGGCTGGCGACGCACCCGGCGCTGGCCGGTCCCGAACTGCGCTACCTGCGTGCGCGACTCGCCCGCCGACGCGGCGAGAACGACACGGCGCGTACCCTGATCCGCGACTGCCTGAATGAACTGCCAGGTCACACACAGTTCCTCGACTTCGCCCGGGAGATCGGCGCGGAGTTTCCGGAACGGGCACGGCGCGTGTCTGACCAGCTGTCCGGCTGGTAGACCATGACCGCGTTCACCAAGGACGGCCTGCGGGCTCTGGCCGGAGTCAAGTCCTATGACCGCGGTGTCGATTACGTCGACGACGTCGATGACCTCCAGGTCGACGGCGGAAAAATCTTCGCGACCGTGTACGGCACGGAGCCGTACGAGGTGGAGTTGACCGTCGGCCGTCGTGGCCTGGACGGTGTGTGCGATTGCCCGTGGGGGCAGGAGGGCAACTTCTGCAAGCACTGCGTCGCGGTCGGCCTGGTCTACCTGTGCCGGCGGGAACACGGCGAGGCCGTGCCCGACCGGCTCGATCTGCGTTCCTATCTGACGTCGCTCGACGCACAGGAACTCGTCGCACTGCTGATGGAGCTGGCCGAAGGCGACCGGAACATCCGACGCCGGCTGGAGGCGCGTGCCGCTGGCGATCCGGTCGGAGCGGCCGACGCACAGGATCTACGCAAGCGGATCGACCGCGCACTCCGGGTCCGTGGTCATGTCGACTGGGACGGCGGCTGGGACTACGCGAACACCATCGGCGGCATCGCCGAAGAACTGGAACGGCTGCGTCAGGCTGGGCAGGGCGCCGCCGTGGCCTCCCTGGCCCAGCGGGCCATGGAACGGGTGGCGGAGAACTACGAGTTCTTCGACGACTCAGACGGCCAGATCGGCGAGTCGAGCCGGGCGCTGGTCGTGGTCCATGCCGCTGCCTGCGCCGCCACCGGCGGCGATCCCGTGACGCTGGCCTCATGGCTGCTGGAGCGGCAGCTTGGCGATGCCGACGTGCCCGAACTGTCGATCGGCGACTACGCGGACGCGCTCGGCGAGGTGGGGGTGGCCGCCTATGGCGACCAGTTGCGGCGGATCCGGGAGAAGCGCTCGCGCCGCACGGACTGGCGTACGGACGCGCTGATGCGCGAGTACGCCAGGGCGCGGGGAGACATCGACCTCCTGGTAACAGTGCTCGCTCGCGGAAGCCGTCCTGACTACCCGGCCATCGTCGGTGTGCTGACCGAGGCGGGCCGCGACCGGGAGGCGCTGGAGTGGGCCGAACGGGGCCTGGCCGCCGCCGACGGCACCTACGATCGACGCCTGGCTGATTTCGCCGCCACCGCCCATGCCGCCGCAGGTCATGGCGATGAGGCGTTGGCACTGCGCCGTGCCCAGTTCGAACGCGACCGATGCCTCGCGGTCTACCAGGCGCTGCACGCGGTGGCGACGCCGGACCGCTGGCCGGAACTGCGCGCCTGGGCGCTGGGGTTACTCCGTTATGACGCGAGCACGGCGCGGCGTGGTCTGCCCGGATGGCAGTCACCCTCGATGCTCGTGGACGTGCTGTTATGGGAGAACAGCAACGAGGAGGCGTGGCAGGCGGCGGTGGAGTTCGGCGCCGTCGACGGCCAGTGGTTGCGGCTGGCTCGATTGCGGGCGGAGACTCACCCCGCCGAGGCGATTCCCGTCTATGAGCGCCTGGCCGAGAGCGAGATCTCGCTGATGAAGAACGACGCCTACGCCGAGGCTGCCGGCTTGGCCGTACAAATCACAAAGCTTTACGACCGGCTCGGTCGCGAGGCCGACGGACGCGCCTATGTGGAGCGGCTGCGCATCACCCACAAGCGCAAGCGCAACTTCATGGCGGAACTCCAGCGGCGTGGCCTTTGACCATCTATCCAGCCCGCCGGCGTGTCGGCGCCGACCCGCACGATGCCGATTGATGGTGCCGTGTTCGCCGCCGCTCGTGCTCTGGCATCGTGGGCGGGGAGCGGACGTGCGGTCACCGCAGGTGGTGCGCTCAAGCCCGCGCTGGTGTCGGCAGCCGTCAGAACGATCGCCGGAGCCGCCGGGCCTGCTCACGGCAATGCAGAGACAGGACACGACCTCATGGATCCTCGGGGTATACCTATTGCTATACTTCATAGGTGGCCGGAGAGGAATGGGACGTCTACGTCGTGACCGAGGTCCGCGAATGGATCGAGCAACTCGACGACGCCACCCACACCAGGGTGGTGCAGGCAATCGACGCGCTCGCCGAAGGTGGCCCCGGGCTGGGACGGCCGCTGGTGGATACGATCAGTGGATCGTCCATTCAGAACCTCAAGGAACTCCGGCCCGGCACGGTACGCATCCTGTTCGCCTTTGACCCGTGGCGCTCCAGCATCCTGCTGGTAGCCGGCGACAAGGCCGGGCGGTGGAAAAGCTGGTACGAGGAGGCCATTCCGCTGGCCGAGCACCGGTTTGAGGTCTATCTCAAGGAGCGCGCTCAGCAGGAGGAGGGCAGATGAGCGGGTACGTTCGCTGGAAGGATATCCGGGCGGAGCATGTCGAGCGGGCCGGCGGAGAGGAAGCGGTCGAAGCCGGTAAGCGGGAGCTTCTGGCCGAGGTCCAGGGGCATCGGCTGGCGGAGATCCGCCGTAGCCGTGGCCTGACTCAGCAGCAGGTGGCCGAGCGCATGGGGGTCACCAAGGGGCGTATCTCCCAAATCGAACAGGGCAAGATCTCCGGCCAGGACATCCTCGCCCGCTACGCGGCCGCCCTCGGAGGCCGACTCCACCAGTCGATCTACTTCGATGACGGCGATATCGCCGCGATCGCTTGACCAACTCGATCTTTTAATCCGTCGGTTCAGGGTTCGAGTCCCTGGCGCCCCACCGCTGCGACCTGAGATTTAACCTCGAACCGTGAAGCCTCCTACTGATCGTGAGACACGTATGGGGCATACCTGCGTCATGCGGCCAGGCCGCGATCTTCCGGGCCTCCCGGGCGGTCGCGCGAGCCCTGGCCATGACCAGCCTCGCGATGGCCTGCGCGGACCGGTGATACACCTCCGGCAACACGGAGGTGTAGATGTCGGAGGTCACGACGATGCTGCCGTGCCCGAGCGTGCCCTGCACCACCCGCAGATCCGCCCCTGTGGCCAGGGCAAGACTTGCGGTGCCATGGCGCAGGTCGTGTAACGGATCGGTGGCAGCCCGCTGGCGTGCACCCATTCGCGGAATCGGACGCTGAGATAGTCCGGCCGCAGCGGAGATCCGTCGGGCCGGGCGAAGATCGGCCCTGACTCGAGCCACGCATCGCCCAGGTGTCGCCTCTGGGCCTGCTCGTAGCGGCGCAGCAGTCGGACCGTCTCGCTGTCCAGCGCGATGACCCGACGGCTGGCTGCACTTTTCGGGGGCACTCGATCAATTGCCCGTCGACGTGGACCAACTGCCGGCTCACGGTGAGCTTCCGCCGGTCCAGATCGAGATCTACCCAGCGCAGCCCGATCGCCTCACCGCGGCGCAGCCCACGCAGCGCGATCAGCTGCCACAGCGGATACAGCCGGTCCCCTCGCGCAAAGGCGAGAAAGTGGGCGAGTCTGTCGGCGGTCCACACCGCCACCGCAGGACGCTGCCCCTTACTCCGCCAGGCAGCGACCCACCGGTCGGTCCACACCTGCGGATACGGCCGTCCGGGGGCGGGCAGCCGGATCATGCGTGCCGGATTGGATTCGATCAGCCCCTCACGGACCGCAGCGTTCAACGCGGCGCGTAGCGTCGCTCGGATCCGGTGGAGGACGCGATCGGTGCTCCGTACCGGTTACGGTGCCTCGCCAGGACGGTGAACATCCGTGCGATGTCGCGGCCCGTCAGTTCGGTGAGTTCGACCCGGCCCAGATGTGGGATGAGGTGCAGCCGCACGTGATCGGCGTAGGATTTGCGGGTGCTGGGCCGCAGTCCGTGCTGCAGCTCCAGCCAGCAGCGGAGCCACCGCGCGACGATCCGATCTGCGGTGCGGGCGGCGGTCAGGTCGTGCGCCGAGCACGACGTACGCGACGAGGTCGCCCACGTATCGGCCCACTTGCCGGCAATTGATCGAGGTAAGTGGCTGATCGGAGGGTAGGGAGCCTACACAGCGGGATGGTTCGTGAGGGGCATCTGATGGGCAGATCATTCCTGAGTGAGCGGCTGGAGCGCGCCGGTCCAGGGAGAGGCACCAGTTCTCACAAGCGGTGGTGGAACCTCGTCCTGATGCTGGCCGCCGCGGTCGCGGGCCGGGTGCTGGTCCGCCGGCTGCTGCGACGCGTGCGGGCTATCTCCGGTGACCTCGCCGACATCAACATCAGCGATGAACACGCCCAAATTGCTCAGCGACATGACCCGCAGGAAGTAACGCAGCTGGTCGACAACATCAACGCGAGTTTGGACATGCTGGACCGTGAGCGGCAGTTCGCCTCCAACATCGCCCACGAGATCCGCTCCCCGTTGGCCGGGATACGCGTCACGGTGGAAGAAGCGACTGCCCGTCCCGGCGAAGCGGACTACCCCCGCGTGCTGGAGGCGGTAGTACATGGAGTGGATCGACTGGATGCGCTGGCTACAGCACTTCTTCTGATCGCCCGTTCCCGCGCGGCCCAAGCCGACTGGGAACGGGTCGACCTGTGTGAACTGGTCAGGCAGGAGGTCGCAGACCGGAACGACCCCATCTCGATCGAAGTCATCTGCGCTCCCGGTGTCCTGGTCACAGCCATGCGCACGCGGATCTGCCAGATCATCACCAATCTGCTGGACAACGCACAGCACCACGCCGCCCAGCAGGTGCAGGTCCACGTCGGCCGCAGCGACGGCAGTGCGCTACTGACGGTGTCCGACGATGGCCCCGGCGTGCCGGAGAAGGACAGGGAACGCATCTTCGACCGGATGTACCAGCTCAAAACCATTTCCCAGCGGGGCGGTCCCGGCACCGGCCTCGGCCTGGCCATCACCCGCGATATAGCAAAGGCCCACCACGGAACCGTCTGGGTCGAACCCTCCCCACTCGGCGGCGCCTGTTTCATCCTCCAATTGCCCATCGCCGCCCCCTAGGCCACCACCGGATCTCTCACGCTTCCAGGTTGTGCGAACCCGCGAATTTTCGGCAGCGTAATCTAATCAGGAAAAGTGACTGCCGCCGGGCATCCGCGCCCGATCGGTCAGGGCAGGCGGGGTGCCGGCCAGCGCGGCGGGACAGTCTCCGCCAGCTCGTTCGGCGGGCACCGTCCGGACGGGACAGCGGCGGCAGGGTAGAGATCGGGAGCCGGGCCGCCGCGCGCGGCGGCCCGATACGGGTGAGGGGCGCGACGTCGCACCCAGCGATGAACCTGGAGGCACCCGTCAGTGAGGTCGCTCCGGCGAGTGACCCAAGCCCGTGAGATCTCTTTCATGGAATTCCGGATGGTTCCCGACCCGTGCACCCGCGCCTGCACGGCTCTGAAAGTCACGGGCATTTTACTTTCCAAAATGGCGCCATTCCAGAAAACCAGGAGGTAATATCTAAACACCGAGGACTTCTCGTGCGTTGGCACTCAGGTCGGCGTCGCCCACGGCGAAATATCAGGACGCGGTCCTTTCGAGGACCAAGACAGGCCAGGCGATCATGACACCGACGCTGCTCTCTCCTTCCATCACACCGTCCAGCCCCCCTGCCGGCACAGCACCCGTCATCGGCTCCGACGTTCGGCTACGGTTGGCTCCCGTCCTTGGCCTGAGGGGCACCGTGGACGGGGCGTGGTGGCCGCATTCCCGTGACGCCACGGTGGAGCTACCGGGTCTCATCGCCGCCGTCGACCAGCGACTGGGCCTGACGACGCTGCGCGTCGGCGTGCACGTCGACGCGTGGGACCACATCCCCCACCGCGTCCAGGCCGGCGGACGCCAGGTCAAAGTGGGCTGGTTCCACAGTGCCGATCCTCGCCTCGTCACCCTGACATTCGCGGAGGCTGAGCCTGTCATCCTGCTGGTCGTCCCGCCATACACCGCGGACGGTCCCGCCGGGGCGGCGCTCATGCTCGCCAGTAAGGGCACGTTCGGCCCGCTCCCGCTCGACCTCCTCACCACCGCAGCCCACCACGCCATCGGTACACGGGATGCGGACGGGGAGAACGAGGGAGTGCACATCACTACGCTGCCGGCGGACCTGCTCCGCGGATGCCGAAACCGCCGATCGGACGCCCACCTGCCAAGCCTGCCGCCAGAGGACCCGTCTCGTTGCCGACCGGAGCATTCCATCGCCATCCGTGACCCCGCGCCACTTGGCAGGGCCGACCCGTCGGTTCCGACGACCATCCGGCTGTCCGGTGAGATCGACATCTTCACCAGTCCCGACCTGCGCGAGGATCTGCTGAACGTCCTGCGCTACAGCAGGAGCCTGCTCATTCTCGACCTGTCGGGTGTGGCGGCATGCGACGCCTGCGGGCTGGGCGTCCTGGTCGGCATCCAGCGCCGCGCCAAGACGATGGGGATCACCCTCTCCCTGAGCACACCCCGTCCGTACATGTCTCGGTTACTGCATGTGAACGGCCTGGACCGCACCATCCCGATGCTGGCGTAGCCGAAGGCCCTCGATCCGCGACGCAGGCGGCAAGCCCTCGCCACACAACAGGCGCGGCCGCGAACGAGCCAGTGACCCGGGAGACGGGGGCCGAGCACCGCACAAGGCTCTACGCGACGGCTCAGAAGCTGCTGATTCGTGTCGTCGCGTAGGGAGCGAAGCGGGCTGCCACCACGTGCCTGAAGTTGACCACGTAGGTGAACGTATCCTGCTCGCCCTCGTGGGAAATCTGAAGGGACACCACAGTGCCCTGCTCCATCCAGCTAACGAGTCTCTCGACTGCGGGCATCGTGCCGTGCACGCGGAGAATCAGTTCCTTTTCCTTGCCAACGCTCAGCAAGTAGAGCAGCCCGGCTGGAGCGTCCATGGTCATACGCTGCTCCTCATCGTAAGGAGGGGACCGGGTCCACATGGGTATCCCCGCAAAGCCCTCCGCGTAGCATCCGCGTCGCCGCTTCGGGCGGGCTTCGCGAACCTCTTCCTGTAGCCGTGCTGCCGACGGGCCTCCGACGGGCCCGGCCGGCCTTACCGGTCCTGAACCGCTTCCTGAGCCCTTCGTGGCCACGGCCCACGGCTGCCGGACGCGGGCGCCGGGTACATGTCCGTGTGGATAGCCCGTTCAAGGCCTGGATCCTCGACTGCCTCGGGAAGGCTCTGTGATCCTTACGCGTGCGTCCGCATCCCCTGTGGCACTCCTACGCCGGCTGGCGACAGCCGCGCAGTGGCTGACGTCGCCGCTGGTTCCCGAGGACTATTTCGAGTTGATCAATCCGCTCTGGGGCGCGGGGGAACTGTGCGGCCGAGTCGAGGCGGTGCACGCGGAAACCGCCGACGCGGCGACCCTGATCATCCGCCCGGGCCGGAGCTGGATCGCACACTGTCCCGGCCAATGGGTCCGGATCGGCGTCGACATCGACGGACGGCGACACTGGCGCACCTTCTCACTGTCGTCGGCCCCGGGCAGGTCCGGCGATTGCGTCACCATCACGGTAAAGGCCGTGCGCGGCGGGCTCGTCTCCAACTACCTGGTGCGGAGCACAGCGCCCGGGGCGGTGCTCAGGCTGAGCCGGCCCGAGGGAGCGTTCGTCCTTCCCGAGCCACCACCGCCGCGCCTGCTGTTCGTCACCGCCGGGAGCGGCATCACACCGGTGATGGCGATGCTGGACGGCCTGCGTCTAGACAATGCGGACGGACCGGACGTCGTACTGGTTCATTCGGCGCCGACATCCGCCGACGTCATCTTCGGCGGGCGGCTCCGGAGCCTGGCCGCGCGATGGCCGCGGCTGCGCCTGCACGAACGGCACACACGCTCTGAGGGGCGGCTGCGGCCCGCGGAGCTGGCCCGGCTCTGCCCGGACTGGACCGAGCGGTCCATCTGGGCGTGCGGGCCACCGGCGATGCTCGACGACATCACGGCGTACTGGACCGGGCCCGCGGACGGCCTCCATGTCGAGCGCTTCAGTCTGGTGCCGGCAGCGGCAGCGGGTTCGGGGGGACACGTCCGCTTCACCAGGAGCGGCCGAGAAGCCGAGGCCGACGGCGAGACGCCGTTGCTGGCCGTCGGTGAGAACGCGGGGGTGCTCATGCCGAGCGGCTGTCGCATGGGCATCTGCTACGGATGCGTCGCGCGCCTTCGCTCCGGTCAGGTACGTGACGTACGGACCGGCCAGGTGCACGGAGACGCGGGAGAGATGATCCAGCCCTGCGTGTCGGTGGCGGCCGGCCCAGTCGAGATCGAGCTCTGAGAGGAACACGCATGCCTGCCACATCCCATCTGGCCCCAGTCGACGCCGAAGAGTTCGGCCGCGAGCTGGACAAGATCCGCGACGAGGTGCTCGCGAGCCTCGGCGAGCGGGACGCGCTTTACATCCGGGGTCTCATCGCGGCCCAGCGCAAGCTGGAGCTGACAGGTAGGGCCCTGCTGTTCGCCTCCTGGCTGCCCCCCGCCTGGGCCGCCGGCACAGCGGCACTGGCCGTCGCGAAGATCCTGGAGAACATGGAGATCGGTCACAACGTGCTGCACGGGCAGTGGGACTGGATGCGGGACCCAAAGATCCATTCGACCACGTGGGAGTGGGACTTCGCTTCCCCGGCCGATCAGTGGAAGCACTCGCACAACTTCGTCCACCACACCTGGACGAACGTGCTCGGCAAGGATCGGGACATCGGCTATTCGGTGGTGCGGATCAGCCCGGAGCAGCGATGGCATCCGATCTACCTCGCCCAGCCGTTCTACAACGCGCTGCTGGCGCTCTTCTTCGAGTACGGCATCGCGATATACGACCTGGAACTCGAGCGCATCCCGTCAGGGAAGAAGGACCTCAAAGAGGCCCTGACCCAGCTCCGTGCCGTCGCGGGCAAGATTCGGCGCCAGGTTGTCAAGGACTACGTCGCGTTCCCGCTGCTCGCCGGTCCGGCCTTCCTCCCGGTCCTGCTCGGCAATCTGACCGCGAACATCGCGCGCAACGTGTGGGGGCACACCATCATCTTCTGCGGCCACTTTCCGGAGGGCGCGGAGGTCTTCACCGAGGACCGGCTCGAGAACGAGACCCGCGGCGAGTGGTACGTACGGCAGCTTCTCGGCTCGTGCAACATCGACGGCGGACGCCTCTTCCACATAATGAGCGGCAACCTCAGCCACCAGATCGAGCACCACCTGTTTCCCGACCTGCCCAGCAACCGGTACGCGGAGATCGCGCCGCGGGTCCGCGCCCTGTGCGAGCGATTCGGTCTGCCGTACACGTCCGGATCGCTGGCCCGGCAGGCGGGTTCGGTCTGGAAACGCGTCCTGCGGATGGCCCTGCCGGGGCCGAGCCCGCGGCGACCAGCGGCCGGGCCGCCGGCGTCGTTCAAGGCGGCGGCCTGAGCCCGAGCGGATCCACTGCCGCATGACACGGCACCGGACTCGCGGAGAGCCCGGGGCCAGATGCCCGTCGAATATGGGCCAGAACCGAAAGGCGTGTCTGTGTGGCCTGCTTGCGGAACGACCGTACGCCCCGGCCGCAGGCATGACCCCTACACGATCAGGTGTAAGCGCCGCACGCGGGAAGGCGTAGCGCGAGAAGGGCGACGTCGTCGGTGGTTCCGAGGGGTATGCGTCGGACGATCTCGTCGCACAAGTCCTCCAGCGGGCGGTGAGCCGCGGCCGCGGCCTGACGCAGCAGCCGGGCCAGTCCGGTGGCCAGGTCGCTGCCGGGGCTTTCGACGAGGCCGTCGGTGTAGAGCACGAGGGTGCTCCCGGCCGGCATCGGCTCGACGGCGTCGCGCCTGGTTGATTCGATACCCAGGCGGAGCCCGAGCAGCAGATCCTGCCTTTGTTCCAGGTAGCGGGCACGCCCGTCAGGGGTGACCAGTAGAGGCGGCGGATGCCCGGCGTTGCTCCAGCGCAACTGCCAGGGACCCCCTTCGGGGCCCTCCACACGCGCGAAGATCATCGTGGCCATGGGCACGTCTGTGACGGCGGACATCGCCTGGTCCACCCGGTTGACGACCAGGCTGGGCGAAACGCAGCGGTCCCACGCCAGCGTGCGCACCATGCTGCGCAGCTGGGCCATCTCGGCGGCGGCCGTGATGTCGTGGCCCACCACGTCACCGATGACCAGGGCGGTGACGCCGTCGGGCAGCAGGAAGGCGTCGTACCAGTCACCCCCGACCTGAGACCCCACCGGGGCCGGCAAGTAGCGCGCGGCCAACTGAAGGTGACCCACCTTCGGCAGGGGAGCCAACAGGTGATGTTGCATCGTTTCGGCCACCTCGCGTTGCTGGCCGAACAGGCGCGCGTTGCCCACCGCCAGCCCCGCGCGACGCCCGATGTCGGTGACCAGCGTCACATCGGTGGCGTCGAAGGGGCGGGCCGGGTCGGTGCGCGCCACAGTGAGAGCCCCCAGCACCTGCCGCTGGGTGCGTAGCGGCGTGATGATCGCCGACACCGCTCCCCGGACCGCGAACAGCTCACGCTGCGCGGCGGCCATGCAGGAGCCCGCCTCACCGACCATCTCATCCGGGCCCAACAAAACGGTCTCACCCCGATCCAGCACCCGCGCCAGCAGGGGACTCGAGGGCTCGGGCAGCGGGGACCTCCTCGCCTCATCCGCAGGAGGGATCACCACCACCCGCTCCACCTCATCGTGATCGATACGCAGATCCACCACCGCCCAGTCGGCCAGCCGCGGGACGATCAGCCTGCCCAGCCGTCGCAAGGCCTCGTCCACTTCCAGCGTCTGGGTCAGCACAGAGGTGATCTCAGTGACCAGCGTCAGGCGGGCGTTGAAGTCCTCCAACATGGCCAGTTGGTCGGCCTGCTGACGAGAGAGGTTCAGCCGCTCGGTGATGTCGGTGAAGACGACGATCAGCCCGAGCACCTGCCCGCCCTCCTGCACTATCGGAGCGGCCGACAAGGAGACCGGCAGCAGGCTGCCGTCACCCCGCAGGAAGATCGACTCATCGCCACGCGCCGGACGACCGTGCTCCAGCACTCCCATCAGCCGACAGGGGGAGCGAGGAGTCAGCCCGTCGTCAGGGCCCCTGTGCAGCAGATCGTGGGCATCGGCGCCCACCATCTCCGCCACGGAACGGCCCAGCAACGCCCCGGCCTGCCGATTCGCCATGGTGATACGCCCAGAATGATCAGTCAGATAGATACCCGCCCCCGCGCTGTCGAAGGCCGCCTGCACCAACCTTTGGTCGGGCAGCCCGGCATGGCCACGCGCACTGGGCAGATGCCGCCTCATCGCCGCTCTGCCTTCCATCGATCCATCGCTGCCTACGCCCTACCCGCCGATACGCCGAGCACGCTGGGCAACCCGCGGCCATGTCGAGCCAGCCGGCTCCCCTGAAGAAGCCTGAGAATCCCACCTCGACGAGGCGTGGGCAATCCTCGTCGAGGAGGCCGGCCCATAGTGGGGCATCCCGGCGAAACGCCGCGCTGAGCGCCTGCACCACGCTTTCGAAGCGACCTGCGCGCCGACTGTAATGACGGCACCAGTGTCGACGAGTGCGCAGGGTCGTCGACGAATTCAATGGTCAAGGACGCATGGTTGCTCAGTGGTCGCTCGCGTGTACGGGTACGGCGGGGCACCCAGCGTGATTAGGCGGCAAACTCCCGGGGCAGCAGCGGACGAAATGGTAGAAGGCGGCACGCGGCGGCATTGATCAAGGGCGCTTTTAATCCGTCGGTTCAGGGTTCGAGTCCCTGGCGCCCCACCATTCCATACCCCATCTGACCTTGGGCTTCTCGGTCGAGATGGGCCATGCGGCCGGAGTAGGCCGATCATTGAGCCATTTTCATCTTGACCAGCGGTGGTCTTCGACGGCTTGCAGGAAGAGGATGGCCTGCACGATCGGGGTGGCGCGGTGAGGGCAGCAGCGGAGCTTTGACAGTAGCTTCCACGCTTTCAGGGTCGCGACGGCGCGTTCGCCGAGGGCTCGGATTCGCGCGTGTGCCCAGTTGACGTCCTTCTGCCCACGTGACAGCCGCGGGCGGTGCCGGTGGCGCTTGAATGGCGTGCGTATCGTGCCTCCCGCGCCTTGGTAGCCCTTGTCGGCGAAGGTCATGACGCCGTTGGCGGTTAGGGCGTCGATCAGGCCCACGATGCGAGCTGCGGTCAGGTCGTGTACGGCCCCGGGTAGAGCCGGAGAGGCCCAGACCAGGCGGCCGGTGGGGTCGGCGAGGACCTGGACGTTCACCCCGTGGTGCTTGTGCTTGCCGGAGGAGTAGGGCTTCTGGTCGGCGATGCGGTCGATCGCGATGAGCGTGCCGTCGAGGATGGCGTAGGCCAGCCTGGCGGCTCGCAGCGCTGCGGCCTGGACGTCGTCGGCCAAGGCGGCGAGCAGGTCGACCGACTCGCGCACGTACCGCCAGGCGGTGGTGGTCCCGATGGCGAAGCCCGCGGCAAGGCGAGCGTAGGTATCCCCGTTACGCAGGTGAGCCAGTACCAACAGCGCCTGCTGCCCGGGGTTCAGACGCCGCCACCGGCTGCGGTGTTCGGCGCGGCGGGCGCGGATGAGTTCGGACAAACGAGCAAGGGTGCGGTTCGACAGGGGAATCGCGGCAGGGTAAGACAGCATCGAGGCTTCCGGTTGGGGCATCGGATCTTGGTCGACTGCTGTCTTACCGGGAGCCTCACCTCACCCCCAACTCCTCCGGCCCGCCGGCCCTCCTGCACCCATCCTGACCAGCATGATCAGGATGAAAATGGCTCATTCAGCAAGGTCGACGGGATTCGAGTTACCTCGCAAGGGCCCCGGGGCTGTTTCAGGTCGTCGCCGTCGCGCGGGTCAGGCGGGTTCGTCCGCCGACGTGACCGGCGGGAGGGGCAGCGGGCGGTCGAGAAGGAACGTCATGAGCAGATCGCGGTAGAGGTCAGGGCGGCCGTTGGCGATCGAATGCCCCGCGCCGCGCACGTAGACGAGGGTCGACTCGGGAAGCGTGCGCCGGTACTCGTAGGTGACCGTCCATTTCAGGTAGTCGCACTCGCCACGCACGATGAGCGTGGGCACATGGACGGTCCGCAGCTTCGGACGCGGGTCGGGGACGGTGGCGGCGTCGGCGGACGTCATCTGATTGGTGTAGAAGCCGGGCGGGTTGTCGTGGACGGGGGCGGGCGGGCTTCCGGGGCATCCGGTGGCGTCCTTGGCGGTGATCAGCAATTCGCGGAAGTACGCGTCGGCCTCGGCGTCGGGCACGAGTGCGTGCGCGGCAGCCGGGTTGACCTGGAGCAGGAGCGCTTGGAGGAGGAACCGGGGATTGGAGGTCAGCTCGTCGGCGCGTTCGGCCTGGGCCGGGGGGAGACGGTCCCAGGGACTCCCCGGTCCACCGGGGAAGGCCGGTTCCCAGATCGCGCCCGGTGAGGTGAGCACGGTTTTGGCGACGTGGCTGGGATAGGCGGCCATGTACGCCGCCGACAGGGTCCCGCCCCATGACCTGCCCACGAGGATGACCTTCTCGGCGTGTATCGCGCGACGGATCGCCTCCAGATCGGCGACGTGCCGGGCGACGGTGTAGCCGCTCACGTCGGCCAGCCGGGTGGAGCGGCCGGCGCCGACCTGGTCATAGGCGTAAACGTCGAAACCGGCCGCGGCCAGCTCCCGCCCGCCCTCCGGTACGCCCTTTCCGGGGGTCCCGGGGCCGCCGTGCAGGAAGATCACGGGCGTTGGGCGCGGCCTACCGGACGCGGCGATCTTCACGTAGTCGATGCGGGATCCGGTGGGCAGGTCCCAGTGGGAGACGCCGGGCGGGGCCGCGGCCGTCGGCGGCACGGGGAAGGGGCGCATCGCCGTGAGGGCCGCGGGCCCGGCCGTCACGAGCACGACGCCGGCGACGTACGGCCACAGCGCCCGCGGGCTGCCGAACCGCCTGGTCGCGGCCCGCCCGAACACCCAGGCGGTTCCCGCCGCCGCGACGAGGCCGGCCGCGGAGAACACCATCACGGCCGGGACGGCGGCGGCCGTCCCGACGAAGGCCACCATCCCGGCCACGGCGGCCGCGATCACCCCGGCGAGCGACAACGCGCCGCCGGACAACAGTTTGGATCTCATGCGAGCCACGCTAGGAAGCCGAACCCGCGTCGACCTCCTCCCGTGGAACCGTCGTCACCCCCGCCGTACGGCGGGGTCAGCGCCTGCCCGGGAGGATCAGGCCGGTCTCGTATGCCGTGATGGTCGCCTGGAGGCGGTCGCGGACGCCGAGCTTGGCGAGGATCACCGCGACGTGGTCCTTGACGGTCGAGGGGCTGATCCGGAGAACCTCGCCGATCTCGGCGTTGGTGAGACCGCGGGCGACGTGCGTCAGCACCTCGGTCTCGCGCCGGGTGAGCGTGCCGAGGACGGCGGCGTCACGAGGTTCCGGCTCGGACGCGAACCGATCGATGAGGCGCCGGGTGACCCCCGGATCGAGGAGGGCGTCTCCCGAGGCCACCACCCGGACCGCGTCGGCGACTCTCTCCGGTTCGGCATCCTTGAGCAGGAATCCGCCGGCGCCGGCCCTCAGCGCCGAGAACACGTACTCGTCGAGGCCGAATGTCGTCAGCACCACCACCCGCGTGCCCGGCGCTTCTGCTCCGATCCGAGCGGTCGCCCGCAACCCGTCCAGGCCCGGCATCCGGATGTCCATGAGGGCCACATCGGGCCGCAGCGAGACAGCCAGCGCCACGGCGGCCTCGCCGTCCGCGGCCTGGCCCACGACGCTCAGATCGGGTTCGGCGTCCAGGACCGCCGCGATGCCCGCCCGCACCACCGCCTGGTCATCGGCGACCGTCACCCTGATCAAGGGAGCACCTCCGGAAGCCACACCCTCACCATCCCGTCCCCGGCGTCCGAGACGCTACCTCCGGCCGCGTCGGCCAGCGCCCGAACCCGCCGATCCTCGCTCGTGGCGGAAGGCCCCGAGACCGCGACGCCGTCGGCGCGGCAGGCCACGGTGATCACCCGCTCATCCCGTGTGCCGCCGCGCAGCATCAACTCGGCCACCCTGAACGCGGCGACCTCCACGCTGGGGGACGCTTCGCGGCGGGCTCCGGCGTACCGGACGGTGCCCTGGTGCCGCACGGCGAGCAGGGCGATTCCGGCGATGGTCGGGGGCGGGTCGTCGCCGCTCTGGCGACGCAGTTCGCCGAGCGACTCCCTGAGCGCGGCCAGCCCGGCCCTGGCCTCGGCCAGCACGGTGTCCAACCGCCCCGCGTCCGCCGCGACCACGATGGCCCTGGCATGTCGCAGGGCCGAACGGCGCAGGCCCGCGGCCAGCCGGTTCCGCTCCGCCAGCACGACCGTCGCCGTCTCGCGGCCGAGCAGATCCCGCTCCCAGGCCACGGCCGCATGGCGCCGCGCACGCCTTGACCCCACCGCCAGGCCGAGCCCCCACGCCACCGCCGACGGGACCGAGACGCCCAGGGCCAGCACCGCCCACGCGGCTGCCCGGTCTCCCACGATCCCCGGCCCGCACGCCAGAGCAAGCCCGCCTGTCGCCCCCACAGCCGCCGTGGCGAGAGCCCCCCACCGCCGGCGTGCGCGAGGGCCGTACGCGCCCAGCGCGTAGAGCAGCGCCAGCTCAACCCACAGGCACCACAGGAACACGTCCCCTGCGGGCTGCTTCGTCCAGCCGAGGAGTCCGGCGCCGAGCAGGACCGGATAGACCGACAACGCCGCCGCCAGGCTGAAAAGCGGCGCCCGCCTGCGCAGGCCGAGCGGCAGGGCGTGCGCGAAGAAGAGCGGCACCAGCAGGGCGGCCTCTCCGGGGAGACTCTCCGGCGTGTCGGTCGTCAACAGGCTCGTACCGATGGACAGCGCCACCGCGAGGATCGCAAGCGCGGCGTCCGACGCCTGCCGGCCACGCCACTCGTACGACGTCGACGCCGGGCCCTCGTCAGAGGTGAGCGGGAATTCGGCGTGCACGGCCCATCCCCGGTCATCCGGGCCCGCGGACAGGAACCCTCCGCAAGCGGCCACCGCCGTCCTGAGCCCGGCGAGCCCGTATCCACCGCCCATCCCGCGTGCCACGTCCGCGTTGTCCACGACAGGCTCGCCAGGATCGTTGACGACCGTGACGACCAGGCGGCCGGGTTCACGGTCGACGCCGACCCGTACGGCGCCTCCCGGCGCGTATCGCAGGGCGTTGGTCAGCGCCTCGCGAACCACCCGGTACGCGACGGCGGCGATCTCAGACGGGGCGCTCCCGGCTGTTCTGACGTAGGTGAGACGCGGCTCTGGCCATGTGGCGGCCAGCGCGTCCACGTCGGCGAGATCGGCCGAGCCGCTACCGATGCCGCTACCGGTGCCGCTGGTGGTCAGCCGCTCCAGTTCCCGGGTGGCCAGGCGGCCGGTCTCGGCGGCGTACCGGGCCGCCTCCGCCACGAGAGCAGGGTCGGCGAGACGCAAGGCGGAGGCGGCACCGACCGCGATGCCGGTGAGTCTGTGGGCGGCGGTGTCGTGAAGTTCGGCGGCGATCCGGTGCCGCTCGGCCTCGGCGGCCACGCCCGGCACATCGGGCGCGGCCGCGCGGAAGACGGCCACGGCCCGGCGTGTCGCCCGGCCGCGCCGCCGCGCCCTGCCCAGGGCCCAGGTAACCGCGGCGAGTCCGGCGGCCAGCAGGGTCACGCCGGTGACGGACCTGGGCGACTCCCCCAGGGCGCTCGCCGTCCCCGCGGTCAGCACCAACGCGACCACGACGCCCCCGGCGGCCACCCCTGCCGTCCGCCGCAGGGCCAGGCCGTACAGCGCCACGGTCACGATGAGCGGCACAACCCACCACAGCCAGCCCGACAGCACGCCGAGCAAGCCTAGTGATTCCGTACGTGACAGCACAGTGCGATGGTCTCCGCGTCGCGGCGGGGGTGGCAGGGCCTAGCGGGGAGTGCCCTCAGTGTCAAGCTCAAGTTGGCCTTGACCTCCCCTCCGGGTGGACGGGTGCTTCCTTCATTCGTACGAGTGCCGAAATCATCTCCGGTGGGGAGTTTCCGGACAGCGAGCCTCCCTAGCGTGGCCGTTATGAATTGCGCACTGCTCAGAGGGGGCGTGGCCTCTGCCGTGACGGTCGGCCTTCTGCTCACCGGGCCCGCCGTACAGGCCGCGTCAAAGCCCGTCACTGTGGCCCTGCCCCAGCCGACAGGTCCACGCGAGATCGGCACTGTCGCGCTGCACCTGCGTGACGGCTCCAGGGCCGACCCGTGGATCAAGGCACATGACCGGCGTGAGCTGATGATCAGCCTGTGGTACCCCACGCGTCGTCCGGACGGCCACCCCGCCGCACCTTGGCTGCCGCCTCGCGCCGCCGAGGCCTTCTATCGCGACAACAGCCTCTCGCCTGCGGCTGTCAGCCTGCCTTCGACCCATGGCCGCGAAGGGGCCCGTGTGGCGGGCCGAGGGCTGCCCGTCGTACTGTTCTCGCCCGGCAACGGCGCCGACCGTTCCATGAACACCACCACGGTCGAAGAACTGGCCAGCTGGGGCTACATGGTGGTCACGATCGATCATCCGGGCGATGCCGGCGAGGTGGAGTTCCCCGACGGCACGGTCACCGACCGTGTCCTGAAGCCGGTCCCGGTGAGCCGGCTGGACGAGAAGGCCGAAGAGATCAAGGTGCGGGTGGCTGACACGCGCTTCGTGCTGGACCGGCTCAAGGAGCTGAACAAGGGGCGGAACCCTGATGCTGAAGGCCGGAAGCTGCCGGAGGGGCTGCGTGGCGCGTTCGACCTGAGCAGGGTCGGCATGTTCGGCCATTCCGCGGGAGGCGCGACGGCCGCCGCGACGATGCTGGAGGATCGGCGGGTCAAGGCGGTTCTCAACCTGGACGGACCCGCCCTCGGCAAGGTGGCCGCCAAAGGGTTGGCAAAGCCGTACATGCTCATGGAGGCCGAGATCTTCGACAAGCCCATCCCCGGGCAGAAGGCATTCTGGTCCCGGCTGAAGGGCTGGCGGCTGCACGTGAAGACCAAGGGGGCCAAGCACAATTCCTATACCGACCTGCCGCTGCTGTACGAGCAGGCGGGCCCGGTGATCGGCCTGTCAAAGGAGCAGTTGCGAGCGATAAACGGGACACTGTCGGCGGCGCGTTCCGTGGCCGTCACCCGCGCCTACACCATGGCCTTCTTCGATCTCCATCTACGGCACAAAGGCAACCTGCTCGACAGACGTTCCTCGCGGTTTCCCGAGGTGCAGGTGATCGCCCGTTAGGGCGCCCGGGCTCGTACGGGGTTCGGATCCACAAAGTGGCACCTCGTAAGTAGAGGCCGGCGCAATAAGCATCATCCCCAAAAACGATTGTCGTCGAGCTTTACCCTCCTGGGTTGAGCCGGAGATCCTCCCCACGCCAGAGGCGGCAGCCGTACACGACCGGCATCGTCAATGGGGTGAAACGGACACTCCTCATCACCGCCCTGGCCCTCATGCTGGCCGGATGTGGCTCCATCCCACCGCAGCGCCTGACGGTCCCGAAGCCGACGGGCCCGCATCCGCTGGGGAGATGCCGGTCGTCCTGTACTCGCCGGGCGCCAACGCCTCGCGCGCGTACGGGACCGGCGTCGTCGAGGAGCTGGCCAGCCGGGGGTACGCGGTGGTCACCGTCGATCACCCCTACGACGCGGCGGTGGTGGAGTTCCCCGGCGGCCGAGTAGAGGCGGGCGCCGAGCTGACCGACTTCGCCAAGGCAGTCGACGTCCGGGTGGCCGACGTGCGCTTCGTCCTGGACAGCCTGCCTTCCCTGGAGGAGAAGCTGCCCGGCCGTAACGGGAAGCCGCTCTTCGACCTCGCGCGGATCGGAATGTTCGGGCATTCGCTCGGCGGCGCGGCCACCTCCTCCGCCATGTACGCCGACCCGCGCATCAAGGCCGGGCTGGGCCTGGATGGCGCCGTCTTCGGCAAGGTCGCGCAGTCCGGCCTCGACCGGCCGTACATGGTGGTCGACACCGATGGGAAGGGCGGCATGGCGACCAATCCGACGCTGCGCACCTTCTGGGACGGATTGCGGGGCTGGCGGCTCAACGTGACGCTCAAAGGGGCGGCGCACAACTCCTTCGGCGACGACGTCCTGCTCATCCCCATGTCGGCCGAGCCGCTGGGGCTGGGAAAGGAGCAGCTCGAGGAGGTCGTCGGCACGATCCCGGCCGAGCGGGCGCTGGCCTTCCAGCGCGCCTACCCGCCGGCCTTCTTCGAGCAGCACTTGCGCGGCCGTCCGCAGGCGTTGCTGCGGGGCCCGTCAGCCGCCTTCCCCGAGGTCTCCTACCGCCGCTGACGGCGCCTACCCGCCGGCCGTGACAACGCCGCCCTCGTAGGCGGCGATGACGAGTTGCGCCCGATCGTGCACGGCGAGCTTGGCCAGCAGGCTGCGGATATGTGTCTTGACCGTGGCCGGCCCGATGCCGAGTCGCTCGGCGATCTGCGGGTTGGTCAACCCTCGAGCCACCAGCACGAGCACCTCCCGCTCCCGGCTGGACAGCCGGGTCAGCCCCGCCGCCAGCCGGGCCGGGGTTCCGGTGGGCTCGCGCCGGGCGAACTCCCCGATCAGCCGCGTGGTGACCGACGGGGCCAGCAGCGCCTGTCCCTCCCCCACAATGCGCAATGCCTCCAGCGGGTCGCCCGGTCGTCCTCCCCGGAACCGCCCGGCAACAGCAGACTTGCGCGAACGGCGAAGCCGCCTCCGGGCTCCGGTCCCGCAGAGGTCGCCGACCGGAATCGCCGCGACCAGCTCGCGCAGGGAGTCCAGCGTGTACGGCGGGCCGTCCTGGTCCCCGGAGGCGTCGCGGAGCAGACCGAGGAGGCGGCGCAGGTCCCCCTGCGCCTTCCGGCTTGTCTCCTCGATGATCGACAAGGCCTCGCCCGTCTCCTCGGGGTGCGTGGTGGCGACGTGGTTGGCGATGCCGGCCCGCATGGAAATCAGGCTCATGCTGTGGGCGACGACGTCGTGCACGTCACGAGCCATGCGCAGCCGTTCCGCCGTGGCCGCGACCTGCGCCGACCGTGCGACGGCCTGCGCGGCGTACGCGCGCGCTGCTCCCGTACGGCGAGCCCGATCGTCCATGCCAGTCCGAGCACCCGCCAGGCGAATCCGCACGCCGACACCGCCTCCATCTACGAGGGCGAGCCGATCGCGGCACCGGCGGCGGTCACCGCCAGCGTGGCCGTCAGCGCCGCTACCACCGTCCGGCGCGCTTCCAGGAGCGCCACCGCGTGCAGCGCGACCGCCTCCTCCCACCCGGCGAACGGCGCGAACACCGCCGCCACCAGAACCAGCGCCCAGACCAGCACCGGCCACCGGCGCCGCCCTGCCAGCGGCAGGCAGGCCAGCGCGATCATGGGCACAGCCGCATACGGCGGCACTCCGGCGGACTCCGGCGCCAGCACCGCCGCCACCGAGAATCCGGCGGCGAGGGCAACGGCCGCCAACGCGTCGACGGCGACCCAGTGTCCCGGTCGCAGCCTGCGCGTGATCAGGGGACGCCGTTCGGCCATGCGCCCACCCTAGGCGGGGCCGACCAGCAGCCGCCGCTGCGGCCGGGCGATGCAACCGCCTACGGCTTGCACGGTTTCCGCGTGGGGGCGAACCTCAACTTTTGACGGCCTCTGCGATCTGCAGTGCTGCCTGGGCGGGTGTCAGGTGTGTGGTGTCGACGACCTCGGCCTCGTCGTGTAGCCACGCGCGGGCCGCCTCGGCGTAGGGCTCGAGGTATCTGAGACGGAAGGGCGAGGGGCCGAGAAGAGTGTCCCCCTCGATGCGCCTGCGGAGGGTGTCTTGGTCGGCGTGGAGGACGAAGTGCCGTACCGGGATGGCATGCCGGGTGAGGCCCGTGCTGATCTCGCGCCAGTACTGCTCGACCAGGACGGTCATGGGCATCACCAGAGTGCCGCCGGCGTAGTCGAGTACGCGGCGGGCGGTCTCGACCACGAGTGGCCGCCACGGCGGCCAGTGCTGGAAGTTGTCGGTCGCCGGCAGCCCCGGCGTGATGTCCATGAGCGTCTCGCCCACCTTCTCGGCGTCGAACACCCGTGAGTCCGGGATCAGTGGCTGTACGAGGGCAGCGGTCGTCGTCTTGCCCGCGCCGTGGGTGCCGTTGAGCCATACGATCACGGAGCCCGATGCTACGTCGTGCGGCTGTGCCGGGCCCTGGGAACGGACACCGAGAGCCGTGGCGCACTGGTGTGAGCCGGATCACTCGAACGGACGGCGGATGGCGGATAGGACGCTGTGTGGACCATTCATTGCGCCAGAGAGTGCGGCAGGGCGACCCCGCGGCTTTCGGTGAGCTGTTCGACCGGGAAGCCCAGGCCGTCTATCGGCACGCCCTGAGGTTGTCGGGGAACCCGCAGGTCGCCGAAGAGGTGGTGTCGGTGACGTTCCTGGAGGCCTGGCAGGGGCGTCACCGGCTGCGCCCGGAGGGGGACAGCCTGCTGCCCTGGCTGCTGGGGATCGCCACCAATGTCCACCGCAACGTGGCCCGCGCCGCCCGGCGGCACCGCGAGGCGCTGGCGAGGCTGCCTCCGCGACAGGTCGTGACCGACTTCGCCGACGAGACGGTCGATCGGATGGGCGACGCCGAGAAGCTGCATGCCGTACGGGCGGCCCTGGCGAGGCTGCGCCGGGCCGACCGTGAGGTCTTCACGCTGTGTGTCTGGGCCGGGCTGAGCCATGCCGCCGCGGCCGAGGCGCTGGGCGTTCCCGAGGGCACGGTGCGCTCTCGCCTCTCCCGCGCGCGTACCCGCCTCACCAAGCTGACCGACGAGGAACTGAAAAAGACGCGTGCGAAACCCGAACGGCCCCTGCCCGGCGGACAGCACCTGGTGAGCCGTCTCCAGACGGCCCGGTCGACACAGGAGACGATCCGATGAACGCGCACCAGCACCGCGGCACCGACCAGCCGGCGGACCGGAGGGACGAGCTCCCGGTGCCCGCGACTTCGAATCTCGACGCCGACCGTCTCCGGATCCTCAGGGAGCACTTCATGGCAGAGATCGTCAACGACGAGCACAGGACGTCCCTCACCCGGCGTGCGTTCCGTACGCGACCCCGGCCCCTCCTGGCGGGACTGGCGGGCGCGGCGGCGCTGGCCGTCGGCGCGGCCGTGCTCCTCGCGGGAGCCGGACCGGCGGCGACGCCGGAGCCCGTACGGCGGCCCGCCGGCACAGCGGTGGCGGCGAGCCGGCTGGCCGTGGTGCCGCTGGGCACGGCCAGTTCCGACGACGTGAGCGGGCAGCTGGAACGCATCTCGCTGGTCGCGGCCAGGTCCTCGGCAGAGGGGGGCAGGTACTCCTACCGCAGGACCCTGTACGCCTTCGCCGTCCCGGTGCGGGAGCAGACCATGCCGGGTGAGGGCCCGATGGAGATGCAGCCCATGGTCAGGCGAGAGATCTGGGTCGAGCAGCGGCGGTTCAACGGCAAGGGGCTGATCATCGACAACGGCCGGCAGGAGGAGTACGACCAGGGCGACGTGGACTACCGCCACCGGTACGAGGAACTCGCCAAGCTGCCGGCCGACCCGGACGACCTGCTGAAGGCGATCTACGCCGATCCCGAGACGAAGGAGGGTGACGGCACGACCAGGCAGCAGCGGGCGTTCGACACCATCGGCACCTTGCTTGAGCAGGAGGTGCTGCCGCCCGCGCTCGGCGCGGCACTGTACCGCGCGGTGGCGAGGATCCCCGGCGTGACGATCGTGGACAGGTCCCAGGACGCCGCGGGCCGCGAGGGGATCGCCGTCGCCCGGGAGGACAAGGGTGCACGCACCGAGTGGATCTTCGACCGGACGACGCTGGAGTACCTCGGCCGGCGCAAGGTGCAGACCGAGGACACGCGGTGGCTGAAGAAGGGCATGCTGCTCGCCACCACGGCGGTCCTCGACCGCGCCATGGTGGACAGGCTCGGCGCGCGTCCACAGCCGGTCAGACGCTAGGGCAGGACGGGCTCGCGGACGCCTGCGCGCATGCCGAGGTAGGCGAGGAAGCCAAGGGCCGCGCACATCACCCAGACAGCGCCGCCCACGTGCTCGAACAGGGCCGTGCCGATCGTGGGGCCGATGGCCCAGCCCGCCGCTTGGCAGGTCGAGAGTGCGCCTATGTAGCGGCTGCGGATGGTGGGAGTCGGCGCGGCCAGGGCCGGGTAGGCGCCGATGCTGGGAGCGCTGATGATCTCTCCCAGGGTCCAGACGACGGCTCCCAGGACGAAGATCCATGGACCGAAGGGGAGGCCGAACAGGCTCAGGCCCACGCCCAGGAGGAGGCAGCCGGTGGCGACGGTGGTTCGCATGGGGAAGCGCTGGACGAAGGGGGTCAGGGGGAGTTCCACGAGGATGACCAACGCACCGTTGATCGCTACCAGTGCTCCGTAGAGGGCGGTGGGGTAGCCGCGTTGCTGCACTTCGAGCGGGAGCGTCGAGTGGTACTGGGCCTCGGCGACGGCCGTGATGAACATGCCGGCGAGGAACAGCAGGTAGCGTCGGTCCCCCAGCAGGTCCTTGTAACGCGCGGTGCCCTTGGGGGCCGGGGCCTCGGCGGCCCGGTTCCCGGTGGTGGGGTGGTCGCTCACGCGGTCAGGGGTCGCGGCCGGGATGACCAGCAGGACGACCACGGCGAAGAGCAGGTCCACTGATGCGTTGACGAGGAAAACGACCTGGTAGGAGAACGCGGCGGCCAGCCATACGCCCAGCAGGGGGCCGACGGCGGCGCCGAGGTTGAGGCCGAAACGGCCGGCGGCCGAGGTCGTGACGAGGCGGCGCGGCGGGGTCAGGTCGGCGAGCATCGTCATGGCGGCGGGGCGGTACATCTGGCCGAAGGCGCCTGCGGCGAAGCTCACGGCCAGCAGCGGGACGAGCGATGTCACGAGGGTCAGGGCCGCGATGGCGAGGCTGGACGACAGCATCGCCCAGATGATCACGATTCGTGGGCCGTACTTTCCGGTGGCGCTGCCGCCGGCGAACGTTCCCACGATCGAGCCCACGCCGAAACCGGTGACGATCAGGCCCGCCTGCCCGGGGCTGTAGCCGAGGCCCGTGAGGTACAGGATCAGGAAGAGCGCGACGAAGCTTCCCGCGCGGTTCAGCGCGATGCCGAACAGCAGGACGACGGCCGATCGCGGCAGTTCGCGCAGCGTGCGGATCACCCCCGCAGGGGCTTCGGCGGCGGGTGTCTGCGGCGGGTTGGTCATGGGGGACTCCACGTGCGCGGCTTGGTCATGCGGGGCTCCACGTGCAGCGCAGTGCCGCCAGGGACTGGTCCAGTGCGGCGGAGACCTCCTCGCGGGTGGACGCGGTGGCGGTGGCGAAGGCGACGCGGGCTTCCATGAGGTCCTTGTTCGGCAGTTGGACGACCTCGCCTGGGCCGGCCAGGGGAACGGCGAGGTCCGTCTCCGGGGGGAGGGCCGCCTCGTCGAAGGCGATCTGCTCTACGCGGGTCTCGGGCCACGGGGGGTAGGCGAACCTGATTCCGGCGCATGACGTGCGTACCGGTGTCAGGTCGGGGTCGACGCCGCAGGACACGGCGGCGAGGGCCAGGCCGGGGGCCACGCCGGAGGCGTTCTCGCACAGGTAGGAGATGAGGTCGCCGCCCAGCCGGCCGTTGATCTCGATGAGTTTCGGGCCCTTGCCGGTGAGTTTGAGTTCGGTGTGCGTGGCGCCGGTCGAGTAGCCGATGGCGGTGTGGACCTGGGCGAGGAACTCGATGATCGCGGGGTCGGCCAGCAGCGGGTCGGCGGCCTGTGTCCAGTGGCCGGTCTCCTCGAAGTACGGCGCGTAGCCCATCTCCTTGTGCGAGACGAAGATCGGCATGACCTGGCCGTTCCGCACGACCGAGTCGACGGCGATCTCCTCGCCGGTGAGGTACTCCTCGATCAGGACGGAGCGGTCCGGGGAGCGCAGGCCGGCGGCCGGGAGACGGTGCGCGGAGGGGAAGTGACCGGCCAGTTCCCCGGCGTCGTGAATGAGCGCGACGGCCTGGCTCGCGACGCCGCCTCTCGGCTTGACGACGATGGGATAGCCGAACTTGTCGGCCACGGCGCGCGCCTCGGTGAGGTCGCCCACCAGGACGGATTGGGGCTGTGGGACGCCGCGTGCGGCGAGGGCCGAGCGGGTGAGGTGCTTGTCGCGGCAGGCGCGTGCGGCGTCGGGACCGGGGCCTGGCAGGCCCGCGGCGGCCGCGGCGAGCGCGGTGTCGACGACGTGGTCCTCGGCCCACGTCATGACGCCGTCGACGCCGCCTTGCGCGACGATCTCCTGGACGGCGGCCGCGATGCCGTCCGGCGTCATGCCGGGCACGACGCTGACGCCGGTGACGTACGGCGTCTCCCATTCGGCCGGTCTGCCGATGACGATGTGGACGTCGTGGCGCTCACCGATGCCACGCAGCATGAACTCGCGGTACAGGCGGGGCCCTGTCCCGACGACGACCAGCCTCGTCATGTCGGCCGCTCGGCGCCGATGCCGACGAACGCCATCAGTGCCGGGGTCTCGGAGCGGTTGTGCCAGGCGTGCGGGGTCCCCTGCTGGACGACGCAGGCACCGGGGGTGAGCCGCACCTCGTCACCGGAGTCGAGTTCGAGCCACAGCTCGCCTTCGAGGCATATGCCGTAGTCGAGGGTGTCGGTGGTGTGCATCCCCGAGGTGTCGCCGGGTTCGAAGACGTCCATCAGGCCGGGGAGGCGTTCCTGGACCTCCGCGTCGATCTCGGCCTGGTCGTCGGGGGACGGTGGTCCGGTGAGCGCGGACGCGGGCGGGAAGCGCACGAGCAGGAGCCGCGTGCCGCCGGCTCCGGCGAAGAACGGCAGCGTGATCGGGCCGGGAGCCTTCGGGCCGACGGTCGCGCCGCCGTCGGGGCTGCCCCACAGCAGGTACATCTCCTGGCCGGGGAACGCGCGTGCCGTGATCGGCGGGACGGGCGTGTCGCGTACGACGACCGCTTCGCCGTCTGGGCCGTAGCCGGTCACGACCAGGCGTGGATCGATCGGCATCAGAGTCCTCCCAGCCCGCGCAGCCGCTTCAGCGTGTCCTCCTCGGCCGTGCGGAGTTCCGCGCACGCGGCGGCCACGCGGGACGCGTCCACCCGGCCGATCGCCTTGCCGATCATCAGCTGGTTCCTGATGTCCCTGCACCGGCCGACGAGGTCGGCGAGCGCCGGATCGGCGTCCGCGTACGCCGGTTGCCGCTTCGCGAACTCCCGCAGGCAGGCCCGTGACCCCTCGTACACCGAGAAGGCGTCGTACAGCAGGGCGATGGTGCGCGCCGGGGTGATCCACGGTGTCCCCAGCAGGTCCGCGACCCCGTCGAGCAGGGCGTAGGTGTCGTCGTAGGTCCGCAGGACCTCGGTGAACGCCGCCGACGACCCGGCCGCCGCGGCGGCGGCGTCGTACGGGCCGACGGGGAACCAGCTGACGTGCCGCAGTTTGCCGTTGTCGAACGCCGCGGCGACGACGTCCTCGGGATAGGCGTACCGGCACAGCACACTGGCCTGGTTGTCGTCGAGGATCGACCAGAGGCCGTCGGCGTGGGAGGTGAGGGTGATCGTGTGGACGACGTGCTCGCTGCGGTACTCGGGAGTGTGCGGGAGGTAGTAGACGTCGATGAACAGGATCACGTATCCGGTGCGCTCGACGGTGTCGAAGATGAGCTCGCGTGCCTGCGCGTAGGTGTCGAACGGCACGTACTCACGGGTGATCCCGACGCGTGCGAGTGCGGCGGGGTCGAGCAGGTCGCTCTGGAAGTCGTACTTCGGCCGGCCGAGGCGGATGACCTGGTCGGCGATGTCGTCGCCGGCGACCAGGCAGTTGTAGAAGGCCAGTGGCAGGTCGGGGACACGCTCGGCGAGCATGACCATGGCCTGCCGCTGGTAGCAGTTGAGGAACGACCGGTCGTACAACTGCTGGTCGTAGTCGTGGACGACGTCCTTCATGTCGTCAGACCGTCCGGGTCATGAAGTAGCTGTGCGGGTCGGGGCCGTAGCCGTCGAACGGGCCGCAGGCTTCGAAGCCGAACTTCTCATACAGCTTCCTGGCCTGCTCGAAGGGCTCGGTCGCGCCGGTCTCCAGGCTGAGCCGTTCGATGCCCATCGCCTTGGCCTCCGCCAGTATGTGGGTGAGGAGCAGGCTCGCGATGCCGTCGCGCCGGCGCTCGTAGGCGGTGCGCATGGATTTGATCTCGGCGTGCGTGTCGTCGATGCGCTTTATCGCGCCGCAGCCGACGAGCTGGTCGCCGTCGTACACCGACCAGAACGTGACCTCCGGGACCCGGAGCCTGTCGAGGTCGAGTGCGTACACGCTCTCGGAGGGGGTGATGGCGTGCATCTCCCGCAGGTGGTCCTCCAGGAACGCGGCGATCTCCGGGCCGCGGAGATCGTCGAGCACGATCTTCATGTACCTGCCTCCAGTAGTGCGCACGCGAAGAAGCCCGGCGCGGAGGCCTGCGCGAGGTAGAGAGCTCCTGGCTCCAGGCCGGTCTTGTCGTGGTAGTCCGTCAGATTGATCAGCCAGTCGGCGTTGCCGCAGTGGCCGTACCGAGTCATCGGCTCCTGGAAGTGGAGCTTCTCGCGGGCCTGTCCGGCGGCCATCGCGTTGAAGGTCGCGATGGGTGCGAACAGGCTCGAAGTGAAGATCTTCGCGACGTCCTCCGGCGTGCGTCCGGCCTGGCCGAACGCCTGGCCGAGCGCGGCCCGCGCCACCGACTGCCGGGTCGCGAACGTGTCCTCCCCGACCATGCCGGAGAAGTCGGTGGCGACACCGGTCCCCACGAGCGTGAGGCCGGCGTGGTCACGACTGATGAGGCAGCCGGCCACGGCGTCACCGAAGACCGCGAAGGACCTCACCCGGTCGCGGTCGTCCGGTGTGAAGTCCAGCGCCACCAGTACGACGTTGCGCGCGCCCGCGACGGCCAGGCCCCAGGCGTACCGCAGAGCCTCGATGGAGCTGCAGCACTGCTGGAGCGACACGATCGTGGGAACGCACGCGGTGAGCCCGGCGGCGCGCATGACGTCGACGGCGACGTCCCTGCCGAGCAGGCCGAGCACGCCGTCCGAGGTCGCGAGCACAAGCCGGTCCACCTCGGCCGCGCGGACGCCGTGCCCGCTCAGCACCTTCGCCACACAGTCCACGATGTACGGGGTCACCGGCCCGGTCATCTTCCGGTACGTGCCCGTCCCCATCGCGGCGAACGCGGTGTCCGGCGACACCGCGCGCCACAGGTCCTCGAATCCGGGGATGTCCTCAGGACGGCCTTCGGCGTGACCGGTGACCCAGGTGAAGGACCCGATGGCCGCCACTCAGACCTCGACCGGCGCGCCGGCGTCGATCTCCTCGATCACCGACAGGATGCCTTCGACCTCGTCGAGCATCGGCACCCACTCGGGACGCAGCGCGATCTTCCCGCCGGCCTTCTCCTCGATGTAGTTGTTGACGAGGATGAGGATGTTGAGCGAGCTGATGCCGAGTTCGGCACGTGACGTGCTCTGCGCGACCTCCTCGTAGGTGAGGTCCGGCGCCATCGGCTGCGTGCCGAGGAAGTCGACGAAGTTCCTCAGCCGGTCGTCGATCTCAGGCATTGGCCACCCGCCTGAACTCGTAGCCGTTGAGGTTCTTGGTGTAGATCCGGTTGTAGCCGTACCTGTCCTCGCCGGAGACCAGGACGCAGCCGTGGTAGTCGAGGCTGATCTCGTCGCCGAACTCGACCAGCTTGTCCACGTGCTCGTACACCTTGGTCTGCGGGATCACGTACCTGGACGCGTAGCCGAGGCGGGTCTGGTCGCTGATGTTCGGCAGGGACCCGTGGACGCATTTCTCGACGAACAGGACGAACTGACCGGGTTCCATCTCCATGTCGACGACGTCGTCCTTCTCCGGGTCCCAGCTCGGGTCTATCTGGAGCTCGGAGTAGTCGTAGCCGAAGAAGTCGGTCTTGCGCTCCGGGCTCTTGGTGAGTCGTTTGGTCTCGTCGTAGAACCAGCGCTTCTGACTGCCGCGGATGAAGCGCAGGCAGCCGTTCTCGCGTTTGGCCGGGGAGAAGGCGGTCCAGACGCTGACGTCCTGGAGGACCGTGTCGTCGTCGCGGCTGTAGGCGAAGTTCAACGAGGGCGTGGCGGCGGTCGTGGTCTCGCCGACGATGTACTTCTCGACCTGGTGCCAGCCGGTGCCGGCGTCACCCGGCTGCTTCTGGAAGATGTTGGACTTCCAGCAGATGATGTCGTCGCCGAGGAGTGAACGCAGCTTGTTCACGATCTCGGGCCGTGAGATGTGCTCGGAGAGCGTGTCGCAGTCCAGGTGCCGGTCGTAGTTGATGATCGTCGAGTTGTGCGGCTTGTTCTTCGACAGCGCCATCTCGATCATGGCCTTGCTCCAGATCTTCTGAGCCTCGCCGGGCTCGTACAGATCGAAGGGGCCGACGTAGCCGTTGTCCTTGAAGAACTGGACCTGCTCGGCGGTGAGACCGTCGGTCAACGATGTCATTTGCCCGTGCCCTTCTTGTCGAGAAGCCGTTGTGCGTTTTTCCACATGAACAGGTCGCGGTCGGCCTGGGTCATCTCGGCCGGGAAGGCTCCTTCGGCTGTGAGTCGTTCCACGAAGCTGGTCTGCTTGCCCTGCAACCGGAAGATCGGCCAGTCGGTTCCGAACAGCACCTTGTGGTTGATGTTGCGGCGGAAGAACCGGTTGAGCCCGGCCACCCCGTCGGGGGCCTCGTAACCGCTGGCGTCGATGTAGACGTTCGGCCGGTTGTTGCAGAGCATCGCGCACTCGTCGGGGTAGTGGACACTGCCGTGCGCGAGCACGAAGTCCACGCCGGGGAAGTCCCGCGCGGGCCGGTCCACGTAGATCGGCAGCGCGATCTCGAAGTCGAGGGCCGGGGAGGTCGCGCCGATGTGCGACAGCACCGGCAGCCGGTGCTGCGCGCAGATCTCGTAGAACGGGTAGAGCGCCTTGTCGTCGAGGCGGTAGCCGCACGGCGGGTAGAGCTTCATCCCGTCGAAGCCGTACTCGACGATGGCCCGTTCGAAGAGCGCGATCCCGTCGGCTCCCCACCGCGGGTCGACGCCGACCAGGACGCGGAAGCGGCCGGGGTGCCGGTCGGTCACCACCTTGTGGTGGTCGACGATCTCCTCGATGGTGTGCGTGCCGTCCTTCAGCGCGTAGGTGAAGTCGGGCATCAGCAGCACGGCCTCGTCGATCCCCGCCTCGTCCATCTCCTTGACGAGCTGGTCGCACAGCGGATCCTGGAGGGTAGCGTCGTGCATGCGGCGCAGGTGTTCCTTGCGCGCCGGCAGGCCGCGCGCGTGCATGGCCGCGGCCATGTTGTCGATGACCCCGTCGCGGAACGACGGCGGGAAGCACATCTCGGCCGCGACGTGGCAGTGAAAGTCAATGATCTTCATGAGGCCGCCTTCAGGCAGATGCCGACGATCTCGTGCACGTATTCGGCCTCGGTGAACTCCATGATGTGGCTCATGGTGTCGATGCCGGTCTGTTCCTCAAGGACGAACACGATGCTCATGAGCCCGATCGAGTCGACGCCGAGGTCGTTCCTGAGGCTCATGTGCGGTGCGACGTCCCTGCCCGGCAGGACGCCGGCGATGATCCGGCAGATCTCGTCCTCGGTCACCTGTCTCCACTCGTCCAGACGGTGCGCCTGACCGCGCTACGGTCGATCTTGAAGTTCCTGGTCAACAGGCCGCTCTCAACGGTGAGCTCCTCCGCCGGGCGGACGAGAGTCGTCGCGATGCGGTGCGACGGCTCGTGGTCCGCGTTCATCCGTGTGATGTGCGCCTCGACCTCGGCCGCCCTGCCCGGGTCGTCCAGCCAGACGACGCAGGCGAGCAGCGCGGCGCCGTCCGGCAGGGCCACCATGGCGCGGACGCCGGGAAAGGCGCGTTCGATGCCGGCCTCGAGCTCGGCCGGGTTGATCTTCACACCGCTCCGGGTGATGATCACGTTGTTCTTGCGGCCGGCGAGCCGCAGGAAGCCGTCCTCAAGGACCCCGAGGTCGCCGGTGACGATCCTGCCGTCGGGACGGAAGACGGCGTCCTGCGTCTCGACGCCCTCGTACACGTACCCGGCGACCTGCGGCCGTTCGGCGCGCACGACGACCTCGCCGCCGTCGCCGAGTTCGACGGTGACGCCGTCCACGGGCCGTCCCGCCGTGCCGGCTCTGGCCGCGCCCGGCACGTTCATGGCGATCCAGCCGACCTCGGTGCTGCCGTAGATCTCGTACAGCGGCGCGCCGAGCTCCTGGAACAGGGTGACCATGGCCGGCGGCACCGGCGCGGACCCGGTGTACATGAGCCGCACCCGCGACCCGTACATCGACAGCCATCCGCGGCCCTTGTCCATGCGCTCGGCCGGGTCGGCGGCCATGACCCGGTTGTAGAGCACCTCGAAGAAGGACGGCGGGCCGAGGATGATCGTGGGTTCCACGACCTTGAGCGCCTGGAACATGATCTCCGGCGGTACGACGGTGGCCGCGCAGCCCGTCGAGATCGCGAGGTAGGTGAGGTAGCGCTGCTGGAAGTTCGAGTACGGCATCACGATCAAGATGTCGTCGTCCGTCGTGACCCGCCACGCGCGGGCCGACAGCTCGACGGTGTTGGCGATGCCGTCGTCGGTGAGCATCAGGCCCTTCTGCGTCCCGGCGGTGCCCGAGGAGAACGCGATCGTGCGCACTCCAGGCGGCAGCGCCGGAACGTCGTCGTGCCGGGCCGGGCCGAGCTTGACCGGCCGTTCGGACAGGACCGCGGTGGCCGCCGGCAGGCCGGCCTCGCCGGGGAGCGGCCGGGTCACCAGCAGCGCGGCCAGACGGAAACGCTCGACGAACGCGCCGATCTCCGCCGATTCGTGACGGTTCTCCGCGGGGATGGCGACGGGGACGCAGCCGAGCGCGAGCAGCGCGAGGTCGGCGAGAATCCACTCGTAGGAGTTCGGGCCGAACACGCCGACGAGGTCACCCGGACCGAGGCCGCTGTCGCGCAGCTCGTCCATCAGCCGGACGGCGTCGTCGTGGATCTCGCCGTACGTCTTGTCCAGCGTGGTCCTGTCGCGCGCCACGAACCGCATCCGCTGCGCGGGATGCTCGGCGAGCTTGTCCACCAAGGAGTCAACGAACACGGATGCGTTCCTGGACGAACTCGACGGGGCTCATGGACGCGAGGCGTAGCTCCTCGAGCCCGGCGATCACCACGTCCGGCTCCGCGACGAGAACGGGACCATCGAGCGCGCCGACCTTGTCGATAACCCGATAGATGCGCTCGAATTCGTTATCCGAAATACGGCCTGTGACATCGATTCCGCGGACTTCAGTGCCAATGTTTTCCGTAATGGGAATCAACTCGGGCAAAGCTGAACCTCGCATAGAAACCGTAGCGGCAACGGCCGGAGCATACGACACCGTCACAGCGGCACGCAAGATAGCGAGAAACTTTCACCAACCGATATCGGCCGCGCAACCGGCCGCGTTTAGTGTGGCGCCGAAACCCGCTCATCGATACTGAACAGGCGGTTTACATGTTACAAACTTCTCACTTCTATACGAGCGGCGAATTGCACTCGCGATCGGTCCAGAGATCGAAACGCCCCTTTGCCGGCCACCGGCCGCGTGTTACACTCCTGCCGCGTGTTCGATGACTGAAAAACGTGAAAGCGAGTATGCGTCGCGCTCGTACCAGGACGATCGGATCCCGCCCTGTCGATGTCGGCTGAATCGCGGAGTGACCACTGTTGCGGCTTTCCGAGATCGTCGCGAATCACGGCACACCGTTCCGCATTTACCACGCACGCGGAATCGCACCCACACACAGGGCGCCGGCCCGCGCGTTCGGTTGAACACCTACCGGCAGTATTCTGCGGTGAACGCCTTACCCCCCGAATACAGGACGGCGCGCGACGCCGGCGCGCTGATGCGGCATCGGCGGCACAGGCGTCTCCTGTCGCGCGGTTCAGCGGGGGCGGTGGCCCTTTCTGCCCCGGCCGGTTTGCGCGCTCCGGCGGCCCGATCCGCCCGGAGCGGGACTCCGCGGCTGTTTCCGCGCCTTCTCCTGAGCGGGCGCGGGGGCACGGCCCCGCGAACTGTTCGCCGTGCGCCCCCGGACGATGCCGATGAAGTCCTCCACCAGCTCGGTCGTCGCCTCCGTGGGCCAGGCCAGCGCGACCTGCGACTGCGGCGTCTCCACGACCGGCCGGTAGGTCAGGTCCTTGCGGTGATACAGACGCGCCAGCGACTGCGGCACCAGCAGCAGCCCGGTGCCCGCCGCCACCAGCTCGATCGCCTGCGCCGTCGTGTCCGGACGCGTGAAAGCCGGCCGCCCCGGCAGGGCCGTCCACTCCAGGGTGTCGTCCATCGGATGGAACACCTCGTCGTCGGCGAGATCGGCGACGGTCACCTCGTCGGCGGCGGCCACCATGTGGTCCTTCGGCACCACGACCATGGTGGTCTCGACGTAGAGAGGGATCACGCTGAGCCCTTCACGGTCCACGGGCAGCCGTACGAACCCGGCGTCGGCGCCGCCGTCGCGCAGGAGCTTCACCACCTCGGCGGCGGCGACGGAGACCAGGGTGAGTGGCACGTCGGGCACCCGCTCGGCCCAGACGCCGACCCATTTGGCGGGCGTCACCCCGGGCACGTACGCCAGCCGGAACTCCCTGTCGGTCACCTCCCCAGCGTACCGATGCCAGGGAAAGCGGCTCCGCGTCATACCCTTGACACCATGACCAAGCTCAAGGCCACTCAGACGATGAAGCCCGCGACCGCGGCCAAGAAACTGGGTGTGCTCCTCTCGGCCACTCCCGCCGAGTTCCAGGAGGGAGTCGTCTCCAGGGATGAGCTGAACGCGCTGCAGGCCGACCCGCCTGCCTGGCTGGCCGACCTGCGGCGCAACGGGCCGCACCCCCGGCAGGTCGTCGCCGTGAAGCTGGGCGTCTCCAACTCGGGCCTGGCCAGGGGCGGCATCACCGGGCCGCTGACCACCGCCGAGATCGACGCCATCAAGGCGGAGAACCCCGAGTGGCTGCAGCGCGAGCGCGAGATTCAGGCCGAGGTGCGCAAGGAGGCGCAGCGCCTCAAGCAGCGCTAGTCGGCCCACAGTTGCAACGCCACGCTTCGCCTGACGCCGGACGTGTTACTTCGATTGGCCGGAGTCGGTCGCCGTGCCCAGGCCGGTCAGCCGGGTCAGCGCGACGAAGCCGTCCTCGGTCCCTGGCCAGTGAGCGCGTACGGCCGGCAGGCCCGCACGGCGTACGACCGAACGAAGCACCGCGGTGACGATGATGGCGTCGTCGGCGTAGCCCAGGACCGGGATGAAGTCGGGGATCACGTCGATCGGCATCGCCAGGTAGGCAAGCAGCAGGCCCAGCCGGATGCGGATGCCCCGGGGCAGCGTGCTGTCGGCGGCGAGGCGGCGGACCAGGCGCAGCACGTCGGGCAGCACTCGCAGTGCCTCACGGAGCAACCCGCCCCGGGGCCGCAGGGCCGCCAGCACCAGGACCAGAGCGAGCCAGGCGAGCAGCAGCGCGCCCATCACGCCGATCGCCAGGTCCCACCAGAAGGAGCCGGTCATCACTCCTCCTCCGGGCGAAGCCGGAGCGACTCACGTTCTGCCGGCTTCGACGCTTCGGCGCCGAGCGCGGCCAGTGGCCGGCCGGGGTCGGCCAGCGCATGGGGGTCGACGGGTGTTCCGGTGCGGATCAACGCCTTGATCGGCTCGACGACGTCCCAGACGTTGACGTTCATGCCGGCCAGGACGCGACCCACCCCTGAGCCAGAAGGCGACGAACTCCCGCGCCGCCACGTCACCCCGGAAGACGACCTGGTCGTAGCCGCCCGGTTCGACGTGGCCGACGTACTCCATGCCGAGGTCGTACTGGTCGGTGTAGAAGTAGGGCAGGTCGTCGTAAACCGCCTCCCGGCCGAGCATGGTGGCGGCGGCGACCGCGGGCTGCTTGAGCGCGTTGGCCCAGTGTTCGACCCGTACGTGCCTGCCCAGCAGAGGGTGGAAGGCGTTGGCGACGTCACCGGCCGCGACGATGTCCGGGTCGCCGGTACGCAGGGCCGCGTCCACCACGACGCCGTCGTCCACGGGCAGCCCGGCGCGCAGGGCGAGCCGTACGTCGGGTTCGGCGCCGACGCCGACGAGGACGGCGTCGGCGGTGATCTCGTCTCCGTCGCCCAGCCGTACGCCGCCGGCTGTGATCTCGCTGACGGCGACCCCGAGCCGGAGGTCGACGCCGTGGTCGCGGTGCAGGGCGGCGAAGACCTGGGCGGCCTCGGGCCCCAGCACCCGCAGCAGGGGCAGTCGCGCCGCCTCCAGCACCGTGACCGCGACGCCGGCCTGCCGGGCGGCGGCGGCGACCTCCAGCCCGATCCAGCCGGCCCCGATCACCGCAAGCCGGGACACGCTCCCGAGGACGTCCTTGAGCGCCTCGCAGTCCTCGATCACGCGCAGGTAGCGCACGTGGGGGGCGTCCGCGCCGGGGATCGGCGGCCTTCGCGGGCGGGCCCCGGTGGCGAGCAGCAGCCTGTCGTACGCGATCACGTCGCCGTCGGCCAGTTCGACGTGGTGAGCGCCGCGGTCGAGGCCGGCCGCGGCGACGCCGAGCCGCAACTCGACGTCGTGGCCGGTGTACCAGCCTTCCTGGTGGACGAAGACCCCGGCCCGGTCGGTCCTGCCCGTCAGGTAGCCCTTGGACAGCGGGGGCCGCTCATACGGGCGGTGCGGCTCGGCTCCGATCAGTGTGATCCGCCCGTCGAATCCCTGCTCGCGCAGCGCTTCGGCGGCTTTGGCGCCGGCCAGGCCGGCTCCGACGATCACGAACCTCTGCTGTGCCACGGCGATGGTCTCCTTGTTCAGGCGCGGGTGCCGGTGAGGGCGAAGAACTCCTGACGGGATCGTGCGTCCTCTCTCAGGATGCCCAGCAGTGCGGAGGTGACGGTGGTCGAGCCGACGGCCCGCACTCCCCGCAGGGTCATGCAGGTGTGCTCGGCCTCGATCACGACGCCGACCCCCGCGGGTCGCAACCGCTCGGCGAGCCAGTCGGCCACCTGTTTCGTGAGCCGCTCCTGCACCTGCGGCCGGTGGGCGAAGTGCTCGACGACCCGAGCCAGCTTGGACAGCCCGAGGATGCGGTCGCCGGGGAGGTAGCCGACGTGGGCGACTCCGGCGAAGGGCAGCAGGTGGTGCTCGCAGACCGAGCGGACCGGGATCGCCCGGGCCAGCACGAGTTCGTCGTAGCCCTCCTCGTTGGGGAAGGTGGTCAGGTCGAACGGGCGGGGCGTGAACAGCTCGGCGTACGCCCGGGCCATCCGCGCCGGAGTCTCCCGCAGGCTCTCGGAGTCCGTCGAGATGCCCAGCGCCTTGAGGAACTCGCCGGCCGCCCGCTCGGCGGCGGCCAGGTCCACGCCGTCGAGCGGCTCGTCGATCGCCCGCAGGGCGGAACAGGAGCGCATGTCAGCCGCCGCTCACGCCGAGTGCGGTCAGCAGCACCAGCGCCACGGTGGCCACCGCCAGCAGACCGTGTCCGGCCACGATCACCACCGGGAAGTGCCGCTCGGGCGGTCCCGCCGCACCGGTGGCGCCCGGCCCGCCGGCCACCGCCTCACGGGAGCGGTAGGCGGGGATCCACCGGGCGAACATCGCGAAGCCCAGCAGCGCGACCGGGACCAGCAGGACCAGCGCGACCCACGCCAGGGCGGCGACGCCGGCGACCAGGTACACGATCCACACCACCAGCCCGGCGGCGGCCAGGGCGAAGTGACCGAATATCAGCCCTGGCGAGAAGCGGCTGGTACGCCGGCCTCCTCTGGCGATCCAGACGCCCAGCATGACGAAGCCGCCCACGGCGGTGAGCAGCCAGGTGACCAGTGCCGCGATACCCATGATGAGTTCTCCTCCTGTGATTGTGGACGGGGGTCAGCGCCGGAAACCGCCGGCCTGGGTGGCCTCGTCGGCCACCCGTACGCCGTACCGGTAGGCGAGCTTGCCGCCCAGGTAACCGGAGACCGCGAGCAGCGCCAGGCCGCCCGCCGAGAGCAGCAGCGGGCCGGGCGCGACGGCGCCCGCCGCCTCGTCGGCCCGGCGCCACAGGAAGCCGGCGGCGTACGCGGCGGTGACCACGAGGTTCAGCCCCATGTGGAGCAGACCCGTGCGGAACGCCGGCGTGCCGGCCGGGATGGCGAGCAGATCGAGGAAGCCGACCATCGCCGCGGCCAGCGCGCCGAGCACGCCGATGGCGATCAGCCACTTCGAGCCCTCGGCCAGGAAGCCCGGATCCGACGCGAACCGGGAGGCGACGTCGAAGACCATGCTCGCCACCCAGGCTCCGATCGGCACCGTGACCAGCATCGGGTGGAACGGATGGCCGTACGGCCCGGCCAGCACCGCGCTGACCGGTCGTTTGGCCTCGTGCGGTGCTCTGCCCGTCATCGTCGGCCTCCTCCGCGTGCGCCGCTAGTTACGCCAACAAATGTTGGTCTTATTTGAGTCGGCGGTCAAGAGGCCGCGGATATCGGCGGCCTCATGGTTTTCGACCGTGGTCGCGGGCGTTATCGTGACTGGGTGACGACCGATCCCGCGATCAGTGCGGTGGCCGCGCTCGACGACGTGCTGCGCCAGGGCATGTACACCTACATCCGCAGGGCGCGCCGTCCGGTGACCCGTGACGAGGCCGCCGCCTCGGTCGGAATCTCCCGCAAACTGGCCGCCTTCCACCTGGACAAACTGGTGGACGCCGGGCTGCTGCGCGCCCGCTACGAGCCGGTGGGCGGCATCCGCAAGGTCGGCCGCACGCCGAAGGTCTACGAGCCGGCCGAGACCGACATCCGCGTCACGATCCCCGAACGGCGGCACGAGGTGCTCGCCGGCATCCTGATGGATGCCGTCCTCGCGGAGGGCGAAGACGGAAGCGCCCGCCAGGCGGCGGTCCGGGTGGCCGGTCGGCGCGGCGAGGAGATCGGCGCCTCGGAACGGGCCCGGGCCAAGCCCGGCCGGCTCGGCGCGGAACGCGCCCTCACACTGATCGAGGGCCTGCTGTCGCGGCACGGCTTCGAGCCCGGCCGCGAGTCCCCCACCTGCGTACGGCTGCGCAACTGCCCGTTCCATCCGCTCGCGGCCCGGGCCCCGGAACTGGTCTGCGGGATCAACCACGCCTTCCTCGAGGGCGTGCTCACCGGCCTGGAGGCCGGCAGGGTGCGGGCCGTCCTGGCGCCCCGGCCGGGAGAGTGCTGCGTCGAGCTGCGCTCCTCCCCCCAAGGCGACAGCGCCTGACCGGCGGCGGCCGCCGTACTGTCCCCGCTGAGCGGCAGTGTCGCCCTCGGCCGGCGTGACGTGGCAGGGCGAACGGCCTGAGCGGGAAGGGTACGCGCGTCGGTAGAGGTGCCGGATTTACACCGGCTGTGCGCCCGGTTGTAGGGCGATCAAGGGGAATCACGGAGAATGCTGATCAGAGAAGCCCGCACGTCCGACTGGCCTGCCATCTGGCCCTTCTTCCACCGCATCGTGGCCGCGGGGGAGACCTTCACCTATCCCGTGGATCTGGGGAGGGAAGAGGGGCGCGACTGGTGGCTGTTGCCCGAGCCGGACCGCACGGTGGTCGCCGTGGACGACTCCGGCACGATTCTGGGCACGGCCAAGATGAACCGCAACCACATGGGCAACGCCGGACACATCGCCAGTGCCAGTTTCATGGTCGACCCGGCTCACGAGGGGCGGGGAGTGGGCCGGGCGCTCGGCGAGTACGCGGTGGGGTGGGCACGGGCGGCCGGCTTCCGGGCCATGCAGTTCAACGCGGTCGTGGAGACCAACGTGCGCGCGGTGGGACTGTACCGTTCGCTCGGATTCGAGGTGCTGTGCACCCTGCCGGAGGGTTTCCGCCACCCCGTGCTCGGCTACGTGGGTCTGCACATCATGCACCGCGCCCTGTGAGCCCGTCCCCATCACGACGTCGCCAAGCCTCGGAACGGCTCTGTGGGGCGGGTCAGGCCGAGAGAGCGGTGGCGCGGGCGAGGAAGAGATCGCGCTCGCGTGCGTTCCGGGTCAGCCCGGCGGCGCGGCGGAACTCGGCGGCGGCCTCCTCGGACCGGCCGAGCCTGGCCAGCAGGTCCCCGCGTACGGCGGGCAGGTGCGCGTACCCGCGCAGGGCGTGCTCGTCCTGAAGGCCGTCGGCGATCTCCAGCCCGCGCGCGGGCCCGTACGCCATGCCGACCGCGACCGCCCGGTTCAGCTCGACGACGGGCGACGGGGTGAGGTGGGCCAGCAGCCGATAGAGGGCGGCGATGCGTTCCCAGTCGGTGGCCTGCGGGGTGAGCGCGCGTGCGTGACACGCGGCGATGGCCGCCTGCAGCCCGTACGGCCCGAGCGTGCCCAGTTCCCCGGCGCGGCGCAGCGCCTCCAGGCCGCGGCGCACCAGGAGCCGGTCCCAGTGGCCGCGGTCCTGGTCGAGCAGGAGGACGGGCGTGCCGTCAGGGGCGGTTCTGGCCGGAATGCGTGATGCCTGGAGTTCCATGAGCGCGAGCAGGCCGTGCACCTCGGGTTCTGCGGGCATGAGGCCGGCCAGGACCCGCCCGAGACGTATGGCCTCCTGGCACAGCGACGGGCGGGTCCAGTCGTCGCCGGAGGTCGCGGCGTACCCCTCGTTGAAGATCAGGTAGACGACCTCCAGGAGGGAGGCCAGCCGCACCGGGAGCTCCGCGGGCGGCGGCAGCTCGATCGGGATCTTCCTGTCGGCGAGCGTGCGTTTGGCGCGGGAGATGCGCTGCCCGACGGTGGGCTCGGGCACGAGGAAGGCGCGCGCGATCTCGGCGGTGGACAGCCCGCCGAGCAGGCGGAGGGTGAGCGCGAGCCGCCCTTCGGCGGGGAGCGCGGGATGGCAGGCGGTGAAGATCAGGCGGAGCAGGTCGTCGCCGATGTGGTCGTCGAGGGCGTCGTCGAGCTCGGCTTCCGCCGACTCCTGGCGGAGCTCCATGTCCCGGCCGATCTCCTGCAGCTTGCGCTGGTAGGTGTCGCGACGGCGGAACCGGTCGAGGGCCCGGTGCTTCGCGGTGAGCGTCAGCCAGGCCCCCGGATTGTCCGGCACGCCCTTGCGTGGCCACTCTTCGAGGGCGGCCACCAGCGCGTCCTGCGCGAGCTCCTCGGCCAGCCCGATGTCGTTCACCATGCGGGCCAGGGCGGCGATGACGCGGGCCGACTCGATCCGCCACACCGCCTCCACCGCCCGGTGCGGATCAGGTGACGTCATGCGTCCTGCATACCGCATCCGGCCGCGGAGCGACGTCCGCGGCCGGTGGAGCGGCCGGTGGAGCAGCCGGTGGAGCAGCCGGTGAAGCGACTGGTGAAGCGCTGACGAGGCGGCCGGCGGACGCCGCGGGTCAGGCCGGTGCGGCGAAGTCCTCGGGCCCGAAGAGCCGCAGTACGTCGGCCTCGCCCTCCCATCCCGGCCACAGGTCGCGGTGCAGCCTGAGGAAGCGGGCGGCCCATTCCACCGCCTCCTCCTTGCTCCTCACCTCGTACAACGCGTAGCTGATCAGCTCCTTGGCCTCGGCGAACGGCCCGTCGCTGACGATCAGCCGGCCGCCGGCGACCTCGACTCTCGCCCCCTCGGCGCTGCCCGCGAGGCCGCTGGTGTCGAGCAGGGTCCCGGCCTCGGTGGCCTCCTGGCCGAGCTTGACGATGGCCTCCATGAGGTCGGCCGGCGGCGGCCCGTCGGGCTGGGCGGCGACCTTGAGGGTGACCAGGTATCGCATCGTGAACTGCCTTTCTCTATGGAACTTTCTCTATGGAATCGGTGGGGAAGGTCAGGCGGCCTGACGGGACAGGTTCAGCGACACCAGCGACAGCCAGGTCCAGACCGCAACGATGCCGGCGACGAACATCAGGTTCGTCCAGGCGGCGCCGCCGCCGGATGCGATGCCGGCGAAGGAGCCGAGGAACAGCGTGCCCGTGACACGGGAGTGCAGGGCACCGCCGCTGCGGCCCTCACGGGCCTGCCGCGAGGCGACGACGTAACAGGCCGCCGCCATGCACAGGAACCCGACGCCCCCGGCCGCCATGTGCAGGATCCCCGAGAGGGTGACGAGTCCCGGCCCCTCCGGGGTGCCGGCGGGGAAGCCCATGGCGGGGTCGGCGGGGAAGATCGCCGCTCCGATCATGCTCGCGCCGAAGACGCCGACCAGGATCGGCGCCCACCGGGCTCCCCGTCCGGGCGCCAGGGCGTGGCGCAGGCCGACGGCGGCGGCGATCACGGCCAGGCCGGTGAGGACGAAGTTCGCGGTCTGGATCCAGCCGAGATCGCCGTTGGCGAGGTAGCTCCACGGATGGCGGGCCAGGTCGAAGCCCTCCCGGGTGAGCGCCTGGGCCATGGCGACGGTCACGTACGCGGGACCGGCGACGACGCCGCAGCCGAGGAGCAGACGCTGGGCGGAGATCGGTCGGGAGTAGGCGATCTGCTGGGTCATGGTGGTCGTCACCTCGTGTCGGCGGGGCCGGCCCGTCCGGCCCTCTGGACACGCTGCGAACGAGCCGGGCCGGTTTCGACACGCGCCCGGAAGATTTTCCAAGATTTTTTCCGCGCCTGGATGTCGCAGGTGCGGCGCACGACTCGCCGTGGGCTCCTGAGGTTTCTCCAGCACCGGGAATCACGCCTCTGCCGATGAGCCACGACGGCCCCTCCGGGCTCTCGATAGAGTTGGGGTTCTGCTCGCCCCACCACGAAAGGCCAGAGATCACCAGTGGCTGATTCGTTCGTTCACCTGCATGTTCACACCGAATACTCCATGCTGGACGGAGCGGCGAAGATCGGCAAGCTGGCCCAGCGGGCGGCCGAGCTGGGCATGCCCGCGATCGCGATGAGCGACCACGGCAACATGTTCGGCGCCTACGAGTTCCAGTCGAAGATGAAGGCGGCCGGGGTCAAGCCGATCATCGGCATCGAGGGGTACGTCAGCCCCGAGTCCCGCCACTACAAGCAGCCGGTGTTCTGGGGCGAACCCCACCAGCGCAAGTCCGACGAGCGCACCGGCCTCGGCGGCGACGTGTCGGCGAGCGGCACCTATCTGCACAAGACCATGTGGGCGGTCAACGCCCAGGGTCTGCGCAACCTGTTCAGGATCTCGTCGCTGGCCTCCCTCGAAGGCCACATGAAGAAGTACCCCCGCATGGACGACGACCTGTTCGAGCAGTACCACGAGGGGATCGTCGCCACCACGGGCTGCCCGTCCGGGGCGGTGCAGACGCGGCTCCGGCTCGGCCAGTACGACAAGGCGCTGGAGCACGCCGCGAAGTACCAGGAGATCTTCGGGCGGGACAACTACTTCCTGGAGATCATGGACCACGGGGGGATCCCGATCGAGACGGGGGTCCGCGAGGACCTGCTGCGGATCGGCAAGACCCTCGGCATCCCGCCCCTGGTCACCAACGACTCCCACTACGTGACCGAGGACCAGTCGACCGCCCACGACGCGCTGCTCTGCGTCGGCACGAACTCCCTGCTCAGCGATCCCAACCGGTTCCGCTTCTCCGGCAACGGCTACTACGTGCGCACCGCCGAGGAGATGTGGGCGCTCGACCCCAATTCCGACCTGTGGGCCGAGGGCTGCAAGAACACCCTGCTGATCGCCGAGCGGGTCGAGCCGTACGACGAGGTGTTCGCCCACCGCGACCTCGCCGCCAAGTTCCCGGTCCCCGAAGGGGAGACCGAGATGAGCTGGCTGCGCAAGGAGGCCCACAGCGGCGCGGTGCGACGCTACGGCGACCCCGTGCCGGCCGAGGTGCTGGAGCGCATCGAGTACGAGCTCGGCGTCATCGAGGGCATGGGCTTTCCCGGCTACTTCCTCGTCGTCGCGGACATCTGCCGTTACGCCAGGGAGAGCGGCATCTGGCTCGGCCCGGGCCGAGGATCGGCCACCGGGTCGATGGTGGCCTACGTCACCGGGATCACCGAGCTCGACCCCATCGAGCACTCCCTGCTGTTCGAGCGGTTCCTGAACCCTGAACGCATCTCCATGCCCGACGTCGACCTGGACTTCGACGAGCGTAGGCGCGGTGACATGATCCGTTATGTCACGGAGAAGTATGGCGAGGACAACGTCTCGCTGATCATCACGTACATGACGATCAAATCGAAGGCGGCGGTCAAGGACGCGGCCCGCGTCCTCGGCTACCCCTTCCCGGTCGGCGAGAAGATCACCAAGGCGTTCCCGCCGGCCGTCATGGGCAAGGAGATCCCGCTCACCGGCATCTTCGACGAGAAGCACCCCCGGTACGCCGAGGCGACCGAGCTGCGCAAGCTCTACGAGGAAGACTCCGACGTCAAGCGGGTCATCGACACCGCGCTCGGCCTCGAAGGACTGACCCGGGGCACCGGCGTCCACGCCGCGGGCGTCATCCTGTCGTCGCAGCCGCTGCTCGACGTCATGCCGATCTTCAAGCGGCCCGACGACGGAGCCCGCATCACCGGCTTCGACGGACCCAGCTCCGAGTCCATGGGCGCCCTGAAGATGGACTTCCTGGGCCTGCGGAACCTGACCGTCATCGGCGACGCGGTGCAGAACGTGAAGGACAACCGCGGCCTCGACCTCGACATGCTCAGTCTCGCGCTGGACGACAAGAAGACCTACGAGCTGCTGGCGCGCGGCGACACGCTCGGCGTGTTCCAGCTCGACAGCTCGATGATGCGGGACCTCACCAAGCTGATCGCCCCGACCCGGTTCGAGGACATCTCATCCATCCTGGCCCTGGGCCGTCCCGGCCCGATGGGGGCGAACGCGCACGTCAACTACGCGCTGCGCAAGGCCGGGCAGCAGGAGATCACCCCGATCCACCCCTCGCTCAAGGAAGTGCTCGACCCGATCCTCGGCACCACCTACCACCTGGTGGTCTACCAGGAGCAGGTCATGGCCATCGCCCAGCAGCTGGCCGGCTACACCCTCGGTGGCGCCGACATCCTGCGCCGGGCGATGGGCAAGAAGAAGAAGGAGGAGATGGACAAGCAATGGGCCACCTTCTCCTCCGGCATGGTCGCCAAGGGCTACACCGAGGAATCGGCGAAGGCCGTCTGGGACGTCCTTGAACCGTTCAGCTCCTACGGCTTCAACAAGTCCCACACCGCCGGCTACGGACTCGTCTCCTACTGGACGGCCTACCTCAAGGCCAACTACCCGGCCGAGTACATGGCCGCCCTGCTGACCTCGGTCGGCACGAACAAGGACCGCATGGCGCTCTACCTCGCCGAGTGCCGCCGGATGAAGCTGAAGGTCCTGCCGCCCGACGTCAACGAGTCGGGCCTGCGGTTCTCCGCCGTCGGGGAGGACGTCCGCTTCGGCCTGGGCGCGATCCAGAACGTCGGGGAGAACGCCATCAAGGGCATCATCTCCGCGCGCCGTGAGAAGGGCGCCTACACCGACTTCAACGACTTCCTGACCAAGGTCCCCCAGGTCGTCTGCAATAAGCGCACCATCGAATCTCTGATCAAGGCCGGCGCGTTCGACGGCCTCGGGCACACCCGCCAGGGGCTGATCCAGATCCACGACCAGGCCGTCGACGCCGTGATCGACGTGAAGCGCAAGGAGGCCCTCGGCCAGGACTCGCTGTTCGGCGCGTTCGACGACGACAGCGGGGCGGGCAGCGTCTTCCACATCTCCGTTCCCGAAGGGGAATGGGACAAGAAGACGAAGCTGTCCTTCGAACGGGAGATGCTCGGCCTCTACGTCTCCGACCACCCCCTCAACGGCGCCGAACGCATCCTCGAACGCAACCGGGACCTCAGCATCGCCCAGGTGCTGGACGGCCAGGCCGGGCAGGGCAACGTCCGCATCGCCGGCATCATCTCCGGCGTCGACAAGAAGGTCACCAAGAAGGGCGACGTCTGGGCCATCCTCAAGATCGAGGACCACGACGGCTCCATCGAGGTGCCCTGCTTCCCGCAGACCTACCAGCTGTACGGCAGCAACCTCGCCCCCGACCTGGTCGTCGCCGTCACCGGCCGGATCCGCTCACGCGGCGACGGTGACGAGGCGACCATCTCCTTCAACGCCACCGACATCACGTTCCTCGACATCTCCGGCATCCAGGCCGACGGCCGCGAACCGATCGTGATCGCCCTCCGCGAGGAGCGCGTCAACAGAGAGCTCGTCCACGAGCTCAAGCGGATCCTGACCGTCCACCCCGGTGAGACCCCAGTACGGCTGCGCGTGGAGCGGCTCAACCGGAAGATCAATGTCGTGGAGCTGCCCGACTACGCGGTGAACATCAACAACGGCGCGTTCGCCGGCGACATCAAGGTCCTCCTGGGCGCGAACGCGCTCGTCGTGCCCTGACCCGCCTTTCCCGTACGGTCCCCCGGCCGTATGCTGTCCGGCTTGTGAAGGGTGGACTGCTGGTCGCGGGGACGACGTCGGACGCCGGGAAGAGCGTGGTCACCGCCGGGATCTGCCGGTGGCTGGCCCGGGAGGGCGTGCGGGTCGCGCCGTTCAAGGCGCAGAACATGTCGCTCAACTCCTACGTGACCGCCGACGGCGCGGAGATCGGGCGGGCGCAGGCCGTGCAGGCGGCGGCCTGCGGGCTGGAGCCGACGGCCGACATGAACCCGATCCTGCTCAAGCCGGGCAGCGACCGCCGCAGCCAGGTCGTCGTACGCGGCCGGCCCGTCGCCGACGTCGACGCCGTGGAGTACGGCGCCCGGCGGGACGAACTGCGGGCCGTGGCGGTCGAGTCGTACAGGCGGCTGGCCGCCGAGTTCGACGTGGTGGTCTGCGAAGGGGCGGGCTCCCCGGCCGAGATCAACCTGCGGGCCGGGGACATCGCGAACATGGGCCTGGCCCGGGCGGCCGGGCTGCCGGTGGTCGTGGTGGGAGACATCGACCGCGGCGGGGTCTTCGCGCACCTGTACGGCACGGTCGCGCTGCTGGACGCCGCCGACCAGGCCCACGTCTCCGGTTTCATCGTGAACAAGTTCCGGGGGGCGCGCGAGCTGCTCGCTCCCGGGCTGGACATGATCGAGGGGTTGACCGGGCGGCGCGTCTACGGCGTGCTGCCCTGGCTCGACGGGCTCTGGATGGACGTCGAGGACTCCCTGTCGCTCGACACCCGGCCGCTCGGCACCCTCCCTCTCGACACCCGGACGCGGGGCGCGGCGGCGGCCGGCGGGGCGCTGCGGGTGACGGTCGTGCGCTATCCGCGGATCTCGAACTTCACCGACGTGGACGCGCTGGCCGCCGAGCCGGGGGTCGTGGTCACGTTCGCCACGTCCCCGGACGGGTGCGCGGACGCCGACCTGCTGGTCCTGCCCGGTTCGCGGGCCACCGTCAGCGACCTCGCCTGGTTGCGCGAGACCGGGATCGCCGAGCTCGTGACCCGGAGGACGGGGCCGGTGCTCGGCATCTGCGGGGGCTACCAGATGCTCGCCCGCACCATCACCGACCAGGTCGAGTCGGGCGCCGGCCGGGTCGCCGGGCTGGGGCTGTTACCCGCCGACGTCGTGTTCGCGGCCGAGAAGACCCTCGGACGCCCGAGCGGCGAGGCCTACGGGCATCCCGTGGAGGCGTACGAGATCCACCACGGGATCGTGACGCGCGACGCCGGCGAGGGGTTCCTCGACGGATGCCGCGTGGGGAACGTGTGGGGCACGACCTGGCACGGAGCGCTGGAGAACGACGGGTTCCGGCGGGCGTTCCTCTCGGAGGTGGCGCGGGCGGCGGGACGGGAGTTCCACGGCGACCCCGGCCTCTCCTTCGCGGCGCTGCGGGAGGCACGGCTGGACGCGCTCGGGGACCTCGTCGAGCGGAACGTCGACACCCGCGCCCTGCTCGCCCTCATCGAGGCCGGACCGCCTCGGGGACTTCGGATCCTGCCCCCTGGCGCGGTCTGAGGCTGTTGACGCTGATTGTCCGGAACGGGTACCGTCCGGAAGGTTTCGCGGTGACCAAGGGAAATCCGGTGAGATGCCGGTGCGGTCGCGCCACTGTATCCGGGGCATGGACCCCGGGAGCCAGGTCGCTTGGCCACCGTGACCTCGTCTGCCGGGACGCGTCATCCCTGAGGAGGCCCTTGTGAGCGACCTACGCGCCGTCGAGCACCATCCGCGCGGCTGAGCCGTGCTGTTCATCCGTCAGGCGGGGACGCCCGGTGCCCGGCGTGCCTGCTTCCCCATGCCCGAAGACCCCGATCCGTCGGGAGTCGCCCAGGCCAGGGCACAGGCCGCCGTGCTGGGCCTCCCCGACGACGCGCTCGTCCTCACCGCGCCCTGGGCCGCCGCCGTGGCGACCGCCCGGGCCGTGTCGGACCGCGAGCCCGTCGTGGCCGGCGCGCTCGCCGAGGCCGATTACGGAGACTGGGCGGGACGCCCGTTCGGGGAGGTCGCCGCGGCCGACCACGCGGGGATCGGCGCGTGGCTGACCGACCCGGACGCCTCCCCGCACGGCGGGGAGAGCCTCGCCGAGATGGGCGCGCGGGTGGCCGCGTGGATGGAGTCGCTCCGCGCGGACGCCGCCCGCGTGGTCGCCGTCTGCGACGCCGGGCCCATCCGGGCGGCGCTCGCGCACGCGCTCGGCCTGACCGCGACGCGGGCCGCGGTCTTCGACGTCGCGCCGTTGTCCCACACCAGGTTGGCCGCCGGGCACGTCGGCTGGCGGATCACGTACGTCAACCGGAAGGCCGCACCGTGAACCCTGCCTATCCCTTCAGCGCCGTCGTCGGGCTCGACGACCTGAAGCTGGCCCTGGTGCTGAACGCGGTGTCGCCCCGGACCGGCGGCGTCCTGGTGCGCGGGGAGAAGGGAACCGCGAAGTCCACGATCGTCCGCGCGCTGGCCGCTCAGTTGCCCCCGGTCACCGTGGTGGCGGGGTGCCGCTTCCACTGCGACCCGGCGGCGCCCGATCCCGGCTGCCCCGACGGGCCGCACGAGCCGGACGCCGCTCGGGTGCGGCGGCCGGCGTCGCTGGTGGAGCTTCCGGTCGGGGCGTCGGAGGATCGGCTGGCCGGGTCGCTGGACCTTGAGCGAGCGCTGACCGAAGGGGTCAAGGCCTTCGAGCCCGGGCTGCTCGCGGCGGCCCATCGGGGTGTTCTCTACGTGGACGAGGTGAACCTCCTGCACGACCATCTGGTCGATCTGCTGCTCGACGCGGCGGCGCTCGGGGTCTGCTACGTGGAGCGCGAGACCGTCTCGGTACGGCATGCCGCGCGGTTCCTGCTCGTCGGGACCATGAATCCGGAGGAAGGGGAGCTCCGGCCGCAGTTGCTCGACCGGTTCGGGCTGACCGTCGAGGTGCGGGCGACCCGGGAGCCCGGCGAACGGGCGGAGGTCGTCCGGCGGCGGTTCGCGTTCGACGCCGACCCCGAGGGGTTCGCGGCTCGATGGGCCGCTGAGGAGGCCGCGCTCGCCGAGCGGATCGCGGAGGCCCGGACCGCCCTTCCGGCGGTACGGCTGCCCGACGCGCGGCTGCGGCAGATCACGGCCGTCTGCGCGGGTTTCGAGGTGGACGGTCTGCGCGCCGATCTCGTCACCGCTCACGCGGCCGTGGCGCACGCCGCCTGGCAGGGGCGGGACGTGGTGACCCGGGAGGACGTCCGGGTGGCGGCCCGTCTCGCGTTGCCGCACCGCCGTCGCCGCGACCCGTTCGACGCGCCCGGGCTGGACGAACGTCTTCTCGACGACCTGCTGGACCGGACCGAGCCCGACGGCCCCGACGACCCGGACGACCCGGACGACCCGGACGACCGCGACGCCCCCGGCCGGCCGGAGGGCCCTGACGATCCCAGCGGCCCCCAATCCGATGGCCCCCGATCCGATCGCGCGCGGCCCGATGGTTCGCAGTCCGATGGTTCGCAGTCCGGCTGCCCCGCTGCCCCGTCTCACGAGATCTCGGGCGAAGGCGGCGGTGGCCCCGCGTCCGACCCTCCCCCCGGTGACGGGACCGGCCCCGCCCCTCGGTCCGGTGACGCGGCCCCCCAAGGCTCCGCCCCGGACGACGTGGCGGCGGTGGGGACCCCGTTCCGCGTGCCCGTACTCAGGGTCGCCGGAGTGGGCGAGGGCGTGGCGGGCCGGCGGTCCAGCGGCCGGGGACGCCACGGCCGCACCATCGGGGCCCGCGTCGCGGGCGGCACCGGTCCCAGCGCCATCGATCTCCCCGCCACCCTCCTGGCGGCCGCACCCCGCCAGGCCCTCCGGGGCAGACGCGGCCCCGGCCTGATTCTCAGACGCGAGGACCTCCGCGAGCCCGTCCGCGAGGGCCGCGAAGGCAACCTCGTGCTGTTCGTCGTCGACGCCAGCGGCTCGATGGGGGCGCGCAGGCGGATGGCGGTCGTCAAGACGGCCGTGCTGAGCCTGCTGCTGGACGCCTACCAGCGCAGGGACAAGGTTGGCCTGGTCGTCTTCCGCGGCAGGGGCGCGACCGTGGCGCTCCCCCCGACCTCCTCGGTGGAGGCGGGCGCGGCCCGGCTCCGCGCGCTCCCGACGGGCGGGCGCACCCCACTGGCCGAGGGCCTCGCGACGGCGGCGGAGGTGCTCCGGGTGGAACGGATGCGCGATCCGGACCGCCGCCCCCTCCTCGTCGTCGTGACCGACGGCCGTGCGACCTCCGGCGGAGACGTGACCCGCGCGGCCACCGCGCTCGCGGGGGTGACCTCGGTCGTCGTCGACTGCGAGAGCGGGCCGGTCCGCCTGGGCCTGGCGGGCGCGCTGGCCCTCCGGCTGGGCGCACGGGTGCTCCCGCTGGAGTCGCTGGGCGATCTCGTACGCGATCGAAGGAAGGCGGGCTGAGATGCCGCAGGGCAGACCGGAGAACGTCCCGGACGACGGGCTGACGACCCGGCAGCGCCGGACGAGGCCGCTGCTCATGGTGCACACGGGACCCGGCAAGGGGAAGTCGACGGCCGCGTTCGGCATGGCGTTGCGCGCCTGGAACCAGGGGTGGCCGATCGGGGTGTTCCAGTTCGTGAAGTCGGCCAAGTGGCGGGTCGGCGAGGAACGCGCCCTGACCGTGCTGGGCGCGAGCGGCGAGGGCGGCACCGTGGCCTGGCACAAGATGGGCGAGGGCTGGTCGTGGATCCAGCGGCCGGGCACCGAGGCCGACCACGCCGCCGACGCCCGCGAGGGCTGGGAGCAGATCAAACGCGACCTCGCCGCCGAGACGTACCGGTTCTACGTGCTGGACGAGTTCACCTATCCGCTGAAGTGGGGGTGGATCGACCTCGACGACGTGATCTCGGCGCTGGCCGGACGCCCGGGGGCCCAGCACGTCGTCATCACCGGGCGCGACGCGCCCGCCCGGCTGGTGGAGGCCGCGGATCTCGTGACGGAGATGGGCAAGGTCCGCCATCCCATGGACACCGGGCAGAAGGGCCAGAAGGGCATCGAGTGGTGACCGGGGTCCCGCGACTGGTGGTCGCGGCACCGGCGTCGGGGAGCGGCAAGACGACCGTGGCCACGGGCCTGATGGCGGCGCTCGCGGCGCGCGGGCTGCGCGTCGCGCCGTTCAAGGTGGGGCCCGACTACATCGACCCGGGCTACCACACACTGGCCGCCGGGCGTCCCGGGCGCAACCTCGATCCGTGGCTGACCGGCGAGGAGCAGGTGACGCCGCTGTTCCTGCACGGCTCCGCGGATTGCGACATCGCGGTCGTCGAAGGCGTGATGGGACTGTTCGACGGGCGCGGCGACGGCGACTTCGCCTCGACCGCGCACGTGGCGCGGCTGCTGGGCGCGCCCGTGGTGCTCGTCGTGGACGCGGGCAGGCAGAGCAGGTCGGTGGCGGCGCTGGTCCACGGCTTCGCGACGTTCGACTCGCGGGTGCGGGTGGCGGGCGTGGTGCTGAACCGCCTCGGGTCGGCGCGGCACGAGGAGCTGTGCCGGGCCGCGCTGGAGGAGACCGGGGTTCCGGTGCTGGGGGCCGTCCACCGCGACGACGACGTGGTGACGCCGTCCCGCCATCTCGGGCTGGTCCCGGCGGCCGAGCGGCTGCCCGCCGCCGTGACGGCGGTGGACCGGCTCGGCGCGCTCGTGGCGGGTTCGTGTGACCTGGACGGTCTCGTACGGCTCGCCGGGACCGCGGCGCCGCTGACCGGTGAGCCGTGGGACCCGTCGGGCGGCCGTGAGCCCGGGGCGCGGCGGGTGGTGGCGGTCGCGGGCGGAGCGGCGTTCACGTTCGGATACGCCGAGCACGTCGAGATGCTCACCGCCGCCGGAGCGCAGGTCGCGGTGTTCGACCCGGTACGGGACGAGTCCCTGCCGGAGGGCGCGTCCGCGCTGGTCGTGGGGGGCGGCTTCCCCGAGGTGTACGCGGCCGAGCTGTCGGCCAACGAGCCCCTGCGCGCCGAGGTCGCCGCGTTCCCGGGCGCGGTGGCGGCCGAGTGCGCGGGGCTGCTCTACCTGTGCGAGGAGCTGGACGGCCGCCCCATGTGCGGCCGGGTGCCGGGCGTCGCGCACATGACCGGCCGGCTGACGCTGGGCTACCGCGACGCGGTGGCCGTGCGCGACACGCTGCTGACCCGGCAGGGCGAGCGGTTCAGGGGCCACGAGTTCCACCGGACCACGGTCACCGGCGGCGGGCAGCCGGTCTTCCGGTGGCGTGGCGGCGCCGACGGGGCCGGCGACGCCCGGCTCACCGCGTCGTACCTGCACCTGCACTGGGCGGGCGCGCCACGACTCGCCCGCCGGCTGCTGGCCTACCCCGAGCCCTCCTCCAGGTCGCCCTCGATCGCGAGATAGGCGTCGCGCAGCCCGGCGAGCACCTCCGGGTCCGGGTGCTCCCACATGCGCCGGTCGGCGGCCTCCAGCAGGCGCTGCGCGATGCCGTGCAGCGCCCACGGGTTCGACCTGGCCATGAAGTCGCGGTTGACCGGGTCGAGCACGTACGCCGAGGCGAGCGTGTCGTACATCCAGTCGGCGACGACGCCGGTGGTGGCGTCGTAGCCGAAGAGGTAGTCCACGGTCGCGGCCAGCTCGAACGCGCCCTTGTAGCCGTGGCGGCGCATCGCAGCCAGCCAGTTGGGGTTGACGACCCGGGCGCGGAAGATCCGCACGGTCTCCTCCGACAGGGTCCGGGTGCGGACGGCGTCGGGACGGGTGCTGTCGCCCACGTACGCGGCGGGCGCGCGGCCCGTCAGCGCGCGGACGGTCGCGATCATGCCGCCGTGGTACTGGAAGTAGTCGTCGGAGTCGGCGATGTCGTGTTCGCGGGTGTCCACGTTCTTGGCGGCGACGGCGATGCGGCGGTAGGCGTTCTCCATGTCCTCCCGGGCGGGCGCGCCGTCGAGGTCGCGGCCATAGGCGTAGCCGCCCCAGACGGCGTACACCTCGGCGAGGTCGGCGTCGTCACGCCAGTTGCCGCTGTCGATGAGCGGCAGCAGGCCCGCCCCGTACGCGCCGGGACGCGACCCGAACACGCGCAGCGTCGCCCGCCTGGCGTCGCCGTGCGCGGCCCGGTCGGCGTCCACGTGGGCGCGCACGTAGTTGTCCTCCGGGCTCTCGCCGAGCCCGGCGACGAGCCGGACGGCGTCGTCCAGCATGGCCACCACGTGCGGGAACGCGTCCCGGAAGAACCCGCTGATGCGCACCGTCACATCCACGCGCGGGCGGCCCAGCTCGTCCAGCGGCACCGGCTCGAGCGTGGTGACGCGCCGCGACGCCTCGTCCCAGACGGGCCGCACACCGAGCAGCGCGAGCACCTCGGCGATGTCGTCACCGGCGGTGCGCATCGCGCTGGTCCCCCACACCGACAGCCCGACCGAGCGCGGCCACTCGCCCGTCTCCGCGCGGTAGCGGGCCAGCAGCGAGTCGGCCATGGCCTGCCCGGTCTCCCAGGCGAGGCGGCTCGGCACGGCGCGCGGGTCGACGGAGTAGAAGTTGCGGCCGGTCGGCAGCACGTTGATCAGCCCGCGCAGCGGCGACCCCGACGGCCCGGCGGGCACATATCCCCCGGCGAGCGCGTGCAGCACGTGGTCGAGCTCGTCGGTGGTGCGCGCGAGCCTCGGCACCACCTCGGCCGCCGCGAACCTCAGCACCCGCCCGACCTCCGGATCGGCCGTCACGTCGGCGACGGCGGCCGGGGCCCAGCCGCGTTCCTCCATGGCGGTGACCAGGGCGCGGGCCTCGGCCTCCACCCGGTCCACGGACGCGGTCGCGGCGCTGCCGTCCTCGGTCAGGCCGAGCGCCTCGCGGAGGCCCGGCAGGGTCTCGCGGCCGGCCCACATCTGGCGGGCGCGCAGCATGGCCAGCACGAGGTTCACGCGGGCCTCGCCGGTCGGGGCCGCGCCGAGGACGTGCAGGCCGTCGCGGATCTGGGCGTCCTTGACCTCGCAGAGCCAGCCGTCCACATGCAGGATGAACTCGTCGAACTCCGCGTCGTGCGGGCGCTCGGACAGGCCGAGGTCGTGGTCGAGGCGGGCGGCCTGGATGAGGGTCCAGATCTGGGCGCGGATCGCGGGCAGCTTCGCCGGGTCCATGGCCGCGATCGTCGTGTGCTCGTCGAGCAGCTGCTCCAGGCGGGCGATGTCGCCGTACGTCTCGGCCCTGGCCATCGGCGGCACCAGGTGGTCCACGAGGACCGCGTGCGCGCGGCGCTTGGCCTGGGTGCCCTCGCCGGGGTCGTTCACCAGGAACGGGTAGACCAGCGGCAGGTCGCCGATCGCCGCGTCGGTGCCGCAGGAGGCCGACATGCCCGCCGACTTGCCGGGCAGCCACTCCAGGTTGCCGTGCTTGCCGACGTGGACCATGGCGTGGGCGCCGAATTCCGCCGACAGCCACCGGTAGGCCGCCAGGTAGTGGTGGCTGGGCGGCAGGTCGGGGTCGTGGTAGATCGCGATCGGGTTCTCCCCGAAGCCGCGTGGGGGCTGCACCATCACCACGACGTTGCCCGACCGCAGCGCGGCGAGCACGATGTCGCCGTCGTGGACGAACAGCTCACCGGGCGGCGCGCCCCAGTGGCGTTCCATGTCGGCGCGCAGCCCGGCGGGCAGGGTGTCGTACCAGGCGCGGTAGGCGGCGGCGGGGATGCGCACCGGGTTGGCGGCGAGCTGCTCCTCGGTGAGCCAGTCCTGGTCCTGGCCGCCCGCGGCGATCAGGGCGTGGATCAGCGCGTCGCCGTCCTGCCCGGCCTGCCCCGGGAAGCCGTCACCGAGGTCGTAGCCTTCCTCGGCCAGCCGGGCCAGCAGCCTGACCGTGCTGGCCGGGGTGTCCAGGCCGACGGCGTTGCCGACCCGGGAGTTCTTCGTCGGGTACGCCGACAGCATCACGACGAGCCTCTTGTCCGCCGGGGGCACGTGACGCAGCAGGCCGTGCCGTACGGCGATGCCCGCGACCCTGGCCGCCCGTTCGGGGTCGGCGACGTAGACGGTCAGGCCGTCCTCGTCGATCTCCTTGAACGAGAACGGCACGGTGATGATCCGCCCGTCGAACTCGGGGATCGCGACCTGCGAGGCGGCGTCCAGCGGGGACAGGCCGTCGTCGTTGGCCTCCCACTCGGCGCGGCTGGTCGTCAGGCACAGGCCCTGCAGGATCGGCACGTCGAGCGCGGCGAGCGCGCCGACGTCCCAGGCCGCGTCGTCGCCGCCGGCCGACGCCGTCGCGGGCCGTGCGCCGCCCGCCGCGAGCACGGTCACCACCAGGGCGTCCGCGCCGCGCAGCACGTCGAGCAGCTCCGGCTCCGCGGTGCGCAGCGAGGAGCAGAAGACCGGCAGCGCCCGGCCGCCCGCCGTCTCGATCGCGTCGCAGAGGGCGGCGACGAAGCCCGTGTTGCCCGCCATGTGGTGCGCCCGGTAGTAGAGCACCCCGATCACCGGCCCGTCACCGGGCTCCTCACCGAGCCGGTCCCCAGGCCGGTCCCCGGGCCGGTCCTCGCGGTCGAGGACGCCCCAGCTCGGCGTCGGGGCCGGGGCCGCGAAGCCGCGCCCGGTCAGCAGGACCGTGTCCGACAGGAACGCGTGCAGCTCGGCCAGGTTGGCGGGCCCTCCGTACGCGAGGTAGGCGTGGGCCTCGGCGCAGACGCCCCCGCTCACCGTGGACAGCTCCATCAGTTCGGCGTCCGGGGCCTGCTCTCCGCCGAGGACGACCACCGGGCACGGCCCCGCGAGCAGGGACTCCAGCCCGTCCTCCCAGGCGCGCCGCCCGCCGAGCAGCCGGACGACCACGAGGCCTGCTCCCTCGACCAGCGCGGGCAGGTCGTCCACGGTCAGCCGCGCCGGGTTGCCCAGCCGGTACGCGGCCCCGCTCGCGCGGGCGCTCAACAGGTCGGTGTCCGATGTGGACAACAGGACGACGGGCGGCGCGGCGGACGCGTCTGGGCGCACGGCAAGGTCCTCCCTCGGGGTCCTCGCCCCGGGTCGTGGCGGCGCGACGGCAGGAGTCTCCTGGCTCCCGGATCGACGCTCACCCCGGCCTTCCCGTCTCTCGACAGTGGCCGTGTGGTGGGGTTCGCTCCCCGGTCACAGTGGCGGGACCGCGCCGGATTCGCACCGGCTTCCTCCGCTTGCCATCGCTCACCGCAGACCCTACGTGACGGAGGTCGTGTCAGAAAACTGGCGTTAGCATCCTGTTCGTGGTCATGGGTGGCTTTTCTGGGCGTGCCGCCCGCGACGCCTGTCCCGGCGCGCTCCAGGTGCACGCCGCCGCGGACGGGGCGCTGGCGCGGGTCCGGGTGCCCGGCGGCGGGCTGGCCGTCGGCGCGTTGCGCGAGCTGGCCGCCTGCGCCCGCGAGCTGGGCGGCGGGGTCGTGGAGCTGACGTCCCGGGCCAACGTGCAGGTGCGCGGGCTGGCCGACCCACCGGCGTTCGCCGCCCGGATGGCCGCCGCCGGGCTGCTGCCGTCCGCGACCCACGAGCGCGTACGCAACATCGTCGCATCGCCGCTCAGCGGCCGTTCGGCGACGGCCGTCCTGGACGTGCGGCCTCTGGTGGCGGACCTCGACGCGGCCCTGTGCGGCCGTGCTGCCCTCGCAGGCCTGCCCGGCCGGTTCCTGTTCGCGCTGGACGACGGAACGGGCGACGTCCTCGGGCTCGGCGCCGACGTGACCCTCGCCGCGCACTCCGTCTCCCAGCCCATCAAACACCCCGGCGACGGCCTGACCCTGCTGCTCGCGGGCGAGCCGGTCGGGTCGGTGAGCGCCGGTGACGCCGTCTCCGTCGCGCTCGCCGCCGCCGAGGTGTTCCAGGAGGTCCGCGGGGACGCCTGGCGGCTGGCCGAGCTCCCCGGCGGACCAGCGACGATCGCCGTCCGCCTCCCCGGTCGCCTCCTCGCCGGCCCTCCCAGCCACCTCCCGGGCCCCCTTCCCGGCCAGTTCCCTGGCCTGCCACCCGTGCCGGCGCCGCCCGCCACGCCGCGCAGGGGCGGCCCGTTCGCGCAGGTGGACGGCCGGGTGGCACTCGACGTGATCGTGCCCCTCGGCAGGCTCACCGCCAGCCAGGCCGGCCTGCTCGCCGACCTGGCCGCCGGTGAGGTACGGCTGACGCCGTGGCGTACCGTCGTGCTGCCCGACCTCGCGCCCGAGGCGGTCGGGCCGGTGACCGGCGCGCTCGCCGGAGCGGGGCTGGTGACCGATCCCGCCTCGCCGTACGCCAGACTGTCGGCCTGCACCGGGCGGCCCGGCTGCGCGAAGGCACTCGCCGACGTCCAGGCGGACGCGGTGCGCTGGGCGGAGTCCGGCGTGCCCGGACCGCCGGGCGTCCGGCCACCGGGTGCCGGACCGCTCGATGTCCAGCCCCAGGGTGTCCAGCCGCTGGGGATCCAGGCCGACGGCCTGATCCACTGGGCGGGCTGCGAACGCCGCTGCGGCCGCCCGAGGGGCCAGGTCACCGACGTGGTCGCCACGACCGGCGGCTACGACGTGCGCCGTTGACCGTCCGTCCAGTCCGTGCATCCACCGTCCGCTGCATCCACCGTTCGCTGCATCCACCGTTCGCTGCATCCACCGTCCGCCATCCACGAACAGAGGTGTCCGTGCCCGAGCACGACTACGTCCGCGACGGAGCGGAGATCTACCGGCGGTCGTTCGCGACCATCAGGGCCGAGGCCGACCTGTCGGGGCTGCCCGCCGACGTCGCCCGGGTCGCGGTCCGCATGATCCACGCGTGTGGCATGACCGACCTGGTCGCCGACCTCGACCACTCCCCCGGCGTGGTCGAGAAGGCGCGCGCGGCGCTGCTGGCGGGCGCGCCCGTGCTGTGCGACGCGCGGATGGTCGCCTCCGGCATCACCAGGAGTCGCCTGCCCGCCGGCAACGAGATCGTCTGCACGCTCGGCGACCCCCGCGTGCCCGCCCTGGCCGAGCGGCTCGGCACCACCCGCAGCGCCGCCGCGCTCGACCTGTGGCTCGACCGCCTCGACGGGGCGGTCGTGGCGGTCGGCAACGCCCCGACCGCGCTGTTCCGGCTGCTCGAACTGGTCGCCGAAGGCGCGGGACGGCCCGCCGCCGTGCTGGGCGTCCCGGTCGGGTTCATCGGCGCGGCCGAGTCCAAGCGCGCCCTCGCGGCGTCCGGCCTGGAGTTTCTGGTTGTCCACGGCCGCCGGGGCGGCAGTGCCATGACGGCGGCGGCGGTCAACGCCATCGCCTGCGAGCAGGAGTGACGAGACGTGACAGGAACGCTCTACGGCGTCGGCCTCGGCCCCGGCGACCCCGAACTGATGACCGTGAAGGCAGCCCGCCTCATCGGCGAGGCCGACGTGATCGCCTACCACGCGGCGCGGCACGGCCGCAGCATCGCGCGCTCGATCGCCGCCCACCACATGCGCGACGGCCAGATCGAGGAACTCCTGCAGTATCCGCTCACTACGGAGACGACCGACCACCCCGGCGGCTACCAGGGCGCGCTCGACGACTTCTACGCCGACTGCGCGGCCCGGCTGGCCGCCCACCTGGACGCCGGACGCGACGTCGTGGTCCTGTGCGAGGGCGACCCGCTCTTCTACGGCTCCTACATGCACATGCACAAGCGGCTCGCGCACCGCTATCCGGCCGAGGTCGTCCCCGGGGTCACGTCGATCGCGGGGGCGTCCGCCGTGCTGGGCCGCCCGCTGGTCGAACGCGACGAGACGCTGACGGTCCTGCCCGGGACCCTGCCCGCCGGCGTGCTGGCCGAGAGGCTGCGCGACACGGACTCGGCGGCGGTGCTCAAGCTGGGCCGCACGTTCGAGAAGGTGCGCGACGCCCTCGCCGAGGCGGGCCGCCTCGACGAGGCCTGGTACGTCGAACGCGCCACCACCGACGCCCAGCGCGTGGCCCCGCTCAAGGACGTGGACCCCGGCCAGGTGCCGTACTTCTCGCTGGCGCTGATCCCGAGCCCGGCCCAGCTCACGTTTGTACCAGAGGCCACGGAACGCACCGGCCCCGGCGAGGTCGCGGTCGTCGGCCTCGGCCCCGCCGGACGGCCCTGGCTGACCCCGGAGGCGCAGGAGGTTCTCGCCGAAGCCACCGACCTGGTGGGATACGGCCCCTACGTGGACCGGGTCGCGCCCAACCCCCGCCAGACCCGGCATCGTACGGACAACCGCGTCGAGGCCGAACGCGCCCGTCACGCGCTCGACCTCGCCCTCGCCGGAGCGCGGGTCGCGGTCGTGTCGTCCGGCGATCCGGGCGTTTTCGCGATGGCCAGCGCGGTGCTGGAGGCCGCCGCCGACCCGCGTTACGCGGACGTCCCGGTGCGGGTTGTGCCCGGTCTGACCGCCGCGCAGGCCGTAGCCGGCCGGGCGGGCGCGCCGCTCGGCCACGACTACTGCGTGCTGTCGCTGTCGGACCAGCTCAAGCCGTGGGAGGTGGTCGCCGGGCGGATCTCCGCCGCCGCCCGCGCCGACCTCGTCCTCGCCGTCTACAACCCGGCGTCGAAGACCCGCACCTGGCAGGTCGCCGCGGCCCGCGACCTGCTGCTCGAACACCGCGATCCGGGCACCCCCGTGGTGGTCGGCCGCGACGTCGGCGGCGAGCGGGAGTCGGTCGTGATCACCACTCTCGGCGATCTCGACCCGGCCGCGATCGACATGCGCTGCCTGCTGATCGTCGGATCGTCCACCACCCGCGTCGTCGAACGCGGGGACGGGGCGAAGGTCTTCACCCCGCGCCGCTATCCCGCGTGATCGCGTACCCAGGTGACGGCGTCGGCGACGTCCGTCACCCGGGTCACGCCGCCGGGCGTCGCGGGCCGGTCCACCATGACGACCGGCAGCCCCGCCTCTCGCGCCGCGACCAGCTTGGCGCGGGTCTGCTCCCCGCCGCTGTCCTTGGTGACCAGCACGTCGAGCCGGTGCTCGGCGATCAGGGCACGCTCCCCCGCCACCGTGTACGGCCCCCGGTCCAGGATCACCTGGACGTTCGCGGGCACGGGCGGCTCCGGCGGGTCGACCGACCTCGCCAGGAACCACAGCCCGGTCAGCGGAGCGAACACCGGCAGGCTGCGGCGGCCCGTCGTCAGGAACACGCGGCTTCCCAGACCGGGCAGCGCGTCCGCCGCCGCCCGGAGCGACGGAACCCGCAGCCACGCGTCCCCCGGCCCCTCCGACCAGCCCGGACGCCGCAGCCCGAGCAGTGGCGTCCGGGTCGCCGCGCACGCGCGCGCCGCCGACTCGCTCATCCGCTGGGCGAACGGATGCGTGGCGTCCACCACGGCGCGCGGACCGTGCTCGGCGATCCACCGGGCGAGCCCGTCCGGGCCGCCGAAACCGCCCGACCTGACCTCGCCCTCGGGCAGCCGGGGATCGGCGACCCGACCGGCCAGCGACGACACCACCCGCAGGCCCGGCAGCCGCGCCAGCCCGGCGGCCAACGCCCGCGCCTCGGCCGTGCCGCCGAGGATCAGGACGAGCACGCGCGGTCCCGCGCGGCCGAGTAGAGGTGACTGTCGGGGAACTCGTGCGCCGTCAGCGCCCTGCCCACCACGATCACGGCGGTCCGCCTGATGCCCGCCGCGACCACCTGGTCGGCGATGTCGCCGAGGGTGCCCCTGATGATCTCCTCGTCGTCCCGGCTGGCCCGCGCGACGACCGCCACCGGGCAGTCCGCGCCGTAGGCGGGCAGCAGGTCGGCCACGACGGCCGCGATCCGCTGCACGGCGAGGTGCAGCACCATCGTGGCGCCGCTTGCCGACAACGTCGCGAGGTCCTCGCCGGGCGGCATCGGGGTGGCCCGCGCCGACGTCCTGGTCAGGATGATCGTCTGGCTCACCCCCGGAACCGTCAGCTCCCGCCCCAGCGCAGCGGCGGCGGCCGCGAAGGCGGGCACCCCCGGGATCACCTCGTAGGGCACGCCGTGCGCGTCGAGCCTGCGCATCTGCTCGGCGACCGCGCTGAACACCGACGGGTCGCCGGAGTGCAGGCGCGCCACGTCGAGCCCCGCCGCGTGCGCCGCCGTCATCTCGGCGACGATCTCGTCCAGGGTGAGGTTCGCGGTGTCCACGAGCCGTGCGCCGGACGGGCAGTCGGCGAGCAGGTCGCGCGGCACGAGCGACCCCGCGTACAGGCAGACCGGGGCCGCCTGAAGGGCGCGCAGCCCGCGCACCGTGATGAGGTCGGCCGCGCCGGGCCCCGCACCGATGAATCGAACCGTCACTGCTCGCGCTCCTTCCGCGCCGTCCAGATGGTCACCGGCATCAGGGGACGCCACCCGGTGAAGCCGCCCACCGGCGAGGCGCGCTGCACCGACAACCGCACGAGGTCCCCGCCGAGCCGCGTGTGCCACCCGGCGAGAACCGCCTCCGACTCCACGGTGACCGCGTTCGCGACGAGCCTGCCGCCCGGGGCGAGGGCGTCCCAGCAGGTCTCGACCACCCCGGCCCCCGTCACGCCGCCGCCCACGAAGACGGCCGCCGGGGCCGGCAGCCCGCCGAGCGCGCCCGGGGCGGCTCCGGTGACGACCCGCAGGCGCGGCACGCCCAGCGCGTCCGCGTTGTGCCTGACGCGGTCCGCGCGGACGGGGTCGCGCTCGACGGCGACGGCCCGGCACGACGGATGCGCGCGCAGCCACTCGACGGCCACGCTCCCCGAACCCGCCCCCACGTCCCAGAGCAGCTCGCCCGGCAGGGGCGCCAGCTTGGCCAGGGTGACGGCGCGCACCTCCTGCTTGGTGAGCTGCCCGTCCGACTCGTACGCCTCGTCCGGCAGCCCCGGCACCCGCCCCAGCGGAGCCGTGGACGGGGCGTCGGCGCAGGTCACCGCCACGACGTTCAGCGCGGGCAGGGTCTCGCCGGTCGGCCAGTCCGCGGCCGTGCCGTCGTGGCGGGACTCGGTCGCCGCGCCGAGATCGCCGAAAACGGTGACGCGGCTCGCGCCGTACCCCCGCTCGGTCAGCAGGGCGGCGACCAGCGCGGGCGTGCCCGCGCCCGCGCTGAGGACGAGGACGCGGCGGCCGGGCGCGAGCGCGGCGATCAGCGCGGCGGGCGGCCGCCCGACCAGGCTGACGGTCTCGACCTCCTCGGCGGCCCAGCCGAGCCGCGCGCAGGCCAGGGTGACCGACGACACATGCGGCAGCACCCGCAGCCGGTCCGGCCCGAGCAGCCGGGCGAGCGTCGCGCCGACGCCGAAGAACATGGGGTCGCCGCTGGCGAGCACCGCGACAGCGCGTCCCGCGTGCGCGTCGAGCAGCCCCGGCACTCCCGCGACCAGCGGCGACGGGTACGGCACCCGCTCGGCGGCCACCGACGCGGGCAGCAGCGCGAGTTGCCTGGCCGACCCGACCACGACGTCCGCGGCGCTCAGCTCGGCGCGTGCCGCGTCGGTGAGACCGGCCCAGCCGTCCGCGCCGATCCCGACGACCGACACCGGCGTCATCGGGCGGGCTTCCTGAGCAGGTAGGTGTCCATGACCCAGCCGTGCGCCTCGCGCGCCTCCGCCCTGAGCCGCCGGATCTCGCCGGCGACCTCGCGCACCGGCCCGGCGAGGAGGATCTCGTCCTCGGTCCCGACGTACGCGCCCCAGTAGACGTCGGCGTCGGCGGCCTCCGGCAGGTCCGCGAACGCGCAGCCCGCGTCGAGCATCACCACCACGTCGTCGGCGGCCTCGACGTCGGCGGGCAGGCGGCGGCCGGTCGTGATGTGCAGCGGCTTGGCGACCCTGGTCAGGCTGACGCGGTGCCGCGCGGCCAGCGCCGACACGCTGCTGATCCCCGGAACGACCTCGTAGGCGAACGGCTCCGCGCCCCGGGCCAGGACGTCCTCGACGATCGCGATCGTGCTGTCGTACAGGGCGGGGTCGCCCCAGACGAGGAACGCGCCGACGCCGTCCTCCGGCACCTCCTCGGCGATGAGCCGGGCGTAGACGTCCGCCCGGCGGGCCCGCCAGTCGGCCACCGCCTCCACGTACGCGCCGCTCGCCCGGTCGCGCTCCGGGTCGCGCGCCTCGACCGTCCGGTACGGCTCCCGCGCGTGGGCCGCGATCAGCTCGCGCCGCAGCCGCACCAGGCCGTCCTTCGCGGCTCCCTTGTCGAGCAGGAAGAACACGTCGGTCTCCGCGATCGCCGCGGCGGCCTGGAAGGTCAGGTGGGCGGGGTCCCCGGCGCCGATGCCGATGATCAGGACTCGCTTCATAGGTCACGAGTATGGACCCCGGCTTGACGTACTTAAGCGGACGGTGCACGCTCAAGGCGACAAAAGAAGACAGAGGCGACGGTGCGCAGGAACCTGGTGTGAGTCCAGGACGGTCCCGCCACTGTGACCGGGGAGTGTCTCCCGCTCGTCACCACGGCCGCGACGGCTGGAAGGTTCGGGCGACACGATGACCCGGGAGTCAGGACACTGACCCGTTGTCCTCCATCACCGGGGCGAGCGACCCCGTGAGGAGAATCACATGGCTCAGCCGGCCATCCCCGTCTCCCGGCCCCTGCCGGTCACCATTCCCGTACGCGAGATCCTGCCCTGGGCGGTCTTCGCCGCCGTGGCCGGGCTCGTCCTGCTCTACTTCGTCGGCGCGGAGCAGGGCGCCACCCATCTCATCAGCGGTCATACCGTGCACGAGTTCGTGCACGACGGCCGGCACCTCCTCGGCTTCCCCTGCCACTGAAGCCCGCCGGATGCCCACCATGCGCTCCCTGCTGGTGCGCGGCATGCTCGTCGGCCTCGCCGCCGCGCTGATCGCGTACGTCGTCGCCTGGTTCGCCGGAGAGCCCCAGGTCGCCGCCGCCATCTCCATCGAGGAGGCCAGGGCGGCGGCCGCCGGGGAGGCCGCCGAGCCGGAGCTCGTCAGCCGGACCGTCCAGGAGACCGCCGGCCTGCTGACCGCCCTGCTCGTCTACGGCGCCGCCCTCGGCGGCTTCTACTCCATCGCGTACGCCTTCGCCCACGGCCGCCTCGGCGCCCACGGCCGCCTCGGCGCCCTCGGCGCCCGCGCCACGGCGCTCACCGTCGCCGCCGCCGGCTTCGTCGTCGTGTACGTGACCCCCATCCTGAAGTACCCCGCCAACCCCCCGGCCGTCGGCAACCCCGACTCGATCGGCCGCCGGACGACGCTGTACTTCACGATGATCCTCGTCGCCCTCCTGGCGGCGGCGGTCGCCACGTACGCGGGCCGCTCCCTGTCGCCTCGCCTGGGCGCCTGGAACGCCACCTTGTCGGGCATCGGCGTCTACGCCGTCCTCGTCGGCGCCGCGTACGCCGTGATGCCCACGATCGACGAGGTTCCCGGCGACTTCTCCGCCGGCACGCTGTGGTGGTTCAGAGTGGCGTCGTTCGGCATCCAGTTCGCCCTGTGGGGAGCGATCGGCCTCCTGTTCGGCGGCCTGACCGAACGCTCCCTGCGTCACGGAACCCCCCGGGAGGCCGGGCTCCGGCCCGCCGCGACGCGCTGAACGACGTCGGCACCCGCCGCAGGAAGCCGATGTCTCACAGCTGGAGCGCGCCGGGGGCGTCGTCCTCGACGAGGAAGCCGCCGGACTGGTGGTGCCAGAGCCGGGCGTAGGAGCCCTGGGCCCGGAGCAGCTCGCCGTGGGTGCCCTGCTCGACGACGCGTCCCCGGTCGAGCACGACGAGCCGGTCCATGCGGACGACGGTGCTGAGCCGGTGCGCCACCACGAGCGCCGTGCGGTCCTGCATCAGGCGCCACAGGGCTTCCTGGATGAGGATCTCGCTCTCGGAGTCGAGGGCGCTGGTCGCCTCGTCCAGCAGCAGGACGGGGGCGTCGCGCAGGATGGCGCGCGCGAGCGCGACACGCTGCCGCTGGCCGCCGGAGAGCTTGACGCCGCGCTCGCCGATCAGGGTGTCGAATCCGTGCGGCAGCGACTCGACGAACTCCGTGACGTGGGCCGCCCGCGCGGCCCGGAGGATCTCGGCGTCGGTGGCGCCCGGCCGGGCGAACGCGAGGTTCTCCCGTACGGAGCGGTGGAACATCGCCGGTTCCTGCGGGACATAGGCGATGAGACCGCGCAGGTCGGCCTGACGCAGCCGGGAGATGTCCTGACCGCCGATCAGGATCCTGCCCCCGTCCACGTCCATGAGACGCAGCAGCAGCCGGGTGAGGGTGCTCTTGCCGCCGCCGGACCGGCCGACCAGCCCGATCTTGGTGCCGCCGGGAACGTCCAGGTCCAGGCCGTCGAACAGCGGCGCGCCGTCGGCGTACGCGAACCTCACCCGCTCGAAGCGGACGCTCGCGTCGGCCGGGCGCAGGGGCTGCGGGTCGGCCGGGTCCAGCACGGTCGGCGGCGTGAGGAGCAGCTCGGTGAACTGGGCGGCTTCGGTGAGCGTGCTCTCCATGCGCCGGTACGTCTGGTTGAACTCGAACATGATGCCGATCGCGTTCGAGTAGTAGGTGAACGTCACGACGATGGCCTCCACGCCGAGGCCGCCCCGGAGCGCCGCGGCGAGGAGCAGGCCCAGGGCACTGGTGAGCACCGACAGGGGTGCGACGACCATGTCCACCCTGAGGTTGCTGTAGTCCCAGGAACGGACGGACAGCCGGCGCTGCTCGGCGATCCTGGCCTGGTGCTCGACGGCTTCGCGCGTCTCGGCGGCGAACGCGCGGACCGTCTCCATGTTGGTCAGCACGTCGGCGACGTGACCCGACACCAGCACCTTGGCGGCCTCCCGCGCGTCGACCAGGGCCTGGCGACGGCGGATGAGCGGGGCCACCAGAACGCCGGTGACGACGATCAGGCCGACGAGGACGAGCACCAGCAACGGGTGATATCGCCACAGCACCACCGAGGCGAAGGCCAGGGGCACCACCTTCGCCATGATGGAGAACGTGAGGGTGTCCATGAACTCCTCGAACCTGGAGGAGAATCCGAGCACCCTCTTGGTGAGCGAACCGGCGAAGTTGTCGTGGAAGAACGCGACGTCCTTGGCCAGCAGTTCGTCCATGCCCAGCACGCCGAGCCGTTCGATGCCCCGGGCGTCGGCGCGGTTGAGGAAGTGCATCCCCACCCGCCAGAACGCCTCGCCCGTGAGCAGCAACGCGCCGAAGCCGAGCACGTAGGGCAGCAGCGCGTCGAAAGAGCCGTCCCGGCCGCCGGACAGGTGTCCCACGAGGCCCGCCACCGCCAGCGGCGCCAGATAGAACAGGCAGATGTTCCCGATCGCCGGCAGCACCAGCGCGGGAACCGCCATCGGCCACTGCCGCCTCAGCTCGCCGCAGTAATACCGCAATGCCAGCAGAAGCGCCGATCTCCGCGTGGATTGGCCGTCTTCGGCGTCCTTCGTCGATCCGAGCACAGCCATCAGCCCTCCCGAATGCCGATATCGCCGTGGCCATGCTGCCGCAGCTCATACGGGAAGAGCGAACGATTTTCCGTCGCCCCGGCCAATAGGAGCGAGGACCGACCTCACACAATGGCCGAAATATTCATAAACGGTCATATCTGCTGTGACTTTTCCGGGCGAAAGCCGGAAGGCGTGCGAATCGCGCCACGAGATCAGCCACTCAGGTCGGGCGGGACGGCATGACGAGGGCCATGATCCACCCGACCAGCACGACCGCACCCGTGGACAGGAAGGCGACCTCGTACGAGTACGACGCCGCTATCTGCCCCGCCACCAGCGGACCCACGGTCATGCCGAGATCGGCGGTCATCTGGTATCCCGCCACCACGGTCCCGCCCCGCCCCTGGGTGACATCGCCCACCGTGGCCGCCCCGCCCGTGGTGCAGAAGGCCGTGCCGAGTCCCATCAGCGCGAAGGCGGCGAGGTACACCGCGAGCGTCTGCCAGGCCGTGACCATGACGAGGCAGCCGAGGATGAGCCCCTGCCCCAGCAGCAGCGACGGGCGGCGGCCCCACAGGTCGGCCACCCGTCCGGCGACGGGCAGGCAGGCCGCCTGCAGCACGGCGCCGACCGCGAGGCCGACGCCGATCCAGGTGGCGCTCGCCTTGATCACCACGAGCAGGTAGAGCGGCAGCACCGAGACGCGGACCCCGAAGACCGCCCAGCCGAGACCGAAGTTCGTGGTCAGCGCCGCCAGGTACGACCGGCTCCGCAGCGCCCGCGCCAGCGAGATGCCCGGCCCCGCGCTCCCCGCGCGGGACGGCGGCGGTGTGACCAGCGCGGCCCGCGCCAGCGCGACGGTCGCGATGACACCCGCGACGGTGACGGCCACGCCGTACACGAAGAACGGCAGCCGGGGGGAGACGCCGAGCAGCCCTCCGCCCAGCGCCGGGCCGGTCACCGTGCCGAGGTAGTAGCCACCCTGGAAGTACCCGGTGGCCCGCCCGCGGTGGGACGCCGGGGTCACCCGCAACAGCATGTTCATGGCCGACACGGTGTACAGCGCCGACCCGACACCGCACAGGCCCCGGAAGATCAGCAGTTGCTGGTAGTTCGAGGAGAGACCGGCGAGGACGCTGGTCACGGCGAGCAGCGCCATGCCCGTGGTCAGCACCGTGCGCTCGCCGAACCGGTTGACCAGCCGGCCGCCGGGCAGGCCGGTGGCCAGGCGCATGAACGCGAACGCCGAGACCACCGCGCCGACCGCCGCGCTGCCCACCCCGAACTCCCCCGCGAAAACGGGGATCGCGGGCGACTGGATGCCGAACCCGACCGCCACCGTGAAGGCGACGGCGGTCAGGATCTTGACCTCGCGCGGCAGCTCCCGCAGGCCCATCTAGGCCCGCCGCCTGGCGACCTCGTCGAGAAGCTGCGGCACCACCTCGAACAGGTCGCCGACCACGCCGTAGTCGGCGAGCTCGAAGATGGGCGCCTCGGCGTCCTTGTTCACCGCCACGATGGTCTTGCTGGTCTGCATTCCGGCGCGGTGCTGGATCGCCCCGGAGATGCCGACGGCGAGGTAGAGCTGGGGCGAGACCGTGACACCCGTCTGCCCCACCTGGTGGGTGTGCGGATACCAGCCCGAGTCGACCGCCGCCCTGGAGGCTCCGACCGCACCGCCCAGCGCGTCCGCGAGGCGCTCGAGCAGGGCGAACTGCTCGGCTCCGCCCAGACCACGGCCGCCGGACACGACGATGTCCGCCTCGGTGAGCTGCGGGCGGCCGGTGCTCTCCCTCGCCGTACGCGACACGACCCGGGTGCGGCGGTCCGCCTCCTCCAGCACGAGCGCGCCCCGGGTGACCGACGGCGTGACCGGAGCCTCGGAGGGCACGACGGCGTTGGGCTTGACCGCGATGACCGGCACCCCGCGGACCACCCTGGAGGTGACGGTGTAGCCCGCCGCGAAGGCCCACTGGGTGACGACCGGGCCGTCGGGCCCGGCCTGGACGTCGACGGCGTCGGTGAGCACGCCGCCGTCCAGCCGCACCGAGAGGCGGGCCGCGATCTCCCGGCCGTCCGGGGTGGACTCCGTCAGCACGGCCACCGGCCGGACGTCGGCCGTGAGAGCGGCCAGGGCGCGCACCCACGCCACCGGATACTCCTGCGGCTCGTCCGACTCGATGACGTGGACCCGCTCGGCGCCGTACCTGCCGAGTGTCTCGACGGCCGCCTCGTCGGCCTCGCCGGCGCAGACCACGACGGGATCTCCGAGCCGGCGGGCCAGGGTGAGCAGTTCCAGACCGGGTTTGCCGACCTGTCCCGCGATGTGCCCGACCAGCACCAGAACATCTGACACGACTGTCCCTTCCTCAGATGAACTTCTGCTCGGACAGGAAGCCGGCGAGCCGCCGTCCTCCCTCGCCTTCGTCGGGCACGATCGTCCCCGCGGCGCGCGGCGGCCTGGCCGTGATCTGGTCGACCACCGTCGCCGCGGCGGCTCCCACCCGACCGGCGGGCACGCCGAGGTCGGCGAGACTCCAGGTCTCCAGCGGCTTCTTCTTCGCCGCCATGATCCCCTTGAAGGACGGGTATCGCGGGTCGCCGATCCGGTCGGTCACCGACACGACGGCGGGCAGCCCGGCGGCGAGGTGCCGCACCTCGCTCGCCGCCTCCCGCCGGATCCGTACGGTGCCGCCCTCGTCGAGACTCATCTCGCTCGCGAAGGTGAGCTGCGGCATCTCCAGGTGCTCGGCGAGCATGGCCGGGACCAGAGAGGTGCCGCCGTCCGTGGAGGCCATCGCGCACAGCACGAGGTCCGGCGACAGGCGGCGCAGCGCGGCGGCGAGGATCAGCGCGGTGGCGGGCGCGTCGGACCCGGCGATCGCGTCGTCGCTGACGTGCACGGCGGCGTCCCCGCCCATGGCGAGCGCCCTGCGCAGCGCCTCCGCGGCGGCGGGCGGCCCGACGGTCAGGTGGGTGACGCGCGTGCCCGGCACGGTGTCCACGACGCGCAGCGCCTGCTCGACGGCGTACTCGTCCAGCTCGGAGAGCCGGCCGCCCGCGCGGTCGACCCGGTGCTCCGCGGTGAAGCGGGGCTGGGAGCCCGTGTCGGGGACGTACTTCACACAGACCACGATGTTCATCGCGTCACCGTCCCCGGAAGACGGGGGCGCGCTTCTCGACGAACGCCGCGGCCGCCTCCTTGTGGTCGTCGCTGACGAACGTGCCGCCCTCCAGGGCCAGCCCGAAGTCGAGCACCAGGTTCATCCGCTCCCGCACGATCTTGTTGACCGTGGCCTTGGTGCCCTGCACCGCGAGCGGGGCGGCGGCGGCCAGCCTGCGGGCGACGGCCGTCGCCTCGGCGACCAGGTCCCCGGCCGGTACGGCGCGCAGGGCGAGGCCCAGCCGGGCCGCCTCGGCGCCGTCGAGCCGGTCGCCGGTCATGAGGTAGTACCTGGCCGCGCCGAGCGGCATCGCCAGCGGCCACGCGACCGCCCCTCCGTCACCGGCGACCAAGCCGACCGCGACATGGGTGTCGGCGAACTGCGCGTCCACAGCGGCGACCACGACGTCGCAGAACAGCGCGATCGTCGCGCCCAGCCCCATCGCGTACCCGTGCACGGCGGCCACGACCGGCTGCGGCACCGACAGAATGGTCTCCAGGATGCGGCGGCCGTGCAGGAGCTGGTAGACCTGCTGGCCGGCGCTCGGCCCCTCCTCGTCCTCGGCGCGCACGGCCATGTCCTTGACGTCGCCGCCCACGCAGAACGCCCGTCCCTCGCCGCGCAGCAGCACGGCCCGTACGTCCGGGTTCTCGGCGACGTCCCGCAGCGCCTCGGACAGCTCCCGCTCCAGCCCGCCGCCGATCGCGTTCAGCCGCTCGGGACGGTTCAACGCGATGACGGCGAGCCCGTCGTCCACTGTCGTCAGCAGTGTCTTGTATTCACTCATCTGTCCTCCTCGTCAGCGGAAAGACGGCGTGCCACCTCGGCGCGGGCCCGCTGCCGCGCGGGATCGGCCACGGCGAGGGCCTGCAGCCGCGCCTCCTCGTTCAGGAGGTCGGCGAGCCCGTGGGTCAGGCCGTGGTCGAGCAGCCGTTTGGTGAGCCCGAGCGCGGCGCCGGGCATGGCGGCCATCCGGTGTGCCAGCTCGACGGCGTCGCCGAGCAGTTCGCCGGCCGGGACGACCCGCGACACGAGCCCCCAGCGGAGCGCCTCCTCCGCGAGCACCGGCCTGCCGGTGGCCAGCCACTCGTACGCCCGGGCGTAGCCGAGCAGGCGCGGCAGGAAGTACGCGCCGCCCGCGTCGGGCACCAGCCCGACCGCGGCGAAGGCCGGGACGAACTTGGCCGTGTCGGCGGCGATCCGCACGTCCGCGGCGGCGGCCAGGGACAGCCCCGCCCCGGCGGCGGCGCCGTTCACCGCGGCGATCACCGGCTTTTCCAGCGCGGCCATCGCGAGCACGTGCGGGTGATAGGTGTGCCGCAGTCCGGAGCTGCCCGGGCGGGCCGTCCGGGACGGGTCGGGTGGGGTGCGCAGGTCGGCCCCCGCGCAGAAGCCCCGCCCGCTGCCGGTGACGACGACGGCCCGGACGCCCGGGTCGGCCGCCTCGTGCCAGGCGTCCGCGAGCGCGTACAGGGTGTCCGCGTCGAGCGCGTTGAGCACGTGCGGGCGGTTCAGCGTGACGACGAGCACGGGCCCGTCGTGGTGCGTGATGACCGGGCTCACAGGCTGTCCCGCCCCCCGAGGACCGCGGTCACCTGGCTGGAGAGCTGCCCGCCGTTGCCGTGCGCGACCGCGATCGTCACGCCGGGCTGCTGCCGCATCCCCGCCTCCCCACGGATCTGCCGGGTCGCCTCGATGAGCGGGAAGATGCCGTACATCCCGGGGTGGCAGTAGGACAGGCCGCCGCCGTTGGTGTTGACCGGCAGGTCGCCGCCGGGGGCGATCCGCCCGCCGGAGACGAAGTCGCCGCCCTCTCCCTTCGCGCAGAAGCCCAGGTCTTCCAGGAACAGGATCGTGTTGATGGTGAAGGCGTCGTAGAGCTGCACCATGTCCACGTCCTCCGGCCCCACACCCGCCATCGCGTACGCGCGGGCCGAGGACTCGGTCGCGGCGGTGACGGTCAGGTCGGGCATCTGGGAGATCGCGCGGTGCCAGTGCGCCTCCCCCGCGCCCAGCAGGTAGACCGGCGGGCGGGGCAGGTCCGCGGCCCGTGCGGCACTCGTCACCACGACCGCGCCGCCCCCGTCGGTGACCAGGCAGCAGTCGAGCGACGTCAGCGGGCTCGACACCATCCTGGCGGCCAGCACGTCCTCGACGGTCAGCGGGTCGCGGGCGAACGCCTTGGGGTTGAGCCGCGCCCACCGCCGGGCCGCCACGGCGACCTCGGCGAGCTGTGTTCGCGTGGTGCCGAACTGGTGCATGTGCCGTGCGGCGGCGAGCGCGTACCCGGTGATCGGCATGCGCGGCCGGTAGGCGGCCTCGTAGGAGGGCAGCTCCGGCGGGCCCGTCGCGAGCCTGCCGCGCCCGCTGTCGGAGCGGGCGGTGCTGCCGTAGACGATCAGGGCGACGTCGCACGCCCCGGACGTGATGGCGAGGGCGGCGTGGTGCAGGTGGGAGACGAACGAGCTGCCGCCGACCATCGTGCCGTCGGTGTACCTGGGCCGGATCCCGAGATACTCGGCCACGTCGAGCGGCGCCATCCCGCGCCCGGCGATGGCGCAGAACAGCCCGTCCACGTCGCGGGTGGTCAGGCCCGCCTCGGCGAGCGCGGCGCCCGCGGCCTGCGCGGCCAGTTCGATGGCGTACCTGTCGGGGCCGACCTCGCCGAGATCGGACTCGGCGACCCCCACGATCGCGGTGGCGCCCCGGAGATCACGCGGGCTCATGACGCCCCTCGCCTTCCTCGGCGGTGAACACGATGCGCGGTCCGGACGGCCCGTCCCGTTCGACCCGGGCGCGGACCCGCATCCCGATCCGCACGTCCCGCGCGGGGATGTCCACCACCGTGCTCATCATCCGGAACCTCTCGTCGAGATCGACCAGTACGACGGAGTAGGGGTCGGCGTCGCGCGGTGACAGGACGCTGGCCGAGTAGACCGTGCCGAGCCCGGCGCTCTCACTCCAGCGCAGGTCGGCGCCGCCGCACGACGGGCAGATGACCCGGGGTGGGAACACGGCGGACAGGCATCCGTCGCACGTCTGGCAGGGCACCGTCCCGGCGGCGACCCGGTCGGTGTACTCGCGGTGCGGCGCGGGCCCGGTCATGCCCGGCTCCCCGCCGCCCGGGCGAGCGCCCGGGCGGGGTAGACGGCGGTCGCGCCGCCGCGCAGCACCAGCCTGGGCTCGCGCCCTTCGGCCTCGCTGTGCACCGTGAGCCCCACCTCGACCTCGGTGCCGCCGTCCGGGCCCGTCCCGGTGCGCAGCACCTCGCCGCCGAGCACCAGCGTGTCGCCCGGCCACACCTGGCCGACGTACCGGACGGTGAACCGGCGCATGTTGCGCCGGCCCAGCCAGGAGGCGGCGTACCCGCCGAGGATCCCGGCGGTGAGCAGCCCGTGCCCGAAGACCGACGGATATCCGGCGGAGCGGGCGAAGATCTCGTCGTGGTGGATGGGGTTGAAGTCCCCGCCCGCCCCGGCGTACCTGACGAAGTCGGTGCGGGTGAGCGGCCCGACCCGGCGTTCCGGGGCCACCGTCGCGGGCACGGTATCCGGCTCTGTCACTGTTCCCCCAGTTCGATCACCGTGCTGCGCAGCCGCAGCACGGTCTCCTCGTGTTGGTTGACGAAGTCGTGCTCGGTGACGATCAGCGTCATCGGGCCGCGGCTCCCGGTCTTCTCCTGCACGTCGGCGATGCGCGACCGCACGGTGAGCACGTCACCGGCGACGATCTCGCTCAGGTACTCCCACTCCGCGCCGCCGGCGAGCACCCGGCGCAGGTCGAGCCGGAGCACGTCCGCGTCCCGCACCGCCCAGTGCGAGGTGACGGCGGAGAAGGTCGGCGGCGCGGGCAGGTGCCGGTATCCGGCGTCCCTGGCCGCTCCGGCGTCGCGGTAGACGGGGTCCTCGTCCTTGACGGCCAGGGCGAACTCGCGCACCTTGCCGTGTTCGACCGGGAACGTGTACGGCGTGTAGGCATGCCCGACGAGGTGGCGGCGGTCACTCATGGTTCACCACGATCAGCGCGTCGGCGGCGAGCACGCCACCGTCGGCGACGCGCAGCGGGTTGACGTCGACCTCGGCGACCTCGTCCAGCTCCAGCGCGAGCTCTCCGAGACCGGTCATGACCCGGGCGACGGCCCGCTGCTCCTCCTCGGACAGACCGCGCCGCCCGGTGACCAGGCGCCCGCCGAGCAGACCGCCCAGCGCCGCGAGCGCGGTGTCCACGTCGAACGGAGGACGCAGCAGCACGGCCTCGCTCAGCACCTCGATCAGGACTCCGCCGAGCCCGATCGCGACCATGGGCCCGAAGACCGGGTCCCGCTGCACTCCGCAGGTCAGTTCGATCCGGGCGGGGGCCATCTGCTGGACGAGCACGCCCTCGACGACCGCGCCGGGCTCCCGGCGCGCGACCTCGGCGAGCATCTCCCGGTATCCGGCGCGCACGGCCTCCGCGCCGCGCAGGCCGAGCCGGATCGCTCCCGCGTCGGACTTGTGCGGCAACCGGTAGGACATCGCCTTGATCGCCACCGGGCCGCCGATGCGCTCGGCCGCCTCGACCGCCGCCTCCACGTCGGTCACCAGTTCCTCGCGGGTCACCGGGACGCCGTACAGCGCCAGGACGCGCTTGCCGGTCGACTCGAGCAGCGTCGTCTCCCGGCCCGCCTCGGCGATCAGCTCACGCGCCCGTCGTACGCGGGCGGCGTCGGCGGTGAACCGGGCCGGGCCGGGGGGCGACGGGCGCCGGGCCGACTGCGCGGCCAGGGCCGCGAGCGCGACCATCGCCCGGCGGGGGTCGGTGAAGGTCGGCACCCCGGCCCGCTGGAACTGCTCCGACCACGCGGTGGACAGGATCGCGACCGGCTTGGCGGTGGTCCGGTACGTCTCGACGATCGCGTCGTTGGCGGGGCCCGGCCCGGCCCAGGTGACCGCGGCCAGCATGTCCGCGGACGGGCTGGCGGCGACCGCGTTGAGCACCTTGCTGTAGGCGCCGGGCATCGCGGTGGTCTGCGCGGTCGTGTCCACCGGGTTGACGGTGGAGCCGTAGAACGGCACGGGCATGTCCGCGGCCAGCGCGGCCTGCTCCTCGGCGGGGAGTTCCGGCACGGAGAGCCCGGCCTGCCCCGCCTCGTCGGCGAGCAGCACTCCCGCCCCGCCGGAGGACGTCATCACGATCACTCGGTTGCCCCGCGCCCGGCGGCCGTCCTGGAAGATCGTGCCCAGGTCGAGCAGCTCTTCCATGGTGGAGGCGACGAACACGCCGTACTGACGGCAGACGGCGTCGAGGACCCGGGCCGATCCCACGATCGAGGCGGTGTGGCTCATCGCGGCCCGCGCGGCCTCCTCGGAGCGGCCCGCCTTGAGCAGCACGAGCGGCTTGTCCAGTTCGGCGGCGCGGCGGGCGGTGCCGACGAAGATCTCCGGGTCGCGCAGCGTCTCGACGAACGACAGCAGCACCCCGACCTCGGGCCGCTCCACGAGGTGACGCAGCACCGTGGCGACGTTCACGTCGGCCTCGTTGCCGGTGGACACGAACCACCCCAGCCGCAGCCCGGCGAGCACGGCCTTGTTGGTGATGTACGAGCCGAAGCCGCCGCTCTGCGACACGAGCGCCACCGGACCGGCCTCGGGCATCGGCTGGTCGGGGGTGATCATGAAGTTGGCCATGACCCCGCCGTGGGAGTTCATGAAGCCGATGCAGTTCGGCCCGATGACGCGGATGCCGGTCTCCCGGGACAGCGCGGTGAGCCGGTCCTGCAGGGCGCGTCCCTCGGGCCCGGCCTCGGCGAAGCCGGAGGTGATGACCGCCGCGCCGCCGACGCCGCGGGCCGCGCACTCGGCGACCACGTCGACCACGGCGGGGGCGGGCACCGCGATCACCGCCAGGTCGACGGGCTCGGGCAGGTCGCCGACGCGGCGGAACGCGGTGCGGCCCTGGACCACCTCGTCCTTCGGGTGGATCGGGTGCACCTCGCCGGGGAAGGCGCGGAGCAGGTTGCCGAAGACGGTGCCGCCGATGCGGGTGGGGCTGTTCGACGCGCCGACCATGGCGATCGAGCGGGGCGAGAGCAGCCGGTCGAGCGCCGGTCTCTCTGGTGTCGTGGTCATGGCTCGACTGCCTCCTCCGGGCACGGTGCCGTGTCGTCCAGCTCCCGAAGGAGCGAAGCGGTGTGTTCGCCCAGGCGGGGGGCCGGGCCGGGGTCGTGTTCCGCGTATGCGCTCAGCCGCAGCGGCTGGCGCACGTACCGCCGCGGCGAATGGCCGCGCAGGGTGCGGATCACCTCGCGGGCGCGTACGTGCGGGTCGGCCGGAACCTCCGAGAGCCGGTGAACCGGGCCCGCGGGCACCCCGATCCGGTCGAACTCCTCCTGCCACTCCGCGTACGGGCGGGTGGCCAGGGCGTCGGACAGCAGGCCGGCGAGGAAGTCTCCGCGCGCCAGCCGTTCGGCCTGTCCCAGCCCGGCGAACGCCGTCAGGCCGGTCGCCCGGCAGAGCAGGGCCCAGAAGTGGTCCTCGAAGCCGATGCCCAGCGCGATGAGCCGCCCGTCGGCGCAGCGGTACAACCCGTAGCCGGGCTCCCGGCCGGGCGCCGCGGCGGCGTCGCCGCCCGGCCCGTTGAGCACCGGGTCGAGCCGCAGGGACATCACCGACAGCAGCGCCTCGTGGGTGGAGAGGTCGACGTGGGTGCCCCGGCCGGTGACGGCCCGGCCGAGCAGGCCGGCCAGCGCCCCGAGGGCGGCGTAGAGAGCGCCGACGATCGCCCCGGCCTCCAGCTCCGGCGGCGGATGGACCGCGCCGGGCCGGTCGGGCAGCCCGCCGAGCAGGCCCGCCGCCGCCTGGTACATGAGGTCGTGCCCGGCCCGGTCGCGGTACGGCCCGTCCTGGCCGAAGCCGGACAGCGACACGTGGACCAGACCGGGGTTGGCCGCGCTCAGCCGCGGATATCCGAGGCCGAACCGCTCCATGGCGCCGGGCCGGAACGCCTCGACGAGCACGTCGGCCGTGCCCGCGAGCCGGCGGGCCGTCTCCTGGTCCGCGGGATTCTTGAGGTCCAGGACGATCGAACGCTTGCCCCGGTTCAACGCTTCGAACATGCCGCCCTGGGCGCGGGCGGTGTCTCCGGTGCCCGGCCGCTCGACCGTGATCACGTCCGCGCCCAGGTCGGCGAGCAGCGTCGTCGCGTACGGCCCCTGGTAGATCGCCGCGAACGTGACCACCCGTGTTCCGGCGAGCGGGCCCGGCAGGCTGGTCGTCACCGTCAACGCACCATCATCCCGCCGCCGTCCACCGAGATCACCTGGCCGGTGACGTAGCTGGCCTCGCCGGAGGCCAGGTAGACGAACGTCGGCGCGATCTCCTCGGGCTCGGCGTGACGGCGCAACGGCATCCGCTTGACGGCGTCGGCGAAACGCGGATCGGTCCGCACCTTGAGCGTCATCTCGGTCGCCGCGGCGGGGGCCACCGCGTTGACCAGGATGTTGTAGCGGCCCAGCTCACGCGCGGCCGTGCGGACCATGGCGAGCCCCCCCGACTTCGCCGCGGCGTAGTTGATCTGGCCGATCGAGCCGTTCTGCGCCGTGGAGGAGGAGGTGAAGATGATCCACCCGCGCTCGCGCTCGATCATGTCGTTGACCACGGCCTGCAACCAGTAGAACGCGCCGTGCAGGTGGACCCCGAGGACCGTCTCCCACTGCTCGTCGGTCATCTTGTGCAGCATCGCGGGGCGGATCACCCCCGCGTTGTTCACCAGGATGTCGATCGGCCCGTACGCCGCCCTGACCGTGTCGGCGGCCTCGTTCACCGCCGCCCGGCTCGACACGTCGCACAGCACCGCGATCGCGTCGCCGCCGGCCTCACGGATGCCGGCGGCCACCTTCTCCGCGGCCTCCGCCTGCACGTCCACCACCGCGACCCGTGCGCCCTCCCGGGCGTACAACTCGGCGACGGCGCGGCCGATGCCCTGCGCGGCGCCGGTGACGACGGCGACCTTGTCCTTCAAACGCATGCGTCCTATTCCTTTCCGTGGTTGCCGGTCGTCAGCTCTTCGCCGGACCGGCCCAGGTACACCTCGCGGATCACGGCGCCGTCGTCGAAGGCGGACTTGGGGCCGGCGGTGATGATGCGCCCGTTCTCCATGACCGCGACGTCGTCGGCGATCTCCAGCGCGTGCTCGATCCGCTGCTCGACGAGGAGGATCGACAGCCCCTCCTGGTCGCGAAGCGCGGCCACCATCGAGAGGACCTCGTTGACGATGGCGGGCGCGAGACCGGCGGACGGCTCGTCGAGCATCAGCAGCTTCGGCCCGGCCATCAGCGCCTGACCGATGGCGAGCATCTGCTGCTGCCCGCCGGACAGGCTCCCGGCCGGCATGCGCCGCCGCTGCAGCAGGATCGGGAAGCGTTCGTACGCCTTCTCCAGCGCCTCGCGGCGGGCGCCGCCGCGCAGCCCGAGCCCACCGAGCGTGTATCCGCCGAGGAGCAGGTTCTCCTCGACGGTGCGGGCGTGGAAGACCCGCTTGTTCTCCTGCACGAGGCCGAGACCGGCGCGCACCCGGCGGTGCGCGGGCGCGCCGCCGATGTCCTGCCCGTCCAGTTCGATCCTGCCCTGGCTGACGGTGGGCAGCAGTCCCGCGACGGCGGACAGCAGCGAGGTCTTCCCCGCCCCGTTGCGGCCGAGCACCACCGTGATACGCCCGGGGCGCACGGTCACGTCCACGTCCCGCAGCACCCGCAGGTCGCCGTATCCACCGGTGACTCCGGCGACGGTCAGCATCACTTGGCTCCCTTCGGTACTGCCGGACCCTCGGACGCCTCCAGGTCGGTCACCGACTCGGCCGCGCCGTCGTCTCCGCCGTCGGCCGCCCCGGTGTACTCGGCGAGGACCCTGCGGTCGGCCTGGATCTGCGCCGGGGTGCCGGAGGCGAGCAGCCTGCCCTGGCTGAGCACGTGGATCCGGTCGGCCAGCTTGAGCACCAGTGGGAAGTTGTGCTCGACGAGGATCACCGTGCCGCCGGCTTCGCGGATCATGCCGATCGCCTGTTCGAGCACGGCGATGTCGCTCGCGTCCAGGCCGGAGCCGACCTCGTCGAAGCAGAAGACCCGGGCGCCGGAGGCGAGCGAGCGGGCCACCTCGACCAGCCGCCGCGTGCCGAGGGCGAGCGCGTCGACCTGCCTGCCGGCGACGTCGCCGATGCCGACGAGCCGCAGCAGCGCCATCGCCTGCTCGTCGTCGGCCGCGTATCCCCTGCGGAACTTCGGCAGCCGCAGGATCGCCGGCAGGATGCCGACCTTGTGGGTGACGTACCTGCCCGTCGCGACGAACGCGAGCGTCGTCATGTTCTTGGGGATCAGCGGAGTCTGGAAGGTGCGCGCCACCCCGTGCCGTGCGATCCGGTACGGCGGCTGCCCGCCGATCTGCTCGTCGCCGAGGAACAACCGGCCGCCGGACGGCTGGTACAGCCCGCAGATCAGGTTGAGCAGGGTGGTCTTGCCCGACCCGTTGGGGCCGATGAGCGCGGTGACCTCGCCGGGCCGCGCCTCGATGGAGACGTCGTCGAGTGCCCGGTTGCCGCCGAAGGACTTGGACAGTCCCTCGGTGCGCAACAGCACGCCACGCAGCGGTTCGAGCCGCGCCGCGGGTTCGTCGTCCACGGGAGCGGCGGCGGCCGAGGCCGGTGGGAGCGTGGGCAGCCATCCCCTGCGACGCGCGGCGGCCAGGCCGTCCTGGGCGAGACCGGCGAGGCCGCGGTTGAAGGCGATCCCGGCGATCAGCAGGAAGGCGCCGTAGATGACCAGTTGCCAGGTCTGGAACTGGGTGAAGGTCTGCTGCCCGAGCTGCATCACCACCGCGCCGGCGATCGCGCCGTACACGGAGGTCGCGCCGCCGACGACCGAGGCGGCGAGCACGCTGAGCGCCAGCGCGAACGTGAAGGTGTCGGGGGCGATGAACCCGTCGAGCATCGAGAAGAGCGCCCCGGCCAGCGCCGCCGGGATCGCGCCGACGACGTAGACGAGCAGCCTCAGCCGGTACACCGAGACGCCGAGCACCGAGGCGAGGATCGGGCTCTGCCGCAGGACGAGGAACATGTTGCCGTGCCGGGACAGCAGCAGGTTGCGGGCGACCGCGAACCAGCCGACCACGACCAGGATGATCAGCCAGTACAGCCGGTCGCCGACGATCTCCATGCCGAACAGGGTCGGTACGGCCGTGCCCATGCCGAGCGTGCCCCCGGTGAAGTCGGCGAAGATGTCGACCAGGTTCGGCACGAGGGTGACCAGGAAGAAGGTCACCATGGCCAGGGACCAGCCGCCCAGGCGGAGCCCGGGTATGCCGGTGATCAGGCCGACCACGACCGCGGCGAGGGTGGCCGCGGCCAGCGCGACCAGCACGTTCGTCACGCCGAACGCGACGCCCAGGTAGCCGGCGACGTAGGCGCCCACGGCGTACAGCGCGACCTGTCCCATGGCCAGCTCCCCGGCGTAGCCGAGGACGACGTTGAGGCCGCTGACCAGCAGGCTCAGGATCGCGATCAGCATGATGGTGCGCGACCAGTAACCGTTGACCAGGCCCGCGCCGGGCGCGATCAGGAGCAGGACCAGGAGGAGGAGCGCGCCCAGCGGGCGGAACCGGTGGATGAGTGCGTTCATGACTACACCCGCCGTTCGAGCGCGGTGCCGAAGAGCCCGCGCGGTCGCAGGAACAGGATCAGGAGGAACACCCCGAAGACCACGAGTTGCGGGTACGCCGCGCCGATGTACCTGGCGGCGAACGCGTAGACGAGTCCGGTGGCGAAGCCCCCGATGAGGCCCCCGAGCTGGCTGCCCGAGCCGCCGATCGCGATGGCCACGAAACCGAACAGCGCCAGGGAGTGCCCGAGGTCGAACACCGCGTACGTGCGCGCGCCGACCAGCAGCCCGAACGCTCCGGCGATCGCCCCGGCGACGGCGAAGGCGCCGACTCCGAGGAGCCGCACGTTGATGCCGCGCGCCGAGGCGGCGTCCCTGTCCTCCGCGGAGGCGAGGGACGCGAGGCCGGTCAGCGTGTGCCGGGACCACAGGTGCAGTCCGACGCCGACGACCAGGGTGAGCCCGATCAGCGCCAGGTCCACCGGCCGCAGGGTGCCGCCGAGCAGGGTGAGCGGCTCGTCCGGGAGGACCGAGGGCACGGTCAGCGGCTGCCTGCCCCAGATCGCCGCGGCCAGGCCGTCCAGGATGGTGGCGGCGCCGACCGTGGTGATGAGCGTGCCGTGGCGGTCGGCGCGGCCGAGCAGCGGGCGGATCGCGACGCGCTCCTCCACGAGGGCGATGACCGCCACTCCGACGGCGGCGAGCAGCACGGTCGGCACCACGGGAAGCCCGAAGGTGACCGCGCCCGCGTAGGCGAGGAAGGTGCCGACCATCAGGAGCTGCGCGTGCGCGAAGTTGAACGTCCCGGAGGCGAGGAGCACCACGTTGTACCCGATGGCGACCAGCGAGTAGATCGCGCCGGTCGCCAGTCCGGCCCAGACCGTCGTCATCGCGGCCTCACGACTCGCTGGGCGCGTAGAAGCCGTCACCGTTGTAGACGCCGGGCGGGACGTACTGGAAGGTGTCCGCGCCCGCGGTCGGGAAGTGGTCCTTCGCCGAGTAGGCGTACTGCACGTACTGCCCCGCGGGCCCCGCGGCGTACCAGAGGGGGGCGCCGGTGGGCTGCGGGAGCTGCTCCAGCTCGGCCTTGACCTTGTCGGAGCCGGAGGACTTGGCCTGCTGCGCCGCGTAGACGATGAGGGCGAGCGCGTCGTGCCCGGTGGAGTAGAGGCCCCAGCCGGTGTTCGAGATCCCGTCGGCCGCCGGGCTCTTCTTGATCTTGTCGATGAAGCCGGCCAGCCCGGGATGGTGCTCGCTGCTCGACAGGGTGGCGGTGGAGACGACCACCTTGACGTTCTTGAGCTGGTTCGCGTCCAGGTTCTTCAGGTACGGGAAGCCGGAGGCGAGCTGGTCGCAGTAGGAGGGGACGTCCCAGCCGATCTGGGCGCGGCTGCGCATCACGTAGAGCGCGGCGGCGCCGTACCCGTTGAGGATCAGCGCGTCCGGGTCCTGCGCGCGGAGCTGGTTGAGCTGCGAGGTCATGTCGAGTGCGGTCGCCTCGTAGCGGGCCTCGGCGAACTCCATGCCGGCGCCCTCGACGGCCGCCTTGTAGATCTCCGCCGAGCTCTGGCCGGTGGCGTCGTTGGAGTACAGCATGGCGATCTTCTTGTAGCCCTTGGCCTTCGCCTCCGAGATGAGCGCGGGGGCGTAGTCCTTGCCGGGCGAGGAGATCCCGAAGTGGTACGGATACTTGGCCGGGTCGTTGAGCAGGGTGCTCACGGTGCCGCCGACGGAAAGGATCTTCTGCCTGGTGAGGATGGGCAGCAGCGACAGGGAGACCGCGCTCGAACTGCCGGGGTAGACGAGGTCCGGCTTGGTCCCGGAGGAGAGCCGCTGCTGGAGCAGGCTGACCGCCTTGGTGGGGTCGTTCTGGTCGTTGGCCGTCTCGACAACGATCTTGCGACCCTCGACGCCTCCGGCGGCGTTGAACTCCTCGGCGGCGATCTTGATACCGGCGTCGATGCTGGCGTTGTTGGTGGAGACCGCCCCGGAGTAGTCCCCGGAGAAGTAGACGATGAAGGGTTTGTCCGCGGCGTCGCCGGAAGCGCCGTCACTCCCGGACGCGCCGCACGCGGCCAGGGAGAGCGCGAGCAGCGCGGTGACCGGGAGCGCGGAAAGACGGATGGTTCGTGATCTCATGGGGGGGCCTCCTCAGCCGAGCGATGCGACTGAATGGTGTTCAGGAGGTGAGGACACGCGCGTCCGCTGGACCGGCACGCGGGTCGGGGTGATGGGGACAGAGTGATCGGCGATCTGCGTGTCGGCCGACCACCTGGGGATCACGCGTGGGTGGGTGCTTCTGCGGTCAGCGCGGCATGTCGAGCATGCGCGCGATGATGTTCTTCTGGATCTGCGCCGACCCGCCGTAGACGCTGACCGGGCGGGACGTGAAGTAGGAACTGAGCCAGTCGGCGGCGACCCCGGTCATCTCGTCGGCGCCGAGGAGGTCCATGGCGAGGTGCTGGAGTGACTGTTCCGCGTCGGCCCACAGCAGCTTGGCGACCGAGCCCTCGGGGCCCGGCGGCCGGCCGGAGACGCGCAGCGAGAGCTGCTCCATGCAGTTGAGGCGCAGCACCTCGCCGCGTACGTACGCCCGGGCCAGCGCCTTCCGGGTCTCGGGCCGGTCGAGCAACCCCCGCTCGGCCGCGATCGCCTCGACCTTGCGGAGGGTGCGCCGGTAGTTCGCGATGAAGCCGATGTCGGCGGGACCACGCTCGTAGGTGACCGTGGTCATCGCGATCCGCCATCCCTCGCCGGGCGCGCCGAGCCGCTGGTCCACCGGGATCCGCACGTCGTCCCAGAAGACCTCGCTGGTCTCCGCCTCACCGCTGGCGATCACGATGGGCCGGCAGGTGACCCCCGGCTCGGTCATCGACACCAGGAACGCCGAGATGCCCTTGTGCTTGGGGGCGTCCGGGTCGGTCCTGGCCAGCAGCAGACACCAGTCCGCGTACTGGCCGCCGCTCGTCCACATCTTCTGCCCGTTGACCACGTAGTGGTCTCCGTCGAGCCGCGCGGTCGTGCGGAGCGAGGCGAGGTCGGATCCCGCCTCCGGCTCGCTGAAGCCCTGGCACCAGCTCGCCTCGCCGGACAGCAGCGGCGGCAGGAAGCGCCGTTTCTGCTCCTCCGTGGCGTACGTGAAAACGGCCCGCCCGATGTAGCCGACCGAGGGCAGCGGCGGGGCGTTCAGGTTGCCGCACTCCTCGTTGAGTATGGCGTCGTAGACCGGGCTCAGCCCGCGCCCGCCGTACTCCTCCGGCCAGCTCATCCCGACGTATCCGGCCCGGTAGAGGGTGCGGTGCCACTCCTTGCGGAGCCGTACGGCCGCCTCCTCGTCGTCGATCTTGTCCCAGCCGGCCGGAATGGCGGCGGCGAGCCACTCACGCAGGGACGCGCGGAACTCCGCCTCCTCGGGGGTGTCGCGGTAGTCCATGGCTACTCTCCCGTCAGTCGGACGTCGGCGATGCGCAGCAGCTGGACGCCCTCGTCGCCGAGGACCTGCCGGTCGGTCAGCGCCCGCCGGGTGTGCACGTGGGCGATGTGCTCGTAGGTCTGGCCGATGCCGCCGAACACCTGCATGACGGTCTCGGTCACCTCGCGGGCCACGGACGCGCACTGCGCCTTCGCGGTGCGGGCGGCCAGCAGCGCCTCGGCCGGCTCCAGCTCGTCGACCGCCCAGGCCGCGTAGTTCACCGCGCTCGCCGACGCCTCCGCCTGCACGTACGCCTCGGCGCACATGTGCTGCACCGCCTGGAAGGAACCGATGAGCACGCCGTACTGCACGCGCTCCTTGCTGTAGGCCACCGCCCGGGCGACCGCGGCGCGCATGACGCCGACCGTGTCGGCGGCGATCGCGGTGAGCGCGAGCGCCTCCCAGCGCGACAGGTCCTCCGCGGACAGAGGGCTGCCCACCGGGGTCGGCGAGGCCTCGCCGACCGGGCCGTCGGAGCGGAGCAGCGCCCGGGTGAGGTCGGCTCCCGGCACCGGGACGAACCCGGTCTCCAGCGAGACCCGCACCACCTGGTAGCCGCCGCGCACGCCGGTCAGCGCCAGCGCGCCGTCCGCTCCGTCCACGTCCCAGCCGTACACGGCCTGGTCGCCGGGAAGCACGGCCAGGGCGGACAGGTCGCCGTCGAGCAGGACGCCGGTGCGCGACCCGCCCTCGGCCAGGGCCTCGGCCTCGTCGTGCGCGCCGGCCAGGGCGAGCAGCTCCGTGGCCAGCACGGCCGAGCCGAGATAGGGCACCGGGACCAGGCCCGCGCCCAGCGCCTCGGCCACCACCGCGACCTCGACACCGGAACCGGCCGGGCTCCCGCCGTCCCGCGTCCGCAGCGCCAGCAGGCCCGACTGGGCCAGGGACCGCCAGGCCGCGGCCCGGTCCAGGGTACGGAGGTCTCCGGGATTCGCCGGGCCTGCGGAGCCGGCGATCTGCGCGGCCACCTCTTTGAGCATCTGTTGCTCGTCACTGAGTAGAGCGAGCACTACTGCACCTCCCAAGCCCCTGCGCGACCAGGAGCGGAACATGACTGAATGTCATTCAGTAGGATGTCTAGCACGTGGCCGAGAAGGGCGTCAACGGACACATGGCTGTTACATTTCCGCAACCCGGCAGCATGTGACCTGCGCTGGTTGACCACCGCTCAACAGCGTGTTTAGCTCTTTCCACGAGTGATCGGGAGCATTAGGGGTGGTCCGATACACGACTACCTGTCACTCTTGACGCCAATGAATGACGTTCAGATAGATGGCGTCACCGGCCAGGACGCCAGGGTGAGGAGGGCGTGTGCTCTGGGTAGCGATAGCGATAGCCGGCCTCGTCGCAACCGCCGCCGCGGTCGTGTTGGCGGGCCGGCGGGTGCTGTTCCTC
>NZ_BOOB01000018.1 GCF_016863015.1 Microbispora amethystogenes | reverse complement strand
AAGCTCGGTTGGTTACGGCCGAGAAGCTGACCAGAAGATGCAGAATTGGGGCAGTGAACTCAGCTTCGCCTCACTGCCCCGGCTGATCGCCGCCGCGCTCGACGACGTCCGCGACATGGACGCCCGCACGACGAGGGCGTACGAACTGGCCAGGGAGCAGGGGTGGAACGTCATGACCGGAGCCCCGGGCGCGCTCAGGCCGGTCTTCGCCCGCCCCCGGTCGTACGGCTGGACTGGGAGGCGACCGGGCAGAGCGGCGACCAGGGGCGACGTGACGCCGAGACGCTGACCGCCGCCCTCGCGGCCAAGAACCCCGAGGAAGCGATGAGGATGCAGCAGTGAGAGCATCGTGGGCGACGACCGCACTTCTCCTATCCCTGACGTTCACACTGGCGGCCTGCACGAGAGAACAAAAGCCCCCCAAGTCAGTGGACGACGAGGTACATCGGCGTGACCAGGCGCTCGTGGCGGTGGTGCAGTGCCTTGTGGACCACGACAGGATCCCCCGCTCTGACCTCAGCGGCCAGCCCTGGCTGGTACAAGACAAGGTTCGTGGAAGCGCGGAACTGGTCGAGTGGCTGAGCGTCCACCGCGAGACGGTTTACGAGGGGAAGACGCTGCACGCGTGGGAGGACGAGGCGACGGCGGCGTGGCCGGGGTGGAAGTGCCCGTTCTGATGCCGCACCGCCGTCACGCGGCACGGTAGGAGCGCGGCGCGGCGGGAGCGCTGTGCGGCACGAGCGCGGCGGGAGCGCGGCGGGAGCGCGGCGGGAGCGCGGCGGGAGCGCGGCGTCGTATGTTCCGGCTGTGGGAGCTACCTCAGGAGGGGGACGCCCAGCCGGGTGGGACTCCTGGGGGGAGTGTTCTGCGGCGGCTTGGGGAGCCCTGGCCGGACTCTCCCGGCTCCTTGGCTCCCGGCCACGCCTTGGCGACCCGGGCGGCGAGCACGAAGTCCTTGCGCAGCGGATGGCCCTCGAAGCCGTCCGGCAGCAGCAGTGGGCTCAGGTCCGGATGGCCGTCGAACACCACGCCGAACATCTCGTACGTCTCGCGCTCGTGCCAGTTCGCGCCGCGGAAGACGCCCGTCGCGGTCGGCAGGCGGGGGTCGGCGTGCGGCACCCGGGTGCGCAGGAGCAGGTGCGCGAACGCGACGGGGTCGAACACGTGGGCCACGATGCCGAACGCCTCCGGCGGCTCGTCCACGGCGGTCAGCCAGTCGAAGAACGCGAACCCGGCCGAGCGCGCGGCCGTCAGCGCGTCGGTCCATTCGCCCGGCTCCACGTCGAGCACGGCCTGGCCGAAGGAGTCGCCCACGCGGGAGCCGTACGGCTCCGGCAGCGCGCTCATGACTCCGCGCCCGGGACGGAGCGGCCCGAGGCCGGGAGCGAACGGTCCGCGGCCGGGAGGGAGCGGTCCGCGGCCGACTCGGCGGCGATCTTCTCCTGCAGCTTCGTGATGCCGTGCAGCAGGGCCTCGGGACGCGGCGGGCAGCCCGGGACGTACACGTCCACCGGGATGATCTGGTCGACGCCCTTGGTCACGCAGTAGGAGTCCCAGTACGGCCCGCCCGAGTTGGAGCAGGCGCCGAACGAGATGACGTACTTGGGGTCGGGCATCTGCTCGTACAGCCGCAGCACGGCCGGGGCCATCTTGTCGGTGACCGTGCCCGACACGATCAGCAGGTCGGCGCGGCGGGGGCCGTCCGCGAACGGGCTGACCCCGTGGCGGATGAAGTCGTGCCTGCTCATCGACGTGGCGACGAACTCGATCGCGCAGCACGCCAGGCCGAAGTTGAACACCCAGAGGGAGTAACGGCGGCCCCAGTTCAGCACGAACCGCATCGGCTCGGGCAGCGGCCGCGTCACCGGGCCTGCCGTCGGCATCGGAAGATCGTTCACGGGCATGCGCTCACCGCCATGACCCCATTCTCCTCCGCCGGAGGGACCGGTCGCGTCCGGCCCGTGACCAGCCATGACCACGGCACATGAGCCGAAACATCCACTCTTACCGGCTCCCGGGTACCCCTGAATCCCGCCGGGCTCGATCTCAAGGGCTGAACGCTGACGGTCTCAGCCCGGCTCCCCGCATATAGTTGAGGATCGTGACCCGAACCATGCTCGTCGCCCGCTTGCACGTGGACCTGTGCCGGCTCGCGTCGGGCCTGTGTCGTCCAGACGGTTCGCGAGGCTGACGGTGCGCCACCCCGGCGGCCGGAGCACCCAGTCGAAACAGCCCGCATATGGCGGGCCGGCAAGTCCCGGTAGACAGCGCGTCAAGCGCGCACTACGGAGAAACCAGCCTGACCCCGATGGATCTAGCATGGACATGACATCGTGCCACAAGCAGACAGGCCTGGGCGCGTCAAGGAGGACTGAGGAGCTGTGACCAAGCAGGTTCAGCAGCTCGACCGCGTGATCATCCGGTTCGCGGGTGACTCCGGCGACGGAATGCAGCTCACCGGTGACCGGTTCACGGCGGAGACGGCCCAGTTCGGCAACGACCTGTCGACGCTTCCCAACTTCCCGGCGGAGATTCGCGCGCCCGCCGGCACCCTGCCCGGGGTGTCGAGCTTCCAGCTGCACTTCGCCGACCACGACATCCTGACCCCCGGCGACGCGCCCAACGTGCTCGTCGCGATGAACCCCGCCGCGTTGAAGGCGAACATCGGCGACCTGCCCCGCGGCGCCGACATCATCGCCAACACCGACGAGTTCACCAAGCGCAACCTGCAGAAGGTTGGCTACCCGGGCAACCCGCTCGAAGACGACTCGCTGAAGGAGTGGCGGCTCCACGCGGTGCCGCTGACCTCGCTGACCGTACGGGCGCTCGACGGCTTCGACATCTCGAAGAAGGACGCCGAGCGGGCCAAGAACATGTTCGCGCTCGGCCTGCTGTCGTGGATGTACAACCGGCCGACCGAGGGCACGATCAAGTTCCTGGAGTCCAAGTTCGCGCGGAAGCCCGAGATCGCCAAGGCGAACATCGCGGCCTTCCAGGCGGGCTGGAACTACGGCGAGACGACCGAGTCGTTCTCGGTCTCCTACGAGATCAAGCCGGCCACCCTCGCGCCGGGCGTCTACCGGAACATCTCCGGCAACCAGGCCCTGTCGTACGGGCTGATCGCGGGGGCGGTGCAGGCGAAGCTGCCGCTGTTCCTGGGCTCCTACCCGATCACCCCGGCCTCCGACATCCTGCACGAGCTGTCCAAGCACAAGCGGTTCGGCATCCGCACCTTCCAGGCCGAGGACGAGATCGCCGGGGTGGCCGCCGCTCTGGGCGCCTCGTTCGGCGGGTCGCTCGGCGTGACCACCACCTCGGGTCCCGGCGTCGCGCTGAAGGCCGAGACCGTGGGCCTCGCGGTGACCACCGAGCTGCCGCTGATCGTCGTGGACGTGCAGCGCGCCGGTCCCTCGACCGGCATGCCGACCAAGACCGAGCAGACCGACCTGCTGATGGCCATGTACGGCCGCAACGGTGAGTCGCCGGTGCCGGTCCTGGCCCCGGCGACGCCGTCGGACTGCTTCACGATGGCGGTGGAGGCGGCGCGCATCGCGGTGAAGTACCGCACGCCCGTGATGCTGCTGTCGGACGGCTACCTGGCCAACGGCTCGGAGCCGTGGCGGATCCCGGAGGTGTCGGAGCTTCCCGACATCACCGCGCCGTTCACGACCGAGCCCAACGGCGAGGACGGCACGTACCTCCCGTTCAAGCGTGACCCGGAGACCCTGGCCCGCCCCTGGGCCGTGCCCGGCACGCCCGGTCTGGAGCACCGGATCGGCGGCATCGAGAAGGCCGACGGCACCGGGAACATCTCCTACGACCCCGACAACCACGACCGGATGGTGCGGCTGCGCCAGGCCAAGATCGACGGCATCGACGTGCCCGACCTGACGGTCGACGACCCCGGCGGCGACGCCCGCGTGCTGGTGCTGGGCTGGGGCTCGACGTACGGGCCTATCGCGGCGGCGGCCCGGCGGGTGCGCGCGGCCGGGCACAAGGTGGCCCAGGCGCACCTGCGTCACCTGAACCCGCTGCCCGCCAACACCGGCGAGGTGCTGCGCTCCTACGACAAGGTGCTGCTGCCGGAGATCAACCTCGGGCAGCTCGCCATGCTGCTGCGGGCCCGCTTCCTGGTCGACGTGATCAGCTACAACCGCGTGCGGGGGCTCCCCTTCAAGGCCGAGGAGCTCGCCGCCGTCATCGGGGAAGTGATCGAAAGTGACTAGCGCTGAACTGCCCGCCTCCGGCAGGACCCCTCTCAACGGGGGCCTCAACGGCAAGGGCCTGGCCCTGATCCCGCGCACCGACGCCAAGCAGACCCTGAAGGACTTCAAGTCCGACCAGGAGGTGCGCTGGTGCCCGGGCTGCGGTGACTACGCCATCCTCGCCGCGGTGCAGAGCTTCCTGCCCGAGCTGGGGCTGCGCCGGGAGAACATCGTGTTCGTCTCCGGCATCGGCTGCTCCTCCCGCTTCCCGTACTACCTGAACACCTACGGCTTCCACTCGATCCACGGGCGCGCTCCGGCGATCGCGACCGGCCTGGCCGCCTCCCGGCCCGACCTGTCGGTGTGGGTCATCACGGGTGACGGCGACGCGCTGTCGATCGGCGGCAACCACCTCATCCACGCGCTGCGCCGCAACGTCAACCTGAACATCCTGCTGTTCAACAACAGGATCTACGGCCTGACCAAGGGGCAGTACTCCCCCACCTCCGAGATCGGCAAGATCACCAAGTCGACCCCGATGGGCTCGCTGGACAAGCCGTTCAACCCGATCTCGCTGGCGCTCGGGGCCGAGGCCGGGTTCGTCGCCCGGACCATGGACAGCGACCGCAAGCACCTGCAGGGCGTGCTGCGCCAGGCCGCCGAGCACCGCGGCGCCTCGCTGGTGGAGATCTACCAGAACTGCAACATCTTCAACGACGGGGCCTTCGACACGCTGAAGGACCCGGGCACCCGGGACGAGATCACCGTACGGCTGGAGCACGGTCAGCCGATCGTCTTCGGCACCGGCGAGAACGAGCGGGCCGTACGACTGTCGCCCACGGGCGGCGTCGAGGTGGTGCGCCGCGCCGAGGTGTCCGACGGGGAGATCCTGGTGCACGACGCCCACAACCCCGACCCGTCGCTCGCGTTCGCGCTCTCCCGGCTGGACGAGCCGGCGTTCGAGCACGTGCCGATGGGCGTCTTCCGCTCGGTCGACCGGCCTTCCTACGACCACCTGCTGAACGAGCAGGTGGCCACGGCCACGGCCGACAAGGGCGAGGGCAGCCTCGCCGACCTGCTCCACGGCGGGGACACCTGGACCATCGGCTGATCCTCCGGCCACCCGAAAATGGCTCTCCGCCCGGCCGGGCGGAGAGCCATTTTCGTGCGCAATGTTTTTCAAGATGCGCCTGCCCCAAAGGCCTGCCGCCCATTAATATTCAAATGCACTCGAACGGCATTCCGGAGGGACGATGGCGCAGTCGAACGCGCGGGTACAGGCGCGGATTCTGGTGTCCCGGCTGTTGACCCTGGTGCCGATCGGGCTGGTCATGCTGGTGCGGGAGCGTTATTCGACGGCAAAAGGCGGGCCGCGCTTTTTCTGGGAGCAGGTGGTGCGGGTCCTGCGGCACCGGCCGCTGACCCCGCTGGCCGACTTCACCCTTCCCGACAATCCGGTGATCCGGCTTTCCGCCGTGCGGTCCCGGCTCGCGCAACTGCTGTTCTGGTACGGCGAACGCGGCTACGAGGGCGCCGAGACCGAACAATGGCGGCGGCTCTGCGGGCGGGCCACCAGGATTCTCGAAGTCGGGGCCAACATCGGCTACTACACGGTGCAGGGCGCGCACGCCGCCGGGTCCGTCCCGTACACCGCCGTCGAGGCCAACCCCGAGTCCGCCGCCGTGCTGCGCGCCAACGTCGACCTCAACGGCCTGGCGAACGTCACCGTCGTCGAGGCCGCCGTGGTCGGCGATGACGCGCCCGCCACGATGCGTCTCCTGCTGCCCGACCGCGAGCGCTACACCGCGCCCACCGGCGCCTACCTGGCCAGCGGCACCGAGGGCATCAAGGACCGGCCGGCCACCCGGTACGTCGAGGTCCCGACCATCCCGATGAAGGACCTCGTCGAGGGCGTCGACCTGCTCAAGCTCGACATCGAGGGCTACGAGGCCGTCGTCCTGGAGGCCGTGTGGCCCCAGATCCTCGCCGCGCGGCCGACCATCGTCGTCGAGGTCCTCGCCGACGTCCCCCGGCTCCGCGCCCTCATCCGCGAGCTCCACTCCGGCGGCTACCAGGTGCACGCCATCGGCAGCGAGACCCTGCACGAGATCACCACGGCGGAGATCGAGTCGGAGGCGCCCCTGCCCCGCTACGGCTCCCGGGACATCATCCTGACGCCGGCCTGAGCCGCCTGCCGGGCGGCCTACGCCGACCGGAGCTTCTCGTAGTACGCGAGGCAGTCGTCGTAGCTCGGCAGCAGATGCCGCGCCCCCGCCTCCGCCAGCGTGGGCGCGACCGCGTCCTTCGGCGACAGGAGGGGGTCCAGCCCCTCCGGCCACGCGATGCCGAGCTCGGGGTCGAGCGGGTGGATCCCGTGCTCCCGCCCCGGAGCGTACGGCTGGGAGCACATGTAGGCGACCGTGGCCTCCTCGCTGAGCGCCAAGAAGGCGTGCCCCAGCCCTTCCGCGAGGTACACCCCCCGGCGGCTCACGTCGTCGAGCGGCACGCTCTGCCACTGGCCGAAGGCGGGCGAACCGACCCTCAGGTCGACCACGACGTCGAGGACGGCTCCCGCCACGCAGGTCACGTACTTGGCCTGGCCCACCGGCACCTCCGCGAAGTGGACGCCGCGCAGCACGCCCCGGCGGGAGACCGAGAGGTTGGCCTGGGCGAGCTCGAACCGGTACCCGAGCGCGGCGGTCAGGTCCTCCGCCCGGAACCACTCCAGGAACACCCCGCGGTCGTCCCGGTGGACGGCGGGGGTGAAGACGTACGCGTCGGGGATCTGCAGCTGTTCCATCTGCGGCACCTCGTGGTCGGTCGGAGACGGGAGGAAGACGGGGAAAGACGGGGGTAGGCGGAAGGCCCCGCCGTCGCCGGCGGGGCCTTCCTGGTCATCTCAGGAGACGTCGACCGTCTGGGTGGCGACGCTCGTGCGGTTGTCGGACCCGGTCACGGTCAGCGTGATCCGGTAGGTGCCCGGCTGGGCGTAGGTGTGCGACGCGGTCTGTCCCGTCTCCACCACACCGTCGCCGTAGCTCCATGTGTACGTGGAGATGGGCGCGGAACCGGCGGTCGACGCCGAGGCGTCCACCGCGCAGGTCAGCCCGGTGCAGCTGGGCGTGAACGCCGCGGTCGGCGCCGTGGCCGTGCTGGTCGCGACCAGATCGTCCACCGTGGTCACGACCGGCGCGTTCGTCGCGGTCCCGGACAGGAACGTGCCGAACCCGACGCCGCCCGCCGCCTGCAGACCGGCCGTCGAGTCGGTGGCGGTCACCTGCCAGGAGCCCGGTTCGGCGTCCGCGGCCCGCCAGACCTTGGCCTGGACGGTCGTGGGAGAGGTGCCGGCCACCTGGAGCCGGACCTTCAGCACCGTTCCGGCGCTGTAGGTGAGACCGGCCACCGTCTGCTCGGAGACGAGGGCCGTCTCCGCGTTGGCGGAGTCGGTGCGGCTCACCAGCAGGCCGATCCCGTTGGACGACAGCAGCCGCACCCGGGCGCGGTAGTCGCCCTGGCCGTTCACGCTGCGCCCGATGCCCCAGATGTAGATGCCGTTGCCGGTGCCGGGCTTGTCGGTCGTGACGGAGAACGTGGTGTCCGTCATCGTGCTGGACACGCCGTTCAGGTACGCCCGGCGGTTCGCGCTGGTCGAGGGCAGCGAGATCTGCGCCGCGCTGCCGTCCACCGCGAACGAGGAGGCCGCGCCGGAGAGCGAGTACGCCCCGCCGGTGTCGGCCGAGCCCAGCCCGCCGGAGACCGAACGCCCGAAGGCGTCCGACGCCAGCGCCGCCGGCGGGTTCGCCGGCGCCTGGGCGGTGACGGTGTCGGTGCGGATGCCCGTCGCGTTCTGGTCGTCGGTGACCGTCAGCTTGACCGGGTAGTCGCCGGCGGCCGGATAGGTGTGCGTCGGCGTCTTCCCGGTGCCCGTGGTGCCGTCGCCGAAGTCCCAGGCGTACGAGGCGATCGAGCCGTCGGTGTCGGCGGACGCCCCGGCGTCGAACGAGCACTCCAGCGCGGGGCAGGTCGCGGTGAACGAAGCGGTGGGCGGCTGGTTCGGCGGCCCGTTGCCCGAGCCCTTCTGCCAGTGTGTGGCGACCTGCGCGTCGGTGAGCACGCCGCCGTAGACGGCCACCTCGTCGATCTGCCCCGCGAAGTTGTTGCTGGTCGGCTGGTTCGGCCAGGAGTTGAGGTTGTCCCCGCCGACCCGCCAGTAGCCGGTGAAGTTCTCGGCGCCCGTCTGCGGGTTGGTCCCGGCGACGGTGCCGTCCACGTACAGCTTCATGCCGCCGGGGCCCTGGGTCGCCACCATGTGGTGCCACTGGCCGTTGTTGTAGGACCCGTTCGTGGTGATCACGTTGATGCTGCCGGTGTACGTGCCGAACACGAGCTTGCCGTCGTTCCGCATGTAGACGTGGCGGTCGTAGTTGGAGCTGGTTCCGGTGGCGGAGCCGCCCAGCCCGATCAGCTTGCCGCCGCGGTTCGTGGTCGTCTTGAACCACAGCTCCTCGGAGTAGGCCGTCGGGTTGGCGTACGTCGTCGTCGAGGCCACCCCGCCGTTGTTGAACGTCACCGCCTTGTTCGTCGTGCCGACGAGCGCGCCGGTCTGGCCGTAGCTCACGCCGCTGGCGGTGTAGGTGCCCGCGACGCCGCCCTTGCCCGAGTCGGCGGCCGCCGGGCCGCTCGTCTCGTTCAGGCGCCAGTAGAGCGCCGGCTCGTCGTTGTAGACGGCCTTGCCGTACGGGTCGGCCGGGGCGGGCGGGATCGGGCTGGTCCTGCCACTGGCCACGAAGTGGTCGATGACCTTGTCCTGCGGCAGCGCCGAGGGGTAGATCGCCACCTCGTCGATGTCGCCGTTCAGGTAGGAGCTCGTCGGCTGGTTCGTCCATCCGCTGAGGTTGTCGCCGCCGATGCGCCAGTATCCGTTGTACTGCTGGGCGCTGGTGGTGGCGGCGGACTGGGCGACGCGGCGGCCGTCGACGTACAGGGTCATGCCGGCGGTCTCGCTGAGGCTGGCCGCGATGTGGTGCCAGTTGCCGTCGTTGTAGCCCGTACCGGAGTTGATCGTGCGGACGGCGCCGGGGTGGACGCCGAAGAAGATCCGGCCGGAGTTGTCCATGTAGACGTGCCGGTCGTAGTTGCCGCTGTTGCCGGTGGCCGCGTTGCCGTAACCGACGATCTTGCCGCCCCTGTTCGTGGTCGTCTTGACCCACGCCTCGATGGTGAAGCTCGGCGTCGTGGGGGTCTGCGACTGGGTCACGCCGAACCCGTTCGACGTGCCGTCGAAGTGCGAGGCGGCGTCGGAGTCGCCGTTGACGGCCCCGGTCGCGCCGTGCGTCACCCCGGTCTTCTCGGTGACGTCGTTGAACGCCGCGTAGTCGTACGCGGTGGTGCCGCTCGCCTCACCGAGCCGCCAGTAGCTCGCGGGGTTGTCGGCGAGCACGGCGTCGGGGTAGGCGCTGGACCCTCCCGAGGTCGCGATGGTCACGGGATCGGAGGTGGCGCTGCCGACCGCGTTGCCCTGCGGGTCCCTCGCCCGGATCCGGTAGGTGTGCGTGGAGCCCGGTTCGAGGCCGGTGTCCTGGTAGCCCAGCGCGGGCAGCGTCCAGAAGTTCGACTTGGCGGTGACGGTCGCGATCGGCGTGCTGCCGCCGTCCCGCAGGATCTCGTAGTTCAGCTTCTCGTGGTCCTGGTCCCAGGTCGCCTTCCAGCTCACCCTGGCCGTGCCCGCGCGGAAGGAGACCGCGGTCGGGGTCAGGTCCGGGCCGGGAATGGGCGCGGCCTTCCGCGGCGCGATCGTCTTGATCGCGAACCGGGTGAGGCCCTGCTGGGGGTTGCCGTTGACGTAGGTGAACTCGCCGCCCATGGACAGGTACTGGGCGTTTCCGGTGAGCGACCAGCCGCCCTGGTTCATGCCGGTGTAACTGCCGGCGTTGATCGAGGGGAACCAGTGGAGCAGGCCCGGCACGGGCTGTCCGCTGTAGTTGCTGTTCTGTCCCGGCGGGGCCTGGTCGGTGCCGACCGGGTACGTCGTCTCGGCCAGCGCCCGGTGCCACGTCGTCGGGCTGCTCTCGGGGAACGCGCCGAGGGAGCTGCAGTCGTGCGCGTGGCCGACGCTGTAGAGCACCTGACCGGTCACGAAGACGCTGTACGTCGCGCCGTAGCAGTTGTCGAGCCAGATCAGGTCACCGGTGGTGGGGTCGGCCGCCCAGCGTCCGTCGAACCAGTGACCGCCCTCGCCGTCGTTGGCGCCGTAAATCACGGTGCCGTCGGTGGTGAGGTCGTCGACGTAGGAGAAGCCCCTGCCGTCGATGGCGGTGGGGGTGGGGCGGCTGCTCCACGGCAGCGAGGCGCCGGTGACCGGGTCGACGGCGGTGACGCCGACGCGCGCCTCCCCGTTGAAGTTCTGGAACTTGCCGCCCACGATGACCCGGCTCTGGTCCGGGGACACCAGCATGGCGCGGATCTCGTCGTCGGGCTCGATCGCCCAGTCCCGCAGGGCGCCGTTGCTCCGGGCCAGCGCGGCGGCACGGTTGCGCGAGTGGCCGTTGGCGTTGAAGAAGTTGCCGCCGACGTAGACGGTGCTGTCGGAGACCGTGATCGTCCACACGGTGTTGGAGATCGACGCGCTGAAGGCGGTGTCGACGGCCCCGGTGGCGGTGTTGAAGGCCACGAGGCGGTTGCGGGTCACCCCGTCGACGGTGGTGAAGTCGCCGCCGACGTAGATCCGCGAACCGTCCGGGGAGACGGCGATCGAGCGGGCCTGCGCGTTGAGCGTGTGGTTGAACGGCAGGAGGTTCCCCGTCGTGATGTCGTACGCGAGGATGTTGGCGCGGTTGACCTCCTGGGGGTCGCCGGCACTCGTGCCGGGTGGCCGGGCCTTGGAGAAACTGCCAACGGCGTAGACCATGTTGCCGACCGTGGCCTGCTTCCACACGACGCCGTTGATCTGCCACGTGGGCAGCGCGTCGGCCGTCACGGTCTCGGGTACGCCGGGTTCAGGGTCGATGTCGGCCGCGGCGACCCCGCTCTGGGCGAGGCCGAATCCGGCGACGATGAGGAGTGCGAGCGCAGAGCGCTTTAACAGGGGTAATTTGGAACGCACTTGTACCTACTTCGTCCCGTGCGCCCTTATGGGCTGCGTTACGAAATAGATCGTAATGGAACGGTCTAATGGCGACCGTAGATTGATTACCCGATTGGTTCCAATGCGATCACGATTAGGTCTAGTAAGGGGCTCCGGCCACGTTGCGCGCGCCCGCTTGGGTGCCCAGCCAGCCTGCGACGTCGGAGGGCAGCGCCGCACCGGCGGAAAGACCGGATTGGGCGTTTTCCGCCGGAACCTCCCGACCATGACCTTCTATTTGCGCCTGAATTCCCTTCAGGCTGGTGTACGTCCCGCCGCCCCGAGAACGATCAATCCACTTGATGAGCGACTCGCGGCTCTGACCCATGCGGATATAGACGTTGTAGTCCAGCGTGGCCATCTGCGCGGCCGTACGCCTGCCGGTCAGGTCCTGCACCGAGATCAGCGGCCCGGTGCCGCCTCCCTGGAGCACGTTGTTGCGCACCTCGACCCCGGAGACGTTCCACGGCATGTTCGGGTCGGCCTGCTCCCTGGCGCCGTCGATGATGTTGATCTGCGACTCGCCGTTGCGCAGCGCCGTGTTGTTCCACATGCGGACGTCGCTCGACTCGTTGACGTACAGCCCGTTCCTGCCGTTGTCGGCCGCGAAGTTCCCCACGAGGAGCCCGCGCGCCGAGATCTCGAAGTGGATGCCGTGCCCGGTGTTCTCCCAGGCCAGGTTGCGCGCGATCACGGCGTCGGACACGGACTCGTCGAGCCACAGGCCCGGCCCGCGGTTGCGCTGGGAGCGGTTGCCGATCAGCTGGAGACCCGACGAGGTGGTGATCTTCATGCCACCGGAGACGGGCGCCTGCTCGAAGCGCTCCCAGTTGTTGCCCTCCATCAGGTTGCCGGTCACGACCGCCCCCTGGGTGCGGTGCCCGTGCAGCCCGAGCTGGCCGTTGCGGAGGAAGGAGTTGTGCCGGACCACGATCCGGTCGCCCTTGATGCTGAGACCGGCGAGCGCCGTGTCGGCGAAGACGTCGTTCTCGAACCGCAGGTCGTTGCCGAACCCCTTCACCGCGCCGACCCGCTTGATCGGCGTCGCGTACCGGCGGAAGCCGATGCCGAGGACGGCCGAGCCGTGCGCCATGTTGAGGTAGAGCGCCTCGGCCAGCGTCGTCGCCCGCACGTCGCGCCCGGTGGGATCGGAGCCGAGATAGAGCGTGCCGCGGTTGTAGTCGACGGCGAACGTGCCCGCCACGACCTGGTCGCGGCCGGCCACCTGCCGCTGCTGGCGCCCGTCGACGAAGACCTGGTCGGGCCAGTTCGCCACCGGGTTCTCCGAGCCCACCATGTGCCAGGCCGGGCCGCCGCCCGCCGTCGGGTCGGTGTTGTCGAAACGGACGGTCCAGCCGTCCCTGCGCCAGATCGACCCGTCTCTGACCCAGCCGCTCACGGGCTCCGTGCCGTCGAACCACACGGCCTCGCGGGGGTACGCCTGAAGGGTGAGGCGCTTGCCGTACACCTCGACCGACTCGTGGTAGACGCCGCCGCGCAGCACGATCACCGCGCCCGCGGGCGCGGCCTTCACGGCGCGGCCGACGGTGCGCCAGGGCGCCGACTGGCTGCCGTTCGCGGCGTCGTTCCCCTGAGGGGAGACGAAGAAGGCTCCGGCGGGCACCGGATAGGCCGCCGTGCCGATGGGCAGGGGGCCCGCCGTACGCCAGCCCTCCACCTGCGCGGCCGCCTGCCGCGGCGCCACGGCCCCGACCGCGGTGACGATCGATACCACTACGGCGACGACTTTCATTCGGCACGCCTCCCTTCGGGGTTCACCAAACACCAACTTGACCACCACGGCAAGGAAAACCGCCCGATGGCTATGGCACCGGAGCCCGCTCCGTGACGGCCGGCGGCCGGCGGGTTCGGTCGCCGGATCGGTTCATGAGGATCACCGTCCAGGCGATGACCATGTACAGCCACACCGACGCGACGTTCGCGGGGGCTGCGGACATCTCCGCCGTCAGCCCGTTCACCGCGAAGAACAGCACCAGGCTCACCAGCAGCGCCGCGTCGGCGCGCCGCGCCGGCAACCGGCTCAGCCCGACGTTGACGGTGGCGAGGACGATCAGCAGCGTGCAGAAGAGGGTCACCCCGACCGCGCCGCCCTCGACGAGGGCGTTGACGAAGGCGTTGTGGCCGCCGCCGAGGCCGATCTCGTCGAGGAAGAGGCCGCGCGCCGCCGACAGCCCGTTTCCGAAGAACGGCTGTTTGGCGAAGGCGTCCAGCGCGAGCGTCCACAGGTCCGTGCGCGCGTTCAGCGTCTCCAGTTGTTCGACGCTCTCCCCGCGGGTGGCGAAGGAGAGCAGGCTGTCGGTGAACACCAGCCCGACGACGATCGCGGTCGGCACCCCGATCATCAGCAGCTCCGCGCGGCCGCGGGCGCCCCTGGCCACCACCACCAGCGCGAGGACCCCTGCCGCGCAGGCCCCCGCCGCACCTCGCGTTCCCGTCGCGATCAGCGCCGCCGCCAGGACGAGGATCGTCACCAGGTACGCCGGGACGGGCCAGCGGCGCGGCAGCCCGCCCGGCAGCGCGAAGGCCACGGTCAGCAGCAACGCGATGCCGAGGAAGATGCCGGCCGAGACGGGATGCACGTACAGCCAGTTGAACCTGTCCATGGTCTGCGGGGTGCGCTTGAGGGGCACGGCCAGCCCGAATCCCACCGAGAACAGGACGAGGACGACGAAGGCGTGCGCGAGCCGGTAGAGGTCGTCGCGGTCGGCCCGCGTGGCGACGACGTGACAGACCGCCGCCGTGATCATCAACTGCGTACCGCGGACCAGGGCGAACTGGTGGAACGGCGACCACAGCGCCGACAGCAGGGAGTAGCTCGCGAAGGCCCAGCCCAGCAACAGCGGAGCGGGCGCCCGCCTGCGCGGCGGCCTGATGCCGAACCGCCGGTAGAGATAGAGGGCGACGACTCCGTAGATGCCGATCTCCAGCAGGATGTTCGCGTCCACGCCACCCGAGATGGCCTGGTGCCCGCTGCGGGAGCGGAGCTTGTACTCGCTGGCCAGGATGAGCGTCAGGGGGAGCAACACGGGCCACCACGCCGACCGGAGGGAGCGGTGACGCGCCTTGGACATTCGCTCTCCTCGTACTGGACACGGGCACCCGAGCCTCGACCAGAATACTTGTGGACACCGTACCGAACGAGGGAATCGCGACATATGGGTGCACGGGAGATGTTACCGGAATCCGTCCTCGATATAGGGCGTAAAGCATTCCGGGCCTACGGAATGGCGACGGCGCGGACACGACCCGATCCCGATTTCCTGCTCATCGGCGCCAAGCGCGGTGGTTCGACCTCGCTGTACTACGCACTCCTCGAGCACCCCCGGGTCATCCCTCTCTTCCCGTCGGCGAACCTGCTGCCGAAGGCCAACCATACGAAGGGCATTCACTTCTTCGACAGCAATTACGACAAGGGCATGCGCTGGTACCGGTCGCATCTCCCGAGCAGAGCCACCCGTGCGCGTGCGGAGCGGCGCGCCGGCGGCCCGGTGATCACCGGTGAGGGGTCTCCCTACTACCTCCATCACCCCCTCGCCGCGCGACGCGCCCGCCAGGACGTGCCGGGCGCGCGCATCCTGCTGATCCTGCGTGATCCGGTGGAGCGCACGTTCTCGCACTACCGCGAGCGGGTCAGGGCGGGCGCCGAGTCGCTCTCCTTCGAGGACGCGCTGGAGGCCGAGGCCGAGCGGACCGCGGGCGAGGAGCAGCGGATCACCGAGAACCCGTCGTATCGCAGCTACGCCCACGAACAGCAGTCGTACGTCGCGCAGAGCGAGTACGCCGTGGCGTTGCGCCGCTGGCTCGACTCGTATCCGGCGGACCGCTTCCACGTGGTCACGAGCGAGGAGTTCTATCGGGACCAGCAGCGCGTCTGCGACGGGATCGCGGCGTTTCTCGGCCTTCCGCCGGCGCCGCTTCCCGGAGCGGGAAAAGTGTGGAATCCGGCGCCGAAGGCCGAACTGGCGCCCGCGGTCAGAAAGAAACTCGCCGACCACTTCGCTCCCCACAACGCCGATCTCGAAAAGCTGCTCGGCCGGCGTTTTCCCGACTGGACGGATTAGTCCTTCCCGGCTCCCAGCGTCTTCAGGGCGGACATCAGCCGCCGGGTCAGTTCCTGGTCGTCCCGCCCCCGGCGGCTGACCCGATCGCGCCAGTAGTCCGCGGCCTCGGCGTACGCGTCGCCCGGGCGCGCGGGAGGGCCACCGCCGTACACGGCGATCCGGGTCGCGAGGAAGTACACCTCGTCGGCGTGAGGCGGGCCGTACCCGGCGTCCTCCCAGTCGATGAGCCAGGGAACCGGCCCCCGGGTGAGCCGGAGATTCCACGGCGTGAGGTCCCCGTGCATCGGCGCCCAGTGCCCGGGGACGTCGTCCGGCCGCGGCAGGCACCTGGCCAGAGTCTCACTGATCCCGTCCGCCAGGCCGGCGACCGCGACGCCGGGCACGGGCCGGGCGGGCACCGGTTCCATGGGAGACAGCAGCAGCCACCAGAGTGAGCCGGCCGATCCCGTCCCCAGCACGCGGGGGACGCGGAAGCCGAGCCCGGCGGCCCCGCCCGGCTCGCGGGCCGAACCGGCGGTGAAGGCCGCCAGAGCCGCCGCCTCCCGGGTCAGCTCCCCCGGCGACTCGCGTACCTTGAGGAAGCCCAGGGGCCGCCCGTCGCGCAGGAGCAGCAGAGCGGCGCCACCGGCCCGGGACGCCTGCGGACGCAGATAACCCGCCACCCCGTCGAAGGGACCGGTGAGCGCCGCGACCCGGGCCGAGATCTCGGACCAGCTCTCCTCGTCGAGCGGCGGCCGCCAGGTCGTGCGCCTGCCCGGCAGCACCCAGGGGCCGAGGGCCCCGACCGCCACGTGCAGCGCCCGTTGGATCGCCAGCGGCAGCGGCTTGGACAGGGTCACGAGCGACAGCCCCGCCCGGGCGGAGCGGCGGTCGCGGGTGGGGATGAGGATGTTGCCGCGGCCGGGCGGAAACGCCAGATGCCGTCCGTTCATCGCGCCGGGCCCTTCCCCCGGCGTCGCAGCGCCACGAGAAGCACTCCCACGATGAGCACAAGGGCGAGCCCACCGCCGCCACCCGCGATCCACATCCAGCGGGCCGTCATTCGCGACGCCCACGGGGGCTCGGCCCGCAACTGCTCGGGCAGGCCGAGACGGTAGACGGGAGTGGACGGATGCTCCGACGAGATCAGCAGCGCGGAACCGTCCGCCGAGAGCGCGAGGCCCTCGCCCTGGGGCTGCTGGGGCACGTCGATGATCCAGCTCACCTTCCCGCCGAGCTTGTCCCAGACACGGATCTTGTTGTAGCCGCGCAGGAACACGGCGCCCTTCGCCGAGATGAACCCGTCGTCCACCACGTGCGGGATCTTCATGACGTGGGTGAGCGGGTTCGGGCGGTCCTCGGAGAGGGTGAGCGGGGCGGAGTAGAGGTCGCCGCCCTGGTCGCTCTTGGTCACCACGTAGAGATGCCGGGTGCTCGGTTCGACGAGCAGGGTCTCCGCGTCGTGCTGCCCGTCCGGATAGACCAGCCGGTACGTCGTCGACGGGACCGTCTGGGTGACGAGGCTGCCGGGCTCGGCGAAGCGGTGCACCAGGATGCCGTCCGGCCGGGGCTTCGGAGTGCCGCCGATGTCTCCCACATAGATCCAGGACACGCCGTCCTCGTCCACCGCGCCGCCGAGCGCCTCGGTGTCGACGCCGGTGACTCCCGCCAGGGTGACGACCGCCCGGGTACGCCCGTCGGGACCCGCGGCGAACAGCCGCACCGGCCCCTCGCCGTCGTTGACCGTCCACACCACACCCGCGTGGACCGCGCTCGCGTACATGCCGCTCGACTCGGTGATCTCTGGATCGGTCCAGGAGAACGCCGTCGTCCAGGACGAGGCGGGGATGGTCTGGGGCGGGGGCTCGTCGGCCCAGGCGGGGGCCGACGTCGTGAGGGCGGCGGCGAAGCTAACGATCAGCTTTGACAGGAACATGAGGACCGGTTTCCGATCGGAGGGCGTGCAGGCGGATCACCAGGACGACGGACGTGACCACTCCGCCGGTGCCGATGTAGAAGGGCGCGAGACCGACGAGATCGGGCCGCCACAGGAGCATGACGGCCAGTACGGCGAGCCCGATGACCGACTCGATCAGCCGTACCTCGAACACCAGCCGCGAGTGACGGTAGGCGGTGGCGAGCAGGCTCACCGGCATCGTGGCCGCGATGCTGACGCAGTAGGCGCCCCACCCGGCGACCGTCACCGGGTCGACGTCGAACCGGCCGGCCGTGATGAGGTGTTCGAGCGGCCCGGTGAGCAGCACCGCCACGAGCGCGCTGACCGCGGAGACGGACGTCAGCGCGACCGACGCGGTGAGCGCGAGCCGCGCCCGCAGCGGGTGGCCGGCCTCCCTGAGCCTGACCATGCGCGGCAGCAGGAAACCGCCGACTCCGTTGATGAGCGTGAGCGTGGGGGCGAGCAGCAGGCGCGCGGCCTCGGTGGCGGCGAGGGCGGTGCTGGAGACGAGGGCCGCGATGGCGATCCGGGCGAGCAGCAGCGTCGTGGGCCGCAGCACCGCCTGGGCCGCGCGCCACGCCGCGAAGACGCCGACCCCGCGGACGTCGGCGCCCCTGAGCGGGGGCAGCGCCAGTTCCTCGCGCGGCGCCTGCAGCAGCACCAGGAAGATCGACACCACGCAGCCCGCGGCCATGGCCACGAGCAGCCACTCCAGGTCGATCCCGGCCGTCACGTGCACGATCACCAGCACCACGCAGGTGGTCAGGAGATGCAGGCCGTCGTTGCGGGCCAGCCGGGCGAACTCCATCCGCGCGGCGAGCAGCCGGCGGCCGGTGTCCTCGGCCAGCCACACCACCACGAGGAGCCCGAACAACAGCGTCCGGGCGCCGGGGAGCGCGCCGAAGGCGAGCGCCAGGACCGTTCCCACTACCGCGCCGAGGGCGAGCGTGCCCAGCAGCGAGACGAACAGGCCCGCCCGCACCCGGGGGTCGAAGCGGTCGAGGACGGTCAGCGAGTCGCCCACCCAGGCCGTGTGCAGGGTCGCCATCACCACGAGCGCCCCGTTGAGCAGGGTGAAGGCCGCGAAGCCGGCGGCCCCAAGCTCCCGGGCCGCGATGAGTTGCAGCAGCAGGCTGCCGACCGCCGTGATGACCTGGGCGAGCACAGCGCCGCCCGCCCCCAGGATCCGCCGCACCGCTACCGCTTCGCGAGCAGGTCGCGGCACAGGGCCTCGTAGCGTGCGGCCACGTCGTCCCAGGTGTACTCGGTGCGGGCCCGCTCACGGGCGGCGTCGCCCCGGGCCCGTCCCCTCGCCGGGTCGGCCTCCGCGTCCTCCACGGCCTTCGCCAGCGACGCGGCGTCGGCGAAGAACTCACCGGTGTCGCCGAGCACCTCCCGGTTGAAGTTCACGTCGTAGGCGACCACCGGGGCGCCGGCGCCCATGGCCCGCAGCAGGGAGGGGTTGGTGCCGCCGACGGAGTGGCCGTGCAGGTAGGTCGCCGCCCCCGCGTAGAGCGCGTCGAGCAGGCGCTGGTCCCAGATCCCGCCGGTCAGCGTCACCCGCGGGTCGGCCTCGGCCAGGCGCTCGATCCCGCGCGTGTACTCCGCGGCGTACGGCGCCGACCCGACGACCACCAGGGGGTAGGTCGCGGCGCTCCGCGTGTAGCCCTCCACGATGAGGTCGACGTGGTTCTCCGGCTCGAACCGGGCGACCACGAGGTGGTAGCGGCCGGGCTCGTATCCGGCGGCGCGCAGGACCTCCTCGTCGACGGCCTCCTGCACGGGCGCGCCGTACGGGATCATCACGCTCGCGGTTTTGTAACGTTCCCGGTAGTAGTCCTGGATCCCTCTGGCGTCCGCGATGATCTCGTCGGACCAGCGCACCGCGAGGCGTTCGGCGACGAGGTAGTACCTGCGGCCGGTTCCGTTCCACTTGGCGCGCTTCCACTCCAGGCCGTCGACGTGGGTGGCGACGGGGATGCGGGCGGCCCGCACGAGGGGCAGCAGCGGCGAGTTGGCCGCGTTGAAGACCAGCGCCACGTCGGTGCGCCGCCCGAGCAGGTGCCCGACCGACAGGGCCGTGTGGCTCAGGGTTTCGAGCACTTTGTGACGGACGGCCGGCAGGTGGACCAGGCGCATCCCCCGGTACTCGCGCATCCGCTCACCGCCCGAACGGCAGTAGACGCGCACCTCGTGTCCCGCCTCGACCAGGCGCGTGCCTATTTCCTCCACCGCGGTCTCGAACCCGCCGTAACGGGCGGGGACCCCTCTCGTGCCGATCATCGCGATTCGCAACCGGCCCTCCATCGAGTCCTGGCCCCCATCAAGTGTGTGCGAAAATCGTGAGAACCATACCTCGGGATGGGGATTACTTGGATAAGGATCGAGTGGTAATCGCACATCCGTCACCAGATTTATATGGGTCTGACCGCATGGTGCTCGAATCGGTGAATTCGGTCATAAATACGCATCGTGTCCTTTTTGTCCTACCGGTTGACGGACCGCTTACCGAACGCCTGAGGGCGGCGGGCGCCGAGATCGCCTTCCTGCCCGTCCCCGTGCTGCGCAAGTCCCTGCTGTCTCCCGGGGGCCTGCTGTCGCTCGCCTGGCGTACGCTCACCGTCCTGCCGCGCATGGTCGCGCTGCTCCGGCGGACGCGTCCGCCGGTGCTGTACGTGAGCACGATCACCATCCCGCTGTGGATCGTGGCCGGCCGCCTGGCGGGAGTCCGGGTGATCTGCCACGCCCACGAGGCCGAGCAGAACCTCTCCCCCTTGGTGCGGCGTCTGCTCACCGCCCCCGTACGGCTCGCCCATCTGACAGTGGCCAACAGCGAGGCGTGCCTGCGCACCCTGACCACGGCGGGGGTGCGCCCCGACCGGGTGCGAGTGATCTACAACGGGGTGCCCGACCGCGGTGACGCGACACCGCCGCGGGAGACACCCGAGGGCCGGCTCGTGCTCGTGGGCAGGCTCTCCCCCCGCAAGGGCACCGACGTCGCCGTACGGGCCGCCGCGCTGCTGCGCGAGCGCGGCCGCGCGGTGCGGCTCACGCTCGTCGGCGCCGTCTTCCCGGGCTACGAGTGGTTCGAGGAGGAGCTCAGGTCGATCGCCGGCGAGGAGGTCGAGTTCGCCGGGTTCCAGGACGTGGTCGCGCCCTTCCTGGCCGACGCCGACATCGTGCTGGTGCCCTCCCGCGAGGAGCCGTTCGGCAACGTCGCGGTGGAGGGCATGCTCGCGGGCCGGCCGGTGGTGGCGAGCGAGGTCCAGGGACTCGCCGAGATCGTCCGGCCGGGCGAGACGGGGCTGCTGGTGCCTCCCGGCGATCCCGCCGCGCTCGCGGACGCGATAGAAGAACTGCTGGGCGACTGGCCGCGCGCCCTGACGATGGCACGGGCGGGACGGGAGGACGCGTGTGACCGTTTTGCGCTGACGCGTTACCACAAGGAAACGGCTCGCGTCCTTTCCGCGTCGCATACCTCTGCCTAGACTTCGAAAGGGGAAAAGCGTGGGAGGTAACGGGGAAGTGGTGAGCGAGGAGTCCGAGGAGGTCCTGCCCGAAGTCGGACTCCTGGAGGCCGTCTGGCGGTATCGCTGGTCCTCGCTCCTGATCATCATCTTGTCCGGGCTGGCCGCGGCCGGTGCGACGCTGGTGCTGCTCAACGGCGCCACGGCGACCGCGCGGTTCGCCGTGACCGACCCGCGCAGCACGTCGTTCCTCCGGCAGGGCGTCTCCTCCGACAGCAGCTTCATCGCCTACACCGCCCAGCGGGCGGCGTACACACAGTCGGCGAAGGTCCTCGGGCGCGCCAAGGAGCTCCTGGAGACCCGGCAGTCGTACCAGATCGACCTGGAGACCCTGCGCGAGAACGTCCAGGCGAGCCCGGGGTCGAGCGGCGGGATCATCGAGGTGCAGGCGGCGGCGAAGACCGACAGGATCGCCGCGAACATCGCCAACGCCGTGGTCGAGGCGTACCAGAGCCTGACCGCGGAGACCGCCAAGGCCGACCAGGCCAAGCTGGTCAAGAGCATTAGGGCCACCGAGCTCCAGATCCGCAACAGCCTGAAGAAGGCCGCTCCCGGGAGCGGCGTCGCGACCTCGCTCACCGAGGCCCTCGTGCAGCTCCAGCTGAAGGAGAGCGACGCCCAGATCGACCTGGCGACGTACAACGACGGTGTCCGGTTCGTCGACCAGGCCAACCCGCTGCGGATCTCGCCCAGCAAGCTGCCGAGGAACTCCGCGATCGGGCTGGCGCTCGGCATCATCATCGCCGTCGTGATCGCCTTCCTCCGGGCGACCAACCCCATCACCCGGGTCGCCCGCGCCACGATGGGCACGGGACGGCGCAAGCGCCCGCGGCGCATCCTGCTCGCCAAGGCCCAGCCGACGCGGCTGACCGCCAAGGCGCTGACCGCCGCGCCGTCGTCCTCCACGTCCTCGGGGGCATCCTCAGCCGCGTCCTCCAGCCTCTCCTCCGGATCGGGCGGCCCGGGTTCGTCCTCGTCGATGTCGTCCGGTCCGGCGCGCAACGGCTCCGTCGTGAACGGCGCGAACGGCATGAACGCCGCCAACGGGGTGAACGGTTTGAACGGCCTGGACGAGGAGGAGGACAGCACGGCGGTCTACGACCGCAACGCGCTGCTCGCCTACAACGTGGACGACGAGGAGCTGCGGATCGTCGACATCAGCGCGGAGGCGCGCAACTCGAAGCGGTGACATGCTCGCCCGGCCCGAGGGGCCCGGGGCACCGCTCGCCGCGTCACGGCGCAGATTCCACGGCTCAGATTGTTACGGCCGGAGGCCGGGCCAGGCGGCGTGCAGCGCCTCGCGCCAGTCCCGCATCGCGGGCAGCCCCGCCTTCGCCCACCCGGCGTGCGACAGCACGCTGAACTCCGGACGGCGCGCGGGCCTCGGGAAGGCGGCGCTGCTCACCGGGCGCACCCGGCCGGGGTCGGCGCCGAGCAGCGTGAAGACCTCGCGGGCCAGGCCGTACCAGGTCGTGCGGCCGGCGTTGGTGCCGTGATAGATCCCCGGCGGGGCGGACGCGCGGACCAGCCGGATCACCTGGTCGGCGAGGTCGGTGGTCCAGGTGGGCTGGCCGTGCTGGTCGTCCACCACGTCGACCGTCTCCCGCTCCCCGGCCAGCCGGATCATCGTGCGGACGAAGTTCGGCCCGGCGTCGCCGTACAGCCAGGCGGTGCGCACGACGTGGCCGCCGTGCTCCAGCGCCGCGCGCTCCCCCGCGAGCTTGGTCCGTCCGTACGCGTTGAGCGGGGCGGTCGCGGCGTCCTCGGGAACGGGCTCACGGGCGTCCCCCGGGAACACGTAGTCGGTCGAGATCTGGACGAAGCGCGCGCCGGCCTCGGCCGCGTGGGCGGCGAGCTCGCGGACGGCGTGGCCGTTCACCGCCATCGCCTCGTCCTCGTGGTGCTCCGCGTCGTCCACGCCGGTCCAGGCCGCGCAGTTCACCACCACCTCCGGACGGTGGCCGAGCACCCAGTCGCGCACCGCCGCGGGATCGCGGATGTCGAGCTCCGCCCGTTTCGGCGCGACGACCTCGCCGTCGGCCCGCCGTACCAGGTCGGTGGCGAGCATGCCGCCGCCACCCGTGACCAGCCAGCGCATCAGTGCTCCCCGAGCAGGGGCGTCCACCAATCGGGGTTGCCGGAGTACCAGGCGATGGTGTCCCTGAGCCCGTCGTCGAAGCCGACGGACGGCTCGTAGCCGAGCGCCCGGATCTTGGCGTCGCTCAGCGAGTAACGCCGGTCGTGACCCTTCCGGTCGGGCACGTGCTCGACCATGTCCCAGCCGTATCCGAACGCCTCCAGCAGACGGATCGTCAGCTCCTTGTTGGCCAGCTCCGCCGTCCCGGCGACGTGGTAGGTCTCGCCCGCCGCGCCGCGCTCGGCCACGAGCTGGATGCCCCGGCAGTGGTCCTCGACGTGGACCCAGTCCCGGACGTTGCCGCCGTCGCCGTACAACGGGACCTTCTCTCCCCGGATGAGCCGCGTGACGAAGAACGGCACGAGCTTCTCGGGGTACTGGTAGGGACCGTAGTTGTTCCCGCAGCGCGTGATCATCACTGGCAGGCCGTGGGTGACGCCGTACGCCCGGGCGACGTGGTCGGCGCCCGCCTTCGACGCCGAGTACGGCGAGCGGGGACGCAGGGGCGCCTCCTCGTCCCAGGAGCCGGTCTCGATCGAGCCGTAGACCTCGTCGGTGGACACGTGCACGACCCTGGACACACCCGCGTCCAGGCACGCCTGCATGAGCGCCTGCGTCCCGAGCACGTTGGTCCGGACGAACTCGGCGGCGCTGTCGATGGAGCGGTCGACGTGCGACTCCGCCGCGAAGTGCACGACGACATCGTGCCCGGGAACGACCTCGGCGAGCAGCGCGGCGTCGCACACGTCCCCGTGGACGAAGTCGAACCCCCCGGAGACGGGCTCCAGGTTGGCGAGGTTGCCCGCGTAGGTGAGCTTGTCGAGCACGGTGACACGGGCCCCGGCGAACACGGGATAGCCGCCGGAAACCAGGGTGCGGACGTAGTGCGAGCCGATGAAGCCGGCCCCGCCCGTGACGAGGACCCTCACGATGAGATCTGCACCTTACTGTGGTCGCCGAGCACGAGCCGATGTGCCCGGGGCGTGTTGGGGGCCGGGGTGACCTCCACATCGTGGCCGATCAGAGAGGCCTCCACCCGGCGTACGCCGGTGATCGAGGACCGGGACAGCACGATCGAATACTCTATCTCGCTGTCCTCGACGACGCAGTCGGCGCCGATGGAGGTGAACGGGCCCACGTAGGAGTCCGTGACCCGGGTGCCCGCGCCGATGACGACGGGACCGACGATGCGCGACCCGGTCACCAGCGCGCCGTCCTCGATCACGACCCGGCCGATCAGCTCGCTGGCCTCGTCGGCCCGGCCGCGGACGGCCGGTTCGAGGCTCTCCAGCACGAGCCTGTTGACCTCCAGCATGTCGGAGACGTTCCCGGTGTCCTTCCAGTATCCGGAGATCACCGTCGACTCCACCCGGTGTCCCTCGTCGATCAGCCACTGGATGGCGTCGGTGATCTCCAGCTCGCCCCGCCGCGACGGCTTGAGCTCGGCCACGGCCCGGTGCACCGCCGGGGTGAAGAGGTAGACGCCGACCAGGGCGAGGTCGCTCTTCGGCGTCTCCGGTTTCTCCTCCAGGCCCACCACGCGCCCGCCGGGGCCGAGTTCGGCGACCCCGAACTGCCGTGGATCGGGCACGCGGGTCAGCATGATCTGGGCCGCGGGCCGGTCGGCGGCGAAGCGGCGGACTATCTCGGTGATCCCCCCGACGATGAAGTTGTCCCCGAGGTACATGACGAAGTCGTCGTCACCCAGGTAGTCGGTGGCGATGAGCACGGCGTGGGCGAGCCCGAGCGGGGCCTCCTGCCGCAGGTAGGTCACCTCCAGACCGAGCTCCCGCCCGTCTCCGACGGCGGCCTCGATCTCGGCGTGGGTGCCGCCCACGACGATGCCGACCTCCCGGATGCCGGCGGCGGCGATCGCCTCAAGGCCGTAGAAGAGCACCGGCTTGTTGGCGACCGGCACGAGCTGCTTGGCCGAGGTGTTCGTGATGGGCCGCAGCCGCGTGCCCGATCCGCCCGCCAGCACGAGCGCCTTCACCTGGGGCCCCTCCCGCCGGTCGTCGCCTCGTCGCGTCGCGGCACCAGCAGGCGCACTAGTAGGCCCCTTCCCCGCCGACGACCGCCGCCCATGTCTTCCAGAGGATCTGCAGGTCCATGATGAGCGACCAGTTCTCGACGTAGCGCAGGTCGAGCCGGACCGACTCCTCCCAGGACAGCTCGGACCTGCCGCTCACCTGCCACAGGCCCGTCATGCCGGGCTTGACCAGCAGGCGCCGCCGCACGTCGTCGCCGTACTGCGCCACCTCCTCCGGCAGCGGCGGGCGGGGGCCCACGAGGGACATCTCACCGCGCAGCACGTTGAGGAGCTGGGTGAGCTCGTCGAGGGAGTAGCGGCGCAGCACCCCTCCGACCGGTGTCACCCTCGGGTCCTTGCGCATCTTGAACAGCACGCCGTTCCCGGCGTCGCGCTGCGTGAGCTCGTGCTTGACGGCCTCGGCGTTCCGCACCATCGTCCGGAACTTGTAGAGCACGAACAGCCTGCCGTCCTTGCCGACGCGGGGCTGCCGGAACAGGACCGGCCCGCCGCTGGTCACCCTGATCACCAGGCCGATCGTCAGCAGCACCGGCAGGATCACGATCAGGATCAGCGCCGCGACCACCCGGTCGAAGACGCTCTTGACGAGCTGCTTGCCTCCCCGCAGGTCGGGGTGGGCGACGTGGAGCAGGGGCAGCCCGGCGACCGGGCGGATGCTGATCCTCGGCCCGGCCACCTCCATGAGCGCGGAGGCGACGTAGAGCTCGGTGCCCGTCTCCTCCAGCTGCCACGTCAGGCGGCGCAGCATCGATCCGTCCAGCTCGGGGCAGGAGAGCACGGCGACCGTGTCGGCGCCCACCCGCTCCACCACCTCGGCGACGTCGGAGAAGTCGCCGAGGACCGGGAAGCCGTCGAACTGGGCGGGCAGGTCCATGTGCTGTTCCGGCGGGACGCACGCCGCGACGATGCGCATGCCGTGGTGACGCTGCCGGCTCAGCTGGGCGTGCAGTTCCAGCACCGAGCCCCAGTGGCCCACCACGACGACCCGCCGCAGGCACTCTCCGGCCCGGCGCCGCCGGTGCAGCCGCTTGCGCAGGCCGTACCGGAGGAGAAGGCAGCACAGGCCGGCGAGCGGGATGGCGACCATGACGTAGCTGCGGGCCAGGAGGGTCTGGGTGAGGTACGCGGAGATCGCGACGACCGAGGCGAGGGCGGCGGTGGCGTGGAGGACCTTGCGGTACTCCTCGGCGCCGTCCCCGAGGTGACGGGTGTCGTATCCGCCGATCAGGGCCACGACCAGCGGCCAGGCGACGACCAGCGACGCCGCGAGCGCGCTCTCCCACGTCCCGGCCTCGCCCAGCAGGAGCCTGACCCCGAGGACGCCCAGGACGGACACCGCACCACAGGCCACGTCGCCCACCAGCATCACGCGGACGTGGCGGCGCGGCCAACCGGCCCGGTCCGTCGACTGCCTCACGGCGTATAACGCGTCGTCAATGGCAATGTCCATGCGCCCTCGCCTCTGCCCATCCTCACTTCTGGAGGAAAGCCCGCCCGGTTCAGCCTGCGTCAGAAGGTGATGATTGGAACGATCCTAGGGGATGGCGGAAGTTACAGGGAAGTTCAACCATACGTCCACATGCGGCCATACTCACGTGGTGGACAAGACGTCCGACAGATGGTCCCGATTTCACTACGTATTGGACCGTCCCGTGTGCCGGGTATGGGTCAGTACGGTAGATGTCTGCTTTGGAATGCACGCGCGCAGGACAAGGACTTGAGCATTGGACACCACGTGACGACATCCGGACAGTTACCTCTCACCGCGACCCCGCCGCCGCGGGTGTCACGCCGGCGCAAGGTGCTGATCGTCGTGACCCTCGTGCTCCTCCTCCCGCCGGCCGCCCTCTTCGCGGTGCTGATGCAGCGCCAGCACGTGTACGACACCAACCTCCGGCGGGTGCAGCAGGTGTTCCCCGAGGAGTGGGACCGACCGGCCAAAGCAATTGGAACCGCCCAGAACTGGCTGGTCGTCGGCGCGGACAAGCGGCCCGGAGAGAGCGGCTTCCAGCGGTCGGACAGCCTCATGATCGCGCATATCCCCGCCGATCGGAAGCGAATCTTCCTGATCGGCATACCTCGTGACTCCTATGTGACCATCCCGGGCCACGGTAAGGACAAGATCAACGCGGCCTACGCGTACGGCGGCCCGCGCCTGTTGATCCAGACGGTGGAGAAGCTGGCCAAGGTCCGGATCGACCACTTCGCCGCGCTGGATTTCGACGGTTTCGTCGAGATGAGCAAGGCGCTGGGCGGCGTAGACGTCTATGTGGCCCGTCAGGTTCACGACCCCGCAAACAAAATCACCTGGCCCCAGGGAAACGTGCATCTGGAGGGCGAGCGCGCGTTGCTATTTGTCCGCCAGCGTTACGGACTGCCCGGCGGAGATTTCGACCGTATTAAAAGACAGCAGGCCTTCTTACGGGCGGTGGCCCAAAAAGTGGTCAGCAAGGGGATGCTGACCAATCCGTTCGCGCTGGACAAGTTCCTCCAGGCATTGACACGGTCCCTGTCGGTGGACTCGGGGGTCGACATGAAGACCCTCAGGAGCCTGGCGGTCGAACTCCGCGACGTACGCGGCGACGACCTGCGGTCGGCCACCTACCCCGTCGCCGGCACGGACACGGTCAAGGGGGTGAGCATCGTCCGCCTGGACGCGAAGGAGGGCGCGAAGCTCACCGACGCCCTGCGGGAAGACACGCTGGAGCGCTACTTCGCCGACCGGGGCGGGCTGAACGAGTCCTCCTTCGTCCGGTGACCCCGCTCGTCTAGTCGTATTCGAGGTCGGGCAGGGGCGAGGGCGGCTCCGGGCTGCGCCACACCACGACGTAGTCGGCGTGCGCGCCGGCCACCGCCGTGCTCAGCCGGTCGAGGTCGAAGTCCGGCAGGTACCGCAGCCGGGCGAGGAAGCTCGCGTCGGTCGCCGAGTGCGGGACCACGCAGCCCTCGCCCGCGCGGTCCAGCAGGACGATGAAGACGTCGTCCGGCTGGCCGGACGGTTCCCGGCGCTCGTGCCCGCCGACGCGGACCTCGACGACGTCCTCCCACGCGAGAGCCTCGACGCTGCCGTCGGCATAGTGACGCGTCACGCCTTCTTCGGTGACGTACACATAGGTGTCCGGCACTGGGTTGCCGTGCATGGGCGCGATTGTGACGACTCACAGCGGCCCCGTGCAAGACCGTTCAGGCAGGCGGCTCAGCCGTGCCGCCACCGCAGATGGGCGCGCACCGCCCGCACCGCCGCCTCCGCCGGTCCCTCCGCGATCGTGCGCAGCAGCGCCGCGTGCTCGGCCGCGAGCTCACGGGGGTCCTCGTACGCGTGCCTGAGCCGGACGAGCCCGAGCCGCGTCTCGGCCGCCAGCGTGCCGTACAGACGCTCCAGGCGGGGGCTTCCGGCGGCGGCGACGAGCGCCTCGTGCAGCGCCATGTGCTCGGCCACCACACTCGCCCAGGGGGCTCCGGACGGCAGGCCGGACAGGCGGCCCAGCGCCTCCTCCGCGGCGCGCACCCGGCGGCCGGCGACCGCCTCCGCCATGAGCTCCTCCAGCGGCCTCCTGACGTGCATGAGGTCGGCCAGGTCGGCGGGGGTGATCTCCGGGACGTACGCGCTGCGGTTGCGCTCGCGCCGCAGCAGCCCCTCGTGGACGAGGAGCGCCAGCGCCTCCCTGACGGTGGGGCGGGCGACGCCGTACCGCGCGGACAGTTCCTGCTCGGGCAGCGCCGCTCCCGGCTCGACGTCCCCCGACAGCACCCGCTCGCGCAGCGCGGCGGCGAGCGCCTCGACGGTGGAGACGGGCCTCAGGGTGGTCACGGGCTGAGCCTACTCATCGGATCGGATCTGTACCGGGCCCGTCAGTGACGGCCGGCGGTCGCCTTCGGCGTCCCGGGCTTCTCGGGCTTCTCTGGCTGCTCGGGCTTCTCTGGCGCGCGGGCGTCCGGAGTGCGTGCCCGGGGCGGGCAGGGCGACCACGGCCAGACCCGCGGCGAGCAGCGCGAGACCGGCCCACGAGACCGCGGACAGGTGCTCGCGCAGCGCCACGACGCCGAGCAGGGCCGCGACGGCGGGTTCGGCCAGCGCGAGCGTGGCCGCCGTGGCCACGGGGGTCGTGCGCAGGCCCCGGCCGTACAGGAGGTAGGCGAGTGCCGTCGTGGCGCAGCCGAGATAGAGCGCGGTCAGCAGGCCGCCCGGCCGGGCGAGCCACACCGGGCCGCTCAGCACGAGGACCGGCAGCATGAGGACGGCCGCGCCGCCGAAGAGCACGCCCATGACGGTCCCCGAATCCGTCCCCCCGCCGATGGCGCGGGCGGCGACGACCACGTAGAAGGCGTACAGGAGCCCGCCGAGCAGGGCGAGCCCGATGCCCGCGGCGTCGGCGCCGGTCTCCCCTCCGGCGCCCCCGCCCGTGACGAGCACCGCGCATCCGGCGACGGCGGCGGCCGTGGCGAGGGCCCAGCGCCCGCTCGGCCGCTCGCGCCCCACGAGCCAGGACAGGACCCCGGTGAAGACCGGGCCGCTGCCGATGGCCACCACCGTGCCGATCGCGACTCCCGTACGGTGGACCGCCGCGAAGAAGCAGAGCTGGTAGGCCGCCACCGCCGCGGCCCCCAGAGCCAGCGTCCAGTGCGCGCGGGCCCACCGCGCCAGGTCGCGCCCGGGGGTCCGTACGCGCTCGCGGGAACGGTCCAGAGAGCGCTTTCGGAGGGAACGGCGGTGCGCGGAGACCGCCAGCGCGGCCAGCACGGCGCCGCCCAGCACAAGGCGGGCGGCCGCCAGAGAGACGGAGTCGGCGGCGGCGAGGGCGCCCGCGGTGCCCGCCGTTCCCCACAGCACGGCCGCGGCGACCACGGCGAACGGACCGGATCGGGTATGCATGGGATCGATTGTCTGACAACCAGACAGCAATCGGCAAGGCGTTTGCCCACGAACGCTGAGACTGTCCTGATACGGGGCTGTGGCCCAACTCGTTAGGAACGATCCCTGGTGGGCCGACTCACCGATTGCTAGGGTTTCGCCACTAATTAACATGTGTGTAACCGACGGGCGGGGCCATGGCTGGTCGGAAACGGTCCATTCGCTTCAAGATTTTCGCGATCCTGCTGGTGCCGGTGACCGCTCTGGTGGTGATCTGGGGGTTCGCCGCCACCGTGACGATCGAGCAGGGGCAGCAGCTCCTGCGCATCCAGAAGGTCTACGACAACGTCGTCTATCCGGTCAGCGAGACGATCAACGCGCTGCAGACCGAACGGTTTGTGTCCGTGAGCTACCTCGCGTGGCGCACCACCTCGTTGCGTACCGACCTCCAGGGCCAGCGGCGCAGGACCGACGGCTGGGCGGACGAGATGACCCGCCTGTCGGAGCAGGCGCGGGACGAGACGCCGCCCGCCATGTGGAGCCGCGTCCAGGACCTGATCCGGCAGGTGCGCGGTCTCGACGTCCTGCGCGGCCAGATCGACGACCACACGCTGACCCGTCTTGAGGCGATCGAGGAGTACAGCTCGGTCGTCGAGACCGCCAACCAGGTCTACGACCGGCTCATGATCTCCCCCGACATCGACATCGTCGGGCAGACCAAGGCGCTCATCCTGCTCGTCCGCAGCCGCGAGGTGGTGAGCCAGCAGTCGGCGCTCGTGCTGGGCGCGCAGGCGGCCGGCCGGATGTCGCAGGACGAGCGGGACGCCTTCTCCGGCATGGTCGGCAAGCGCCGCCTGCTCTACCAGCTCGGCACCAGCCAGCTCGACTCCACCCTTCTCAAGCAGTTCGGCGCTCTCAACGCCTCCCCGGTCTACTCGGCGTTCCTCTCGCTGGAGAACGACGTGATCGCCAGGGTGCGGCCCGGGCAGCCGCTGCCCCCGGACGCGATCGCCTGGCCGACGACGGCCCAGGCCCTGACCAGCCAGCTCACCGAGACGACCAACGTCGCGGCCGACGTCACCGCCGCCCGCGCCCTGCCGCTGGCGCAGGCGGTGCTCTGGCGCATCGGGATCGTCGGCGTCCTCGGCCTGGCCGCGGTGCTCGCGACCATGTTCATCTCCTTCCGGTTCGCCCGCACGCTGACCGGCGAGCTCACCGCCCTCCACCGGGCCGCCCGCGACCTCGCCGAACGGCGCCTGCCCGACCTCGTACGGCGGCTGCGACGCGGCGACGACGTCGACGTGGCGGCCGAGACGCCGCCCGTGGTGGGGCGCAGCGACACGTTCGAGGTCGAGAACGTGGGCAACGCGTTCACGTCCGTGCAACAGACCGCCGTGGAGGCGGCGGTGGGCCAGGCGGAGCTGCGCAAGGGCGTCAACAAGGTCTTCCTCAACCTGGCCCGCCGCAGCCAGTCGCTGCTGCAGCGCCAGCTCGGCATGCTCGACAGCCTGGAGAAGGTGACCGCCGACCCCGACCTGCTGGAGCGGCTCTTCGGGGTGGACCACCTCACCACCCGCATGCGCCGCCACGCGGAGGGCCTGATCATCCTCTCCGGGGCCGTGCCCGGGCGCGGCTGGCGCAACCCGGTCCGCCTGTACGACGTGGTGCGCGCCGCGATCGAGGAGGTCGAGGACTACCTGCGGGTGGACGTGACCGTCCCGCACGGGTACTCCCTCGTCGGCGGAAGCGTCACCGACATGATCCACCTGCTGGCCGAGCTGATCGAGAACGCCACCGTCTTCTCCCCTCCGCACACCCGGGTGCACGTCCGGGGCGAGGTCGTCGGCCGCGGTTTCGCGCTGGAAGTCGAGGACCGCGGGCTCGGCATCCCGCCGGAGGAGCTGGAGCGCCTCAACCAGCGCCTCGCCGACCCGCCCGAGTTCGACCTCGCCGACAGCGACCGGCTCGGGCTGTTCGTGGTGGGCCTGCTGGCCCGGCGGCACAACATCCGCGTCTCCCTGCGCAGCTCGCCGTACGGCGGGACGAGCGCCGTCATGCTGCTCCCGCAGGAGATCGTGGTCGAGGCCGGGATGCACGAGCCGGCGGTGCAGCCTCTCTCGCAGCCGGAGCATGTGGCCCCGGCGCTCGCCCTCACGCCGCTCGCCGGCGGCGGCCACGACTCCCTGCCCAAGCGGGTACGACAGGCCAACATCGCTCCGCAGCTCAGGGAGGAACCGCCGCGCAGGCAGGATCCGGAGTTCAGGGAGGAACCGCAGCTCAGGGAGGAACGGAGCGACGTGTTCTCCTCGTTCCGGTCGGGCTGGCAGCGCGCCCAGGAGGACTCGTGAGCGAGCAGGAGGAGGGGCCCCTGCTGCGCCCCTACACGATCACCCGGGGACGCACCCGTCCGACAGGGCCGGAGTTCGACCTGATGACCATCATCAGGACGGCCCCCGCGGCGTACCGCGGGGTCTCCGGGCTGGCCCCGGAGCACTGGCGGATCCTGCAGCTGTGCCGGGGGCCCTCCTCCGTGGCCGACCTGGCCTCGGAGCTGGGGCTTTCGCTGAACGTCGTACGCATCCTGCTGAGCGACCTGCGCGACCAGGAGCTGATCACGGCGCGGCCGCCGGCCACCGTGGCCCAGCTGCCCGAAGAGCGTCTCCTGCGCGAGGTGATCCAGGGGCTGCAGGCGTTGTGACGGCGGCGCCTCAGGAGTCCGCCGCGCAGGACTCCACGAGGCGCTGCACGTGCCAGCGGGCCGGGGTCGTCAGCTCGTCCACGTACCGGTCCAGCAGGGCCGCGCACTCCACCGGATCCGCGATCTCGACGGGCGGCAGGACCAGGATCGCCTCCTCTCCGTCCAGCACCAGCTCGCCCCGCACGCCGAACGTGTCGTCGCCGACCGCGACGGCGGTCTCGAACACGAGCTCGTGCCCGGGCAGCGCCAGCGCCGTGCCGAGCCGTACGGCGGGCCCGGCCAGGTCGGAGATGATCTCGACGCGGACATGGGGGAAGAAGTCACGGGAGAGGGACCGGCCCATCTCGCTGAACCGCGCCGCCGTGCGCTGCAACGCCCGCAGAAGCTCGGCGGCGCCCTGACTTTTGGCGTCCACCTCCGCAGGGTAGATCACCGCCGGTAGCGCTTTGGCCGGATGTTTAGGTTGGCCCGGAAATTTCCCGAGGAGAAACCGCCGTCAGCGGAAGGCGTAGCACTCGACCTCCGCACGCCGCCGGGTCAGTCCGCCGTTCGTCGACTCCTCCACGCACGCCCGCTGCGCGGCGCTGAGTTCGAGGGTCCCGCAGACGGAGATCCCGGAGTACGTGCGGCAGTCGAGGGCGGGGTTGAACGCCCCCACGACGTATTTCGCGCGCACCTGCGTCCGGCACCGCTCTCGCGCCTGGCCCGTCTTCGGGTAGCGGCACTGGCCGATGAGGACGTCGTACTGCTCCTGGCTCACCTCCTGCCGCTCGATCCCTCCCTCGGGCAGCGTGGGAGCCTGCCGGTACGCGTTTTGCGGGCCGGTCCCGGGGCGTACGCCGGTCCCGGCGGCGACCGCCGCGACCGCGGCGGCCGTGCCGAGCGTCGTCATGGCGGCGAGCACGGAGACAGCGACGATCTTTCTCATGCGATCCCCCCGAGGAGGAACGTACCCACGGGCGACCACCCGCCCCAGGTGCTTCCAGGGACCACACGGGACCACATAGGACGGCCGTGACCTCGCGTCATCGTGAGATCGGCGGAGTCGCCACGTTGTGTAAACAGAACATTGCCGAGTGTGGTCGATGAAGATCGCGGGTACGTGTGGTCCCGGACCCGAAGGGGACGGCCTTCCGCCATTCAAACCCATTTTCCTAGGTCCAAATCCGGTCATTCTCGACACAACGGAGCTTTTACGTGCGATTTGTTCACGCAGTCACAACAGGCGCCCTGGTTCTCGCCGGGCTGACGGGCACGAGCGCGGCCGCGCTGGCCGGCACCGGGCCGACGGACCCCTCGGACTCGGCGTTCGCCGGCTACCAGATCGTCACGCTGCCCAACGCGAACGTGCCGAACTTCACCCGGCGCACCGTGTACTGCCCGGCCGGCAAGCGGGCCGTCGGCGGCGGCGGCGAGGCACAGGGCAACGACGCCGTCCTCGTGGGCAGCTTCCCCACGGCCGACGGCACCGGCTGGATCGCCCTCGGCCGGCAGACCCGCTACGACAGCGTGGGCATCAGCGTCTACGCCATCTGCGCGTACACCAGCTGACGCGGCCCTTCCGCACCCGCCCGCGGCGCGCCCCACAGCGCGCCGCGGGCGCGGTACGAACAGGGCCTATCCCGAGGCGCGGGACGGGTGTCCTCCGGCCTGGGCGGGGGCGCGTGACATCCCGCGTGGCATCCTGCGGGCAATCCCGCGCGTCAGGGTGCGTGCGGCCCGGCGGGCGAGAGCCTTGGGGCGGGAGATCGCTTTCGGGGCGGGGCGCCCGGCGGGCGGGTCCTCCCCGGAAGGCGCGGCGAGCACCTGGGCGATGTCGCACGCCCGGCTCCCCCGGCACAACGCGTTCTGGATGCCGATTCCCTCGTTCGCGACATTGATGGAGACCTGCTGGGTGCCCCGGTTGCTGATGGGGCTCGACGCGGAGAGCGCGGGCTGCGCCTCCTCGCTCCCCGCCGACGCTCCCCGATCCGGCTGCGGCCCCGGCGAATGACGCGAAAGACCACCCGCGGCGGCGGGCGCCGCGGTGGCGAGAGTCAGCGCGAGCGACACACAGGCGACAAGTCCCGAACCGCTCGGCAGAACCGGCCTGCCGTACCACCGACACCTCATCGCGCGCCGCTCCCGTCAGCCGGACCGCTCCTGCGGCCCTTCCTCGTGCGGGCCGATCCCCAGGCTAGTGATCCGCCTTTTCCCGGCGCCCGGCACGCGCGGCGTCTTACGCCATCATTGCCATTTCCGTGGCACCCGACCTGTTACACGGCGGCGACACGTCACCAGCCGAAGGCGTTGACCGGCATGTTCTGCCAGATCTTGCAGTGCCTCGGGCCGGGGCCGCAGAAGGCGCCCTGGGTGTTGATGCGGCCGCCGACCGTGATGCCGGTCTGCTGCTGGCCCATCATGAAGGTCGGGCTGTAGACACCGTTGAGGTTCTGGTTGAATTTGCCGTTCCCCGAGCCGAACTGCCTGGCCGTGGCCACCCCTCCGGCCGCCACCTGACCTCCGCCGCCGCCGTGTCCGTTTCCGTGTCCGTGCCCGGCGGCGTGCGCCGCGACTCCGCGGCGCAGCGGCGGCGTGCTCGCGCTCGCGTCTCCCGCGGCGGCGACCGAAGCGGCGACCGAGACGGCGGCCGAGGCGAGGGCGGCCGCGAGGGCGGCCAGTGTCAGGCGGCCGGCCGCGAGCGCCGGCACCGTTCGCACCCGGGGCGCACAGTCGCGGGACATCTGGAAACACACCTACTCACCAAGGCCATCCGATGATGGGCCTCGTCATGGACATCGGCAACGATGTCCTCATACCCCGTCCGGCGACCTCGGTTCCGGCCATGCCGAGCGCGTCATGGATCATGACTCAGCTTTTGCCGCGAGCCACGGCACCGGCACGTCACTGGGCGAGCGGTGACACGGGGGCCGACACAGGGGCGGACACAGGGGCGGACACAGGGGCGGACGACGGGTCCGGCCTGCCGTCCTGCCGCGGAGACGTCCAGACGGGCCACGCCGGGGAGACGGACCGCGCCGGAACCTCCAGCGCGTGATCGAGTGCACGGCCGAGACCGTGGTCGAATCCGTGGTCGAATCCGTGGTCGAGGTTCAGATCGAGGCCGACGGTCAGCGTCCCGTCGTACGGCAGCGCCTGCTCGTCGCAACGGTCCCAGACGGCCAGCGGGCCCTCGAACCGTGAGGTGAGCAGGTGCTGCAGCGGAGTGCGTGGCAGGAAGAGGTCGACGTCGGGCGTCGCCCGGCGCACCGCCCTGGGCAGCCGCGGCTCACGCAGCCGGACCAGCGTGGCCGGGTGGGAGCGCCCGGCGAGCGCGCGGATGTCGAGGAAGGTCAGGTTGGCCAGCTCCCGGGCCGCCGAGACGTGCCGCACCAGCACGCGGACCGGACCCGGTGCGCCGTCCATCCGGGCGAGCGCGGGCTCTGCCCCGGCGTCGCAGACGATCTGGTCGGCGAAGCCGTCCCTGAGCGCCACGACTCCCCCGGCCCCGATCACCTCGACCGCCTTCGCCAGCGCGTCCTGGCCCACCAGGCCGTCCCAGCGCAGGGCGGGGCCGCAGGCCGCGCATCCCGCCGCGTCGCCCGGACCGCGCCGCGAGCCGGGCCGGTCGCACTCGCGCCGGCAGTCCTCGCACAGCGCGCGCGGCCGTACGCGCGGCTCGCCGGCGGGCGGCCCGCACTCACGACAGCGGACCAGCGGGTAGAGATGCCTGCGCCCGTGCGGGTCGAACAGCTCGCGTACGCAGCCGGGGCAGATGCGGTGCTCCTTCCGGAGGCCGTGCACGTCGAGGTTCACCGGCACGCTTCCGGCCCGCGCGGAAGCACCGGCGGCCCGCCCGCCGGGAGAGGTCAAGATGCCCATGGCGTCCGCACTGCCCCGAGTGATCGCGACTAATCCCAGGAGTATCAATCGTCACACATGTCACATATTGCGCATCTCGGCCACCGGCGCGAGACTGATGATCTCGATCGGCACGGCAGACCGGAGAACCACGGTGACCGACGGACCAGGATCCCCCGCGATCGACTCCTCCGCCTCGCACTCGGCCCGCGTCTGGAACTACCTCCTGGGTGGCAAGGACCACTACGCCGTGGACCGCGAGGACGGCGACATGATCCTCCGCATGTTCCCGGACATCGCCCGGATCGCCCGCCAGCAGCGGGGTTTCCTCGTCCGCGCGGTGCGCTACCTGACCGCCGAGGCCGGCGTGCGCCAGTTCCTCGACATCGGCACCGGTCTGCCCACCGCCGACAACACCCACCAGGTAGCCCAGCGCGTCGCCCCCGATAGTCGGATCGTCTACGTCGACAACGACCCGCTCGTCCTGGTGCACGCGCGGGTGCTGCTCACCAGCACGCCGGAGGGCAGGACCGACTACATCGAGGCCGACGTGCGCGACACGGACACGATCCTGGCCGCCGCTCGGAACACGCTCGACTTCGACCGGCCCGTCGCGCTGATGATGCTCGGGATCCTGGGCCAGCTTCGCGACGAGGAGAACCCGGGGGCGGTCGCGGCCCGCCTGCTCGACGCCCTGCCGTCCGGCAGCTATCTGGCGGTGAGCGACGGCACCGACACCAGCGAGGCGCTCGTGCGGGCCATCGAGGTCTACAACGCCAACTCCGCGAGTTCCTACCACCTGCGCACCCCCGAGGCGATCGCCCGCTTCTTCGACGGCCTGGAGCTCGTCGAGCCCGGCGTGGTCACCACCTCCCGCTGGCGGCCCGACGTCGCGGACGTGGAAAGCGGTCCCCGCGCGGTGGCCTCGTTCTGCGGCGTCGGCCGCAAGCCCTGACGGCCGGGCCCACAGGCACCGGCCGCTGAATATTTCACCGCGTCCGGCAGGGGCCGGCCGCGGCCTCGTACGGATTCTCCGAGGTCTCCTCACGTTCTCGTCCGCCCATTGCGGAAAGGGACGTTTCCCCTGACGCGGACGGTGTACACGCGCCGGGCGATCACGGACTCTGGGGATCTCGGCGCCCCTCCGGCATCCGGAGCGGCCGCCTGACACGCCCGGTCACCTCACCCGGAGAAGGACGGCCCATGGCATTCGGCGACAACCGGTTTCTTCGCGGCCTCCTGACGGCCGTCACCGCCACCGCCCTGGGCGGGGCGGGGCTCGTCCTCGGCACGACCTCCGCCGACGCCGCGGTCGGCTGCGAAGTGACCTACGCGACCACCCAATGGGGTACGAACGCGGGCGGCTTCACGGCCGGCGTCACCGTCACGAGCACCGGCGAGTCGCTGAACGGCTGGAGGCTGACGTTCTCGTTCCCCGGCTCCCAGCGGCTCACGCAGGGCTGGTCGGCCAGGTGGACCCAGCTCGACGACGTGGTCGTCGCGGAGAACGAGGCCTGGAACGGCACAGTGCCCTCCGGCGGATCCGTCCACCTCGGCTTCAACGGCACCTGGACCGGAAGCAACCCGCCGCCCACGGACCTCGCTGTGAACGGGGTGCCGTGCCAGGTGACCCTCGTCCCGAGCCCGTCGCCGAGCGCGTCTGCCAGTGCGTCCGCCAGCCCGTCCGCCGGCCCCAGCAGGAGCCCCTCACCCAGCCCTTCACCGAGTCCCTCGCCCAGTCCCTCGCCGAGTCCGAGCGTCAGCCCGAGCCCGGACGTGCCGGTGGACAACCCCTTCGCCGGCGCCACCGGATACGTCGACCCTGACTGGGCGGCCGACGTGGAGTCCTCGGCCGCGAAGGTGGACGACGCGACCGCGGGCAAGATGCGCGGCCTGAAGACGACGTCCACCGCGGTGTGGCTCGACCGCATCGCCGACGTCACCGGGGGCCCCGGAGTGACGAGAACCCTCAAGGACCACCTCGACGAGGCCGTGCGGCAGGACGCCGGCTACGTCACGCTCGTGCTGCACGACCTGCCCGACCGCGACTGCCGGTCGCTGGTCTCCAGCGCCGAACTGCACCAGGCGCAGGGCGGCCTGAACCGCTACAGGACCGAGTACGTCGACGCCATCGCCGCCCTCCTGGCCAGGCCCGAGTACCGGAACCTGCGCGTCGCGACCGTCGTCGAACCGAAAGCGCTGATCGACCTCATCGTGGGCGTGAGCGCGGGGATCTTCCCGTGCCAGCAGGCGCAGCAGTCGGGCGTGTACCTGACGGGCATCCAGTACGCCCTCGACAGGCTCTCGCCCCTGCCCAACGTCTACACGTACCTGGACGCCGCCAACGCGTCGCTCGCTGGCTGGGACACCAACTTCGCGCAGCTGACGACCCTCATCACCGAAACCGTGCGCGGCACGGCGGCGGGGATGCACAGCCTCGACGGCATCGCCACGAACGTCGCCGACTACGTCCCCCTCACGGAACCGTTCCTGCCCGACCCCACCCACACCGTGGCCGGCCAGCAGCTCATCATGAGCAGGTTTTACGACTGGAACCCGCACTTCGACGAGCGGGACTACGCCCTCGCGATGCGCGCCGCCCTCGTCGCCAAGGGCCTGCCGAGCTCGCTCGGTGTGGTGATCGACACCTCCCGCGACGGCTGGGGCGGGCCGGGCAGGCCCACGGCCGTGAGCACCTCGCTCGACCTCAACACGTACGTGGACCAGAGCCGCGTCGACCGGCGCCCGTCGCGGGCCGCCACCTGCAACCAGAACGGCGCGGGGCTGGGCGCGCGGCCGGTCGCGGCGCCGGTTCCCGGGATCGACGCCTACCTGTGGATCAAGCGGCCCGGCGAGTCGGACGGAGCGGGCGGGCCGATCCTGCCCGAGGGCTCGGACCGGCTGGTCGACCGCGTGTGCGACCCCAAGGGCAACCTCACGCCCTGGTCGGACACCATACGGCCGACCAACGCCCTCCCCAACGCGCCGCTCTACGGCGACTGGCACCACGAGCAGTTCGTGATGCTGGTGAACAACGCCTACCCCGCGCTCTGAGCACGCTCCGGCGCCCCCGCCGCGGAAGGCCGGGCGGTCATCCGCCCGGCCGGCTCTGGAACAGCTGGGCGTCGGTGCTCTGCGGCGCCTGTGTCGAGGTGTCGACCTGGGAGGTGATGTCGATGCCGTGCCTGAGCTGGGTCCACAGGCCGAGAATCGCCGCCGCCTGGGCGACGATGAGCGCGATCCCGCTGCCCGCGGTGCCGAGCCGGTAGACGACGGCCACGGGGGTGAGCCGCGACGCGAGGCCGCCCGGACGGGTCTGCAGCGTGCGCGCGTCCATGAGGACGGCGACCACGGTCAGCACCAGGAAGAGCAGCAGGACCCGGACGAGAGAGCCGCGCACGGGAGCCTGGCCGATGAGGTTGTTCAGCATCGCGTGCGCCCCCGTGGCCGCGCCGTACGCGAGCACCGGCACGACCCCCTTGAGGTATCCGCGCCTGCCGGGCAGCCGACGCCACAGCGCGCCGAGCACGAACCCGGCGACCGGCCAGATCAGCAGACCCCCGATCAGGTCGCCGGCCAGCCCGTAGAACCCGTTGGGCTCGCGGAGCCGGTCGAGCCAGCCGTCGTGGCCCGTGCTGTCGGCGCTCCAGGTGGCCCAGATGAGGAAGACGGCGGCGGGCGCGCCCACGTAGGACGCGTACCGCGAGGCGAGCCGCGCGTTGGCCCACCACGAGCCCCCCGGGCCGCGCGACAGCGCGAGGTCGAGCGGGGTCAGGCCGTCCTCTCGCCGGGGATCGAGGCCGATCTCCCCGCGTAACCGCCCGATGCGCTCCACGACCGGCTCGTTCTCCCTGTGGTAGGCGGCGTCGTCCATGTCGCCCGCGGCCCAGCGCCGGCGCAGGCCCTTCTCCCGGGCCTCCAGGGTTCGGTGCTCCTCGACGACCATGGCGAGCCGCCGCCGCGACACGCCCGGGTCCGGGGGCTCGGCCCGTCGCGTCAGCCGCAGCAGCAGGGGCAGCACCGTCAGACCGGTGAGCGCGGCCAGCGGGACGGGCATCCCCGCGTACGTGCTGGGCCATCTGATCGTGCCCACGACGAACAGGAAGACGACGAGCCACGCGGTGAGCGGCCCGACGGTGTCCGTGCGCCGCCCGTGCAGGCGCAGCAGCAGCAGAAGCAGGAGCACCACCAGCGGCCACATCAGGTACGCGAGGCTGCTCAGCAGGAAGAAGGGCGACCCGACGACGTCCGGTAGGGACTGCCAGGGATCCAGCAGGCCGATGACGACCGCGTGGGCCACGAACCCCAAAGTGAGCAGCGCGAGCCCCGGGACACTCCAGCGGAGCAGCGTGCGGACGGCCCGGGGCGTCCTCCTGCCCGGCACGCGGGCCGCCCGCACCGCGATCACCCACGCCGCGCCGGTGAGCAGCAGCGCCGTCGCGGCCGCCGACGCGACCGGCGTCAGATCCGGCTGTTCGTAGGCGTGCCGCTTGGCGAGGGGTCCGAAGCCGCTCACGGCGACGAGCGCCACTCCCGCGAGCACCACTCCGCCGAACGCCGGACCGGTGAGCGCGTCGAGCCCTGAGCCGGTGGACACCGCCTCGCCAGCCCCCGCGTCAGTGGGCCCCGGGTCAGTGGGCCCCGGGTCAGTGGGCCCCGGGGCGGCGGACACAGGACTGGGCCGCCGGATTCGCCGACGCGCCGACCGCCACGCGGCCGCGAAGAGCGGCGCCGCCAGGACGAGAATCGCCCCCAGGTCCGTCAGGCCGAAGAGGTGGGCAAAGAACGCCGTCCCACTGAGGACGAGGACGGCCGTGATCGTCTCGACCGCGGTGATCAACGCCAGTGCGCCGAGCATGATCCCGGCGAGCGCGCGCTCGCCCGGGTCGGCCGAGCGCCGGCGAAGCAGCACGAGCAGGACGGCCAGCAGCAGGTACGGCAGCGCGAAGCCCAGGTAGGTCGCGACGGTGAGCACCGCCTCCCCCTGCGTGTTGGTCCAGCGCTGGAACTCGGCCCGCGCGGACATCCGGAGGGCGACCTCGACGCGCGGCGGGACGGCGGCGTCCCGCCACACGTACGTATGGTCGGGGCGTGTCTCCGACGGCAGAGGCTTCACGCCGCGCACCCCGGAATCCGGCGCCCGCACGGCCACGGCCCGCCACCTGGCCTTGGCCAGCCCGGGCGGCAGATCGGCCGGTGCGTGCAGCAGCGCGACGAACCACGTCCGGCCGGACTGCCGGACCGACCACAGCCCGGCGAGTTGCGTGGCCCACTCCGCGCCGTACAACTGCACAGGAGTCTCCTCCGTGTGCCGGACCACGACCTCGGCGCCGTCCGGCGACATCGTGGCGCTCGACGAGCCGCCTTCCGGAAGCAGGCAGCCGTCGGCGGTGGTGGCGCCGAGCAGGGCGGCGGCCCCCGCCCAGTCGCGGGGCACGCCGACCCACGTGGTGCTCCTCAGCACGGCGGTGTCGTGACCGCGTTCCTCGACGGTCACGGACGTCTCGATCCAGGCGGACGCCGGAGGGCCCGACGCGCACGGCGCGGCGGCGGCGAGCGCCGGGCGCGGGCCGGGGGCCGTCACCGCGAGGAGCGCCGAGGTCAGGGCGGCGGCCCCGAGCGCCACCGCGACGCGCGTCGTTCCCACGACAGCCGTCATCCACCGCACAGCCGGCCTCCCTGCCGCGATCGGGCCCCAAAGGATCAGTCGCTCGGAAGGCGGCATTGGTTACATCGAGTCTGGGCGAAAGGCGGCTGCCGGCCCCGCCGTCAGGAGCCGCTCAGTGGCCGCTCACGGGCCGCTCAGGCGCCGCTCGCCCTTCGTCGTGATCACGTACACCTGCCAGGTGTAGTAGGCGTAGTAGTTCCTGATGTCCCGCTTCATCTGGCGGGCGTGCAGCAGGACGGCGTCGACGTACGCCTGGGAGTGGTTGTAGGCGTACAGCGCCCGCCGGTAGTCGCCCGGCGCCCCGGACGCGTGCAGGTAGTTGGCCGCGGCGAGCAGGGCGTCCGTGGTGTCCTCGATGTCGCCGCCCATCCCGTACGCCTTCCAGGTGCCGGGCATGAACTGCATCGGCCCCTTGGCGCCCACGTAGCTCGGCGACCGGACCCGGCCGAACTTCGTCTCCACCAGCATGACCGCGGCCAGCACCTGCCAGTCGATCCCGAACCGGCGCCCGGCCCGGCGGAAGCCGTCGAGCAGGACGTCCGCCGGTTCCGGCGGCTCGATGCGGAACTTCACCGGCCCGCTCACGGGATGGGCGAGGGACAGCAGGTCGCGGATGGCCGTCACGTTGTCGCGCGCTCGCGCGGCCTGGTCCTTCGGAAGTTTGCCGTAGGTGCGGGACGCGACGCCGGGGTTGCGGGCCAGATGACGGTAGATGCGCTGCTCGTACAGGGAGAGCAGGACCACGGGCTCGGGGGCCTGGCCCTTGGCGGGGTCTCCCGTGCGCCTCCAGTCGTCGACGGCGTCCCGAAGCAGCGCGGTCGTCCGGGTCAGCGCCGCGGCCAGCGCGGCGGGGTCCCTGGGAATCTTCGTGTCGGGCGCGGGCGGCTCCGCCTGTGTCTCCGGCTGTTCTAGTGTCGCCGGTGCGGACGGGTCTCCGGAAGGCCGCTCCGGCGGCGTCGCGGGAACGGCCGGAGCCTCGGCCCCGCCGGAGACCGCCGGCGATCCCTCACCCCGCGCGCCGGCGCAGCCGGACAGCGAGACCAGTCCGGCGAGCCCGGCGGCGAGCAGGCCGGCGAGCACGCGCGGACGCCGCGACGCGGGGAGGAACGGGACACGACTGGTACGGGCACGCTGATCGTTCATCGTGTCCAACGTATGCCCGGCGGCGCCGTTTCCTGTCCTCCTCGACGCCGGACGCCGCGCGCCGCCGTGCCCCGGCAGGCGACGACGGCGGGAGAGAAAGAGCCAGCCGTAACCTTTTCCGGCCGCACCCCATATCCCGATTGCGCCGATTCGGGTGTTGACCGGATAAGTGACCGGGCAGTAATGCTCGACTCGTGCGCCTGCCCCGGGTGAAATTCGAGCACCGGCCCCACCGGTACGAGGACGGCACCATTCGCATCGGCGGCGAGATTCACGGGATCGCCGCCGAAATCGAGGACCCCAGCGGTTGGGTCTGGACCGCCCTGTGCCTGATGGACGGCACCCGCTCCCGCGAGGACATCGCCGACCGGCTCCGCCTGGCCCATCCGGAGCTGCCGGACGCCGAGTCGGTCGTCGAGCAGCTCGTCGCGACCCGATATGTGGAGGACGCCGCCGCCATGCCGCCCGCCGCGCTGAGCGAGCGGGAGCTCGACCGGTACAGCAGGAACCAGGCGTTCTTCCGGGTGGTCGGGCCGGGCCCGCACAGCTGGGAGGTCCAGCTCCGGCTCAAGAGCGCGCGGGTGGTGGTGCTGGGGCTGGGCGGCACGGGCAGCCACGCGGCGTGGGCCCTCGCCGCCGCGGGCGTCGGCGAGATTCACTGCGTGGACCCCGACCTGGTCGAGCTGTCGAACCTCAACCGCCAGGTGCTGTACGGCGAGGCCGACGTAGGACGGCCGAAGTCGGAGGCGGCCGTCGCGCGGCTGCGTGGCGTCAACTCCGACATCACCGTCACCGGCGACCGGCGGCGCATCGGCAGCCGCCGCGAGCTCGACACGCTGATCGCGGGCTACGACGCGCTCGCCCTCTGCGCGGACCGGCCGGACGGGCACGGCATCAGGGTGTGGGCCAACCGCGCCTGCGCCGCGGCCCGGATCCCGTGGGTGGGTGGCGGATACAGCGGGCCGCTCGTCACCGTTGGCTGCTTCACCCCGGAGGCCGGCACCTGCTACGAGTGCCTGTGCGACGGCGAGGAGGCCCGGCGCCGCCCGGGTACGCCGGTCGACCTCGGCGGGCCGGGGGTGATCGCCACATCGGCAGGTCTGTCCGGCCAGTTCGTCGCCCACGCGCTGATCGGGCTGCTGACCGGGGTGTCCGCGCCGCCGGTCGGCGTCATCCGGGGAGTCAACCTGATCGCCGGGGACCACCACGTGTGGGTCAGCCATCCGCCCCGTCCCGGCTGCCCGGTCTGCGGGACACGGGCACGCGCCCGTTTCGATTCGACGGAGCGCATTTCCCCGGCCCGACCGAAACAGTGATTACCAGAAGGAATTGACAGACTCCTTGACTGCGTGGCGGCGGCGGCGAATGCTGAACGCGTTCTCGCGAGAACATCCCTGTCCCCTCACCCAAGAGAGGAACCGGATGCACCCCAACGAGTCCGAGATCGAGACCGCCGACGAGGCGGCCGCACCGGTCAAGACGAAGATCACAATCAGGCTGCTCGACAAGATCGAGACGACGAACGCCAGCAACAGCGTCGGCAACTGACGCCGGTCCCGGCACCGCGGCGTGCGGGCGCGCAGCGGGAGCGCCCACACGCCACGGCGGTCGCTCCCGCACCCCGACGGACGGCCCGAAGGGAGGGAAGGGTGGAGTCCACCCGCACCGTCTTTGACGACGTACGGCAGGCCGAGGCGCGGGTGCTGCCCGCCGACGCCTACCAGGCCGAGTTCGCCGAGGAGTTCGACCAGGCCCCCGGTGTGGTGTGGAAGCTCGAACGCGCCCAGGAGTTCCACGAGCCCGACGTCCCCAGCTGGCGGGCGATGATGGCCGGCGACTGGGAACGTTCCCTCGCCCTGATCGCGGAGATGCGGGAGCCTCTCACCGGCTACTACCGGACCCACCCGGAGACCCGCAGGCTCCGCGTCGTGGAGACCCCGCTCACCCCCTATCTCCAGTGGGAACTGCACGTCCTGGCCGTCCGGGCGGCGGCCGGGGAGCGTCCGCGGGTGCTCTCCGCCGGCGCCGTACGGGAGTTCGAGCGCACCGCGCCGCTCCCCGAGATCGTCGTGGTCGGCCCGTCGCTGCTCTACGAGGTGCTGTACGACGAGATCGGCGAGCACGTCGGCGCCCGGCGCATCACCGACCCGGACCTCGCCGGCCACTGTCGCACCGTGATCGGAACGCTCTACGAGCGGGCGGAGGACGTGCGGTCGTACGTCGAGCGGGAGGTCCTCCCGCTGCCGCCTCCCGCCGTCTCCTCCCGGTCGCGCGGCACCTTCCGCCCCTGACCCCCAGTCGCACGCCTGGAGGCCGCGATGAGCCAGGACGCCGGGCGGGCGGCGGACGGGACCCGGGTCCGGCTGCGTGACCTCGCGTTCCGGCGGGACGGGTCCCAGTGGATCGTCGGCCGCCCGGACGGGCAGGAGTTCGCCGCCGTGCCGTACGAGGGGATGCGGGCCATCAGGCTGCTGATGGAGGGCGCGACCGTCGAGGAAACCGAACGGCGGCTGCGCGGCGAGACGGGCGCCGACCTCGACGTCCGCGACTTCGTCCGCGCCCTCGGCGAACTCGGTTTCCTGGAGGACCCGGGCGGGCCGGCCACCCCGCCCGAGCCGCCGACGTTCCCCCGGCTGCGCGCCCGGCACGTGCGGTGGACGCTGCACCCGCTGCTCCACGCGGCGGTCGCCGGCCTGGTCGCCGCCGGAGCCGTGACAGCGGTGATCAGGCGCGAGACGCTGCCGGGCTGGCACGACCTGCTGTGGTCCGAGCACGGCACGCTTGTCCTCCTCTCGGAGATCGCCGTCGGCTGGACGCTGATCTTCCTGCACGAGATGGCGCATCTGTCGACCGCCAGGGCGGCCGGGGTGCCGGGCCGGATCCGCCTGGGCACCCGGTTGCAGTTCCTGGCCGTCCAGACCGAGGTGTCCGGGATCTGGCTGGCCGAGCGGCGCGTCCGCCTGACGGTCTACCTCGCCGGGATGGCCGTGGACGCCGCGGCCTGCTCGGCCGCGGTCATCCTGGCCGCCGTCCTGGGCCGCCACACCGTGCTGTCCCTCGTCACGCTGACCTCGGCGTCGATGCTGACCACCCAGTTCCTGGTGTTCATGCGCACCGACGTCTACTTCCTGCTGCAGGACCTGACCGGCTGCCGGAACATGTACGGCGACGCCACCGCGTACGCGCGGCATCTGGCGCTCCGGCTGCTCGGCCGTCCCTCGCCCGACCCGCTCGCCGGCCTGCCCCGGCGGGAGCGCCGCAGCCTCCGGGCGTACGCCGTGCTGATGGTCGTGGGCACCGCGGGCTGCCTCGGGGTGGCGTTCGCGGTCACACTGCCCGCGACGCTCGTCCTGCTCTGCCGGGCCGTGCGCGCGCTCGTCACCCCCGCCGGGCTTCTCTCCGTCCTCGACGCCGCGGCGGTGCTGCTGGCCGCGCTCGGGTTCCAGGTGGCCTGGGCGCGGGCCTGGTGGCGCAGGCACGGCGCCCGTCTGCGCGGCACGCTTCCCCGCCTCCGCACCCGCCCGCGGCCCTAGCCATCCGAAGTCGTGTAAAAAATTCTGTACACGAGGTCAAAGATTGGCTACCTTGGAGATGTCAAAGATGTTGTACATCGAGAGGAGCCGCTCATGACCCACCTGGAGAAGCGCGCCTGGATCAGGCTGGTCGTCGCCGTGCTCGCCTACGCGGCGTACGTCGTCGTCGTCCTCAGACGGGCGGACGGGGGTCCGTTACCCGACACGCCGTACACCGCCGCCCTGCTGTGGTCGGTCGGCGGGGCCATCGCCGCCACGATCGCGGCCGAGATCGGGATGGCGATCGTGAACCCCCGCGCCTCCCGCGTGCAGGACGCGCGTGACCGTGAGATCGGGCGGTTCGGCGACCACGTCGGCCAGGCGTTCGTCGTCATCGGCGCGGTGGCCGCGATGCTCATGGCGATGGCCGGGTGGGACCGGTTCTGGATCGCCAACGTGGTCTACCTCTGCTTCGTGCTGTCGGCGGTCCTCGCCGGGATCGCCAAGGTCGTCGCCTATCGCAGGAGCCTTCCGGAATGGTGAAGCCGACCCGCGTGACCAACCGCATCCGCACGCTGCGGTTCACGCACGACGAGATGACCCAGGCCGAGCTCGCCGAGCGCATCGGTGTGACCCGGCAGACCCTCATCGCCATCGAACAGGGCCGATACTCGCCGTCCCTGGAGATGGCCTTCCGGATCGCCCGCGTGTTCGGCGTTCCGCTCGACGACGTGTTCCAGTACCCCGAATCCCCGGAGGAGACGCCATGAAAGCCATCGTCCAGGACGCGTACGGCCCGGCCGACGTGCTCGAACCGCGTGACGTCGACCGGCCGTCCATCGGGGACGAGGAGGTGCTCGTCGAGGTCCGCGCCGCCGCGGTGGACCCCGGCGTGTGGGTCCTCATGACCGGCCGGCCGTACCTCATGCGCCTCGCGGGCTTCGGGGTGCGCCGGCCGAAGGTCCCGGTCCGGGGCCGTGACGTGGCCGGGGTGGTGGCGGCCGTCGGCGCCCGCGTGACCCGGTTCCGGCCGGGCCAGGAGGTGTACGGCACCTGCGAGAGCGGCTCGTACGCCGAGTTCGCGAGGGCGCGGCAGAGCAGGCTCGCGCCGAAGCCGGCCGGCCTCACGTTCGAGCAGGCCGCCGCGGTGCCGGTCTCCGGCATGACGGCGCTGCAGGCCGTCCGCGACGTCGCCCGCGTCCGGCCGGGGCAGCGGGTGCTGGTCATCGGCGCGGCGGGGGGCGTGGGGTCGTTCGCCGTGCAGATCGCCAGGGCGTACGGCGCGAGCGTCACCGGCGTGTGCTCGGCGGCGAAGGCCGGGCTCGTCCGCTCGCTCGGGGCCGACGATGTCATCGACTACGCCCAGGGGGAGATCGACCGGGACGGGCCGCGTTACGACGTCGTCGTCGACACCGCCGGAAACCGGCCGCTGTCCCTGCTGCGCCGCGCCCTGACCCCGCGCGGCACGCTGGCGATCGTCGGCGGCGGGCATACCGCGTACCGCTTCACCGGTGGCACGGGGCGCACGTTCCGGGCGCCGCTGCTGTCGATGTTCGTCGGTCAGCGGCTGCGCCCGGTGATGAGCCGGGAGCGGGCCGAGCACCTGGAGGAACTGACCCGGCTCGTCGCGTCCGGCGCGGTCACCCCGGCGATCGACCGTGTCTATCCCCTCGCCGACGCGCCCGACGCGATCCGCCACCTCATGGGGGGACACCCCGGCGGCAAGGTCGTCGTCACCGTGAGCGGAACGGCCTGAGCTAAAGAGATACGCGAAAACGGCGATGGGCGCCCCTGGGCAAAAGTGATATCACTTTGCTAGTGTCGTGCTAGACATCGAGGAGCGTGCACATGACAGACCTGCAGATCGCCGTCGACATGCCGGCCCCCCAGACGAACGAGCGGGCGGCCCGGGAGACCGCGGGTTGGCCGCTGCTGATCCTGGCCCTGGTGGGCCTGCTGAGCCCCTTCGTCCTGGTCCCGGCCGGAATCAGCATCGCGGCCGACGGCAGCGCCGGGCCGGGAGTCGCGCTGGCCGTCGCCGGCGTGCTGCTCCTCCTGGCGGCCGTCGTCGCCCTCACCGGGCTCACGGCGGTCGCCCCCGGCGAGGCGCGGGTGATCCAGCTTCTCGGCCGCTACGTGGGCACGGTCCGTACTCCCGGGCTCCGGTTCGTGGTCCCCTTCACGCAGAAGCGCCGGGTGTCGACCCGGATCCGCAACCACGAGACCGACGTCAGCAAGGTCAACGACGCCGACGGCAACCCGATCGAGATGGCCGCGGTGGTGGTCTGGCAGGTCGAGGACACCGCGAAGGCCGTGTTCGAGGTGGACGACTTTGTGGAGTTCGTCGCCTTCCAGACCGAGACCGCGGTCCGCCACATCGCGGGCAGCTACCCGTACGACGGGCACGACGACGTGCTCTCCCTGCGCCAGAACGCCGACGAGATCACCGGCCGCCTGTCGGCCGAGATCCAGGCCCGGGTGGCGTCGGCGGGGGTCAGCGTCATCGAGTCGCGCATCACCCGGCTGGCGTACGCCCCCGAGATCGCGCAGGCCATGCTGCGCCGCCAGCAGGCCGGAGCGGTAGTCGCGGCGCGCCAGCGGATCGTGGAGGGCGCGGTCGGCATGGTCGAGGCCGCCCTGGCCCGCCTCGACGAGCACGACGTGATCGAGCTGGACGAGGAGCGCAAGGCCACCATGGTCAGCAACCTGCTCGTCGTCCTGTGCGGCGACCGGGACGTGCAACCCGTGGTCAACACCGGCTCCCTCTACCGCTGACCGTGGCGACCGACCGGAAGAGCATCCTGCTGCGGCTGGACCCCGCCGTGCACGACGCGCTGGCCCGGTGGGCCGGTGACGAGCTACGCAGCACCAACGCACAGATCGAGTTCCTGCTCCGCCGGGCGCTCGCGGACGCGGGGCGGCTTCCCCGCGACGCCGCCCGCATCCCCCGGCGCGGCCGGCCCCCCAGGACATCGGCTCCGCCCGACGGCTCCGCGGCTTCACCTGAATCCGAGGAGCCCGGAGGCGGAGCTCCGCCCGGAGACGACTGAGAGAAGGCGACCGCATGGACGTTCCCGGCTCCCTGCCGGCCCGGCTCTACCTGCTCGGCTACGACGCCCGCAAGGAGCGGGTGGTGACGAACTACCGCTTCCCGTACCTGCTCCGCGCCGCCGCGCTCACCGAGCTGCTCCTCGACGGCCGGATCGCCGACGAGCGCGGCAAGGTGCGGGTGGTGAGCGAGGAGCCGCTCGGCGATCCGGTCCTGGACGACCTGCTGCGCCGGATCGCCGGGTCCCGCCCCAGGTCGTGGCGGCACTGGATCGACAAGGACGGCCGCGCGACGGTCCGGGCGGTCCGGGACGAGCTGGAGACGCGGCGCTGGGTCCGCGTGGAGCTGCGCCGGCCGTTCCTCCTGGTCTTCAACAGGACCCGGGTGCGCGTGCGCGACACGCGTGTCGTGAAGCGGCTCGCGGCGCAGGTCTCCGCCGCGCTCAACGGTCCCGTGTCCCGGGTCGGCGAACGGGAGGCCGCCCTGGTCGTGCTGGCCGCCGCGGGAGAGCTCCGAACCGTGCTTCCGCGAGCCAGGCGGAAGGCGTACAAGCAGCGCATCGCCGAGCTGGGCGAACGCGGCGGACCGGCGGCCCCCGCGCTGCGCAAGGTCATCAAGCAACTGCACGCGGCGTCCGCCGCCGCCATGGGCGGGGCCGGCTGACCCGCCCGGATCCCGGTGCCGTCAGGGCGTCAGGGCGTCAGGGGCGCCCTCCTCGCCCGGATGACGCGGCGGCTGATCCGCCAGCCCTGGTCCCCGCGCACGATCGTGTCGTCGTACGTCACACTGCCCGTGGTGCCGTCGGCCATGACGCCGATGCCCTTCGAGAGCGCCCGCACGTGGTCGTCGGCCGTCTCGTCGAGAACGATGTTGGTCACGTGGTGAGCGACCGGATGCTCCCCGGCCATCGCGGACGTGGCGTCCCGCAGCGCAGCCAGCCCGGTCAGCACCCCGCCGCCCATGCCGGTCAGGTCGAAAACGACGTCGGGAGTGAACAACTCGCTCCATCTGTCGAGCTCACCGTGGTCCGTCAGGTGCCCATGCCGATTGATCAGGTCTGTTACGGCGACGCGGTCCCCGGCGGACAGGGTCACGGTATCCTCCCCTGCGGAATCAAACGGGGAGTTCCCCGATTAGCACTGCTACCATAAGCGTGGATTTCCCCGGATAGCAAGAAGCTGAGGCGGCGAATGGCATCGGAGCCCGGACGATCCGCCGGCGACCGCCGTACACGCAGGGCGGACGCCTCGCGCAACGCGGCGCTCCTGCTCGCCGCGGCGCGTGAGCTCATCGCCGAGTCCGACTCCGAGGTCGTGTTGGACGGAGTGGCTCTGGACGAGGTGGCACGGCGTGCCGGCGTCGGGAACGCGACCCTGTATCGGCACTTCCCCACAAGGGGCGATCTGCTCGTCGCCCTCTACGCCGACGAGGTGGCGGCGCTGTGCCGGCGAGGGGCCGAGCTGTCCGAGGTCGCGCGGCCGATCGACGCGCTGTTCGCCTGGCTGGAGGAGTTCGTCGTCCACGTCGCGACGAAACGGGCGCTCGCCTTCGCGGCCACCGAAGGCCCGACCGGCCGCCGTACCGAGCAGTTCGACCGGTGGCACACGTCGATCCGCTCCTCCGCGGCCGAGCTCCTCGCAGGAGCGCGGCAGGCCGGGGCCGTACGGCCGGATCTCACCGTGACCGATCTGCTGGCGCTCGCCAGCGGCGTCGCCCTCACAGCGACGGACGTCGCTCACGCCCGCCGGCTGGCGGCTCTCCTCCGCCGCGGTGTCGAGAACGACGCGGGCGGACCGGAACGACGTCACGCGACCCCGCACGACGGGTCCTCGTGACGCGCACCGCGGATCCGGCGCCTGCTGTCGGCGTCACTGGGTGGCGAGGCCGGGGGTGATCGTGCGCAGCGCCTCGGCGAGGTCGGCGGCCGACGGCGCCTCGTCGGGATCGACGAGCCACTGCGCCGCCATGCCGCCGAGCAGCGCCTGGTAGAACGCGCCGACGGCCATCGCCTTCCGCGCGTCCGCGACGGGGTCGAGGTTCTCGAAGAGCGCCGCGAGTCCCAGCTTCGCCTGGCGGTTGGCCGCCGCGAAGGCCTCCCGCAGCTCGGGCAGGCGATCCATCTGCGCGATGAGCTCGAACTGGATGGCCCACAGGGGCCTGAGCCTGGCGAAGGACTCGATGATCCGGGTCCAGGTGGCCTCGAACCGCTGCGCGGGCGTCCCGCCGAGCGCCGGCCCGGCGGCCAGGGTCTGCTCGATCTCCTGGCCCCACTCCTCCATCGCCTCGACGAGGGCCGCGTTGAGCAGCGCCTTCGTCGACCTGAAGTGGTAGCCGATGGAGGCGAGGCTGGTGCCGGCCGCGGTCGCGATGTCCCGCGCTGTGGTGCCGGAGTAACCCTTCTCCATCAGGCACCGCCGCGCACCGGCGAGCAGGTCTTCCCGGTTTCCCATGCGCAGATCTTAACCGATCCACATACCGATGTCTGAGACATCTGTACTAGACAAATATTTGAGACGTTTGTACAGTCCGGGGTGTGACGAACATCCTGATCTCCGGCGGAAGCGTCGCCGGGCTGACGCTCGCCCACTGGCTGCGGCAGTACGGCTTCACCCCCACCGTCGTCGAACGCGCTCCCGGGGTGCGGGAGGGCGGCTACAAGATCGACATCCGGGGCGCGGCACTCGACGTCGTCGGCCGCATGGGACTGCTGGACGAGGTGCGCCGGCACAGCACGGACATGCGCGTCGCGCGCTTCGTCGATGCCCGGGGGAGGCAGGTCGCGACGATGAGCGCCGAGGCGTTCGGCGGCCGCGAGGGCGACGACGTCGAGATCATGCGCGGCGACCTTGTCCGGATCCTGCGCGCCGCGGCCGGAGACGGCGTCGAGTACGTCTTCGGCGACTCCGTCACCACCCTCGACCAGACGCCCGAGGGGGTGCGCGTCACCTTCGAGAGCGGTCCCCCGAGGACGTTCGACCTGGTGGTGGGTGCCGACGGCCTGCACTCGAACGTCCGCGGGCTGGCTTTCGGCGAGGAGTCCCGGTTCGTCCGCGACCTCGGCCACCACATCTCGATCTTCACGGTGCCCAACCACCTCGGCCTGGACCGCACCGAGATGATGCACCCCGCGCCGGGCCGGAGCGCCGGGATGTACGGGACCCGGCGGGACGCCGACGCAATGGCGATGTTCCTGTTCTCGTCACCGCCGGGGGCCGGCGACGGGCGGGACGTCACCCGGCAGAAGAAGCTGCTCGCCGAGGTCTTCTCGGGCCAGGGCTGGGACGTCCCGCGTCTCCTCGACGCCATGTGGGACGCGCCCGACTTCTACTTCGACTCGATCAGCCAGGTGCGCATGGACCGCTGGTCGTCGGGCCGCGTGGCCCTCGTGGGCGACGCCGCCTACGGGCCCTCGCCCGCGTCCGGGCAGGGCACCAGCCTGGCCCTGGTCGGCGCGTACGTGCTGGCGGGCTGCCTCGCCGCCGCGGCCGGGGACCACGCCGCCGGGTTCGCCGCGTACGAGCGCGAGATGCGGCACTTCGCCGAGGAGAACCAGAAACTCGCCGCGGCCAACATGAAGGGCATGGTGCTGGGGTCCGCGGCGCGGATCCGCTTCCAGATGCTGATGCTACGGCTGATGCCGCACCTGCCGGGAAAGGACCGGATGATCGAGCGGGTCACCGGGCCGATCCGCCGGGCCGCGACCGCGATCACTATCCGGGACTACCGGGTGCCGTCCGCGTGATCCGTACGGCCGAGGCCGATGGAGCGGCGGTTCCGGGCCCGGCCTCTCGGGCCGGGCCTCTCAAGCCGGGCCTCCTGAATCGGGCGGGAATGACGGTGCGCCCGGCTGCGCCCCCACGGCGGAACCGGGCGCACCGAGTCTGCCCCGGGCCGACCCCGAACCGGTGAGGGAATGGCGGCGAGATGGCAGGGGATGGCGGCGAACCCACGTCCGCCGTCGCGAGGCCGGTGCTCGCGCGGGTCCGTCGGGTTCGCCGCCTCCTGGTGGACGGCGCCGTCAGGGCGCCGCCGGTCTCACGAGCCGGTGCAGGTGAGGGTGGGCGTCGACGCCGTGCCGTTGGCGAGGAAGCCGAACGTCGTCGACGCGGACGGCGCGAGCGAGCCGTTGTACGAGGCGTTGCTCACGGAGACGGTCGAGCCGCTGGTGGTCAGCGCGCCGTTCCAGACCTGGCTGATGGTCTGGCCGCTCGCCAGGGTCCACTTGACGGTCCAGCCGCTGATCGCCGAGCTTCCGGCCGTCACGGTGACCTCGCCCTGGAAGCCGCCGGACCACGTGTTGGTGGTGTGGTAGGTCGCGCTGCAGGCGCCGGTGACCGGCGGAGTCGGCGTCCGCGTGGGCGTGGCCGACGGAGACTGCGAGGGCGACTGTGAAGGCGACTGGGAGGGCGACTGCGACGGGGACTGCGAGGGCGACTGCGAGGGCGTGGCCGACGGCGACGGCTGGCCCGCGCCGCTGAACTGCCACCAGTTGAAGTTGAACAGGTTGCCGCTGCCGCCGGTGAACTTGAAGTACAGGTCGTGGGTGCCCGTCGCGCCGTTCACCGAGCAGGAGACGGTGGTCCAGGTCTGCCACCCGCCGGTGCCGGGGACGTTGCACGACCCGACCAGCGTGCCGTTGACGCCGTCCAGGTGAAGCTCGATCTTCCCGCCGGAGGTGGCCGAGGCCACCCGGGCGCTGAACGACGTCGCGCCGGACCCGAAGGCGACGCCCTTGACCTTGATGTAGTCGTTGTTCTCGACGAACCCGACGTTCATGCCGCCCTCGGTGGACACCTCGGTCTCCACGCCCGACTCCCACGCGATCGTCTCGGCCTCCTGCCGGACGTACGGGTTGAGCGTGCCGATCTGCGGCGCCCCGGTCGTGGTCATGTTGATGGTCGGGATCGAGCCGTCGGAGCCGTAGGTGAACTTCTCCACCGCGACCGAACGGGTGTAACCACCACCGCCCGGCAGCGCGCCGTTGTGGTAGAAGAAGTACGACCCGCCGTTGTAGTCGATGATCCCCGGGTGGTTGGTGAAGCTGCTGCCCTGCGTCGACATGATCGTGCCGCGGTAGGTCCACGGCCCGGTCGGGCTGGACGACGTCGAGTAGGCGATGAACTCCGAGCAGCACTTGGCCGCGAAGACCATGTAGTACAGGCTGCCCCGCTTGTAGAACCAGGGCCCTTCCTCGAACAGCGTCGGCCGGTTGGCGTCACCGGTGCGGGTGCCGAACCCCGAGGTGGTCAGGTTGACCTTCGTCGCGCTGCCCGAGTAGGAGATCATGTCGCTGTTCAGCTTGACGTACCACAGGTTCGGGTTGCCCCAGTAGAGGTAGGCCTGCCCGTCGCTGTCGATGTAGACGGTGGGGTCGATCTCGCCGTTCTCGACCAGCGGGCGCCCGATGGCGTCCTTGAAGGGGCCGGTGGGGCTGTCGGAGACGGCCACGCCGATGGCCATCCGGCCGGTCGAGCGGTTGGTCGTGGGGACGTACCAGTAGAACTTGCCGTTGCGGTAGACGGCCTGGCCCGCCCACGCGTCCGACTTCGCCCAGCTGAAGGTGGCCACGCTCAGCGGGGAGCCGTGGTCGGTCCAGTTCACCATGTCGGTGGTGGAGAAGACCCGCCAGTCCTTCATGGTGAAGTAGGTCGAGCCGTCCTCGTCGTGACCGGTGTAGAGGTACACCCGCCCGTTGTAGACCAGCGGAGCCGGGTCAGCGGTGTAGATCGTCTGCACGATGGGGTTGTCCGCCCTGGCCGTGGTGGCCGGCAACAACGCCATCACCGACAACAGGCCCGCCATCCAGACGACACCGCGCTTGAGCCGGGCCCGAAGCGTGAACGCCGATCCCATACTCACCTCCTGGGGTAGTAACCACGCGACTCGCGCGTCGACACGTCCGGCGGCGCCAAGTACTACCTATTTGTTAGCGCTAACAACCATCAACGCGTGCCGCGGCGACCGTGGACATCGCCACGGCGCGGAGCCAATCCCATACAAGCGGGATGGTCAAGGTTCCGGGCCCGCGTCACGACGGCGTCACGCGCCCGGGCCACCGGTCCTGAACTGTGCCCGGAGCGCCGCCACCGGGGCCTCCGTACGCGGGAAGGATGTGAAACTTTCAGCTCCGGATCGTGGCGGAAAACCCGTCCATCCGCCGGTCAGCCGCCCGGGCCGACCTCGCCCCCCGGCGCGCCGTCGCCCGCCGTCGGAAGGTCGCCTCGTTCCACCGGCACGCGGGGCGGCGTGGTGCCGGCCTTCCCGTCGCCGACGGCCCGGTGCGCGCCGGCGACGGCCGCTTTCAGCGCCGCCCGGCTGACGTCCGTCACGCCTCCGCTCAGCTTGACGAGGACGTCTCCCCGGAGCGCCACGTACTCGTGACGGTCGCCGGCCATCCGATACCAGCCCACGTCGTCGTGGATGCAGAGGACCAGCGCGTCCGGAGGCGTGGCGAGGTTGATCGGAGTGCTCCGGCACACGTCGTCACCGAAGGAGCCCCGGTCGACCCGCAGCTCCACCTGACGCCCGCCGGGCGCGGTGTAGAAGACGCCGAACCCCTCCTCGCCGACCCCGCCCATGGACTGCTCGGCCATCTCGTATTCCGGCAGGTCGACGAGATAGACGAGGTCGGGCGCGACCCCCAGCGCCCGCAGGCGGCCCATGTCCACACCGGAGGAGGCCCTTATGGACCCGCACGCGCTCAGGCAGGCGAGCCCGAGGACCGCCGCCGTGACCCATCGGCCTCTCACCCGGTCAGTGTCCCAGCCACACGCCCGGAGCGCCTAGTCGCTGTCGTCCCCCGGGACGGTTCGGCGGGCGTCTCCTGCGCGCCGCGTGGTTTCGCCCGGACGTGCATGCGTTCGCCCTGGGTGCCGAACAGGCTGAGGACCTCCACCGGCGCCTCGCCGGTGCTGCCGAACCAGTGCGGCAGCCGGGTGTCGAACTCCGCGGCCTCCCCGGCCTTGAGCACGATGTCGTGTTCGGCGAGGACCAGTCGCAGCCTCCCGTTGAGCACGTACAACCACTCGTAGCCCTCGTGCGTACGCGGCTCGGGCTCGCAGCGCTCCACCGGCAGGATCATCTTGTACGCCTGCAGCCCGCCGGGGTGCTGGGTCAGGGGCACGATCGTCGAGTCCCAGCGGGTGATGGGCTTCAACCGCACCCGGGGGTCGCCGACCGGCGGCGCCCCGACGAGTTCGTCGAGCGGCACCTGGTAGGCCCGCGCCAGCGGCAGCAACAGCTCCAGCGTGGGCTTGCGCTCGCCGGACTCCAGGCGTGACAGGGTGCTGACCGAGATGCCGGTGGACTCCGCGAGCCGGCTCAGCGTGCTGCCGTTCTGCCGGCGCAGCGCCCGCAGCCGCGCGCCCACGGAGGCCAGGACTGCGGCGTCGTCGTTTGCCATACCGGCAATGCTACTTGTCGAATCCGCACGGAGGAGCGCGCCATGTCCGGCACCCGCGCCGCCGGGGCGTACACCGACTTGGCGGCAACAATTACGCGATTACCGGCATCTCATGGGACATGGGTTCTCGTACGGCTCTCGCCGCGCTTCTCCTGACCGTCGTGCCGCTGACCGTCGTGCCGCTCGCCACGCCGCCCGCGGCTGCCGACGCGCCGGCCACGTCCGCCGCGCCCGCCACGATCGCGTACGCGAAGCGGACACAGGCCTGGGAACTGGTGCTGTCCGACGGGCGGGTGGTGAAGGTGCCGGAAGCGCTGACGAAGGCGCCCGCCGACGCGGTCAACCCCGGCGTGCCCGCGCCGTTCCTGGTCAGCCGCGACGGTCGGCACATCTTCTACTTCCGCAGATCTGACGGGGTGTTCGTCGAGCGGACAGTGCGCGGCGCGGAACACGTGGTGTCACGCCGGCTCACGGCCTTCTCGATCGGCGAGGAGTGGCCGGACGTGTCGGACGACGGCGGTTACGTGGTCACCACCACCTCGGGCCCGGGAGTGGGGATCTTCGCCGACCTGCGGAAGGGCAAGGTGCTGCCGCCTCCCGGACGCACCGACGCGTGGAGCTTCCTGGGATTCAGCCCGGACGGCGGGCGGCTGCTCCTGGCCCAGGAGGATCGGCTCACGGTGTTCGACCGGACCCTGCGTGCGCGGGTGAGCCGCAAGACGCGACTGTCGGCGACGGCGCTGGCGAACGACCACGTCACGGTGGCGGCGCTGGTCGGCAGATGGCCGAACTATCGCCAGGTGCGCCTGCTCAACCTGCGTACCGGCCGCACGAGCCGCACGGTGACCGTACGGCTGCCGCGCGGGCAGTGGGTCGACGACCTCTCCTTCGACCGGGCGGACCACCTGATCGTCCGGTCCCGGACCCGCACCGGGGTGACGATCTACCGGGTCTCGGCGGCGACCGGCAGGGCGACGCCGCTGCGGAAGATCGCGCGGCCCGACACGACGGTCTGGGTGCTCCCCGGAGACAGCACGTACGAGGCGTGGACGGAAAGGAAGCGCAGGGACTCCTGAGAAGCCCTGTGGCCGTTCGGTGAACGAATGTCGCCGATCGGACGTCGTATGAGCGAACGGAGGGGAGCGTCATGCGTACCGCAGTCCTCGCAGGGGTGATGGTTCTCGGCCTGGCGAGCGTGCCGCCCGCGGCCGCGTCCGGTGCGGCCCACCAGGGCCACCAGGGCAGCCAGGGCAGCCAGGGCAGCCAGGCGGAGGCGCCCGTGCCTGCCTGGAAGCCGGCCAAGGTGAACACGCTGCCCGGAGACGATGTGCTCAACGACGTGACGGTCCTGGGCGACGGGTCGGTGTGGGCGGCCGGGCACCGGGTCGTGAACGGCGAGCAGCGGGGTCTGGTCGAGCGGTTCGACGGCCGATCCTGGCGGGTCGTCCCGAACAGCCCGCCGTACGACCTGCGGGCGGTGACGGCCACCTCCGGCACGAACGTGTGGGTCTTCGGCGAGGGCAGGGCGGCACGCTGGAACGGCCGCGCGTGGACCACGCGCTCGCTGGGCGGCGGCTTCTCGGCGACGGACGCCGACGCGACGGGCGCGAAGGACATCTGGGCGGTCGCCTGGTCGTCCGCCACGGCGAGGCACTGGACCGGGTCGTCCTGGAGGAGCGTCCGGCTGCCGGGCCGCGCCTCCGCCGTCGACGCGTACAAGGCCGGCGTGGCCTGGGCGGCGGGCGTCAAGGGCGGCCAGCCCTCGATCATGCGGTGGAACGGGAGGTCCTGGTCCCTGGTCCCGGCGCCGGCTCTCGCCCTTCCCGCGCGGGACGCCGTCGTGACCATCCAGGACATCGCGGTCGTGGGTTCGAAGAACGTGTGGGTCGTCGGCGGGGTGAGCTGGGAAGGCGCCGACGAGCAGGGCGACGACGTGAACTTCGGCCGCACCCTGGTGATGCACTGGAACGGCAGGTCGTGGACCGTCTCCATGGGCTCCGCCAACGCCCAGCCGTACACCGAGGTGGAGCCCGACGGCAGGGGCGGCGTCTGGGTCCTGCAGGGCAGCTGGAACCCGGCCCTGTGGCACGTCACGGGCTCGACGTGGCGGCAGGCCCGGCTCCTCCGGAAGTCCGGCACCGACGCCGTCGTGTTCTCCGTCGCCCGCAGGCCGGGAACGGCGACGATGTGGGGCGCGGGCTTCAGCGTCCCACAGGGCGACCCCGACGACCCCTCGGCCAACGGCACGTTCTGGCGCACGCCGTGACCCGCTGACGTCACCGGCGGCCGGTTTCCATCCCCCCGCGGCGCGTCCGCCGCCGCGGGGTTCTCCGCCCACGGCGTGTCCGCTTGCAGGTCCCGCCGCGCGGGTCTCCGCCTTTCGGGTGGCTCCGGCGCGCCCGCTTCGCGGGCTCGCCGCGCAGGTTCCCGTCTGGCGCGGCCCCCGGCCTCGCTTGGATGGGTGTGACGCGCGTCACGTTCGTCGACTTCAACGAGCGCTCTGACCTGCGGATTCTCGCTTTATGATCCCTTTATGCGATCATCATCCGATTTGCACCCTTTGCGCCAATATGGCCTGTCTTGGTAGTTTCCTTGCCCAACGAACCCGGTCAGGCCGTGTTCGGAAAGCGCATCCAACTGTCACCGTCGCCATGTGCTCTCCCGCCCCCCTGGGCGCCGGTGATGCCGAATCCGGGCAGCAAGGAGGCCCGGAACCGGGGAACCAATCGACCTTCGACCCGAAGGTCCGGGGTGAATCGGCGCGCCCAGCGCCGTAGGGCGACTTCCCTGCCCGAATCCGTCAGCTAACCCGGTAGGCGCAAGCGGAAGACTCGAGGAGAGAACCCCTGTCCGCCAACCCCACCACCCTGCTTCGCGCTGCCTGCGTCACACTGAGTAGCGCAGCGCTCACCGCCTCCCTGGGAGGCTTCGGCGCACTCCCCGCCGGCGCCGTCACGGGGACCGTGACAGCCCCGCCCCCGGACTCGACGGCCATCCCGCCCGAGCCCCCCGTCACGGCGTTCACCCCGTACGCCGGACAGGCCGCCGCCACCCCCGCGGAGGCCTCCGTGGACACGAAGCTCACCAAGGCCGCTCTCCAGCAGGAGAAGGCCGAGCAGGCCATCAAGGTGGCGAGAAAGCACCTCGGCGATCCCTATGTGTGGGGCGCCACGGGCCCGCGGGCGTTCGACTGCTCCGGGCTGGTCCAGTTCGCCTGGCGCAAGGCCGGCGTCAAGATCCCGCGTACGACGTGGTCCATCCTCAGCGCCGTCAAGAAGAGGGTCTCCCTGGCGCGTCTCAAGCCGGGTGACCTCATCTTCACCAGTGGCGGCGGCCACGTGGGCATGTACATAGGGAACAAGAAAGTGATCAACGCTCCCCACTCCGGCGCGGTGGTCAGGGTCGACCGCCTCAAGGGCTACTGGAGGAGCAACTTCGTCGCCGCCGTACGCCCCGGCGTGTGACGCAGGCGTCATGGCACGTCCTCGGCGGAGATGTCCGGTCACCCGTGACGGCGTCTCCGCCGGAGGCCGGCCGCGGCGGCGACACGCCGCCCGCCGGGGCGAATTCGGCTTGCCGAAAGCGTCCGGGGATGCGGAAGGATTAGGCCATGGATCGCCAGCTGATCAGCCATCTCGCTCATCGGGACCACCCCATCGCCGCGCCGGTCTCCGGCGCCAACGTGACCCGGCTGCTGCGCCGGGCGCGGCTGGCCGAGGGGGCGAGGATCCTCGATCTCGGCTGCGGCGAGGGCGCCTGGACGCTGCGCGCGCTGGCGCTCTACCAGGACGCGACCGCCGACGGCGTGGACATCGACGCGCATGGGCTCAAGGCGGCGGAGCACGCGGCCGAGGTCCAGGGCGTCTGGGAGCGCATCCGGTTCCACGAGCGGCCGGCCGCCGACTTCCCGGTCGCCGAGCAGTACGACCTGGTGCTCTGCGTCGGGGCCACGCACGCCTTCGGCGGGCTCGGCCCAACCGTCGAGCACGTCCGCCGCTATCTGCGGCCGAACGGGCTGGCGCTGGTGGGCGAGGGGTTCTGGGAGCGCGAGCCGACCGAGGAGGCGCTCACCCGCCTGGGCGCCACGAAGTCGGAGTTCCTCGACCTGCCCGGCACCGTCGCCGCCGCCGAGGCCGCCGGTTTCGACGTGGTCTACGCGTACACCAGCGACCTGGCCGAATGGGACGAGTACGAGTGGTCCTGGACGGGCACGCTGCTGCGCTGGGCCAACGAGCATCCCGGCCCGGACGCCGGCGACGCCCGCACGGCGGCTCTGGAGCACCGCGACATGTGGTTGCGCGGTTACCGGGGTGTCCTCGGGTTCGTCACGCTCCTCCTCCAGCGCAGAAACTGACCCCCTACAGCTGACGCAGCATCTCCATGGCGTCCTTCTCCACGCGCGAGAGATCGTGGAGGATGACGCCGGCCTGCTCCAGGTGTCCCGCGTCACCGCTCTCCCCCGCCTTCTCGATCAAGGTGGCCACCTCCGTCCACAGGCCGGCGGCCTCGGCGTACAGCCGATGACCGGCGCGGAGGCGGCCGTCGTCGATCAGTGCGGCGCACTCGCCGAGGAAGTCGCGGTAGAGGGCGCGGAACAGGCCGCCGCCGGTGCCGCCCCGCTCCATGAGGAGAGCGGCCTGCGGCAGGTCCCGCCGCGGCTCGGCGGCGCGGAGCAGCCATCCGGGCACCAGCCTGCCGGCCTTCTCGATGCCGCGGTAGCCGAGGTTCGCGATGGGAGCGGCGAGGAAGGCGCCGGCGCAGTCCCTGACGGCGGGGATGATCTGGTCCTGCCAGGAGAGCGGGCGCTCCGGCAGGGTGATGGTGAAGGACCGGTTCCTGGCGGTCATCGGGCCGCGTTCGGCCCGTGCCCTGGCGAGGCCGGCCCGGCTGGTGCGCACCGCTCCGCCCTGTGGGCCGGTGTCCACCAGGTAGACCTCGTGCTCGTCGTAGCCGTACATCGCGACGACGTGACCGCCGAAGTGCACCTTGGTGCGGAAGTAGTCCAGGTGGTAGCAGTCGAGCTGGAGGCCGACCGGCCGGCCCGCGTCGACGGACGCGGCCACGTTCTCCCACGCCCTGCGCGACGAGGTGGTCTCCTCGGTCACCAGCGTCAGCCCCAATCTGGCGGCCAGATTCCTGGTGAGTTCGAACGGCTTGACCCGGCCCCCGAGAAACGGGACCGGCATGGCCTTGCTGTCCCAGTAGACGAAGGACAGGCCCGACCCCAAGCCGAACAGCATGGGCTCGGACAGGTCGAGCCCTTCATGCCGTAACAGCACCCCCAGCGCCGTCGTCTCGCAGTGGTGCGTGCCACGGGCCTCGACGTCCTTCACGAAGGTCATGCGTCGCTCTCCTCATGCCGGCCGGGCGTCGCCCCGGCACCTCCATGATCGGCCATCCGGCCCGCTTCCCACGAAACCGCCGACGATGAAATTTACATCGAGGCGGCGCCGGCGGCCGCGGCCTTTTCCCTGGTCAAAAACCGAATGAATGGACGTGCGCCGGAGAGGGGCCGCCGAAGCGAAGACAAGATCCTTGACATGTCGCATGACTTCTTATTTGCTCCGGTTCACCACCACCACCAGTCGCCCGTTAGAGAGGAGCCCCTGGCTGCCCCCGGCTGCTGTTAACGCTAACACGCACTGGACCCAACGCCGGGCGGAGCGTGCCGCCCCCGGGTCGACTGACGGGTGGGCTCACTTGCATTTGAATCCGGGAAGACCGCCCGGCCGGCCTGCACAGGCCGGCCGCGGACACCCTGCCGGACGAAGAAAAACAAATAACTGTCCTGTCGACGCACGTGGATTTTCGAATGGTAAAGGGAGTTGCGTGAAATTGAGACAGAAATCCATCTTCGCCGCCGTCGCGGCGGCCGCGCTTCTCGTTCTGGCGACCGGGCAAACGGCGCTGAGCGACAGCCTCGGCTCGGCCAAGACGTCCTCGGCGAGCGCCGCCGCGGCGACGACCGCCGGATGCGGTAAGACCCCGACCCTCAGAAGCGGCTCGCAGACGATCACGACCAGCGGCAAGAATCGCAGCTGGATCCTGCGGATTCCCGACAACTACGACAACACCCGCCCCTACCGGTTGATCATCGCGTACCACTGGTTGAACGGCACCGCCCAGATCGTCGACTCGGGCGGATCGGACGGAGCCGTCTGGGCCTACTACGGGCTCAAGCAGGTTTCCAACAACAGCACGATCTTCATCGCGCCGCAGGGCATCAACAACGGCTGGGGCAACTCCAACGGTGAGGACCTGACCTTCACCGACGACATGCTGAAGCTCGTCGAGAGCAACCTCTGTGTCGACACGACGCAGCGTTTCGCCCTGGGCTGGAGCTACGGCGGCGCGATGAGCTTCGCGGTCGCCTGTGCCCGGCCGACCGTCTTCCGCGCGGTCGCGGTCTACTCCGGCGCGCAGCTCAGCGGGTGCAACGGCGGCACGCAGCCCGTCGCGTACATGGGAATCCACGGCATCCACGACTCGGTGCTCAACATCTCCCAGGGACGGTCGCTGCGTGACAGGTTCGTCTCGAACAACGGCTGCACGCCCCAGAGCCCGCGGGAACCCTCGCAGGGCAGCCTGACGCACATCATCACCGCCTACTCGGGATGCCGGGCCGGATACCCGGTCGTCTGGGCCGCGTTCGACGGGGACCACACCCCCTCCCCGAACGACGGGTCCACCTCCACCAGCGGTGCCAGGACCTGGACGACCGCGGAGGTGTGGAAGTTCTTCACCCAGTTCCAGTCCGGTCCGACGACGTCTCCCTCGGCTTCGCCCTCCCAGTCCCCGTCGCAGTCCCCCTCCCAGTCGCCGTCGCAGTCGCCCTCGCAGTCCCCGTCCCAGTCGCCCAGCGGCGGAACGGGCGCCTGCCGGGTCACCGCGACCGTCAACGCCTGGAACAACGGCCTGACGGAGAACCTCGCCATCACCAACACCGGCTCCTCCACCATCAACGGCTGGTCGCTCGTCTTCACGCTCCCCGGCGGGCAGACGATCACCAGCGGATGGAACGCCACCTACTCGCCCACCAGTGGCCAGGTCACCGCGAAGAACATGAGCTACAACGGCACGCTGGCGCCCGGAGGCACGACTGAGGTCGGCTTCCAGGCCAACCACACCGGCAACGCCGGCAAGCCCACCTCGTTCACCCTCAACGGGAGCCCCTGCACCGTCGCCTGATCGGCGATGACCACCGGGGGTGGCGCCCGACCGGGCGCCACCCCCAAACGCGTCCGCGAGGACGACCGCGAAGACGACGCGGTCCGGCTCGCGCGGCATCGATGTCCACCCGGGCCGGCCGTAGCCGCCTCACGGCCTGACGCCTCCGGGGAACCCGGTCCAGCGCAGGTCGGCCGGGAGGTGGCTCATGTCGTTGAACATCACGATCGTGGGCGGCAGGCCGCTGCGATACTCGATGACCGTCAGTGCGGTGTTGGCGCTGTTCAGCCCGAGCCACCGGGAGGGCGGCGCGTCCAGCGCGTGCCGCACCAGCCACGCGATCGGGTAGGCGTGCGTCACCAGGACCTCGTTCGTCTCGGGCCGGGTCCCCTGCGTGGCCGGGCCGGGAACCTTCGCGAACCTGGCGACCAGGGCCTCGGCGAGCCTCTGGCCCGAAGCCGCCTCGGCGTCGTCGTAGCCGTCGAAGAAGCCGGCCCAGGACGGGGGCGTCTCGGCCGCGCTGGGAACGTAGGGCACGTGGTCGACGAGTTCGGCGGCCTCGGTCACGGGCACGTCCGGCAGATGACGGGCGAGCTCGCGCGCGCTCGCCGCGGCGCGGGGCAGCGGAGAGTGCCACACGGCGTCGACCGGCACGCCCGCGAGCCGTTCGCCCAGCAGGCCCGCCTGCCGGCGCCCGATGTCGGTGAGCCGCCCGAACGCGTCGGCCGCGCCGTGGCGTGCCAGGTAGAGGCGTCGAATCGTCATACGGGGTCAGGGGCCGGGGCCCGTGCGGGCCCGTCTCCCCTCTCCTTTCTGTCAGTGCGTACGGCTTCGGCGGGATGCCTGGGCTCGGCGATGCCCGGTCACGCGTCCGTCGCCGTGACGGTGCCGGCGGTGCCGTCGACGGTGATGACGATGTCGTCACGGAGCCTGCTCGTCGCGTCCGGGACGCCGAGGACGGCGGGGATGGCGTGCTCCCGGGCGACGATCGCGGCGTGCGAGAGCACGCCCCCGATCTCGGTGACGACACCGGCGGCGACGCGCAGCAACGGCGTCCACGCGGGGTCGGTGAAGGGGCAGACGAGGATGTCGCCCGGGCGTACGCGCGCGAAGTCGCCGCGACCGCGGACGATCCTCGCGGTTCCGGTCACGGTCCCGCGGCTGCCCGGCGTACCGGTGAGCGTGGCGGAGGGGAGGCCGGAGACGCCGGAAGGCGATACCGGCGGTGGGGGTGCGGCGGTGACCGGCCGTGCCTGCAGAATCCAGGTGCGGCCGCCGGCGATCGCCCACTCGATGTCCTGCGGTCCGCCGAGTACGGCGGCGATCCGCCTGCCCAGCGCGGCCAGCCGCGTGGCGGTCGCGTCGTCGACCGCCGGCTGGTTCCGCGCGGCGGCGGGCACGTCCTCGACCACGAGCCGCGTGCCGCGCCGGTCGAGGCGCCGCCGTTTGTCCGCGACGGCGCGGGTGACCGACCCGTCCGCGGCGACGCGGTAGGCGTCAGGGGTGACCCTGCCCGCGACGACGCTCGGGCCGAGGCCCCAGGACGCCTCGATCCGGGTCACGTCGCCGGAGTCCGCGGGGGTGAACATGACTCCGGACACCTCGGCGTCCAGGTGGCGTTGCACGACGACGGCCATCAGAAGATCGTCAGGCGGATCGCCGGCGCTGCCGGAGGCGGCCCGGTAGGCGACGGCACGCGGGGAGAACAGCGAGGCCCAGCAGGCCCGTACGGCCGTGGCGACCTCGCCGGCTCCCTGTACGGCGAGGAAGCTCTCGTGCTGACCCGCCGCCGACGCCCGGCCGGTGTCCTCGCCCGCCGCCGACGATCTGACGGCCACGGGCGGATCGCCGATCTCGCCGAGCGCTCGCCCCAGCGCGTCGACGACGGCCTCGGGGACCGGGCGGGCTCCGATCGTCCGCCGCGCCGCGTCGGCGTCGTCCGGCACGTCGAGGAACCGCCCGAGGTCCAGGTCGCGGGCAGCGTCGCGGGCGGCGTCACGGTAGGCGGCGAACGGGACGACGAAGCCCTCGGGCACCGGCAGACCCGCACGGAGCAACGCGCCGAGTGCGCCGGCCTTGCCTCCACAGGTGCCGGTGGCGGCCTCCATGAGGGATACGATCACCCGGGTCCTTTCAACAGAAGATTGACAACAATTTGTTGATTGTGCATTGTGAGACCCATGGAACGCAAGGACGACATGGCTCACAGCGCGCGCGCCGACCACGTCCAGGCCCAGCGTGAGAGGGACGCGCGTGAGCGTCTTCTGCGCCTGGGCGCGAACGCGCTCGACGCCCGCCCGTGGCGACCCCCACCCGCCCCGCCGTCGGCGGTGGACCTCGCGCAGTTCGCCGTCTGGCGCAACGCCGACCTGAACCCGGAGGACATCCTGAGCGCGCTCGCCCTCCTGCCCGCCGCACGAGCCGAGGTCGACGGACTCGAATCCGCCCTGCTCTTCATCGCCCGGAGCGCGGGTCTGACCTGGGCGCAGATGGCACACGTGATGGGGTTCAACTCTCCGCAGGCGTGCCAGCAGCACTACACCCGCCTGGCGGCACGACAGGACGCCGAGTCGTGACGCGCGACTCCACGCCCGGCCTCCTGGTCCTGCACGCCGTACGCGTCACCGGATTCGCCGACACCCCGGTGCTCGCTCGCCGCTACGGGCTCGACGCGGTCACGACGGAAGAGGTGCTGCGCGACGCCGAGGCCCGTGGCTGGGTCGAGCACAGCGCCTTCGCCGGCGCCGCGGGCTGGTCGCTGACCGAGCGGGGCCGGGCCGAGAACGAGCGTGCGCTCGCGGCGGAACTCGCCCGCGTCGGCGCCGCCGATGAGGTCCGCGACGTCTACCGCAGGTTCCTCCCGCTGAACGGCCTCCTGCTGCAGGCCTGCACCGACTGGCAGCTCCGGCCTGCCGCCGGTGATCGGCTCGCCGTCAACGACCACTCCGATCCCGCCTGGGACGCCGGAGTGCTCCATGAGCTCGCCTGCGTCGAACGGGCGCTCACGCCACTCGCGGACCGGCTCGGTCGCGTCCTCACGCGCTTCCGTGGATATGACACACGGTTCACCGCGGCCCTCGCGCGTGCCCGGGCCGGGGACGGCGCCTGGGTCGACCAGACCGGCCTGGACTCCTGCCATCGCGTCTGGTTCGAGCTCCACGAGGACCTCATCGCCACGCTCGGTCTCGACCGCGGCGCGGAACCCTGACCCCGCCGTCCCGGCTCAATTCGCGGACAGAAACTGGACTGTTCACCCCCATTTCTCCCCTCTTGACACTTCCGCGGCAGCAGCCACAATGACGGTGTCGTCGCGAGTTGCGCCCTCTCGACGTGAACCATCTCTCTTGGTTTTCGGGTCGAGAAGTGGAGTTCACGAATGCGGTCAGCATTCTCTCGTGTGTTGATGGCGGCGGTCATCGCCGCCGCGGCGATTCTCGTGCCGTCGGGGCCCGCGTCCGCGGGTGTCTGGCAGCTCACCGACGGGTTCGAGCCGTCGACGAATCCGGCGTCCCGATGGACCTTCACCGCGAGCGGGGATTGCAGCGGGCCGGTGTTCGGCAGCGCGTCGAACACGCCGCGTACGGGAAGCGGCATGGCCGCCATGGCGGCCTACACGAAGGGCGACTGGTGCGCGCTCGGGCGGACCATCACCCTCACGCCGGTGAGCGTTCATCCCGGGGCGCGCTGCACGGCCGGCGTCTGGACGGACCTGTGGGGCGAGTGGGCCCAGTTCAACCTGGAGGTGATCGACCCCGACACGTGGACGTACATCGCGCTGAAGTCGATCACCCAGGACTGGGTCCACGGCTGGGAACAGCAGACAGTGAGCTGGACGGCGCAACGCTCCGACGTCGTGCTGCGGTTCGCCGTCGTGCAGCGGCAGCCGTACTGGCACAACGCGGAGGTCGATCTCGACGACGTCGTGGTGCAGTGCTCCTACTGATCGGCCGAGCCGGCCGGGCCGTCCGGCCCGGCCGGTGCTAGCGGTCCGGGTCGTGGATGACCGCCCACTTGTCACCGCGCTTGAAGTAGATCATCTCCGTACTTATGTAGAGGGTGGGGGACGCCTTGCGGTCGTTCTGCATCCAGAGCCTGCCGGCCCGTGCCGTGGCGAGATCGTAGATCACCGAGGCCTTGCGCCCCTGCTTGTCGGTCTGGCTCAGGGTGACGAAGCGGTCGGCCACGATCCACCGGGGGTTGTCGCCCGGCAGGTCCAGCACCTGGCCACCGTCGCGGCGGATCGCCTGGCTTTCGGTGATGCACCAGGTCACATGGCACTCCGCCTGCGCCGGATCGTCGAGCCGCTCCCCGGTGCTCAGGTTGAGCAGATTCGCCATGGCCCCCGGACCGTCGAGGGGACGCCCCGCCCAGGGCCAGGAGAAGAGACGCAACCCCTTCGTGCCCGGGACGGACGACGGCTTGCCACCCGTCACCGGAACCTGGTTGACGCCCCCCGACCTGGTCGACGACCAGAAGATCCTGCCGTCCCCGACGGCCAGGTCCACACCGTAGATGGTGTCCCCGTTCACCTTGTCCACATCGAGCTCGGCCGGGAACGAGACCACCGTACGGGGGGCTCCTCCGGTCACCGGAATCGTCATGATGTGGATGTCGCGCTTCGCGTACTCGAACCAGGCGATCACGCCTTCGCCCACCGCCGGCGAGTCCACCGGCGCGATGGGATAGCCGATGACGGCCAGGCGCCGAAAGGTCCGCGATTCCAGGTGATAAGCCCACAATTCAGGCGCGGGATCGTAGCCCTTCTTCGCCACGTACCCGAGCAGGGTGCGTGAATCGATGAACAGCTTCGGCGTGAAGGCCTCACCGTTGGGGACCTTCAGTGGGACCTTCGCGACCACCGAAGGCAGCGCCTGTTCCAGCGGCGGCGCGATCTCCTTCACGATCCGTGGTTCGTGGATCCGTGGTTCGTGCAGGCGCGGTGCGGGCGTGGCCGTGACGGCGGGTGACGGGTGGGGAGCCCGCCACGTCACGGCTGTCGCCGCCCAGATCACCAGACAGGTGGCCATCGCGGTCGCCAGCACCAGCCCACGGCGTCCGCGCCGGGTCCGCCCCTCGGTCACCTGGCGCAGCAGATCCGGCGGCGTGGCCGGGATCCGCGCCTCCGCGCGCGCGAACGTACGGCGCAGCGCCTCTTCGACGTCGTTCACCAGAGGCTCCTTAGCGGGGTGACGGTCTCACGCAGCTTGCCGAGGGCGCGGGACGCCTGGCTCCGTACGGTTCCCGGAGAGATGCCGAGGATCTCGGCGATCTCGGCATCCGATCGGTCCTCGTAGTAGCGCAGGACCAGGACGGCACGCTGCCTCTTGGGCAGTTTGGCCAGCTCGTCCCAGAGGTCCGGCGGTGGCTCCGCCACCGGTTGTGGCTGGTCGGGCACCTCCCATGCCAGCTGTTCGCGCCTGCGCCGTCTCCAGACGGAGATGTGCAGCCGGGTGATCGTGGTCCTCACGTAGCTCTCCGGGTTGTGCTTGTGCCGCACGCGCGGCCATGAGCCGCGCAGCCGTATCATCGCCTCCTGAACGAGGTCGGCGGCGTCGTGCGGGTTGCCGGTGAGCATGTAGGCGTAGCGGAACAACGCATCGATCCGCTCGGCGGCGAAGTCCGCGAATTCCGGCGCGTCATCCACAGGCGGGAGTCCTCTCGTTCATCCCGGCTGAGACGCCGCAGACCCCCGAAATGTTGCATCTTCTGAAATCCGCCGGGACGACCGGTCTTCGGGCAGCCTCAGGAGCCGAGGTCCCGGACGAGCGTCGGGATGAACTCGCGGGCCCGCTCGTTGAGGCGGAGCACGAACCCGGTGATCAGTTCGAGCTGGTCGTCGTCGTACGCGTCCGCCACGGACGCGAACGCGGTCGCGACCCGCCCGAAGATCTCCGTGAGCACCGCCTCGTGCCGGCCGGTCGAGCGCACGAGGACCTTACGACGGTCGGCCGTGTCCCTGTGCCGCTCGACGAACCCGCCGCGCTCCAGCCGATCGAGGAGCGCGGTCACGGCCGAGGTGCTGAGGCCGGTCAGCTCGGCCAGCCGTCCCGCCGTGAGCTCTGTTTCGTGTCTGGCCAGGTTGAGGCACTTCAGGTCGGTCGGCCCGAGACCGAAGTGGGCGGCGATGGCAGTCTCCGGGCCCGTCCTGAAGGACTTCCTGCTCGAGATGCCCGACTTCTCCGGGCTCTCTCCCGCGCCGTTCGCCGCCGCGAGCCAGGAACGGGCCGAACAAATCCTGGCCGACCGAGCGGCTGAGCTGGCCGCCGACATCATGTTCTCGACCGAGTTGGTGTCCTTCCGCCAGGACGACGAGGCGGTGATCGCCGAGCTTCGCGACACGGCGACAGGTGATCGGCAGACGATCACGGCGCGGTACCTGGTCGGCGCCGACGGCCACAAAGGCACGATCCGCGATATGGCCGCCATACCCGTCCACGGACGCCGGTCGTCACGACCGGAGCGCACGATGTTCCTGCAGTTCGAGGCGGACCTCGAAGTGGCGCTGCGAGGCGAGGCGTTCGGGCTCTTCTACCTGCAGAATCCGGCGCTACCCGCCCGGGCGGCGACGGTCGTGACCACCGACCACCCGGGGCGCTACGTCCTGGCGGCCCGGTTCGAGCCCGAGGACGCGCCGGACGCCGAGCGGCTCATGGACGTCGTACGCACCGCCTGCGGCGTTCCGGACCTGTCCGTGAAGATCCTTGAGGCCGCCTGGTCGTCCTCCGGAGAGCACGTGACCCGGGTCGCGGACGCTTTCCAGGCCGGACGGGTCCTGCTGGCCGGCGACTCCGCGCACCTCATGCCCCCGACCGGAGGGCAGGGCGGGAACGCCGCGGTGATGGACGGCTATCACCTCGCCTGGAAACTCGCCGCCGTGCTGTCCGGCACCGCCGGGGCGGGCCTGCTCGCGAGCCACGACGGACCGGCGCCGTCGAGCAGGCCGTACGACGGCTCGGCGTGGCCCTGGACCTCCACGTGATCGGAGCCGCCGGCGGCCTGGCCGACGTGGACGGGCTGTTCCACGCGGCTTACGGCATCACGGAGGCGGGCGCCGTCCTCGTGCGGCCGGACGGGATCATCGCATGGAGATCGCGAGACGCGGGCGAACCGGGAAGCCTCGAACGTGCCCTGAGGCACGTCCTCGACCGGCCCTGATCCGGCCTCTCGACCGGTCAGGACTCCAGGGGCGGGCCTGCTGACGAACGCGCGACGCCCGCAGGCCGCGGCCGGGCGAGCCGTGCCAGGGCGGCGGCCGGCAGCGCCACGGCCGGTGCCAGAAGCGCGACGACCATGGCGTTCCAGTACGGCAGCGCCTGGGTGGAGTGGTCATAAAGCCGGGAACCGATCGTCGCGTACACCGACCAGACGAACAGCGGCCCCGCCATGCCCGCCAGCACTCCCGGTCCGACCTCCGCGTCATGTCGTGCCGTGGTCCACGCGGCCAACATGGCGGCCAGCGCGATCGACACGACGACTCCCATCGGGAAGTCGTCCAGCCGGCGGGTGGCGTCGCCGGCGGTGAACAGCAGGACGAAACAGACCAGTCCGGAGCGCGCCCCGGCATGCCGGAGCGCGGCGGCGCCTGCCACCGCGCCGACGCCGCCACCCGCGAGGGACGCCATGAGCGCCACGGCCGGGGGGTCGTACGGCGCGCCGAGCGCCTGAAGGTACTGCAGCGGCCCGGCCGTCACCGCACAGCCGAGCCACGCGGCCAGGGGCGGCGCCAGAACACGCCCCCGCCCGGCGGGCATCCAGGACGCCACGAGGGAGGCCGACACCACCGAGGCCAGCACCACCGACGCGGCGGGATACCAGAAGGCGCGGGTCAGGTCGCGGTACCAGCCCGGCCCGTCGTACTCGTGGTAGGCCTCCCACAAGGTCATGCCCAGTGCCTTTCCGGCGACGACCTGGCCGCAGGCGAGCACGGCGGCGACCACGGCCGTCAGCACGATCGCGAGCATGGGGTGCCCGGCCTCACCGGGATCGGCATGCGGCGGCCCCTCGATCGTGGTCCGCTTCGCGGGAGTCACCCCAGCGGGATCGGCGTGGGGCACTGTGACCGGATGCGCGGGGGCCGCCTGACCGGCCTGCGCCCTGGGCAGCCTCCTGGCCGCGATCGCGTAGGCGAGCACGGCCCCGATCACCCAGCCTGGCCAGCCCGGCCGGACGGCCATGGCGTCGGCGAAATCCGGGCCGCCGTCGAAAGCGCCCCGCGAGAGCTCGCCGATCAGCACGGCCGAGGCGCTGCCGTACAGGGTCGCGACCGCGGCCCTGACCGGCTTCCCCCGCAGGAGGCCCCCCGCCGCCAGGCCGGTCAGCAGCCCCGCCGACTCGAGCCCGCCGGTCACCCTGAGGAGCACGGACACGCCCGGGCCCACGGCCGTTGCCACGATCACCGCGAGCACGATGCCCCGCATTTTCGACACCCGCCCAGAAAATCACGCAAGGCGTGGCGTGACGGCGGATTCTGTGGACTTCACGCCGAGCGGTGGCCGGGCCGGTCGAGTGATCACAGGTGCCAGCCGAGCAGGTTCCAGTGCCAGCAGAACCAGAGGAGGGCGAGCAATCCCGCCAGCACGACCACCTGGTGGCCGCGGGCCAGGACGCCGGCGCGCCGCCAGCCCCTCACAGTGGTGGCGATCGCGGCGACGGTGAGGGCGAAGACCAGCAACGGCAGCACCAGGAGTGCCTGGACGTCGGCCGGCACGCCGTACAGGATGCTCGTGTCGCCGGTCAGGACCAGCGCGAACAGCACCACGAACACCAGTCCGGCCGCAGCGGCGAGCCCGGTGAGGACACGCGCGGCACGCCAGACACGCGGAACGGGACGCTTCCTTGCCCGGCCGACCACCGCGGCCACCGGCAGGCCGAGCACGGCGGTCAGCGCGGTGACGGCGAACAGCAGGACGATGACGACGTTGACCGGCGGGGTGTCCCACCAGGGGACGCGTTGGTAGGCGGGGCCGTCCGTGGCGACGTACGCGGCACCGCTCCCGCCGGTCACCAGCGCCAGCCGCTGCGTGCCGCCGTCCTGCTGGTACAGGCCGGGCCCCAGCGGGCTCCACGTCGAACCCCTGAAGGTGAGCTTCCCGCCCTCCACCCGCAGTCGGGTGGAACTCGTCAGGGCGACCACCTTCTCGATGCTGGACTCGGCGGACCGGGTGAGCTTGTAGAAGCCTTCGACAGGCATGACGGAAGCACCGCCGCCGGGCACGGCGCGCTTTCCGGGCAGGAAGCGGTCGAAGAAGGCGGGAATGATCGTGGTCAGCGCGTCGGCCCCGCTCATACTGTTCGTGGAGACGAACAGGCCGAGGTCGGCGTCGGGCACCAGCAGCAACCCGCTCTGGAAGCCCTCCCAGCCGCCGTCGTGCATGATCACGCGATGCCCGTTGAGCGTCTGCTCCTTGAACCCGTGGGCGTACCCGTCGATGCGCGGATCGGCCGCGAACGTCCGCCGGTGCATCTCCCGGGCCGTCGCCTCGTCGAGGATGCGCTGGTCGCCGAAGCGTCCGTCCCGCAGGTGGGCGATCATGAAGTGGGCCATGTCGTTCGCGGTGGCACTGATCGACCCGTCGGGGGCCAGGTTGTCGAAGACGAACGGCTTGCGCCGGTACGCCCCACCCTCGTAGTCGTAGCTGCGCGCCAGATCCGCGGCCAAGGGGGCGGGGACGGGCTCGGCGGGCGTGCTGTGCCGCATCGTGAGCGGGCCGAGGATGTGGTCGCGCACGTACTCGTCATACGGCTGCCCGCTCACCCGCGACACGATGTATCCGGCCAGCGCCGCCCCATAGTTCGAGTACGCCGACACCTCGCCGGGCGGGCGCACCCGGGCGGGCATGTTTTCGGCGAGATAGTCCGCCAGGGGCGGCACGTCGTCCTTGCTCCGCGACCCCACGCCGATCGTGCGGTCCTCGAACCCGGCCGTGTGGTCCATCAGGTCCAGCAGAGTGATCGGCCGGGGGTAGGTCGCGGGGATCCGGAACGCGGTGAGGTAGCGGTTCACGTCCGCCTTCAGGTCCAGCCTGCCCTGCTGAACCTGCTGCATCACCGCGGTCCAGGTGAACAGCTTGGTGATCGAGGCAATCCGTACCAATGAGGTGTCCGGGTCGAAGGGCCTGCGGTTCTCGACGTCGGCCAGCCCGTACCCCTTGCTGAAGAGCGTCTTCCCGCCGCCCACCACCGAGACGACCGCGCCCGGCACATGGTTGGCCGCCAGCCCGTCCGCCATCGCGGCGTCGAAGAAGTCCGCGAGAGCGTGTTCGTCCGGAACAGCGGTAGCCGCCGCGGCAGGGGAGGTGACGCAGGGCGGCACGAGGATCATCAGCGCCGCGCACACCGCGGCGAGCATCGAACGGACGACGTACACGGGACGGCTCCTGACCTTGTCGAGGCCATCCACGATGCGGCCGGCGAGGGTGCGGCCGCATCGCCATCACGGCCACAGGCGTCCCCGACGAAAGTCGGAGACCGGCCGGCGTCGGCGTCGACCTTGGTATGAGGTGGCGCGCCGCCGCCCTGGCTACGCTGAATCGATGCTGTCGTACCGCGCGGCGCTGCGGCGGGTGACCGCGCTCGGGCCACACGCGATCAGCGCGGCCTCCGTGGCGCTCTGCCTGTTCCTCACCGTCCTGGCGGTCAAGGCGCCGTGGGCGCCGCTGCCGCGACCCGTCATCGCCGCCGCCGGGCTGGCAGGCACGGGCGCGGTGTGGTTCCGGGGCCGGTGGCCGGTCACGGTGGCCGTCGTCGGGGCGGGCGCGTACGTGCTGTCAGGCAATCCCGGGCCGCTGCTGATCAGCCTGTTCTCCGGCGCGGGCACGCGCTTCCTGCCGCTGGCGGCGATCGGCACGGCGGCGTTCCTGGCCCAGCAGTGGGTGGACGGCGGCCGGTTGGGCACGGACGCGCTGGTCTCGGCCGTGACCGCCACCGGGGTCACGCTGGTGGCAGGGGCCTACGCCGCCACCCGCCGCGAGCTGACCCGATCGCTGCGCGAGCGCGCCGAACGCGCCGAGACCGAACAGCGTCTGCGCGACGAGCAGGCGAGGTCCGCCGAGCGCGGCCGGATCGCCCGGGAGATGCACGACGTGCTCGCCCACAAGGTGACGCTCATCTCGCTGCACGCCGGCGGCCTGGAGGTGAACGCCGGCGCGGGGCCGGAGCGCGTCGAGCGGGAGGCGGCGCTGATCAGGGTCAGCGCGCAGGAGGCGCTCGAAGAGCTGCGCAAGATCCTTGGCGTGCTGCGCGCCGGGCCCGACGATGACGACGACGGCTTCCCCGACCTGCGGCGACTGGTGGACTCCTGGGCATGGGCCGGCGGGATCGTCACCCTGCACGGCGACATCGGCACGTGGCCACCGGAAACGGCCAGGGCCGCGCATCGCCTCGTCCAGGAGGGCCTGACCAATGCGCACAAGCACGCCCACGGAGCCCCGGTCACGGTCACGGCGATCGGGAGCAGGGAGAACGGCGTCACGATCACGGTCGCCAACGGACGATCGCCCCAGCCGAGTGTGGAGACCGGCGCCGGGGTCGGTCTCGTGGGCCTGGCGGAGCGTTTCCGGCTGATCGGCGGAACGGTGCGCGGCGGGCCGGACGATGCGGGAGGCTGGCGTCTTGAGGGCCGCCTGCCGTGGCACGCCGCGGACGCATCCCCAAGGGGATCACATGATCAAGACGCTGCTGGTTGACGACGAGGCGCTCATCCGCGCGGGGCTGCGGTTCATCATCGAGTCCGCACCCGACGTGGAGGTCGTGGGCGAGGCCGAGGACGGCAACCAGGCCGTCGACGCGGTCCGCCGCCTCGGGCCCGACGTCGTCCTGATGGACGTCAGGATGCCCCGGTACGACGGCCTGGCCGCCACCGGGGCCATCCGCCGGCTCGCCCGGGCACCCGCGGTGATCATCCTCACCACGTTCGACAGCGACGAGCACGTCTTCACCGCCCTGGAGGCGGGAGCCTGCGGCTTCCTGCTCAAGGACACCTCGCCGCACGACCTGATCCGGGCGATCCGTCTCGCGCACGGCGGCGACTCGATGCTGTCCCCGCGGGTCACTCGGCGGCTGATCCACCGGCTCACCACCGACCAGCCCATCCGGCGCCGCCGTGACGCGCTCGCCCGGCTGGAGGCCCTGACCGGCCGCGAGCGCGAGGTGCTCACCGAGGTCGGGCTCGGCCACTCCAACAGCGAGATCGCAGCCCGCCTGCACATGAGCGAGGCCACGGTCAAGAGCCACATCTCCCACCTGTTCGACAAGCTCGCCGTCACGAACCGCGTTCAGGTGGCCATCGCCGCCTACCGCGCCGGCCTGGTCGACTGACTCAGCTCCGCGGAAGCGCCGCATGCGATGGCGTACTCGGTGAACCGGCCGCAGGTATCGAATCCGAGGCGGCGGTAGACGGGCTCACCGTCCGAAGAGGCCTGCAGGACCGCGGTGCGACAGCCCTCGTCGTACGCGGTGTGCAAGGTGGCCAGGGTCATGGCGCCGCCGTAGCCGCGTCGGCGGTCTGTCGCGAGGGTCGCGATGTTGTAGATCCCGGCGACTCCCCCGTAGAAGAAGACCTCGGCCGAGCAGACCGGGCGGCCGCTCACATAGCCGACCATATATCGGGCGGGACAGCCGGGCGCGAGAGCCCACTCGGCGGCGTCGGTGAAGAACCGACGCACCGTCGCGGCCGGCGGGTCCCAGTTCGCGGCCAGGACCATCGCGTAGTCGGCGAGCTGCTTCGGTGTTGTCACCAGGCGGATGTCCAGGTCATCGACGTGCGGCTTCGGCAGGGCGGCATGCAGGTCCTTCCACATGCCCGTCTCGGCCTCGGCCGGCCTCAGACCGGCGCCCTTCAGGAGCGAGGCGAGGCCTGGTGGTGTGGAGGCGGGACCAACCCACCAGGAGAAGGGGCGACCGGTTGCAGCCAGAGCACGGACAGTCTCCTCCACTCGCGCGGGGGCGGTGCCCGCGGTGAAACGCGCCGCCGCCACGATATTGAAAGTGTCGTCGTCAAGCCCGCTGTCGGCGATCAGGAGGTCGTCCGTCTCCGTGACAGTCGAGCGATCCATGCGACGATGCAGATGGCAGGCGTGCTCAGCAAGGTTCTGCTCCATCTTGACCAGCAGATCAGGATCGCCAGGCACCTGCGGTTTCGTCTCATTCACGTAGATAATCACATCATGCCTGTTTGTGGCTCGGGTCGGGCAGGCCGCGCTGGACCTCGTCGGCCGCGCCCTGGCGGACGGGATTCCGCCGGTCTCCGCCCTGGCCCGGCCCATCGTGAACGAGCTGGTCGCCGTCTTCGCCCAGGCCCACCGGCGGTCCGACGACGCCGGGTTCCGGCTCGGGCATCCGACTGTCCGGGCCGCCGCCGACAAGTTCACGGACCACGTGAGCCCGTTCTGAAAGCGGTGGCCCACGATGACGGACTATCGGTTCGAAGAATCACGCCTCGCCGGTGGTGCGGCCGACGGGGCAATTCACACGGGTGCCGCCGAGGCCGCAGTAGCCGTTGGGCAACGTGAACAAATTGCCGCTGGTGAAAGCCCTCCGCTTCACGCGACAACTGTGCCCGGGGCAGGAGGGATCCTCCGGGCAGAGGCTGCGAGCCGGTCAGCCAGCGCGGCGACAAGGCCGCGGAGTTCGTCTGGTCGCTCGATGACGAACGGCCGGTCGAGCGACGCGAGCACCGGAGGCAACCAGTCGAGCCGCTCCGCGCGCAACTCGACGCGGAGCCAGCCCTCGGTGTCGCAATCTGTGTCGTGCGCGGATGCGGGCTCCTCCACAGTCGCGACGCCGGCGGGAAGCCGGGCGCGGATCTGCTCGACTGTCCCCTGGACGAGCAGGACCACTTCATGCCGGTACGGAGCCTTGGCGAGGGCCGACAGAACGCGCTGCGCCGGATCAAGCCCGGCGGGCGGCGCAAACGAACCGGGCAGGGTCCTCGCGTCCGCGATGCGATCCAGCCGGAAGGTCCGCTCCTCACCGATCTTGGGATCCACACCCGTGACGTACCACCGGCCCGAATGTGCGACGAGCCCGTACGGATGCAGCGTCCGTTCGCTGCGCCGGCCGTCGGCGGCGGTGTACCTGATCGAGATCGGCCGGTGATGGCGCACCGCATCCGCGATGGAGAGCAGGACCGCGGTCTCCGGGGTGACGGACTCGCCGGGTGGAGCTGTGAAGGCGAGGGATTCGATCACCGTGTCGAGCCTGCGGGCGAGCCGCCCGGGCAGGACCCGCCGAATCTTCGCCGCCGCCGTCTCACTCGCCGTGCCCGTCGTCGCCATCAACCCTGCCCGGCGACCGGCGACCAGGCCGAGCAGCACGGCGAGCGCCTCGTCGTCGCTCAGCATGAGCGGAGGAACGCGGTATCCGGGGGCGAGCCGGTACCCGCCGTAGCGACCGCGCACCGACTCGACGGGCACGTCGAGGTCGACCAGGTGGTCCACATACCGCCGTACGGTGCGCTCGTCGACGCCGAGCCGGTCGGCGAGTTCGGCCATCGTCCTGGTGCCGCCCGATTGCAGGAGCTCCAACAGCGTGAGCACGCGATGAGTGGGTCGAGCCACGTCACACAACTTAGCGCAGATACTGGGCGGAATCTGTCCGGTATTCGCCCTAGCCTGCGGTCGGAGAACAGCCCGTCAGCAGGGAGACCACCATGGACTTCGTATCGATCCGCATCATCACGGGCGACGTCGCACGCCTCGTCGGCTTCTACGAGCGAGCCACGGAAGTGCGCGCCACCCGATACAGCGAGGACTTCGCCGAGCTCAGAACCGTCTCCGGGACCCTGGCGATCGGCAGCACCCGGACCGTCTCGCTCATCGCGCCCGGCGCTGCCCGGCCGGCCGACAACCGCTCTGTGATCATCGAGTTCCTCGTCGACGACGTGGACGGCGTGCATCGGAATCTGACCGGCTTCGTCGAGGAGTTCGTCAACGAGCCCACCACGATGCCCTGGGGCAACCGCTCACTCCTGTTGCGTGACCCCGACGGCAACCTCGTCAACTTCTTCACCCCCGTCACCCCAGCCGCCCGCGACAAGTTCGCGCGCTGACGACGCGGCAGGGGCCTGCCGGCGGGTCTTACCTCTACTGGGACGAAGAACGATCAGGGCTCCGGTCTCCCGGGGCCGGCCTGAGACCGGCCTCCGGGATCAGGGCGCGAGAGCGGTGCGGCGGCCGCGGCGGGCCACCTCGCGCTCCAGGTACCACTCCACGACCAGCAGCGGGATCGTCCAGCCGAGCCAGCCGGACAGGCCGGAGATCGTCCACGCCATCAGGTCGGGATCGCCGCGGAAGACGGTGTCCTGCAGCGGGGGCAGAACGATGATCAGGATCCCGGTCCACACCCGGTTGGTGATGATGGAGTAGGTCAGCACGGCGCTGCGCAGCATCCAGCGCCGGTGGTCGGCGTACCGGCGGGCGCGGGCGGCGCGCCAGCCCGCCAGAGTGAAGGCGAGCCACAGCAGGGCGAGGAGCACGTCGCTGACCGCGAGGAACAGCCCGAACGGGGAACGCGCCCCGATGACCAGACCGGTCAGCCCGGCAGGCACCACCCCGGCGAACACGTAGACCCGCCCGGCGCGCCGGTGCCACACCCGGTGCCGCCGCCGGAACCACGGCCACACCTGGAAGAACGCGGTGACCATGGCGACCGAGGCGAAAAGCACGTGCGCCACGAGCAACGGGTAGTGCAGGCCGAACCCCTCTGGCTGCGGCACCCGGGACAGCGTCGGGTCCCCGGTCAGGTACGGCGGCAGCGAGAACGCGAGGAACCCGGCCGCGACCAGGGCGAGCGGCACCGTCCAGCGGCGCCGCCACCACGGACGCCGGCGGGCCGATACCGGCGGAGGACTGTCGATCGTCGTGTGCATGACGGCTCCAGAGGGACGGGTCGAGTGAATGCGTATGCCATACGCTTAATGCGTACCATATACGCAAAGCGTAGGCCATACGCAAACTGCTAAGCTCTCTGGAATGCCGGACGACATCGGGAACCAGCTGCCGCACGCGCTGAACGTGCTGTGGGGGCGGGCCAAGCCGAAGGGGCGGGGACGCACGCCCGCGCTCAGCCTGGAGCGGATCGTGTCGGCGGCCATCGCCCTCGCCGACGAGGAGGGCCTGGCCGCGCTGTCCATGGCCCGGCTCGCCGAACGGCTCGGCTGCGCGCCCATGTCGCTGTACCGGCATGTGGCCGGCAAGGACGACCTGCAACTGTTCATGCTGGCCGCCGCACCCGGCCCGCCGCCGGAGTTCGACACGGCGCCGGCCGACTGGCGCGGCTCGCTCACCCGATGGGCCGTCGAACTGTTCGGCGTCTATCTGCGGCATCCGTGGATCGCCCAGCTGGCGAACTCCCCGCCGATGGACCCCGGCCAGCTCGCCTGGCTGGACGCCGCGCTGCGCTCCCTCGGCGGCACGCCGCTGGACCCGCGGGCTCGGTTCTCTGTGGTCATGCTGGTGCTGCACTACGTGCGCGGCGCCGCCCAGCTCCTGACGTCCATCCCCGCCGAACCAGAGGAAGGGGCCGACGGGGCGTACGCCGCCCTGCTCACCGAGCTCGCCGACCCCGACCGGTTCCCCGCGCTGGCCCGCGCCGTCGAGGCCGGGGTGTTCGACCCCCACACGGGGGCCGCTCCGGACGACGACTTCCACGCCGGCCTTGACCACCTGCTCGACGGGGTGGGAGTGGCGATCGAACGCGCCGCCCGGGCCTGAGCCGGGTCAGCGGGCCGACGCTGCGCCAGGAGGCGCGGACGTGAGCGTGGATCTGCGCGCAGCGTCTCCCAAGCATCGGCGTGTGCTGGCCAGGACATGACGGCATGGTTCCTCCCAGCCCTTCACCGCATCGCTCGTACCGAACCGTACGTCCCATTCGCTGTCAGGAGGCGGGGTCCGTGACCCGGTCTCCGCGCTTCGGACTCATACCGAAACGTCAACCGGTCCGAAGTCTCCGCTCGTCGCCTCACACGCCTGCGCATAATGCGCGGGGTCGGCCTTGATCCGGGCGGTCGCTCGCCAGCCTGCGATGACTTCCTGAGTGGTGGCGTCGACATCGAGCTCGGCCGCGTCAGACAGCGCCTCGACCAGTTCGAGCGTGAAGGACCGAACCTCATCAGAGATGAGGTGACGAACCCAAGGAAAGACCTCAGGCATGGCGATGACCAACGCACGGGCGGTCGGGTCATGCCTCATCAGAGCCAGGAACAGACGAGAAGCAGTGGCCGACCACCGATCGCGTCAAGCCTGACCCCGGCCCACATTGCACCAGCCTGGGCGGCGCAGGGCCAGGATCAGTCAGTTACCCGCAGGTCAGGCCTCGCCGACGATCAGGCCGACGGCGCAGCTCAGGCCGGTGCCGCCGAGGCCGCAGTAGCCGTTTGGCACCTTGAAAAGGTATTGCTGGTGGCAGCGGTTCTCTTCGCGCAATGATCCGCGACTAGCGTGGTCTGGAGCGGAAGTCAGCCCAGAGGTCGACCGCCTGCTGCAAGTCGAGGGCGGCGACATCCTCGCGAGACATACCGACGGTGTAGATCAAGCGATCCGCGAGCCAATCCGGCACCGGCTCCCTGGGAGGCGGTTGCTCCACGCGAATGTGATCGGCCAGCGCGCCCAGGCGTTCGATGATCTGCCCAAGCTGCACCACCTCGGGACGCCCCTCACCGGCGGCACGAACCCTGGCTGTGGCCTCGGCGTAGACCTCACCGTCGGCTCTTTCGCCCACAGCCCACACTTCGCAGATCTCGATCGACTTCTCGTCCGTGATTCGATAGACGACCCGCCAGGTGTTACGCCCGACCACAAGCTTGCGAAAGCCAGTCAGTTCCCCGCCCAGCGGATAGCCCGCCTCGGGATTGTCGAGCAGGAGAAGGATCTTCTTGAGCACCTTGGGCGCGGCGTCCGGACCGATCCGCCGTAGGTCATCGACCGCCGGAGCCGTGAAGACGACGTCGGACACGGACTACTCGTCGTCCGGCAGCGCGGCCAGCGACTCCCGCGTGTGCCCGAACGCGGAGAGCACGTCATCGAGTGAGACACGCTCTCCGGTGTCGGTTACCGAGCGGGCGAGCACAAGCGCCAAATCCCGGAGATCGGCGGCAGCCTCCTCCAGCTCTTCCAGGCGACGGATGCTGACAACCGCCGCCACCGGCTGATGCCGACGGGTCACCACCAGATCGGCCCCGCGTTCAGCGTCGGCGACCAGACGCGCCACCCCACGCTGGGCCGCTTCTGTGACACTCAACTCGGCAACTTTATGCAGCACGGCCATACAGCCACCGTACAGCAATCTATACAGAACAGGCAGTGCTCGACTTTACGGCTTAGGCCTCCAGTGACGTTCCTCCGCCTCGCGGTCGGCACTGGCCTGCCTCTTCAAGTCGGGCACAGGCCTGATGATGGCGGTCCCGGCCGTTCACGGCCGCAACCAACGGACCCGAGTCGATGACGATCACAAAGAGTGATCGCCCTCTGCACGGAGGATCTCCTCCGAGCGTTCCGCGAAATCCGGCTCCGCTTCAAGCAAGCCGATGAACGGCAGGTCGCGTACGACAGGCTTCGAGCTGATCGCGGACGAGCCTGAGCAGAGGAGCCACCTTCTCCTCAGCGGGACCGCCCTGGACAGCCACGCAGCACGGCAGCTGATCACAACCCGCTGAAAGCGGCTGCGCCGGCCCGGGGCGGCTTGGGCTCCGGGCCGACTGGTTCCTGCAAGATCAAGCGTCACCTGCGGTAAGGCCGACGGGGCAGCTCACACCGGTGCCGCCGAGGCCGCAATAGCCGTTTGGCACCTTGAAAAGGTATTGCTGGTGGTAGCACTTCACCTGACGCAATAGGTTTCGGCCAGAGCGGGCCAATCCGGCACCGGCTCCCTGGCAGGCGGTCGCCTTGCTCGAGCATCCGAGTCGACGGGTGTGTCGAGCCCCTGGACCAGGGTAAGGCACAGCACGGTCACGGAAAGTCAGCGCACGAGCACAATCGTGCAGCAGCGTTGGGCGATTGGTGCCGTCAGCGGAAAACGCCTGATCGAACGGGTAGCCAGAGGGATGGATCATGAAGAAGTCCTTTGACGTCGTCGTGATCGGAACAGGGGAAGCCGGCTCAGCGGTGGCCATGCGATGCCGGGCGGCCGGCCGGAGCGTGGCGATCGTCGATTCCCGGCCCTTTGGTGGTACCTGCGGGCTGCGCGGCTGTGACCCCAAGAAGGTGCTAGTGGGAGCGGCCGAGATCATCGATCGGAAACGTCGCATGGAGGGCCAAGGCGTCGCTGGGGACCTGCGCATCGACTGGCCCGAGCTGATCCGTTTCAAGGCCACGTTCACAGATCCCTTTCCCCGGCAGCGAGAGGACGGCTTCGTCGAAGCAGGGGTGGAACCCTTCCACGGGCGTGCACGCTTTCTTGACCAGCGCTCGATCGAGGTTGGCGAGGACGTGCTCGACGGCGCTCACCTGGTTGTAGCGGTTGGCGCGTGGCCGGCCAAGCTGGGCATCCGGGGAGAGCACCACCTCACCCGCAGCGACCAGTTTCTCGACCTGCAGGAGTTGCCTCGACGCATCGTATTTGTCGGAGGCGGCTACATCGGCTTCGAGTTCGGGCACATCGCGGCCAGGGCCGGCGCCACAGTCACGATCCTGCATCAAGGGGCTCGGCCGCTCAGACACTTCGACCAAGACCTCGTAGCGCGGCTAATGGAGCGCACCCGCGACGTGAGCATCGACGTTCGGACTGGTACGAAGGTCACGGGCGTCGAGGGAGCACCGGGAAACTTCAAGGTCGCGGCCTTGACGGATTCGGGGCCTGAGATGTTCGAGGCGGACATGGTTGTCCATGCGGCTGGTCGCGCACCCGAGGTGGACGATCTCGACCTGTCCGCTGCTGGGGTCGAGTTCGATCGCCGTGGGATCCGGGTCAACGGCCACCTGCAGAGCGTCTCGAACCCGGCGGTCTACGCGGCGGGTGATGCGGCCAACAGCGGAGGTCTGCCCGAGACGCCTCTCGCTCAGTACGAGGGCGGCCTCGTTGCCGAGAACATCGTGGAGGGCAACCAGCGTACGGCGGACTACCTCGGTATGGCGAGTGTGGTCTATTCGATTCCCGCACTGGGCGCCGTGGGGATGACCGAGGAGGAAGCCCACACCAAGGGCCTGAATTTCACCGTCAACCAAGCGGATACCTCTGGCTGGTACTCAGCGCGGCGGGTCGCCGAGCCGGCGTCGATGTACAAGATCCTGATCGAGAAGGACAGCGGCAGAATTCTAGGAGCTCACCTCTTGGGCCCGGAGGCTGACGAATTCGCGAACGTCTTCGCTCTTGCCATCCGAGCGGACGTCCGCGCTGACGCGCTGAAGCATGCGCTGTTCGTCTACCCCACCCAGGCATCCAACATGGCATGGATGCTGTAGTGCCCGATCCTCAGAGCGGCTGGTACTACCCGCGATCACCGGCGCGTCGGCACTGGACGTGCGTACGAACTTGGCCGGATCGTGGTCATTCCATCGGCGCAGTTCGGTCGAGGGCGTCACATCCCTGCTCCCGGTGGGGAGCATCATCGCTGGGCCTCGCGACCCCGCCGCCACAGGCTGTCCACGGCGAGGGCCCCTCCCCCGCTATAGGCGATGGCGACGGTGGCAGCCGCGAGTGCCAAAACGAACTCGTAACCGCCTTGGGATACCCAGAAGCCTTTGCTTGCGTGAACAAAGAAGATCGCCAACAGCATGTCGAGCACAAGTAGCGTGCCGAACACCGGCAACAGCAACCCGAGCACAAGAGCCACGCCTCCGACCAGTTCGAGAGCCGCGGCTGCCAGGGTCGACACCCCGGGCAGGGGCACCTGGGCCGACTTGAAGAACGCGGTCGTAGCGTCAATACTCGTGAATTTCTCCCACCCGTGCACGATGAAGATGATGCCCACGATGACCCGAGTGATCAGCAGCGCGACCGGCTGAACCTTCTCCATAACAAACGTATCCCTCTCGTTGAACGCTCGTAGCGGTCCAGTGGCAAGGGCCCACATGACTACTTCGCACGCGGAGGGCCATCAACGACAACACAACTTCACGTTATGCCCGGCTCCAACAGCCGCACAACCCAGCCCGGTTTATGATCCATCCAAGATCACAAGCCTGCCTGCGCATGCCGTCGAGCAACCAAGTGGCAATTTTTTGAGTTCGCAAGGAAAGGTTTGGCTCGGTGCAGTTTCATGGGGGCAACTCGGTACGATTTTATGGGTGGCAGTAGCAAGCGGCACTGTACGATGCCGTCGCGAGATGGGTGTGATGGTGCGTTGCTCCGGTGCCTGATCAGATGAGTGGCGGTGCCCCTGCAGGCGGGGCGCCCGGCGAGCATGGGCAAGATCCTCGGAGCCCCGCCGATGGAAAGCCCTGGCCATCTGCCTGATCGCCGGTTTCATCACATGGTTGGACATCAGCATCGTTAACGTGGCCCTACCCTCTATCCGCATCGCGTTACACGCCTCGCCGAGTGACCTCCAGTGGGTCGTTTCTGGATACGCGTTCGCCTTCGGGCTGCTGCTGATACCCGCCGGGCGGTTCGGCGACGCACATGGCCGGCACAACGTATTTGTCTTCGGCATGGTCCTTTTCGCATTGGCCAGCGCCGCGGCGGGAGCAGCCTCCGGACCGGCTTGGCTGATCGTTGCACGGGTCGCACAGGGGGCTGCTGCAGGTGTGACTGCTCCGCAGATCACCGGGCTGATCGGGCAGCTTTTCTGGGGCGCGGAACGAGGGCGGTCAGTTACCGCAGGTCAGGCTTCGCCGGCGGTCAGGCCGACGGGGCAGCTCACGCCGGTACCGCCGATGCCGCAGTAGCCGTTTGGCGCCTAAAAAGGTATTGCTGATGGTAGCACTTCACTTGACGCAATAGGTCTCGGCTAAAGCGGGTTGGACCGAAAGTTAGCCCAAAGGTCGACCGCCTGCCGCAAGTCGAGAGCGGCGACATCCTCGCGCGACATACCGACTGTGTAGAACTGGCCAGCGCCTGCAGGAACTTCGAGCATCGGAATGTGAAGGCCCCTCCGGGCGTCGCTGGATCGCCACCACATTGCGCCGCCGGTGATGATCACCTTGACGAAACCGCTGATCTGCTCGGCGGGGATCCACTGCCGCGAGCCGATCAGCGCAGCTTGTAACCGGGCCCGACCCTGACGAAGTCCGACGCCAGTGCGCTCATCAGTTCCTCGAGGTCCCGCTGCACCCACGCCGCCTCGACGATGAGGGCAGTAGCCGCTCCCAATCTTGTAATCTTCACACACATGATCATGAGTGGCTACTCTCGTTGTACCGCATTCCTGTCACAAGATCGATCAAAGTGGGGCACATTGTCCCAGCTCACCCTGCAAATGGCGGCTGCCGTATTAGCCGTGCACTCCCCCACGAGGACAACGGTCGCCAGATCTTTGTGACCAACTGGCAATACCGCGCTGTATCGATCCGGGCTAAATCAATATTTATCGATCACCTGCCCGTCCCACATGAGGAGAAGCATGCAAAAAGTCACTTGGCCCCGCCGGCTCGGCCTCGTCTCAGCGGTGGTGGCGGTCGGCCTGACCACCGCGCTCGTGGCCGCGCACGCCGACGGCTATGACACTCCCCGCAGCGCCACCGCCGACGGAGCAGGCAACACCCAAGCAGCCGGGATCGCATCCGCCGAACAGCGGGCCCGGCAGGCCGTCCTCGCGGTCGGCCACGACTGCGACGCTGGGAGGTATCACACGTATTCGATTTATATCTCCCCGGGTGGCGGCACGTGGGCCTACCGGTCCACCCATGAGGCGATGTGCGTCGACTGATCAAGGTTCAGCAGATCGGCCCCCGCCGGGGTTGCCCACCATCGGGGAGCCCACGGCCAGCAGGCCCAAAACGTTAAATCCACCCAGATTGAGCCCCAGGCTCAGCGCCATATTCATTTGCACCCTGCGAGTCATCCCGCCCATGTCACCTCCTCTCGCTGAGGGCTGGCGTACAAGACCCGACGTTCCCCATCAGGGCGGAAGGGCCCGGAACCGATCACGATGCCGGGCCCTTCTGTTACGGTTCTGTTCCGGTTGACGTTGCTCAGCAACTACAAACAACGACAAACAACATTCCCATGGGAATATCGGCCCGCCCACCGAGGGCTGGGAGGCCGAACGCGTCGAATGGGCGCCGCTGAGGGGCATCCCCCGACTGGTCGGCAAGGGTGAACTCGTGAGCGGCACCAGCATGGCCGCGCTGCTCTACGCCCTCACCGAGATATAGAGGCCGGCCGAAGTCCGAACAGAGCCGACACGACAGGCGACCAACGGATCAGGGCCAGGCAGCAGGACGGCGCACGCCCAGGAGTCGAGCGCAGCTGATCGCCCAGCAGGTCGAGAAGGTGACGATCGAATCGACCTCCGACTACTGGCGCATCTGGTTCTACCTGATGGAGGGGCATTGCCTGGACGTGCAGCTGGTCAACGCGCGGGAGGCCAAGCACACGCCCGGCCGCCCGAAGGCCGACAAGCTGGACAGCGTCTGGCTGGCCAAGCTGACGGAGAAGGGGCTGTTGCGGCCCTCGTTCGTGCCGCCGCATGAGATCCGGGTCCTGCGGGACTACACCCGCATGCGCACGGACCTGACCCGGGAGCGGACCCGATACCGGGTCACGGCTGGAGAAACTACCGGAGGACTCGCTGATCAAAGTGTCGGCGGTGGCCAGCTCCCTGGACACGGCCTCGGCCCAGGACATGGTCGAGGCGTTGATCGCCGGGCAGCGCGATCCCGCGCTCTGGCCGAACTGGCACGCGGCCGGATGAAACACAAGCACAGCGCTGGTGGAGACGCTGACGGGACGGTTCGAAGAGCACCACGCCGAACTGGCCCGCTTACTGCAGATCGACCGGCTCACCATGCGGGTGGAACAACTCCCCACGCAGATCACCTCCACCCCCACCGGCAGGTCGCCCCGATCGTGCGCCCCATTGCAGAACGCCTCGATGAGATCCCCGGCATCGGTGCTCTGGCCGCCCAGGTCATAATCGCGGAGGTGGGGCTGGATATGACCCGGTTCCCCACCGCCGATCACCTGGTGTCGTGGGCCAAGCTGTCCCCGCGGACCATCCAGTCCGGAGACAAGAACACCTCCGGCAAGATCGGCAAGGGCAACCCCCACCTGAAAGGCGTCCTGGGCCAAGCCGCCGCGGTGGCCGCCCGCACCGACACCTTCCTCGGGGAGCGCTTCCGCCGGATCGTCAAGCGACGGGGCAAGCTACGCGCTCTGGTCGCCGTGGCCCGCTCCCTTCTGGTCGTCATCTGGCACCTGCTCGCCGACCCCACCGCGACTTCCACGACCTGGGACCGGACTACTACCTCAGCCGACTGGACACCGGCAGAAAGGTACGCACCCACATCCGGCAATTGGAAGCCCTCGGGTTCAACGTCACCTTGAGCCAGGCCGCCTGACCCATACCGCTCGCCGCCACCCCAACACCATGCCGCGTGCCGGGGTCCGCTGCCGCGCTCTGGTACAGGCGCTTATTTCCGGTCAGGGATAGAACCTGGCAATGCCTGCTCCTGCCCTCGGCGCCGGGACTGGCTGTGTCAGAGATCTCGGCGAATCAGCCGGCCTCAGGCATCGGTGTCCTTCGGATGACGGGGCGAGGCATAGACGACCCATACCGTACGAGCGGTGTCATCGATCACGTAGCGCACGCGTCCACCGCTGGTGACCTCGAACTCCCATTGCTCGAGGTCCTGTCCGTTGTGACGATGAGTCCCAAGGTCGCCACGCAGGCGATGCTGACGCTCGTGGTCGGTGCGTGAGCGTGGATCTGCGCGCAGCGTCTCCAAACATCGGCGTGTGTTTGCCAAGGCGTGACGGCATAGCTCCTCCCAGCCCTTCACCGCATCGCTCGTACCGAACCGTACGTCCCATTCATCGTCGGGAGGCGGAACCGTGACCCGGTCTCCACGCTTCGGGCTCATATCGAAACCTCAACCGGTCCGAAGTCTCCGCTCGTCGCCTCACGCGCCTGGGCATAGTGCGCGGGGTCGGCCTTGATCCGGGCGGTGGCCCGCCAGCCTGCGATGACTTCCTGAGTAGTGAGGTCGACATCCAGCTCGGCCGCGTCTGAGAGCGCCTCGACCAGTTCCAGGGTGAAGGATCTCACCTCATCGGAGGTGAGGTGACGGACCCAAGGAAAGACCTCGGGCATGGCGATGACCAGCGCGCGGGCGGTCGGATCATGCCTTAGGAGAGCGAGGAACAGACGGGAAGCAGTGGTCAGCGTCTGTTCGCGGCGTTCCTCACGGTCAGCCGCAGTCAGGTAGAAGTCCTGGGCATCCCGGTGAGTCACACGTACGCGGCCGAGCCGCGCGGCGCGTTCGGCGACGGCCCGGGGGTTCCTCGACAGGTCTGAGAAGGTGACGGCGTCGGCGTTGCTGATGCTCACGCCGCCAGTCTAATTCAGAACACATTCTGATAGCGGTTGAACGTCGCCCGCCTGGCGTGCCGTACCGCGAGACGGCTGCGCCCACCTCGGCCCGCGCCTCGAGACCACCGAACGCATCGAGTCTGACGCCGGCCGACACCGGAAAGCCCGGGCGGCCAAGGGCCAGGATCAGTCAGCTACCGCAGGTCATGCTTCGCCGGCGGTCAGGCCGACGGGGCAGCTCACACCGGTGCCGCCGATGCCGCAGTAGCCGTTTGGTACCTTAAAAAGGTATTGCTGGTGGTAGCGATTCACCTCAGGCAATAAGTTCTCCCTCACCGCGCTCTGTGACTTCTCACTGGCTGCGGGCAGGTCGGCGCCTACACTTGGCAGCATGGACTTGGACAACGAAGGCTGGGCCGACATCGAGGAGCCCCTCGACGCGCCCGCGCTTCCACGGCATCTCGCCGCGCTCGTCGGCGCGCTACAAGGGCCGGCGGACCTCGGCGTCCACCATGACCGGTACCTCACCTATCCTCACCACGAGGAGTCCGACGGAGCGATCACCGCGTGATCCTCTGCGACACGGGACCCCTCGTCGCGGCATTCAACAGGGCCGACAAGGACCACGCTCGCTGCGTCCGGTTTCTCGCACAGAACTGGACCAAACTCGTCGTACCGTCGCTCGCGGTGACAGAGATCTGCCACCCGCTCTCCGATCCGGTGCGTCGCGGCAGCCCCACTCTTGCAGCCGAGTTCTGCGCCGCCATCGCGGACGACGAGGTTCGCGTGATCGAGGTGACGCCTCACGACTACCGGCGGATGTCCGAACTGCTCTCGGCCTACGCCTCGCTCCGCCTCCAGGCCGTCGACGCCTGCGTTATAGCTCTGGCCGAACGCTTCGACCTTCGCGAAGTCGCCACGCTGGATCAGCGGGACTATCTCGTCGTTGCCCCTCGTCACCTCCCAAAGGGGCAACGACTCACGATCCTCCCAGAGAACTAGCCAACTAGGGCTGCGGATCGGGCCGGCGAGACCTACACGGAGACTGCCTCATGGGCAGGAGCAGGGGACAGGGCGGAGCCCGCCCTTCATCCAAGCGCAGGCCACCAGTGGGATCGAAGACCCTTCCCGTGCGATAGGAATCTGACTGTGAAGGCCTGACGGGAAGGCATAGGACCCCGGAGCGATAGAGGTCCTGTAAGCACCCTCCTGACGGAGGCAACCATCGCTAGCCGGTCCCACCGACCTAGTGCTGCTACAAGGGTTATCAGCCATCCATGCCGATATGCATGCTCTGAGCTGCCGAAACAGGTTTCTCTGCTAGTTGCACCAGAACATTATCAGTGAGTACCCTGGAGTACGCGTTTGCTGCAAGCCTTGGGCCCACCTATGGTGTCTGATAATCACCAGGGCATTAGAAACGGGGTAACGCGGTGCGGCGCCAGCAACGACCACCAGATCGCTTCGTTTCGCGTGCCGAGCTCGCCACGCTGGCTGGCGTGCGGCGTCCAACCATCACGACCTGGGCAAAGCGCCACCGGGACTTCCCTCAGCCAATCAGCTTTGACAAGCAGGAGTACTTCAGCCTCGCCGAGGCCCTTAAGTGGCTGAACGGGCGCATGATCGCCGAGAAGGATCGGCGAGCTGGCGAGCCGCCCGGATTCACCTACGGCGCACGTGTTCAACATGCGATCTCAATCGCTCATCAGGTCACGTCAGACGAAGACGGCCCTGTCCACAGCGACGCCGCCCCTGCCTCGACCAGCTTGGACCCTAGCGACTCCAATACTGAGCCAGCTCTCCAGCGCCTTCTCGGAGCGCTAGCGACGAGCTTTCGTGATGGCGTCAACAGCCAAGCTGACTACTTGACCCTGGTGCTATGCCTGACCTTCCTGATTCGCTGCGCACCGGACTTGCGGTCGGAGATCCTCAAAGTGACTACTCGGCCTCCGGCGGAGCTTCGTCCTGCCGCGATCATGCGCCGAATCGGCGAGCTTACGGACCAGGCGCTACGCGCGTATGGAATACCACCAGGCGCACGTAGCACGCTGGAACGAATGCGTACACCTTCAGGGGTCGTTCTCGCTGAAGTGATCCGCCTGTGCGATCACCTCGGCCCAGCAGCTTTCCGCACGCTACTCGATCACCTCGCCACCGCGATGAGATTCGAAAGCGGCGACTACTTCACTCCACGCGGAGTGGCGAACCTCATGGCGCGCTTGGCGACAGGCGATGGCGACCGTGATGAGAATCTGCCCGTATACGACCCATGGCTGCGCGGCGGGGAGATGCTACACGCTGCGGGTGCCCTACAGCCCGGCTCGGGAAAGTCGCTACATGGCGCAAGCCCGAACCCTGAAACGCTGCGGCTCGCTGGCATGAACCTCGCCATGCATGGCCAAACTGTTCAACTCCACCTGGGCAGCACGACGCCTTGGCGTGAAGCGAGTGAGCCACGGGCCCGGGCGAGTGCCGTACTAATGAACCCGCCGTTTAATATGCGCTCCGCACGGCCGACCGGCGGCCACGACGACTGGTTGTTCGGCCCGCCGCCCCTACACAATGACAACTATGCGTGGCTGCAGTTTGCAGTGGACTCCCTCGCGACCGGAGGCAAAGCAGCCGTACTGATGCCCCATCAAGCAGGCGTCAGCTCCGACGAGTGCGAGCACGCGATCCGCCGGAAGATGGTGGAGCAAGGGACGGTGGAGGCGATCATCGCCCTCCCCGCTCGACTTTTTCCAGTGACGACCACAGCGGTGAGCATATGGGTCCTCAGCCCTCCCTCCGTCGAACCGAAACGGATCCTCTTCGTGGATGCTGCGGACGCAGCCGTCGTGACGCGACAGGATTCTGTCCTTCTGCCTCCAAACGCGATCGACATCCTCTTCGACATCTACCGACGCCGGCATCTGCTCCCGCAAGGGAAAGTAGAACGGCTTGCAAATCTTGGGTATGCCGTCTCGGCTGATATAGACACGCTTCGGCAGGCTGACTATTCCCTGGACCCGGCTGACTACATCGCAGACATGTCTGAGCTCGCACGTGCTCCATGGGCTGACGCTCATAGCATGTTAGATGAGCTGATGCGACTGAAAGCAAAAGTAGACGAACTAGATATCCAGGCCGCCCAGCTTCGGCCTGTTCCACGTGCTGGGTTGTCCCGGAGCCTACCCAGTGGATGGAACCGCATTACCCTGAGCGATCTTTGCACTATCCAGGCCGGGCCGTCTTTTTCCCGACTCGGCGTAGCCGAGCGTGTGGCACACGGTTCAGTGCCCATCGTCATGCCAAGGCACCTACAACAGGGATTGATCGTCGCCAATGACGCAGATCGGACGACCGTGGAGACGGCGGAGCGCTTGACCAGGTTCCGCCTACGGGTAGACGACATCCTCTGCGTGCGATCAGGCGCCATGGGGCAGTCGGCGATAGTTCGGGAGCAGCAGGAAGGATGGCTCTTCGGGGGAAACCTGCATCGATTGCGTCTTCTCACGGCCGACATCGTGGATCCGCACTACCTGTTGACCTTCCTGAACCTGCCATCGACCATGAACTGGATTCGTCGCCGGTCCAGAGCGACCGTCATCCCTTTCATCAATGCTCGCGACCTCGGTCAACTCATCGTCACCGTTCCTCCCCTCGATGAACAGCGGCAGATCAGATCGGCGCTCAACACGCTCGACGAACAGGCCGCGATCCACGAGCAGTTCACGCGCGCAGTCATGCGGGCGCGTACGGCACTAGCCGAGCAATTGCTGGAAGGCGTAGTGATCTCTCGATGACAGCGTCACCTGCCAAGACTGCAAAAGAGGCTGCCTTCGGACGTACGCTCGCGGGGATGGCAGGAGTTGGCGGGCCTCTCGGCCTCGGTATCGCCGGCGCGCCCTGGGGAGTAATGGTGGTCCTGATCGCGCTGACGTTAGTGATTACTCTTGTTCAGAGCGTCTTCCCGCAGGAGTCCGCCCATCGCCTGGCATGGTGGCGCTCCCTCTGGCAATCCCAAGAGCGCAGGTTTGAGTCGGGATCATCCTCGAAAGAAGTCCGAGCGAAGCGAAGCCCCGCAACGAGGACTCAGCGCTGAGCAGATAGTGCCCAGCGCTGGACCTGGGCGACCCAGTGCACGCCCCGCACACGATCGATCAGGCTTCGCCGGCGGTCAGGCCGACGGGGTAGCTCACACCGGTGCCGCCGATGCCGCAGTAGCCGTTTGGCACCTTAAAAAGGTATTGCTGGTGGTAGTCGTATCGCTGGGGCAATAATTCGGCACCTACACCCGCACGAGGCGGACTGCCTTTCCGCAGAGCTTGCTCATGTCGTCCTCGTCCGAGGTGAGGACGATAACGGGCCGGGTGGAGCGAAGAGCCGTGGCGGCCACGACGGCATCGATCGCGTACTTGTGGCCGTGAAGACCGCTCTCACGGAGCAGATCCAGCGCGTGGACGGAGACCTCCTCGGTCACCGGCTCGACACGCAGCCGGGACAGATGCCAGCGCAACCGGTCGTTTGTCACCCGGCCGTCGAAGGCCTCGATAGGCGTCAAGGCACTGATAACAACGCGGAAGTCGTTGTTCTGTGCCTCTCGGACGATCGCCGTAACTCGCTGGTCGGCCGCGCACCACTTCGAGAGTCCCTCGGAGTCAAGGATGACCGTCCCCGCACTCAGCTTGCTTCGTGCGCGTGCCATCCACGCCCCTCCTGTAGCTCCGGAGCGGACTTCACGCTACGGAACAGCTGCTCAGCCTCGTCCCGCAGATGCTGCGGGATGGGACCGCACTCGTTCTCGTTCGCCTGCAGGGCCTCCTCCAGTAGGTCCCGCTCGATCTGCCGCTCCACAGCGGCGTCGACGTACGCGGAGAACCCACGCGCGCCGACACGCTCCTTGATGGCGCGGATGTTGCCGGCTCGCAAGGAAACGCTCACCTTGGCCGCGGGCCCGTCCCCGGGCGGGAAGGCCTGTTCAGGTGTACTCATAGCGGTAGTTTACTACTTCAAGTAGCAAACGACCGGCATCGGACGCAGGAAACCTCCGAGTACCACCAGGCCGCTCGGAGGTGTCACGATCCCGCCCGGCGACTGATCAGCTCTCGCCGGTCGTCAGGCCGACGGGGCAGGAGACTCCGGTGCCGCCGAGGCCGCAGTAGCCGTTCGGCACCTTAAAAAGGTATTGCTGGTGGTAGACCTTCGACTTAGGCAATAAGTCACCCAAGCCCTCTCGCGCCCTAGGTTCGCTCCGCTCCCGTTGGTCGATTCCTACGAGCTCGACTGCATCCGGGCTGGCGTTGGGGTTTAGCTACTCCGCCGACGTCTCGCCGCGAGCGGACACTGAGTCAAGGAGGCGCCATCCGCCACGCAAGGAGCGACGTCCCCCTTGATGCTGGGGCAGGCAGCCAAATCACGACCGTTCCCCCCCTCCCCCGAGAGCGTGACATGGCAGTTGAACTGCGGCACTGCTCACAGTCTCAATCCACGACAGATAGGAAATCTGTCAGTGGTACTGCCTACTGTCATGTCATGAGAATCCGATCCGACTGGTCTCTCGAACGTCTCCTGGAGCAGGCCCGCGACGTCTCCCCTACAGAGAGCGTGCGTCATGCCATCTCCGTCACCTTGGACTTCGTCGCTAGCGCACCCAAGACCAGATTCCGAGGGGGACGACAGCTGGTCGAACTACTCCAAACGGCCCATAAGGAGGCTAATCGGAATGGCGATGACCCAGCTATCGAACGACTTCATGACGCGATTGCCTATGCGGAAGGACGAATGATCCGCATAGACATCGAAGAAAAGTACGCCTTATTCAGCGGCAGCAGGCGGGACGAAAGCCTCATAAGGCTCGCCTCCCAAACAGCCCTAATCGCGGCCGAGTATTGGACTAGAGTCGCAGAAGAGTACCTCGAGGAACATCCAGACGCTGATGCCGGGCAGCTTTTACAGCGCGTACGCCAGATTGGCGCCGAGGCCGCCTTTATGGATGCGCGACGAGACCGTCCAGGCCGCTATCGCATAGCTAGCGGCCGATCAGACATGGCCACATGGCTAGAACGCCTATTCTCCGAGAGAATCGATATCGAGGACGCTCGGACAGCGGCACGGCGCATAGTCACTTCACCGGACGCCTTGGAGATACTCGCAAACGATGCCGATGGACGGATCCTACTTCAAGCTGCCGATCTCCAACGACGCAGAACAGGATTGATGCATTTACGCAAGGTCGTGGAAGATCCAGCTAGCGCCGAACGTCATATCCACAACGCCATCAGTGGTCAATCGTGGATCTTCGGAGGGCGCTTCATCGGCGAAGCTCACCGACGCCGTCTCGTGGCGGGGGACGAAGTAGATATTCCTCTTCTGCGAGCAGACGGCTCCTTGCACATAGTTGAGCTCAAGAAGGCGATGATACCTGTCGTGAGGCGCCATCGCAGCGCGTGGGTTCCTACGGCGGATGTTCACCATGCCATCGGTCAAGCAATCAACTATCTGCGGAACCTGGATGAGCAGAGAGACCGAGTTCGCCAAGACTACTGGATCGAAGTCAGGCGCGCGAGCGCCATAGTACTGATTGGCCATCCACAAGCACAGCCCAAGGTGCCAGAACTAGAGATATCAGAAACGCTCCGAACTCATAATGCTCACCTGAGTCGCGTAGAGGTGCTTACCTATAAGGAGCTTCTAGACGCGGCCGAGCGCTCCCTTGGCGAGCCCGACGAGAGCTGAGTACCGGCGATCATTTCGGGTGTTTCAAGGTTCACCGGGAACAGCCGGGTCACGGTCGAGCCGGAATTGACACAAAAGGACGTTAACCGCGCTCACGCACGCATCCGAGCCCTCGGCGAACGCGCCATTGCGACCATGAAAGCGTGGAAGCTGCTGTCAAAGCTCCGCTGCTTCCCTCACCACGCCACCCCGATCGTGCAGGCCGTCCTCGTCCTGCAAGCCTTCGAAGACGACCGCTACTCAGGATGAGAAAGGCTCAACGACGGGCCCGCTAGGACCACACCGCGGCTCCGACACGAGTGGTCTTCCCTTCACTACTAGTTCATCGATTAGCTCGCGAGCATATCGAGTATGCAGCAATCGATCAACATAGGACTTTTGCCAGCGCGCGCCCCCTCCTGGTGTCCGAATACCTTCCTGGTTGAGGACATTGCTGATCGCTGAGAGGCTAAGCCCTTGGCTTCGCAATTCAATGATTCGTTTCACAACATCGGGTGGACAGGCCGGCGGACGTCCTCGCCGCCGCGGATTTCGAAAATCTGTCTCGCTCATTTACGGCCTCTGGCGAACAAGCGGAGAAGCTCGCGGAAGACTTGGAGGCAGATCTTAGCCTTACCCTGGTCGCGCGTCAGCAACGTGGCAAACATCGCGATTCCCAGGTACAGAACAAATATGGCGACCACAGCCGCCACAAAAACAGCGATCCATCCGACTGCTGGTGCCGCCTCCACAAGGAGACGAAAAAGAATGTCCATTCGAACTTGCTCCGACTTCCCGAAGGAGAAGGGAGCCAGTTAGTCAGAGAACCGACACCCCCCTCGCCGACTTTAAGTAGTGGCGAAGTAGCGGTGAGCAAAGATCGTCATCAGCGTCATGGCGGTGCCCGTACCGAAGACGTGCGGCTATCACCATGAGTCTGAAGGTCAGGGCTTCGATGACGCGGCGCAGGTATGCAAGCAGAACCCGAATGATGCGATGCAGCATTCTGATAATACTGCGCAAGAATCGAAGCATCGCTTCCTGAGCATCAGAGGGCCGGATCTCCAAGAAATACGGCCACAACACTTCACATGCATGTTCGCCCGAGCGAGGAAGCTCGGGAAGCTTCTCAATAGGAAGGCGGTAGTCCGCCGCCTTCTTATCTAGGAAGAGTATTTGTTTACGCTGTCGAGGAAGATCTTTCCGCGTGACGACGCAAGCAGGCTGCGTGCCTCCATGGGCCGACATGCGCTTTTCATAAACGACGAGAGCATTCTCGAGACTACCGCCTCGGCGACAACTGTCGCACGACTCGATCTCCGGGATAGGAATGTATCTCTCGATAACATGCAGGTGGTAGACGAGCATCGAGACAGAACTCATGCCCATGCCGAAAGACCCAAGCGGGCCCTTGGGGCGTTCGAGCATGCGGCGGATTAAGGCCAAACCGCCTTCAGCATGCACGTATTCGTGCATCCACGACTGGCTGAAGAGCGAACGCATCCGCATACTTCCTCCAGCCCTTGAGATGTTCTTGGCCCATACCTTAGTAGAACCGTCGGGCCGTACTGGTTATTCTCTACGACCCGCCTACGCCTCACCGGACGTCAGGCCGATGGGACACGCGACGCCCGTGCCGCCGAGGCCGCAGTAGCCGTTCGGCACCTTAAAAAGGTATTGCTGGTGGTAGACCTTCACTTGAAGCAATAATTCTTGCGGAGGTCGCCTTGCCTGAGCCATCCCCCATCCCCGTCGTCTCCTACGCTCGCATCTCGGCCGACGTCAGGCGGGACGAACACGGAGTCCAGGACCAGCACAAGCTCAACCGGGAGTCCGCTGCCCGGTACGGCTGGACCGTCGTCCATGAGTTCACGGACAACGACAAGTCGGCTGCGAAGGCCGATGTCGTCCGAGACGAGTTCGAGGCCATGCTGAAGGTGCTCCGCGCGGGCGAGCTTCCAGACGGCGCGGAGGTGCGAGGCGTCGTCATCGTGGCTGAGGATCGCCTCGCCCGACGTCCGGGTGACTACGAACGCTTCGTTGAAGCGATCACCTACCAGGACGGCCGCGTCTTCGCGGACGCGCGGGGTCAGAAGGATCTCTACAGCGAAGACACCGAGAGCATGGGCCTGTTCGGCGCGGTCATCTCCAAGATGGAGGTGCGGAAGATGCAGCGCCGCATGCGACGCTCCCACCGGGCACGGGCCGAGCAGGGGCTACCCGTTGGCGGCACGCGCCCCTTCGGCTGGTTGCCCGATCGTTTGACCGTCGATCCGAAAGAGGCGCCTCTCGTACGTCAGGCGATCCTCGACCTTGTTGCCGGCCGATCGCTCAACTCCATCGTGAACCAGTGGCAGCGGGATGACGTGAAGACCTCCCTGGGCAACCTCTGGACTCCCCGCTCCCTGAAGATCACGGTCACCAACCCTCGGGTCTGCGGCTGGCGCGAGATGAACGGCGAGTTGATCCGGGACTCCGAGGGCAACCCGGTGGTCGGGCAGTGGCAGCCGATCGTGACGCCGGAACAGTGGATGGCGGTCAAGTCCATCTTCGACGCGCGCAAGGGTCACTTCGTCTACCGGGACGGCCGACTCGGCCCGATCCTTCCGCGAGACTTCAAGGAGCCCCGCCACCTGCTCACCGGGTTCCTCCGGTGTGGCCGGACCCAACCGGACGGCGCTCTGTGCAACGCGTCCCTCCGGGTCACGCACCAGAAGCACTGCGTGCAGCACATCTACATCTGTCCCGCCAAGACGGTGGGCGGCTGTGGCGGTCTCGGCAGACGTGGGGACATGGTTGACCTCTATGTCTCGGAAGCGGTCCTCGCGAAACTCGAAGAGGTGCAGTTGGCCTCTTCCACAGGTCCTACCGAATGGCCTGGCCAACAGGATTACGAAGACGCCAAGGCTCGGCTCGAAGAGCTACGCGCCCAGTGGACGGCAGGGAATATCAGCAACGAGCTGTTCTTCTCGGCGGCTCCCGATCTGGAGAAGCGCATATCCCGCCTTCGCACGGACGCGCAGAGCTTCGCGGCGACGGCTCAACGACGACAGGCCCGCTCCGCTACGGACGTGGCCGAGATACGGCGGCGGTGGTTCCTGTCGGAGAGTGAGGGCGGTCTACCGCTCTCGTTGAAGCGGTCCTACATCCGGGAGGCGCTGCACGCCGTGATCATCTACCCGAGCGGTAAGGGGCGCAGGCGCTTCGACCCCGACCTTCTTGAACTGGTCTGGCGTGAGGACTGAGGACACGAGAACGCCCAAGACGTCCAGGACGTCTTGCGGTCGGCGGTAGCTCCTCCAGCCTTACCATCAGGCGACAACTCGCTCACCTCCCTCCCACAGCAGCCGGACGTCTACGGACGCCGCTGGACGCCAGCGGACGTCTTGGGACGCCGTCAAAGACGTCATGCCAATTCCGGCTTCGGAACTGTCCGGTACGCATACGCGTTCTACTGGGGTAGAACAGAACTGTAAGAAGTCACCGTCTCCCTGACGGAATGACACAGGCGAGAAGCTACGCGACCCATTTTCCGGCGTGCATGAGATCCGGGCGGCAAACAAAATAACTAACGCCGTACCGCTGGAGGGACCCGGCCCAGCGGCAGGCGTCACGCCCTTTCATTTTCTGGTCGCACACTCCCAGGTTCTCTCGCTGACGTGCCCGTGTTCGGCCGTTCGGCTGCTGGCTCACGGTGCTCGGCGTCTGTTCCGCACGCGCGGCGGTGGCTCCACCCGCGAGGAAAGGAGCCCACCTGACCACACAGACCCCCATGTCTGCCCAGGAGTGGGGCAGACGCAAAGCCGCCGAGTCTCCTCGTTGGTCTGCCGACAAGTGGCACCGGGTGGCCACCGTTCTCGGTGCCGTGCTGGCCGACGAACCTGGCCGTACCGAGCCCGCCGACGAGGAGAGCGGGAGGGATGCCGCGTGAGCGAGCTTCCTCCCCTCTCCCCCGATGTCCTCGCCGCTGCCCAGCGCGCCGCCATGCCGGACTTCGCCCGGTGGCAGGAGATGGTGCGCGCGACGGGCGGTTGTGCCCAACCGATCCGGCTGCAAGGTCACCGGATCACCTTCGATGCCGGGTTGGAAGTGCTGGACGTCTACCGAACAGCCGACGAGCCGACCGGGTACCTGCTGACCGCGTGCGGCAACCGTCGTGCGTCCCGGTGCCCGGCCTGCTCGGAGGTCTATCGGGACGACACCTACCACCTGATCTTGTCCGGTCTGCGCGGCGGCAAGGGCGTGCCCGAGGACGTGAGCGCCCATCCCCGCGTGTTCGCCACCTTCACGGCCCCCTCGTTCGGCGCGGTCCACGCTCGTCGGCAGAAGGGTGACAAGGTGCTGCCGTGCCGTCCTCGGAGGGACAACCCGGTGTGCGAGCACGGCAGGCCGGAAGGCTGCGGGGTCCGTCATGCCGACGATGACCCCCAGGTCGGGCAGCCGATCTGCGTGGACTGCTACGACTACCGGGGCGCGGTCCTGTGGAACGCGCACGCCGGTGAGCTGTGGCGGCGCTTCACTCAAGCTCTGCCCGCGACGTTCGCCCGGCACCTCGGCGTCTCGCGGGCCGAGCTTCGTCGGCGGCTGCGGCTGTCGTACGCCAAGGTGGCCGAGTATCAGGCGCGGGGCCTGGTCCACTTCCACGCGGTGATCCGTCTCGACGGACCGGAGGGGCCGTCTGACCGTCCGCCGGACTGGGCAACCGTGCCTGTGCTCCGGGAGGCGATTCAGGAAACCGCGGCTGCGGTCTCGGTTCCCGTGCCGGACGATGACCCGTCGTTCGTCGGCCGGTGGGGGACGCAGCTCGACGTGGACCCCATCTACGTCGCGACGGGGTTGGAGGGCATCGCGGATCAGCGTGTGGCGGCCTACATCGCGAAGTACGCGACGAAGGGGGCCGAGTCAGCCGGGACCGTGGACCGGCCGATCCGGGAGGTCGCCGACGTTGCGCGGCTCGATGTTACCGAGCATGCCCGGCGCATGATCTACACCTGCTTCGCCCTGGCGAACGATCCGGCCTACCGGCTGATCCCGTTGCGGCGGTGGGCGCACATGCTCGGGTACCGGGGCCATTTCTCGACCAAGAGCCGCCACTACTCGACCACGCTCGGCGCGCTGCGCCAGGTCCGGGCCGATCATCAGGCCGAGCGGGCGCGGGAACGGCGCGGCCTGCCTGATCCTGCCGAGCGGGAGACGGTGACGGTCGGTGAGTGGCGTTTCGCCGGGAGCGGCTACCGGCACGGCGAACATCTGTGGGCCGAGATGATCCGGCAACGCGTCGCCACGGCGCGCCGGATCGCTCGTGAGCGGGGAGAGTCGGCCTGACCGTGCCGGTTGTGAGGCGGGAGTGGTGCGGCCGGCGCAATGCCGTAGGCACCCGAAGGGCCGCGAAGCGGTTGGGCCGGCGGCGCCACGGCCGGAGGCTACTGCCTCTGGCTTGTCGGCTCTACGCTTGGTGCGCCTTCCATCGTCTCGCTGACAACCGATAGAAGGCTGAAGGCCCCTGGATTCGTTCGGGGGCCTTCACTCGTCTTCGGTGTCTCTCCTGGGCGAGCCGCCGGTCTCGGGGTCGGCAACGAAGGTGCCTTTGCCGAGCACGGTGTAGACGTCTCCTGCTTTGAGCAGTTCGTTGATGACGCGGCGTGCGGTGCCCTTGGCGATGCCGAACTCTTCGGCCATGCGGGGTTCGCCAGGGATGGGGTGGCCCACCTGGTATTCGCCCGTCCGGATACGGCGTCGTATCTCTTCGAGGACGGCTTCCCATTTGAGCTGGTCAGGCCGGAACTCGATCACGGGCTTAAGAGTAGGAACGAAAGCGTTCCATGTCGTTACCAGAGGTACCTAGAGGTACCTAGGAGAAGGACTAGGTAGGACTAGGAAGGTTGGCGTACGCTCAACCCGTCAGCGAGACAGATGGGAGAGCCATGCGTCAGAACACGATCAGCAACCGAACCGCCGACCAGCAGGCGGGCATCCTGGCCGCCCTCAGCGACCTGCTCCGGTCCCAAGAGGTCCGTACCCGGCTCATCAGCCACATCACCGTGCGGATGACCGGGTTCCCGATCTGGGACCCGGCAGTCTCGGAGCTGGACATCTACGGCCTCGGCGGACAGGTCGCGACGGTCACCATCGACCAGGAGAACAAGCCGCGCCGCTTCCTGATCAAACTACCGAAGTCCGGGACCGTCGTTCGGCTGTCCACGGTCGACCAACCACAGTCCGCCGTCCGGTGGATCGCCAACTGGGCCAACGGCGGGCCACGGTAAGGTGGCGGTACTGGTGGCCGCCTCCATCCCGCACCTGGACGAGTGCCTGAGTCCGCACTGGGAGATGCGCCAACAAGATCACGTGAAACTCGTCTGGCATGAGCCGTTCGAAGGGGTCCGGCGGGTGCGGGCGCTTGCGTGGACGTGCGACTGCCGAGCCGTGGTCTACGAACTACTCCAGTCCGGCGGACAGGCGTTCATCCGCAAGACCACCCAGACCGAACCCACATCAAAGGTTGAAGAAACACACCGCTGGTCCATAGAGGAGGCCCGCAGGGCGTGGCATGCCCTGCTCCTCGGCGAGATGCGATAGACGGCCCAGCCCTCACGCGGCCCCGCTCACCTCGGGCGGGGCCGCACTCGCGTCTACGACCCGCGCCACTCCTCCCCCGCCCCCGATAGCTGCCGACATCAGTGGCCCGACCGAGGTGTCAATGCCGTCTTCATGTGTCCGTTCACCAGCGACGTACACCGCAACCCGACACCCAACCCGCACAGACGGCGTTGACACCGACCAAGGGCCACGAACAATCGAGCAGCGGGGGCGGGGAGCGGCCTTCGGCTGACTGTCTAATCTGAGTGCCTGCAGTCTGCTTCCATACCTACACCAGCCACACTCTCCTGACGATTCGGAGTAGGTAGAGATTATCTTCTAGATACTATGTATCTATGAAAGAAGCAGAGAAAGAGGTGCCGCGGAGACCGGATACAGAGGCGGTTTACTGGACACTCACCGATATTGCAGGTTTCCTCAATGTCCAAGTCAACACGGCGCGAGTCTACAACGCCCGGGCCAGTCTCAACCGCAGGAAGGGGACGCCGAAGCCAGGCGACCTGCCGAAACCCGACGCGATATTTGGCCGGTCCCCCGTGTGGAAACCCGCCACGATCATTGCTTGGAGTGAAGAACGCCCTGGGATGGGCGTTGGGGGGGGACGCCCTCCTAAAGACCATTCGGAATGATCAACTCCCTGCGGGCCACTGTGGATTAAGCGCGGGCGGCGCGGGCCGGGACCGGCCCCCAGGCCGCATGCCCGGCCCGCTGGCCGCCCGGCGCGCTGCGAGCCGCCGCAGGCGGCTCGCCTTGACCTTGTAGTGAAGGTTCTCGCCGAAAACGGCTCTGGCCCCTGATCGGCACCGGGCTTGCCGGGCGACCAAGGGCCAGGATCAGTCAGTTACCGCAGGTCAGGCCTCACCAGTGGTCAGGCCAATGGGACACGCGACGCCCGTGCCTCCGATCCCGCAGTAGCCGTTAATGTTGCGGAAAAGGTATTGCTGGTGATAATCCTCCGCGAAGTAGAACTCGCCGGCGGGGGATATCTCGGTGGTGATCTCGCCGTACCCGGCGTTGGTCAGCACCTTCTGGTACGCCTCCTGGGACGCCAGGGCGGCCTCCAGTTGCTCGGGGCCGTGGGTGTAGACAGCCGACCGGTACTGCGTGCCGACGTCGTTGCCCTGGCGCATGCCCTGGGTGGGGTCGTGCGCCTCCCAGAAGACCTTGAGAAGCTCCTCGTACGACACCTGGGCCGGGTCGAAGACCACCCGGACGACCTCGGTGTGCCCGGTGAGGCCCGAGCAGACCTCCTCGTACGTAGGGTTGGGCGTGTACCCGCCCGCGTAGCCCACCGCGGTCGAGACGACGCCCGGGGTCTGCCAGAATTTCCGCTCGGCGCCCCAGAAGCAGCCCAGCCCGAACTCGGCGATCTCCGTTCCCTCAGGGTACGGCGGAGCCAGCGGCGCGCCGAGGACCTGGTGGCGGGTGGCCACCGGCATGATCTCGGCCCGGCCCGGCAGCGCGTCCGTGGGCTCCACCATCGTCGTCTTGTCCCTGCCGAACAGCCAGCCCATCACGGACCCTCCCCTTCTGTCTGCCATCACCAACCACCCACCCGGCCGCGTTGTTCCTCACGTAAGGAGTCCTAAACTCCGGGCATAGAGGTCCTTATTTGTCCTGAATCTAGGTAAGCAGCGAAGATAGGCGACATGCCTGATACCCGCCGTGGCCTCCTGTTCGGCGTCGCCGCGTACACGATGTGGGGTCTCTTCCCTCTCTACTGGCCCCTGCTCAAGCCGTCCGGAGCGGTGGAGATCCTCGCGCACCGGATGGTCTGGTCGCTCGTCGTGGTGGTCGCGGTCCTCGCCGTACGGCGCCACTGGTCGTGGATCCGCACCATCACCCGCCGCCAGCTGATCCTCCTCACTGTCGCGGCCGTCACGGTCTCGGTGAACTGGGGCACCTACATCTACGCCGTCAACACCGGCCACGTGGTCGAAAGCGCCCTCGGCTACTTCATCAACCCCCTGGTCAGCGTGCTCTTCGGAGTTCTGGTCTTCCGCGAGCGGCTGCGTGTGTGGCAGTGGGCCGCGGTCGGGCTGGGCGCGCTCGCGGTTCTCATCCTCACGCTCGACTACGGGCGCCTGCCCTGGATCGCCCTCGTGCTCGCCTTCAGCTTCGGCTCGTACGGCCTGATCAAGAAGAAGGCGGGGGTGGGCAGCGCCGAGAGCCTGACCATCGAGACCCTCGTGCTGCTGGTGCCGGCCCTCGCCTACCTGCTCGTCCTGGAGGCGAACGGCACGGGCACCTTCGCCCACCACGGCGCCGGCCACGCCCTGCTGCTGGTGGCCGCCGGCCTGATCACCGCGGTGCCGTTGCTGTTCTTCACCGCCTCGGCGCTGCTGGTCCCCCTCACGGTCATCGGCCTCCTGCAGTACATCGCGCCGGTGCTGCAGTTCCTGTGCGGCGTGCTGATCGTCCACGAGACCATGCCCGCCAGCCGGTGGGCCGGCTTCGTCGTCGTCTGGCTCGCGCTGAGCCTCTTCACCTGGGACAGCATCCGCGCCGCCCGCACGTCGCGCCGCGAGCGCGCCGCCGAGCTCCAGACCGTGTAGTACGCCCCGGGGAGTACGGCTCCCGCCACCGACGGGGGGACGACCTCGGCCGTCCGCGACGGCGAGGATCAGCCCATGAGCAAGGACTTCCGCTTCGGGATCGTCGCCGGCTTCGCCCCCGACGCCGCCGCGTGGACGGCCACGGCCCGCCGCGCCGAGAATCTCGGCTACTCGACCCTTCTCGTCCCCGACACGCTGGGGACGCTCCCGCCGCTGCTCGCCATGACGGCGGCGGCCACCGCCACGACGACGCTGCGTGTGGGCACGTTCGTGCTGGCCGCGCCGTACCGCAATCCCCGGTTGCTGGCGTACGAGCTGGCCGGGCTCGACTTCCTGTCCGGCGGACGGCTGGAGGTCGGCGTGGGGGCCGGACGCCCCGCCGCCGAGCAGGACGCCCGCGCGCTCGGCATGCCGTACGGCACGGCGGGCGAGCGGATCGCCCAGGTCAGGTCGGTGATCGGCGAGGTGCGGACGGCGTTCGCCGAGGGCGGCCTCAGCGTGCGGCGCCAGGGGCCGCCCATCCTGGTCGCGGGCTCCGGCCCCCGCATGCTGGCGCTCGCTGCGGAGGAGGCCGACATCGTCGCGCTCGCCGTGCCCGCCGTCGCGTCCGAGGAGGGCCTGCGCGGGCCAGTCGGCACGCTGCGGGACCTGGCCGGAGCGAGGTTCGACGACATCGAGCTGAGCCTGAACCTCTTCCAGGTCGGCGACGTGCCTGCCCCGTGGCTGCCCGAGGGCTCCCCCACCATCCCCGACGACGCGGCCGCCGTGCTGCGCGGCTCGCCCCGGGAAATGGCCGGCACGCTGCTGCGCCGCCGCGACGAGCTGGGCATCTCCTACGTCACCGTCAACGGCTTCTACGCCGACACGTTCGCTCCCGTCGTCGAGCTTCTCACCGGCCGCTGACGCGCTGCGCCGGCAGTCTTCGGGAGGCGGCGCCCCGTCCCCTCCGACGAAGATCGCCTGTTCAGCCGGCGATAGCATCCGTGGCATCGAGCGAAGGAGAAGACGATGCGAATCGCAGTCGCCGGCGCCACCGGGAACATCGGATCGCTCACCGTCGCCGCCCTCGAACGGGACGGGCACGACGTCGTACGCGTCAGCCGCTCCCTCGGCGTGGACCTGATGACAGGCGAGGGGCTCGACAAGGCTCTGGACGGCGTGGAGGCGGTCGTTGACGCGATCAGCTCGGAGGCGACCGACCGGGACGAGGCGGTGGCGTACTTCGGCACGACCACCCGCAACCTGCTCGCCGCCGAGGAGCGGGCGGGCGTCCGCCACCACGTGCTGTTGTCGATCATCGGCATTCACCGGGTGGAGGGCAACGCCCACTACGCCGGCAAGCGGGAGCAGGAACGCCTCGTGTCCGCCGGGCCGGTGCCCTGGACGATCGTCCCGGTCGCGCAGTTCCACGACTTCGCCGAGACGGTGGTGAGCTGGACCGAACAGGACGGCGTCGCGACGATCGCACCACTGCTCGTGCAGCCGATCGCGCCCGCGGACGTGGCCGACGTCCTCGCCGAGATCGCGGCGGGCGAGCCGCGGGGACGCCATGCCGACGTTGCCGGCCCCGAGCCACAGGACCTCGTCGACATGGCCCGGCGCACCCTCGCGGCGCGCGGCCGTACGGTCAGGCTCGTGCCGACCTGGTCGGGGCTCTTCGGCACGTCGATGGCCGGAGACGTGCTCCTTCCCGGCGAGGGCGCCCGCATCGCGCCGACCACCTTCGACGAGTGGCTGGCCGCCCAACGCTAGGTCCGTGCTACCCCAGAGCCGCCTCGGCCCTGGCGTACCCGGCCTCGGCGATCTTCGGCAGCAGTACGGCGGGGTCGACGCGCGGTTCGGGCCACTGGGTGGAGATCCGGATCTCCAGGACGTATCGCGGTGTCCGCACCACCTCGGCCCACTGCCGCACCGACTTCCCCTCCAGGACGCGGAAGGCCCACGACCGGAGGCCGAGACGCGGCACGGAGAACGGTTCGACGTGCATCCAGTAGCCCTGCTCGCTGGGGAACGTCCGGCAGGAGCCCATCTCGGCGGGGTCGCCGAGGCCGCTCAGCATCGAGGCGGGCCCGGTGAGGATGGTCTCGGAGAACTCCGCCGACCGTTTCCACGCTCCTTCCCTGGTCGCACTCAGCAGCGTCGCGGCGATCCGCACGCCGGGCCGGTTGAAGTCGCGCAGCGCAACACGCCATGATCCGGAGGCCCACCTCTCACAGGTGGAGGTCTCCGGAGACGCCCCGGCCGCCTGACGAAGCGAGATGAACTCCGAGGCGCTGTCAACGGCGGCGGGCAGGGCGACGACCGCGCCAGGCGTCACGACCGATTCGGCGAACCCCTTGTAGCCGACGAGCAGCGCGTGCCCCAAGCGGGGGTCACCGGGGCCGCTGCCGGGGTTGGGAACCGAGATCGATTGGCCCTTCGGAAGCACCCGTCCCTCGAAGTAGTGCTCCACGGAGGGTGCCGGGGGCGGGCCGACCGGCACAGGCGAGGCGGGCACAGGCGAGATCGGCACAGGCGAGACCACCGCGGACGTGGCCGCACGGGCGAGGGCGTCGAAGAGCGACTGCGTCGAGTCCTCGGCCGGGTCGGCCGTGACGGCCTGGTCCTTGTCCACGACGACGGCGTTGCCGGGCGGCGAGTCCGGCGGCGCCGGGGCGGCGGGGGTGCCCGCTCGTTGCGTCCCGCAGCCTGTCACTGCCAGGGAAAGACACAGGGCGACCGCGGACCGGGTGAGTCTCATCCGGTCAATGATCTACGGAAAGGCGTCAGCCCGTACGCTCGACGACGTAGTCGCACAGGGCGACCAGGGCCGTACGGGCGGGGATGTCGGGCAGGCCGGCGAGGGCGGTCTTGGCCCGGTCGGTCCAGCGGATGAGCTCCGCGCGGGCCTGCGCCATCGCGTGGTTGGCCCGCAGCAGCGTCAGCGCCTCCTCGACGTCCTCCTCCGCCACCGGCCCGGACAGCAGCGTACGCAGCCGCGCGTCGGCGGGGTCGCCGGAGGCCAGGGCGTACAGCACGGGGAGCGTGCGGATGCCCTCGCGCAGGTCGGTGCCGGGCGTCTTGCCGGAGTCGGACGTGGGGGCGGCCACGTCGATGAGGTCGTCGCCGAGCTGCCAGGCCACACCGATCGCCTCGCAGGCGTCGGTGAGGCGATCCACGACGTCGGCCGGAGCGCCGGCCAGCATGGCGCCGAAGCGGCCCGAGGTGGCGATGAGCGAGCCGGTCTTGTCGGCGAGCACGCCGATGTAGTGGGCGATCGCGTCGCGGCCCTCGGCCGGGCCGATCGTCTCGCGGATCTGGCCGCGCACCAGCCGGGAGAACGTGCGCGCCTGGATCCGGATCAGCTCGCTGCCGAGGTCGGCCAGGATCTCCGACGCCTGGGCGAAGAGGTAGTCGCCGGTGAGGATGGCCACGGTGTTGTCCCACCGGGCGTTGGCGGACGGGGAGCCCCGGCGCACCGGGGCCTCGTCCATCACGTCGTCGTGGTAGAGCGTCGCCAGGTGGGTCAGCTCGATGACGACGGCCCCGGGCACGACGCCCGGAGCGTCGGGGGTGCCGAACTGGGCGGCGAGCAGCACGAGCATGGCCCGGAACCGCTTGCCGCCCGCCTCGATGAGATGCCGGGACGCCTCCGTGACGAAGGCGTCCTCGCTCTCCACCGACGAGCGCAGCAGCTTCTCCACCGCCGCGAGCCCGTTTCCGAGATCCTCGGCCAGCCGCTCGTCGACGAGAGGAATGTCCACTACGGGCGGCGCGGCCATACGGAGATCTCCTATCGGACGAACAGGGACTGCGCAGCCGAGTGCGCGAGGTCAAGCAAGGGCTGAGGGAACACCCCGAGAACTACCGTAGCCAATGCCGCGATACCTACCACAGCCGCGGTCCCCCGCGAGGGCAGGACGACGGACGGGCCGTCGGCGGCCGGGTCGCTGAAGAACATCAGCACGATGACCCGCACGTAGAAGAACGCGGCGACGGCCGAGGCCACCACGCCGACGATGACCAGCGGCAGCGCGCCCCCGCTGACGGCCGCCTGGAAGACGGCGTACTTGCCGAAGAACCCGCTGGTCAGCGGGATACCGGCGAAAGCCAGCAGGAAGAAGGCGAACGTGCCGGCCAGCAGCGGCGAGCGCTTGCCGAGCCCGGCCCAGCGGGACAGGTGCCACGCCTCGCCGCCCGCGTCGCGCACCATCGTGACCACCGCGAACGCGCCGACCGTGGTGAAGCCGTACGCCACCAGGTAGAACAGCAGGCCCGAGAGGGCCGCGGTGTTCTGTGCGGCGCTGCCGGTGGCGATCACGCCGACGAGCAGGAAGCCGCCGTGGGCGATCGAGGAGTAGGCGAGCATCCGCTTGATGTCGGTCTGGGTGATCGCGAGGATCGCGCCGACCACCATCGTGAGAATCGCCACACCGTAGAACACCGGGCGCCAGTCCCAGTCGAGGCCGCCGAGGCCGACCCAGAACACGCGCAGCAGCGCGCCGAAGGCGGCCACCAGGGTGCCGGAGGCCATCAGCGCCGTGATCGGCGTGGGCGAGCCCTGGTAGACGTCGGGCTTCCACGCCTGGAACGGCGCCGCGCCGATCTTGAACAGCAGGCCGACGCCGAGCATGGCCGCGCCGATGTAGAGCAGGGTGTCCTGGCCGCCGACCGAGCCGAGCGCGAGGTTGATCTTCGCGAGGTCGACCGACCCGGCGTAGCCGTACAGCAGCGCGGTGCCGTACAGGAAGAACGCCGAGGAGAAGGCGCCGAGCAGGAAGTACTTGACCGCGGCCTCCTGCGACAGCAGGCGGCGGCGGCGCGCGAGGCCGCACAGCAGGTACAGCGGCAGCGACATGACCTCCAGGGCGACGAACGCCACCAGCAGGTCGTTGGCCGCCGGGAAGAGCAGCATGCCGCCCACCGCGAACAGCAGCAGCGGGTAGACCTCGGTGTGCGCGGCGCGCTCCACCAGCGACTGCTCCTCCTCGGCCGAGCCCGGCAGGGCCGCCGCGGAGCCGACGAAGTGCTCCTCGTCCTTGATGAGCAGCACGCTCACGAAGGCGAGCACGAGGATCGTGCCCCAGATGAACAGCGCCGGGCCGTCGACCGCCACCGCGCCCATGGCCGCGGGCTTGGTCGGCACGCCCTTCAGCGCCTGCCACACGGCCAGCGCGAACGCGCCGGCCAGCGAGAGGAGCGTGAGCGGCAGGTGGATCGCCGAGCGCAGGTAACGCGGCGCGAACGCCTCCACCAGCACGCCGACGATCGCCGCGCCGAAGACGACGAGCATCGGCGCCAGCAGGGCGTACTCGATGGTGGGCGCCTCAATGGTGCCGTTCACTTGCCCTCCTGAGCAACGGGTACGGCCGGCTTCGGGTCCGTGACCGAGACGCTGGACAGCGTGTCCTTCACGGCGGGGTTGATCACGTCGAGGAGCGGCTTGGGATAGAAGCCGAACACCAGCAGCAGCGCGATCAGCGGCGCCACCACGAACTTCTCCCGCGCGTTGAGGTCCGGCAGCGTCTTCACCGACTCGGCGGTCGGGCCGTTCATCGTCCGCTGGTACATCCACAGGATGTAGATCGCGGCGAGGATGACGCCGGTCGTCGCGATGACGGCGGGCACGAGGTAGCGCTCGTAGGTGCCGATGAGGACCATGAACTCGCTGACGAACGTGCTCAGGCCGGGCAGCGAGAGGCTGGACAGACCCGCCACCAGGAACGTCCCGGCGAGGATCGGCGCCACCTTCTGCACGCCGCCGTAGTCGGAGATGAACTGCGAGCCCCTGCGGTAGATGAGGAAGCCCGCGACGAGGAACAGCGCGCCGGTCGAGAAGCCGTGGTTGACCATGTAGAGCGTCGCGCCCGAGGCCGCGTTGGTCGTCATGGCGAACACGCCCATGGCGATGAAGCCGAAGTGCGACACCGAGGTGTAGGCGATGAGCCGCTTCATGTCGGTCTGCCCGATGGCCACGATCGCGCCGTACACGATGCCGATCACCGACAGCGTGATGACCAGCGGCGTGAAGAACTTCGCGGCGTCGGGGAACAGTTCCAGGCAGAAGCGCAGCATGCCGTACGTGCCGACCTTGTCGAGCACGCCCACGAGCAGGACGGCCGCGCCGGCCGGGGCCTGGGCGGCGGCGTCCGGCAGCCAGGTGTGGAACGGCCACAGCGGCGCCTTGATCGCGAAGGCGACGAAGAAGCCGAGGAACAGCCACTTCTGCGTCGTCGCGTCCTGGATGGTCCCGACCAGGTCGGTGAACATGAACGTGCCCTTGCCGGCGATGGAGTAGAGCGCGATCACCGCCACCAGCATCAGCAGCCCGCCGAACAGCGAGTACAGCAGGAACTTCACCGCCGCGTACGACCGCTGCGCCCCGCCGTACGACCCGATCATGAAGTACATCGGGATCAGCATGGCTTCGAAGAAGACGTAGAAGAGGAAGACGTCGGTCGCCGCGAAGACGCCGATCATCATGGCCTCGAGCACCAGCAGCAGCGAGAAGTACGTGCGGACCGAGCGCTTGCCGGCCTCAGCGTCGTGCCACGAGGCGAGCACCACGATCGGCACGAGGATCACCGACAGCAGGATCAGCACCAGGGCGATGCCGTCCACCGCGACGCCGTAGTGGACGCCGAACGCGGGAATCCAGTCGTACGTCTCCGCGAACTGGAACTTGTCGCCGTTCGGGCTGAACTGGACCGCCATGGCGACGGTCAGCGCCAGCACGATCAGCGACACCACGAGGGTGAACTGCTTGGCGAGCTTGTCGTTGCGGACAAGGGTCACGCCCAGCGCGCCGAGCACGGACACGCCCATCAGGGTTGAAAGCCAGGGCATCACAGGTTCCCTACGACGAGCCAGGCACCGGCCAGGATGGCCGCGCCCAGGAAGATCGACAGCGCGTACGAGCGGACGAACCCGGTCTGGATCCTGCGCAGCCGCCCGGAGGTCCCCCCGATGCCGGCGGCCAGGCCGTTCACCAGGCCGTCGACGCCGCGGTTGTCGAAGAACACGGCCAGGCGGGTCAGCCACTGGCCGGGGCGCATGAACAGCGCCTCGTTCAGGGCGTCGCCGTACAGGTCACGACGGGCGAAGGTGGTGAGGAACGAGCCGCGCGGGGCGACCGCCGGCACCTCGGCCGCGCCGTACCGGAACCAGGCGAACACCGCGCCCACCGCGACGAGCGCGAGCGTGGCCAGCCCGGTGAGGCTGAACGGGTGGAAGGACGGCATCTCCTCCGGCGCGCCGACGGCCGGCGCGAGGAAGGTCATGAACCGGTTGCCGAGGACCAGGAACGCGCCCAGGCCGATCGCGCCGACCGACAGGATGACCAGCGGCCAGGTCATGACGGCGGGCGACTCGTGCGGGTGGGCCGTCGGCTCCCAGCGCTTGGCGCCGAAGAACGTCATGAACACCAGGCGCGACATGTAGAAGCCGGTGATGCCCGCGCCGAGCACGGCCAGCCAGCCGAGGACGGCGTTGTGCTCCATCACGGTCTCGATGATGCCGTCCTTGGTGAAGTAACCGGACAGCAGCGGGAACCCGATGATCGCGAGGTAGCCGATGGCGAACGTCGCGAACGTGACCGGCATGACCTTCCGCAGCGCGCCGTACTTCCTCATGTCGACCTCGTCGTTCATGGCGTGCATGACCGAGCCCGCGCCGAGGAACATGTCGGCCTTGAAGAAGCCGTGCGTGATCAGGTGCGCGATCGCGAAGGCGTATCCGGCCGGGCCGATGCCCGCGGCGAGCACCATGTAGCCGATCTGCGACATCGTCGAACCGGCCAGCGCCTTCTTGATGTCGTCCTTGGCGGTACCGATGATCGCACCGGCGAGCAGGGTCGCCACGCCGACGATCGTCACCACGAGCTGCGCCGTCTCGGCGCCCTGGTAGATCGGACCGGACCGGACGATGAGGTAGACGCCGGCGGTGACCATGGTCGCGGCGTGGATGAGGGCCGAGACCGGGGTCGGGCCCTCCATCGCGTCGAGAAGCCAGGACTGCAGCGGCAGCTGGGCCGACTTGCCGCAGGCGCCGACCAGCAGCAGCAGGCCGATGGCGGTGAGCGTGCCCGAGGACGCCTTGGACGCGTTCGCGAAGACGTCGTTGAAGGCCAGCGTGTGGAACGTCGCGAAGATCGTGAAGAGGCCGATCAGCAGGCCGAAGTCGCCGACGCGGTTGACGATGAACGCCTTCTTGGCCGCGGTCGCCGCCGAGGGCTTGTGCTGCCAGAACCCGATCAACAGGTACGACGCGAGGCCGACGCCCTCCCAGCCGACGAACAGCGCGACGTAGTTGTCGGCCAGCACCAGCAGGAGCATCGCCGCGACGAACAGGTTCAGGTAGGCGAAGAACCGCCGCCTGTTCGGGTCGTGCGCCATGTAGCCGATCGAGTAGATGTGGATCAGCGAGCCCACACCGGTGATCAGCAGGCAGAACGAGATCGACAGCGGGTCGACCAGCAGGCCCACCTTCGCCAGGCCCGGGACGAAGTCGTACAGCTCGATGCCCCGGCGGCGCTCGCCCGGGGCGAGGCCGAGGAGCTGGACGAACGACAGCGCGGCCACCGCGAACGACGCCACGGCCATGAGCACCCCGAGCAGGTGGCCGAACCTGTCGGTCCTCCGGCCGCCCAGCAGGAGGATCGCCGCTCCCACCAGGGGCAGAGCGATCATCAGCCAGGCGGCCCCGATCGCTCCACCGGAGTGCTGGATGATCTCAGCGGGTTCCACGGCCACCTCTTAGTACTTCAGCAGGCTGGCGTCGTCGACCGACGCGGACCTGCGGGTTCGGAAGATCGTCACGATGATGGCCAGGCCGATGACCACCTCGGCGGCGGCCACGATCATCACGAAGAACGCGATGAGCTGGCCGTCGAGGTTGCCGTTCTGCCGGGCGAAGGTGACGAACGCCAGGTTGCAGGCGTTGAGCATGAGCTCGACGCACATGAACACCACGATGGCGTTGCGCCGTACGAGCACGCCGACGCCGCCGATGGCGAACAGCAGCGCGGAGAGCACCAGATAGTGGGTGGTCACTTGCCGTCCTCCTCGGTCGCCGCGGACTCACCGCGGGGACGGACCACGCGACCGGCCACGACGGTGTCCTGACCGGTGCCGTCCTCGGGCATCGGCTCGGTGTCGGGACCGGCGTCCCGGGCCTCGTCCGCCACCGTCGGCGTGCCGTGCTCACCGCCGTGCCCGTTGGCCTGAGCGGCGCGCCGCGCGGCCTCCTCCTGCTCCAGCACCTCGGCGACCTCCGGGGGCAGGATGCCCTTGGACTCCTCGTACCGGGCGATGTAGCGGTTGACTGACAGCGGCGCGATGGTCCCGTCGGGCAGCAGCGCCGGCATGTCGATGGCGTTGTGCCGGGCGTAGGTGCCGGGGCCGGGCAGCGGCGCCGGGTTCTTGCCGGTACGGCCGAAGGCGGCGAAGCGCTGCCGGGACAGGTCCCGCTGGGTCGGCTTGGCCTCGGCGCGCTCCCGGTGCGCCAGCACCATCGCGCCCAGGGCGGCGGTGATCAGCAGCGCCGAGGTCACCTCGAAGGCGAACACGTGACGCGTGAAGATCAGCTGGGCCAGGGAGGACACGTTGCCGCCCCCCTCGGTGGCCGCGGCCAGGCCCTTCGGCGACCCGGCCACCGCGTTGCCGATGCCGAGCGCGAGCAGGGCGGCGAAGCCCAGCCCGCCCACGACGGCCCAGAACCGCTGCCCCTTGATCGTCTCCACGAGGGAGTCGGAGGAGTCCACGCCCACGAGCATGAGCACGAACAGGAACAGCATCATGACCGCGCCGGTGTAGACGATGATCTGCACGGCCGCCAGGAACGGAGCGTCCTGGACGGCGTACAGCACCGCCAGCGAGAGCATGACGACGCCGAGCATCAGGGCCGAGTAGACGGCCCTTCGGCTGAAGACGAGTCCGAGTGCGGCGATCACCGAGACGACCGCGAGCACCCAGAACGTGATGGACTCACCCATTGCTTCGACCCAACCGGTAGTAGTCCTCCTCGGTTTCGCCGAGGCGCATCGGGTGGGGCGGCTGCTCCATGCCCGGTCCGAGCGGCGCGAGGAGCATCTCCTTGGTGTAGATCAGCGACTCGCGGCTGGAGTCGGCGAGCTCGTACTCGTTCGTCATCGTGAGCGCCCGGGTGGGGCACGCCTCGATGCAGAGCCCGCAGAGGATGCAGCGCAGGTAGTTGATCTGGTAGACGCGGCCGTACCGCTCACCCGGCGAGAACCGCTCCTCGTCGGTGTTGTCACCGCCCTCGACGTAGATGGCGTCCGCCGGGCAGGCCCAGGCGCACAGCTCGCAGCCGACGCACTTCTCCAGGCCGTCGGGCCACCGGTTCAGCTGGTGCCGCCCGTGGAAACGCGGCGCGGTGGGCCGCTTCTCCTCGGGATAGTTGACCGTCACCGGCTTCTTGAACATGTGGTGGAAGGTGACGCCGAATCCCTTGATCGGATTCAACCAATCAGTTGCTCCCACTGGTCACCTCCTTGGCGTCGGTAGGGACACGCGCGGCGGGCACGGCTCCGTGGTAGTGCGGGAGGTCGAGCGCCGGCACCGGGAACCCGCCCGCGGCAGGCTCCTCGCGCAGTTGCTCGAACTCCTCCTCGACCTGGGCGGCCCTGGCCTCCCTGCGGCGCTGGTTGACCGTGTCGAACCGCAGCCAGACCACGAACGCGACGATGATCACCACCGCGCCGAAGGCCATGATGCCCATCCGGTCGGTCTCCGGCAGGCGCAGCGCCTTGAACGTCGCGGCCAGCAGGATCCAGACCAGGTTGAGCGGGATCAGCACCTTCCACCCGAAGGCCATGAGCTGGTCATAGCGGACGCGCGGCAGCGAGGCGCGGACCCAGACGAAGAACCCGAACGCGATGACCAGCTTGGCGAAGAACCAGAGCAGGGGCCACCAGCCGGTGTTCGCGCCGTCCCACAGGGAGATCGGCCACGGGGCCCGCCAGCCGCCGAAGAACAGCGTGATCGCCATGGCCGAGACCGTGAACACGTTCACGTACTCGGCGAGCATGAACATCGCGAACTTCAGCGACGAGGAGTATTCGGTGTGGAAACCGCCGACCAGTTCGCCCTCGCCCTCGGGGAGGTCGAACGGCACGCGGTTGGTCTCGCCGAGCATGCAGACCGCGTAGATCAGGAACGACGGGATCAGCGAGAACACGTACCACGACGGCGTCGGGATGTGCAGCCCGAGGATGTCCCAGGTTCCGCCGCCCGCCTGCTTGGCCACGATCTCCGACGTGGACAGCGTGCCCGCGTTCAGGAACACCGCGACGAACGACAGGCCCATCGCGATCTCGTACGACACGACCTGGGCGGCCGAGCGCAGGCCGCCCAGCACGGCGTACGGCGAGCGGGAGCCCCACCCGGCGAGCACGATGCCGTACACGCCGATCGAGGCGGTGGCCAGCACCAGCAGGACCGCGACCGGCAGGTCGGTGAGCTGCAGCGGCGTCCGGTGGCCGAACATCCAGACCATCGGCCCGAACGGCACCACCGAGAACGCCAGGAAGGCCGGGACGGCGATGATGACCGGGGCCAGAAGGTAGATCACCTTGTCCACGGTCCGCGGCATGATGTCTTCCTTGAGGCCCATCTTCAGGCCGTCGGCCACCGACTGCAGCAGGCCGAACTTGCCCGCCCGGTTGGGGCCGTAGCGGTGCTGCATGCGCGAGATGAGCTTGCGCTCGGTCCACACGCCGAACAGCACGCCCAGCATCAGGAACACGAAGATCGCGACGGCCTTGATGATCGTGATCCACAGGGGATCATGGCCGAAGTCGCTCAGCGTGGGTCCGGGGTTGTTCACGAGACGCTCCCGATCTTGACGACGTCTCCGGCGACCGCGCGCAGGTCGCGCGTGACCGACAGGCCGGCGGAGTTGGACGGCACCCACACGACACGGTCGGGCAGGTCCGCGACGCGCACCGGCACGACGACGTCGTCACCGATGGTGATCTTCCCGCCGTCCACGGCGCCGATCTCGGCGGCGGTGGCCTCCGACAGCAGGGCCGCCGTCGAGCGGGCGGTCCCCGCGAGGTACGGCTCGCCGTCCTGCATCCGGCCGTCGTCGAGCAGCAGGTGCCAGGTGGCCAGCACCGCCTCGCCCGCCCGCGGCTCGGCGACCACGAGGCCGCTGACCGCGGGAGCGGCCGGGCGCGGGCCCTTCCAGGAGCCGAGCGTGGCCATCTCGCGCCGCGCGGCGGCGTCGTCGGGCAGGCCGAGGTGCACGTCCATCAGGTCGGCGATCGAGCCGATCGCCCGCAGGTCGCTCATCAGGCCCGGTACGGCGGTCGCCACGCCGAAGGAGCGGCCCCTGCCCTCCCAGTCGACGAACGTGCCGGACTTCTCGGCCACCGCGGCGACCGGCAGGACCACGTCGGCCCGGTCGGTGACCGCGCTGGCGCGGATCTCCAGGCTGACGATGAACGGGGTGTTCTCCAGCGCGGCCAGGGCCCTCGCGGGGTCGGGCAGGTCGTAGGGGTCCACGCCCGCCACGACCAGCGCGTCGACCTCGTCGTTCAGCGCGGCCTCGATGATGCCCGAGGTGTCGCGGCCGGGCGCCGTGGGCAGCGCGGCGACGCCCCACACCCTGGCGACCTCCGCGCGGGCGGTCTCGTCGGCGGCCGGGCGGCCGATCGGCAGCAGGCCGGGCAGGGCGCCCGCCTCCAGCGCGCCGCGCTCCCCCGCCCGCCGCGGCACCCAGGCGAGCCGGGCGCCGGTGGCGAGCGTGAGCCGTACGAGCGCCGACAGGGCGCCCGGGGCGGCGGCGAGCCGCTCACCGGCGAGGATGATCGTGCCGGGCGGCAGCAGGTCGCTGGAGACGAGGTCGCCGAGCGCCTCGGCCTCGGCGCCGGGCAGCGTCCGGATCAGCGAGCCGTTCATCTTGGCCAGGCCCGGCGTGGCGAACGGCGCGATCGCGTGGACCTTCAGGCCCCGCTTGCGCGCCGCCTTGCGCAGGCGCAGGAAGACGATCGGCGACTCCTCCTCGGGCTCGAAGCCGGCGAGGAGCACGGCCGGGGCCGTCTCCAGGTCGGCGTAGGAGACCTCGATGCCCTTGCCGGCGACGGCGTGGGCGAGGAAGCGCGCCTCCTCCTCGGAGTGCGGCCGGGCCCGGAAGTCGATGTCGTTGGTGCCGAGCGCGATCCGGGCGAACTTGCTGTAGGCGTAGGCGTCCTCGACCGTGAGCCGCCCGCCGACCAGCACCCCGGCCCTGCCCCGGGCCCGCGCGAGGCCCTCGGCGGCCGTGGCCAGCGCGTCCGGCCAGGAGGTCGGGACGAGCTTGCCGCTCTCGTCGCGCACCAGCGGCGAGCGCAGCCGGTCGGGCGCGGTGGCGTAGGTGAACGCCCAGCGGCCCTTGTCGCAGTTCCACTCCTCGTTGACCTGCGGGTCGTCCCCGGCGAGGCGGCGGGTGACCTTGCCCCGGCGGTGGTCGGTGCGCAGCGAGCAGCCCGACGCGCAGTGCTCGCACGCGCTCGGCGTGGAGACCAGGTCGAACGGGCGGGAGCGGAACCGGTAGGCCGCGCCGGTCAGCGCGCCGACCGGGCAGATCTGGATCGTGTTGCCCGAGAAGTAGGACTCGAACGGCTCGCCGTCGGCGACGCCCACCTGCTCCTTGGCCCCGCGGTCGAAGAAGTCGATGAGCGGGTCGCCCGCGATCTGGTCGGAGAAGCGGATGCAGCGCGCGCACTGGACGCAGCGCTCGCGGTCGAGCAGCACCTCGGTCGACAGCGCGACCGGCTTGTCGAACGTGCGCTTCTGCTCGACGAACCGGCTCTCGCCCTGGCCGTTCGACATGGCCTGGTTCTGCAGGGGGCACTCGCCGCCCTTGTCGCAGACGGGACAGTCGAGCGGGTGGTTCAGCAGCAGCATCTCCATCACGCCGCGCTGTGCCTTCTCCGCCACCGGCGAGGTGAGCTGCGTCTTGACCACCATCCCCTCGGCGACCTCGATCGCGCAGGACGGCTGCGGCTTCGGGAAGCCGCGGCCGTTGCCCGCGTCGGGGATGTCGACGAGGCACTGGCGGCAGTTGGCCGCGGGTGAGAGCAGCGGGTGGTCGCAGAACCGGGGGATCTGGATCCCCAGCAGCTCCGCGGCCCGGATGATCAGCGTGCCCTTGGGGACGCTGACCTGGAAGCCGTCGATGGTCAGGCTGACCATGTCCACGACCGGCTGTTCCGGCTGCGTCGTCTGAACTGTCACTTGGACCCCCACACCGTGGAAGCGGCGGGATCGAACGGGCAGCCGCCGATCTCGAAGTGCTTGAGATATTCGTCGCGGAAGTGCTTCACCGACGAGTGGATCGGGCTCGTCGCGCCGTCGCCGAGCGCGCAGAAGGACCGCCCGAGGATGTTGTCGGCGATGTCGGTGATGGCCGCCAGATCCTCCTCCGAGCCCTGGCCCTTCTCCAGCCGCTTGAGCACCTGCTTGAGCCAGTAGGTGCCCTCGCGGCACGGGGTGCACTTGCCGCAGGACTCGTGCGCGTAGAACTCCGTCCAGCGCAGGACCGCCCGGACCACGCAGGTGGTCTCGTCGAAGATCTGCAGGGCGCGGGTGCCCAGCATCGAGCCCTTGGCGCCGACCGACTCGAAGTCGAGCGGCACGTCGAGGTGCTCGGCCGTGAAGATCGGCGTCGAGGAGCCCCCCGGCGTCCAGAACTTCAGCTCGTGGCCCTCGCGGATGCCGCCCGCCATGTCGAGCAGTTCGCGCAGCGTGATGCCCAGCGGGGCCTCGTACTGGCCCGGCCGGGTCACGTGGCCCGACAGGGAGAAGATGCCGAAGCCCTTGGACTTCTCGGTGCCCATCCCGGCGAACCAGTCGGCGCCGTTGGCGATGATGCTCGGCACGCTCGCGATCGACTCGACGTTGTTGACCACCGTCGGGGAGGCGTACAGACCGGCGACCGCCGGGAACGGCGGCTTGAGCCGGGGCTGGCCGCGGTAGCCCTCCAGCGAGTCGAGCAGCGCCGTCTCCTCGCCGCAGATGTACGCCCCGGCGCCGCTGTGCACGACGAGGTCCAGGTCGTAACCCGAGCCGAAGATGTCCGCCCCGAGATAACCCTTCTCGTACGCCTCGCGGACCGCGGCCTGCACCCGGCGGATGACGTGGAGCACCTCGCCGCGGATGTAGATGAACGCGTGGTTCGCCCGGATCGCGTACGACGAGATGATGACGCCCTCGACCAGCGAGTGCGGGTTGGCCATCATGAGCGGGATGTCCTTGCAGGTCCCCGGCTCCGACTCGTCGGCGTTGACGACGAGGTAGTGGGCCTTGCCGTCACCCTGCGGGATGAAGCCCCACTTCATACCGGTGGGGAAGCCCGCGCCGCCACGGCCGCGCAGGCCGGAGTCCTTCACCGCCTGGATGACCGCGTCGGGCTCCATGCCCAGGGCCTTCTTCGCGGCCTCGTACTCGCCGTACCCGTCGAGGGTGAACGAGCCGGCCACGTCCCAGTTGTCGGTAAGGACGGGCGTAAGCGTTGTCATTGGTCGCTCACCGCTCCTCGTTCGCTGCGCGGGCCACTCGTACCTCGCGGACCGCTCCGCTCACTGCGTCGGGTTCGCTCCGCGTCACTTCTCGCTCCCCTCGGCCTTGGGGGCCTCCCAGCCGTTGGCCCTGGCGATCTTCAGACCCTCGAGGGAGGGACCGGCGGCCGACGGACCGTCGGCGGCCAGGCCGTCCGGGAACCCGGCGAGGACCCGGGAGGCCTCCCGGAACGTGCACAGCCGGCCCGGGCCGCGCGTGGGCGCGACCTCCTTGCCGGCGCGCAGGTCGTCGGCGAGCTGCTTGGCCGACTCCGGGGTCTGGTTGTCGAAGAACTCCCAGTTGACCATCATGACCGGCGCGAAGTCGCAGGCGGCGTTGCACTCCAGCCGCTCCAGCGTGATCTTGCCGTCCGGGGTGGTCTCGTCGTGGCCGACGCCCACGTGCTCGCTGAGCTCGGCCCAGATCTGGTCGCCGCCCATCACCGCGCACAGCGTGTTGATGCAGACGCCGACGTTGTAGTCGCCGGCCGGCCTGCGCTTGTACATGGTGTAGAAGGTCGCCACGCCGACGACCTCGGCCTTGGACAGGCCCAGCATCTCGGCGCAGAACTCCTGCCCGTCGTCGGAGACGTAGCCGTCCACCGACTGCACCAGGTGCAGCAGCGGCAGCAGCGCCGAACGCGGCCGGGGGTAGCGGCCGATGATCTCCTTGGCGTCCGTCTCCAGACGCTCGCGGACCTCAGGCGCGTAAGTCATCGGTCCACACCTCCCATGACCGGGTCGATCGAGGCGACCGCGGAGATGACGTCGGCGACCATGCCGCCCTCACACGTCGCGGGCACCGCCTGCAGGTTCGTGAACGACGGGTCGCGGAAGTGCACCCGGTAGGGCCGGGTGCCGCCGTCGCTGACCACGTGCGCGCCGAGTTCGCCGCGCGGCGACTCGACCGAGGCGTACGCCTGCCCGGCGGGCACCCGGAAGCCCTCGGTCACCAGCTTGAAGTGGTGGATAAGGGCCTCCATGGAGCCGCCCATGATGTGCGCGATGTGGTCGGGCGAGTTGCCGAGGCCGTCGGGGCCGAGCGCGAGCTGCGCCGGCCAGCCGATCTTCTTGTCCTCGATCATCACCGGGCCGCCCTTGAGCGGGCCGGACAGGCGGTCGAGCGCCTGCTCGATGATCTTCAGCGACTCCTCCATCTCGTCCATGCGGACGAGATAGCGGCCGTACACGTCGCAGGTGGTCTGCGTCGGGACCGCGAAGTCGTACGTCTCGTAGCCGCAGTAGGGCTGCGACTTGCGCAGGTCCCACGGGAGGCCGGCGGCGCGCAGCATGGGCCCGGTGATGCCCAGCGCCATGCAGCCGGTCAGGTCGAGGTAGGCCACGTCCTTGGTGCGCCGGGTGTAGACCGGGTTCGCGTCGAGGAGCTTGCGCATCTCCTTGAGCCGCCCCGGCATGACCTTGAGGAACTCACCGATCTTGTCCATCGCGCCGGCCGGCAGGTCGACGCTGACGCCGCCCGGGCGGACGTACGCCATGTTCATCCGCAGGCCGGTGATGTACTCCATCAGGTCGAGCACCATCTCGCGCTCGCGGAAGCCGAACAGCATCGGCGTCGTCGCGCCCAGCTCCAGGCCGAACGTCGCGATCGCGACGAGGTGCGAGGAGATCCGGGTGAGCTCCATCGTCAGGACCCGGATGGCCTGCGCCCGGTCCGGGATCCGGTCGGTGATGCCGAGGAGCTTCTCGACCCCAAGGCAGTACGCCGTCTCGTTGAAGATCGGCGCGAGATAGTCCATGCGGGTGACGAACGTGACCCCCTGGGTCCACGTCCGGAACTCCATGTTCTTCTCGATGCCGGTGTGCAGGTAGCCGATCACCGTGCGGGCCTCGGTCACGGTCTCGCCGTCGAGGGTCAGCACGAGCCGGAGCACGCCGTGGGTCGACGGGTGCTGCGGGCCCATGTTGACGACGAGGCGCTCGTCGGACGACTCGCTGACGGTCTTGACCAGCTCGTCCCAGTCCTGGCCGGCGACGTCGTAGATCCGGCCCTCGGTCTCCGTAGTGCTCACGACGCTCTCCTCGCTGCCCTCGTTGCCTGGTGCGGGTCGACGCTCACGAGTACGACCTCCTCCGGTCCGGCGCGGGGACCTCGGCGCCGCGGTACTCGACCGGGATGCCGCCGAGCGGGTAGTCCTTGCGCTGCGGGTGCCCCTCCCAGTCGTCCGGCATCTCGATGCGGGTCAGCGCCGGGTGGCCGTCGAAGACGATTCCGAAGAAGTCGTACGTCTCACGCTCATGCCAGTCGTGCGTGGGGTAGACCTGAACCGTGGAGGGGATGTGCGGGTCGGCGTCGGGGCAGGAGACCTCCACCCGGACGCGCCGGTTGTGCGTGATGGAGCACAGGTGATAGACGGCGCGCAGCTCGGCGCCGGTCTCCTCCGGGTAGTGGACCCCCGAGACGCCGAGCGACAGCTCGAACCGCAGCGCGGGGTCGTCGCGCAGGTGCTTCATCACCTCGGCCAGCCGCTCGCGCCGCACGTGGAAGGTGACCTCGCCGCGGTCGACGACCACGCGCTCGATCGCGTCGGCGAACGCCGGCTCCAGCGCGTCGGCCACCTCGTCGAAGTACGACCCGTAGGGCCGGCTGCTGACGAGCTTGGGCGGGCGGCGGACGACCAGGCGGTTGTAGCCGGAGGTGTCGCCGCTGTCCCTGGCGCCGAACATGCCCGTGCGGGCGACCGGCTCCTCGGGCAGGCCGGGCAGGTTCTCGGTCGTCACTTCCCGGCCCCCTGGTCGATGAGCGGCAGCGTCCGCAGCGCCTGGAGCTCCAGCTCCTCGACCTGCTTCTCGCGATGCGCGCCGAACTTCATGTTCTGGATCTTGTCGTGCAGCTTCACGATGGCGTCGATCAGCATCTCCGGCCGCGGCGGGCAGCCGGGCAGGTAGATGTCGACGGGCACCACATGGTCCACGCCCTGCACGATGGCGTAGTTGTTGAACATGCCGCCGCTCGACGCGCAGACGCCCATGGCGATGACCCACTTGGGCTCGGCCATCTGGTCGTAGATCTGGCGGAGGACGGGCGCCATCTTCTGCGACAGCCGGCCGGCCACGATCATGAGGTCGGCCTGCCGCGGGGAGGCGGAGGCGCGCTCCATGCCGAAGCGGGCCAGGTCGTGCTTCGGGCCGCCGGTGGCCATCAGTTCGATGGCGCAGCACGCGAGACCGAAGGTCGCCGGCCACACGGAGTTCTTCCGGGCCCAGCCGGCCACCTGCTCGACGGTGGTGAGGACGAATCCGCTCGGGAGTTTCTCTTCAAGACCCATGGCTAATCCCAATCGAGGCCGCGGCGGCGCCACACGTACGCGTACGCCACGAGGACGGTGACGATGAACAGCACCATCTCGACCAGCCCGAACACGCCGAGTCTGTCGAAGGCCACCGCCCACGGATAGAGGAAGATGATCTCGATGTCGAAGACGATGAACAGCATCGCCGTGATCATGTACTTCAGCGGGAAGCGGCCACCGCCGACCGGCTGCGGTGTCGGCTCGATGCCGCACTCGTAGGCGTCCAGCTTCGCGCGGTTCCAGCGCTTCGGCCCGGTGAAGGGGGCGATGCCCACGGAGAACACGGCGAACCCCGCCGCGAGGACCGCGAGCACCAGAATCGGCACATACAGCTCCATGGCTACATGTCCTCGCTTACTCGGTGAAATTGCGTGATCACAATGCGACTCTTGGTCATACGGGCCTCGGTCATGCGGGCGGAGCCACCTTCGACAGGGCGTTGATTATGCGGTCGGAGACGTCGCCCCGCCGGTCTGTGAGATTAGCGAGAAGCTTGAACGCGAATCTCATCAGGGTGGGATGGGGCATCCCGTGCCGGGTGGCGAAGCTCATCACCCCCGGCCTCCCGATCGCCTCGACGAACAGGCGGCCGAGAGTGAAGTATCCGCCATAGGCGTCTTTGAGGATACGCGGGTACGCGAGTAATACGCGCTCACGCTGGGCGGGCGTCGGCCGGGCCAGTGCCTGCGCGATCACTTCGGCGGCGGTCCGGCCGGTCTCCATGGCGTACGCGATGCCCTCGCCGTTGAAGGGGTTGATCGAGCCGCCGGCGTCCCCGACGAGGACCAGGCCGCGGGTGTAGTGCGGCTGCCGGTTGAATCCCATCGGCAGCGCGGCGCCCCTGATCGGGCCCGTCATGTTCTCGTCGGTGAAGCCCCACTCCGGCGGCGTGTTCTTCATCCAGCGCCGCAGCAGGTCGCGGTAGTCGATGCTCTTGAACGCGTCGCTGGTGTTCAGCAGGCCGAGGCCGACGTTGGCGGTGCCGTCGCCCATGGGGAAGATCCAGCCGTAGCCGGGGAGCAGCCGGTCGTCGTCCCACAGTTCGAGCCACGTCTCCAGGTAGTCGTCGTCGTGGCGGGGGCTCGTGTAGTAGGTGCGCACGGCCACGCCCATCGGGCGGTCCTCGCGCTTGTGCAGGCCCATCGCGATCGACAGCCGGGTCGAGTTGCCGTCGGCCGCGACCACCAGGCGCGAGCGGTAGACGATCTCCTCGCCGTCCGCCTTGGCCGTGACGCCGATCACGTGACCGCTGCGCTCGTCGAGCAGCGGGCCTGTAACGTTCACGCCCTCGCGCAGCCGGACGCCCGCGCCCTCGGCGTGCCGGGCGAGGATCTGGTCGAAGTCGGCACGGGTGCGCACCAGCCCGAAGTCGGGATAGCTCGACAGCTCCGGCCAGTCGAGTTCGAGCCGCACGCCGCCGCCGTAGACGCGCAGCCCCTTGTTCCTGACCCAGCCGGGGGCGTCGACGTCGACGCCCATCGCGACGAGTTCCTTCACCGCCCGCGGCGTCAGCCCGTCGCCGCAGACCTTCTCCCGGGGGAAGCGCGTCTTCTCCAGCAGCAGCACCTGGAGGCCGGCGCGGGCGAGGTGGAAGGCCGCCGTCGAGCCCGCCGGACCCGCACCGACGACGATGACGTCGGCGTCGACCTCTCTCCGCGTCACGCGGGTTTGCTCGCTCACGGAGTCCTGTCCGTTCCAGGGAAGGAAGGCCTCGAAACTGGTTTAGACCTTCGTGCCTTTGTGAACAACTTCACAAACTGTCGCGCCGCAGTCTAACCCCTACGCGCGGCGGGATGTCAGAGGGGTGTGGACAACCATTCCTCACCGGCCCTTCACGGCGCGGTGGAGGGCGACGATGCCGAGGCTCAGGTTGCGCCAGCCCACCTTCTCCCAGCCCGCTTTCTGGACGATCCCCGCCAGCGCCCGCTGGTCGGGCCAGGCCCGGATCGACTCGGCGAGGTACTCGTAGGAGTCGGGGTTGGAGCTGACCATCCGGGCGACCGGCGGCAGCAGCCTCATCAGATACTGCGAGTAGACGAGGTCGAACGACTTCGGCGTCGGCCGGGAGAACTCGCAGATCACCAGGCGCCCGCCCGGCCGGGTCACCCGCAGCAGCTCGCGCAGCGCCTGCCCGGTGTCGGCGACGTTGCGCAGGCCGAAGGAGATCGTGACGGCGTCGAAGGTCTCGTCGCGGAACGGCAGGCGCAGCGCGTCGCCCGCGACGAACGTCACGCCGCGAACGCCCCCGCCGTACAGGCCGGACCCGCCGCGGCGCGCCACGCCGGTGCTGAGCATGCCGAACGAGAAGTCGCACGCGATCGCCCGCGCGCCGAGCGCGGTGAACGAGTCGGTCGAGGTGCCGGTGCCCGCGGCGAGGTCGAGGACCAGCTCACCGGGGCCCGCGTCCACCGCCGCCGCCGTGGCCCTGCGCCACAGGCGGTCCTGGCCCAGGGAGAGGACGTCGTTGACCAGGTCGTAGCGCCGGGCCGTGCGATCGAACATCGCGGCGACCTCGTGCGGCTGCTTGTCCAGCGATGCGCGCGTCATGCACGCAAGCCTAGGCCGCGGCACGCACGGCCCCTCACCACCCGGACAGGATGAGCGGAACGTAGTTCATCGATTACGCTCAGTCTGCTAGAACTTGGGGAATGCGTCTCACCACCGCACTGATCGCAGTGACCTCGCTCGCCGTCCTGCCGGCCGCGCCGGCCTCCGCCGGGCTCCGGCAGTCCCACGTGGTCTCGGAGAACCCCGTGGACACCACTCCGCACGTGCTCGACGGCATCGTCACCGCGTTCGCGCTGGTCGGCCGCACCGTCGTGGTGGGCGGCGAGTTCAGCGCGGTACGGGAGGCGCGCGGTGGGGCCGACCTGCAGCGCGCCAACGTCTTCGCCTTCGACCTGCCCACCGGCCGCGTCCTGCCCGGCTTCGCGCCGGACCTCGACGGGCCGGTGTCCGCCCTGGCCCCGGGCCCCGGCGGCACCGTCTACGTGGGCGGCGCCTTCACCTGGCCGTCCCGGGGGCTGACCCGGCTGCGCGTCTCCGACGGCGCTCCCGTCTCCTCCTTCTCCGCGCCCGTCTACGCGGGAGAGGTGACCAGCCTGGTGCGTCTCGGCAGGGCGCTCTACGTCGGCGGCGACTTCGGCAGGATCGGCCGCAGCGCGCGGACCGCCCTCGCCCGGGTCGACGCCGAGACCGGCGCGGTGGACCCCCGCTTCACCGTCACCCCCGGCGACGGGCGCGGCGGCGGGGTCGGGATCTACGCGATGGCCGCCACGTCCGACCGCTTAGTCGTCGACGGCTCGTTCACCACGCTCGACGGCCTGCGCCGCCCGCAGCTCGGAGTGATCGACCTCACGACGGGCCGGGTGGCCGGCTGGCACACGGAGGCGTACGCCCCCGGCTGCAAGCCCGACTTCCCGTCGTACGTCCGCGGGCTGGACGTGTCACCCGACGGGAGCTACTTCGTGGTCGTCACGACGGGCGGGCCGGCGCCGCGCACCACCAAGCTGTGCGACTCCGCCGCGAGGTTCGAGACGTACGCGAAGGGCGACGCGGTCCGTCCGACCTGGGTCAACCTGACCGGGGGCGACTCGCTCTACGCGGTCGCGGTGACCGGTTCGGCCGTCTACGTGGGCGGGCACCAGCGCTGGCTGAACAACCCGCGGGGGGCCGACACGGCCGGCCCGGGAGCGGTCCACCGGCCCGGTATCGGGGCGATACACCCTGTAACGGGCCGTGCGCTGAGATGGAACCCGACGCGGGAAAGGGGAATCGGGGTAAAGGCCTTCCTGACCGTAAAGGCCGGTCTTTTGGTGGGAAGCGACACGACGGAGCTCGGGCATGAGTACCATGCCCGGGTCGGCATGTTCCCGGCGGCCTAGGAGTTCCCGGGTCCCCGACGTTTCGTGGCGATGCGCTCGCTCACCGCGTCGCGCTGTTTCGACAGCAGCACGTAGCTGGCCAGACCGCTGACCAGCACGGCGACCAGCAGCAGCGGGAACGACCGCAGGCCGACGAGATACAGGACGCCGACCGCGACCGCGAACAGGGCGAGGCGCGAAAGGGTGTAAACGACAACCGGATGCACAGCGTCGAGGTTACGTCACTCTCCCGGTGCGCTGGTCGCTCTTCGCATCTGCTGCGAGCACTGCTAGTGTTCACAACAAGGCGCTTTTGTAAAGAAACACCCATGAGCGCCCCAAAGAGGCTCTATCATATAACAATCGGGCACTGAGCCGGTAACAACCCGTGATCTTCTCCGAAAACCACGGATAAATCAGGCTTCGCTCGGCACACTGGTTACCTGTCCGCCCGCTGCAGGACGCGGGACGCGAGGGGGAGAGATTGTGGAGAGTAGCAGCGAGCGACTGCTGACTCCTGGAGAGGTTGCGGCTCTCTTCAGGGTCGACCCGAAGACCGTGACCCGTTGGGCCGCGGCCGGGCGTATCAGCAGCATCCGTACCCCCGGGGGGCATCGGCGGTTCCGTGAATCGGAAGTACACGCCCTCCTTCGCGGAGAGGACGTCCTCACGGCCGATCGGCCGAACGGCGACTCCCCGCGAGTCTGACGCAGTACCAGCACCGGGTGATCCTGCGCGCTACCCGCACGCCGCAGGGTCACCGGAGTCAGTCCCACCTCTATTTCAGGCTGCCGTAACAGGCCCTCCCGGCTCGTCCTGCTCCCTTGCCGGGGTTCATCGGTCCTGCTCTGCCTTGAAGGCCAGGAACGCCTGCTCCAGCGCGTCGTCGCCCTCCCGCCAGCGACGGCGTCGCTCGGCGTCCTCCTGCTCGGTGATCGACTCGGCCAGCCAGCCCTCGTAACCGGGTTCCCCCGGCGTGACCTCCACGTACGCGTTGCCGATGAGGCGCCCGTCATCGGTGGTCAGGGACCGGGGCACGCGCAGCGTCCCGTCGCCGAGCCGGATAACGTACATCCGAATCACCTAGATTCCGTAACGCCGGTTGAAGAAGAGCATGACGTTGAGGGCCGTCCTCGTGTCACCGCCCAGCATGTCCACCAGGGCCGGGCGCTGCCGGGACGCGATCGCCGCGAACGCGTCGGCGAAGAACTCCTTGCGCCCCAGGCCGGCGGGCTGCCGGTGGAACGACGACGCGAGCAGCGGCAGGCACTCCTCGTAGAGCGCCGCGAACTCCGGGGAGTCCGAAACCCACTCTCCCGGACCCGCGTCGACGTCGTCCAGCGCGTGCCCGACTTCGTGCATCATCACGTCCGGCGTGGGCGACGGCCGATCCCCCACCACGATCTTGCGGTCTCCGTACGCGCCGGCGCAGATGTCCCAGGTGGCCCGGCCCGACGGCAGCGGGGCGCCGCGCAGGTAACCCATGTCGTCCAGGTCGGGCACCCCGCCCCGGCCCACGTAGATGCCGTCGAGCCCGATGGCGAGCTTGGTCTTCAGCTGCTCGGGCAGCCGCGCGAGGCTGTCCACGGCCCGTACGGCGTCGGCGGAAGGAGGGCCCTCCTCGGCGTCCCATTCGCGGAACAGGACGCGTTCCAGCGGCCCGCAGTTTCTCCTGCCGTCCCGCAGGTCGGGGGCGTCGGGCGGATGGGGCGCGACCCGGGTCGGCAGGTCGTCGAGCTCGAAGTCCTGCCAGGTGTACTGGGGGCGGTCGTCGACCACCGGCGCGGTCACGGCGTAAACCCGCTCCGGGTGCCGCTCAGGCGACCACTCGGCGCCCCACTCCATGCCCCACTCGGCGCCCCACTCGGAGCCCCACTCCGGGGGCCGGTTCTGCGCCCGCTCCCACGGCCGTCCGGAGGCCCGCTCGGGGCCGCCGTCGGAAGCACGGTCGGACGCACGGTCGGAGGCACGGTCGGAGGCGCGTCCGCGAGCGCGGTCGGCGGAACGGTCGGCGCCGCGGTCGAAGGGGCGGCCGGAGGCCCAGTCGGAGGCGCGATCGGCGGAACGGTCGGAAGCGCGCTCGGAGCCACGGTCGGGGCCACGGTCGGGGCCACGGTCGGAGGCGCGGTCCTCCGCGCGTCCGGGGACGTCGGTGCGGCGGTGGGAGGACACGTAGGGCCCTCGCTGCCACCATCGCGCTCCGCGCCGGTGGCGGCCCCTGTCGCCCGGCTCCGCCATCGCACCCCTCTGTTCAGGCCGAATCCGTCAGGCTGCTGGTTCCTGTCAGGTTGCTTCCGTCACATGGGTCCACGGGCGTCTCCGGCAGGCTCCACGCTCCGTGGGGCGCGGTATCCGGACGCCGTGTACCGGTCCACCGTACGATGCCCGGCTGTCCACGTCACCCCGAAGCCGGACACGATCAGTCGCCGGCATGGCTTACCGTGTGGGCATGCCTAGCGTGATTATCGGCCTGGCGCTGCTTGCCTTCTGGCTCTACTGCCTGTTCGACGTGATCACGACCCCCGAGGAGGACATGCGCAACCTCCCCAAGTTCATGTGGGTCCTCATCGTGATCTTCCTGGCCGACCTCGGCGCCCTGACCTGGCTCCTCGTGGGCCGTCCCCGAGCGGTGCACTCCGTGTACGGCCACGGCGCCGTGGGCGGGCCGGGGGCCGGGCAGGCGGAGGCGGAGGCGGGCGGCCGGGCCGGGGCGTGGTCCAGGCGCGCCGACGCGCCGCGCGGGCCCGACGACGACCCGGACTTCCTGAGCAGCCTGGAGCGCCGTCTGCGCGGCGACGACTGACCGGCGACCGGGCGGCCACTGACCGAGTGCCGACCGGGCACCGACCGACGACCGACTCACCACAGCCGGACGACCCGCACCGGGCGGCCCCTCACGCCCGGCCCGGCACCCCCGCCGGCAGGAGCGGTCCCCCGGCGGTGACGCGCCGGGCGGGCGCCGGGGTCACTTGGGGACGTCGGCGTAGGAGTGCAGTCCCGAGAAGAAGATGTTGACGCCGACCAGGTTGAACAGCAGGCAGCCGAAGGCGACCAACGAAATGATCATCGCGGCCTTGCCGCGCCATCCGGCCGTCGCCCGCGCGTGGAGATAGGCGGCGTAGACGACCCACGTGACGAACGCCCACACCTCCTTCGGGTCCCAGCCCCAGTAGCGGCCCCACGCCCGGTCGGCCCACAGCGCGCCGGCGATGACGGCGAAGGTCCAGATCGGGAAGGAGATGACGATCGCGCGGTGCGCGACCCGCTCCAGGGTCTCCCTGGCGGGCAGCACCGACGGCCGTCCGTCCTGGCGGATCAGGTAGAGGATCGCGCAGACGCCCGCCACGATGAACAGCCCGCTGGCCACGATCGCCGCGGTGACGTGGATCGCGATCCAGTAGGAGTGCAGCGCGGGCATCACCGGGCCCGCCTGGACGTGCAGGAACAGCACGGCGAAGCCCAGCCCGAGCGCCGCGGTCACGGTGACGAACGCGCCGAGGTAGCGGATCGGCTGGCGGATCAGCAGCGCGAGGAACGCGGTGACGGCCGCGAAGCAGATGGCCACCACAAACTCGTACATGTTGGCCCACGGCCACCGGTCCACCGCGATGCCCCGGGTGAGGATGCCGGCGAGGTTGCCGGCCCACGCGATCCAGGCGATGACCACGCCGGCGATCCCGGCCCGGACCGCCCACCCCGCCGGTTGTGACGTGCGGGTGGTCTCGGCCGTGCCCTCCCCGGCGCCCTCCCCCGGGTCCTCCGCGGGGAGCGCCGGGCCGCCCGCGCCGACGAGCTCACGCGTACGCGCGGGCGCCGCCGTACGGACCCGGCCGAAGGCGAGCTCCAGCGCGAAGCAGATCATCGCGGCGAGATACAGCAGCACGGTGACCAGGATGAGCTGGTCGCTCATCATGGCGAGAGTCTCGTTGACGGCTTGGCTGACCGGGGCGGGCATGACTTCACTCCTCGTCCGGGCGGACGCCCGGTGCGGCGTTTCCGGTGGGCGGCTCGTCCGGCTGGTCCGGCTCGGCCTGCCCGGCGACGATCGCGGAGCCGCCCGGCGCGGCCGCTCCTGGCTGTTCGGTGGCCCGGGGCTCGTCCGGTGTGACGTGACCGGTGGGCGGGTCGCCGCGCAGGGCGGTGACGATCTGCGCGAACTCCTCGGCGAAGGCCGCGCCGCCGCCTTCGGTGCGGGTCAATCCTCCCACCGTGGCCCTGCCGTCCTTCACCCGCACCCAGACGCGGCGGCGGCGGATCGTGAGAGACAGCACGAGCCCGATCACCGCGGCCGCCGCCGCGAGCAACGCGGGCTCCCGGCCCGGGTCGTAGGTGATCTGGAGGCTGATCCACTCCTTGACGCCGGTGAACTGGATCTTTCCCGCGCCGTCGGCGAGTTCCTTGGTGTCCCCCACGTTCAGCGGCGCCGGCTGGGCGGACATCTTGCCGAGCGGCTTCAGGCGCGTGGTGTCGAGCTGATACACCGACTGCGGCAGTCCCGACTTCAGGCCGAGGTCGCCCGCGAACGGGAAGACCTGCACGGTCGGGTTGGCCGCGCCGGGGAAGACCGACACCCAGGCGTCGCCGTTCGGCACGGTCGTGGGCAGGAAGCGGGCCAGGAAGCCGAGCTGGGACGGCTGGGCGTCCGGCACCTTGATGACGCACTCGGACGTGTACGTCGCCTGGTCGCCGGCCAGACAGGGCACCGGGCCGTCGTAGGCCACCTGGCCCTCGCCGTCCGTCACCCGGAACGTGGGGGCGTACCCGTGCCCGATGAGGTAGGTCAGCGTGCCGTCGACGTCGAGCGGTTCGTTGACCTTGAGGTCCACCTGGCGCGGGGCGGACTCCGGGGAGTCCCGCACCTCCAGCCGCGCGAGGTAGTCGAGCGGCTGGCCCTGCTTGGCCCCGGCGGCGACGTAGCTGGCCTGGAAGTCCCGCAGCGTGAAGGAGAACGGCTCCAGCGACTCGGCGGTGACCCGGCTGCCCGGCATGAAACGGTCGTAGGCCGCGACGGCGTTGGAGAAGCCGTCGCCCTCCACCACCAGCACGTTGCCGCGGTAGCCGTACAGGCCTCCGGCGCCGACGGCGAAGAGCAGCACGAGCAGCGAGAGGTGGAAGAGCAGGTTTCCGGTCTCGCGGAGATAGCCCTTCTCCGCCGCCACCCAGCCGTCGCCGGTGACCACCCGGAACCGCCTGCGCCGGAGCACGGCGGCGGCCCTCTCCAGGGTGAGATCGCCCTGGAACTCCTCGGCGTGCGGCAGGCGGAGGAGGTTGCGCGGCGCGGCGGGCGGCCTGCGCCGGATCTCCCTGAGATGCGCCAGCGCGCGCGGGAACACGCATCCGGCCAGCGAGACGAACAGCAGCAGGTAGATCGCGGCGAACCAGGGCGAGGTGAAGACGTCGAAGAGCCAGAAGCGGTCGAGCCACTTCGCCTGGGTGGGGTTGTCCTTGAAGTACTGCGCGACCCTGCCCGGGTCCACGCCGCGCTGGGGGTAGACGGAGCCCGGCACCGAGCCCAGCGCGAACAGGAACAGCAGGATGAGCGCGGTGCGCATCGAGGTGAGCGTGCGCCAGGCCCAGCGCAGCCATCCGACCGGCCCGAGGCCGACCGGCCTGGCCGGCTCCCGCGCCGCGCCCCCGGCCTCCGCTCCCCCACCCGCCGTCTTGTCGCGCGGCGCCGTCTCGTCGACAGGCGCGGGCTCGTCGAGGAGCGCGGGGTCGTCGAGGAGCGCGGGGTCGTCCCGTACGGCGCGGGCGAGGTCGTCGGGCGCGCTCATCAGATCACCGGCCGGAATCCGCCGACCCACACCTGCAGGTGGACGATGATCTCGGCCCACTGCCCGGTCACGAGCAGCACGCCGACGGCCACGAGCATGCCGCCGCCGACCCTGGTGATCAGCGGGGTGTGCCGGCGGACAGCCCGGAACGCGTGGAGGGCCCTGCGGTAGGCCAGCCCGGCCAGCACGAACGGCAGGCCGAGGCCCAGCGCGTACGCGAAGGCGAGGGCCGCGCCGCGCAGCGCGCTGCCCTGGTTGACCGACAGCGTCATGACCACCGCCAGCGTCGGGCCGATGCACGGCGTCCAGCCGAGGCCGAAGACGACGCCGAGCAGCGGGGCCCCCGCGAGCCCGGCGGCGGGCAGCCGGTGGAAGCGCACGTCCCGCTGGAGTCCGGGCAGGACGCCCACGAAGGCCAGCCCGAGGATGATCGTCACCACCCCGAGGACCCTGCTGATCACGTCGGCGTTGCCCTGCAGCGCCGCGCCGAGACCGCCGAACAGCGCCCCGCCGAGCACGAACACCAGCGCGAACCCGAGCACGAACAACGCGCTGCCCAGCACCATCCGGCTCCGCTTGGGGTCACCGCTCATGCCCGTGACGTACGACAGGTAGCCCGGGACCAGCGGCAGCACGCACGGGGAGACGAACGACACGAGCCCGGCGGCCGCCGCGATCGGCGCGGCGAGCAGCAGCGAGCCCGTCGCGACGGTGCTGCCGAGGTCACTCATCGGTCACCTTGGTGACGGCCGCGAGGAGGTCGTCGTACTTCACGGCGCCGAGCGCGCGGGCGGCGATGCGGCCCTGCGCGTCGATGATCAGCGTGGAGGGGATGGCGGCGGGCGGCACCGTGCCCTGGAACTTCAGCAGCGTCCTGCCGCTCTGGTCGTAGATGCTCGGATAGCCCGGCTTCACCGCGCGGTCGTACGCCTGCGCCGACGCCTGGAGGTCCTTGAAGTTGACGCCGAGGAACTCCACGCCCTTCGGCTTGGTGGTCGCCGCGATGTCCTTGAGCACAGGCGCCTCGGCCCGGCAGGGCGCGCACCAGGAGGCCCAGAAGTTGAGCACGTGGACCTTGCCCGCGGCGAGCGTCGCGGTGCCGCCGTCCAGGGTCTGTCCCTCGATCGCGGGCGCCTTCTGGCGCTGCGCCGCGGTGAAGAACTCGACCCGGCCGTCGCCCGGGACGAAACGGGTGTCGCCGGAGCGGGGCTGGGCCTCCTGGCCGCCCGCGCAACCGGCGAGGGCCGTGACGGCCGCGGCCGCGGCGGCGAGCGCGGTCAGGCGCGTTGCGGTCAGGCGCTTGGCGGACACGGGAGATGGATCTCCTTGTACTACAACCGGTAGAGCTGTAAGCCTACCGACCGGTGCGGGTGCCCGGTTCTCTGGGGCACGGGTCTCCGGGGCACAGCCGCGTGTGCGGCATCGCCCAGGAGACGATCAAGCCCCGGGCATCGCTCGCGGGCCCGGCGTCTCCTCGTCCTCCGGGCCGGCCGCCGTCTCGGGATGGGCGCGCATAGCCTCGGGATCGATACGCAACCTCTCGGGATCGAGGTGCAACGCATCAGGAGGAACGTCGGCCTGCCCGGGATGGGTGCGCAACGCCTCCGGGAGGGCCGCGTCGGCCTGCTCGAACAGCGCGGCCTCGCCCTGCGGCTGCGCGACCTCCCGCAGCAGCGCCCCGGCGGGCTCGCTGTAGCCGACGCTGATCAGCCGGTTTCCCTCGAAGGTCAGGCTGGTGAGGCTGGCCAGCGCGCACTGGCGCCGGCGCGGGTCGTGCCACAGCCGCCTGCCCTCGGCGGCGAGCCGGATGACCCAGATCGGCAGCTGATGACTGACCAGCAGCGCCTCGTGGCCGCGCGCCGCCGCCCGCGCGTCGTCCACCACCGACTTCATGCGGGCCACGACCTCGCGGTACGGCTCGCCCCAGGACGGCCGGAACGGGTTCCTGAAGTGGCGGTAGGAGCGGGGATCGCGGAAGACGGTGTCGCCGCCGGTCATCCGCAGGCCCTCGAAGACGTTGCCCGCCTCGATGAGCCGCTCGTCGGTGGTGATCTCCAGGCCCAGGGCCTGCGCGGCCGGCTCCGCGGTCTCCTGGGCGCGCTCCATCGGCGAGCTCCAGACCGCGACGATGTCCCTGCCCGCGACGGCCTTGGCGACGACATCGGCCATCCGGCGGCCGGTCTCGGACAGGTGGTAGCCGGGCAGCCTGCCGTACAGGACGCCGCGGGGATTGTGGACTTCTCCGTGCCGGAGCAGGTGAACGATGGTCATCTCTGTCATGACCTGCACAGCCTACCCACCGGACGGCTCCGGGCACGCGGAGCGCAGCGCCTCGACGGCGGCGCGGATCGCCGGACGCCTCGCGGCGTCGGTCCGCCACACCGCGTAGATCCGCCGGACCGGCGGCGGCTGGACGGCCAGGACGGCGACGCCGTCCGGCAGCGGTCCCCGGCCGAGCCGCGGGATGAGCGCGCATCCGTGGCCCTCGGCGACCAGCGCGAGCTGGGTGGGGTACTCGTCGGCCATGCAGACGATGTGCGGCTCCCGTTCCTCGGAGCGCAGCAGGAACACCAGGAAGTCGTGGCAGACCGTGCCGGGGGTCGAGCTGATCCAGCTCTCGCCGTCGAGGTCGCTCAGCCGCACCCGGTCGGCGCCCACCAGCGGATGATCGGCCGGCACGACGACGTCGGCCACGTCGTCGAGCAGCGCCGTACGCGACAGCCCCTCCGGCAGGGCCATCGGCCGGTTGAGCCAGTCCTGGAGAACGGAGAGATCGAGGTCGCCGCGCGACAGCTCGCGGATCTGCCGCTCGGGCTCCCGCTCGTACACGAGCAGGTCGAGGTCGGGGTGCTGTCTCTTCAGCGTGGTGAGGGCGCGCGGCACGATGCCCCGCGCGGCGGTGGGGAAGGCGGCCATGCTCAGCCTGCCGACCACCTCCCCGCGCAGCGCCTCGAAGTCGGCCTCCGCCGTCTCCACGAGCGCGAGGATGCGTTCGGCGTGGTCGGCGAGCAGCCCGGCCGCGTCGGTGAGCTTCACGCCGCGGCCGTTGCGCTCGATCAGGACCGCGCCGGTCTCCCGTTCGAGCTTCGCGAGCTGCTGAGAGATCGCCGACGGGGTCACCATCAGCGCCTCGGCGGCGGCGCCCACGGACCCGTAGACGGCGACCGCGTGCAGTGCCTTCAGCCGGTTCAGATCCAACATGTAGCCAGTCTAAACCGTCCGGGTAAGAAAAACTCGGTTGTGCTCAACTGTTTAGCGATGCGATGATTTGGTTATGCGAATCTTCAACAAGTTCTTCACGAAGCCGTCCCGTTCCGAGCAGACCTCCTACCTGGAGACCCTGGCGAAGCAGGCCAGGCAGAGCCGGGACCGGCGCCCCTCCCGCTGACCCTTCCGGGCGACCGGTTCATGCGTCCCCGCCACCTGGCCCTGGCCGTCGCACTCGCCGCCGTCTGGGGTTGCAACTTCGTCGTCATGCAGACGGGCCTCAAGCATTACCCGCCTCTCACGTACGCCGCCCTCCGGTTCCTGCTGGCCGCCTTCCCCGCCGTGCTGGTCACCGGAGGACCGCGCGTGCCCTGGCGGTGGGTGCTGGCCACCGGCGCGTCGCTCGGCGTCGCGCAGTACGGCCTGTTGCTTCTCGGCATGCGCGCCGGCATGCCGGCCGGGCTGACCTCCCTGGTCATCCAGGTGCAGGCGGTCTTCACCGCGCTGTTCGCGACCGCGCTGCTCGGCGAACGGCTCGGGCGCCGCCGGATCGCCGGCACGGCCGTGGCCTTCGCCGGCTTGGGACTGATCGCGGCGGGCGTCGTCGCGAGATCGGGCGCGATCCCGTTCGGGGCGTTCCTGCTGTGCGTGGCCTCGGCGGCCGGGTGGGGCCTCGGCAACGTCGCCACCCGCAGGGCCGCGCCGCCCGACTCCCTGCGCTTCATGGTGTGGGTGAGCGCGGTCTCGGCACCGCCCCTCCTGGCGCTGGCCCTGGCGACCGAGGGCGCGTCCTCGCTCGGATCGTTCACCGTGGAGGGCGTGTGCGCCGTGCTCTACACCGCGTTCCTGTCGACCCTCGGCGGGTTCGCCGTCTGGGGATGGCTCCTGACCCGGTACGACGCCTCGCTCGTCGCGCCGTACGGCCTGCTGGTGCCGGTCTTCGGGCTCGCCTCCGCCGCCATCTTCACCGGGGAGCCCGTCTCCCCGCTCACGATCGCCGCCGGCGCCCTCATCCTCGCCGGCCTCCTCTACGCCAACGCCCGCCCCCGCACCGCCGCCACCCCCACTCCCGCTGACCGCGCGACAACCGGTCACTCTCGGTCATCATCCGAACGCTAAAGTTCGTGGCATGAGGAGCACATCCGCGCACCGACCCCCAGGCGGATGGACCGCGGACGACCTCGATCACCTGCCGTCCGAGGGCCTGGACGGAGAGCCTGACCTTTTCACCCACGTCGAGCTGATCGATGGAGCGCTCGTTCTCGCGGCACCTCAGAGACGGCTCCACCAGCGCCTGGTGCAGGGGCTGACCGCGCGTCTGGACATGCAGGCTCCCGCGGCCCTGACCGCTGTCCACCGGATGGACGTCAAGCTGGGGGACCGTACGCGGCCGTGCCCGGATGTGATGATCATCGATGCCGAGGCCGGGGCGGACATGGCCCGCACGTTCTACGCCGCGCGGGAGGTCCATCTCGTGGTCGAGATCGTCTCGCCGGAGTCCGTCGAACGCGACCGCAAGCTCAAGCCCGAGCGTTTACGCCGAAGCGGGCATCCCGCACTTCTGGCGGGTGGAGGAGCATGACGGCAGGCCGGTCGTCTACGTGTACGAGCGCGACCCGGCCACGGGCGGTTACACGCCGACCGGGATCCACCATGGGCACCTGGCGGTGCAGGTGCCCTTCCCAATCGAGGTGGACCTCGATCAGTTGGTGAAGTAAGAGGCCTAGGCGTGCAGGTGGGTGCGGGCTGACGTGTGGAACGCGGCCACCAGCCGGCCGCGGTCCTCGGCCCGGCTCGCCACGACGACGTGACCCGGTTCGACGCCGTGCAGCGGGACCGTGGTGAGGTCGGGCCGGATGCCGGCCGCGTACAGGGCGGCCGGGACGATGGCCACGGCCTGTCCCGCGGCGATGTGTTCGAGCTTGTCCTCGATGGTCTCGACGGGGGGTCCGCCGGGCGCGGGGCGCCCTCCGGGTCGCGGGTCGATGCGCCAGTACGCGTCGAACTCGGGATCCGGGAAGCGGGGGATCGGCTCGCCCTCGATGTCGTCGAGGGTGACCGACTCCTTGCCGGCCAGCCGGTGCCCGATCGGCACGAGCAGCGTTTTCGGCTCGTCGTAGAGGATCGTCACGCGCAGCCCGCCGGTTCGCAGCGGCAGCCGGGTGACCACCGCGTCGACCCGCCGGTCGAGCAGCGCCGCACGCGGCTCGCTCCATTCGAGGTGCAGCGTGCGTACGTCGGCGTCGGGATGCTTATGCCGCAGGTCCCGCACCGCCGGCGTGACGATCAGACCGGCGGTGTAGCCGATGGTGATCCGGGTGGGCTGGGCGGCGGCCCGGGCGACGGCCACGGCCTGCTCGGACGCGCGGAGCAACGCCTGTGCGTGTGGGAGGAAGGCCTCTCCCGCCTCGGTGAGCCGCGTGCCCTGCCGCGTACGGTCGAGAAGCCGCGCGCCCACCTCGGCCTCCAGCCGGCTGATCTGCCGGCTCAGCGACGGCTGCGCGACGCGCAACTCGGCCGCGGCGCGGCCGAAGTGCAGGTGCGACGCGACGACGGTGAAGTAGCGCACCAGCCGTAGGTCGAGATCCGTCATGCCCGAAGCGTATTACGTGGTGCGGAACAGGTCTTTGATCAGCCATGACGCGCGTCCCTACCGTGGACGCATGGCTACCGAGAAGGAAATGGCGGTCCGGCGCTTCTACGAGGCCCTGGCCACCGGTGACATGGCGCTGGTCGACCAGGCCCTCGCCCCTGACTGGGAGGCCGTCCCGGCTCTGCGAAGCGGAGGAGGCCCCGACGGATGGAAGAAGAGCATCGATCACCTTCGCAGCGTGTTCTCCGGCCTGACCGTCGTGATCGAGCACATCGTCGAGTCCGGTGACCTGGTGGCCGTGCGTTCGCGCCGGGGATGCGCGCCGCCGGGTGGGGGCGGATCGTCAACACCGGCTCGGGCATCACCACGACGCAGAACCGCGACCTTGCGTACATGACCAGCAAGGGCACCGTGCACGCGCTGACCCGGGCGCTCGCCAACGAGCTCGGCGAGAGCGGCGTCACCGTCAACGCGATCGCGCCCGGACTGGTGGCGACCGAGGGTTTCCTCGGCCGCGCCCGGGCGAACGGCCCGACCGCCGAGGAGGTGTTCGCCCGGGTGACGGCCATGCAGACCATCAAGCATCAGTCGGTCCCGGAGGACCTCGCCGGCGCCCTCGCCTTCCTGGTCTCGGACGACGCCGGCTTCGTCACGGGCCAGATCCCGCACGTCAACGGCGGCGTGACCCGTACGGGAGCCTGAGCCGTCTCAGGCCCCGGCGGCCTGGGCGGCGGCCTTGGCGGCCAGGGGCAGCGCCTCGGCGACCTGGGTGAGCGCCTCGTCGTCGTGGGCGGCCGACAGGAACCACGCCTCGTACGCCGACGGCGGCAGGTAGACGCCCTGGTCCAGCATGCTGTGGAAGAACGCCCGGTAGGCGTCGGTGTTCTGGGTGCGGGCCGATTCGAAGTCGGTGACCGGGGTGTCGGTGAAGAAGATCGAGAAGAGGTTGCCCGCCCGCTGGAGGCGGTGCGGCACTCCGGCGGCGGCCAGCGCGTCGGAGGCCGCCCGGCCGATGACCAGGGCGGAGGCGTCGATGCGGTCGTAGGCGTCATCGTCGCAGGCGCGCAGCGTGGCCAGCCCGGCCGCGCAGGCGAGCGGGTTGCCCGACAGCGTCCCGGCCTGGTAGACGGGCCCCTCGGGGGCGAGCGCGGCCATGACCTCCGCCCGTCCGCCGAAGGCCGCGGCGGGCAGCCCACCGCCCATCACCTTGCCGAACGTCATGAGGTCGGCCTCGACGGGGTCGACGCCGTACCAACCGGAGGCGGAGACGCGGAAGCCGGTGAGCACCTCGTCGACGATCAGCAGCGCGCCGTGCTCGGTGCACAGCTCGCGCAGGCGCGCGTTGAAGCCGTCGGCGGGCGGCACGACGCCCATGTTCGCCGGGCACGCCTCGGTGATCACGCAGGCGATCTCGAACGTGCGGAACGCCTCCTCGACCGCCTCGGCCGAGTTGTACGGCAGGACGATCGTGTCGGCGGCCGAGGCGCCGGTGACGCCCGGGGTGTCCGGCAGGCCGAAGGTGACGACGCCCGACCCGGCGGAGGCCAGCAGCGCGTCGACGTGACCGTGGTAGCAGCCGGCGAACTTCACGACCTTCGCCCGGCCGGTGAAGCCGCGGGCGAGCCGTACGGCGGACATGGTGGCCTCGGTGCCCGAGCTGACCAGGCGGACCTTCTCGACCGGCGCCACGCGGGCGACGATCTCCTCGGCGAGCAGGACCTCCCCCTCGGTCGCGGTGCCGAAGGAGAAGCCGCGTGCGACGGCCTCCTCCAGCGCCTCCACGACCGCCGGATGCCGGTGACCCAGGATCATCGGGCCCCAGGAGCACACCAGGTCGACGTAGCGGTTGCCGTCCACGTCGGTGATGTACGGCCCCTCGCCGGAGGCCATGAAGCGGGGCGTGCCGCCCACGGCGCCGAAGGCGCGCACCGGCGAGTTCACCCCGCCCGGGACGATCCGGCGGGCGCGGTCGAACAGGTCCTCGGAGGTCTGCGTGCGTGTCACGCCCTCCAGGTTACGGGCCGACCGGCGCGCGGGTCGTACCGGGAACCACCCGCGGAACATCCACGGGACCAGCCGCGAGAGCTACTCGCAGTAGTCGGCGAGCAGGTCCAGGACGCGCAGCGGATCGGGCAGGGGACGCCCGTCGGGAGGCCTGATCCAGCTCACGACGCCGCCGGTCGGCGTGGTGGACGGCGGCGCGAGCACGTAGCTCTCCCGGCAGTGCCAGCGCAGCCCCGGCGTGCTGTCGATGACCTCCGGGCCCGCGTCGAGGTGGCAGGACCACCACTCGTCCTCGTCCTCGGGGGCGCCGCGCGTGGCCACGAAAAAAAGCACCCGGTCGCCGTTCTCGGCGACCGGGCCGGTGTCGAAGCCCGCGGCGTCCATGGCCGTGAGCGTGGGGCGGCCCGCCTCGGCCGCCACGTCGAACACGTCGAACACCCTGCCGGTGGGCAGGATCACGTTCGCGTCCGGTTCCTGCTTCCACCACCGCGTCAGCAGCGCGGTGTCCGTCGTGGCCTGCATCTGCCAGGCGGGCGACAGCGGGTGCATCCCCGGGTCGGGACAGCCCACCCGGTCACAGGAGCACGCCCTGCCTCCCTCGGCCAGCGGATGGGCCCCCATACAGCTCGCCCAGCCCAGCTGGGCGTACTCGAGCACCGACGTCATCTTCGGTGGCGCGTGATGCGCGCGCCGTTTCGCACGGCGGGTCAGCGGTACTCCGACCATGGCGCTCCTCCCCACAAGCGACCTCAGCGGTCTCCGACGAGACACGCCCTGCCGCGCGGCCCCGGCGGCGCCTCGCCACGCTGCCCCGGCCACGCCTTAAACCGGCGGCGTGCGCCGGACATTCCGTCGCCGCCGCCGCCCTGCGATAGGCACGATGGTACGTACCTGCTGATTTCCCTCGCCTGGCAGGGCCCTGATGAGAGGTCAGGATAGTGCCCGGGCGACCTCCGTGGCCCAGTACGTGAGGATCATGTCGGCCCCGGCGCGGCGGATCGCGACCAGCGACTCCATGATCACCCGCTCGCGGTCGATCCAGCCGTTGGCCGCCGCGGCCTCGACCATCGCGTACTCACCGCTGACCTGGTAGGCCGCGACGGGCACCTCGACCAGGTCGCGCACCTGGCGCAGGATGTCGAGGTAGGCCAGGGCGGGCTTGACCATGACGGCGTCCGCGCCCTCGGCCAGGTCGAGGCGCACCTCGCGCAGCGCCTCGCCGACCGGACCGGCCGGGTCCTGCTGGTAGGCACTGCGGTCGCCGAACTGCGGCGCGCACTCGGCGGCGTCGCGGAAGGGCCCGTAGAAGCCGGAGGCGTACTTGGCCGCGTAGGCCAGGATCGGGATCTCGGCGAAGCCGTTGCCGTCGAGGGCGGCGCGGATGGCCTCCACCTGGCCGTCCATCATGCCGCTCGGCGCGATCATCTGGCTGCCGGCCGCCGCCTGGGCGACCGCCGCCGACGCGTACCGCTCCAGCGTCGCGTCGTTGTCCACCTCGCCGTCGGCGGTCAGCAGGCCGCAGTGGCCGTGGTCGGTGTACTCGTCCAGGCAGGTGTCGGTCATCAGGACCAGCGCGTCGCCCAGGTCGGCGGCGAGGTCGCGCAGGGCCACCTGGACGATCCCGTCGGGGTCGTCGGCGCCCGAGCCCCGGGCGTCCTTGTGCGCCGGGACGCCGAACAGGATGATCCCGCCGACACCGGCCTCCGCCGCCTCGTGGGCGGCCTTGCGCAGCGACTCGCGGGTGTGCTGGACGACCCCCGGCATGGAGCCCACCGGCTGCGGCTCGGCGATGCCCTCCTTGACGAACACGGGCAGGATGAACTCGGCCGGATGCAGCCGCGTCCCCGCGACCATCCGCCGCATCGCGGCGGTGCGGCGCAGCCGCCGGGGCCGCGCCACCGGGTATCGGGCGTTCACAACGATCTCCCCGCTCTGGACCGCGCCGGCCCGCGGGATCGCCCCGCGGGCCGCGCGCGAATCACATCCACTCGCGCTTCTACTTCACGCGCTTCTACTTCACCCTGCGCCGCGCGCCCCGGCGCATCTGGGAGGGGCGGCGGGGCACCTCGCCCGCCGACACCGCGGCGTGGCGCATCTTCGCACCGTAGTCCGCCAGCGCGGCGGCGAGGGCCGAGGCGGACGGCCTGTCGGCCATCACGTCGACCCGCAGGCCGAACTCCTCGGCCGTCTTGGCCGTCTGCGGCCCGATGACCGCGATCACCGTGACGTTGTGCGGCTTGCCGGCGATGCCGACGAGGTTCCGTACGGTCGAGGACGACGTGAACAGCACGGCGTCGAACCCGCCACCCTTGATCGCCTCGCGGATCGGGGCGGGCGGCGGCGCGGCCCGCACGGTGCGGTAGGCCGTGACGTCGTCGCACTCCCAGCCGAGCTCGGTCAGCCCCGCGACCAGCGTCTCGGTCGCGATGTCGGCCCTCGGCAGCAGCACCCGGTTGATCGGATCGAGCATCGAGTCGTACGGCGGCCACTCGGCCAGCAGGCCCTCGGACGACTGCTCGCCCGTCGGCATGAGGTCGGGCTTCACGCCGAACTCCACCAGCGCCCGCGACGTGGCGTCGCCGACCGCGGCGACCTTGAGCCCGGCGAACGCGCGGGCGTCCAGGCCGTACTCCTCGAACTTCTCGCGCACGGCCTTGACGGCGTTGGCGCTGGTGAAGGCGACCCACTCGTAGCGTCCGGTGACCAGGCCCTTGATGGCGCGGTCCATCTGCTGCGGGGTGCGGGGCGGCTCGACGGAGATCGTCGGCACCTCCTCGGGCACCGCGCCGTACGAGCGGAGCTGCTCCGACAGGCCCTTCGACTGCTCCTTGGTGCGCGGCACCAGGACCCGCCAGCCGAACAGCGACTTGGTCTCGAACCACGACAGGCGGTCGCGCAGGCCGACGGCGTCGCCGACGACGATCAGCGCGGGCTCGGTCATCCCGGCGTGCTTGAGGTCGGGGCCGAGCCGTCCGAGCGTGGAGACCACCGTGTACTGCTCGGTGGTGGTGCCGTCGCTGGTGACCGCCACCGGCGTCGAGTCGGGCTTGCCGCCCCCGATCAGCGCCTTGCTGATCGGGACCGCGTCCGCGACGCCGTTGTAGATCACGAGGGTGCCCGCGCAGTCGGCGTGCCTCGCCCAGTCGTCCACCTGCGCGGCGTCCACGATCCGGAACTCCGGCGCCGACGCCGCGGGCGGGATGCCGGCGTACGTCAGCACGGCCGTGGCCGGCGGCACGCCGGGCACGATCTCGAAGTCGACGTCCGCCTTGGCGCAGGCGGCCACCTCGTCGGTGACGGAGGAGAAGAAGGACGGGTCGCCCGAGCACAGCCGCACCACGGTGCGGCCCGCCTTGGCGGCCTGGATGGTCTTCAGCGACACCGAGTTCTCCGCCGCTTCGGCGGCGATGTCGACGACCTCGACGTCCTCGCGGCAGTGGCGCAGCAGCGGTCCGTACGCCCGGCGGTCGAGGACGGCGACGTCGGCCCTGCTCAGCAGGTCGGCGCCGCGTAGTGTGAGCAGGTTCTCGTCACCGGGACCGGCGCCCACGAAGGCGACGAACCCGGATCGGGCCTGGGTGCTGTGATCGGCGGGGCTCAATGGGCCTGCTCCCCCATCAACGTGTCGGCCCCTTCGGCGATCATGGCTGCCGCGAGTTCACGGCCGAGCTCCACTGCCGCCGGAGAAGGTCCGGAGGTGGACTTGCGCACCGACCGTGCGCCGCCGACGTCGACGACGGTTGCGGTCAGATTGAGAATGTGCCCGTCACCGGAGGCGAAAGCACCTACCGGGGCCGCGCAACCGGCCTCGAGGGCGGCGAGCACCGAACGTTCGGCGGCCACCGCGGCCCGCGTCAGCGGGTCGTCGACGGCGCTCAGCAGTTCGATGAGATCGTCACGGTCGGCCAGGCACTCGACGGCGAGGGCGCCCTGCCCGGGGGCGGGCAGCATCTCGCCTACTTCGAACACCTGGGCGATCTCCCCGTCCCGGCGGATCCTGGCCAGCCCGGCGGCGGCCAGCACGACGGCGTCGAGCTCGCCCGACGTCACCTTGCCGATGCGGGTGTCCGCGTTTCCCCTGATGGGGACGTATTCGAGATCCGGCCGGAGCAGGCGCAGCTGGGCCACCCGGCGCGGCGACCCGGTGCCGACGCGCGCTCCGGCGGGCAGGTCGCGCAGCCGCACCGGACCGACCAGCGCGTCGCGGGGGTCGTCCCGCTCGGGGATGGCCGCGAGCGCGATGCGCTCGTCCTGCTTGGTCGGCAGATCCTTGAGCGAGTGGACCGCGAAGTCGACCTCGCCGGCGAGCAGCCGCCCGCGCAGGTCGTTCACGAAGACGCCGGTGCCGCCGAGCTGGGTCAGGTGGGCCCGGGAGACGTCGCCGAACGTCGTGACGCCGACGAGCTCGACCTCCCGGCCGGTCAGGGCGGTCAGCCGGTCGGCGACGATCCCCGACTGGGTGGTCGCCATCAGGCTCCTGCGGGTGCCGAGACGAAGAGGCGTGCTCATCGCTCCACCTCCGGGCTGTTCGGGCTCCGCATGCCGTCGAGGCTCCTCAGGCTGTCCAGGTTCTCCAAGGTCTCCAGGCCGTCCAGGCTGTCGAGACACGACACGGCGTCGGGCGCGTTCGGGGCGAGGCCGAACAGCTCGCGCAGCGCCTCGGCGTACTGGTCGCCGCCCGGCGCCGCGGCCAGCCGCTTCACCCGTACGGTCGGCTCGTGGAGCAGCTTGTCCACGACCCGCCGCACGGTCTGGGTGACCTCGTCGCGGGTCCGCCCGTCGAGGCCGGGCAGGCGGGCCATCAGCCGGCCCATCTCGGCCTCCACCACTCCGGCGGCCTTGCTGCGCAGGGCCACGACCGTGGGGGTGACCAGCGCGGCGCGCTCCGCGTGCAGGTAGGCCGTGACCTCCTCGGTCACGATGCGCCCGACCTCCCGGATCGCCTCGGCCCGGCCGCCGTCGGCGACGTCGTCGCCCACGCCGTCCTGCTGCATCGACTCCAGGTCGACGAGCGTCACGCCGGGCAGGTCCCGTACGCCGGGGTCCACGTCGTGGGGCAGCGCGAGGTCGAGCAGGAACAGCGGCCGCTCGCGGGCGCCGATCATCTCGGGGTCGATCGTGCGGGTTCCGGCGCCGACGCAGGAGATCACGAGGTCGGCCGCGGCCAGTTCGGCGGGGATGCCGGCCAGGTCCGCGGCGCGCCCGCCGACCGTCTCGGCGAGCCGCTCGGCCCGCTCCCGGGTGCGGTTGGCGATGACGATGTCGGTCACGCCCGCGCGGGAGAGGGTCGCGGCGGACAGCGCGCTCATCGAGCCCGCGCCGACGACCAGGGCGCGCCTGCCGGCGATCGGCCCGAGGACCCGCTCGGCGAGCGTCAGGCCGACCCCGACGAGCGAGGCGCCGGCCCGGTCGATGCCGGTGTCGGCGTGCGCCCGCTTGCCGGCCCGCAGCGCGTGCTGGGCCAGTTCGTTGAGGGTCGTCCCGGCGGTGCCCTCCTCCTGCGCCAGGCGGAGGGCGGTCCTGATCTGGCCGAGGATCTGCCCCTCGCCCACGACCATGGAGTCGAGCCCGCAGGCGACCGTGAACAGGTGCTGGACCGCCCGGTCCTCGTAGTGCACGTAGAGGTGCGGCGCGAGCCGCTCGTGCGGCAGGCCGGAGTGCGCGGCGAGCAGGCCCGTCACGGCGCCGAGGCCGCCGTGGAAGCGGTCGACCGCGGCGTAGACCTCGACGCGGTTGCAGGTGGAGACGACCAGCGCCTCGGACACGTTCTCGTCGGCCTGCAGGTCGTGCAGCAGCTTGACGAGGGCGTCACCACTGACCGTCACGCGTTCGAGCAGGGCGACCGGGGTGGTCCGGTGGCTCAGGCCGACGACGAGGATACTCATGAGCTCGCTCCCACTGATGGCTCACTCACATGACCACCCCGTCCGGCCACTCCTCGGCCATGATGGGTCCTCCATTAGCCTTGCGCTGCTCGTGGAACGCAAGTATCTGCAGTTCGATAGATAAATCGACTTTACGGACATCTACGCCGTCAGGCACAGCCAGGACGACGGGGGCGAAGTTCAAAATACTGGTGACGCCGGCCGCGATGACACGGTCGCACACCTGCTGGGCCGGCGCGGCGGGGGTGGCGATCACCACGATCGACACGCCGCGCTGCCTGATCACCGTCTCCAGCTCATCGGTGTGCTCGACGACGAGACCGGCGATGCGGTCGCCGACCACGTGCGGGTCGGCGTCGAGCAGGCCCGCGATGCGGAATCCGCGGGAGGCGAACCCGCCGTAGTTGGCCAGCGCCCGGCCGAGGTTTCCGACGCCCACGATCGCCACCGCCCAGTCCTGGGTGAGACCAAGCTCACGCGAGATCTGGTAGATGAGGTACTGCACGTCGTAGCCGACGCCCCGGGTGCCGTACGACCCGAGATGGGAGAGGTCCTTGCGGAGCTTGGCCGAGTTGACGCCCGCGGCGACCGCCAGATCCTCCGAGCTCACCGTCGGCGTGCCCCGCTCGGCCATCCCGTTCAGGGCACGCAGATAGAGCGGCAGCCTCGCCACGGTGGCGTCGGGGATACCGCGATCGCGTGCCTGCGGGATACGGCGGATCACTTGCCGGAACTCCAGGGGGACGGACGGCCGGTGCGCCCCCGGCCGCAAGGGTGGATGCGACGGAATGAATCCAGGTTAGTGCCTTTGTGAAGCTATGCACAAAGTCGATCGTGCTCTCCAGCGTCCCAGGAGGGTGCGCCGGTCGCCGATCCGGGTCCACCGGGGTCGTGACGCACATGATCGCGGCACCCGGGGATCGTGGGGACGCCGGGAGCGTGACTACGCTGACGGCATGGCTCCTGCGGATCACCGGATCACCCTGCTCGGCAAGCCCGGCTGTCATCTCTGCGACGACGCCCGCGCGATCGTCGAGCGGGTGGCGGGCGAGCTCGGCGTCGCGTGGGAGGAGCGCGACATCACCGCCTCGCCGGAGGACCAGGCCGAATACTGGGAGATGATCCCGGTCGTGCTGGTCGACGGCGTCCAGCACACCTACTGGAGGGTCGACGAGACCCGCCTCCGCGCCGCCCTCGCCCGCTGACGTCGGCTCCCGATCTCAACTGGCCCCCGCGGCCGCCGAATGGTGACGGGGGCCGTGGAGACCGACCCGTCCCCGCTCACATGCGGGTGGGGAGCGGGACGACCTTGGCGGCGTTGACGGCGAGTTCGATGACGTTGGCGGCCAGCACGTACTTCACCCGCTCGGTGGTGAACCGCTCCATGTGCGGCTGCCGCTGGTGCTCGCCGTAGCCGACCTCGTCGCGGTAGAGCTCGTAGACGATGCGCTGGAGTGGGGCCGACTTCACCGCGTGGCAGACGAACAGCAGCGTGTCGGGCTCGTTGCGCTGCACGGCCTCCACCGTCTCCTCCGCCAGCTTGTCGAACGCCTCTCCCGAGCCGTCGAGCAGCGTGAACACGGTCAGCAGGCCGTAGATGCCGGGGGACGGCTTCACCGAGCCCCCCTGCCGGGCCGGGCGGCCCGCCTGCTGCGCTCCCTCGGGGCTCGCGCCCTGCCGGGACCGGCCAAAGCCCACGCCGAAGCTCGCCGCGAGGTCGGCCGGGCTGGGCAGCTCCGCCCCGCCCACCGGGGTGGCACCCATCGGCGCCCCGGGATAGACCGCTCCCGTCGCGGGCATCGCCCGGTCCGGCGCGGCCGCCGGGCCGACGGGCATGGCGGGCGTGGCGGGCATGGCGTAGTCGGGCCGGCGCGGCTGGCCGTACTGGTCGGCGGCCAGAAGCTGGCCGGTCGCGGGCCCGCCGAAGTCGTCGGCGAGCGGGCGTCCGTCCGGAGGGCGCATGCGGGCCGCGTAGTCGACCTCGCCCTGCTCGCCCGCGCGGTATTCGGCCACCAGGTCGCCCAGCCCCGAGCGGCGCGGCGCGGCGCCGGGCGGGACCGCCCCCGCCGCTCCTGCCGCACCCGCCGCCGCGCCCCGGGCACCCGGGTTTCCCATGCCACCGGGGCCTCCCATGCCACTGGGGCCTCCCGGGGCGACGTTCGGACCCGAGGGCGCGGAGGGCACGCGGCTCTCGGCGCGCAGGGCGGTGTCGGCCCGCCCGCCGCGCCGGCCCTGCCACTCCTCCTCGGGCGCCTCGTCCTCCTCGTCCTCGTCGTCGTACGGCGCGAGTGGACGGGCCACGGCGTACCAGACGCCCCCGGCGGCGGCGGCCATGAGCACGACGACGACCAGCCCAGGGAGCCCGAACTCCAGCGCGCCCGCGACGGCCATGCCCGCGGGCGCGATCACCACGGTCGCGTTCATGTTGTCGGCGTCGTAGTCGTCGCCGTCCCGCCAGCTCATCAGCGCGATGCCGAGGGCGAGGAGGAGCAGGAACACCACCAGCCCGTGGACGCCCCGCAGCAGCCATTCGGGCCACAGGTCCCAGTGGGTGGGACCGTCGGGCAGCGCCTTGGCGAACCCCGAGGCCACGATGGGGTCCAGCACCATGATGACCGTGCCCACGACCGTGAGAGCGGCGCCGAGCAGCCACCCGGCGAAGCGGGCCGCCGCCTTCTCCGCGAGAAGCTGGAGCACACCGACGGCCAGCCACAGCGGGGCCAGCAGCGACCCGGTGATCTGGTACGCCCGGAACGTCAGGGGCCCGAAGCCGGTGAGGTGGCCGACGGCGACGGCGCCGAGCGACACCGCGAGCGCGCCCGTGGCGATGCTCCACGCGATCAGCCATCCGGCCGGCTCGTCACGGAGACGCCCGACGAGGACGCCGGTGGTGATGCCGGCGAGCAGGGCGCCGGCGAACGCGAGGAGAGCGACGAGGACTTCCATGGTGGCACCCATGCTGCCTGACAACGCCTTCGCACGGGTAGCCGGTCGCCCTGTATGGGTGGGTGATCCGGCGCCGCCGGCGGGTCTCCGGCTCCGGCGGAGTTCGTTCCGTCCCGTCCCGGATCAGCGTCCTGACCAGCGCCCCGGCCAGCGCTCCGACCGGTTGCCCGGGCACCGCCGACGCCGCGTGCCAGGGCGGGCCCGTCCTCCCGCGGCGAGTTCTTCCACTTGAACGGATTGTGTTATCCCTCGTTGATTTCTAGAGTGTTGCCGCACGCCGACTCCCCTTCCCCCATGGGATAACGGATGCCGAACCTGTGGCCGTTGGCCGGGCTGTCGCCTCCGGCCGCCGCCGTATCCGCGCAGCCCTCGCGCTCCGCGGATCTCACCGAGCGCGGCCGGCGACACGGCCGCGAGCACAGCCACGAACACGACCATGAAGACGACGAGATGCGAAGCCTCGTGCTGCGCGCCAAGACCGGCGACAGCGAGGCGTTCGGCCTTCTCTACGACCATTACCTCGACCTGGTCTACCGGTACGTCTACTTCCGGGTGGGCAGCCACGCGCTGGCCGAGGACCTGACGAGCGACACGTTCCTGCGCGCGCTGCGGGGCATCGCCGACTTCACCTGGCAGGGCCGCGACTTCGGCGCCTGGCTGGTCACCATCGCCCGCAACCTCATCACCGATCACTACAAGTCGGGCCGCAACCGGCTTGAGGTCACCACCGCAGTGATTCTCGACACACCTCTGGACGGCCCGCACATCCCCGAGAACGCGGTCGTCACGAACATGGTGAACGAGCGCCTCATGCAGGCGCTCAAGCAGCTCGGCCCGGAGCAGCAGGAATGCGTGATCCTGCGGTTCGTGGAGGGCATGTCGCTCGCGGAGACGGCGAAAATCATGGGCAAGAAGTCCGGAGCGATCAAGGCCCTGCAGTTCCGGGCGATCAGGGCGCTCGCCCGGGCGCTCCCGGACGATCTCGCTGACAGCCCGTAACCATTCCCACACCCTGTCGTTGGGCATGTCGCAGGTCGGATCCTCGCGAGGGCGGTCGATCCGGCCGGGACACAGTCGCCGACGTCGAGCGGGGGATGGCGGGAACCGTGATGGGCTGGTGGCGACCCTGGCGCCGGAAGGGCGGCCGGACCGCGGCCCGCACCCGGCGGATCGCCGCGCGGATGACGGCCCTGCGGTCCCTGGTGAACGGCGGCCCGAGCCCCGACTTCCGCGAGAGCCTGCGGGCCGATCTCATGCGCGCCCACGCCGCCGAACGCGCCGCCGGGAGGCACGCGGCGCCTCCCGCCGCCCACGCCGGGAGCCGGCGTGCCCGTCCCCGCCGATCCCTTCTCGTCCGGGTGCGTCCCGTCCTGGTCTTCGGCGCCGCGCTGGCCGGGATGTTCGCCACCGGCGTGCACACGTACCACGCGGTGCCAGGCCAGGTGCTGTACCCGCTGAAGCGGGTGGCCGAGTCGACCGTGCTCGTCCTGGCGTACGACGAGAGGGACCGGGCGGAGCGGGAGATGGCCGCGGCCCGGCTGCGGGCGGCGGAGGCCGCCTCGCTGATCGGCCAGGCCGCCCCCGACCGCCGCCGGTTGATCGCCCAGACGCTCGACGACATGGAGACGAAGACCAGGGCCGCGCTGACCCGGGTGGCGCAGCGCGACCGGGCCGACGGCGAGGCGCGGCGGTTCGCGCGTCAGCAGCGCAGGGCGGTGGAGCCGCTGCTGCCGAAACTCGACGACGAGAACCGCGACAAGGCCGCGCAGTACCTGCATTACATCGACGCTTTCACGGCTTCCGGACGCTGACACGTCATGTCCCGCTCACGTTCGGGACGGTGTCCGGCGATTAAGCTGAGGAGCCATGAGGCGGCTATTGCGACGAACGGAAGCGGCGGAGATCGCCGGTGAGGTGGCCGCCGCCGCGGCGGTGTCCGCCCCCGAGGTCGTGCCGGATCTGACCGCGGCGGCGTTCTTCGACGTCGACAACACCATGATGCGCGGCGCCTCCATCTACCACTTCGCGCGCGGGCTCGCCTCGCGCGGCCTGTTCACCACCCGCGACCTGGCGAAGTTCGCCGTCGGGCAGGCGTGGTTTCGCGTCCGGGGCAACGAGAACCCCGAGCACATCGCCAGGGCCAAGGAGATGGCCCTCGCCTTCGTCGCGGGGCTCAAGGTGGACGAGGTCGTCCGGCTGGGCGAGGAGATCTACGACGACGTGATGGCCGACCGCGTGTGGGCGGGCACCCGCGCGCTGGCCCAGGCGCATCTCGACGCCGGGCAGCGGGTGTGGCTGGTCACCGCGACCCCGGTGGAGCTGGCCCGGGTCATCGCGCAGCGGCTCGGGCTCACCGGCGCGCTCGGCACGGTCGCCGAGACCGCCGACGGCGCCTACACCGGGCGGCTGGTCGGCGACCTGCTGCACGGCCCGGCCAAGGCCGAGGCCGTACGGGCGCTGGCCCGGCGTGAGGGTCTCGACCTCAGCCGGTGCTCGGCCTACAGCGACTCGTCCAACGACCTGCCGATGCTCTCGCTCGTGGGCCATCCGTACGCCATCAACCCCGACAGCGAGCTGCGCGAGCACGCCAGGGACAACGGCTGGGAGACCCGCGACTTCCGTACGGGCCGGAAGGCGACGATGATCGGGCTGCCGATCGCGGCGACGGCGGGGGCCATCGCGGGCGGCGTCGCCGCCGGCATCGCCCTGCGCCGCCACTACCGCTCCACCCTCTGAACCATTCTCTGGCTCCTGGAGCCGGGACCTCAGATCGGGGGGAACGCGGCCCCGCGGCGCAGCCGCAGGGCGTCCAGCCGCCGCTGCATGGTCTCCCGGACGTGGTCGGTGAGGTCGAAGACCACCGCGGGGTCGTCGGCCTCCTCCGGGTCGTAGGCATCGGTGCGGACCGGCTCGCCGAACTCGATCAGCCACTTCGACGGCAGCGGGACCAGGCCGAGCGGCCCGAGCCAGGGGAACAGCGGCGTGATCGGCAGGTACGGCAGGCCGAGCAGCCGCGCGAGCGACGGAAGGTCACCGATCTTGGGGTAGATCTCCTCCGCCCCCACGATGGCGCACGGGACGATCGGCACACCGGCCCTGATCGCCGAGGCGACGAACCCGCCCCGGCCGAACCTCTGCAGCCGGTAGCGCTCGGAGAACGGCTTGCCGATGCCCTTGAAGCCCTCGGGGAAGACGCCGACGACCTCGCCCTTGCGCAGCAGGCGGTCGGCGTCCTCGGGGCAGGCGAGCGTGTGCCCCGACTTGCGGGCCAGATGCCCGAGCACGGGAAGCTGGTAGACCAGGTGGGCGCCGAGGAGGCGCAGCGGCCGGCCCAGCTCGTCGTTGACCGCGACCTGGAGCATCAGCGCGTCCACCGGCAGCGTGCCGGAGTGGTTGGCCACGATCAGGGCCCCGGCGTCGGCCGGCACGTTCTCCAGGCCGAGGGTCTCGGTCCTGAACCAGTGCCGGTAGAGCGGGCGCAGCGCCTCCAGCAGCACCCGGTCGTTCAGCTCGGGGTCGAAGCCGAACTCGTCGACCTCGTAGTCACCGGTGATCCTGCGGCGCAGGAAGGCGAACAGCTCCGCGAGCCGCTCACCGGACCCGTCGCCGTCCACGAGTCCGGCCGGAGGGCCGTTCCCGGCCGCGCGCCGGTCCCGGAAGTCGTCCATCGGGGTCACCGCTTCGTCAGGAGATCGGCCAGCCAGTCGACCGCGGCGAGCGGCAGGTGGCCGGCGCCGCCCGGGACCGCCCGGGACCGCAGGAAGTCGTCGAACGCCGCCGCCGTGCCGTACTTCGGGCGCCAGCCCAGCTCGGCGGTGATCCTGGCGGTGTCCACCGCGCGGCCGTGGCTCATCAGCGTGAGCTGCTCGGGCGAGAAGTCGACCAGCCGGGCGCCTCTGGCCAGCCCGCCGGCCAGGCGGAAGGCCGGGGACGGCAGCGGGACCACCGGCCGGCCCGTGCGCCGCGCGCACTGCGAGAGCAGCAGGACGCCGTCGCCCGCCACGTTGAACACGCCGGGATGGTCCGCCCCGGCCGTACGGCACAGCACCTCGACGGCGTCGTCCTCGTGGACGAACTGCAGCCGCGGATCGAAACCGAGCACGGTGGGCAGCACGGGCTGCGAGAAGTAGCGCGTGAGCGGCGAGTCGACGCCGGGCCCCATGAGGTTGGCGAACCGCAGCGTGGTCGTCGTCACGTCGGGCCGCCGCCGGGCGAAGCCCCGGACGTACGTCTCGACCTCCGTGGCGTCCCTGGCGTACCCGTGGCGCGCGACCTCGGCGGGCTCGGTGTCCTCCGTGAACACGGCGGGAGCGTGCGGCGAGGAGCCGTACACGGCCGTGGTGGAGCGCACGACCACGCGGCGCACCGTGGCGGAGCGCTGGCAGGCCGCGAGCAACTGCATCGTGCCGATGACGTTGTGCTCTTTCATGGCCGACCGGCCACCGCCCGTCCCATCGGCCCGGCGGTCGCCGCGGCCGCTGCCGCTGACCAGGCTGAGATGGACGACCGTGTCGACGTCGGCGTCCCGGATGACCCGAGCCAGGTCCGGACCGCGCAGCGCGACGTGGACGAACTCGGTGCGGCCGGGCACCGGGCCGTCCTGCTCGCCGCCCCGCCCACGAGGGGCCGGCGGCGGCGCGGTGTCCACGCCGATGACGCGGTCGATCTCCGGATCGCCCGCGAGCGCGGCCGCCACACGGGCGCCGATGTGACCGCGGACACCCGTGACCAGCACGGTACGAGTCATCGACGCCTCGCCGGGGGTGTGCGTGTTCGACGGTCGCCCGGTCCCTCGGGACCGGTGCGCGCTCCGTCTCGGCTACTTCTTGTTACGCCGCTGGATGCGGGTCTTCTTGAGCAGCTTGCGGTGCTTCTTCTTGGCCATACGCTTGCGGCGCTTCTTGATCACAGAGCCCACGGGACCCCCAGGTGAAGGTGGTGACAGTCGAACCGGCGCGCGAGCGCACACCGGCACAACAGCCTACCGGCGATCCACGGTAGATCGCTCCCCCGGGGGACCCCGCGTCGGGCGGGGGCCGACCACGCCGCCGTCAAGCGTGGTCGTCCGAGGGCGTTCAACCCGCTTCTATGAACGCGTCCCGCAAGTAGTCGTGCACCGCCTGCTCCGGCACTCTGAAGGACCGGCCGACACGGATGGCCGGTAACTCGCCCGAGTGCACGAGCCGGTACACCGTCATCTTGGACACCCGCATGACGGTCGCCACCTCGGCCACCGTCAAGAACTTCACCTCGCTGAGAGGTCTTTCGCCTGCACCCATCGGACGCCTCTTCCGCACGTGTTTCCGGGTTATCCCCACTGGTGCCATCGCTCACGCACGTGTACTGCCGTCAGCGTAAGTCCGGACTCCGAGTAGGCAAACCCCCCATTCCATCATCAGCGGAGCCGTGTGCCGTCAAAATCGGGAAAGCCGCTGGCAGCAGCAGGGCCGTGCCCCTCGCCTCAATCTTGGAACGGACCAACTTCTCTCACATAAGAGTCGCCCAGGATCAGAAAAAAGTTGGCAACCGCCCGACACACGGGTGCAAAAGCGGGCGCGAAATGCCCGGTTTGGGAGGTCCGTAAGGGTGTCAGAGGCTACGGGCGATGCGCGCGATCAGATATGAGGTCAACGGCGCGTAGTGCCGGGGAAGCACGTTGTCGTCGAGCGGGACGCTGACGGCGATCTTGCCCTCCGCCTCCCCCACGAACAGCGCGGGGTCGTTGCTGTCGGCGAAGCCCACGGTCTCGATCCCGGCCTCGCCCGCCGCCCCCGCCCAGCCGTGATCGGCGATCACCAGGTCGGGGCGCTCCTCGGCCAGCATCGCCCGCATCGGGTGCGGGTCGTGGGTGTGCACGAACGTGCCGCGGTCCTCCAGCATCGCCACGCCGTCGAGGTAGCGGATCCGCCTGCGGCGGCCGAGCCCGCCGACGTAGCCCCACCCCTCCGCGGGGGACAGCAGGGTCGCCCCGTTTTCGGCCGCGAACCTGGCCAGGGCGAGGTGGACGGTGAGCAGGCCGGTGGGGTGGCCGGTGGCCACGACGATCCGGGCCGAGCCACGTCGCAGGACCTTGGCGACCCGGTCTCCCATCTCCTCCACCGCGTCGATGGTCCGCTCGGGGTCGATGGTGTCCTGGCCCTCGCGGTGACCGGGGTCGGCCGCCACGCCGGCCCGGTCGGCCATCAGCCGCAGCACGTCGTCGTAGGACCACTCGCCCTCGAAGGTGAGCCCGAAAAGGTAGTGCGGGTCGCGCAGCGCGAGCGACCGGTAGTGATCGAGGTTGTTCTCCCGGCTGGTCGCGACGTCGCCGGCGATGGCGGTCCGTACGAGGTGCTCGCGCAGTTCGGCCCGGGAGGGCGATGCCGGGGACGGCGGGGAGGACGGTCGGGAGGAGGGAGGGGAGGACGGTCGGGTCACGACTGGTACAGCGCTCCTCGGCTCGGCGCAATTCCGGACATGTCAGGGCATGGGATCCAGACCGTGGAAGGGGAAGACCGCCTTCCTGGTCGCGATGACGGCCCGGTCGACGGCGTCGGCTGGATCGTACCCCTCGGAGAAGTCACGCCACTGTGGATGCCGCCCGTCGGTCATCCGCAACGGCGGGATCTCGCCGGTCCGTTCCGTCACGTACGTCCGCCAGGCCGCCGGCGTGGCGGCGCCGGGGTCGACGGGATGCCCGGCGGCCTCGGCGATCAGGTGCGTCCACGCCCTCGGCACGACCTGGACGAGTTCGTAGCCCCCGCCGCCCAGCGCGATCCAGCGCCCGTCCGCGGTCTCGTGGGCCAGCCGGTGCAGCGCGGCGTACGCCGTGCGCTGCCCGTCGAGGCTGAGCATGAGGTGCGCCAGCGGATCGAGGGCGTGGCTGTCGCACCCCTGCTGGGTGACCAGGACCTCCGGCCGGAAATGCCGCAGCAGCGGCGGGACGACCGCGTGGAAGGCCCGCAGCCACCCGGTGTCGCCGCAGCCCGCCGGCAGCGCGACGTTGACCGCGGTGCCCTCGGCGCCCGTCTCGTGCGGGAACCCGGTGCCGGGGAAGAGCGTGCGCGGGCTCTCGTGCAGGCTGATCGTGAGCACCCGGGGATCGTCGTGGAACGCCGCCTGCACCCCGTCGCCGTGGTGCACGTCCACGTCCACGTACGCGACGCGGGACGCGCCGTGCGACAGCAGCCACGCGATCGCGACCGCCGGGTCGTTGTAGACGCAGAAGCCGCTGGCGGCGCCGGGCATGGCGTGGTGCAGGCCCCCCGCGACGTTGACCGCGTGCTCGGCCGCGCCGTCCCACACGGCCCTGGCGGCGGCCAGCGTGGCCCCGGTGACCAGCGCGGACGCCTCGTGCACGCCCGCGAAGGCGGGGTTGTCCTCGGTGCCGAGCCCGTACCGCAGGTCGGGCCGGCCGTCCCGGGAGACGGTCTTGACCGCCTCGATGTAGTCCCGCTTGTGGACCAGCGCGATCTCGTCGTCGGTGGCGGGGACGCAGCCGGTCGTCTCGACCGCGTCGAGCACGCCCATCTCCCGGGCGAGCGCCATGGTGAGCTCGACGCGCACGGGCGCGAGGGGGTGGCCGGGCCCGAAGTCGTACGTGACCAGAGCGTCGTCCCAGACGACCCGCACCGCCCGGCTCATACGGCCACGCAATCGCAGTGACTCATACCAGAACGGTATCGCCCGGGCTCGTGGCCGTCAGCCGGAGGCGAGGCGGCGGCTGCGCTCGCAGGCGGCCTCGATCGCGTCGAGGAACGCGGCCCTGACCTTGTGCCGTTCCAGCTCGGCGATGGCGGCGATCGTGGTGCCTCCGGGCGAGGTCACGGCCTCGCGCAGGATCACCGGGTGTTCCCCCGAGTCGCGCAGCATGATCGCGGCGCCGACGATCGACTGGGTGACCATGTCGAGGGCGGCGGCGCGCGGCATGCCGAGCAGGATCCCGGCGTCGACCATCGCCTCGACGAGGTAGAAGAAGTAGGCCGGGCCGCTGCCGGACAGCGCGGTGGCGGCGTCCTGCTGCGCCTCCGGGATCCGCAGCACCTTGCCCACCGGGCTGAGCAGGGCCTCGGTCCGCCGGAGGTGCTCCTCCGAGGCGTGCGCCCCGGCCGAGATGACGCTCATCGCCTCGTCGACCAGGACGGGCGTGTTCGACATGACGCGGACGACCGCAACGCCGTCCCCGAGCCTGGTCTCCACGAAGGCGGTCGTGATGCCGGCGGCGACGGAGATCACCAGTCGGTCGGCGGGCACGTGCGGGGCGATCTCGGCCAGCAGCGCGCCCATGTCCTGCGGCTTGACGGCGAGGATGAGTGTCTCGGCCAGCTTGGCGGCCTCGGCGTTGCCCGCCACCCGCACGCCGTACCGCTCGCGCAGCGCCTCGGCCCGCTCGGGCCTGCGGGCCGTCGCCACGATCTCGTCCGGCCGCAGACCGGCGCGCACCAGCCCGGAGAGCAGGGCCTCGCCCATCTTTCCGGTCCCGAGAATCGCGATCATCCCTGATGCCTTCCTGTACTCGCCGGATCTCCGCGCAGCTTACCGATCCCGCCGGAGGGACGTGCCGCGGCCCGGCGGCCTCCGACACGTCATGTCATTCCATGCCCATCACGAATGTTGCGGTTTTGCATCCAAGTGACGGCGAGTGTCGCTTTACTACTCTTTTGCCCGGATGATCGGCCAAGGGTGTCATAACTCGGCTTCATCGACGGGGCCGCCGGCGCCGAAGGGGTGCACGTGAAGAAGATCCTCGTTGCGCTGGCCGCCGCCGGCCTGGGTCTGAGTGGCGTGCTGGCCGCGTCGCCCGCGGCCGGTGCCCCCCAGGGCCCCGAGCACGCGCCGCCGGCGCCGGCGCCGCAGTGGACCCAGTGCGAGGGCCTGCCCACGGGTGTCGAGTGCACGAAGATCGAGGTGCCGCTGGACTACGGCCGTCCCAAGGGCGAGAAGATCAAGATCGCGGTCTCCCGGAGGAAGGCGACCGACACGGCCCACTACCAGGGCGCGATCCTGTTCAATCCCGGCGGGCCCGGCGGCAGCGGCCTCGCGTACCCGGCGGTCATGCAGACGCGCCTCGGCCCCGCGCTCGCCGCGCAGTACGACCTGATCGGCTTCGACCCGCGCGGCGTCGGCTCCAGCGAGCCCTCGCTGAGCTGCGACCCGAACTTCGCCGACCCGGTGCGGCCCGACTACGTGCCCGCGAACATCACCGAGGAGCTGGCCTGGGCCCAGCGCTCCCAGAAGTACGCGCAGGCGTGCGGCCGGATCTACGGCGACATGCTCAGGAACATGACCACGGTCGACGCGGCCAACGACATGGACCAGATCCGAAAGGCCCTCGGCCAGGAGCAGATCAGCTACGTCGGCTACTCCTACGGCACCTACCTCGGCGCGACGTACGCGACGCTGTTCCCGAACCGGGTCCGCCGGCTCGTGCTGGACAGCATCGTCAACCCCTCGCGGGTGTGGTACGAGGCCAACATCGACCAGAACCACGCGTTCGAGGGCCGCGCCAAGGACTTCTTCGCCTGGATCGCGACGTACGACTCGACCTACCACCTCGGCACCACCGGCGACGAGGTGGAGAAGGCGTTCTACGCGGCCCGCGCCAAGCTGAAGGACACCCCGGCGGAGGGCCGGGTCGGGCCGGACGAGTTCGACGACACCTATCTGGCGGGCGGCTACCTCAAGAGCCGCTGGCCGCTGCTCGCGAACGCGCTCTCCAGGTATCTGACCGCCGGTGAGGCCGCTCCGCTCCTCGCCGCCTACGGCACGTACGGCGACTCCAGCGGCGACGACAACACGTTCGCCGTCTACTCCGCCGTCGAGTGCTCCGACGCGGCCTGGCCGCGCGACTGGCCGAGGTGGCACCGCGACATGTGGCAGTCGTACCGCGCCGCGCCCTTCCTGAGCTGGGGCAACGCCTGGTTCAACGCGCAGTGCGCCTTCTGGCCGGTGCGCGCGGCGCACGAGCAGCGCGTCGACGGCCGGGCCGTGAAGAACGCGCTGTTCTTCCAGGACACCAAGGACGCCGCCACGCCGTACGAGGGCGGGGCCGAGATGCACAGGCGCTTCCCGAACTCGCGCCTCGTCGTCATGGACGGCGGCGGCAACCACGGCCTGACCGGGCGGGGCGACGCCTGTATCGACGACGCCTGGAAGGCCTACCTGACCGACGGCACGCTGCCCGCGAGCCGGCCGGGGCCGGACCTGCACTGCGCGCCGTTCGCCGACCCGGTTCCGCCGGCCCGGGCCGCCGCGCTGAACGCGGCGCCCACCCAGATCGACGACTGGGTGCCCGGCGAACGCTGACCTCCCCTTCGAGCCACCTCGATACACCCCCCACGGACAGGCCCCCGGTCTTCGACAGGCCGGGGGCCCGTCCGTCTCCGGGCGCCGCTCACGGCGTACGGCGGCGCAGCGTCGCGGCGCCGAGGAGAAGCGCGAGCACGGCCGACCCGGCGACCAGGGCCACGTCGCGCCAGAACTCGCCGCCCGGGTCCGGGTCCGCGCAGGCGCGCGCCATGGCCTCGATCGCGTACGACATGGGCAGCACGTCGGAGACCCATTCGAGCACCGGCGTCATCCGGGCGCGCGGCACGAGGATCCCCCCGAGCAGGACCTGGGGGATCATGACGACCGGCATCAGCTGCACGGCCTGGAACTCCGTACGGGCGAACGCGCTGCACAGCAGGCCGAGCGCGGTGCCGAGCAGGGCGTCGAGCAGCGCGACGAGCACCAGCGGCCACAGCGGGCCCGGGACGTCCAGGCCGAGCCAGGTGAGGGAGACCGCCAGCGCCAGCGCCACCTGCGCGCAGGCCGCGAGGCCGAAGGCGAGGCCGTACCCGAGCAGGAGATCGAGCCGCCCGAGCGGCATCGCCATGAGCCGCTCCAGCGTCCCCGACGTACGCTCGCGCAGGGTGGCGATCGAGGTGACGAGAAACATCACCAGGAACGGGAACACGCACAGCAGGACCGGGGCGAACCGGCCGAACGTCCGTTCGTCGTCGATTACGTAATAAAGCAGGATCATCACCAGCGTCGGCACGAGCACCATCAGCGCGACGGTGCGCCGGTCGTGGCGGAGCTGGGTCAGGATGCGGCGCGCGGTCGCGAGAGTGATCACGAGGCTCATGCCGCGGCCCTCTCGGCGACAAGGCGCAGGAACGCCTCCTCCAGATCGGACGTGCGGGTGGCCTCACGCAGGCCGTCGGGGGTGTCGTCGGCGAGGATCTCCCCCTGGCGCAGCACGATCAGCCGCTCGCAGCGCGCGGCCTCGTCCATGACGTGGCTGGAGACGAGGAGCGTCGCGCCGCGCCCGGCGAGGCGGTGGAACAGCGCCCACAGCTCCTGCCGGAGCACCGGGTCGAGCCCGACGGTCGGCTCGTCGAGCACGAGCAGTTCGGGCCGGCCGAGCATGGCCACCGCGAGCCCTGCCCGGTTGAGCTGACCGCCGGAGAGGGTGGCGCCGAGCTGGTGGGCGGCGTCCGCGAGCCCCACCTCGGTCAGCACCCGCTCGGGGTCGTCCTTCGGCGCCCCGAGCACGGCGGCGAAGTAGCGGAGGTTCTCCAGCACCGTCAGGTCGCGGTAGACGGCCGGGCTCTGCGTCGAGTAGCCGATCCTTCGCCGCAGGCCCGCGCTCCCGGCCGGCTCGCCAAGCACGGTCACCTCACCGCCCGAGACGACCTGGACCCCCACGAGGGCCCGCATCAGCGTCGTCTTGCCGCAGCCGCTCGGCCCGAGCAGCCCGGTGACCTGCCCTCGGGGCACCTCGAAGGTCAGCCCGTGCAGGACTTCGGCCCCGCCTCTGGAGACCCGCAGACCTCGTACGGCCACGGCGGTGTCGGCGAAATTCATCATGTGATGAAATTAAGCCCGGCAGCCCGGCGCGTCAATGAACCACCGGAGCTTGACAGCCGTGTAAAGGGCATGAGAAAGCTCTGGCTCATGGTCCTCCTGTTCCTGGCCGTCCTCCTGGCGGCCGCCTGCGGAGGGGGTTCCTCCACCTCGGCCCACCCCGAGCAGCCGGAGGGCTCCCCCGCCGGCGCCGAGACGAGCCCTCAGTCGGCTCCGCCGGGGCCGGGAATGGTCGTGCCCGCCGGCTCCCCGTCTCCCGTGACCCCGGCGGGGCCCACCCTGAACACGCGCGCGGTCCCGTGGGAGAGCGCCACGCCCGCGGACGGCGGCCGCTCCCTCGACGTCGTGTGGTGGTCGGGGGTGGAGCCCTGCCAGGTGCTCGACCACGTCGACGTGAAGGAGACCGCGCGCGAGGTCACGGTCACCGTGTACGAGGGGCAGGACCGGCGCTCCCCCGACGCCGTCTGCATCGCGATCGCCATCCAGAAGACCACGCAGGTGCGACTCGAATCCCCTCTCGGCGACCGGAAGGTGGTGGACGGCGCCAAGTAGGGCAGGGAGGGCGGGCCGTGAGCTTCGCCCTGGGCGGGGCAGGCGCGGGCCTGGTTCGGCGTCGTGGATACCGGGACTAAATTCGCGCGCCGCGGGGTTGAGCCTCGTAGACTCAAGACGTTTGACAGGAACCCGGATCGGGTCCAGTATTTGAGTCTGACCGACTCAACTTTGACTACAAGGACGTACTCATGGCACGTGCGGTAGGTATCGACCTGGGGACGACCAACTCCGTCGTCTCGATTCTCGAGGGCGGCGAGCCCACGGTCATCGCGAACGCACAGGGCTCGCGGACCACGCCGTCCGTGGTCGCGTTCGCGAAGAACGGAGAGGTCCTCGTCGGCGAGGTGGCCAAGCGGCAGGCGGTGACCAACGTCGACCGCACCATCCGCTCGGTCAAGCGTGAGATGGGCACGAACTGGACCGTCGAGATCGACGGCAAGAAGTTCACGCCCCAGCAGATCAGCGCGTTCGTCCTGCAGAAGCTCAAGCAGGACGCGGAGGCGTACCTGGGCGAGAAGATCACCGACGCGGTGATCACCGTTCCCGCCTACTTCAACGACTCGCAGCGGCAGGCCACCAAGGAGGCCGGCCAGATCGCGGGCCTCAACGTGCTGCGCATCATCAACGAGCCCACCTCCGCGGCCCTGGCCTACGGCCTGGACAAGGAGAAGGACCAGACCATCCTGGTCTTCGACCTCGGCGGCGGCACCTTCGACGTGTCCCTGCTCGACGTCGGCCAGGAGGACGGGCACGGGTTCGTCGAGGTCAAGGCCACCAGCGGCGACAACCACCTCGGCGGCGACGACTGGGACCAGCGCGTCGTCGACGAACTGGTGACCCGCTTCAAGAACGCGCACGGGGTGGACCTGGCCAAGGACAAGATGGCCCTCCAGCGCCTGCGCGAGGCGGCCGAGAAGGCCAAGATCGAGCTGTCGGCCCAGACCGAGACCACGATCAACCTGCCCTACATCACCGCCTCCTCCGAGGGCCCGCTGCACCTGGAGGAGAAGCTCACCCGGGCGGAGTTCCAGCGGATCACCGCCGACCTGCTCGAGCGCTGCAAGGGCCCCTTCCACCAGGTCATCAAGGACGCGGGCGTCAAGGTCTCCGACATCGCCCACGTCGTGCTGGTCGGCGGCTCGACCCGCATGCCGGCCGTCTCCGAGCTCGTCAAGGAGCTGACCGGCGGCAAGGAGCCCAACAAGGGCGTGAACCCGGACGAGGTCGTCGCCATTGGCGCCGCGCTCCAGGCCGGTGTCCTCAAGGGCGAGGTCAAGGACGTCCTGCTGCTCGACGTGACCCCGCTGAGCCTCGGCATCGAGACCAAGGGCGGGATCTTCACCAAGATCATCGAGCGCAACACGACGATCCCGACCAAGCGCTCGGAGGTCTTCACCACGGCCGAGGACAACCAGCCGTCGGTGCAGATCCAGGTCTACCAGGGCGAGCGCGAGATCGCGGCGTACAACAAGAAGCTGGCCACCTTCGAGCTGACCGGCATCGCCCCGGCCCCGCGCGGCATCCCGCAGATCGAGGTCACCTTCGACATCGACGCGAACGGCATCGTGAACGTGTCGGCGAAGGACCTCGGCACGGGCAAGGAGCAGTCGATGACCATCACCGGCGGCTCGGCCCTGGGCAAGGACGACATCGAGCGCATGATGCGCGAGGCGGAGTCCTATGCCGAGGACGACCGGAAGCGCCGTGAGGACGCCGAGGTCCGCAACAACGCGGACGCGCTGGCCTACCAGACGGAGAAGTTCCTCCGCGAGAACGACGACAAGGTCCCGGCCGACGTGAAGACCGAGGTCAACGACTCCCTCGCCGAGCTGAAGAAGGCGCTGGAGGGCACCGACACGGCCGTCATCCGCGACTCCGCCGAGAAGCTCGCGACCGTCAGCCAGAAGATGGGCTCGGCGATCTACGCTCAGTCCCAGGCGGCCGGAGCCGAGGGCGCCGCGCCCGGCGCGGACGCCGGCGCGGGCGCGACCGGCCAGCAGGCGAAGGCCGACGAGGACGTCGTCGAGGCCGAGATCGTCGATGACGAGCGGGAGGGCGGCAGCAAGTGAGCCCGCGTGAGAACGGTTCCCAGGAGGAGCCGGTGATCCGCGACAACCGGAAGATCGACCCGGAGACCGGCAGGGCCCGCGAGGCCACCACGGTGGACGACGGCGCGGCGCAGGCGGAGTCCGCCTCCGTCGCCCAGGAGCCGGAGGTCGCGACGGCCGAGGAGTCCGCGGCGGACCTGCTCGCGGAGCGCACCGGCGACCTCCAGCGCCTGCAGGCGGAGTTCAGCAACTACCGCAAGCGGGTCGAGCGCGACCGGATCACCGTCAAGGAGCAGGCCGTCGCGAGCGTGCTCACCGAGTTGCTGCCGGTGCTCGACGACATCGGGCGCGCCCGCGACCACGGCGAGCTCACCGGCGGATTCGCGAAGGTGAGCGAGTCGCTGGAGACGGCCGTCGGCAAGCTGGGCCTGACCGCGTACGGCACGAAGGGCGACCCCTTCGACCCGACCGTGCACGAGGCCCTGCTGCACAGCTACTCGGCGGAGGTGACCGAGCCGACGTGCGTCGAGATCCTCCAGCCGGGTTACCGGATCAACGACCGGATCCTGCGCCCGGCCCGGGTGGCCGTCGCCGAGCCGAGCGAGGAGGAGGCGCCGCGCGACGCGGCGGACGACTCCGGCGCCGCCGATGGATCCGACGAGAACTGAACAGCCGGGGGTCTCTCCCGATCGGGAAGGATCGGGAGAGACCTCAGTCACTCCCCTTTCGTGTGAAGGAAGCGATAGATGAGCACCAAGGACTACTTGGAAAAGGACTACTACGCCGTCCTTGGTGTGCCCAAGACCGCGAGCGCCGAGGAGATCAAGAAGGCGTACCGCAAGCTCGCCCGGCAGTACCACCCTGACGCGAACCCCGGCAACAAGCAGACCGAGGAGAAGTTCAAGGAGGTCTCCGCGGCCTACGACGTGCTCTCCGACGCCAAGCGGCGCAAGGAGTACGACGAGGCGCGCACGCTGTTCGGGTCCGGCGTGGGCGGGTTCACCGGCGCGGGGGGTCAGCGGCCCGGCGGCGGCAGCTTCAACTTCGACCTCGGCGACCTGTTCGGGGGCTCGGGTTCGGGCGAACGGATCGGGGACCTGTTCGGCGGCCTGTTCAACCGGGGCGGCGGCCCGCGCACGACCACCACGACCGGCCGGCCACGGCGCGGCCAGGACGTCGAGTCCGAGGTGACGCTCGCCTTCGGCGAGGCGGTCGACGGCACCACGGTGTCGCTCCGGCTCACCAGTTCGTCCGCCTGTGCGGCCTGCGGCGGCACGGGGGCGAAGGCCGGCACCACGCCGAGGGTCTGCCCGACCTGCGAGGGAACCGGGGCGGCCAGCCGCAACCTCGGCAACTTCGCCTTCTCCGAGCCGTGCCGCGACTGCCGCGGCCGGGGCCTGGTGGTCGACGACCCCTGCCCCGTCTGCGAGGGCAGCGGGCGCGGCAAGAGCACCCGCACGATCCAGGCCCGCATTCCCGCCGGGGTCGGCGACGGCCAGCGCATCAGGATCAAGGGCAAGGGCGCGCCGGGTGAGAACGGCGGCCCGGCGGGCGACCTCTACGTGCTGGTCCATGTGAAGCCACACCCGGTGTTCGGCCGCAGCGGGGAGAACCTGACCGTCTCGGTCCCCGTGACCTTCCCCGAGGCCGCGCTCGGCGCCGAGATCAAGGTGCCGACGCTGAAAGGCATGCCGGTGACCCTCCGAATCCCCGAGGGGACGCCGAACGGGCGGACCTTCCGGGTGCGCGGGCGCGGGGCCCCGCGCAAGGACGGCACCAAGGCCGATCTGCTGGTCACCGTCCAGGTGATGGTGCCGCAGAACCTGGACGACAAGGCCCGCGCGGCCCTTGAGGAGTTCAGGAACGCGACCGAGGGGCCGGACCTCCGCGAAGAGCTGATCAAGCAGGCCAGAAGCGAGTGAGCCGATGGATGCCAGGTTTTTCGACATCTCCGACGACACCCCTGTCTATGTGATCTCCGTGGCCGCCCAGCTGTCCGGGCTGCACCCGCAGACGCTCCGCCAGTACGACCGGCTCGGCCTCGTCAGCCCCGGCCGTACGGCGGGGCGGGGACGGCTGTACTCCACCCGGGACATCGTGCTGCTGCGCGAGGTCCAGCGGCTCTCCCAGGAGCACGGCATCAACCTCGCCGGCATCAAGCGGATTCTCGAACTGGAGACGGAGAACCTGCGCCTGCGCGAGGAGGTCGCGCGGCTGCGGGGTGAGCTCACCATGGTGCGGGCACTGGTCCGCTACGAACTGCCACCCGCCTGAACCTGCCACCCGCCCGTAACCTGCCACCTGCCACCTGCCTTAACGGGGAATCGAGGCATCGACATATGGACTACAAGTTCACCCAGAAGAGCCAGGAGGCCCTGTCCGCGGCCGTGCGCCGCGCCGCGGCCGACGGCAACCCCGAGGTCGCGCCCGCCCACCTCCTGACGACCCTGCTGGCGCAGAACGGCGGCATCGCCGGGTCGCTGCTGCAGGCCGTCGGGGCGGACCCGGCGAGGCTGCGCGCCCAGGCCGAGGAGCTGCTCGGCCGACTGCCCAAGGCGCAGGGCTCCACCGTGAGCGCGCCGTCCAGCTCACGCCAGCTGCTGACCGTGATCAACACGGCGGCGCAGCGGGCCAAGCAGCTCGAGGACGAGTACGTCTCGACCGAGCACCTGCTGGTCGGGCTGGCGACCGACGGAGGGCAGGTCGCCGACCTGCTCAGGGGCGTGGGCGCCACCCCCGACGCGCTGCTGGAGGCGTTCGAGAAGGTCCGCGGGCACGCGCGGGTGACCAGCGAGACGCCGGAGGACACCTACCAGGCGCTCGAGAAGTACGGCGTCGACCTCACCGAGGCGGCGCGGGCGGGCAAGCTCGACCCGGTCATCGGCCGCGACAGCGAGATCCGCCGGGTCGTCCAGGTGCTGTCGCGCCGCACCAAGAACAACCCCGTGCTGATCGGCGAGCCCGGCGTCGGCAAGACGGCCGTGGTGGAGGGCCTCGCCCAGCGGATCGTCGCGGGCGACGTGCCCGAGAGCCTGCGCAACAAGCGTCTCGTGGCGCTCGACCTCGGCGCGATGGTCGCGGGCGCGAAGTACCGCGGCGAGTTCGAGGAACGCCTCAAGGCCGTGCTCACCGAGATCAAGGAGAGCAACGGCCAGATCGTGACGTTCATCGACGAGCTGCACACGATGGTCGGCGCGGGCGCGGCCGAGGGCGCGATGGACGCGGGCAACATGCTCAAGCCCATGCTGGCCCGCGGCGAGCTGCGGATGATCGGCGCCACCACGCTCGACGAGTACCGCGAGCGCATCGAGAAGGACCCCGCGCTGGAGCGGCGCTTCCAGCAGGTCTACGTCGGCGAGCCGACCGTCGAGGACACGATCGCGATCCTGCGCGGGCTCAAGGGCCGCTACGAGGCCCACCACCAGGTGCAGATCTCCGACAGCGCGCTGGTCGCCGCCGCGACGCTCTCCGACCGCTACATCACCGCGCGCTACCTGCCCGACAAGGCCATCGACCTGGTGGACGAGTCGATGTCGCGGCTGCGCATGGAGATCGACTCGCGGCCCGTGGAGATCGACCAGCTCCAGCGGAGCGTGGACCGCCTGAAGATGGAGGAGCTCGCGCTCGCGAAGGAGACCGACGAGGCCAGCCGCCAGCGCCTGGAGAAGCTCCGCGAGGAGCTGGCCAACCGCCAGGAGGACCTCAACGCGCTGGTCAGCCGGTGGGAGCGGGAGAAGGCGGGTCTCAACAAGGTCGGCGAGCTGAAGAAGCAGCTCGACGAGGCGCGCGGCGCGGCCGAGCGGGCCCAGCGCGACGGCGACTTCGAGGCCGCGTCGCGGCTCATGTACGGCGACGTCCCGCGCCTGGAGAAGGAGCTCGCCGAGGCCACCAGGGCCGCCGAGTCGGCGGAGGCCGAGGCCGAGCCGATGGTGAAGGAGGAGGTCGGCCCCGACGACATCGCCGAGGTCATCTCCTCGTGGACCGGCATTCCCGCCGGGCGGCTGCTGGAGGGCGAGACCGCCAAGCTGCTGCGGATGGAGGACGAGCTGGGCAGGCGCCTCATCGGCCAGCGTGAGGCCGTGCAGGCCGTCTCCGACGCCGTACGGCGTGCCCGGGCCGGCATCGCCGACCCCGACCGGCCGACCGGCTCCTTCCTGTTCCTCGGCCCGACCGGCGTCGGCAAGACCGAGCTGGCCAAGGCGCTCGCCGAGTTCCTGTTCGACGACGAGCGGGCCATGACCCGCATCGACATGAGCGAGTACGGCGAGAAGCACAGCGTCGCCCGCCTGGTCGGCGCGCCGCCTGGATATGTCGGATACGAGGAGGGCGGCCAGCTCACCGAGGCCGTACGGCGCAGGCCGTACACCGTGGTGCTGCTGGACGAGATCGAGAAGGCCCACCCTGAGGTCTTCGACATCCTGCTCCAGGTGCTCGACGACGGCCGGCTCACCGACGGGCAGGGCCGCACGGTCGACTTCCGCAACACGATCCTGATCCTCACTTCGAACATCGGCTCGCAGTTCCTCGTCGATCCGACGATGGAGGGCGAGCGCAAGCGCGAGGCGGTGCTGAACGCGGTGCGGGCCTCGTTCAAGCCCGAGTTCCTCAACCGGCTCGACGACATCATCGTGTTCGACGCGCTGGGCACCGAGGAGCTGTCGCAGATCGTGGACCTGCAGGTCGCCCGGCTCGCCAGGCGGCTGTCCGACCGGCGGCTGAGGCTGACGGTCACTCCCGCCGCCCGGGACTGGCTCGCGCTGACCGGCTACGACCCGTTGTACGGCGCGCGTCCGCTGCGCCGTCTGATCCAGTCGGCGATCGGCGACCGGCTCGCCAAGGAACTGCTGTCGGGAGCCATCCGGGATGGTGACGAGGTAATCGTCGACTTCGACGAGGCGGGAGACACGCTGACGATCGGGGCTGCTCGGTAAGGTCTTCTCCACCATTGGGGCAAGCGCGCCCCGCCCTTTTCCCCCGCTGCTACGTTCGGCGTTCGTCGGACTACCGTACGCGATCAGGGGGACGTGGATGTCCAGGACATCACGAAGTATTCGAGGGCGGTGCGCGGCGCTCGCGGCGGTCACCGCCGGAGTGAGCTGGCTGACCTGGGGCACGGCGATGGCGAAGGACGGCGCGTCGTCCGACGCCTGCCGTCCCCAAAACCGCGGCGTCACGGACCGCGGCGTCACGGACGACGGCGTCGCCGGCCGCGACGTCGCGCGTCACGAGATCGCGCGGCGCGAGGCCACCGACCGGGACGTACGGGGCGTTCCGGCCACCCTGGCCCCGGCGGCGGGCGTGCTGAGCATCGCGGACGCCGCCGGATCCGCCGCCGGGCAGGGACACCGCTCGCTTCCCGGCAGGCCCGGCCCGGATCCGGCCGTTCCGGGGGCGGTGGCCAAGCCCGTCCTGCCGGCCCTGACGGCTCCTCGGGCGCTGCCCGGCACGTCGTCCGCCAGGACGCTGACGGGCCTGGTGCCGAGGGCCGGGAACGCGCCGGTCCACGCGCCCGGCGCGGTCGGTGGCGGCGTGGCCGGTGTTCCCGGCGCGGCTGGCCTTCCCGGGGCGCCCGGCGCGGTCGGCGGCGCGACCACTCCCGCGGCGGCGGGCGCGAGGTCTCTCCCCGCCGGCCTGGCCGCCGCTCCGTCATCGGCGAAGCCGATCTCCGCCGGCGCATCGGTTCTCCCGTCGCCGACGAAGCCGATATCCCTCGGCACGTCCGCGCTCCCGTCGGCCACGAAGCCGCTCTCCGCGGGCACCTCGGCCCTCTCGTCGCCCGCGAGGTCGCTCACGGCGCCGGCGGCGGCCCTGGCGGGGTCGCGGATGCCGGCCGCCGCGCCCGTCGCGAACTCCGGCGCGCTGCTCCCCGCCAGGAGCGCCGTACCGCTCCTCGCCGTCGCGCCCGCCAGGCCCAGCGCCCCGGACGCGGCCTGCCCGCGGCAGGCGCCGCGGGGGCTACGCGGCGAACCGGCCGCGCAGGAGGGAGTGCGTCCCATCACCGAGGGACGGCCGCGTGCGCACCGGCACCCGAGGCCGGAGGAAGAGGCGGGCAACGCCGCCCAAGGCGCGGAGTCGCGGGGCCACTCCCCCCAGGGCCGGGCGGAGCAGAACCGGGCCGGGCAGGACCGGGCCGGGCAGGACCGGGCCGGGCAGGACCGGGCCGGGCAGGACCGGGCCGGGCAGAAGCGGGGAGCGCACAACCCCGGCGCCCAAGGCCTCGCCGGGCAGAACGCCGGCGGACAGAACCACGCCGCTCACGACCCTGCGGGGCAGAATCCCGCTGGTCCGGGGTCCGCTGCGCGCCCCGCCGGGCAGACCGGGCTGACGCCGCGGACCAGTTCCGTCAGCACCAGTTCCCAGAGCGGCGCCTCCGGTCAGGAGCAGAGCACCGAGACCTTCCCGCGCGAGCACCGGCACCGCAAGCACCATCCGCACAAGCAGAACGGGGCCGGGACGCCGGAGCAGGCGGCGAACCAGGCGGGCCGACCCTCCATCGCGACGCAGGAGGACACCGGGACGCTGACCGAACGGAAGAACGGGGCCGGGCACCGGCGTCAGCGCGACGACGCCGCCCAGGCCCACGCCGGAAGGCCCCAGGCCGCCGGCCAGGGCAGAGCAGGACAGGGCAAGGCAGCACAAGGCAGGAACGTCGCACCGGCCGTCCAGCCTGAGACGGTGGGCGGAAGGCGCATTCCGCGCCTCCAGCCGCGCGAGTATCCCCGGGCCGCCGCGCATCAGCAGGGCGGCGACATCACCACCCCCGCCGCCCTCACCAGGGCGACGGGCACGCACGGGGTGACCGACTTCGCCGCCGCGACCGGGAACAAGATCCTGCCCTGACCCGGCACACGACAAAGGGGGCCGTGACACACGGCCCCTTTCTCATTCCCGGGATCCAAGCGCCACCGATCCCCGCGGCGACCGCTACGGGGCTGCCCACAGCGCATCGGTTCCAAGGGGACCGTGACACACGGCGCCCTTCTCCTTCTCGGGACACTGGCGCCACCTGTGTCTCCATGCGACCGTGACCGGCGGGGCCGTCCACGGCGCTCCAGCTTCGAAGTGCCCTGAGGCATCGCCGCTACCGCGAGCGTCCGTGGCGCTCTGGTGTCGGACGATCTGCGCTCAGCGGGTGATGTCGAGAAGGGCGTCGAGGTCGTCCTCGGGCAGCCCGAGATCGACCCGGATGCGGTAGCGGGTGCGCAGCAGCGAGTCGCGGATGCCCGATCCGGTGGGGCCGCAGGCGCGGATGCCTTCGGTGGCCCAGTCGTGCGCCGCCTCCGCGTCGCCGTACGCGACCAGGGTCTCGGCGATAGTGAGCGCGGTGGCCGGGTTCCAGTCACCGGTCCGGATCGCGGCGATCAGCACCCTGGCCTCGTCGGGCCGGTCCAGCTCGAACAGAGTGTCGGCGATGCCGGCGCGTGGATCCACCGGCACCTCTCCGCCGTCCTCGATGGCGCTCTGGTAGCGGTCGAGCGCGGCGGCCGGCTGGCCGGCCTGGCGCCACTCCTCCGCGGCGAGCATGAGAATCGCCGCCCTCGACATCTCGCCCGACTCGTACCCCTGGGCCAGCGCGTCGAGGCGACGGGCGAGGGCACCGTGGTCATCGAGCAGCAGGGCCTGTTCGAGCAGACGGTCCACCTGCTCATTTGTCACATGTGCCACAGTGCCGAGGCTACCGACCCGAGCCTGGTTTCGCAGGGCAACGCGAGGCATTGACGAAGCAACGATTAGTAGACCTTCCGCTACTATGCGCTTTTCTCCGCAGATAGACGGGCATATCGCACCTCGCCTGCGCATTCGAGCCCTGGCGAGGAGCGTCCAGCATGTCCAAGCGAGTGATCCTGACTCTCGCCTCCGCAACGGTGCTCGCCGCCGTGGTCCCCGGTGTCGCCGGTTACCTCACGGCGCAGTACGAGGCGCTCGGACAGGCTCGCGCCGAACTCGCCCGGCTGCAGGCGCAGTTGCGGATGATGGAGCTCACGATCGAGCCCGCCGCCCTGCGGTGCCGCACCGGCGAGTCCGGCAGGCGATCTCCGCTCCAGGCGGACGACGACGACTCGCGCCAGCTCATGATCCCCCCGCGCACCCATACCCGGTCGTGGCAGAACACGGCGTACGTGCCGGTCAACACGCCGGGGCTGTGGCCCTCCATCGAGGCGCCCGGCATCACCAGCCCCCGCGTGGGCACCCCCGGCACCCTCGACCCCCGGACGGTTTATCCCCAGGCCGTCAACCCGCGAATGGTCAACCCGCAGGCCGTCAGCCCGCACGTCGTTACGGGGCCGCAGGCCCCCTCCGAGCCCGCCCGTCCACGGGAGTGAGTCACCGCCGGCGCGACTCGGCGGCGGCAAGCTGCCGGGAGAGATATCCGCGTACGAGTTGCTTCGCCTCGGCCACTATCACGGGGTCGCCGTGCGGGTCATGGCGGAAGGCGAGCTTGAGCACCGCGTCCCCGGCCTCGACCGCGACGAGAATGGCACGGTCCAAATCCTCGCCGTCGGCGAGGCCGAATTCCGTCAGGAGCAGCGCCCGGAGGCGTCCGGCGATCACCGTGTTGTTGTCCGCGACGGAGTCGAGCAGGTCGAGGTCGAAGACGTCGCCGAAGTGCAGTGAGCGGAAACCCGGCACGGTCCGGTGCATCTCGACGTACTCGTCGATGATGGCGTCGACCGCGTCCCACCAGCTGGTGTAGTCCTCGATCATGAAGCGGCGCCCGACCCGCGCGGCGAACAACTCGACGTTGCGCCGCGCCAGCGCCCGGCTGAGCGCCCGCTTGTCGGGGAAGAACTGGTAGACCGAGCCGATGGCCACTCCGGCCCGTTCGGCGACCCGGGTGGTCGTGAGGGCGTCGTACCCGCCCTCGTCGAGCAGTTCCGCGCAGGCGTCGAGCATCCGCTCCACCCTGCGGGCGCTGCGACGCTGTGAGGGGCGCCGCCGCAGCGGCTCTCCGGCGTGCGACGAGCGCGGTGACATGCTCTCACCACCCCTGGGACCCCGGCCTTCGACAACGAGATCGCCCATCTCCGACACCACCCGGCTGGACACCCACCCATCTTGCCTGTTTCACGGTCCGCGGTCAGGGCTTAGCGGTCACTCGCCGGAAATGCGGCAAGATTCCGGTGTCGTCGCCGTCACGAGACCTGCGGCGCGGCCGACAGGCCGGTGCAGCCGCGCAGCGCGCGGTACGCGCCGACCGCCTGCTCCCTGGCGCCGCCGGTGACCGGGACGGGCACTCCGCCGTTGATCCGGGCGGGGGTCCACTGGTCCTTGAGGACCTTCCTCCCGTTGATGGTCAGGGTCAGCACGCCGGTCGTCCCGGTCTGCGGACCCCAGTTGTAGAAGGCGAAGTTGCCGAGGCCGTACTGCACGTACGCCTGGCCGGAGTAGCCGCCGCCCAGCAGGATGTGCGCGTGGCTGCCCACCACCACGTCGGCTCCCGCCTCCACGAGTTTGTCCGCCAGGCCGCGCTGCACCGGTGTCGGGCACTTCACCAGTTCGGCGCCCCAGTGGAGGAACACGATGACGGTGTCGCTGTTCTTGCGGGCCTGCCGTACGGCGCGCAGGATGCGCGGCTCGTTCTTGGCGGAGGCGAGCCCGGCCTTGTCACCGGCGGCGGTCCAGGACTGGATGAACTGCTCGTCGAGCACCTGGGTGGCGCCGATGATCGACACGCGGTTGCCGTTGACCGTCCTGCGGTAGGGCCGGTATGCCTCGGTCTCGTTCGCGCCGATGCCGATGACCGGGAACTTCGACGACTTGATGGCGGCCAGCGTGTCGCGCAGGCCGCTCTCCATGTAGTCCATGCCGTGGTTGTTGGCCATCGTCACGACGTCCACCCCGGCGGCCTTGAGAGCGGTGAACGCCGTCGCCGGGGCGCGGAAGGTGAACTGCTTGCCCGGCGCGGGCGTGCCGCCGGTGGTGATCGCGGTCTCGAGGTTGAGAGCGGAGAGGTTCGACCTGCGCAGCACGGCGGCGATCGGGCCGAGCGCGGTGCGCGGGTCGGCGTTCAGCCGGTTGCGCAGCACACCTTCGAAGTGCACGTCCCCCGCGAAGGAGATCGTGTAGGGCCGCCGCTGCGGCTTGGGGGACGACGCGGAGGAGGTCGTCGTCTCCTGCCGTTCCTGCCGCGACGCGCCGGGAACGGACTCGCTCTCCGCCGCGCTGCAGCCGGCGGCGAGGAGGGCGGACGCGAGGAGGGTGAACATGGCCGGGGCGAGGGGAAGACGTCTCACGGCACCTGAGCATGCCATCTCCCGTCGTTCCGCGGAGGACGGGTTCCCGTTCCGCCCGCGCGTCCCGCGGGTTCTCACCCGGCCCCGCCGCCCCGTGTGCGCCCTCGTACAGGCCCCGTACAAGCCCCGTGTACGGCTCGCGCCCGGCGCGGGACGCGGGCCCTACACGGGGCCGTGACCGGTCAGAGAAACCGGCCGGAGAAACCGGTCAGAGGTCGAACTCGCCGTCCTTGACGCCGCCGACGAACGCGTCCCATTCGGCGGGCGTGAAAACGAGCGCCGGACCATCCTGGTTCTTGCTGTCGCGTACGCCGACGTGGCCCCCCGGCAGGACGGCCACCTCCACGCAGGCGCAGTTGTTAGAGCTCCGGCTGCTCTTCCACCAGGCGGCGCCGGACAGGTCAATCGAGTTCATGGAAGGTGTTCTCTCCCCCCGGAGTTTCTCCGCGCGGATTTCCGGGGCGGTCTTGAGGCTCTATCGCCAATGACGGACAGTTCTTTCCAGGAGCCTGCGGGAGTCGTCCACGTCAAGAGCCTTCGTCTCCAGGTAGTCGAATGCCACCTCGTACCGGTAGACGATCGTCTCGTCCTCGACCAGGCGTCCGCCCAGGAGTGCCTCCAGGTACACGACGTCATGGAACTCGGGCAGTTTGAGGTGGCTGAACGCTCCGGTGTTGATCGGGTGGGCCGTGTCGAGCGGAAGGATCCGCAACTCGACGTTCGGCAGCTCAGACACCTCGATCAACCGCCCGAGCTGCTCCCGCATCACCTCGTCGCCGCCGAACCGGCGCAGCAGGACCGACTCCTCGACCACGGCCGAGATGGCCAGCGGATTGTCCACCCGCAGAACCGCCTGCTGGCGGGCCATCCGGACCTCGATCCGGCTGCGGACGCCGCCCGGCGCCTCAAGGGTGCTCCGCTGCCCGCTCTCCATCATGGCGCGGACGTACGCCTCGGTCTGAAACAGACCCGGCACCACCTGGGGTTCCCAGTCGCGTGCCGTCGTGGCTTCGGCCTCCAGGCCAAGGAACGTCGTGTATTCCTTGGGCAGGGAGTCGCGATAGTCCTCCCACCAGCCCTTCCGGGTCGCGTCCCGGTGCAGGGCGAGCAGCTCTTGGCGTTGGCGCGAATCTACCATGTAGATCACCAGAAGCGCCTCAACGTCGCTCTCGCGAGGTGCGGTGCGCGCCGTCTCGATTCTGCTGATCTTCGCGGCCGACCAGCCGAGCCGGGTCGCGACCTGGTCACCGGTCATGTCGGCGCGCTCGCGCAACCGGCGCAGTTCCTGCCCCAGCCGCCGCCGCCGGACGGTGGGACTGCCGTGCTCGGGCATCCCGGCCGACCTCCTTCGTCCGGTGGAGCGGGCGCGCGGATGTAGGGCGCCCTGTCCGAAGATACCTCGCCCGCCGATGCAAGTTGCAGTGAAAATTGCACTGCATCCGCAGAAGATTGTTGCGGATTTCTTTTCGCCAAGTATTGCAGCGGAATGTGAACTGGGTCACGATCGATACAGGAAAGGTCTCCCGGACGGTGGGGACGCCGGCGGTCGCCGGCGGAATGTTCCGGAGCCCGATTTCCTACCCGGGGCACGCGCCCGGCCGGTTTCCGAGGCATGGGCGCCGCCCGCCTCGGGTGCGCGTGACAACGGGAGGCATCCGGGCCAGCGGGATTCCGACACCCGGCCGGTGGGGCCGGCGCTCGCGCCGCGCGAGCAGTGACTACTACAGGGACCACTTACAGGGACCACTCCAGGGCCGTTCCGGGCGCGGAGCGGGCTCTCCGTTCGTTGAACGCAAGAAGACGCACACAGGACGAAGAACACAGCACGACGTACTCAGCACGACGAGATCTCCGCTTGGCACCCATCCGGAAGGAGACTCCCATGAATCCCCCCGGTGCCGCCTGGTTCTCATTGATAAGAAGCCGGATGACGACGGCCGACCTGGCTCTGTGCGCCGAGCAGGACAGGTGGGCCCGCGAGCTCAGGTGGACCGTCAGCCGCACCGGCTTCGGCGCCCGGCAGTATCGCGATCCCCGCTTCGACCTCGTCCAGGAACTGGAGGAGGTCGGCCGCCTCTTCCGCGCGTGACGCGGTGACGACATCGTCGCAGCGCGGCGCGATGACACCGTCACGCCGGTGGCTCCATGTCACCCGTGACATGCGGTCACCGCCGCCGCACGCTCCGGCGCGGCACACGCTCGCGGATCAGGCGGAAGACGACGACGACCGGTTAGGCTTGCGCGGGTGACGACCGCGCTCATCCACGAACGGCTGCAGTCCCAGCTCGCCTTCCACACCGAGATCGACAAGCTGAAGCGCGTCATCCGCCGGAACTCTCTCATCGACGGGTCGCGCCGGGAGAACGACGCCGAGCATTCCTGGCATCTGGGCGTGATGGCGATGACCCTGGCCGAGCACGCGCCGCCCGGCACCGACATGGCGAGGGTGGTCGCCATGCTGCTCGTCCACGACATCGTGGAGATCGACGCCGGCGACACCTTCATCTACGACTCCGTCGCGGTGGAGGGACAGGCCGCCCTCGAACGCGCGGCGGCCGACCGGATCTTCGGACTGCTGCCGGAGGACCAGGGAGCGGGCCTGCGGGGCCTGTGGGACGAGTTCGAGGAGCGGCGCACGCCGGAGGCGAGGTTCGCCCGGGCGCTCGACCGGCTCGCGCCGATCATCGCGAACCACCACAACGAGGGCGGCACCTGGTCGCTCTACAAGGTGACCGCCCGCCAGGTGATGGAGAAGGTGCGGCTCATCGAGGAGGGCTCGCCCACGCTCGGCGAGTACGCCGCCGGGCTCGTCTCCGCCTCGGTCGCCCGGGGCCACCTCGCTCCCTGACCCACTCGCCGCGGACTCGGGTGCGCGCGCCTAAAACCCGCGTATACCGTCTCATTCCTGTCCATGTTCACACCTGTGACGCGCGGGTACGTGATCCGGTGTTAGGGGGCGAGACATGGAAGAGACGACGAGGTCGCGGCGTACGGGCCGGATGGCGCGGAGAGTCCCCGCCGCCGAGGTCTTCGACGGGCTTGAGCGGGCCACCGTGCTCGACCGGCCGATCGCTGTCATCTCCAAACAGGTGCGCCGCAAGCTCGGCCCGGGCAAGACCCGGGACTTCCTGCACGGCGTGCCCATCGGACATCCGCTGCACCCGGCGCTCGCGATGGTCAGCTTCGGCTGCTGGCTGTCGGCCGGGGTGGTCGACATGACGAAGACCGGGTCGCGGGCGGCCCGCACGCTGATCCTCGCGGGGCTGGGCAGCGCCGTCCCCACGGTGGCGGCCGGCCTCACCGACTGGTCCACGCTCCACCGCGAGCAGCAGCGGGTGGGCCTGGTGCACGCGATGACCAACGCGGCCGCGGCCGTCTGCTACACCGGCTCCCTGCTGTTACGGATGCGGGGACGTGAGCGGGCCGGCCGGGCCCTGGCGTACGCCGGGCTCGCGGCGGCCTCCGCGGGCGGCTATCTCGGCGGGCACATGTCCTACCGGCAGGCGGCCGGGGCCAACCACGCGGAGTCGGTCGGCCATCTCGTGCCGCTCGGCTGGCACGACCTGTGCGCCCTGAAGGAGTTGCCCAACGGGCGGCCGGTACGCCGGCGGCTGGGCTACATCGACCTGTTCGTCATCCGTCTCGGCGACGACGTGAGCGTGCTCGCGGACAACTGCTCCCACCTCGGCGGCCCCCTTCACCAGGGGCGGGTCGCGATGGAGAACGGCGAGCCCTGCATCGTCTGCCCCTGGCACGGCAGCGCCTTCCGCATCTCCGACGGCAGGGTCACGCACGGCCCCGCGACGTCGCGCCAGCCGGCCTTCCAGACCCGGTTGCGGCAGGACGGCGTGGTGCAGGTCCGTCCCGCCGAGTGACCGCGCCCGGTCACTCGACCGCGGCGACCGGCATCACTCGGTGTCGGGGCCGCGGTCGTCGGCGGGATGCTCGACCAGCGCGAGCACCCGGTTGGACATGAACCTCGCGGTGCGGACGGGCGTGCCCGACCGCGTCACCTCGGTGACCTCCACGACTCCCCGGCCCGTGGTGACCTCGATCCGGCGTCCCGCCCTGGTCGCGATCATCTCGTACGTGCGCGGGGTGCCTCCGGCATCGATCACGATCTCCACCCGGTCGCCCTTCACGAGGGCATACATACCCTTTCAGAACACCAGCTTCACTATCGCCACGATTCCGACGACAACAATGAAGCCCCGGAGCAAGGGTGCGGGCAGTCTGCGGCCGAGGCGGGCGCCGAGGAAGCCGCCCGCGGCCGACCCCAGCGCCACCGTCAGCACGGCCGCCCAGTCCACCGGCGCGATGAACGCGAACAGCACCGCCGCCGTGGCGTTGACCAGCAGCGACAGCAGGTTCTTGGCCGCGTTGACCCGTTGCAGGTCCTCGTCGAGGAAGCTGCCGAGCAGGCCGATCAGGACGATCCCCTGGGCCGCGCCGAAGTAGCCGCCGTACATCCCGGCGCCGAGGACGCCCGCCCAGAGCCACGGCCCGCCGTGCGGGTGCGGCCGCCGCCGCGCGGCCAGCCACTCGTTGATCCTCGGCTGGAACACCACCATGAGGCAGGCCAGGCCGATGAGCACCGGGACGATGACCCGGAAGGCCTCCGCGGGCAGGCGCAGGAGCAGCAGCCCGCCGGCGAGCGAGCCGATCACCGAGGCGGCGCCCAGCCGGACCAGGCGTTCGCGCTGCCCCCTGAGCTCCGCGCGGTAGCCGAGCACCCCGGTCACCCCGCCGGGGACGAGGCCGACGTTGTTCGACACGTTGGCGACGATCGGCGGGAACCCGACGGCCAGCATCGTCGGGAACGTGATCAGCGACCCCGATCCCACGACCGCGTTGATGGCCCCGGCCCCCACACCGGCCGCGAAGACCGCGACCGCCTCCCACGGCGTCACTCGCACCTGCTCCCTCGTACGGCTGTCGCCTCAGGGTAGGCGCCACGCCCGCGCGGGCGGCCGGAGGGGGACCCGGCCGGCCGTACCCCGGAGGGTCAGAGGGGCCGGGCGTACCAGCGGCCGGTCTGCCCCCGGTCGAGGTGCAGCGGGACGCCGAAGGTGGCCGACAGGTTCTCCGCGGTCATCGCCGTCTCGATCGGCCCCTCGTCGACGACCGCGCCACCGCGCAGCAGCAGCACGTGGGTGAACCCGGCCGGGATCTCCTCGACGTGATGGGTGACCAGGACCATCGTCGGCGACGCCGGGTCCTGGGCCAGCGCGCCGAGGCGGCGTACCAGGTCCTCGCGGCCCGCCACGTCGAGCCCGGCGGCGGGCTCGTCGAGCAGGAGCAGCTCGGGGTCCGGCATGAGCGCGCGGGCGATCTGCACGCGCTTGCGCTCGCCTTCCGACAGCGTCGAGAAGCGCCGCCGGATCAGGTGCGCGCAGCCGAGCTGGTCGATCAGCTCGACGGCGCGGGTGACGTCGTTGGAGTCGTACTCCTCGTTCCAGCGGCCCAGGATGGCGTACGACGCGGTGAGCACGAGATCGATGACCTTCTCGTCCGGCGGGATGCGCTCCGACAGCGCCGCGCTGGCCAGCCCGATCCGGGGCCGCAGGTCGAACACGTCCGTCTGGCCGAGCCGCTCGCCGAGAATCTCCACCGACCCCTCGGTCGGGAACAGCAGCGAGGCGGCCACCTGGAGCAACGTCGTCTTGCCCGCGCCGTTGGGCCCGATGATCACCCAGCGCTCGTCCTCGCGCACGCTCCAGTCGATGCCGCGCAGCAGGGCGGCGCCGTCCCTGCGGACGGCCACGTCCTGAAGCTGAAGCACCTGACCGCCCATCGTGGTCCCCCTCCTGTGGTTCTCTGGGATAAAACTATGGCAGTCCGACCACATATCGTGGATCGGGTGCACACCGATTCACCGATCTCGGCCACGCTCGTCGCCTGGGGCAATGCCTGGCTCCTGGGACACGTGAGTCTGGAGACCGCCCTCGACCGCGTCGAGCGCGAGGCGGGGCCCCAGGTGGTGGCGGCGGAGGGGATCGAGACCCCCCTGCTGGCCTTCCTCCTGGACCGCAGGATCGAGGGGCTGAGCGCGTTCCGCCTCGCCCTGCCGGTCTCCGGCGACCCGCTCGGGCTCACCGGCCCGCCCTCCTTCAACGGCGTCGCCATCGACGCCGGTCAGGCCGTCGTGGCCGTGCTGTCCGGCAGGTGCCTCGGCCTCGTGCCGTCCGCCGACCGGCGCGGCTCGTCGTACCGCGGCGTCCGCTGGGCCACGGCCGAGGCGTCGGCGGCGCCCCCCGACGTGCCCTCGCTGGCGGAGGCGGAGCAGTCCCTGCGGACCGCCATGGTCGCCGCCACCGAGGCGCTGCTCGGCGTGGGCGGCCCGGCGCAGGGCTTCCCCGCGGCGGACGCGCTCGACCGGGCGGGCGAGGCCCTCGCCCCCGGCTATCCGGGCAGGGCGCACCGGGTCGGCGCGCTCGCCGCCCGGCTCGCCGTCGCGCTCCGCCTGGCCGACGAGCGCGGGCTCACCTCCGGGCAGGTCGCCGTGCGCGGCGCCGTCCTGCGCGACCTCGACCGGGCCGTACGGCGGGCCAGGGTCGCCGCGCACAACGCCATCGTGGAGTCCCAGGTCTGACCGACCTGACCCCCGGCGGCGCTCAGGCCAGGCCGTGCCGTACGGCGTAGAGCGCGGCCTGGGTGCGGTCCTGCACGCCGAGCTTCATGAGGACGTTGGAGACGTGGGTCTTCACCGTCTTCTCCGCCACCACCAGGGCACGGGCGATCTCCCGGTTCGACCGTCCCGCCGCGATGTGCCGCAGCACCTCGCGCTCCCGGTCGGTCAGCGTGGCCGCCTGCTCCGGTCGCGCACGCTCCGCCGGGCCCGACAGCATCGCCTCGGCCGCCTCCGGCGCGAGCAGGACCTGTCCGCTGTGCACGGCATGGATCGCCCGCACGAGCGCGGCCGGGTCCACGTCCTTGTAGAGGAAGCCCGCCGCGCCCGCCCGCATCGCCGGGGCGACGTCGCCGCGGTCGCTCACCGACGTGAGGACGATCACCCGCACGTCCCGCCCGCTCAGCTCCGCCAGCGCGCCGAGGCCGTCGAGCACCGGCATCCTCAGGTCGAGCAGCAGCACGTCGGGGGCGAGCGACTCGGTCAGCGCGACGGCCTCGGCGCCGTCGGCCGCCTCGCCGACGACGCCGATGTCCTCCTGGATCTCCAGGAACGTACGCAGTCCCTGCCGTACGACGGGGTGGTCGTCGGCGATGAGCACGCGGATCACGCGGGCACCTCCAGTCGTACGGTCGTGCCGCGGCCGGGCGTGGAGGAGACCGACAGCGTGCCGCCGACGGCCTGGGCCCGGTCGCCCATCGAGGGCAGCCCCAGGCCGCGCGCCGCCGTCCCGCTCATGTCGTCGCTGTCGAAGCCCGCGCCGTCGTCGGTCACCTCCAGCGCCAGGGTGGCCGCGGCGCGCGTGAGGCGCACGCCAATGTGGCCGGCCCCGGCGTGCCGTACGGCGTTGTGCAGCGCCTCCTGGGCGACCCGGAGCACGGCGACCTCGACCTCGGGCGGCAGGTCGCCGGGCGGCTCGCCCTCGGCCGTGAACGCGACGGTCGCCGGATGCAGGCGGTCGAGCAGGGCCACCTGCTCGCGCAGGCTCTCCACGAGGCCGTACCGGTCCAGCTCGGGCGGGCGCAGTTCCACGATCACGGCGCGCAACTCGGTCAGCGCCTCCCCCGCCATCCGCTCGACCCGCTCGATCGCCTCGGCCGCCCGCTCGGGCTCGGTGCGGGCCAGCGCGGCGGCGGCCCGCGCGGTCAGCCGCAGCGAGAACAGCTTCTGGCTGACGGCGTCGTGCAGCTCGCGGGCCATCCGCGTGCGTTCCTCGATCACCGTGAGCTCGCGCCCGCGCTCGTAGAGGCGGGCGTTGGTGAGCGCGATGGCGGCGTGCGCCGCGAACAGCGTCAGCAGGTCCTCGTCGGCCTCGTCGAACCCGCCGGGCGTGCGCTTGTTCGACAGGAAGATGATCCCGAGCACGGTGTCGCCGTCCGTGATCGGCACGCCGAGGAAGTCCGTGAGCACGGGATGGGCCTTCGGCCACCACCCGTACCGCGGATCCTGGCGGATGTCGGGCAGCCGGACCGGCCTTCCCTCACGCAGCAGCGCGCCGAGCATGCCGTGCTGGCGCGGGGTGGGGCCGATGGCCTTCCACTGCTCGTCGGAGATGCCCTCCGCCACGAACTCGGCGAACGCGCCGTCGTCGTCCGGCACGCCGAGCGCGGCGTAGCGGGCGTCCAGCAGCCGCCGCGCGGACCGCACGATGACCTGGAGGACCTCCCGGACCGAAAGGTGGCGGGTCACCGCGAGCACGGCCGAACTGACCGCGTGCAGCACGGCGTCCCGATCCCGAGCGTCCTGGTCGTGGGCGTCCTGGTCGTCGGCGTCCTCTGCGGCGGCATGGTCCAGGGCGGCTCGCTCGCGGGCGCACGTGTCCGGGCCCGGCCGGAGCGGCTCGGCGCACGTGTCCGGGCCCGGCCGGAGCGACTCGGCGCACGTGTCCGGGCCCGGCCGGAGCGGCTCGGGCGGGGGAACGGTGTCGGCGGGCTCGGGCACGCACCCAGCGTAGGTCGCCCGGCGCCCGGCGCGCGTCGGCCGGTGGGCCTAGGGCCAACTGCCGAACCCGTGCCGGGCCGTGGTCCGATGCCCTCCTGGCCTGCCGCTTCCTAGCGTGAAGCGCATGAGACAGGCACTCATCACCGGAGCGTCGCGAGGGCTGGGACTGGCCCTCGCCAAAGCGCTCGCCGCCGACGGCTGGTCGCTCCTCCTCACCGCGCGGGGCGAGGAGGACCTGATGTCCGCGGCCTTCGACCTCGGCGCCCGGGCCATCCCCGGAGACGTCGCCGATCCCGCGCACGTGGCCCGGCTCGCCGAGGCCGTCCCCGAACTGGACCTGCTCGTCAACAACGCGAGCGGGCTCGGCCCGGCCCCGCTGCCCCGGCTCGCCGACTATCCGCTGGACTCCCTGCGGGCCCTGTTCGAGACGAACGTGGTCGGGCCTCTGGCGCTGATCCAGGCCACGCTGCCCGCGCTGCGCAAGCGGCAGGGCGCGATCGTGAACATCTCCTCCGACGCCGCCGTGGAGGCGTACGAGGGCTGGGGCGGGTACGGCGCGACCAAGGCCGCCCTCGACCAGGTCTCGAACGTCCTCGCCGCCGAGGAGCCCGACGTCGCCGTGTGGTGGGTGGACCCGGGCGAGATGCGGACCCGCATGCTGGCGGACGCGGTCGGCGAGGAGGAGGCCGGGACGGCGCCGCCACCGGAGAGCGTGGCGCCGGCCCTGCTGCGCCTCGTCGCCAGACGCCCCACGCCGGGCCGCTTCACCCGCGGAGACCTGCGATGACCGGCCCCGGCGGGCCGGCGGAGGTGATCGGGGGGCCCGGCAGGCCGCGGGCGTCGGGTGACTCGCTGACGTTCGCGCTCGCGGCGCCGCTGGAGGCCCGTGAGCCCCCCGAGGCACGCGGGCTGCGCCGCGACGAGGTCAGGCTGCTGGTCTCCCGCCGCGACACCGGCGAGGTCACCCATCACGTCTTCGCCGACCTGCCGTCGCTGCTGGCCCCCGGCGACCTGCTCGTGGTGAACGACTCCGCCACCCTGCCCGCGGCCGTACGGCTCGACCGCCTGGCCGTGCACTTCTCGGGCCGGCTCGCGTCCGGCGACTGGCTGGTCGAGTTGCGCCGCCGTACGGCCACGGCGACCGAGCCCTATCTCGGCGCGGCGCCGGGGGAATGGCTGCCGCTGCCGGGAGGGGCCACGCTGCGCCTGGTCGGGCGGGAGACGGCGCGGCTGTGGCGGGCGCGCCTGGACCGCGACGTGCTCTCCTACCTCGCCGCGCACGGCGTGCCGATCCGGTACGGCTACGTGCGGCGCGACTGGCCGCTCGCGGACTACCAGACGGTCTTCGGGGTCGAGCCCGGCAGCGCGGAGATGCCGAGCGCGGGCCGTCCCTTCACCCCGGAACTCGTGACCGCGCTGGTCAGCCGGGGCATCGGCGTCGCTCCGATCACGCTGCACACCGGCGTCGCGTCTCCGGAGAAGGACGAACCGCCCTATCCGGAGTGGTTCTCGGTCTCCGCGCGTACGGCCCTGCTGGCGAACCTCACCCGCGCGCACGGGGGCCGGGTGATCGCCGTCGGCACGACGGTCGTACGCGCTCTGGAGACGGCGGCGCGGCCTCCGGTCGCCGGGCCACGCCATGGGGAGGCGGGGCCCGACGGCGGGGTGCGGGCGCTGTCGGGGTGGACCTCCCACGTGGTCACCCCGGCGGGAGGCGTCCGCGCGGTGGACGGGCTGATCACGGGCCTGCACGAGCCGCGTTCGAGCCACCTGATGATGCTGTCGGCGATCACCGGGACCGGGGTGCTGGCCGAGGCGTACGAGGAGGCGCTGCGGGAGGGCTACCTGTGGCACGAGTTCGGCGACAGCCATCTCATTCTCTGATATGTGACGAATCTGAGATTTTGTTGGTCAAGGCTGTCTACATGCGAACCCTCATCCGTAAGTCGACGACGTCGCTGGTCGCATCACTGGCCGCCGGAGCGCTGGTGGTCTCCGTCCCCACCGCCGCGTCGGCGTCCGCTCCGTCCATGGCGCCCACGGCGGCGCGGGCGGCCAGCACCACGAGCACCAGCGCGAGCACCAGCGCGAGCACCAGCTCGGCCACCACCGCGGCCGCCGCCGCCCCGGTCTCCATCAAGGTGAGCTATCCCTACCGGGTCAGGGCGGGCCGGGTGGTGTCCTTCAAGGTCACCCTCGTCAACAAGCTCAAGACCAGGACGGACGAGATTTTCCTGGCCGCGAAGTTTCCCAAGAATGTCACCAAGGCCCGAATTTACGTTCCGCAAGGTTCTCGCTACAACGAGCGGTGCACCCGGGAGCGAATCCGGGCGCTCTGCGTACTGCCCGGCCTGAAGAAGGGGAGGAGTTACACCTTCTGGGCCAAGGCCTGGGTGAGCGGATCCGCGCGGGGCAAGCTCTACGGCTATTTCGGCGGAGCCGTGACCGACACGCCACTCAACACCGACCCCAAGCAGCTGCTCAACGAGTTCGGCGGCAGCATCAGCTGGGTGAAGACGAAGAGCACAATCACCCGCTGACAATTGGATCCGCAATCTTCACAATAAAGATCTTTACGGATGATGTGGGGGGATGGTACAAAATTTCCCCCTTGTGGGGGAACCTCCCTTTCCCCCCATCGTCCTCAGGAGACACACGCTCATGCGTCACCCGATCGTGAAGATCGTCGGCCTCGCGACGGCCGCGCCGCTCGCGGGGGCCCTGTTCCTCGCCGCGGCCCCGGCGGCCTCGGCCGCCCCGGCGTCCACCGCCGCGGCGACCGCCAAGGCGGAGCCGTACTCGAGCTTCTACGTGGTCGCGAAGGGCCCGAAGAAGGCCAAGGCCGGCTCGCGGATCACCTACACCGTCGGCGCGGTCAACCGGGGCCCGCACCTCGCCGACACCTACCTCGTCGGCGGCCAGCTGCCCAAGGGCATCGAGAGCAAGGTGTACTACGGCGCTCCCAAGGGCACCCAGTGCGCGTTCTTCTCGGACGGGTTCTGGTGTGCGGTGCCCCGCGCGCTGGAGGTCGACGACGCTGTCTCGTTCTCGATCACCGTCAAGCTGAAGAAGGGCGCCCGCGGCACGGCCCTCGCCCGCGTCGGTGTGGACCAGTGGGACGTCCCCAACGGCGCCGAGGACCTCAACCGGCGTGCCTGGAAGGAACTGGGCGTCAAGCACTGGTACTTCCTGAAGACGGTCAAGACGAAGATCGTCCGCTGATCTCACCGTCCTGAGCCCGACGACGCCCGTCTGCCCCGGCAGGCGGGCGTCCGCCATTCCGAAGACCACCGCCGGACGGCGGTCAGCCGCGATCACTCCATCACGCGACGCCGTTGAACTGGAACGATTCGGCGATACTCCGGGTGCGGTCTGTCCGAGTCACATGAGGGCCGTCATTGCTGTGCACACGCTGCGGGAGCGACGCCGTTCCCGACTGGGTCGTCTGCCCTCTCTGCGGGGCGGAAGCAGACCGCGTACGCCACGCACAGCAGGTCATTGCTCTCCCAGCCCGGCATCCCGGCCGTACGGCCGACCGGATCGTCTCGGTGATCCTGCTCTCGGGCGCCGGGGTCTACACCGCAGGGGTCGCGACCGCGCCCGTCCTCCGGGACGACTGGTTCGCCTTCCTGCTCGCCTCCTCGCCGTCGTCCTTCCTGCTGCCCATAGCGGCCGGGCTGCTGTGGTTCGCCCGGACAGCGGCCGCGGGAGCCGGCATCGCCGTCGGCCACCTTGCCGTCGCTTTCTCCCCCCGCCCCCTGTCGGGGCTGCTGGAGCCCCCGGCAGACGTGTTGATCTTAGATAGTCCACTTCTCCAGCCGAGTGGGTGGATCCTGCTCGTGGTCCTGGCCGCCTGCCTCCTGACCGGGTTCCGGGCCGGCCGGTTCACCTGGCGAAAGGACGGCAGGGCCTGGGCCCTTCTCGGGGTGCTGCCACTGGTCCACCTGGCCGGCGATTGGCTGCCGGAGACAGCGACCCCGGTAGTCGGCTTCGGAGGCCGTGACTACGCCGCCTGCTGCTTCATGTTCGAGGACCCGAGCCTGGCCCCCATGGACTGGACGACCGTCGAAGTGGCCGTCGCTGCCGTGATCGTGACGACGCTGGCCGGACTCGTCGTGAACCCGCGCCTGGCCGGCGGCCTGATCCTCGGAGCGGTGTGGGTGCTCACGCCACCTGCGGTCCTGGTCAGGGAGGAGGGGACGATTCCGCTGCCGGGGTTCTGGATCGCGGTCGCCGCCGTCGCGACGATGGCCGCCCTCGCCTTGGTGCTCCTCACGTCGAAGGAGACCGGCCACCGTTCGTCGCGGGCTCTCTCCGGCACGCGCTGAGCGCGTGCCCGTGCTCCGGCGCACCAGATAGTCGGAGCGCGAGGCGGGATCAGGCGGCCAGGGCGGGTCTGCCGGATTCGGGCAGGAGTGCCGTTCTGACCTGGGCCTCGGCGATCCTGGCGAGCGCCGCTCGCGCCGCGCCCCGCCGGGACCATTCGCCCTGCCCCTCGGCGCGCGCGTCCGCCGGATGGAGGCCGAGCGGGGCCGTCCGCTCCAGGCGTACGCCGGGGAAGACGGTCACCTCCGCGACCAGATCGCGGGTCGCGACGATGCGCAGGAGCGAGGCGACCAAGGTGTCGTCGCCGACGAACGAGGGCCGGGTGGACGGCGTGGCGCACTCGCCCCTGCCTTCCACGAAGCGCAGCGCGACCGGCCGTACGGGCACTCCCGCGTCGAGCGCGGCCTGGAAGACGGCCGGGCGGAAACGCCCCATCTCCCGGCCGCACCAGGTGGTGCCCTCCGGGAACGCCGCGACGCTCTCGCCGCGGCCCAGCGCGGCGGCCATGTCCGCGACAACCCGCGGCAGGGTGGACAACGCGTCCCTGTCGACGAACAGCGCGCCGCCGCCGGTGGCCAGGGTGCGGACCACCGGCCACCTGGCCACCTCCGCCTTGGCCAGCGGACGGCAGGGGAGGGTCGCGGCCATCACCAGGGGATCGAGCCAGGAGACATGGTTGCCCACGAGCAGGGCCGGGCCGTCGTCGTCGGGTACGGCCCGCGCCCGGGCGGACCCTCCGAGGCAGGAGAACCCGCGGCGGGTCACCACCCTGATGCCGAGGGCCCGCAGGAACAGGCGCGACCAGCGGGCCACCGCCGTTCCCCGCCGGGCCGTACGGCCGATCACGAGCGCGACCGGCAGACCGGCGGCGAGGACGGCGAGCGCGCCCGCGAGCCGGGCAGCCCGCCGCAGCGGCCCGGCCGTACGCGTCTGCGCCCGCACACACGCGGCGGGCGCGCAGGACGACACGGGCAGCCAGACCGAGCGCTCAAGGGCCCCCGAAGGGGGCGACGAGGGGGCCGGCGGCAGGGGCGTGACCGCGCTCACCGGGTCTCTCCCAGGAAGTGCCGCAGGTAGCGCGGGTCGGTCTCGGCCAGCGAGAGCAGCACGAAGAAGTCCGCCGTGCCGAAATCCGGGTCGTACGCGGGCGCTCCGCAGATCCAGGCGCCGAGCCGCAGATATCCGCGCAGCAGCGGCGGCAGCACGAACCGGTCGGTCCGGGGCACCCCGGCGTCGCGCCAGGGCGTACGCGGGGTGACCCGATACTCCTCCGGCCCGAGTGACACCCGGTCGACCACCCCCGCGGCGACCACGCCGCCGTCGTCCAGCGGCACCGAGCAGCAGCCCGCCAGCCAGGTGTGGCCGTGGTCGGCGAGATAGCGGGCGATCCCCGCCCACATCAGCGCGACGACCGCCCCGCCGCGGTGCTCGGGATGCACGCAGGTGCGCCCCGCCTCGACCAGGCCGCCGCGCAGGCCCTTCAGCGCGCCGAGGTCGAACTCGGTCTCCGAGTAGAGCCGGTCCGAGCGGCCGGGCGGCAGCAGGCGGTAGGTGCCGACCACGGTGTCCCCCTCGCGGACGAGGAGATGGTCGCAGTACGCGTCGAACCGGTCCGCGTCGTGACCGTTCAGCGGCGAGTCGAGCCGGGCGCCCATCTCGACGGCGAAGACCTCGTGGCGCAGCCGCTGGGCGGCGCGGACGTCGGCGGCGCTCTCGGCGAGGCGCACGGTGTAGCGGCCGGTGTCGCGGCCCTTGCGGGGGCCATCGTGAGGGCCTTCGTGAGGGCCTTCGTGAGGGCCTTCGTGAGTGCTTGTGTGGGGGCCGGTCCGCAGAGAGCCGGGCTGGAGGGGCCCGGGGCCAAGGGAGATCGTCATAGGTCGTCACGTCCTTCCTCGGGGCAAGCGCCCACCACCATGACGACATGCGGAAATGACGCCGCTCCCTCAGGCCGGGGGCACGAAGGCGTCCGCATCGTGAACCTCGTGCGCGGCCACGACAAGCCGCACAGTAACCTCAAACAACGTGAACCAGCGCACGCTCCTGATCACGCTGACCGGTCCGGATCGCCCGGGCGTCACCTCCCGGCTTTTCGCCGTACTGGCCGGGTTCCCGGTCGTCGTGGCCGACGTGGAGCAGGTCGTCATCCGCGGCCGTCTGACCCTTGGCGTTCTCGTCGCCTACGCCGGAGGGCCACCCACCGGCACCGGAGGCACCATCGGCGGGCTGTGGACCGCCGTCGAGCAGGTGGCCGCCGATCTCGACATGGACCTGGAGATCGCCACCGGCACGACCTCCAAGGAGAAGAGACGGCGCGGACGCCTGCACGTCACCGTCCTGGGCGCGCCGCTGCTGCCCGCCGCGATGGCGGGGATCTCCGGGCGGATCGCCGCCAGCGGCGCCAACATCGACAGGATCGAACGGCTGTCGAGCTATCCCGTCACCTGCATCGAGCTCGCGGTCTCGGGGGCGGACCCGCAGGCGCTGCGGGCCGAGCTCGCCGCCGAGGCGGCCGCCCAGCAGGTGGACGTGGCCGTCCAGCGCACCGGGCTGCACCGCCGCGCCAAGCGGCTCATCGTGATGGACGTCGACTCGACGCTGATCCAGAACGAGGTCATCGAGCTGCTGGCCCGGCACGCCGGCTGCCTGGACGAGGTCGCCCGGGTGACCGACGAGGCGATGCGGGGCGAGCTCGACTTCGCCGAGTCGCTGGTCAGGCGGGTCGCGCTGCTCGAAGGCCTGTCCGAGGAGGTCTTCGAGAAGGTCGTCAAGGAGGTCGTCCTCACCCCCGGCGCGCGCACGCTGGTCCGCACGCTCAAGCGGCTCGACTACCGCTTCGCGATCGTCAGCGGCGGCTTCACCCAGATCACCGACTCTCTCGTGGCGGACCTCGGCATCGACTATTCGGCCGCCAACACGCTGGAGGTGGTGGACGGCCGGCTCACCGGCCGGGTCGTCGGCGAGATCGTCGACCGGCCGGGCAAGGCCCGCGCGCTGGAGCGGTTCGCCGCCGAGGCGGGCATCCCGCTGAGCCAGACCGTGGCGATCGGCGACGGCGCCAACGACCTCGACATGTTCGCCGTCGCCGGGCTCGGCATCGCGTTCAACGCCAAGCCGATCGTCCGACAGGCCGCCGACACCGCGGTCAACGTGCCGTACCTCGACTCGATCCTCTATCTCCTCGGCATCTCCCGCGAGGAGGTGGAGGCGGCCGACGCCGAGGACGGCATGCCGCCCACCACCACCTGACGCCCCTCACCGTACGGCCGCGAAGGCGCCGCCCGCCGCGGCGCAGAGCCGTACGGCGTCGGCGTCCAGCGAGCGCAGGGCCTGGTCGGCGGCGGCGGTCCGCAGGAGCGCGCGGCGCGATCCGGCGGCCTCCGGAGCCGACTCGAGCTCGGCGAGCCGGCGCTCGGCCTGCGCGCCGACCCACATCGCGTCGTCGGCCAGCCCGCGGCTCACGCCCTCGCCCGGCTCGTACGGCTCCCCCGCCTCCACGGCCTGGGAGGCGGCCTGGAGCTGCCCGGCCACGGCGTCCAGCACGTCGGCGACCGGCCCCGCCCCGATCGGCTCGTCCCGGAGCAGCGAGACCATCGTCAGCAGGTCGTCGCGGACCCGCTGGGCGGCGTCGATGGCCCCTCCGACGGCCTCAGGGGCGGTGCCGCCCGGTTCCCTCGCGATGTAGCCGAGCGCGCCGGTGACCATCTCGGCGTCCACCCCGGCCCTCCTGATCCGGTCCTCGGCCCGTTCGGCGGCCGTCCTCCCCCGCGCCAGCTGGGCCAGCGCGCGGGCGGCCGCCGCGTGGGAGCCGAGCATCCGGCCCACCCGGTCGGCGAGCCGCTGTGTCTCGCCGCGTGGCCACAGCAACCGCGTGCAGGCGATCGCGATGGCCCCGCCCGCGAGGGTGAGGACGACCCGTGACTCGGCGATCCGCGCCGTCTGCGGCACCTGGAAGTCGAGCAGCAGCAACACGCACATCGTCATGAACGTCGCCCAGTAGGCCTGGTGGGTCGGGGCCAGGCCGAACGCCAGCGCGGCCGACACCCCGATCAGCGCCACGAGCGCCCAGTGGCCGGGCGTGAGGTTGAGCACGGCGGCCGAGACGAGCCCGCCGACCGTGCTGCCGCCCACCCGCGCCCACACCCTCGCCCGCGTCTCGCCGTACGTCGGCTGGATGGTGACCAGCACCGCGATCACCAACCAGTGCGGGAACGCCGGCTTGAAGAGCACGATGACCACCGAGGCGAAAGCCGTGCCGAGGACGACGCGCAGGGCGTGCCGCACCCGGGGGTCGTCGAAGGCGAGCGGCGGGGGCGCGGCGAGCCCGCCGAAGCCGAGCGCGGCGGGGTCGAGCCCGCCGATGTCGAGCCCTGTGACGTCGAACCTGGGCGCGCAGAGGCGGCGGGCCTGCGCGGCGGACCCGTCCAGCGCCGCCTGGATCCGCCCCACGCTGTGGGCGACCTGACGCAGCAGGACGAGCACGACCTTCTCCCGCTCCCCGCCGGCTGTCCGCTCGCGCAACCGGTCGACCCGGGCGCCGAAGTCGACCACCGGTTCCCGCAGCGGAGGGCAGTCGGCCAGGTAGGCCCGCAGCGCGTCGGCGAGCGACGCGGTCAGGTCGCCGATCCCGGCCTCCTCCACCGCGCGGGGGGCCCGGCGTCGCAGCGTGTCACACAGGCCGCGTAGCGCGACGATCTCGTGGAACACCCGGCGGAGCGCGAGCGCGACGTCGTCCGCCGCCCGTGATCGTTCGCCGCGCAGCCGCCGGGCCCGGGCCGTGCCGACCTCGGCGAGCGCGTCCGCCGCCGCCCGGCGGCGCGCGTCCCACTCGTCCCGACTCTCGTCCCGGCCCTCGTTCCGGCCCTCGTTCCGGCCCTCGTCCTGGCCCTCGTTCCGTTCAGCGGCGGGGTCCGCGTCCGGGCGTGCGTCCGGGCGTGCGTCCGGGCGCCCGTCGGTCCCCGCGTCGCGGCCCGCGGCGTCGGCAGCGGCGTCGGCGGCGTCGGCGGCGGCGTTGGCGGCGGCGTTGGCGTTGGCTGCGGGGCCGACGGAGGGGCCAGTGGCGGGGCTGGTCACCGGACCTGTCCCCGGGCCGGGCACCGCCTCTGCCAGTGCGGCCAGTGCGGCGGCCACCTCGTTCAGCGCCGTGATGGCCGGTCGGGTACGCTGCCACGGCCAGGGCAGGGTGAGCAGGACGGCCGGCAGCAGCCCGCCGAGCAGTTGCAGGCCCGTGTGCGGCAGGGGATCGAGCGGCAGCGGGTTCGCGGCCGTCAGCAGCAGCGTGAGCGCCGGTGTGACGCCGATCGGCCGCACCAGCCCGCCGAGCCCGGCCAGGGCCGAGGCAGCGCCGATCATCATCCAGCTGCTGCCCGACACCAGGACCCCGAGCGACGTTCCCACGCCGACCGAGACCACCACCCCGAACAGGTACGGCGTCCGTACGCCAGCGGGGTTCACGATGGCCCGCGCCGCCACCAGCCACGCGCCGAGCCCGACCGTCGCGCCCCCGGCCGGATGGCCGGTGAGCAGGCCCACGAGCAACGGGACCACCAGGCAGCAGGCTCCGGACAGCCCGAAGCCGAGCGCGAGGCGCGGATCCTCCGGCCTCGGCGCCCTGGCGAAGGCGATGTCCCGGAGCGGCAGGAGCAGGTCCCTACCCGCGATCCGCGACCGTTATCACCTCGGGGCGGGCCGGAGCCGCTCCGCTTCAGGGCCGGGGCCGCTCCGCTTCAGGGCCGGGGCCGCTCCGCTTCAGGGCCGGGGCCGCTCCGCTTCAGGGGCGGCCGACGCGGATCAGCCGTCCCGTCTCCGGCCCGGCCTCCTCCCACGGCACGCCGAGCTCGATCACCGCGTACGCGCAGGTCGGGAAGCCGTCGAGCCGGGCGCCGGTCAGCGCCATGACCAGTTCGTGGACGCCCGGGTTGTGGCCGACGAGCACGAGAGACGCGATCTCGGCGTCCGTACGGCGCAGCACGTCGAGCAGGTCGTCGGGGAAGGCCTCGTAGATGTCCCGCTCGATCTCGGCCGGGACGCCGGGCGCGAGCAGTTCGGCCGTCCTGCGGGTGCGGACCGAGGGCGAGCACAGCACGAGGGCGGGGGCGAGCCGCCGGATCTCCTCGCCGGCCGCCCGGGCGTCCCGCTCGCCCCTGGGGGTGAGGGGACGTTCGCTGTCGGCGAGACCGGGCGCGTGGCCCGCCTGGGCGTGCCGGACCACGACCAGCGTGCGGACACTCACGGCATCACCCAGGGCATCGCTCGCGGCTTCGCTCACCGCGTCGCTCACGGCATCGCCCAGACGGCGAGGCCCACGATCAGGGCGAGCATCGCCACCATGGTCAGCAGGATCAGCGCCAGCGTCCTGCCCCCGTTCGGCTTGTCCATAACGGCCCAGTGTACGGACGAAGGTCCCCCGCTTGACCAAGCAGGGGACCTTCGGACGAGCGCGGCGTACGGGCCGTCAGTGCGCGACGGGCTCGCTCGCGCGGGCGGCCGCGTCGGCCTCGCCGGACGGGGCGATGGTCGTCGCCCGGCGCTTGGAGACGACCACGGCGCCCACGACGACCGCCACCGCGGCGACCGTCGCGACGACACGCACGGTCACGTTGTCGGCGTACGTGACGACGGCCGGGGCGATCAGCAGCGCGACCAGGTTCATCACCTTGATCAGCGGGTTGATGGCCGGGCCGGCGGTGTCCTTGAAGGGGTCGCCGACGGTGTCGCCGATGACGGTGGCGGCGTGCGCCTCGGAGCCCTTGCCGCCGTGGTGGCCGTCCTCGACCAGCTTCTTGGCGTTGTCCCAGGCGCCGCCGGAGTTGGCCAGGAACACCGCCATGAGCGTGCCGGACGCGATGGCGCCGGCGAGGTAGGCGCCGAGCGGCGCGTACCCGAGCGCGAAGCCGACCGCGATCGGGGTCAGCACGGCCAGCAGGCCGGGCGTCGCGAGCTCACGCAGCGAGTCACGGGTGCAGATGTCCACCACCCGGCCGTAGTCCGGCAGCTCGGTGCCGTCCATGATCCCCGGCTTGGTGCGGAACTGCTCGCGCACCTCGTAGACGACCCGGCCGGCGGCGCGGCCGACGGCGCTGATCGCGAGACCGGAGAACAGGAACACCACGGCCGCGCCGACGATGAGACCGACCAGCACGTTCGGGGCGTCCACCGAGAGGCTGAAGTCCGCGAACGAGCCCAGGGCGTTCTTCACCCCCGCCGACGCCTTGGCCAGTTCGCCCTCGACCGCCGTACGGAACGACCCGAACAACGCGGTCGCCGCGAGCACGGCGGTCGCGATCGCGATGCCCTTGGTGATGGCCTTGGTGGTGTTGCCGACCGCGTCCAGGGAGGTGAGCACGCGGGCGCCCTCGCCCTCGACGTCGCCCGACATCTCGGCGATGCCCTGCGCGTTGTCGGAGACCGGGCCGAAGGTGTCCATGGACACGATCACGCCGACCGTGGTCAGCAGGCCGGTGCCGGCGAGGGCCACGGCGAACAGCGCCACGGTCACGTTGCCGAAGCCGAGCAGGAAGGCGCCGTAGACCGCGCCGCCGATCAGCAGCGCCGAGTAGACCGCCGACTCCAGGCCGACCGAGATGCCGGACAGGATGACCGTGGCCGGGCCGGTGAGCGAGCTCTCGCCGATCTCCCGGACCGGGCGGCGGTTGGTCTCGGTGAAGTAGCCCGTGAGGATCTGGATGGCGCTGGCCAGGACCAGGCCGACGAGCACCGCGCCGATGGCGATCAGCCGCGGGTCGGCGGTGAGCGCGGCGACGTCCGGCGACGCGCCGGACAGGCCGGCGAAGCTCGACGGCAGGTACGCGAACGCCGCCGCGGCCACCAGCACGGCCGAGATCGCGGCCGAGATGAAGAAGCCGCGGTTGATGGCGGACATCCCGGAGCGGTCGCTGGCGCGGGGGGCGGTGGTGAAGATGCCGATGACCGCGGTGATCACACCGATCATGGGGACGATCAGCGGGAAGACCAGGCCCTCGGTGCCGAAGGCGGCCCTGCCCAGGATCAGGCTGGCGACCAGGGTGACGGCGTACGACTCGAACAGGTCGGCCGCCATGCCGGCGCAGTCGCCGACGTTGTCGCCGACGTTGTCGGCAATGGTGGCCGCGTTGCGCGGGTCGTCCTCGGGGATGCCCTGCTCGACCTTTCCGACCAGGTCGGCGCCGACGTCGGCCGCCTTGGTGAAGATGCCGCCGCCGACCCGCATGAACATCGCGAGCAGCGCGGCGCCGAAGCCGAAGCCCTCCAGGACGTTCGGGGCGTCGCCCTTGTAGACGAGCACGACGATCGCGGCGCCCAGCAGGCCCAGGCCGACCGTGAACATGCCCGCGACGCCGCCGGTGCGGAAGGCGATCCGCATCGCGACCCGCTCGCCCGACTCCCGGGCGGCGGACGCGACGCGGACGTTCCCGCGTACGGCGAGCCACATGCCGATGAATCCCGTCAGGGCGGAGAACACCGCGCCGACGACGAAGAACACCGATCGGCCGATCCGCTCACCGGTCGAGCCGGCCGGAAGCAGCAGAAGCAGGAACGGAATGATGACGACGAATATCGCGAGCGTCCGGAACTGCCGCGTGAGATAGGCCGCGGCGCCTTCCTGCACCGCCCGCGCGATGTTCTGCATCCGCTCGGTGCCCTGCCCGGCGGCGAGCACCTCGCGTACCAGTCCGCCCGCGACGGCCAGAGCGAGCAGCGCCACGACGGCGACGACGATCACAAGGGTGAGATGGGAACCGTTCAAAGCTACCGCTGCGCTTTCGCCAGCGGCGTGATAGGCAGACATCCGTCCTCCTCGGCCAGACGGGGTTTCGGTCCTCCTGCCCGGACGACGCTACGGACGAACCCTCTGGCCGTGCGGCGCACTATCCGGGCGGTTGGCAAGTGCCGCTTCCGGTTGCATCCGCAATACCTTGGCCGGTGCCGGGAGTCTACGCAGCGACGCCGCGGATATGAAGGCCCTCGCGCCCGGGAATCAGGGCAGCGTCGGATGATGAGCCAACATTTGCACCACTATGAAGGTGCTTTGACCAGCGCGGTCAGGATCATGTCCGGTGCCGCTCTCCTGGTTGTGGCACATCCTTGCTTTGGATTTCGGACAACCTTAACCTCTGCCGACGCGCTCCGTGGACGGTGCGGGACCCCCGGACATACCAAAAGATCGAGTGTCACGCCGGGGGGCGACACTCGATCTGTGCGGTGGTCGGCGCGCGGAGCCGGAGAGCCGGAGCCGGAACGCGGGAGTCAGAAGGCGGCGAGACCGTTGGTGGAGGCGGGCCAGCTCATGCGGATGCGCATGCCCTTCGGCCCGGGCAGCACCTCGACGTCGTCCGCCAGCCCCGCGATGACCGCGATGCCCAGATTGTCGATCTCGGGCATGAGGCTGCCGTTCGCCTCCAGGACCTGAGGCATCACGTCGTCGCCCGGAGCGGCGTCGGTGACCGTCACCTCGAAACGCCCCGCGTCGTCACGTAACTCGATGCGTACGGGCTCCCCGGGGCAGTGGAGGCGGTGCGCCTCCACAGCCCGCGAGCACGCCTCTCCGACGGCGAGCCGCACCTCGTCCAGGATCGCCTCCGCCACCCCGGTGCGTCTGGCGATGGCCGTGGCGACCAGCCTGGCCGTACGCACATGGGCGGGCAGGGCGGTGAACGTCAGCTCGACGGTGGCCATGGTGCTGGGTCCCCGGCCGTCACTTGTCCCGGCCGTGGGCTTCCTTGGCCTCCTCGACCGAGGCGTAGATCCCGAAGACCTTCGTCAAGCCCGTGATGCGGAAGATCTTCAGAATGCGCTCCTGTGTGCAGACGAGCTCCAGGGAGCCGTCATGCGCCCGCACGCGCTTGAGCCCGCCGACCAGCACGCCAAGGCCCGTCGAGTCGAGGAAGTCCACCTTCTCCATGTTGACGAGCAGGTGGAAGTTGCCCTTGTTGACCAGGTCGATCAGCAGCTCACGCAGTCTGGGCGCGGTGTAGACGTCGATCTCACCCTCGACATCCACGATGGTGAGATTGTCCTCGGAATGGTGGTCCAACTTCAGATCCACAGATCCTCCAGCGCCTTACTTGCGTAGGTCTCGATACGGGTCCTGCATCCTGGTAGTCCAGAAGCACGACCCCGACGCGCGGCATTCAACCACGCTACGACTCCGTGTCTATACGAAATCACGACTCCGGGCGACTCTCCCCGCAGATGCCAAACTGGAAACCAGTGACTCCGACTTCTTCGTCCTCTGCCCGAACAGGCGACCTTCTCACCCGTCTGCTCGCGGTTCCCGCACGCCGGGGGCGCGTAACCCATGTGGAGCATGTTCCAGCACGTCACGCGGGTGAGGCAAGATGGCCCGACTGGGCCCCCGATCTCCTGGTCGCACGACTGGGCCTCCAGGGGGTCGAAGGGCTGTGGGAACATCAGCTTCACGCCGCCGAGCTGGTTAAACGTGGCCAAAACGTGATCATTGCCACAGGTACCGCCTCCGGAAAATCGCTCGCGTACGTCGTCCCGGCCGTCGCGGAGATCTTCTCCGGCGGCACCGTGCTGTACCTCACCCCCACCAAGGCGCTCGCCGCCGACCAGCTGAGGTCGTTGCGGAGGTTACGGCTGACCCAGGTGCGCGCCGCGACGTACGACGGGGACACCCCGCCGGAGGAGCGCCGGTGGGTCCGGCAGAACGCCAACTACGTACTGACCAATCCCGACATGCTGCACCGGTCGATCCTGCCGAGGCACGCGTCCTGGTCGTCCTTCTGGCGACGGCTGCGCCTGGTGGTGGTGGACGAGTGCCACGGCTACCGGGGGGTCTTCGGCTCGCACGTCGCCCAGATCCTGCGCCGGCTGCGCCGGGTCTCGGCCAAATACGGCGCGTCCCCGGTGTTCCTGCTGGCGTCGGCCACCGCGAGCGACCCCGCCGCCGCGGGAATGCGCCTGACCGGCCTTGAGATGGCCGAGGTGACCACGGACGCGTCGCCGAGGGGTTCGACCACCTTCGCCCTGTGGGAGCCGCCCCTGACCGATCTACGCGGGGAGAGCGGCGCCCCGGTCCGCCGTACGGCCACGGCCGAGGCCGCCGACCTTCTGGCCGACCTCGTGATCGAGGACGTCCGCACGCTCGCCTTCGTCCGCTCCCGCCGCGCCGCCGAAGCCGTGGCCCTGTCCGCGCGGCACACGCTGGAGGAGGTCGAGGCGGTCCTCGACGCCGATCCGCCGTACGGCGAGGAGGACCATCCGTGGGAGTCCCCGATGCGGGACGAGCCCGGCGAAGCCGCGGCCACGGCTGAGGCGGAGGCGACCGAGGCGGAAGCAGAAGCGGCGGAAGCGGAGGCGGCGGAAGCGGAGGCGGAGGCGGCGGAGGCGGCGAGCGTCCCGGCGGCCTCCCGCCGGAGGGCGCGACTGGCCGACCGGGTGGCGGCCTACCGGGCGGGCTACCTGGCCGACGACCGGCGGGTGCTCGAGAAGGCCCTGCGGTCGGGGGAGCTGACCGGCCTGGCCACCACCAACGCGCTCGAACTCGGCGTCGACGTGTCCGGGCTCGACGCGGTGCTCATCGCGGGATGGCCGGGGACGCGCGCCTCGCTCTGGCAGCAGGCGGGCCGGGCCGGGCGCGACGGGCAGGACGCGCTGGCGGTCCTGATCGCCCGGGACGACCCCCTGGACACCTATATCGTCCACCATCCGGAGGCGGTGTTCGGGCGCCCGGTGGAGGCCATCGTCCTCGATCCGGACAATCCGTACGTGCTGGCTCCGCACCTGTGCGCCGCCGCCGCGGAGATCCCGCTCGGCGAGCAGGACCTGGAGATCTTCGGCCCCTCGGCGCGGGACGCGCTGGACGACCTCGTGAACCAGGGACTGCTCCGCAGAAGGCCCGCCGGCTGGTTCTGGACGAGCCGGGACAACGCGGCCGATCTCGCGGACATCCGGGGCTCGGGCGGCGCCCCGGTCCAGGTCGTGGAGGCGTCGACGGGCCGCCTGCTGGGCACGGTCGACGAGCCGTCGTCGCACACGATGGTCCATCCGGGCGCCGTCTACCTGCACCAGAGCGAGACGTTCGTGGTCGACGCGCTCGACCTCGACGCCGGAGTCGCCCTGGTCACCGCCGCGGAACCGGATTACGCGACCTTCGCTCGGGACGTCACCGACATCCGGGTGATCGAGTCGCTGCGTTCGAGGGACCTCGGCCCCGGCACCCTGCACTTCGGGTCCGTGGAGGTCACCCGGCAGGTCGTCTCGTACCTGAAGCGCCGCACCCAGACCGGGGAGGTGCTCGGGGAGGAGCCGCTCGACCTCCCGCCCCGCACGCTGTGCACCCGCGCGGTCTGGTGGACACTGCCCGACCCCGCCCTCGCCGGCCTGCGCGGGGAAGGCCGCCCGGCGAACCCCGGAGCACCGGCGGACCCCGGAGAAGCGAAGCGTACGGCGGACGCCGGAACGCGGTCCGCAGGGCCTCCGGCGAACCCCGGGAGGCAGTCCGCAGGCCCGACGGACCCCGGGAGGCAGCCCGCAGACCCGACGGACCCCGGGAGGCAGTCCGCAGGGCCTCCGACAGACGCCGGGAGGCGGTCCACAGGACGCTCGGCGGACGCCGGGAGTGCCCCGGCCGGGCACGCGGTGGATCTCGGCGGGGCCGCGCACGCGGCCGAACACGCCGCCATCGGTCTCCTCCCCCTCTTCGCGACCTGCGACCGCTGGGACATCGGCGGCGTGTCCACGGAGCTCCACCCCGACACCGGCCTGCTCACCGTCTTCGTCTACGACGGCCATGACGGAGGCGCGGGGTTCGCCGAGCGAGGGTACGCCCGGGCGTCCGAGTGGCTGACGGCGACGCGTGAGGCGATCGCCTCCTGCGAGTGCGACCGCGGCTGCCCGTCCTGCATCCAGTCCCCGAAGTGCGGCAACGGCAACGAACCGCTCGACAAGGCGGGCGCCATCCGCCTCCTCGACGTGCTCCTCGGCCCCTGATGTTCACGGCTCCGGCGGCGGTCAGAAGTCGCGGTGGCGGCCGGAGTAGGGATCGTCGTCCTCGTCGGTCCACACGTCGGGCTCGGGCTGGCGCAGCGGCCGGTCCGGAAACTGCCCGCTCACCATCGCGCCCGCCGCCACCGTTCCGGCCGGGACCAGCGGGACCTGCTCGACCGGTACGCGAGTGGGGGCCGCGCGCCCGTCATCCGGCTTTCGGTGCTCCGTCTCCTGCTCCGGCCCCCTCTCCGGCTTCTGCTCCGGCTTGGCCTCGGCCGAGGACGTGGCGGGGTGCTGCCCGGGCGGCGTGATCTCGTCGCTCGTGTCCGGCTCGTGGACCGCGTCCAGGTCTGACTGGGTGTCGGCCTCCGCCTCCGGTTGGTCTCCGCGGTTCTTCGGCGTCGCCAGGATCACGGCAGGACGGCGGGCGGGTGCGTTTCCACGGCTCTTCGCGGTGGCGACGCCGCCGGCCGTCACGGCGCCACCGGCCGTCACGGCGCCACCGGCGTTCGCGGCATCCGCGGTCCCGGCGCCGGATCTGCCGATGACGGGCTTCGGCCGGGAATCGGCGGGTTCTCCGTCTCCCGCGGTGTCGCCGGTCACGCCCTTGCGGCGCAGCCACGCCCCCAGATTTGCGCCGATGAGCAGCAGGACGACGGCGATCGCCACGTAGACGCCGAACCCGAGACCGCCGCTGAGCGGCAGGAAGGACGACTGGGCGGTCGTCTTCGGCGCCTCGGTCTGCTCGGGCACCAGGACCGGCTCCGTCTGATCGCTTCCGCCGGTCGCTTCCGGCAGGGTGAGCTCGCTGTCCGCGTCCTTCGGCAGCTCGGGCTCCGGGTTCGGCAGCGTGGTCGGGGGGTGGGTCTTCGGAGTCTTCGCGGCAGGTGACGTGACCGCCGAGTGATCACTCCTCTTCGACGGCGACGGCGTGGCAGAGGGGCTCGCCGAAGCCTTCGGCGCCGGAACCGTCACGTACGCGAGGGCGGAGGGGGAAGAGGCGATGGTGCCGCCGACGCCGTCCGCGCGCACCGCCCGCACGCTGACGTCCACCTTCTGCCCGGCCATCGCGGCCGGGAGCGTGAGGCTCGCCTGGCAGGAGGAGCCGGGGCAGGCGGAGTCGAGAGCCACGGAACCGGACTTCCCGGCCTTCGCCGAGGTGATCTCGTACTTCTGGAGGTCGGGCTCGCTGCCCCGCGCCCAGCTGACGAGAACCGTCGTGGCGTTCTTCAGTTGTGCTTTGACGCCGGAGGGAGCCTCCGGCGGACGGCTGAGGACGAAGGTCGAGGTGGCGTAGGTCTTTTGGGTGACCTCGCCGAGAAGGGTCACAGTGAAGGTGCCGTTGGGGGCGTCACCCGGGTCGAACGATCCGCTGATCGTCTGGTTCGCTCCCCCGGAGGCGATCTCCTGCCGGGACACGGAGGGGCCCTCGACGAACAAGGACATCTTGACCTGGTACCAGTCCGTCTTGGCGGACACGGCCACCGCGCCGGGCGCCTTGATCACCTGACCGTTCGCGGGCGACAGGATCTCGCCGTCCGCCGCCGCCGGGGCGGCGCCCGCCAGCAGAGCGGACGCCACCGCGATCGGAACGATCATCGCCGCGGTACCAAGCCTGGAAACCCTGGTCACGACGCATCCCTTCGTGGAGAACCCGTCCACCCCGTCCTCGCCCGAAGGCGTAGGGCGACTGAGAGTACGGGGCACTTTACGACAGCCGCCCTCTCTTGGACGTTATGTCTAAGAAGATGTGATTCTATTGCGACACAAGTAGTTTCACATCGCGGAAGATCTGAAAAGCGCCGTACGTCGTCCGCCGAGAACGCCGCCGACCAACGGCCTCGATTCGCTGTGGCCGGGTGACTGGCTGGGCCTATGACGCCGGGCACCGCCGTCGTGGACGGCGACCTGCCCACCTGACCACGGACACCCGTTCTCACGTCATGCCCTCGCACCGGCCGGGCCGGCCGACGCGGACGCGACAGCCGTCACGGTGCCGAGGAGCGGCGCCTCGAACGGTACGGCCACCGTGACCTCCGCGACGCCCTCGGAGATGGAGCAGGACCGCAGGGACGCACGGTTGGCCGCCGTGATCACCTTTGCCCGGGCACACGCCTCCCCCGGCGCCGCGAGCGCCCAGCGGGCGGCGCCGAGCGCGGCGAGGTCCGCGGCGCTCTGCGCCCGATGCCGGGCGACGCGCGCGACGCCGACCTGCACGACGACCATCGCCGCCAGCCAGACAACGGCCATCAAGGTGACCGACCAGATGGTCGCCGAACCCCGCTCCCGGGCGGGACAGGCCATGTCCACACCGGCGGGCGAGCCCTTCATCGGCGCTCCTCCGTCGGGGCATCGTCAAGGCGGCGCGAGAACCCGCCACCTCGGCGACCATCCGGACCGTGCGCTTCGTCCGGGCCGGCGGCGGCTCGCTTCCCTCTCGTCCCCGCAGTGGACGTCGCCGGTGCGGACGGCGCCCGTGCGGACGGTGCCGGTGCGGACGGTGCCCGTGCGGACGGTGCCCGTGCGGACGGTGCCCGTGCGGACGGCGCCCGTGCGGACGGCGACGGGGACACGGCCGATGGAACCGGCGGCGCGGGCATGAGCGATCCAGGCGGAGGCCGCTTGAACCGCGCGGACGGGAGCGGGGCGGACACGGGCGGGGCGGACGTGAGCGGGACGGACGTGGGCGGGGCGGACATAAACCGCGCGGATGTGAGCGGAGTGGGCGGGGGCGGAACGGACATGGGCGGAACGGACATGAACCGCGCGGATGTGAGCGGAGTGGGCGGGGGCGGAACGGACATGAACCGCGCGGATGTGAGCGGAGTGGGCGGGGGCGGGAGGACTCCGGGTTCGGTGTCGGAGACCGCGCTCGCCCTGAGGCGGACCGGGGGCAGGAACGATCTCCACAAAGGTCGGACGGTCGCGGTCACCTCGACCCGGACGGTGCCGGTTCCCGCGCCGACGGACACGGTGGCGTCCGCCGGAGCCAGTCGCAGGACCACCGCGCGTACCTGCTCCGGTGCCTCGCCCCGGGCAGCGGCCCGGGCGCCCGCCCGGGCCGCGTCCACGCATCGCAGTTGGGCGCCCGTGGCCGCCACCGCCCACAGGGAGGCGGTCAGGACCAGAACCAGTGCCGGAAGCGCGACAGCGGTCTCCGCCGTCACCGACCCCCGCGCTCGCCGACGCGGCGCTCGCCGACGCATCGTCTCGGGCATCTCAGGCGGCCAGCTTCAAAGCCTTCTGGATGAGCGCGGCCAGCATGGACCGCACCTCCGCACTGGTGACGATCTTGTAGAGCAGCGCGGCGAAGCCGCAGGCGGCGATCGTCCCGACGGCGTACTCGGCGGTGGACATGCCCGCGTCGGCCCTCGTCCGGGCCTGTACCACCCACTGGATGCCGAGCTTCCGCGCCCGGCTCATGCCCCTTCCGGCGGCTCGCCGCACCCCCGCCCATCCTCGCTTCGGCCCGGACGACATGGCCGCGACGACGGCCGGGCCGACGAGCCCCGCCACTCGCCCACAGGCGAGGTCGAGCACCCGCCACACGGCATCGCCGAGCGTCGTCCACCGCCCTGAGCGTGCCCGGTGCCGGCCCACCGCCTCTGCCGATCGCCGCCGGGGTCCGCCGCCGATCCGGCTCATCCTGCCCGTCCAGCTCGACCAACCCGTCCAGCTCGACCAACCCGTCCGGCTCGTCCGGCCGGTCGCCGCGTGCCTGCTCATCGGTCCTCCTGACCCGTGTGGGGCGGCTCCTCCGCCCGCGTCGAGGCCAGGTTGCGGCAGTACGGATGACAGAGTTCAGGCCGAACGCGGTTCTGTGGACAACGTTCCCGCGACGGACGGTTCTCCACAGGCGCCGCCAGCCCTCCTGCCCGGCGACAACGCTGGTCACGAGGGTGCCAAAGAGTCTCCACACCCCACACTGTCCACAGGTGTGGATGACGACGTCCACAGGCTGTTCACGGTAGGAGGATCTGACCCGCCAGGCCCGCGACCATGGGGATGACTCCGAGGAAGACGAAGGCCGGGAGGAAGCAGAGCCCGAGCGGCGCCACGGCGTGGACACCCACCCGTCGTGCCGCCGCCGATGCCGTCGCCCTGGCCGTACGGCGCGCGTCGTCGGCGAGCCTGGTGAGCACGTCGGCCACGGGCGCACCGCTCCGCGCGGCACGGACCATGGCCCTGGACAGGGCGGCGAGCGAGGGTTCGGCCGAAAGCGCGGCCCAGGCGTCCTCCGGGGCGGCGCCGAGGCGCATCTGAGCGCCCACCAAGGTCAGCCGCTCCCCCACCGGGCCCGGCATCGCGGCGGCGGTGGTCTCCACCGCCCCGCTCATCGGCTGTCCTGCCCGCAGGCAGGCGACCATGAGATCGACGGCGAACGGAAGATCGGCCTCCATGCGAGCCCGTCGCCGCCTGACCTCGGCGGGCTCCCGCCGGCGGACGGCGACGAAGACGCCGGAGGCCGCCGCCGCTCCTGCCACCAGGCCTGCCATCCCTCCGACCAGGAGGAAGAGCGCGAACCCCACAGGCAGCGCGACGGCCGCTCCCCGGCGGGACGGGCTCTCTCTCACGGCCGGGCGCCCCGTCGCTCCCGCCTCCCCGCCGGTAACCGGCGACGTGATGGCCGCGAGACGCCCTGCCGCCGAAGGTCGAGCGGGCCACGCCAGCACCGCCAGCATCGTCAGAATTCCGGCCAGCACGCAGATCATCGACACACCCCTCCGTCCACGGCGTACGTCGCCAGCCTTCCGCCACCCGGACAGCCGCTCCCGACGCCCGACCACCGGTGCCCGACACTCGACGTCCAGCACGCGGGACGCCCGACCGCCGGCGCCCGGCGCCTGACGAGCCCTCACCGGCGCCACGGCGATCGACGCCCACGCCCCGCGCTTGACCCTCGTGCTCGGCGCCCGGCACTCGACGGCACGGCGCGGGGCCGCCACGCTCTGCTTCCGGCCCTGCTCGCGGTCAGCGCGGGTCGGAGCCCGGGGGCTCCTCCGCCCGCGTGACGAGCCTTCGGGTCCACCACAGGCCGGTGGCGTCCAGGGCGAGCCCGGCGGCCAGGCAGGCGAGCCCAGCCGGGTCTCCGAGCAGGAACGACAGGGGGTTCATGCCGAGACCGGCGGCCATCAGCAGGCCGAGCGCGGGCAGGCCCGCCAGCATCCGGGCGGTCGCCCGGGGCCCGGAGAGCTGCGCGGCCACCTCCTCGCGATGCGCCTGCGCCTCCCGCAAGGACACGCACACCCGTTCCACCAGCGCGGTCAGGCCACCCCCGGCGGCCACGCTCACCCGCCAGCACGCGGCCAGCCGGATCAGGCCCTCCCCGCCTCGGACCGGCGCGGCGGCGAGCAGAGCGGCCGCGACGTCACCGCCGTCCCGCGCGGCGGCGGTCACCGGGGTGAGCGCCACGGGGTCGGGCGGCCGCACCGACGAGACGGCCCGCACCAGGGCGTCACCGGGAGGCCGGCCCGCCGCCAGTTCGGCCGCGAGGCCCTGACACAGCTCCAGGGAGGCCGCTCGCCAGGCCGCGGCGGTCGCACCCGGACGCGGGGGCCTGACGAGTGCCGTCCACAACCGGAGAGGGACCCTCGTCGCCCGCCGGGAGCCGGTGAGCAGGGCCAGCCGCGCCGCCACGGGCTCCGGTCCGGCCCACAGCCAGGCGGCGAGCGCCGTGGCGAGCACCGCGACCAGCCCCAGGAACAGGAACCGGCCGTCAGCGGGCATCACGGCGGCCTCCCGGCTCGGGGCAGAGGTCGCGCAGCGTGCCGAAGGACGGTCCCCGGCTCACCCGGCCCTCGGGGTCGAAGGCCAGCGCCGGAACAGCCGTCACCAGGCCGGACGGCCCGCGTTCGAGGACGCAGATCTCCGCGACCCGGCGACGGCCGCCGCCCGGATCCCGGACGAGGTGGACGACGAGGTCCAGGGCGGCGGCGATCTGGCTGTGCACCGCCTCCCGGGACAGCCCCGCCGCGCAGGCGAGCGCCTCCAGCCGGGCGGGCACGTCCGCGGCGTTGTTGGCGTGCAGCGTGCCGCAGCCTCCCTCATGACCCGTGTTGAGGGCCGCCAGCAGGTCGACAACCTCCGATCCTCGCACCTCGCCCACAACCAGGCGGTCGGGCCGCATGCGCAGGGCCTGCCGTACGAGATCGCGCAGCCCGACCCCGCCCGCGCCCTCCAGGTTGGGCGGCCTGGCCTCCAGCCGTACGACGTGGGGGTGCGCGGGGTGGAGTTCCGCGCTGTCCTCGACCAGCAGCAGGCGCTCGTCCGGACCCGCGAGGGAGAGCATGCTGCTGAGCAGGGTCGTCTTGCCTGTTCCGGTGCCTCCGGTGACGAGGAACGCCAGCCGGGCCGCCATGATCGCCCGAAGGACCGCGGCGCCCTCCTTTTCGGCGAGTTCCTCCACCGCGAACGTCCGCCGCGACGGCAGCCTGAGGGACAGGCAGGTCCCCTCGGCGGCGATCGGGGGCAGCACCGCGTGCAGCCGCACCCCACCGGCGAGCCGGGCGTCCACGTAGGGGCAGGCGTCGTCGAGACGCCGTCCGGCCGCCGCGGCCAGGCGCTGGGCGAGCCGGCGCACCTCGTCGTCCCCGGAGAACGTCACGCCCGTGCGGCGCAGGCCGTCGCCGTCGTCCACCCAGACCTCTCGTGGCCCGTTGACCAGCACGTCCGTGACGCCTGGCTCGGCCAGCAGGGCTTCGAGCGGCCCGGCCCCGATGAGATGGGCACGCAGGATGCGCGCGACGGCGAGCACCTCGGCGTCGCCGAGCACCGCGCGTTCCGCCCGCAGAGCCGCCGCCACCTGCGCCGCCGTGGGCGCGGCCTGGGCATGCGACAGCCGCACCCGGACGGCCTCGACCAGGTCGGCGCTCACGCCGGGTACGGCCGCCGGGCCCTCGCGGCTCATCGGCCGTCCGTCCTCGCCTGCGCCCACCCGGCCCGTCCGGGATCGAGCCCGCCCGGGAGCGAGTCGAGCAGATCCGCGCAGAAGCGCCCGAGAGGGGTGCGGCCGAGCGGCGGCGGATCTCCCCGGTCCAGGGTCTCGGCCAGCCCGCGCACCTCGGGGAGCACGCCCGCGCACGGGACCGCGAGGGAGGCCGCGACGACCTGGGGGTCCAGCGATCCGGTCCGCATCACCAGGCGCAGGTCACCGGTCCCGGGGCGCAGCAGCGTCACGGTCTGGGCGGCGGCGAGCGCTCCGCGGAGATCGGCGGGGACGACGACGATCGTCGACGCGGCCCTGGTCAGCGCCTCCGCCTCGCCCTCCCCCACATGGCGTGGCAGGTCCACGACGACCAGGTCGCAGCCGCGCCGCGCGGCGTCGAGCACGGCGCGCATCGCCTCCCGGGGGATGCGCACGGGCTCTCCTCGATGCGCCGAAAGCACGGTGAGCTCTCCGAAGGTGGGCAACGCCTCCTGGAGCGCGGCATAGCTCACCCGGCCCTCCCTCCCGGCGACGTCGGGCCAGCGGGCGCCCTGCGCCTCCTCCTGCCCGAGGAGCACGTCGATGCCGCCGCCGAGCGGGTCGGCGTCGACGAGCAGCGTGCGGAGCCCGCGCCGCGACGCCGTGAGCGCCAGGGACGCGGCGAGGACGGTGGCGCCCGCGCCGCCCTTCCCGGCGGCGACGCAGACGACCGTCCCGGCCCGGCTCGCGGGCTCGGCCGCGTCGCCGAACTCCTCGACCAGAAGCCGCTCGGCCTCCGGCAGCTCCAGCACGGTGTGCGCGCCCACGGCCACGCATCTGCGCCACATGTCGGGATCTCCGGCCGTCCGCGTGACGACGACCACGTTCGGCCGGGGCGGCGGGCCGGTCGCGGCGAGGTCGTCGGCCAGGTCGGCCCCGACCACGACCAGCGGCGCCCGGATCCAGTACGGCCGGGCGTGGGCGGCCGCCTGGGCGACGTCCAGCTCGACGCCCGCCGCGGCGGCGATGCGGAGCAGATCGTCGAGCAGATCCTGATCGTCGGTTACGGCCAGCGGGCGTGGCATCGGTGTCTCCCTGTCGTCCGGGAGGACCACGATGCGCGAGAAGCGAAACCTCGGCGGGGCGCGAACCGCGTTCTGTGGACGGCGCCCGTCCTGTGGACGAAACCGGGACTCGTCGCCACTCGGCACCCCCTCGGAGAGCGCCTGGAGAGTGCCCCCGAGACCGGCCGGGGAGGCTCGGAGACGGTCGAGAAGATCGGAGAAAAAGGGCGACCCCCGCCGGGGGGGATAGCGGGGGTCGCCGTGGGTCCGGCTCTGGGGGGGTAGAGCCGGGCCGTTATTCCAAAAGCTTTAAACACGAAGCCGTGGCGTGGCAAGAGGTCCACCACTCCGTGACACATGCCGTCTCTGGGGAGAGACGCACCGTATGCTGCCCGATCGGGACAGGCAGGTCGAGCCCACCACCGATTTGAGTAAAATTTTTTCTCCGAGTCAGTGTTACATGTGGATGCACGCGGTCGCAACGGGTGGACAGGGGGCACATCGCACCACCTGCGCTGCTACGTCCCATGGTTCACACCAGCCACAATCAGGCCAAATGTGCTTAAAGAAGGATGAAGCGCCATAAATGCCGCGCCGACTCGGGTAAAGCTTCCGCGCTCGGGGCTTTCCATATCCAGGATTCGGACGTAAAAAGGGATTACGGACCTGAGGGTCCGCGTACCGCATCGGGTACCCACGCGCGACCAGCCGCGGGAGGCGTGTCGAGACGGGCTTGACCCGCTCCGACAAATATGAGGTGCACGCTTGGTAGCCCGGTGACGTGTACCGGCGACGGCGTTCCACACCAGGGACGCCGTCCGCTTTTCGGGCGTGCCGAACACCCCGGAACAGCCCCGGAACAGACACCCCGCAGCAGCCCCGCAATATGGGATATGCCGCACGCCCCCGAACAGGGGTCGCTCAGCGGGACATGGCCTCGCAGATCGCCGTCGTCTCACGCGCCCCGAGCACGACGGCCGTGGCGCAGTGCCGGATCCAGGCGCCGACGCCCTCGCCCGTCCCCTTCTGGTACGACCTCAGGCCCTCGGCGTACGCGTCGCCCAGATCGGCGTGCCCCACCTCGACGGCGGCGAGCGACTTGGGATCGAGGCCGAGGCCGACGAGAGTGAGCCGTTCGGCGGCACGGGCGACCAGGCCGTCGGCGACGCCGAAGGGCCGCAGCACCACCAGTTCGGCGTGCACGATCGCGGCGAGCACGAGCGCGGGCACCGCGGACGAGCCGGTCACCAGCCCGGCCAGCGCCGACATGCGGGCCGCGGTCTCCTCCGGGCCCGGGGCCGGGCCGAGACCGAGCGGATCGGCGGTCGTGGGAACCGTACGCGGCCTGCCGGGGTCGGCCGTGAGGCCCGCGGCCGCCAGCGTGTGCAGCCGGGCGAGGACCTGACGCGGAGCCGACCGCCACGTGGGAGTCAGCCGTCCGAGCTCGGCCGACGCGCGCAGCGCGCCCTGCGCCACCGGGTCGGCCACCTCGCCCATGCGCAGCGGTTCGAGAGGCACGTCGACGCCTTCGAGCGCGGCGGAGGCACGCGCCCCGCGCAGCGCCGACTCGGCCGTGACCTCGGGACCGCGCCGCCGCAGCACCCGGTGCCGGTAGAGCCGGTCGACGGCCTCCCGGGCCTCCTGTACGGCCTCGGGCACGCCGGGCAGCCCGGCGACGACGGCCAGGGGATCGCTCACAGCCCTCGACCATACCGGCCGGTCAACGTCGTTCGCCGAGGAGGTGCGCCCGTTCACCGCAGGGGCACGTACGCGATCTCGGCGGGCTTCCCACCCGTCACTACGTTTGCCGGTCATAGCCCTGTTACCACGGACAACGCGGAGCTACGGCGTGCCTGCCCGGATTACTTGTACTTGACGCCGCTCGCCTGGTGAAGTGGGACACGACATACCCCAGCTTGGCCGAGGCGGCCGAACGAGAGACAACCCGAAGACGCTGTGAAGGAGTACGGAGTGGCCACCGAGACCCCTGGTCAGGAAACCCAGGAGACGCTGTCGAACCTGCTGAGTGAGACGCGCCGGTTCGAGCCTCCCGCGGACCTGGCGTCGGCCGCCAACGTCACGGCGGACGCCTACGAGGAGGCCGCCCAGGACCGGCTCGCCTTCTGGGAACGCGCCGCCGAGCGCCTCACGTGGGCGGAGCGCTGGGACACCACGCTGGAGTGGAAGCCGCCCTTCTCCAAGTGGTTCGTCGGCGGCAAACTGAACGTCGCCTACAACTGCGTCGACCGTCACGTCGAGGCCGGCCGGGGCGACAAGGTCGCCTACCACTGGGAGGGCGAGCCGGAGGGCGACACCCGCACGATCACCTACGCCGACCTGCAGAGGGAGGTCGCGAAGGCGGCCAACGCGCTGGAGGAGCTGGGCGTGCGCAAGGGCGACCGGGTCGCCGTGTACATGCCGATGATCCCCGAGCTGCCGATCGCGCTGCTGGCCTGCGCCCGGATCGGGGCGATCCACTCGGTGGTCTTCGGCGGCTTCTCCGCCTCGGCCCTGAAGAGCCGCATCGACGACGCCGACGCCAAGCTCGTGATCACCGCCGACGGCGGATACCGCCGCGGCGCCCCCAGCGCGCTCAAGCCGACCGTGGACGAGGCGGTCGCCGACTGCCCCGGCATCGAGCACGTGCTCGTCGTACGCAGGACCGGGCAGGACGTCGCTGTGAACGAGCGCGACGTCTGGTGGCACGACCTCGTCGACCGTCAGCCCGCCGAGCACGAGCCGGTGCCGCACGACGCCGAGGACCCGCTCTACATCCTCTACACCAGCGGCACGACCGGTAAGCCCAAGGGCATCCTGCACACCACCGGCGGCTACCTCACCCAGGTCGCCTGGACCCACCACGCCGTCTTCGACCTCAAGCCGGAGACCGACGTCTACTGGTGCACGGCCGACATCGGCTGGGTCACCGGGCACTCCTACATCGTGTACGGCCCGCTCGCCAACGGCGCGACCAGCGTGATCTACGAGGGCACCCCGGACACCCCGCACCGGGGCCGCTTCTGGGAGGTCGTGCAGAAGTACCAGGTCACGATCCTCTACACCGCCCCCACGGCGATCCGTACGTTCATGAAGTGGGGCGACGACATCCCCGCGAAGTACGACATGTCGTCCTTGCGCGTGCTCGGCTCGGTCGGCGAGCCCATCAACCCCGAGGCGTACGTCTGGTATCGCGAGCACATCGGCGCGAACCGCTGCCCGGTCGTGGACACGTGGTGGCAGACCGAGACGGGCGGCATCATGATCAGCCCGCTGCCGGGCGTCACGGCCGCCAAGCCCGGCGCGGCCATGCGCCCGCTGCCCGGCGTCGTGGCCGACGTCGTCGACGACCAGGGCGAGTCGGTGCCGAACGGCGGCGGGGGCTTCCTCGTGGTCCGCGAGCCCTGGCCGGCCATGCTCCGGACGATCTGGGGCGACGACCAGCGCTACATCGACACCTACTGGTCGCGGTTCGAGGGGATGTACTTCCCCGGCGACGGCGCCAAGCGCGACGAGGACGGCGACCTGTGGCTGCTCGGCCGGGTGGACGACGTCATGCTCGTCTCCGGGCACAACATCTCCACGACGGAGGTCGAGAGCGCGCTCGTCAGCCACCCGAAGGTGGCCGAGGCGGCCGTGGTCGGCGCCACCGACCCGGTGACCGGCCAGGCCATCGTGTCCTTCGTCATCCTGCGCGGCGGCGCGGAGGAGAGCGAGGACATCGCCGCCGAACTGCGCGCCCACGTGGCGAAGACGCTCGGCCCGATCGCCAAGCCGCGGCAGATCCTGGTGGTGCCCGAACTGCCGAAGACCCGCTCGGGCAAGATCATGCGCCGCCTGCTGCGCGACGTCGCCGAGAACCGGTCGCTCGGCGACGTCACCACGCTCACCGACAGTTCCGTGATGAACCTCATCGCCGAGAAGCTGCCCAGCGCCAAGAGCGACGACTGATCTACCAGACCGCGGGCGGTCGGAAGGCGTGGACGAGACGCGTCCACGCCTTCCCCGTTCCGGCTCAGGCCCGGCTTTCTCTCGGCCCGGCGGTGCCTCGCCATGACGGGGAGAGCCGGATCGCCTCCGGCGTCATAATCCCGTCCCCTGTGGGCAGGTCCCCGCATGCCGCCCGGCGGGTCGAGGTTGTCCACAGGTGAGGGTCTTCCTGTTCGCGTGCGCGGACGGACACGAGATGATGTTTGATAGTCGCAGATAGGAGATCGCTGATGCCCGAGGACGAATCGCTCGGCGCGCTGGTCGCCCAGGCGAGCCATCACATCTCGACCCTCGTACGGTCGGAGATCGAGCTGGCGAAGGCCGAGCTCAAGTTCGACGCGAAGCGGGTCGGGATGGCCGCCGGGATGTTCGGCGCCGCGGCCTTCATGGGGCACCTGTGCCTGATCCTGGCCTCGTTCGCGATCGCCTACGGCCTCGTGGCGCTCGGCCTGGCCACGTGGCTCGCGTTCACCATCGTCACCGTGTTCTACCTCCTCGTGGCCGGGCTGCTGGTCTTCGTCGGCTATCGCCGGCTCAAGGGGCTGACCGGGATGAAGCGCACCATGCGCAGCCTGCGTGGCCTCTCGGGCCCCGAGGAGGCGGAGGAACCGCTGCCGGAGACGGCCGGCGTCCCCGCCATGGCGGGCGAGGCTCCCGCGCCGCCGCCCTACACCGGCCCGACGGCCGGGCAGGTCGGCGCCCACCGGGAGTCCATCCGCGATGTCCCCTGACGAGTCACTTATCGAGGCCGACGGCCCCTGGACGCACCGGGCCGTCTACGCGGGCGGCGTCCGGTTCCACGTGGCGGAGGCCGGAGACGGGCCGCTGGTCCTGCTGCTGCACGGGTTCCCGCAGTTCTGGTGGACCTGGCGGCACCAGCTTCCGGCGCTGGCCGAGGCCGGCTACCGTGCCGTCGCCGTCGACCTGCGCGGCTACGGCGGCAGCGACAAGCCGCCACGCGGCTACGACCTGCCCACGCTGGCCGTGGACGCGGCCGGCCTGGTGCGGGCGCTCGGCGAGACGAGCGCGATCGTGGTGGGTCACGACTGGGGCGGTCTCCTCGGCTGGACGATGAGCGTCCTCGATCCCAAGGTGGTGCGACGGCTGGTCCCCGTGTCGGCGCCGCACCCACTGCGCATGCGCGCCGCCCTCTTCACCGACCCGCTCGGGCAGCTCAGGGCCAGCCGTTACGGTCTGGGATTCCAGCTTCCCTTCCTCCCCGAGCGGAAGCTCACCCGGCGGAGCGGCGCCGCCGTGGGACGGCTCATCGACAGGTGGGCCGGGCCGCAGTGGCCGGGCGACGGGGCCACCCGCGTGTACCGCGACGCGATGCGGATCCCGACCGTGTCGCACTGCGCCCTCGAGTACTACCGCTGGTTCGCCCGTTCGCAGATCCGCCCGGACGGCTTCCGCTACGCCCGCCAGATGCGCACCGAGATCGAGGCCCCGACGCTGCAGATGCACGGCGCGCTCGACCCCTGCGTCCTGCCGCGGACCGCCCAGGGCTCCGGCCGGTTCGTCGCCGCGCCGTACCGGTGGCGGCTGATCGAGGGCGCCGGGCACTTCCCCCACGAGGAACGCCCCGGCCAGTTCAACACCGAGCTGATCTCCTGGCTCGCCGACCCCGAGCCCGACCGCTGAGCCCGACCGTTGATCCCGTCCCCGCCGTGCGTGCGCGCCACCCGCGGCCAAGGGCCGGGAACCCTACCCGTGATCTTGAAGAAGATAGTAGAAATGTGCCCTGAAGTGGCCCAACTTCCTGGTTGATCTCTCACGTTCGCCGGGAAGGTCGCTGGTCCTTCGGTCGCCGTGAACCGCCCACGCGCCCTAGGAGAGACCATGCGTGACCGTGACGAAGCGGGACGCCCCCGCAACGCACGCCCTCGTGACGAGTACGGCAGGCCACTGCCCCGGGGGGCCGAAGGGGTCCCCCGCGTGCCCGACGACTACGCCCCCGGCCCGGAGGAGGCGCTGGAGCAGGCCCGGAGCCTGCTCGCCGACGGACGCCCGTTCCACGCGCACGAGGTGCTGGAGGCCCGCTGGAAGACCGGCCCCGACGAGGAACGCGAACTGTGGCAGGGGCTGGCCCAGATCTGCGTCGGTCTCACGCACCTCCAGCGCGGCAACCTCTCCGGCGCCGCCGCCCTGCTGACCCGTGGCTCCGCCCGTCTCGGCGCGTACGGGTCGACCCGGCCCTTCGGCCTGGACCTGCGGGCGCTCGCCGTACAGGCCGACGCGATCACGACCGCGATCGACGAGGGAGACGCCGATGCCGGCACCGCCATCTCCGCCGTCCGCGCCCTCCTGACCCCGGCAGCGTCCTGAAAGCCCGGCTCGCCCTGCCCCTGCGCGCCTGACACGGCCGGCCCTTCCCGCGCGGCGTCAAACGACGGCCCGCCTCCGTCCATGGACGGCCTCTCGCGGCGGGCGGTGAGCGCGGCGGGCGGTGAGCGCGGCGGGCGGTGAGCGCGGCGGGCGGTGAGCGCGGCGGGGTCTCGGACGCGGGAGGTGCTGAGCAGGGCGGGGGTGGCGAACGCGGCGGGGGGTGGGCTCAGTCGCAGCCCTCGGTGCTCACCGGGCCGACAGCGTGGGTGCCGTCCTGGGCGTCGGGCAGGACCTCCTCGGCCGTCATGGCGAAGCCCGTCTCCGGCGTGTCGGTCGCGGCGGCGAAGATCACGCCGAACACCTTGCCGTCCGGGCTGAGCAGCGGCCCGCCCGAGTTGCCCGGCTGCACCTTGCCCCGGATGGCGTAGACCTCGCGCTCGACCTTCCGCTTGTTGTAGATGTCGTACATCTCAGCGCGCTGCTTGACCCTGATCCGCGCGGCGAGCGGGGTGAAGCCCTGGTCCTTCGGATATCCGGCGATGATCGCGCTGTCGCCCCTTCTGGCGACCGTGTCGAAGCGCAGTGTGCCGATCTGGAGGTCGGGGACGAACAGCACCGCGATGTCGCGCTCGGGGTTGTACAGGACCACCCGGGCGTCGTGCTGGTCACCCCGGAAGTCGGTCACCCGCAGCCCTTCGGTGACCCCGGCGACGACGTGCGCGTTGGTCATGATCCGCTGCCGGGCGTAGACGAATCCCGTCCCCTCGATGCGCTTGCGGCAACTCGGCGCGGTGCCCTGCACCTTGACGATCGCCCGGCGGGCGCGGACCAGGGAGGGGCTGGCGTTGATCAGGGTCTGGTCCGGCGGCGCCACGTTCTGGCCGCCGATGGAGGTGATGACCTGCGGCCAGTCGGAGGTCTCCACGAAGTCCCTGAACGGCTTCTGCAGGGCCCGTACGCCGTCCGGGATGGCCTCGTCGACGGTCTGCAGCACCAGGGAGCCGTTGATCTGCTCCTTGATGAGCGCGAAGCTCATCGAGACCATGAGCGAGCCGATGAGCCAGGCGATGACCAGGACCGACAGCCCGCTCGCCACCGACCCGCCGAACGCGTCGACCATCCGGGCGGGCTCCCAGGTGACGTGGCTGCGGGCCACGGCGCCGATGGTCGAGGACGCGAACTGCCCGATGGTCGCGGCCAGGAAGACGATCACGATCGCCAGCAGCGCCCGCTCGGTGTCGCCGCTCACGATCGCCCCGGCCAGCGGCGGTGCGATGAACATCCCCAGAACGGCGCCACCGACGAATCCGATGAAGCTGAATGCCCCGATGATGAAACCCTGCCGATAGCCGGACACCGCGAAGGCCACAACCAGGCCGATCAGGATGAGATCCAGAAGATCGCCGCTCACAGCTACCACGGTATCCAGCCACGCCTTTCGTCGTGCGGGCGTCCCTGGAGTCTCATCGATATCGTGACGCCATGGGGGTATCGGAACGGCCGCCCGCGGCTGGGGACCGCGACGGCGGCGCGGAGCCCGCGCGCGAGCTGATCAGGCTCGCGCTTGCCGACACGGACCCGGACGGGCCGGTCAGGTGGCGGATGATCACAAAGCTGCTGGCGCGCGGCGACCCGGAGACCTTCGCCGTCTCCCGGCGGCTGTGCGCGAGCGCGGACCCGGCGGAGCGGGTGCTGGGGGCCGACATCCTCGGCGAGCTCGGCCGGGACCATCCGTTCAGGGACCGCACGCTGCCCGTGCTCCGCGCGCTGGCGGCGGACGAGGACGACCCGAGGGTGCTCTACTCCGTGCTGATCGCCTTCGGTCACCTGCGCGACGGGCGCGCGCTGCCGTCCGTGATCGACCTCGCGGGGCACGGGCACCCCACAGTCAGGTACGGCGCGGCCTACGCCCTTCCGCACGTCATGGGCGACCCGCCCGACGCCGCGGGACTGGCGGCGCTGCGCCGCCTGGCGGCCGACGCGGACGAGGACGTCGCCGACTGGGCCGCGCTCGGCCTGTCCCTGAACGGCCTGGCGCCGAACACCGCGCCCGCGAAGCGAAGCTCAGCGTCGCGCGGACAGGTCGACGACCTCGGGGGGCAGGTCCTCGATCCGTGAACGGTCCCATGGCCGTTCGAAACCCGCCGCGGTCAGCACGCCGTCGAGCACACCGGCGGTGAAGCCCCACACGAGCAGGCCGCGTACGCGAAACGCCACGGACGGGACCACTCCGCGCGGGTGGCGCAGCCGCAGCCGGTTGGCGGGGTCCACCAGCTCCGCGATCGGAACCCGCTCGACGGTCTCGACCTCGTCGGGAGAGGCAGCGTGCACGGCGCACGGCGTGTGCCACCAGCCGAGCACCGGCGTCACCCGGTTGTCGCTGTGCCAGATGTAGAGCTCGGGCATGGTGCCGACGACCTCGACGCCGGCCGGGTCGAGGCCGGTCTCCTCCCCGGCCTCCCGCAGGGCCGCGCCGACCGGGCCGCCGTCGCCGGGATCGACGCCGCCGCCGGGGAACGCGGGCTGGCCGGCGTGCACCCTGCCCTTCGAACTGCGCTGGATGAGCAGGATGTCCGGGCCCTGCGGCCCCTCGCCGAACAGCAGCAGGACCGCCGCCGAGCGACCGGCGCCGTTCGCGGGCGGCCGCAGCGCGGTGGGGACAGGGCTGTGCGCGGCCTTCGCGGCGAGCCGGCTCAGCCAGTCAGGAGCCGCGACCCCATCCACCGCGACCTTCACCGCGACCACCTCCACATCGTCGGGCACATCGTCGGGGCGACCGGCCACGCGGACGCGCGCCGGCCGGGTGTGCCGTACAACCATCGGCGCGGGCGCGAACTTCCCGTCGGCGCACCGACGAGGTACCTCCGACGCACCGCCGGGGACGCGCCGTCAGCGGACTCCCCGCCACTGGCGCCGGGAAACGTCAGGAGAACGGGCCCGTCCTGACCAGCTTGCGGGCCTCCTCCGGATCGGTGGGGCCGGTGCCGTACGACGGGCAGAGCGCGGCGAGGGGGCAGGCGCCGCAGGCGGGCCTGCGGGCATGGCAGATGCGCCGCCCGTGCCAGATCAGCCGATGGGACAGCATGGTCCACTCCGACTTGGGGATCAGCTCCCCGACCTCGTGCTCGATCTTGACCGGATCGGTCTCGGTCGTCCAGCCGAACCGTCGCGTCAGCCGCTGGAAGTGCGTGTCGACGGTGATGCCGGGCACGTCGAAGGCGTTGCCGAGCACGACGTTCGCGGTCTTGCGGCCCACGCCGGGCAGCTTGACCAGGTCGGCGAGCCTGCCGGGGACCTCCCCCTCGTGGCTCTCGCAGAGGGCCTGCGCCATCCCGATGATGCTGTTGGCCTTGGCCCGGAAGAACCCGGTCGACTTGATGATCTCTTCGAGCTCCGCGCGGTCGGCGCCCGCGTAGTCGGCCGCCGTCCGGTACTTGGCGAAGAGCACCGGCGTGACCATGTTGACCCTCTTGTCGGTGCACTGCGCCGACAGGATCGTGGCGACCAGCAGCTCCAGCGGATTGCCGAAGTCCAGCTCACAGTGGGCGTCGGGGTAGGTCTCGGCCAGGATCCGGTTGATCCGCCGCGCTCGGCGCACCAGGCCCAGGCGGGTCTCGGCCTCGCGTCGGCGCCGTCGCGGGACAGCCGTGCTCGCGGCCGGGTTCGTCGCCATGCCGCAAGCGTAGGGCCTCCGGCGACCGCCCACCTCCCGTCCCGCTGCGTCGACCGCCTTGTCATACATGCCGCATATGCAGCCTGTATTTGCCAATTTGTCCGTACGCAGCGCAATACACTGTGCCCGTAGGGGGACGACCGGCCGCCCGAGCCGGTCGAGCGCGGGATGGGCGTCAGGATAGGTTTCGCGAAGATTGTCTAGTTTCGCCAGGCGCGACGCACACGACTGCGAGCCGGGGCCGGCGCTCGTACGACGCAAGAGGACACCCCGTAATGCGCCGGGAAGGGTGTGGGTCACAATGGCTAGCACGGAGCCGGCGACCGAGCGCGCCCGCAGCAAGGAGGCACCGTGAGCACCGAGGAAGTACTGAGCAAGGCGCCGCTGTTCTCCGCGCTCGACCGCGAGAGCGCCGCGGCGCTGCGGACGAGCATCACCGAGGTGGAGCTGCCCAAGGGGCGCACCCTCTTCAGTGAGAACGAGACGGGCGACCGGCTCTACGTGGTGCTCGAAGGCAAGATCAAGCTGGCGCGTACGGCGCCCGACGGCCGGGAGAACCTGCTCAGCGTGCTCGGCCCGGGCGAGATGTTCGGCGAGCTGTCGCTGTTCGATCCCCGCCCCCGCACCGCCTCGGCGATCGCGCTGACCGACGTCCGGCTCGCCGGGCTCGGCCACGACGACCTCCGCCCGTGGCTGACCGGACGGCCGGAGGTCGCCCTCCACCTGCTGCGCGCCCTGGCGCAGCGGCTGCGCCGCACCAACGACGTGCTCGCCGACCTCGTCTTCACCGACGTGCCGGGCCGGGTCGCCAAGCAGCTTCTCGACCTCGCCGACCGCTTCGGCCACAAGACCGACGACGGCATCCGAGTGCACCACGACCTCACGCAGGAGGAGCTGGCCCAGCTCGTGGGCGCCTCGCGCGAGACGGTCAACAAGGCGCTGGCCGACTTCGCCCAGCGCGGCTGGCTGCGCATCGAGGCCAAGGCCGTCGTGATCATGGACAGGGAGCGGCTCTTCAACCGCTCTCGCTAGAGGGTCCCGCTAGAGGGCGGTCTTGAGGTAGTCGAGCTGGGCCGCGACCGACATCTCCGCGGCCGGCCACAGCGACGGGTCCACGTCGGCGTACATCATCTCGACGATCTCCCGCGCGTCCCTGGCGCCCCTGCGGATCGCCTCACGGACCTGCTCCAGCCTCATCCGGCGGTGCACGACGTACGCGTTCAGGACCCCGGCGGGGTCGGGCAGGACGGGGCCGTGGCCGGGCAGCAGCGCGGTGGCCTCCAGCATCTCCGCGCCCTGCCTGAGCCTGTCGAGGCTGCGGAGGTAGTCGCCGAGGTCCCCATCGGGGGCGATCATCGTCGTCCCCCGGCCCAGGACGGTGTCTCCGGTGAGCATCGCCCGGTCGCCGGGCAGCCAGAAGCACAGCGAGTCGAACGAGTGCCCCGGCGTGGCGACGACCCTGACCTCCACGTCGCCCGCCGTGACGACGTCGCCGTCGTCCAGGCCCTCCTCGCCCAGGCGGTGCCTGGGGTCGAGCGCCCGCACCGGAGCGCCGAGCAGGCGCGCGAGCGGGCCCGCCCCCTCGCTGTGGTCGGCGTGCCCGTGCGTGAGCAGTACGGCCGTCACCCGGCGGCCGTCCACCCGCTCGGCGACCCGCCGCAGATGCGCCTCGTCGTCCGGCCCGGGATCGACGACCAGCACGGCGTCCGCCCCGCCGACGATCCACGTGTTGGTGCCGTCGAGGGTCATCGGCGACGGGTTGGGCGCGAGCACGTTCACGGCGGTCGCCGTGCCCGCGCCGTCCGGGCCCTGCGCGCCGTCCAGCGGGATGCGCAGGCCGCTCACGCGCCCGCCCTCCCCGGCTCGGGGAGCCGCCCGGGGATCTCCTCAGGGATCACCAGCACCATCCGGCCGTCCACCTCTGCGGGGGCGGGCACGATGGTCGTGATCGACCGCGAACAGGACAGCACATCGCCGATCGTCTCGAAAGCGGCTATCTCGGTCAACGTCCGGAAGGTCGGCGGCATCAGGAACGCCGTGCGCTCCCGCGCGGCGGCCAGGGCGTCCCCGGGCCGCATCCAGGCCACCTCGGACGCCTCGCCGCCCACGTCACGCGTACGCTGCCCGGACGGCAGCGCGGCCACGAAGAAGCGTGTGTCGAACCGCCGGGTCTCCATGACCGGGGTGATCCAGTGCCCCCACGCCTTGAGCAGGTCGGACCGCAGCACCAGCTCCCGCCGGTCGAGGAACTCGGCGAACGACAGCGTTCGTGCGATCAGCGCGAGGCGGTCGGCCTCCCAGTCGTCGCCGGTGGTGTCGGTCACCACGGTCCCCGGGCCGGGCCCGGCGAGGAGCACGCCCGACTCCTCGAACGTCTCCCGTACGGCGGCGCAGACGAGGCCGCGCGCCGTGCTCTCGCCGGTCCGGAGAACCTCACCCCACTCGGCGGGGGAGGGACCGGCCCAGGCCACGGCCTGGTCGGCGTCCCTGGGGTCGACCGACCCGCCGGGGAACACGTACGCGCCCGCCGCGAAGGCCATCGTCGCCTGCCGCCTGAGGAGGTACACCTCAAGGGGGTCGTCGCGGAGCAGCACCACCGTGGCCGCGTCACGGGCCGGGACGGGAGCCAGGCGGCCGGCCAGGATCTCCCGCGCCCGCTCGCCGAGACGATCCGGCAGCGGAACCCCCATGGAACCCTCCCACCAGAACAAGGATCGGTTCGACCGGCCCCATGCTCCCGTACGCCGTCCCGTGACCGCAATCGACGGGTCCTTGCCACCGCGGTCAACGGACCTCCGCGATTACCTCCACCTCCACGGCCGCGTCGAGCGGCAGGACCGCCACGCCGACCGCGCTCCGCGCGTGGACACCCGCCTCGCCGAACACCTCGCCGAGCAGTTCGCTCGCGCCGTTGACGACCTGCGGCTGCCCGGTGAAACCGGGAGCGCTCGCGACGAACCCGACCACCTTCACGATCCGTACGACCTGCGACAGATCGCCGACGACGGACCTGATGGCCGCCAGCGCGTTGACGGCGCAGATCCGCGCCTGTTCCTTCGCCTCCTCGGGCGAGACCTCGGCCCCGACCTTGCCGGTGACGCTCAGCTCACCCCTCACCAGCGGAAGCTGGCCCGAGGTGTACACGTGACCGCCCGTCCGCACGGCCGGCACGTACGCCGCCAGCGGAGGCACGACCTCGGGCAGCTCGATCCCGAGATCGGCGAGGCGCTCCTCCGGAGTGGCCATCACTTTGGCCGCTTCATGTAGGCGACCAGTTGCTCCGGGTTGGGTCCCGGGATGACGGAGACGAGTTCCCACCCGTCTTCACCCCAGTTGTCCAGGATCTGCTTCGTGGCATGGGTGAGCAGCGGCACCGTGACGTATTCCCACTTGGTCATGGGCAAAGGCTATCGAGGCACAGCCTCTCCGCGCTCGGGGACGACCGGCGCGAATCGGCAGGTGAGCCTTGGGTAGCCTTCCTCACGTGGGCGAGTGGAGCAGGCACGCCGACGGGAACTACCGCGCGACGATCCGCGGAGGCGATCTCGCCGGCCGGCCGGAGGAGGCACGGTGAGTCAGCCGACCAGCAGGCGCGGCGGAGGCGGCGGGGAAACCCGCGACACCGACTGGGACGGCGTGCGCCTGCACGTGGTGAGCGGCAAGGGCGGCACCGGGAAGACGACGGTCGCCGCGGCGCTCGCGCTGGCCCTCGCGGCGGGCGGGCGCAAGGTCCTGCTCGTCGAGGTCGAGGGACGGCAGGGCATCGCCCAGGCGTTCGATCTCCCTCCGCTGCCGTACGAGGAACGCAAGATCGCGGTGGCGCCCGGGGGCGGTGACGTGTACGCGCTCGCCATCGACCCCGAAGAGGCGATGCTCGAATACCTGGAGATGTTCTACGGCATCAGGCGGGTGGGCAAGGCGCTGACCCGCATCGGCGTGGTCGACTTCGCCACCACGATCGCCCCCGGCCTGCGCGACGTCCTGGTCACCGGCAAGACCAGCGAGGCCGTACGGCGCCGCGACAAGCTGGGCCGGAGGGCGTACGACGCGGTCGTCATGGACGCGCCGCCGACCGGCCGCATCTCCCGCTTCCTGAACGTGACGCAGGAGGTCGCCGGGCTGGCCCGGGTCGGCCCGATCAAGCACCACGCCGACCTGGTGAGGGGCGTCCTCGCCTCCCCGGAGACGGCGGTCCACTTCGTGACGCTTCTGGAGGAGATGCCCGTCCAGGAGACGCTGGACGGCGTCGCGGAACTCCGGGAGACCGGGCTGCCGGTCGGCGGCGTGTTCGTCAACATGGTGCGCCCGGCCCTGCTGCCCGAGCGGGCGCTGAAGGCCGCCGCCAAGGGCCGGTTCGACTCCGCCGAGATCGCGCTCGGCCTGAAGGCCGCGGGGCTGGCCGACGCCACCGCCGGCGCCTCGGCCGTCGCCGAGGCGCTCGCCGCGGAGGTCGCCGAGCACGCCCTGCGCGCGGAGCTGGAGAAACGGGAGCGCGCGGAGCTGGAGGAGGCCGGAACGCCGCGGTACGACCTGCCGCTGCTGCCCGACGGCGCCGACCTCGCCGGGCTCTACGAGCTGGCGGACGCCCTGCGCGCCCAGGGCGCCGCGTGACGCGCCCCGGCCGACGCCCTGCCGGCCGATCCCGGGCCGACCGAATTCGTGCCGACCGAGTGAGAGGCTGAGCTGTGACCAGGACGGCGCCCGCGCTGGACATCGACGCGATTCTGGACGACCCGGACACCCGGATCATCGTGTGCTGCGGCTCCGGCGGCGTCGGCAAGACCACGACGGCCGCGGCCCTCGGGCTGCGCGCCGCCGAGCGCGGCCGCTCCGTGGTCGTCCTGACCGTCGACCCCGCCCGGCGGCTGGCCCAGGCCATGGGCCTGACGGAGCTCGACAACACGCCCAGACGGGTCGACGGCGCCGACGGCGGCGGGGAGACCGGCGGCGAGCTGCACGCGATGATGCTCGACATGAAGCGGACGTTCGACGAGATCATCGAGGCGCACGCCGATCCGGAGCGGGCCCAGCAGATCCTGACGAACCCCTTCTACCAGTCGCTGTCGTCCAGCTTCTCCGGCACGCAGGAGTACATGGCCATGGAGAAGCTCGGCCAGCTCCGCCGCTCTAACGAGTGGGATCTGATCGTGGTGGACACCCCGCCCTCGCGGTCGGCGCTCGACTTCCTCGACGCGCCGGAACGGCTCGGCCGGTTCCTCGACGGGCGGCTCATCCGCATCCTCACGGCGCCCGCCAAAGCCGGCGGGCGCAGCGCCTTCAAACTGCTCAACGCGGGCTTCGGCGTGGTCGCCGGCATCCTGACGAAGGTGATCGGGGCCCAGGTGCTCCGGGACATCCAGTTGTTCGTCACCGCGCTCGACGCCGTGTTCGGCGGCTTCCGCCAGCGGGCCGAGCAGACGTACCGGCTGCTCCAGGCGCCCGGCACCGCCTTCCTCGTCGTCGCCGCGCCCGAGCGCGACGCGATGCGCGAGGCGTCCTACTTCGTCGAGCGGCTGGCCGAGGAGCGCATGCCACTGGCCGGGCTCGTCGTCAACCGGGTGCACCGCTCGCTGGCGCCCTCGCTGTCCGCGGCCCGCAGCTCTGCCGCCGCCGAGGACCTGGAGGCCCGGGGCGAGCATGAGCTGACCGCGGCCGTACTGCGGCTGCACGCCGGAAGGATGCAGCTCGCCGCACGGGAGCAGCGCCAGCGGGAGCACTTCACGTCGGCCCATCCCACGGTGCCGATCGCGCAGGTGCCCGCGATGCCGGAGGACGTGCACGATCTGGCGGGACTTCGCCAGATCGGGCAGCTCCTCGCGTCGTGACGTCCGGCCCTCCTCGGGGAGGGGCCGGCCGCCGGTCAGCCGGCGATCAACTCGTTGGTCCGCTCGTACTCTTCCTTGGCGGACTCGAGCAGGTCCCGCCATGACTCCACATCGGGCCGGCGCCTGAGCAGCGCGCGGCGTTCCCGCTCCGTCATCCCGCCCCACACCCCGAACTCGATGCGGTTGTCCAGCGCATCGGCGAGGCATTCGGTACGGACGGGGCATCCACGGCAGATGAGTTTCGCCCGGTTCTGGGCGGCGCCTTGCACGAAGAGCGCGTCAGGATCCGCACCTCGGCAGGCGGCACGGGAGGTCCAATCCGTGATCCACATGTTCGACCCCACTCCCCTTAGGTGGTCAGTCGTTGTTTCGGCCGACGGGCGCGGGCGTCGGGCCTCCTGTATTGCAGTAGCCGCAGAGGAGAACGTACGCAACGAAACGATCGACGCGACATACCCCGGGGGGACCAAATTCGTACATGGTCAAGCCAGGCCATGTGGCCGGGAATGACTAGTCCCCCCTGCCGCGGGTAATGCCGAGCCGTGAGCCCGATGCCTGGTGAGGCACCAAACGGACGTACCCTAGGTTCCGTGCAAGCTCACGGTAAAACACTGGCATCTCGGTCAGCCGCCGTCCTGCGCCTCGTGGGCGCGGCGGGAGTCGCGGGCGTGCTGGCGGCGGCGATTGCACTACCCGCCGTGGGCGGGGCGGGCGTTTCGGTCAAGTCCGGCATCGAGACCCTGAGCCTCAAGCCGGCCGTGCTCGACGAACCTCCGCTCCCCGAGAAGACCGTGCTCCTCGACGCGGACGGCAAGCAGATCGCCCAGTTCTACTTCGAGAACCGGGAGTCGGTCCCGATGGACCGCATCGCTCCGATCATGCGGAAGGCGATCGTGGCGATCGAGGACTTCCGCTTCTACGAGCACGGCCCGCTCGACCTCGAGGGCACGACCCGCGCGCTGGTCAAGAACATCACCACGGGCGGGGTGACCCAGGGCGGCTCGTCCATCACCCAGCAGTACGTGAAGCAGGTGCTGTTCAACAAGGCGGAGACCGACGAGGAGAAGGCCGCCGCCGTCGCGCCGACCGTGGGGCGCAAGCTCAACGAGATCCGGTACGCGATGACGATGGAGCAGAAGTACAGCAAGGACGAGATCCTCAACAGGTATCTCAACATCGCCTACTTCGGCGCCAGCGCGTACGGCGTCGAGGCCGCCTCCAAGCGCTTCTTCGGCAAGCACGCCTCCGAGCTCAACCTGGCCCAGGCCGCGACGCTGGCGGGAGCCGTACAGGACCCGAACGCCACCGACCCCAACCGGGGCAAGACGTTCCGCGACAGGCTGATGGCCCGGCGCAACGTGGTGCTCGACCGGATGGCCGAGTTGAAGATCGTCACAGAGGCCGAGCGCGACGCGGCCAAGAAGAAGAAGCTGGGGTGGAAGGACAAGGAGATCCCCGGCGGCTGCGAGGAGAGCGACTACCCGTACTTCTGCCTCTACGTGCGCAACGAGATCCTCAACGACGCGCAGTTCGGCAAGTCCAAGAAGGCCCGGCAGGACTTCCTGGCACGAGGGGGCCTGACGATCAGGACCACCCTGAGCCGGAAGATGCAGAAGGCCGCCGAGAAGTCGATCAAGAAGTACGTCCACCCCTCCGACAAGCCCGTCGCCTCCGAGGCGCTGGTCGAGCCGGGCACGGGCGCCATCAAGGCGATGGCCGCCAGCCGGAAGTTCGGCACCAGCAAGAAGAAGAACGAGATGTCGATCAACGTCGTGGCCGACGCGCTGCACGGCGGCGGCGCCGGCTTCCAGGCGGGATCGACGTTCAAGGTCTTCACGCTGATCACCGCGCTGAAGGAGGGCTACAAGTTCAACGACGGGATCAACACCGGCGCGACCTTCCAGGCGAGCGGCCCCTCGGCCTTCAAGGACTGCGACGGAAACCTCGTCGGCGACCCCCGGGGCATCCAGCACAACTCCGAGGGCGGCAGCGGCGGGTTCCTGACCCTGCAGACGGGCACCTGGAAGTCGGTCAACACCTTCTTCATGGCCCTGGAGCAGCGCGTCGGGCTCTGTGACGTCGTCAAGACCGCCAAGGACCTCGGCATCAAGCGGGCCGACGGCGGCAAGCTGCGCGAGTTCCAGACGTTCACGCTCGGCTTCAACGAGATGGACCCGGTGACGGTCGCCAGCGCGTACGCGGCCATCGGGGCGCGCGGCAAGTACTGCAAGCCCATGGCGATCACCGAGATCACCGACCGCTTCAACAAGGTGACCTCGTTCAAGCCGTCCTGCAAGCAGGCCATCGAGACCGAGGTCGCGGACGCGGTCACCCACATCCTGTCGGGCGTGTTCACCAAGGGCACGATGTCCTCCGTCGGCGGCATCGGCCGGGACGCCGCGGGCAAGACGGGTACGGGTGACCAGTCCCGCACCGTCTGGTTCGCCGGCTTCACCCCCGACCTCGCGGGCGCGGTCAGCCTCGGCGACCCGCGCGGCCCGATGCGGTATCCGCTCCCCGGCCAGGTGATGGGAGGCCGGACGTACGGCTCGGTCTTCGGCGCCACCATCCCCGGCCCGATCTGGAAGGCGACGTTCCTGTCGGCGCTCAAGGGCGTGGATCCGTCGTCGTTCACCAATCCGGACATGTCGCGGTTCGGCGGCTGCGCCCACCAGTGCGCACCGCCGCCCAAGCCCAAGCCGGAGCCGGGCGGCTTCGGCGGCGGCCACGGCGGTGGCCCGGGTGGTGGCCCCGGTGGCGGCGACGGCGGCCGTGGCGGTGGCCGCGGGCCGGGCGACCGGCCGTTCGGCAACCAGCCGTTCGACCCCTTCAACTGAGGCTCGGCCGGCCGAGGCCTCCGACGGAGGCCCTCGACCGGCGTCCCCTCCGGTGGGCCGCTCCTCTGTCCGAGGCGCGGCCCATCGGCGTTCCCCGTTCCAGGAGGGTCGCGGCGTCCTGTGTCAGGCGGACAGGCGGGCCCGTACGGCCTGGGCGACGCGGCCGCCCTCGGCCCGGCCCGCGACCTTCGGGTTCAGGACCTTCATGACCTGACCCATCGCCTTGGGGCCCTGCGCCCCGCTCTCCGCGATCGCCTCGTCGACGAGCGCGTTCAGCTCGTCATCGCTGAGCTGGGCGGGAAGGTACTCCTCCAGCACCGCCTGCTCGTCCAGCTCCGCCTGCGCCTGCTCGGCCCGGCCGGCGCCCGCGAACGCCTCGGAGGCCTCGCGGCGCTTCTTGGCCTCGCGGGTCAGGATCTTGACCACCTCGTCGTCGCTGAGCTCGCGGGCCTCCTTGCCGGCGACCTCCTCGACGTTCACGGCCGCCAGCGCCATCCGGATCGTCCGGAGGCGCACCTCGTCACGAGCCTTCATCGAGGCCGCGAGGTCGGCCTTCAGCTTGTCCTTCAACGCACTCATGCGTCCCATCTTGCCGTGCCGGGAGCCCGGTCTTCGCCAGGTTATGCGGGAGGCGCCGTGAAGGTCGGGCATCATGGCTGTGTGAGGAAAGCCGCCGCCATTCCCCTGTCAGTGCTCGGCCTCGGCGTCGCCGGGGCCGGTTACGCCGCCGTGATCGAGCGGAACTGGTTCCGGCTGCGCCGGTTCGACGTCCCCGTACTCGCTCCCGGGCAGCGGCCGGTCCGGATCCTGCAGATCTCCGATCTTCATCTCACCCCCCGTCGCCACCGGCTGATCAGGTGGGTGCGGTCGCTGGCGTCGCTCAACCCCGATCTCGTCGTGAACACCGGCGACACGCTGGCGCACCCCGACGCGGTCGAGGCGTACATGCGTGCCGTGGATCCGCTGCTCGACCGGCCGGGCCTGTTCGTCTACGGCTCCAACGACCTCTACGCCCCCCGGCCGAAGAATCCCGTGCGCTACCTCTGGCGTACGTCGAAGGGAGACTCCGAGCAGCACGTGCCGAGCCTGCCCTGGGAGGAGCTGGGCGCCGCGATGCGGGAGGCCGGCTGGCTGGACATGAACAACACGACGGCCCGCCTGAAGGTGGCCGACCTCGACGTCCACGTCGGCGGGATCGACGACTCCCACATCGACCGGGACCGCTACGACGAGATCGCCGGACCGGCCCCCGCCGACGCCGACCTGCGGCTGGGCGTCATGCACTCGCCCGAGCCGCGCAACATGTCGCGCTTCGCCGAGGACGGATACCAACTGCTCCTGGCCGGCCACACCCACGGCGGCCAGCTCTGCATCCCGTTCTACGGCGCCCTGGTCACCAACTGTGGCATCGACCGCGCCCGCGTCAAGGGGCTGAGCAGGCACGAGAGCTCCTGGCTGCACGTCTCGGCCGGCCTCGGCACCTCCCCGTACGCGCCCGCGCGTTTCGCCTGCCCACCCGAGGCGACCCTCCTGACCCTCGTCCCCCGCCGGCCGGTCGCGTCTGATGGCACAAGCGGCCGCAAAGTCCGCTAGACTTGCCGAGGGGCAGGACGAAAAGTCCAAGCGACCGGGGTGTAGCGCAGCTTGGCAGCGCGCTTCGTTCGGGACGAAGAGGCCGTGGGTTCAAATCCCGCCACCCCGACCAGGTAGTACCAGCTGCGAGGCCGGTTCCGATCATCGGAACCGGCCATTCGCATTGTTGGGCGGCTACGGTTCGGATCGCACGGATCTTCCAACCGAGGCCGCTCCCAGTGGAACCACTCCCGGGGCATTGCCGGGCGCCATTCCTCATGTAAAGATCGAATGTTGCCCGTGACTTCGCAACTCAGTGCGGTGGACTGGACGGGAGGCCGTGTGAGGAGTCATAGCGAGCCCGGCACCGGAAAGGCGGCGCTCCGCTCGCGGTCGGCCGCGGGAACACAAGGTCCGCAAGCGCTGACCGGCGCAGGTGGTTCCCGCTGAAGATGAGCCCTGATCGGCGGCCGGGCCGCGGGAGCACTCTGGTCGACCGTGAGGCCGAGCGCAAGATACTCGTCGAACTGCTCAACTCGGTTCGGGGCGGAGAGAGCCGTACTCTGGTTATCCGCGGGGACGCGGGGGTGGGCAAAACCGCGCTGCTGCAATATATGACCGAGCAGGCGGCGAGTTGCCGGGTAGTGCGCGTGACGGGCGTCCAGTCGGAGGCGGAGCTGCCGTTCGCGGGCGTCCATCAGCTGTGCCTTCCCTTGCTGAACCGGCTGGATCGGCTGCCTGCGCCACAACGGGAGGCGTTGCGAGTCGCCTTCGGACTGACCGAAGGCTCCGTGCCGGACCGGTTCCTGGTGGGACTGGCGGTGCTCAGCCTCCTGTCGGAGGCCGCGGAGGTGCAGCCGCTGGTCTGCCTGATCGACGATCAGCAGTGGCTCGACCGCGCCTCCGCGCTCGCGCTCGGGTTCGTCGCCAGAAGGTTGGGAGCGGATCCGGTCGGCATCGTGTTCGCGACCAGAGTCGCCGGGGACGACACGGCAGGGCTGCCAGAACTGCATCTGACCGGACTGCCGGACGCCGATGCCCGGGCCCTGCTGGAATCCGAGCTGAACGGACCACTGGACACTCGGGTGCGAGATCAGATCTTGGCCGAGACCCGCGGCAACCCGCTGGCGCTCCTGGAGCTGCCGCGCGGCCTCACTCGGACGCAGCTGGCAGGCGGGTTCGGGCTGCCAGGCGTCGCGCCGTTGACAGCGCGGATCGAGGACAGTTTCCTGCGCCAGCTGAACGCGCTGCCCTCCGAGTCGCGCCGGCTGCTGCAACTCGCGGCGGCCGACCCCTCAGGCGACACATTGCTGGTGTGGCGCGCCGCCAAGCGGCTCGGTATCGAGACCCAGACCGAGGCCCTGGTGCTGGCTGGGCTGGCGGAGTTCGGGGCGCGGGTCAGTTTCCGGCACCCCTTGTTGCGCTCGGCGGCCTACCGATCGGCCTCCGAACACGATCGCCGGGCGGCGCACCTCGCCCTCGCGGAGGCCACCGACCGGACCGTCGACCCCGACCGCCGAGCCTGGCACCTCGCCCAGGCCGCGACGGGGCCGGACGAGAGCGTGGCGGAGGACCTTGAGCAGTCGGCCAACCGCGCCCAGTCCCGCGGTGGGCTGACGGCGGCCGCGGCGTTCCTGCAGCGCTCGGCGCTGCTCACCGTGGACCCGGCCCGCCGCGCCCAACGCACCCTGGCGGCAGCGCAGACCCACGCACAGGCAGGCGAGTTCTCCATGGCTCTGGAACTGCTCGCGACAGCACAGAGCGGTCCCCTCGACGAACTGCAGAGCGCCAGGATCGACTTGCTGTACGCCGAAATCAACTTCGCGTCGGGACTGGGTAGTGACGCCCCGGCGCTGCTGCTCAGGGCGGCCAAGCGGTTGGAGCCCCTCGACGCCGAACTGGCCCGCGACACCTATCTGAGGGCGTGGATGGCGGCCATCCTGGCCGGCCGGTCGGCGACTCCTGTAGGTCTGCCGGAGGTATCTCAGGCCGCCCAGGCCCGCAAGCTGCCGGCCCACCCGCCCGGACAGGCCGATCTGCTCCTCGACGCTCTCACCCTGATGGTCACTCAGGGACCCGCCGCGGCCGCGCCCAAACTCCGGGCGGTGATGGACCATTTCACCGCGGCCGGCATCTCCGTCGAGGACGATCTGCGGTGGGGCTGGTTCGCGCAGGCCACCGCCAGCGCCCTGTTGGCCTACGATCCCTGGCGCACAATCCTCGAACGGCAGGTCCGTACCGCCCGCGACGTGGGTGCGCTGGACCTCCTGCCGGTTATGTTGGCCGCGCTCGGCACGGCGATCATGTGGAGCGGCGACTTCGCGGCGGCCGAACTGGTGAAGGTCGAAGAGGAGGAGGTGTGCGCGGCGACAGGCAGCCCCCTCGCCTCCCTCACGGCCCTGGCACTCGCTTGCATGAGGGGTGATCAGACCAAAGCCGTCCCGCTGATCGAGAAAACGATCACCGAGGCCACCACGCGCGGGCAGGGCGTCTCGGTCGCCTACGCGAATTGGACGGCCGCCATCCTCTACAACGGTCTCGGCCTGCATGACGATGCGCTCGCCGCGGCCACCGAGTCCAGTGAGGACGCACCCGGGCAGTTCGTCTCGCTGTGGGCGCTGCCCGAACTCATCGAGGCCGCGGTCCGCACCGGCGACACCGAACTCGCACGCGATGCCTTGTCTCGATTGTCCGCAACGGCCCGCGCGGGGGGCGCCGACTTCGGGTTGGGGCTGGAAGCTCGCTGCCGCGCGCTGTTGAGCGAGGGCGACATCGCCGAAGGCTTCTTCCTCGAGGCGATCGAGCGGCTCGCTCGCACCCCGCTGCGGCCCGAGCTCGCCCGCGCCCGGCTGCTGTACGGCGAATGGCTGCACGGCCAGGACCGTCGTGCCGACGCCCGCGGCCACGTACGCACCGCCTTCGAGATGTTCACGGAGATGGGGATGGCCGCGTTCGCCGAACGTGCCCGGCGTGAGCTGCACGCCACCGGCGCACGTGTACACCTCCGTACCGTCGACGCGGTCGGCACCCTGACCGCCAAGGAGGCCCTCATCGCCGAGCTCGCGCGCGACGGCCGCACCAATCAAGAGATCGGCTCCCAGCTGTTCATCAGCGCCCGCACCGTCGAATGGCATCTCCGCAAGGTCTTCGGCAAGCTGGGCATCACCTCCCGGAAGGAACTCGACGCGGCCATGGCCGGAGAACGGCACATGCTTCCATCGGCGTAGCACCGCCGAGCGGGGCCTCTGGGGGCGATCAGCCGACCGGCCGTCGGCGAGCACGTGGTGGAGTGCAGCCACCCAGCATGCGGAATCAACGAGCGAGATCTTTCCCCGAGCGAAGGTTTAGGCCAGGATTACTCCGGTCTGTTGGCGCTAACAGGACCGTCAACGGTGAGACGGGGCAACGGCGATGGATCAGCGGCACCATGGCGCGGGACGCGGGGAGAACATCGACCTGCTCGGGCGGAAGGACGAGTGCGCCCGGCTTGACGAGCTGCTGGCCTCTGTGCGAATCGGCGAGAGCCGGGCGCTCGTGGTGCGAGGCGCTCCAGGAGTCGGGAAGTCCGCGCTGCTGGGTTACGCGGCGACATCGGCGGCCGACGCGCGTGTGTTGCGTGCCGCCGGAGTCGAGTCCGAGATGGAGCTGGCGTTCGCCTCGCTGCACCAGCTCTGCGCCCCGTTGCTCGGTAGGCTCAGCAGCCTTCCCGCGCCGCAGCGCGACGCGCTCGAGACGGTCTTCAGGCTGCGTGAGGGACCCGCGCCGGACCACTTCATGGTCGGCCTGGCGGTGCTGAGCCTGCTGTCGGACGCGTCGGAGAAGCAGCCCGTGCTCTGCCTGATCGACGACGTCCAGTGGCTGGACCTGGCCTCGGCGCAGATCCTCGGCTTCGTCGCCCGGCGGCTGCTGGCGGAGTGCATCGGCATGCTGTTCGGCACCCGGCAGCCGGGCCCGGAACTCCGCGGGCTGGCGGAGCTGGAGGTCACCGGGCTGGCCGACGCCGAGGCCCGCGCCCTGCTGAGCTCCGTCACACACGCTCCGCTCGACCGGCACATCCGCGATCGCATCCTCGCAGAGACCCAGGGCAACCCGCTCGCCCTGCTCGAACTGCCCCGCGGGCTGACCCCGACCCAGATGGCCGGCGGGCTCGGCCTGCTGGGCGCCGACAGCCTGCCGGGCCGGATCGAGCAGAGCTTCCTGAACCGTGTCGAGGGACTGCCCGAGCAGGCCGCGCTTCTGCTGCTGGTCGCCGCCGCCGAACCGGTCGGGGATCCGGACCTGGTGCGCCGCGCCGCGGAGATGCTGGGAGTCACGCTCACGACGGCGCTGATCGACGGCACGGACGGGCTGCTGTCGTTCGACGTCCGCGTGACGTTCCGGCACCCGCTCGTACGCTCGGCGGCGTACCGGGCGGCCAGGCCCGAGGACCGCAGGGCGGTGCATCTGGCGCTGGCGGAGGTCACCGACCCGCAGGAGGCACCGGATCGTCGCGCCTGGCACCTCGCCTCAGCCACCGCCGGACCTGACGAGGCCGTCGCCGCTGAACTGGAACGCTCTGCCAACCGGGCGCAGGCGCGTGGCGGGGTGGCCGCGGCAGCCGCGTTCCTGCAGCGGGCCGCCGCGCTGACCGCGGACTCCGCGCAGCGCGCCGACAGGATGCTGGCGGCCGCCGAGGCGAGTCTCCTCTCCGGACAACTCGACGACGTGAGCAGGTTGCTGAGCAGCGTCAGCGTCGCTTCGCTGACCGGTTTCCAGGACGGGCGTGCCGGGGTGCTGCGTGGTCAGATCGCCTTCGCCTCCGGCGGCGGCACCGAGGCGATCGCCTTGCTGCTGGACGCCGCCGATCGGCTCGAACCAGGGAACCCGCGGCTCGCGCGGGAGACCTACCTGACCGCCTGGGGCATGGCCGTCAGCGTCGGCGACCAGGAGGCCCTCATGGCGGTCTCGCGTTCCGTACGGAATCTTTCGTCGCCGGACAGACCCGGCCCGCTGGACCTCCTCCTCGACGGCTTCGCGCTCCTCGTCACGGAGGGCCGGGCGTCCGCGGCGGCGACGCTGCGGCAGGCGGCGAAGGAGCTGATCGACATCCCCGCCGCGGACGTGCTGCGCTGGGGGTGGGTCGCCACCGGGGCGAGCGCCGCCATCTGGGACCACGAAGCCATGCTGGCGATCTACACCCGGCAGGTCCAGGTCGTCCGCGACGCCGGCGCGCTCCGGGAACTGCCCTATCACCTGTCCACTCTGGCTTACGCCCTGTCCTGGGCCGGCGATTTCGAGGGCGCCGCCGCCGTCATCGCCGAGGGCGACACCATCGCGGCCGCGACGGGCAACCCGCTGCCGCCCTATCCCGCGTTGCGGTTGCTGTCGCTGCGAGGCCGGGAGAGCGAGACCGTCGCAATGGTCTCCGCCACCATCGAGGCCTCTGCCGCGTCCGGATTCGGCATGGGTATCACGGGTGCGCAGTGGGCGGCTGCGGTCCTGTACAACGGCCTGGCCCGTTATCCCGAAGCGGTGCACGCCGCCCAGTCCACCCCGCACATCTCCGAGCCCTGGCTGTCCACCTGGATGCTGCCCGAGCTCGCCGAGGCCGCCAGCCGGGCCGGTGAGGCCGACCTCGCCCGCGACGCCTTCGAACGGCTGGCCGAGGCGACCCGGCCGTTCAGCACCGACTTCGCCAGAGGTCTGGAGGCACGCACCCGGGCCCTGGTCGTCGACGGACCGGATACCGAGGACCTCTACCGCGAGGCCGTCGAACGTCTGAGCAGCGCGGGGTTGCGCCCCGAACTGGCCCGTGCCCACCTCCTGTACGGCGAGTGGCTGCGCCGGGAGAGCCGGCGTGCCGAGGCACGGGACCGCCTGCGCACCGCGTACGGGATGTTCGTGTCGATCGGGATGGAGGCGTTCGCCGAGCGGGCCCGCCGCGAGTTGCTCGCCACGGGGGAGACCGTCCGCAAGCGCACCGTCGAGCCCTCGTCGGGTGAGGCTCTGACGGCGCAGGAACGGCAGATCGCGCTGCTGGCGCGGGACGGCTTCTCCAACCCCGAGATCGGCACGCGGCTCTTCCTCAGCCCTCGTACGGTCGAGTGGCACCTGCGCAACATCTACGGCAAGTTGCTCATCACCTCCCGCAGGCAGCTCCGCGACGCCCTGCCCCGGGACGAGTTCGAGCCCACGTCGGAGCGATAGTCCGAACAGGGCGAGCCGCCGGCTCCCTGGGGTACCCCGGGGGACGCGCGGGACCACGGGACCAGGGACGACCAGGGAGTTCCCCTGGGGAAGACCGGGCCGCCCGCATGGGACTGTGATCGAGCCGGCGCCGATCCGTGCCGGCCACGGCGCGCCGCGGAAGGCGCCCAGGCGGTGGCCGACCCGGACCCCCTGCGAAAGGACAGTCATGGCCGCAGAGCAGTTCCACGTCGACGAGGTCTCGCCCTCGTACTGGCAGGTGACCTTCACCAACGGGCCGGTGAACCTGTTCGACCCGGACAGCGTCCAGCAGCTCTCCGCGCTCGTCGACCGCATCGAGGCGGCGCCCGCCCTGACCGTGGTCGTCTTCCGCAGCGGCAATCCCGACTACTTCATGGCGCACTGGGACCTGCTGTCCGACAGGGCCCGGGTCGCCGCCATGTCGCCCGGTCCGACCGGGTTGCACCCCTACCTCGACAGTCTCGTACGGCTCAGCCGGGTGCCCGCGGCCACGATCTCGGTGATCCGGGGACGGGCACGGGGAGCCGGCAGCGAGTTCGTCCTCGCCACCGACATCCGTTTCGCCTCGGAGCGGGCGGTTCTCGGGCAGTTCGAGGTCGGCCTCGGCTCGGTGCCGGGCGGCGGGGCCATGGCGCGGCTGGCCCGGCTCGTCGGCCGCGGCCGCGCGCTGGAGATCGTTCTCGGCGGCGACGACGTCCCGGCGGCGCTGGCCGCCGAGTACGGCTACGTCAACCGGGTCGTGCCGGACATCGAGCTCGACGAGGTCGTCGACCGGTTCGCGCGGCGGATCGCCACCTTCGACAAGGTCGCCGTCGCCGGCATCAAGCACCTTGTTGACGTGGCCTCGCTGCCGGAAGACGCCGAGTTCGAGCCCGGCCTGGCGGCGTTCTTCGCCACATCGGGGCGGCAGGAGAACGCCGCCCTGGTGCAGGACCTTTTCCGGCGGGGTCTTCAGCGGCCCGGCGAGGTCGAGCTCGAACTCGGCGCCACCATCGCGCGGCTGCGCGAGGAAGCCCTCAGCAGCCCGAAGTAGATATATCGGGCGGCAGAGGGAGCCGCTCAATCCACGCGACGCCACGTGGGAACGGCACATCGGCCGCTCCCCCCTACCGCCCTGCGCTCCCCTCCCCGGTCAAGGCCGCCTCTGAGGACTCCACGAACGCGAGGGCGGCCGCCCGTGCCGACAAACGACCACATGTGTTCCGGCAGAAGGAGAATGATCATGCCAGAAGAAGGACGGCCGGCCCTCACCCGCCGCGGCTTTCTCGCCACCTCGGCCGGCGCGGCGGTTGTCGCGGCGGCGGCATCCAGCGTTCACGCGCCGCTCCCCGCCCAGGCGGCCACCGCCGGTCCGGCAGGACGGGACGCGATCCGTCCCTTCCGTATCAGCGTGCCCAGGAAGACTCTCGTCGATCTCCGCCGACGCCTCGCCGAGACCCGGTGGCCTGCCAGGGAAACGGTCTCGGATCAGTCCCAGGGCGTGCAGCTGGCCCGGCTGCGGGAGCTCGTCCGCTACTGGGCCACCGATTACGACTGGCGCGAGGTCGAGGCCAAGCTGAACGCCATACCTCAGTTCGTGACCGAGATCGATGGGCTGGACATCCAGTTCGCGCACATCCGCTCCCGGCACGCGAACGCCCTCCCTCTGATCATCACCCACGGCTGGCCGGGCTCCGTCCTGGAGCTGCTGAAGATCATCGGCCCGCTCACCGATCCGACCGCCCATGGCGGGCGTGCGGAGGACGCCTTCCACCTGGTGCTGCCCTCGATGCCCGGTTACGGCTTCTCGGGCAAGCCGCAGGGCACCGGCTGGGGCCCCGACCGCATCGGGCGCGCCTGGGACGTGCTGATGAAGCGGCTGGGCTACCAGCGGTACGTGTCCCAGGGCGGCGACTGGGGCGCGGTGATCTCCGACCGCATGGCCGCCCAGCGTCCGCAGGGCCTGCTCGGCATCCACGTCAACATGCCCGCGACCGTACCACCGGAGATCGCCAGGATCCTCGCCGCGGGCGACTCCGCTCCGGCGGGACTGTCCCCCGACGAGAAAGCCGCCTTCGACTCGCTCGACACCTTCTACAAGAGGAAGTCCGGCTACTCGTCCATGATGGTGACCCGCCCGCAGACCGTGGGATACGGGCTGACGGACTCACCCGTCGGCCTGGCCGCGTGGATGTACGACAAGTTCGCCGAGTGGACCTACAGCGGCGGCGTGCCCGAGCGGTCGCTCACCAGGGACGAGATGCTCGACGACATCACGCTCTACTGGGTCACCAACAGTGCGATCTCCTCCGCGCAGCTCTACTGGGAGAACAACGCCAACAACTTCAACGCCGTGGACATCTCCCTGCCCGCGGCCGTGACGGTCTTCCCCGGTGAGATCTACCAAGCCCCGCGCAGCTGGACCGAACGCGCCTACCACCGGCTCATTCACTTCAACAAGGTCGACAAGGGCGGCCACTTCGCCGCATGGGAGGAGCCAGAGCTGTTCAGCACCGAGATCCGGGCCGCCTTCAGATCGCTCCGCTAAGCAGGATGGAGAACCACATGCCGACAACCACCCACGTCACCGGTTCGCCCGGCTTCTCCGCGGAAGCGAGACGACGCAGGGAGCTTCCGACCGCCCCGGTGCCCGAGATCGCGAAGGGACCGCAGGTCCCCGACACCGGCTACATCCTCGACGAGATCGCCGACGGCGTCTTCTGGCTCAGCGACGGCCAGTACCAGAACATGTTCGTCGTCCACGACGAGGGGGTCATCGCGGTGGACGCGCCCCCGACCCTCGGCCACGACATCCTGCGCGCGATCAAGCGCGTGACGAGCAGGCCGATCACGCACGTGATCTACAGTCACGAGCACTCCGACCACGTCGGCGCCATGTCGATCTACCCCGGCGACGTTCCCCGCTACGGGCACAGCATCGTCGCCCAGCGGCTGAGGTCGCTCGCCGATCCCGACCGCCCGGTGCCCACGGAGGTCTTCGACGACACCCTGACCATCGAGGCCGGTGACCACACCGTGCGCCTGGACTACCCCGGCCCCAACCACAGCGAGGGAAACAGCCTCATCCACCTGGCGAACCAGCGGGTGCTGATGCTGGTCGACGTCATCTTCCCCGGCTGGGTGCCGTTCTCCAACCTGGCGCTTTCGGCGAACGTGCCCGGGTACATCGCGCTGCACGACCAGGTCCTCACGTACGACTTCGACCTGCTGGTCGGCGGCCATGTCACCCGTCCGGGAACGCCCGAAGACGTACGAGTCCAGCTGGAGTACATGACCGACCTGCGCACCACCGCCGAAGCCGCCCTGTCCAGCGTGGATCTCCGCGAGATCATGGCGCCGGTCGACACCGGCAACGCCTGGGCCGTCTTCCGCGCCTACCTCGACGCGGTGGCGGCGCGGACCGCCGACGAGCTCGTCCCGCGCTGGCGGGACCGCCTCGGCGGCGCGGACGTGTTCACCCTGCCCAACGCCTGGGCGATGGCGGAGTCCCTGCGGCTGGACCTCAACTCACTCGGCCCGTTCGGCACCAAGGCCTGAAGCACCGCACGAGCCTGAGGCACCGCACGATGCCGCCCTCGTGGCGCGACACGAGGGCGGCACCCCGCCTGGTACGGCCGGACACCGCGAACACGACCAAGGAGATCACTGATGGACTTCACGCCAGATCGACGGCGCTTCCTGAGCATGGCCGCGGGAACCGCGGCGCTCGCTCAGCTCGGCCGCGTCGAACGACCTCAGAGCAGTACCGCGGCTGGGACCAGCGGGTCCTTCGGCCCGGTGAAACAGATCAAGGCCGGCGTGTTGAACGTCGGGTACGTCGAGGCCGGACCAGCGGACGGCCGCCCGGTGATTCTCATGCACGGCTTCCCCTACGACATCCACAGCTATGCCGAGGTGGCGCCGCTGCTCGCGGCGGCGGGCTACCGGGTGATCGTGCCCTATTTCAGGGGATACGGCACGACCACCTTCCTGTCCGCCGACACACCGCGCGATGTCGACCAGGCCGCCTTCGCGCTCGACGTCATCGCCCTGATGGACGCCCTGCGCATCCGCGAGCCCATCCTGGCCGGCTATGACTGGGGGTCGCGGACCGGCGACATCATCGCCGCCCTGTGGCCGCACCGGTGCAGGGCGCTGGTGTCGGTCACCGGCTACCTGATCACCAACCTGGCCGCCAACCTCAAGCCACTGGCGCCGATGGCGGAGAACGCCTGGTGGTACCAGTACTACTTCACCACCGAGCGGGGCGTGGCAGGCCTGACCCGGTACCGGTACGACCTCGGCCTGTTCGTCTGGAAGTTCAACTCCCCGACGTGGGACTTCTCCACCGAGACCTACGATCGCACCGCGGCCGCGTTCGACAACCCCGACTACGTCTCCATCGTCATCGGCAACTACCGTTGGCGATTGGGCCTGAAGCCGAGCGAGCCCCGGTACACCGCACTCGAACGCGTCCTGCAGCAGGCCCCGGCCGTCTCCGTACCCACGATCACCATCGACGGCAGGTACGACCCGTTCACCCCGGCGGGAGACGGGTCGGCCTACCGCGCCAAGTTCACCGGCGCCTACGACCACCGGGTGCTCGATGTCGGGCACAACGTTCCCCAGGAGGATCCGCGGGGCTTCGCGCGCGCCGTCATCGACGCCGACCGTCTCGCCAAGACCGCCTGAACCATCGCGCCGATCAGAGAAGGGGCCAGCATGAGCAACCAGGGCCGGAAGGTCGCCGTCATCACCGGCGCGTCGCAGGGCATCGGAGCCGGGCTCGTCACCGGTTACCGCAAACTGGGCTACGCCGTCGTCGCCACCTCACGCGGCATCGCCCCGTCGCAGGACCCCGAGGTCCTGACCGTCCAGGGGGACATCTCCGACCGCGCCACCGCCGAACAGGTCATCGCGGCCGGCGTGGAACGGTTCGGCCGCATCGACACGCTCGTCAACAACGCGGGGATCTTCATCGCCAAGCCGTTCACCGACTTCACCCAGGACGACTACGACGCGGTGATGGGCGTGAACGTCAGCGGCTTCTTCCGCATCACCCAGCTCGCGATCGAGCAGATGCTGCGGCAGGGTGGCGGGCACCTCGTGCAGATAACGACCAGCCTGGTCGAGCACCCCAACTCGGCCGTGCCCTCCGTGCTGGCCTCATTGTCCAAGGGCGGGCTGCAGGCCGCCACCAAGGCGCTGGCCATCGAGTACGCCACCCGCGGCATCCGCGCGAACGCGGTGGCCCTGGGCACGATCAAGACTCCCATGCATCCCGAGGAGCACCACGAGGCACTGGCCGCACTGCATCCGATGGGTCGCATGGGCGAGATCGGCGACATCACCGACGCGGTGCTCTACCTGGAGACCGCCCCCTTCGTCACCGGCGCGATCCTGCCCGTCGACGGCGGCCAGACCGCAGGGCACTGACTCCTGTGAACGCGGCACTGACCGCCCTCGGGGTGAGCGCCCCCGTCCTGGCCGCGCCGATGGCCGGCGGGCCGAGCACACCCGCCTTGGTCATCGCGGCGGCGCGGGCGGGTGGCATGGGCTTCCTGGCCGGCGGGTACAAGGACGCCGGCGCGCTGGCCGAGCAGATCGACCAGGTACGCGCCGGCGGCGTCCCGTTCGGGGTGAACCTCTTCGCACCGAACCCGCTGCCGGTCGATCCGGCGGAGTTCCGGCGCTACGCCCGCGCGATCGCCCCCGAGGGCCGGGCATACGGCCTCGACCTCCTCTCCGCGGAGGCCGTCGAGGACGACGACCACTGGTCCGACAAGATCGAGCTGTTGCTGTCCCGTCCGGTTCCCGTCGTCAGCTTCACCTTCGCCGTTCCGCACCCGGCGGTCGTCAGGTCGCTGCGCGCCGCCGGCACACTCGTCATCCAGACCGTCACCTCACCCGCGGAGGCTCTTCAGGCCGCCGAGGCCGGGGCCGACATGCTGATCGTGCAGGCCTCGGCCGCGGGCGGCCACTCGGGCACGTTCACGCCCCGGCGGAGCCCCGCCGACGTGCCGCTCCCCTGGTTGCTGGGCGAGGTGGCGGCCAGCGTGTCCCTGCCTCTCATAGGTGCGGGCGGGCTGGCCACCCCCGCCGACATGGTCCAGGCGCTGCGGTCCGGTGCCGCGGCGGCCATGGTCGGCACCGTTCTGCTACGTGCCGACGAGTCGGGGGCGTCGCTCGCCCACAAGGAGGCGCTGGCGGGCGCGGCCAGCCGGGGAACGGTGGTCACCAGGGCCTTCACCGGCAGGCCCGCACGGGCCCTGCCCAACCGATTCATCGACCGCTACGGCGATCTCGCGCCCTTCGGCTATCCCGCACTGCACCACCTGACCAGCCCATTGCGCCGGGCCGCGACAGCCGCCCGGGATCCGGAGCGGATCAACCTGTGGGCCGGCACCGGCCACCACCATGCCACCCCCGGACCCGCCGTCCGGATCCTGCGACGGCTCGCATCTCACCTCTGAGCCGTGACTCCGCTCACCGAACGAAGGAGGAAAGCAAGGCGATGAGCCATCCGATGCACGACGTCCTCGGCCGCTGGAAGGCCGCCTTCGACGGCCACCGGCCCGGCGCGATGGCGGAACTGTTCACCGAGGACGCGCTCTTCCAGGGGTTCGGGCCGGCGGTCGTGGCCGGACAGGACGCCGTACGGGCGTACTACGAGGCAGTGCCGGACGACCGGCGCGCCGAGGTGACCGTCCTGCACACCTACACCGTCGGTGAGCGAGTCGCCGGCGGCTTCGCCGACGTCACGTTCAGCGATCCGACGGGGTGGGAGGCGAAGGTGCACATGTCGCTCGTCCTGCGCCGTGACGACAACGGCTGGCGCATCCTTCAGTACCACGTCTCCCGGGTCGCCGCTGGGGGCTGACGCCCCCGCATCACCGGGCCACCGGACGGGCATCCACTGCCTTGCAGGATCAGAGCGCCGGGCAGGACGATGACGTCACTCCGCCTCGTGCGCGGAGCACCTCGCGACCGCGCCGCGACTCGGGGAAACGATCGAGCATGGCGCCCAGCTCGGTCGCGTCCACGTTCGCGCCGAACGGCTCCGTGCCCGGCTCCATGCGGACGCCCTCGGCGAGCGGGCCGGCGATCACCGGCTCGAAGCCGAGCCTGTTCACGATCGAGGCGACGACCTCGACGTCCTCCGGGTCGTCGCCGGCGACGGCGATCGCGCGGCGGCCCGGAGCGCCGGCGGGACGGGCGCTCTCTTCCAGGTCGTGGTAGCCCATGTGGTTGAAGGCCTTGACGACCCGCGCGTGCGGCAGGAACGCCTGGACGATCTCGCTGGAGGATGTGCGCGGGTCGGTGAGGTCGTCCCGGACCCCGTCCACGTCCTGCCAGTAGTTCATCGCGTCGAGCACCAGCTTGCCCCGCAGCGCTTCGGCGGGAACGTTGCGATGTTTGCCGAGGGGCAGGGCCAGCACCACGACATCCGCCCCGGACGCGGCCTCCACCGCGGTCACCGCGGCCGCTCCGGGCGTGACGACCTCGACGATGAGAGAGATGCGCGCGGCCTCCCCGGAGCCCGCTATCAGGACGCGGTAGCCGGCCGCCACAGCGAGGCGGGCCAGGACGGTGCCGACCTTGCCGGCGCCGAGGATGCCGATGGTAAGGACGTCGCCTGGTTTCATGGTCGCTCCAAGTCGTCGATGGGTCACGCGTGGACCGTGTCGGCCGCGAGCAGCTCGCGTACGCGCGGGGCGACCTCGCGACCCAGCAGCTCGATCGTGCGAGCACGGGCGTCGCGAGGAAGGTGCGTGATGTCGTACTTGAGATCGAAACGGCTCAGGCGGAGATCGCGGGCCACCCTGACGATCTTGCGGGCGACCGTCTCGGGCGATCCCACGAAGAGCGCGCCGTCCTCGACCTCGGCTTCGTACCGCTCCCGATCGGGCGCGTAGAAGCCGCGCTCGGCCGCGAGATCCTCGACGACGGGCCGCCAGTACCGCCACCACGTCTCGACGGCCTCTTCGTCGCTGTCGGCGACGAGGCCGAGCGAGTGCTGCCCGATCGGCAGCTCGGGATGACCGAAGCGCTCCAGCGCTGTGAGGTACAACTGGACGTTCCTGGCGAAACGCTGGGGCCGTCCGCCGATGACGGCCATCATGAGGGGCAGACCGTGACGGGCGGCGCGCACCACGGAGTCCGGGCTGCCGCCCACGCCGATCCAGGTGGGGATGCCGCCCGGCCGCATGCGGGGGTGCAGCCGCTGCCCCGTGAGCGGCGGACGCACCGTCCCGGACCAGGTCACCTGTTCCTCGCGTTCGAGCCGCAGGAAGAGGTCGAGTTTCTCCTCGAACAGCCGCTCGTAGTCGGCCAGGTCGTAACCGAACAGCGGGAACGACTCCGTCGCGGAGGCGCGGCCCAGCACGATCCGGGCCCGGCCGCCGGACACCGCGTCGAGGGTGGAGAACTCCTGGTACAGCCGGACCGGGTCGTTCGTGCTCAACACGGTCACGGACGTGCCGAGCCCGATGCGCCGGGTGGCGGTGGCGATCGCGGCGAGCAGCACCGGGGTCGCGGAGTCGTTGTGCCCCTCCCGGTAGTGCTCTCCCACGCTGAAGACGTCCAGCCCCACCGCCTCGGCCAGCCGGGCCTCCTCCACGAGCAGGCGCACGGTCTCGGCGTCCTCGAGCACGCGCCCGCCGTCCGTCGCCACCTCCCCGAACGAGTTGAGCCCCAGCTCGAAGCGTGGGTGTTCGATCCTGCCGACGGTCATGGTTCCTCCTGCTCGCAAGGTGAGGTGTGGGGCGCGGGGGCCGCCTCGCCGGCCGGGGCGTGCGGGGCGGCCCCGGCCGGCTCGGGGTCAGGCCGCCTGGCGCAGCGGGGCCAGGGCACGGCTCCAGGCGACGACCTCGTCGAGCATGGTCGTGAGGGCCGCCGCCTGGCGCTCACCGGCTGCGAGCTTGCTGAAGTCGTGGAAGTCGGTGAACAGGGACAGGGCGACGTTGGTGCGCACGTCGGCGAGCTTGAGCTCGCCGGCGATCAGCCGCAGGTGCTCCGCCGCCCGGGCGCCGCCGACGCTCCCGTAGGACACGATGCCGAAGGCCTTGTGGTTCCACTCGGCGTACAGATAGTCGATGGCGTTCTTCAGCACACCCGAGGTGGAGTGGTTGTATTCGGGCGTCACCATGACGAAGCCGTCGAAAGAGGCGATCTTGGCGGCCCACGTCTTGGTGTGCTCGTTCTTGTACTGCCCATAGGCCGGCGGCATGGGCTCGTCCAGATGCGGGAGCGGGTAGTCCAGCAGGTCCACCAGCTCGAATACGGCGTCCGTACGCCGGGATGCGTGCTCCAGCACCCACTGCGCCACCTGCTCGCCGTTGCGACCGGGGCGGGTGCTGCCGAGGATGATGCCGATACGGATCATTTCAGGGTCCCTTCAACTCCACAGGGGTGACGGGAGAGATCGGCCGCCTCGGCAGTGCCCTTCGCGGGCAACATGCGGCTGTCCCGGCATGCCAGACATACCGATCAACTCCCGTACGTGTGCCGACGGCCTGGAACAGGCCGTCTGAGCGACTTCCGCATACCTGGGTACACGCCGGTGATCGGTAACTTCAATTGAACCGAGGTCACATGAAGTGGACCGACGAGGTCTCAGTCGAGATCGTCGATATCGAGGCCGGCCGCCTCGTCGAAGGCGCGGCGGTTGGTGCGGATCGTCTCCTGGTTGTCGGCCGCCCACCGGGTGAGCGCCAGGACGGGCTCGGACAGGCTGCGTCCGAACGGGGTGACCTCGTACTCGACCCGGGGCGGGATCTCCGGATAGATCAGGCGTTTGACGAGCCCGTCACGCTCCAGGCCGCGCAGGGTCAGCGTCAGCATGCGGCGGGAGATGCCGGGCGCCGTCCGCAGCAACTCGGTGAAGCGCATCGGCCCCTTGCCGAGCAGCCCGATGAGGATCAGGCTCCACTTGTCACCGACCCGGTCCAGCACGGATCGCAGAACATCCGGGTCGTGCTCGAGGCACGCCCCGCCCAACGAACGCAGCACCCTGTCCGCCTCGGTCTGGTGTGACATGGGCTCCCGCCTCCTCCGTCACCCGGAAATGACCAGGTCACGTTGCTTTTGCCGGTTGTCGAAGAGTACATCGATGTCCGAAAGCAACCTCCGGAGGAGGCGCACTATGCCCGTTGCCACATCCCGGCCGGCCCGGCCGCTGCGGCCGGCGCGCATGTCGGCACGCATCAGTGGAATGTCACCAGACGCGGATGCCGAGCGCGCGGTACGCGTCCTCGATACCGACGAATAAAACGCCGTGACTGCACGATCTGCCGTTCGCGTAGGACTTGCACTGCGTCGATGTGGCCCCGTATCGACCCGAGATCACGCCCAGTGCCGTGATGTGGAGCTCTGGCGAGATGCTGTCGAAGACAGGACCTCCGCTGTCTCCGCTGCCCACGACGTTCTCGGTGTTGCTCCAGCCCTTGAAGACCGGCCCGATCGTCCGACCGGCACTCGGGTCCTCGTACCAGACTCCGCTCGCGGTGATCTGGATTCCGCACGAACCACCCGAAAGCCCTGGGCTGATGCAGATCCACTGCCCGACGTACGGTTGGTAGGCACCTGTGGTCAGCGCAGCGGTCACTCGGTCGTCCGTGTCCATGCCGGCGCCCTGCTCGACCTGTCGGGTGTAAGTGACACCGGTGTAATACCTTGAGTTGTCGAAGATGGCGACGTCCTGGATCGAGTTCGAGTTGTTCGCGACGCCGAACGCCTGGCCGTTGTAGGTGTCGACGTACTGCCCCTTGCGAACGCAGTGAGCGGCGGTCAGGGTTCGCAGGGCTCCGGCCGGGTCCTGTACGACGAACGCGGTCGAGCACAGCGAGCTGTTGGCGATGAAGACCCGGCCGCCGCGGACCGGCACGGCCTGCCGGAAGTAGTTGGTCGTACTGGGCCGCTCAGCGGTGCCGACGACGTTCGCCCGTACGCTGACGCCGCCCGCGCTCACCTCTATCGTCGCACTCGACGCGTCCCTCGTCGTGGACGGATCGAAGTGGGTGATGGTGAGGCCGGAGCCGCCCGCGGAGGGGCCGACCTCGACGATGTCCCGCGTGTCGAGCGCCCGGCCGTTCGAGAGCGATGTCGCGGTGAATCTTCCTCCCATCACCACTCGCGCCGCGGTCTGGAGTTCGTTGAAGTCGTACGCAGCGGTGTGCAGCTGCACGCGGACCTTCGCCGACGCCACGGCCGCGCGAACGTCGGCAGGCGGCTCGCCCTTCCAGTACAGGTCGACCCTGCGGTGCTCGTTGTCGAGGGTGATGTCGGCATAGCCGGGCACGAAGCGGGCGCCGCGCCGCGCGACCTTTCGGATTTCATCGGCTTGGCCCACCAGATCTTTCTGGGCCTTCCACAGGGCGTCCCACGATTCGTATCCTCCCGGCACCGGTGCGGTCGTGGAGGCGATGGTTTCGCGCGACGGGCCGGTTGACGCGGCGTTCGCCGGCGGTAGGGTGCCCAAACACAAGAGGGCCAACGAGATGCATATCGCCGGTCGCGAGACGGTTCTGTTCACCATGTGTCCTTTCGGTGGCGGAAATTCCCTCCACAAAAGATCGGGGAATCGCGGCGTCTCGCGCGCCCGTGGAACACCCTGGCCTTCCCACCGCCAGGGTCGATGTCGCGAGCCCGTGCCGGTGGCCCCTGACCTGCACGAGCCCCGGCGCCCCAGGCACGGGTGACCCCCTGGCCCCGGCCCACCAGTGGAACTCCCTGGTGTCCGCCAGTAGCCCGCTGCGCGACTCTCGTCGTGTCGACCTTGGGTGCGAGCGCAGGAGGGCGCAGGTCATGGACATGAAACTCGAAGTGGTCGTGGTACCGGTCGCGGACGTCGACCGGGCCAAGGAGTTCTACAAGGGGCTGGGCTGGCGGCTGGATGCCGACATCGCCACCGGCGAGGACTTCAGGGTGGTGCAGGTGACCCCGCCGGGCTCACCGGCGTCGGTCATCTTCGGCACGTCGGTCACCTCCCAGGCCCCTGGTTCCGCTCAGGGCCTGCACCTGGTCGTCGACGACATCACCGCCGCGTACGACGAGCTCAAGCGGCTCGGTGCCGACCCGAGCGAGGTGTTCCACGACGCCGGCGGCGTCTTCCACCACGCCGGGACCGACGCCCGGGTGCCCGGCGCTGATCCGCAGCGCGGAAGCTACGGCTCGTTCCTGTCGTTCAGCGACCCCGACGGCAACGGCTGGGTGCTGCAGGAGGTCACCACCCGGCTCCCGGGACGGCTGGACCCGTTCGTCACCACGTTCACCTCGGCCTCGGACCTCGCGGCGGCGCTGCGCCGCGCCGCGGCCGCGCACGGCGAGCACGAGGCGCGCACCGGTGCCGAAGACCCGGAGTGGCCGGACTGGTATGCCGACTACATGGTGCGCGAGCAGGCCGGAATCGAGCTGCCGTCGTGACCGAGGCCGACTACCGCGTCGGCCGTCGACAGCACGCGGACCGACCCCGGCGCCGCCGCTTACGGCGTACCGATGTCTCCGTTGGTACAGGAGCCGGGCCATGCCCGATCATCCGCTGAACGGAGCCGTCGCGCTCGTCACCGGCGCCAGCAGTGGCATCGGCGCCGCGACCGCGCGCCGCCTCGCCCGCGAGGGTGCGGCGGTCGCCTTGGTCGCCCGCCGCCGCGACCGCCTCGACCAGGTCGCGGCCGACATCGCGAAGCTGGGCGGTCGGGCAGTCGCCGTCACGGCCGACATCACCGATCCCGAATGCGCCGATGCGGCGGTGCAGAACACGCTCGACTGGTACGGCCGACTGGACATCCTGGTCAACAACGCCGGCATCATGCTCCTCGACACGGCTCTGCACACCACCATCGAGGAGTGGGATCGGATGATCTCGCTCAACGTGGCGGCGTTGTTGCACGTCACGCACACCGCCGTACCGCACCTGATCTACGCGGCGTCGACCTCCCCACGGCAGGTCGCGGATCTGGTGAACGTCAGCTCGGCGGCCGGGCGCGTCGCCCGGCCCGAAAGCAGCGTCTACAGCCTGACCAAATCCGGCCTGAACGCCTTCACCGAATCGCTTCGCCAGGAGCTGCGCGGCGAAGGCGTCCGGGTCAGCGTGGTGCAGCCCGGTGCTGTGGACACCGAGCTATGGGACCACCTCAGCGACACCACCCGGGACGCGGCCCGCCAGCGGCTCAACGGTATCGAAGCGCTGCGGCCGGAGGACGTCGCGGACGCCATCGGCTACATCGTCACGCGAGACCGGCGAGTGGCCGTCAACGAGATGTTGGTTCGCGCCGCCGATCAGAACTGGTGACAGCTCACGCGGGCCTGTGCCGGGGAGGTCGGTCAGCGACCTCCCCGGCGCCGCCCGAGGATCATCACACGAGCAGGAGACGCAGAGATGAACACCGACTATGACGTCATCGTGATCGGCGGCGGCTCGCCCGGGGAGCACTGTGCCGGCGCCCTGGCCGAGGGCGGGTTGCGCGTCGCACTGGTGGAGCGGGAACTGGTCGGCGGGGAGTGCTCGTACTGGGCCTGCATCCCGTCCAAGACGCTGTTGCGCCCCGGCGAGGCCGTGCACGGCGCACGAGAGGCGGAGGCCACCGCCGAGGTCGACGTCGAGCGGGCCCTGGCCTGGCGGGATTTCATGGTGTCCGGCTACTCCGACGCGGGCCAGGAACGGTGGCTGGCCACCAACGGCATCAAGCTGCTGCGCGGCAGCGGCCGGCTCGCCGGACCGGGTGTCGTGGAGGTGAACGGCGCCCGGCACACCGCCGAGCACGTCGTCATCGCCACCGGCTCCTCCCCCGTCATCCCGCCCGTGCCGGGCCTGCGGGAGCTGACGGGCATCTGGACCAACCGCGAGGCGACCGGCCTGAAGGCGGTCCCGCGGCTGCTCGTCGTACTCGGTGGCGGTCCCGTCGGCGTGGAGCTGGCCCAGGCGGTACGGCGGCTGGGCGGCGAGGTGGTCCTGACCGCGCGGAGCCGCCACGTGCTGCCACACGAACCCGCACCACTGGGCGAGGCACTCGGCGAGGTCCTGCGCCGCGACGGCGTCGAGCTCGTGCTCGGCCCGCAGGCCGTCGGCGCCCGGCACGACGGCGAGAACTACGTCCTCACCCTCGACGACGGTCAGGAGCTGCGCGGCGACAAACTGCTCGTCGCCGCCGGGCGGCGCCCACGCGCGCACGACATCGGTCTGGAGACGGTCGGCGTGAGCGCCGACGTCCACGGCATCCCCGTCGATCGCCACCTGCGCGCCGCCGAGAACCTCTGGGTCGTGGGCGACGCCACCGGCCTGTGGATGCTCACGCACGTCGGCAAGTATCAGGGCGACGTCGTCGCCGACAACATCCTAGGCACACCCCGCGAGGCCGACTACACGGCTGTGCCCCGCGTCGTCTACACCGACCCGCACGCCGCGTCGGTCGGCGAGGTCCAGGCGCGGTTCAGCGCCACCGTCCCGATCTCCGAAGTGGCCAGGACCGCCACCTACACCCGTGCGTACGCCGAAGCCAACGGATTCCTGACGCTGCTCAGCGACGGCCGCGTGCTCACGGGCGCGTACGCTCTCGGGCCCGAGGCGGGCGAGTGGCTGCAGCAGGCGACCGTGGCCATTCGCGCCCGGATCCCCCTCGACGTGCTGCGCGACACCATCCAGCCGTTCCCCACCTTCTCGGAGATCTACATCGCCGCCCTCAAGGACCTGCACGACCAGATCACGGCGGCGGGGCGACCCGCCCGGCGGACAGCGTCCTGAATCACATGGTGCTCTACCGCACCCAGGGGTCGACGGCCTCGGCCATGGCGCGCTCCGAACGCCTGGACGCGCTCATCATCCAGAACGCCGTGGCCCACCACAGCGGGCTCGGACCGCTGTGGCAGGCCCGGCGCGCGTTCTGGGCCGCGGCCGAGTGCATCAGGGCTTTCCTGGACAAGCGGTGACGGCCTGGCGGCCACCGTCGGCGGGGACCGTGACACAACCATGACACGGCGCGGATGAGCTGGGGATACCGCCGGCCGACAGTGGATGGGACCCGAAGAACTGGAATCGGTGTCGCCCTCGACAAGCAGGGCGAGATGAACCGGCCGAAGCCTTGTCCGCGCATGCATGCCGGCCCCACCCAGGACCCGGGGATGCGGCCAGTGACCTGCAGAGCGAGGACAGACGATGACATTGGTGGACACGGCGGAGACCGGACAGGGCCGCCGGGATATCGGCTCCGGGACCCGGCGCGGGCGCGTCCGCCGGGCGATTCGCGCCGCCTCCCGGCCGGGCCCCTGGAAGCGCGGCCCGGTGCTCGCGACGCTGGCGCTGCTGCTGGGCCTGTTCATGCTGCTGCACGCGCAGATCCCGAACCGGATCGGGAACCTCGGCAGCCTGGTGGAGACCTTCCTGCCGTGGTTCGGCCTGTTCATCCCGGTGCTGCTGGCCGGGGCGCTGCTGCGCCGCTCCGCCTCCGCCATGGCCGCGCTGCTGCTGCCGGTCATGGTGTGGCTGAACCTCTTCGGCGGGCTGCTCGGCGAGAGGTCCCACCCGGGCGGCTACCTCACCGTGGCCTGCCACAACGTCGGCGCCGGCAATCCCGACCCTGCCCGCACCGCCCGCGATCTGGCCGCCTTCGGGGCGGACGTGCTGGCCCTGGTGGAGCTGACCCCGCAGGCCCGGGGCACGTACGAGAAGGAACTGGCGAAGGCGTACCCGTACCACACGGTGAAGAGCACGGTCGGGCTGTGGAGCAAGCTGCCGCTGTCGGACACGAAGCCGGTCGACATCGAAATGGACGCGGGGCCGCTGGCGGACACCATAGCGGCCGACGTCAAGATGACCTACGACCGCGCGCTGCGTACCACGGTGGCCACGGGCCGGGGTCCGCTGGCGGTGTACGTGGCCCACCTGGGGTCCGTACGGGTGAATCCCAGGGCGGGCTTCTCGACGGATCAGCGGGACAGAGGCGCGCGGGCGCTCGGCAGGGCCGTCGCCGCCGAGCGGAACGAGCGGGTGGTGCTGCTCGGCGACCTGAACGGCAGCATGGACGACCGCGTGTTCGCCGGCATCACCTCGCGGCTGCGCTCGGCCCAGGACGCGGCCGGGGACGGCTTCGGCTTCAGCTGGCCGGCGAGGTTCCCGCTGGTGCGGATCGACCACATCCTGATCCGCGGCGTGGAGCCGAAGAGCTCGTGGGTGCTGCCGGCCACCGGCAGCGACCACCTGCCGGTGGCGGCCGCAATCAGATGGTCAAGCCGGCTCCCCTGACATCGGTCACGAATCGAGAAGCGCCGGGCCCGGAGCCGCTCGTAGCGTGAGCTTCATGAGCACGACCCCTGAAGCACAAAGGAGCCAAGGCATGAAAGCGCACGTCAGCTCGATCCTTCTCGCTGTCCGTGACATGGACCGGGCCAAGCGGTTCTACACCGAGGGGCTCGGCTGGAAGATCAAGAACGACTACGGCGTCTCGGTGTTCTTCGAGTCGGACGGCGCTTCGCCTGTCGGCTTCTACGGCCGTGACGGCCTGGCCGACATGGTCGGAACGAGCCGGGACGGCAGCGGCTTCGGCGGGCTTGTCCTCACCTACGTCGTGCGCAGCGAGGCGCGGGTCGACGAGATCATGGCAGAGGCCGAGAAGGCCGGCGCCACGATCCTCAAGCCCGCCGGCGCGCTGCCATGGGGCGGGTACGGCGGCACCTTCGCCGACCCGGACGGCTACATCTGGAGCCTCGGTTACAGCGCCCAGGGACAGGACCAGCCCTACGCCGAGTAGTCCCGGCGGCGGCCCCGGAGCCCCTTGCGGCTGGGGATCGACAGTGGCAGCATGCGCCGGTGCATCCACTGAGGCTGATCGAGTCGACCCCGGGAAAGTACTCGCTGTTGCTGGACGCGGGAACCACACGGGTCGACGGCGTGATCGAAGAGCTCGGCCATGAGCCGAACGGGTACTTCTGGGAGGGCGTCGCGCAGGTGCTCGTCGGCACCGAGGCTCCCGCCCTGAAAGGCCGCTTCTCGTACGACCCCGAAGGTGACATGTTCTGCGCGTACGGAAAGGACCGCGGCGCGCTGGAGGAACTCGGCACGCGGATGGCCGCCACAGCGACAGACGCCGACCGCATGCGGCGGCTCGTGGCCGCCGCCAAGGCGAACGGTTTCGAGTTCGACGACTGACTCACCTGCCGCTGATCAAGGCAGGCGCGCCGGCAGTCCAGGTTCGCTCGATCCGACCGGCGAAAAACCGAGGCGGGCTCGGCGTGAAGCCGAGCCCGCCCGTTTCAGGTCCACCCTCACCCGTCAGGGCGTGGGGGGCGGACCTGTGTCATGCCTTAGCGCTGCAGGGTGAGCAGGCCCGGGCGGTAGGGCAGGAGACCGTAGTCGACGCCGTTGGAGCTGGGGCTGCGGCCCTGGTAGAGCAGCTGCAGGTTGCAGGGGTCGACCG
>NZ_BOOB01000017.1 GCF_016863015.1 Microbispora amethystogenes | reverse complement strand
TTTTTGGAGGGGGGTCATCCCGGTTGGGATGGCCCCCCTTTTTTTGTGTCCCGAACTCGGATCATCACCAGTCGAGATCTCCCCGGATGAGGAAAGCCCTCGTCGGGGCTCACGCGGTGGCACTGGCGCGCTAGGCTGACAGGTGCCGGGCCACCCACCACGCGGTGGCCTTCGTCGCGTAGAACGAGAACCGAAGGCCAAGGCTGCGGCAGACGCGGTCTCAGCGGAGTCGCGACAGACATGACGTCTTCCCTGGAACTCCTCGGGTACAGGATGAAGCCCCAGCAGTGAGTCAGGACACAAGGGAAGACAGGAGCCCTGCGGCCGGCGAACCGGACGCGGTGAGCAAGCAACAGAGGACAGAAGTGAACAGAGAAGACGGGCGCGACGGCGCGGGCCGTGGCGGAGACAACCGCGAAGAGAACAGAGACCGGGCGGAGCGCACCGGAGGTTTCCGCGGCGACAGGGGAAGCGGAGGCTTCGGCGGCCGCTACGCCGAGCGGAGAGAAGGCTTCCGCAGCGACCGCGACGACCGTGGGGGTCGCACCGACCGAACCGACCGCGGAGAGCGCGGCGAGCACCCGTTCCGTTCAGACAGGCAGGGGTACCGCCCCCAGGCGTCGTCCGGTGGGCGGTTCGAGTCGCGTGGCCGGGATGACAGGCCCGGTGGTCCCTACGGTGACCGCGACAGGCGCGGCGGCTACCGCGACCGCGAAGACAGGAGCGACCGCGATCGTCGCCCGTCTGGCACCGGCGCCGGAGACCGTGGCACGGACCGCGGCGGCTACCGCGATCGCGATGGCGGCCGTGGCTTCGGGCGCGACAGGGCAGAGCAGGGCGGAGAGGGCGCTCGCCGGACCGAGGGCTCCGAGGGGCGCCAGGGCGGCCGTACCTACCAGGACCGCGACTCCTTCCGCGCGGACCGGCCGAAGCGCTCGTACGGCGATCGTGACGACGCCCGAGGCGGATACGGCGCCCGGGAGCGTGACGAGAGGGGCGGCCGGCCGTCCCGCTCGGACGACCGCGGCAGCAGGCCGTACGGAGACCGCCGTCCTGACCGGCGCGAAGGCGGCGGCGGTTACCAGGACCGTCCCCGGCGCGAGGGTGGCGGTTACCAGGATCGTCCCCGGCGCGAAGGCGGCGGCTATCAGGACCGTCCGCAGCGTCAGGGCGGTGGCTTCGGGGGACGCTACGGCTTCCGCGACCGTGACTCCTCCGAGAACCGGGACAACCGTGGCGATCGCCCGTTCGGGCCTCGCCGCGATCGCGACGAGCGAGGCGGATACGACTCCCGGCCGCCGCGCCGTTCCGACCAGGACCGCGACCACGGTCGCCAGGAGGGCCGCCGGGACAGCGGTCAGGACAGCCGTCCGGGCGGGCGCGAGGACAGAGGCGCGGGCGGCTACCAGCGGCCGGACCGGCCTCGGCGTCCCTACGGGGAGGATCGCCCGCGACGTCCGTACGGCGAGGACCGGCCCCAGCGCTCTTTCGGCGACCGGGACCGGGGCGACGCCGGCGGCCAGGACAGGCCGAGGCGTCCGTACGGGAATCGGCCGGATGGCGGCGACGAGCCCCGATACCGCGACCGCGACTCCTTCGGGGGCCGGCCGCGCCGCTCGCCGGACGACAGGAACACGGGGTCCTTCAGAGACCGCGACGACAGGCGCCCCGGCCGTGACCGTGAGGAGGGCGGGCGGACGTTCCGCGGACGCGGGCCGGGCTCCGGCTCCTCTGACGATCGGGCGCGGCCTCCGTTCCGAGGCGACCGGAGCGGTCCCCGCCCCTTCAGCAGGGACCGCGACGAGTCGCGGCCGTCCGGCGGCGACCGGGGTGGCGCGCGGCCGTTCAGCCGGGACGACCGGGGCGGGGCGCGGCCGTTCAACCGGGACGACCGCGACGACCGGGGCGGCAGCCGCACCCGGTACGGCCGGCCGGACGACGAGAGGGAGAACACGGCGCGTGAGCAGCTGCCCGCGCTGGACCCCGACATCACGCCTGACGAACTCGACCGGGAGGCACGCGCGGAGCTCGGCTCACTGCCGAACGACCTGGCGGACCTCGTGGCCAGTCACCTCGTCGCGGCCGCCCGCGCGCTGAGCGAGGAGGACGCCGAGAAGGCGTACGAGCACGCCAAGGTGGCGCGCCGGTTCGCGGGCAGGATCGGAGTGGTCCGCGAGGCGACGGGGATCGCCGCCTACCACGCGGGGCAGTACGCCGAGGCGCTCGGTGACCTGCGCGCCGCCCGGCGGATGACCGGATCCGACGAATATCTGCCGATCATGGCCGACTGCGAGCGGGGTCTCGGGCGACCGGAGCGGGCGCTGGACCTCGTCCGCTCCAGCGAGGCCGAACGGCTGGACCGCGCGGGCAGGATCGAGCTCGCGATCGTGGAGTCGGGAGCGCGCCGCGACCTCGGCCAGCACGACGCCGCCGTGATCACACTGCAGCGTGTTCCCGAGTTGCGCGACCCGCAGCCGAAGCCGTGGTCGGCCCGGCTGGCCTTCGCCTACGCCGACGCCCTGGCGGAGGCCGGGCACGAGCAGGCGGCCACCGACTGGTTCGCCCGTGCGATGGGCTTCGACGAGGACGGCGAGACCGACGCGGCCGAGCGGTACGCGGAGCTGACCGGCGGGCTCATCGAGGACCTGGAGGAGGACTACGACGAGTCCGACGAGTCCGAGGACTCCGACTCCGGCGAGGACGGCGGTCTCCCCGAGGACGAGGAGATCCAGGAGGCGGTCAAGGACGAGGACGACGAGGCGAGTCTTCCGGAGAACCTCGCCGACGAGGACGTTCCGGACGACGATGACGACGATCTCGCCGCGGACGACTCGGAGACGGACTCGGAGACGAGCGACTCGGCGAAGGGCGACATCGCGGAGCGGGATCGCGCGGCGGACGGCCCCGCGGAGAGCGATCTCGCGGGTGACGACCGGCCTGACGCCGATCTCCCCGGCGACGGCGCTCCCTCCGCGACAGCCCCGACAGCCCCTCCGGTGACCGGAACGACCACGGAGAAGGCGACGACCGCGAGCGAGGCGTCCGTACCGGCCGCCGGGCAGGCGAAGGGCGGCGCGGAGCCGGGCGAGCCGTCCGCGGCGAAGGAGAGCAGAGGCGAGGTGTCCGCCTTCGGCCCCGCCTTCATCGAGCCCGATTTCGGGGATGTGCTCGACGACCCGGAGGACGCCGGGGAGCACGGCAAGCACTGACCGTCCGTACGACGGGCGTCGTCGCCGGGGTCCTGCCCCGGACGGCGGCGCCCGTCGCGCGCTCGGCCGCTCACCGCGCGGGGCGGTCCAGCCAGTGGATGATTCCCGCCACGTTCGAGGCCGCCTCGCTCAGCAGCTCGAACCGCTCGGCGGTGGCGTCGTCGCCGCGGAGCGCGGCGTACCGCTCCCGCGTCCGATCGCGCACCATCGCCACGGCGTGGTCGAACTCCATGCCCTCGGCGTGGGCGCGCCTGGTCAGGTCGACCCAGACGCGCAGTTCCTCGGCCGACCTCTCCAGAATCGACGGGACGTCCCCCACAGGGCCGTAGTGGCTGAACAGCAGTCGCTGCGGCGTGAGGGCGGAGAACAACGCGATCGAGTCGAGGGCGACATCAAGGTCGAAATCCGGCGGCGGCGTGGCGGGCCGCAGGTCTCCGGTCTCGGGCAGGTACACGCCCGCGGCGTCGCCCACGTAGAGGTCGCCGGTGAGCGAGTCGAGCAGGCCGACGTGGTGTTTGGCGTGGCCGGGAGAGTAGTGGCTGGACAGCGCGCGGCCACCGCCGAGGTCGACCGTCCCTGTGTCGCCGAGCGCCCTGATGCGCGCCGCGTCCGTGGGCGTCAGGGCGCCGAACAACACGTCGAGCTTGTCGCCCCACACCATCTTGGCGCTCGCCATCAGCCGGGAAGGGTCGGCGAGATGGCGGGCGCCCTTCTCGTGTACGACGATCTCGGCCGAGGGATAGTAGGCCGCGATGTCCCCCACGCCACCGGCGTGGTCGAGGTGGATGTGCGTCACGACGACGGTCGCGAGGTCGTCCGGCCCGACGCCGAGAGAGGACAGCGCGTCCCTGACCACCGGAGCCGAGGTCGAGGTGCCCGTCTCGACCAGGCAGGGCCGGTCGCCGAGGATCAGGTAACCCGCCGTGATGCCCGAATATCCGGCCATCCGGGTGTCGATCTCGTACACGTCGCCGCCGAGCGGAGTGACGTTGTCCACAGCTACCCCTGGAACTAGAACCGATATTCACAGAATGACGTTCAGGTCCTCATGGGCCCAGCCTATTCACGCACAGTGATCCCTGACAGAGAGGAGATCACATGCACCGCAACGAGGTCGTGCTGGCCGGTCGGCTGTCCATGGAGCCGGCGCACCGGGAACTGCCGAGCGGGGCCCTGCTGACCCAGTGGCGGCTCGCGGTCCGCAGGCCGGGTGGCATGCCGGGCTTCCAGCGCTCCGACGCGATCGAATGCGCGACGTTCGACGACGAAGTGCGGGACTCCGTCACGGGCTGGCAACTCGATGATCTGGTCGAGGTGGAGGGCGCCCTGCGCCGCCGCTGGTGGCGTGGCGGCAGCCGCTACGAGATCGAGGTCCGGACGGCACGCCGCCTCCAGCAGGCGCCCCCGCGAAGCAGATCCCGTATGGGCAGGGCCCGCGCGGAGGCCGAGGCTCGGGATCCCGGCACGGGCATCGAACCTGCCGCCGCCGATGCCGGAGCGTCCGGCCCCGAGCCGGTGGACGGTGAGGAGGTCAGTCAGCGGCGAAAGTCCGCATGACCAGCCCCGTCCGGGGCTTGGGGCCGAACGAGGTCGACTTGCGTGGCACGCGTTCGCCCTGCGCCGCGACCGTGAGCACGTCGTCGGTGACCAGCGGCTTGAGCAGCACCGCCGTGCCGCCGACACGGCGGGCCTTCTCCACGGCGGCGAGCGGGTCGTGGTGCACGACCATCACCGACTGCTCGCTGTCATTGATCCCCCACACCTTCGGCAGGAGGAACATCGTGAGCACCGAGGTGTCGAGCGTCCGCCACCGCGCGGACTGCTCGGCCGGCATGGCGTGCTCGACCTGCAGCGGGTCCGGGTCCGTCAGCAGATGGGCGGGGCCCTCGCCGGCGAGCACGAAGGCGGGCCCGGTCGCCCTGGCGAGCCCCGCGAGGGCGTCCTCGACGGAGGCGAACTCGTGGACCTGCCACGCGCCCTTGGCCCGCGCGGCCGCCTCCTGCAGAGGCAGCCCCGGAACGACCCGGTGGATGGCCTGCAGATCGGGCGGATACACCGTGGAGTCGACCAGGTAGGCCAGGCCGTAGTCCCAGGGCCCGGGTCCGAGGTGATCCTTCCGCAGGGCCTCGTACGTCGCGTAACGGTGGTGCCCGTCGGCGATGAGCGCCTGGCGCTCGCGCAGGTCCTCGGCGACGGCCTCGATCTCGTTCGGGTCGGTGACCGCCCACAGACGGTGGTGCACGCCCTCACGCGTCCGGACGTCCATCGACGGGAAGCGCTGGGTCGCCACGTCGTCGACCAGCCGGGAGGCGGTGCCGCCGCCCTCGTAAAGAAGGAAGATCGGCTCCAGGTTGGCCTGGGTCGCCCGCATCAGCGCGAGGCGGTCGGCCACCGGCTCGGGCAGCACGTTCTCGTGCGGGAGGACGGCGGTCGACCCGACGCCCACCGCACCGATCAGGCCCCGCTGCAGGAAACCGACGCCGCTCTGCTCGTACACGTACAGGCCGGGCAGGGTGTCGACCGTCAGCACTCCGTCGGCCAGCCAGGCGGTCAGCGCCGCGCTCGCCTCGCCGTAGTGGCTGACTCCGGGAAGGATCAGCCGCACCACGTTGTTCGGATGACGACCGAGCAGTTCCCGCAGTTCCTCAGGGGAGATGAGATCGTACGGAGGCGAGGTGACAGCGGCCAGGTCGTCCACCGCGTAACGGACGCCGTGGAACGGACGCAGCACCAGTCCCGCCCGTTCAGAACTCTCCATACCGGGCATGTTGCCATAAGGCCCGGACTCCTCGACGCTGCGGTGCCCGGTTCATACGAAACGGAGTGCAGGAAGGCTTACCCGATGATCGAAGGACGAAACGAGTCCTATGCTTCTTCGAATGATCCGGGAGGTGCGCCTTCAGGCGGCGTCTACGAGTGGTTCAGGCGTGGCATGAAGCTGCTCGAAGAGGGGAGCCCGGCCGCCGCGGCGGCCATTCTGGAGCATGCCGCCCAGGCCGAGCCCGGCTCGCGCAGCATCCGCGAGGCGCTCGCCAGGGCCCAGTTCAACTCCCGCCGGTACGACGAGGCGGCCGGCAGCTTCCGCTGGATCGTCGACGCCAACCCGACGGAGGACTACGCCTACTTCGGTCTCGGCATGGCGCTGTGGCGCAGCGGCGACATCGAGGCGGCGCAGGAGCCGCTCGCGATGGCGGTCGCCATGCGGCCTCTGCGGCACTATGTCTCGGCGCTCAAGCAGGTCCGGGCCACGCTGCGGGCGAGGCGGGCGTGACGATGAGCACCTCCTCCCCGGCCTCTTCCCCCGCGCCGCAGGCGCCCGGCGTGCTCGTGGACGCCTACGACACGCTCCTGCTCGATCTCGACGGCGTCGTCTACCTCGGCAGGCACGCGGTCCCCGGTGCGCCGGAGGCGTTGCGCAAGGCGCGGGACCTCGGCGTACGGCTCGCGTACGTGACGAACAACGCGTCGCGCACGCCCGGCGCGATCGCCCAGCACCTGAGCCATCTGGGTGCTCCCGCGACCGCGTCGGACGTGGTGACGTCCGCGCAGGCGGCCGCCCGGCTGGTGGCCGAGCACGTGCCGGCGGGCGCGGCCGTCCTGGTCGTCGGCGGGATGGGCCTGCGGATGGCGCTGCGTGAGCACGGGCTGCGCCCGGTGACGACGGCCCTCGACGAGCCCGCCGCCGTGGTGCAGGGCTTCGCCGACAACCTGTCCTACGGGTTGCTGTCGGAGGGAGCGCTCGCCGTCAGCCAGGGAGCCTGGTTCGTCGCGGCCAACCGCGACACCACCATGCCCACGGACAGGGGCACGCTTCCCGGCAACGGCTCGCTGAGCCGGGTGATCGCCACCGCGACCGGCGTCGAACCCGCCGTGGCGGGCAAGCCGGAGCCGCCGCTGCACCGCGAGTCGATGATCCGGACCCGGGCACAGCGGCCGCTTGTCGTGGGCGACCGGCTCGACACCGACATCGAGGGCGCGAACCGGGCCGGCGTCGACAGCCTGCTCGTGCTCACCGGCGTCGCCGGTCCGCTCGACGTGCTCACCGCCGCGCCCCACCACCGGCCGACGCACATCGCGGCCGACCTGTCGGGGCTGCACCGGCCCGCGGCCGGCGTACGGCGCGGAACGGCCGGGTGGACCTGCGGCGGCTGGACGGCCGCGTGGGAGGACGGCGAACTCGCGCTCACCGGAGAGGGCGACTCCGTCGACGGTCTCCGGGCGGCGTGCGCCGCCACCTGGGAGGCGGTGGGCGACGGGCAGGCGGACGAGGACGCGGTGAAGGCGGCGCTGACGGCACTCGGCCGGTGACCCCGCACGCTCCCGTACGAGAAGGCTGAGCCGGCCAGGCCGCGTTCCGGATGCCGCCAGTCCAAGGAACGCGGGAAAGGGAGTGCCGGCGAAGTCTTAGAGGAGCTTGCGGAGGCGGAGAAGGTCGCCGAGGCTGGCATCGATCTTGACGCGGCCGCCGAACAGCGCACGGGCCATGTCGAGTTCGCCGTTCACCATGGAGATCAGGTCCTCGCTCTTCAGCGTGAGCTTGACCTCGGCGGGCCTGCCGTCCTCCGGCGGCACCTCTTTGAAGGGGTCGAGGCCGCCCCGGTGGAGGCGGCCGAAGAAGGTCACGCCGAGGTCGGAGATGTGGCAGGCGAGCCTGCGTTCGACGACGTGTTTGGCGCGGTCCTCCTGGCTTATGCCGTCGAAGTGCTCGACGAGCTTGTCCAGCGCCGCCCGGCATTCCTCGACGGTCGCCATGCGCCTGCCTTTCTCCTCACGGTCCGTGTTCCCCGGTGGGCCGCGCGCGGACCACGGGTCGCTGGTGCGATTCCCCCTACCACCGACAGTAGGCCCTTCACCGGCTGCCCGCGCGGAATCGAGGCCGAGTCGCCGGTCGGCGGCACCGCGAGGTCCCCGTGGAACGGCCGGATGGGACGCGATCGTCGGTGGCGTCCGATAGCGTCGGGACGACCCGGCAGCCGCAGGCGGCGGTCTGGGGCAGCTGATCGGAGCAGGAAGGGACCATGACGGACAGCGATATCGCGCCGTGGGAGCCGCCCGCCTCGGGCGCCGACGGCGTGCGGGCCGCGTTGTCGCCGCTCGGAGAGCTGGCGCAGACGCCGGTGTCCGGGCACGTGGGAGTCTTCGAACGGGTTCTCACCGGCCTTGAGACGGTGCTCGCGTCCGTCGAGGACTCCGGCGGAGAGGGATCCGGCACAGAAGGACCCAGCGGAGAGGGCTCCGGCGCTGAGGACTCCTTTGGGCGGCCGGCGGGGGCCGCGTGAAGCGCGTCCGGCTGGACAGCGAACTCGTGCGCCGCGGGCTCGCCCGGTCCCGTGAGCAGGCGGCGCAGCTCATCGATGCGGGCCGGGTGAGCGTCGGCGGCCGTGTCGCGGGCAAGGCGGCCACCCAGGTGGACACCGCCGCGCCCATCGTCGTGGCCGAGACGCCGGAGGGCCCTGACTACGTGTCCAGGGGGGCGCACAAGCTGCTCGGCGCGCTGAGCGCCTTCGCGGGCCTGAGCGCCGAGGGGCGCCGGTGCCTCGACGCCGGAGCCTCGACCGGTGGGTTCACCGACGTGCTGCTCAGGCACGGCGCCGCGCACGTGCTCGCGGTCGACGTGGGGTACGGCCAGCTCGCCTGGTCGCTCCGGACCGACCCGAGGGTGACGGTGATGGAGCGGGTCAACGTCCGGGATCTGACCCCGGAGATGGTCGGGGAGCCCCCGACGCTGGTCGTCGGAGACCTGTCCTTCATCTCCCTTCGTCTGGTCCTGCCCGCGCTGGCGGCGTGCGCGGCCGGGGTGGCGGACTTCGCGATGCTGGTCAAACCCCAGTTCGAGGTGGGTAAGGACCGCGTGGGCGCGGGCGGCGTCGTACGCGACCCCGCACTGCGGGCGGAGGCGGTCCGGGACGTCGCGGTCAGCGCCCGTTCGCTGGGCCTGACGGTCAAGGGAGTGACGGCGAGCCCGCTGCCCGGGCCGTCGGGCAACGTGGAATACCTGTTGTGGCTGGGGAAGGGACCGGGACACGACCCGGTCCCCGACCTGGACGCCGCCATCGGCGCGGCGGTCGCGGAGGGGCCCCAGTGAGCGCGGGCGGCGAGAGCGGGCGCGGGCCCGAGAGTGGGCGCGGGCGGCGAGGCGTGGAGACGACGAGCACGGTGAGCGGCACAGCAGGCGGCCCCGCAGGGAGCCCAGTAGTGGGCACGGGGAGCGGCACCGGAGACATCGGGGACACGGGAGGCGTGGTGGACGACCGGGCGGACGCCAAGAGGACCGTCCTGGTCACCGCGCACACGGGCCGGGAGGCGGCGGTGCACAGCGCCCGGCTGGTCATGGAGCGGCTGATCGCGGCGGGCGTCAACGTCCGAGTGCTGGACGACGAGGCCGAGGAGCTCGGCTGCGCCCTGGCCGAGGTGGTCCCCGAGAACGGGGCCGCCTCCCAGGAGGCCGAGCTGATCATCGTGCTGGGCGGTGACGGCACGCTGCTGCGGGCCGCGGAGCTGGCCCGTCCGGCCGGGGTGCCGCTGCTGGGGGTGAACCTCGGCCATGTGGGCTTCCTCGCGGAGGCCGAGATGGAGGACCTCGCGTCCGTGGTGGACCGGGTGGCCGAGGGGCGCTACGAGGTCGAGGAGCGCATGACGATCGAGGTCGTCGTGCGGCTGAACGGCTCGGTGCTCGCGCGGACCTGGGCGCTCAACGAGGCGTCGGTGGAGAAGAAGGACCGCATGCTGGAGGTCGTCGCGGAGATCGACGGCCGGCCGCTGTCCCGGTGGGGCTGCGACGGCGTGATCTGCGCGACGCCGACGGGGTCGACGGCGTACGCGTTCTCGGCGGGCGGCCCGGTCGTCTGGCCCGAGGTGGAGGCGCTGCTGCTGGTGCCGAACAGCGCCCACGCGCTGTTCGCCCGGCCGATGGTGGTGTCGCCGAAGTCCACGCTGGCGGTGGAGATCCTGCCCGACACCAGCGCCGGGGTGCTGTGGTGCGACGGCCGCCGCCGCTTCGACGTGCCGCCGGGCGCCCGGGTGGAGGTCCGCAAGGGGGAGGTGCCCGTACGGCTCGCCCGGCTGCTCGGCGTGGAGACCACCGGCGCGCCCTTCACCGACCGCCTGGTCGCGAAGTTCGACCTGCCCGTTCAGGGCTGGCGCGGCCGGGTGCGCTCCGGCTGACCCAGGCCGGTTGACCCCTGGCCGGCTCACCCTGGATCGGCCGGCTCCAGGCCCGCCGACTCTGGACCGGCCTGCTCTGGACCGGCCGACTCTGAGCCGGCCGTATCCAGGCTCGCCGACCGCGGATCGGCTGACTACAAGGCGAGTGACCACAGATCGGCGACGGAGTCGTGGCGGTTGATGGTGATTCGCCCGTTGACCAGCGGTTTCTTGTCCACAGATTCTCGTTCGGGTCGCGATCTCGACCCGGCGTCCTCGAAAATCTTGACGAGTTACGCGTAGGATCTCTGGCGGGTTCGGTCGGCATTACGGGAGGGACCAGTGCGGCCACGGGTCGAGGAGGTCCGCATCCAGGGGCTCGGCGTGATCGACGAGGCCGTTCTGGAGCTGTCACCCGGATTCACCGTCGTCACGGGTGAGACAGGCGCGGGCAAGACGATGGTCGTGACCGGTCTCGGCCTGCTGTTCGGGGGGCGGGCCGACCCCGCCAGGGTGCGCCCGGGCGCCGACAAGGCGCTCATCGAGGGCACCCTTGTGATCGAGGCCGAGGGGCGGGTGGCCCAGCAGGTCGCCGACGTCGGCGGCGAGGTCGAGGACGGGCAGCTCATCATCTCCCGGTCGGTCTCCGCCGAGGGCCGCTCCCGCGCCTGGCTCGGCGGCCGGGCCGTACCGGTCGGGACCCTGACCTTCATCGCCGACGACCTCGTGGCCGTGCACGGGCAGATGGACCAGCAGCGACTGCTGCAACCGGGCAGGCAACGCGCGGCGCTCGACCGCTACGCCGGAGACGAGCTGGTCAAGCCGCTGCGTGCCTACGAGCAGGCGTACAAGCGGCACAAGCAGGTGGGCGACCTGCTCCGCGAGCTGACCGAGAAGGCCAGGGAGCGGGTGCAGGAGGCCGACGTCCTGCGGTTCGGCCTGGAGGAGATCGAGAAGGCCGAGCCGAGGCAGGGGGAGGACGTCGAGCTCAAGGAGGAGGCCGAGCGGCTCTCCCATGCCGACGCGCTGCGCACCGCCGCCACGACCGCCCACGCGGCGCTGCTCGGCGACCCCATGACGACCGCGCAGGACGTGCAGGACGCCGTGTCGCTGCTCGGCCACGCGAAGACGGCCGTGGAGTCCGTGCGCGACTTCGACCCCGCGCTCGCCGGGCTCGCCGAGCGGCTGGCCGAGGCCGGCTATCTGGTCTCCGACGTGGCGACCGAGCTGGCGGCGTACGCCGAGTCGGTCGAGGCCGACCCGGCGCGGCTCGCCGCCGTGCAGGAGCGCAGGGCGGCCCTGAACGGCCTCATGCGCAAGTACGGCGAGGACGTCTCCGCGGTGCTCGCGTGGGCGCAGCGGGCCGCCGAGAGGCTGACGGAGCTCGACGGCGACGACGACCGCATCGAGGAGCTGACCCGGGAGCACGGCGAGCTCGGCGGGCGGCTCGGAGAGCTGGCCGGGGAGCTGACCGCCATCCGGACCGCCGCGGCCGAGCGTTTCGGCGAGGCGGTCACCAGCGAGCTCACGGCTCTCGCCATGCCGCACGCGCGGGTGAGCGTCGCCATCACCGCCGCCGGCGAGTTCGGGCCGCACGGCGTCGACGAGGTCGAGCTCCGCCTGGCCTCCCATCCCGGCGCGCCGCCGCTGCCGCTGACCAAGGGGGCCTCGGGCGGCGAGCTGAGCCGGGTGATGCTGGCGATCGAGGTGGTCTTCGCCGGAGCCGACCCCGTCCCGACGTTCGTCTTCGACGAGGTCGACGCGGGCGTGGGCGGCAAGGCGGCCGTGGAGATCGGCCGGCGGCTGGCCAAGCTGGCCCGCACCGCCCAGGTGATCGTGGTCACCCACCTCCCGCAGGTCGCGGCGTTCGCCGACCAGCACCTCGTGGTCGAGAAGGCCAGCGACGGCCGGGTGGTCCGCAGCGGTGTGGTGGCGCTCGACCGGGAGGGGCGCGAGCGGGAGCTGTCGCGGATGCTCGCCGGCTTGGAGGACTCCGAGCTCGGGCGGGCGCACGCGGCGGAGCTGCTGTCCATCGCCGCCGCCGACAAGGGCGCCTGGGAGAAGGAGGCGTCGAAGGCGGCCCGGGGGTCCGGCCGGCGGGCCGCCACCGGCTGACCTGGAATCACGCACGCGCTTCCAACCTGACATCCCGTATGCGCCGACCTGGCGTCCCGTATGCGCTGACCTGGGCATTCCCGTACACTCTGCGGAGCGCGCCGGGGGTGGCGTTTGGATCAGGGCGCGCCGGGAAGCAGTCAAGCCCCGGGGCACGAGGGGGCGGAGGAACGGGGGACGGACGTCGTCACGAGGCAGGTGCGCGGGCCAGGACGCCCCCGGTCCCGCACCTCGGCAACATCCCTGACTTGCGGTGACAATTCAGACGAGCCTTGGGGTGTGGAAGCGTGGCGGTCTCCGCCTCTGGCAGGATGGTCATGATGAAGGTCCCGAGCTTGAACGTTCCGGGCCTCCGCCGCAGGAAGGTCGAGGGCCTTCCCGGGGTGTCGGCAGTGGCGAGAATCGACAGGCGGACGAAGAGGCTGACCAAGCGCCTCAAGCCCGGTGAAATCGCGATTATCGATCACGTCGACATCGACCGGGTCAGCGGGGAGGCCCTTGTCGCGTGCGGCGTGGCCGCCGTGGTGAACGCGGCCGCCAGTATCAGCGGCCGCTATCCCAACCTCGGGCCGCAGATCCTGATCGACGCGGGCGTCCCGCTGATCGACAACGCGTCGCCGGAGCTCTTCGAGCGGATCGCGGACGGCGATGTGATCCGCGTCCACGACGGCATGATCTATCTCGATGACGAGCTGGTCGGCAAGGGGGAGCCGCAGACCGCCGAGAGCGTCGAGGCGGCGATGATCGAGGCCCGGGCGGGCCTCGCCGTCCAGATCGAGGCGTTCGCCGCGAACACGATGGAGTACGTCCGGCGCGAGCGCGACCTGCTCATCGACGGCGTCGGCGTCCCGGACATCCGCACCTCCCTGGAGAACCGCCACACGCTCATCGTGGTCCGCGGTTACCACTACAAGGAGGACATCGCGACGCTCCGGCCGTACATCCGCGAGTACCGGCCCGTGCTCATCGGGGTGGACGGCGGCGCGGACGCCCTGCTGGAGGCGGGCTACGTCCCCGACATCATCGTCGGCGACTTCGACTCGGTCTCGGAGAAGGCGCTGCGCTGCGGCGCCGAGCTGGTCGTCCACGCCTACCGCGACGGCCGGGCGCCGGGGCTGGAGCGGGTGCACCGGCTGGGCCAGGAGGCGGTCGTGTTCCCCGCGACCGGGACCAGCGAGGACATCGCGATGCTCCTGGCCGACGACAAGGGCGCCACGCTGATCGTCGCGGTCGGCACGCACTGGACGCTCGACGAGTTCCTCGACAAGGGCAGGTCGGGCGCGGCGAGCACCTTCCTGACCCGGCTGCGGGTGGGCAGCAAGCTCGTGGACGCCAAGGGCGTGAGCCGGCTCTACCGCAGCCGGATCTCGACCCCCTCCCTGTTGCTGCTCGTGGCCACCACCCTGGTCACGATCGGTGTGGTGATCTCGGTTTCGCCGATCGGCCAGGTGTGGCTGAACGGCCTGCGCGTGGCCTGGAACGGCTTCATCTTCTGGTTGGTCGGACTCTTCTCGTGATCGATTTCCGTTATCACCTCGTCTCCATCGTGGCGATCTTCCTCGCGCTCACGGTCGGCATCGTGCTGGGCAGCACCGTGCTGGAGCCCATGTTCTTCAAGTCGGCCGAGGAGATGACCGCGTCCCTGCGGAAGGCCAACGAGAGCAACCTGGCCCAGATCTCGCAGCTGCAGACCCGCGAGGAGGGCTCCGACTCGCTGATCACCGCGCACCTGGCCGACCTCGTACGTGGCCAGCTCGTGGGGGAGCACGTCCTGCTCGTCGAGGCGCCGGGCGCGCCCGCCGCGATGCGCGACGCGGTCGAGAAGCTCGTGACCAGCGCGGGCGGCGTCTACAGCGGCAGGATCAGCCTCACCGAGAAGTTCGTCGAGGCCGGTCAGGCGAGTCTCGTCGACGGGCTGGCGACCACCCTCGCCCCGCCCGGCACGGCGTTCCCCGACGGGGCCTCGCCGTACGACAAGGCCGCCGCGATGCTCGCGAGCGCGGTCGTGACCAACGACCGCGGGCAGGCGGGGCGGCCCAACGCGGCGGCCACCGGAGTCTTGGAGGCGTTCCAGTCGGGCGACTTCCTGACCCTGAGCGGCAAGCCCGAGGAGCGGGCCACGATGGCCATCGTGCTCGCGCCGGCCCAGCCGTACGACGGAGAGGACGCCGAGCGGGAGACGAACGCCGTCGTCTCGGTCGCCGCCGGTCTCGACAGCGGCGCTCTCGGCACCGTCCTCGCGGGCACCGCCAACGCCTCCGCCACGGGCGGGGTGATCGAGGCCCTGCACGACACGGGAGGGGTGGCCTCCGCCGTCTCGACCGTGGACACTCTCGATTTCGCCGCGGGCCGGGTCGTGGTGGTCTACGCTCTGCGGGAGCAACTGGCCGGCCGCTCGGGCGCGTACGGGATCGGCAGCGGGGCCACGGCGTTCGAGCCCTCGGCGGCGCCGCACAGCCAGAGCCCGACCCCCACCCCGGCGGGCAGCCGGGGCTGAGCCGCCGCCCGCGCACCGTCCGGACGCCGGGCGGGGGCCGGGCGGGGGCGAGGAAGGCCGGTGCCGGAAGCCCGAGCGGCCGGCACGACCCACGTACGAGCAGCACGACCAGCACAGAGCCAGTACGCAGAGAAGGGGAACAGCCGTGGCCATACGTCCCCAGGCCGGCACCCGCGCCGCCGCGGCGGCGGGCGCCGCCGTCGGTGCGGTGCTCGGCGCCGTCGCGGCCCGTGCGGCCTTCGCCGCCTTCCGGCGCAGGCCGCCCATCGGCGACGAGAAGACCGCCGACGAGTACTGGACGCGGGTCAACCACCGCGGCGAGCCGGTCACGCTGCTGGAGGGCCCGGCGTTCGCGGCCGGCGCCGTCGCCGCGGCGGCTCTCGCCCCCGGCCTCTCCGTACGGGCCCGCGCGGCGGCGGTGGTCGCCGGGGCGGGCAGCGGCGTGCTCGGCGCCTACGACGACCTGTTCGGCGCGACCTCGTCCAAGGGCTTCAAGGGTCATCTGACCGCTCTCGCGCGGGGCGAGGTGACCAGCGGCGCCGTCAAGATCCTCGGGATCGGCGTCACCGGCCTGGCGGCGGCCGCGCTCGCCCCGTCCCGCGCGGGCGGGCCGGGCGGGGCCACCGGTCCGGCACACTCCACGCGGGGAGCGCTGGGCCGGTCCGCCGACACGCTCGTCGACGGGGCCCTGATCGCGGGCAGCGCCAACCTGGCGAACCTGTTCGACCTGCGGCCCGGCCGCGCCATCAAGGTGGGCCTGCTCGCCGGGGTCCCGCTGCTGGCCGCCTCGATCGCCGCGCCGTACGGCCCGCGATCCCGGCAGGCCGCCGCGCTGACCGCGGTGCCGCTCGGCGCGGCGGTGGCGCTGCTGCCGGAGGACCTGGGCGAGCGGGCGATGCTCGGCGACGCCGGGGCGAACGCGCTCGGCGCGCTGCTCGGGCTCGCCGCCACGGCCCGGCTGAACCGGCCCGCGCGCCTGGCCGCCCTCGCCGCCGTCGCCGGCCTCACCGCCGCGTCCGAGAAGATCAGCTTCACCAAGGTCATCGCGGGCAACCCGGTGCTCAACCGCCTGGACATGCTCGGCCGCCGTGCTCCGCGGCCCGCTCCCGGCACGCCGAGGCCGCTCGGGTGACCTGGAGCGCCACCCAACGGCCGGGCCGCCCGGCGCGACGTACGGCGACCGGGCCGTGAGCAGACGGCTCGGAGCGGGGATCGCGGGGGCCGCGGTCCTCATCGGGGCCATCACGGTCCTGGCGCGGGTGACGGGGTTCGCCAAGCAACTGGCCTTCGCGCGCACGGTCGGCACGAACTGCCTGGCCAGTGCGTACTACACGGCCAACAACGTGCCCAACATCATTTTCGAGGTCGTCGTGGGCGGCGCGCTCGCGGGCATGGTGGTGCCCGTGCTCGCCGGAGCGGCGGCCCGCGCCGCCGGCGACGGCCCCGCGGGCAGCCCGGCAGGCGCCACAGTGACCGGCAGGGGGAGCGGCAGGGCGACTGTCACGGCGAACGTGACGGCGATCGGAACGGCCGAGGACCGGGCCCGGGACGAGGCCGGGCGGATCGCCTCGGCGCTGATGTCCTGGGTGCTGGTGCTGCTCGTGCCCCTGGGCGTGCTGACGGCGCTGGTCGCCGGGCCGGTGGCGCGGCTGCTCGCCCAGGTCGACGGGTGCGACACCGGCCAGGTCGCCGCCGTCGCCGCGCGCATGCTCGTCGTCTTCGCCCCGCAGATCCCGCTTTACGGTATGGCCGTCGTCCTGTACGGCGTGTTGCAGGCGCATCGCCGTTTCTCGGGCCCGGCGCTCGCGCCTCTGGTGTCGAGCGTGGTGGTCGTCATCGCCTACCTGGCCTTCGGTCCGCTCAGCGGCGGCCACCGGGAGCCCGCCACCGTGCCCCGCCCGGCCGAGATCGCGCTGTCGGCGGGCACGACGCTCGGCGTGCTCGCCCTCGTCGTCACCGTGGTGTGGCCGGTCTGGAGGCTCGGCCTGCGGTGGCGGCCCACCCTCCGCTTCCCGGAGGGCGTCGCCGCGCAGGTGCGGCGGCTGGCCCTCGCCGGGCTGAGCGCGCTGGTCGCCCAGCAGGTCGCCGCGCTGGTCGTGATCCCGCTGGCCAACCGGATCGGCGGGGGCGCCCTGCCCGCCTACAACTACGCGTGGGCCGTCTACCAGGTGCCGTACGCCGTGCTCGCGGTGCCCATCGCGACCAGTGCGTTCCCCGTGCTCGCCGCCCGGGCCCACGGCGGCGGCGAGGCCGCGGGCGATCGGGCGGGCTTCGCGGCGCTGTCCGCGCGTACGACCCGGGCGGTCGTGCTGGTCTGCGGACTGGCGGCGGGCGCGCTCGCCGCGGTCGCCGAGCCGGTCGCGCACGTGTTCCTCGCCCGGGCCGGCGCCGCCGTCGGCGCGGCGGAGTTCGCCCGGAGCATCGCGCTGTTCGCGCCCGGCCTGATCGGATACGGGCTGACAGCCCATCTCAGCAGGGTCCTGTACGCCACCGGGCAGGGCAGGGCGGCCGCCCGGGGGACGGTCGCCGGATGGCTGCTCGTGGCCGTGGCCCAGGTGGCGCTGGTCTTCGTGCTCCCACGCGGCTGGGGCCTGGGCGCGCTGGCGCTCGGCCAGGCGGCGGGCATCACGGTGGGCGCCGCGCTGCTGCTCGTCTCGGTCGTGCGGGCACGCGGGCCGGAGGCCGTACGCGGCGTCGCCCGTGCCGGGCTCGCCGCCCTGTTGGGCGGGGGCACGGGCTTCCTCGCCGGAGCGGCGGCCGCCCGGCTCCCCCTGGGCGACGGCGGGCCGTGGGGCGGCCTGCTGACGGCCGTCCCGGCGGGCCTCGCGGCCGTGGCCGCGGGGGTCGCCGTCGCCGCGCTCGTGGACCGCGCCGACGTGACCGCCGCCCTGTCGGCGGTGCGCCGGCGCGGGGCGGAACCCGGCCCGGACACTCACCCGGGTCTTCGTCCGGACACTCACCCGGACGCGCATCAGCGGGAGGAGACGACGTGAGCCGCATCGTTCTCGTGCTGGGATCGAGCGCCGGTGGTGTGGCCCGGCACGTGCGGATGCTCGCCGGGGGCCTCGTCGTCCGGGGCCACCGGGTGCTGGTGGCGGGGCCGCTCGGCACCGAGAAGGCGTTCGGCTTCACCGGGACCGGGGCCGACTTCGCCGAGGTCCGGATCTCCGACCGGCCGCACCCCGCCCGTGACCTGCGGACCGTCGTCCGCCTGCGGGCGCTGACGCGCGGCGCGGACGTCGTGCACGCCCACGGCCTGCGAGCCGGCGCGCTGGCCGCGCTCGCCCTGACCGGCTCGCGGGGATGGCCCCGGCTGGTGGTCACCCTGCACAACGCCGTCACGGCGGGTGGCGCGGTCGGAGGGGTCTACCGGGCCCTCGAACGGATCGTCGCCCGCCGGGCCCACCGCGTGCTGGTGGTGTCACCCGACATCGGTGAGCGCATGCGGGCCGGGGGAGCGGGGCGGGTGGACCCGGCGGTGGTGCCCGCGCCGCCGCTCGCCGAGCCCGGCCGGACTCCGGGGGAGGTGCGGGCCGAGATCGCCGCCCGCCTGCGGGCCACCGCCGGGCCCGGCCCGGCCGGCCTTCCCGACCGGGCCGATCCGGCTGATGTGGCGCTGCGGCCGATCCTGCTCACCGTCGCCCGGCTCGCCCAGCAGAAGGGCCTGGAGACACTGCTCGACGCGGCGGCCGGGCCGTACAAGGGCGACCCGGTCTTCGTCATCGCGGGCGACGGGCCGCTGCGCGAGGAACTCCAGGCCCGGGTGGACGCCGAGGAACTGCCCGTCGTCCTGTACGGCTGGGCCGAGACGGCCGACCTGCTCCAGGTCGCCACGGCGGTGATCGTGCCCAGCAGGTGGGAGGGGCAGCCGCTCAGTGTGCAGGAGGCGCTGCGGGCGGGACGGCCCGTCATCGCCACGAGTGTGGGCGGGGTGCCGGCGATGGTGGGCGACGCCGCTCTCCTGGTGCCCCCGCAGGACGCGGGCGCGCTGAGCCGGGAGATCGGCCGCCTGCTCGGCGATCCGGCGCTGGCCGCCCGCCTCGCGGAGGCCGCCGTACGGCGGGGACGGGAACTGCCCGACGAGGACGCGGCGCTCCGGTCGGTCCTCACCGCCTACGGGCTGCCGCCGTCGGAGTAGCGGCACTCTGTCATGTCGGCACGCTGCCGGCGGCCTTTCCAGGGTGGCGCCAGGGTGAGACCTGCCCCACCCGCGGGCCAGGGGAGACTGGCGCGAACGTGAGGACGGAGTCTCCCGGGCGATCACGGTGAGGGGGGCGAGGATTAGGCGAGGCCAAGCCTGATTCATATACTGGACCGGTTGGGGGGGAGTATCCCTTCGCGGCGGTTCCGTCATCACGGTGTAAGCACCCGGGGCCGTCGGTCCGCTGAGCGCGTGCGGGCGGGAGAGACCTCCGGCAGTGTGTTCAGCGCGCGTGCCGGAGGTTGATGTGGTACATGCCCCTTGGTGGTTGTGGGCCCTGGTCATCGTGGGTCTGCTCGTCGTGGTCGCCGTCGACCTGTGGATCGTCGACCGTGGTGAACCCCGCGAGTTCTCGATGCGCCAGGCCGGCATCTGGGTCGGCTTCTACGTGTGTCTCGCGGTGCTGTTCGGCATCGGGCTGACGGTGTGGGCCGGTGCCGGCACCGGAGGTGAGTTCTTCGCGGGCTACCTGACGGAATACAGCCTCAGCGTGGACAACCTGTTCATCTTCTACGTCATCATGACCCGGTTCGGGGTGCCCCGCATCTACCAGCACAAGGTGCTGCTGGTCGGCATCGTCCTCGCGCTCGTGATGCGCGGGATCTTCATCGCCGTCGGCTCCGCCGCCCTGCTCCGGTTCGGCTGGCTGCTCTACGCGTTCGGGGCCTTCCTCCTCTACACCGCGTACACGCTGCTCAGGGATCACAACAAGGACGACGACGAGTTCAACGAGAACATCCTCCTGCGCTGGGCGCGCCGGGTGTTCCCCACGACCTCCGACTACGTCGGCTCCCGGGTGACCGTGCGGGTGGACGGCAGGCGCATGGTGACGCCCATGCTGATCGTGATGATCGCCATCGGCACCACGGACCTGTTGTTCGCTCTCGACTCAATTCCGGCGATCTTCGGTCTGACGAAGGCGGCCTTCATCGTCTTCTCCGCGAACGCGTTCGCCCTGATGGGACTGCGTCAGCTCTACTTCCTGCTCGGCGGGCTGCTCCGGCGGCTGGTCTACATCAGCTATGGTTTGGCGTTCATCCTCGGTTTCATCGGGGTTAAGCTGATTCTTGAAGCGCTCCATGAGAACGAGGTCTCCTGGGCTCCGCAGATCCCCATCTGGGTGTCTCTGGCGGTCATCGTCGTGACGATGGCCGTGACCACTCTGGCCAGTCTGGTCAAGGCCCGTCGGGATGAGAAAGCGGTTACTCCGGCGACCGGCTCCCCGGCGGAGGCCTCCCAGGCGGAGGCCCCCCAGGGCTAGCGAAACGGGTACATAACCCTGTTTGCTTGTTCTCGTTGTGCCGCATATTCACGGCCGGATCGGTAATATCGATCGTTAGCTCGCACGCCGGTTCATAGTCGCCTGGAAGAGTACAAAGGTCACCTGTGTCCAACGAATCGTTGCCCCGCGGCCCTGAATCCGGGCCCGCGGACAGTCCCCGCGGCCGGGTCCGGCTCGCCCGCGGGGTGTCCCCGTGGCTGGCTCCGACCGCCGCGGCGGCGGCCGTCACCGCCGTTCTCACCCGCAGGTCGCCCCGCTGGGCGCTGGCGGCGGCGCCGCTGGCCGCGCTCACCGGCGGAATGCTGTGGTTCTTCCGCGACCCCGAGCGCGCGCCCGGCGAGGGCCGGCTCATCTCGCCCGCCGACGGCGTCGTGCAGAGCATCGATCCCTGGCCGGACGGCCGCACCCGGGTCGCGATCTTCATGAGCCCGCTGAACGTCCACGTGAACCGGGCTCCCGCGGACGGCACCATCACCTCGGTCGAGCACGTGCCCGGCGGGTTCGTGCCCGCCTTCAACAAGGACAGCGACAAGAACGAGCGCGTCGTCTGGCACTTCGAGACCGCTCTGGGCGACATCGAGATGGTGCAGATCGCCGGCGCCGTCGCCCGCCGCATCGTGCCGTACCTGTTCGCGGGCGCGAAGGTCGTCCAGGGCGAGCGGGTGGGGCTGATCCGTTTCGGCTCCCGGGTGGACCTCTACCTGCCCGAGGGCATCGCGCCGGCGGTCACCGTCGGCACCAGGACCATCGCGGGGGTGACTCGCCTTGACCACGTCTGATCTCGGCTCCGGATTCGGCGCCGGAGCCACCTGGCAGGTGGAGGAGGAGGACGACGAGCCACGCGGGCCCGTCGGCAAGGCCTTCCGCCTGTCCGCCGCCGACTCCCTGTCGCTGGGCAACGCGCTCAGCGGCTTCCTGGCCGTCTGCGTGCTCGCCTGGTCGGCGATCAGCAGCCTCCAGGCCAACGTGAAGTTCGCCCCCGACCCCCGCTTCTTCGGCACCGCCGTCGTACTGCTGCTCGTCGGCGCGACCTGCGACCTGTTCGACGGCCTGGTGGCCAGGAAGTTCCGCGCGTCCGCGATGGGCGCCGAGCTGGACAACCTCGCCGACGTGATCAGCTTCGGCTTCGCACCCGCCTTCATGGTGATGATCTGGGCCGGTTTCTCCGGGAAGCTCCCGCTGTGGCTGGTGCTGGTCGCGGCCGGGTCGGTCCTGCTCGCCGGCGTCGTACGGCTGGCCCGCTTCGCCTGCGTGAAGACCAAGAGCGGCGACTTCATGGGCCTGCCCATCCCCATGGGCGCCATGACCGTGGTGTCGATCGTGCTGCTCTTCCAGCCCAACTACCTCACGATCGCGGGCATCATGGCGGTGGCCTGGCTCATGGTCAGCCGCATCGAGTATCCCAAGCCGAAGGGCAACCTGGCCGCCGTCGTGCTGGCCTGGATGCTGATCAACGTGGCCTGCCTGACGATCTGGGCCGCCCAGATCGCCGGGGGCGACCAGCTCATCAGGGTCGGCGCGACCATGCAGATCGCGATCGTGTCCGCCATCCCGCTGCGCGTCCTCATGTTCAAACAGCAGCGGCGCAGGGAACGACGCTCGGAGAACGCGGGCTGACGTCGTCGCACGAACAGGGGCCCCGGTCGGCTGGGGCCCTTCATCCGGGTCCGGCCAATCACGTGGATACAACGCCTATTCCATTGGAGCCCGGTCGCCATGCCTCGTGAGCACACCCGCACGTACTTCCTCGGCAAGCTGGCCAGGGAGCTGGAGCTGCGCGGGCTGGAGGCGTCCCTGCGCCCCGATCCGCCGTCGTTGAAGGTCCGGGACCCGGACGCGGCGTTGTTCTCCGAGACCGTGGACTGCGTCGCGATGCCGGACGGCTGGTTCTACCGCTGGTCGTGGGGCGACGTGGTGGAGAGCGCGGAGGAGCCCGCCCTCGCGGCCGACCGCATCGTGAAGGTGTTCACCACCGGCGAGCCGAGGCCGCACCCGGCCCTGGGCGACGCCTGAGATCAGCTGTTCGGCAGCGGAATCCACTCGGTCGCGGTGGTGACCTCGTTGAGGACGTCCGGGATGGGCTCCACGCCGAGGCCCGGGCCGGCCGGCACGTCGAGGTGCCCGCCGCTCAGTTCGAACGGCGGGGTGACGTCGGTGCCGAAGTAGCGGCGGGACGCGGAGGTGTCCCCGGGCAGGGTGAACCCCGGCAGCGCCGCCAGCGCCACGTTGGCCGCCCGGCCGATCCCGGTCTCCAGCATCCCCCCGCACCAGACCGCGACGCCGTGGGCGCGGCACAGGTCGTGGATGCGCCGCGCCTCCAGGTAGCCGCCCACCCGGCCCGGCTTGATGTTGACCACCGAGCAGGCGCCGAGGGTGATCGCCGCCGCCGCGTGGGCCGCCGACTCGATGGACTCGTCCAGGCAGATCGGCGTACGGAGCGTGCGGGCGAGCCGGGCGTGCTGCACGAGGTCGTCGTCGGCGAGCGGCTGCTCGATCAGCAGCAGGTCGAAGGCGTCCAGCCGGGCGAGGTGACGGGCGTCGGCCAGTGTGTAGGCCGCGTTGGCGTCGACCTGGAGCAGCAGGTCCTCCCCGAAACGCTCCCTGACCGCGCGGACCGGTGCGACGTCCCAGCCCGGCCCGATCTTCAGCTTGACCCGTACGTACCCCTCCTCGACGTACCCCTCGACGGTGTCGAGCAGTTCGGCCACCGACCCGGTGATCCCGACCGAGACTCCACACGGGACCCGGTCGCGGGTGGCGCCGAGGAAACGGCCGAAGGACTCGCCGGTGACGCGCAGCGAGGCGTCGAGCACGGCCGCCTCCAGCGCCGCCTTGGCCATGCGGTGCCCCCGGATCGGCGCGAGGGCCGGGCCGACGGCCTGCGGGTCCGCCGTGCGGGGCAGCGCCGGGATCAGGAAGCGCCGCATCACGTCGGCCGCGCCGTCCGCGTACTCGGAGGAGTACAGCGGCTCGGACATCGCCACGCACTCGCCCCAGCCCTCGGCCTCCGGGGTCACGACCCGCACCAGCAGGACGTCGCGGGTGGTCTCGGTGCCGAACGACGTGCGGAACGGCGCGACGAGCGGCATCGCGATCCGGCGCAGCTCGATTCCGGTGATCTCCATGTGGTGCCCGGCTCCAGGGGATGGACGATGTGCGCCGACCACTATACGGACATGACCGGAACGGGCTTCAGACCACCAGGCCGAGCAGGAGCACGCAGCAGAACGCCACCACGGAGATGATCGTCTCCATGATCGACCAGGTGCGTATCGTCTGGCCGACCGACATGCCCAGATACTCCTTGACCAGCCAGAACCCGGCGTCGTTGACGTGGGAGAAGAACAGCGACCCCGCGCCGATGGCGAGCACGAGCAGCGCGACGTGGGCGGGGGAGAGCCCGGCGGCGAGCGGGGCGGCGATCCCGGCCGCGGATATGGTCGCGACCGTGGCCGATCCGGTGGCCAGCCGGATCCCGACGGCGATCAGCCAGCCGAGCACCAGCACGGGCACGTTCGCGCCCTGCGCGGCCTCGCCGATGACCTTGCCCACCCCGGAGTCGACCAGGGTCTGCTTGAACCCGCCTCCGGCGCCGACGATGAGCAGGATCCCGGCGATCGGCGGGAGCGAGTCGGCGATCGTCGAGGAGACGCCGCCGCGGCCGAGGCCGGCCGGGCGGCCGAGCGTGAACATCGCCACGATCACCGCGATCAGCAGGGCGATCAGAGGGGTGCCGAGGACCTCCAGCGCGGTGCGTACGGCGCCCCCCTCCGGCAGGACGATCTCCGCGACGGCCCGGCCGAGCATCAGCACGACCGGCAGCAGGATCGTGGCCACCGTGACGCCGAAGGACGGCCTCCGGCGCTCCCCGTCCTCCGGCTCGGGAGTCTGCTCCCGTTCCAGGCGCTCGGGCGGCGTGGGCTCCACCCACCGGGCGGCGAACCGGGCGAACAGCGGACCGGCCACGATCACGGTGGGGATCGCGACGAGCAGCCCCAGCCCGAGCGTGAGCCCGAGGTCGGCCTTGAGCGTGTCGATCGCGACCAGCGGCCCGGGATGCGGGGGCACCAGGCCGTGCAGCACGGACAACCCGGCCAGGGCGGGAACCGCGATCAGCAGCAGCGGGCGCGAGCTTCGCCGGGCCACCAGCAGGATCACCGGGATCAGCAACACCAGCCCGATCTCGAAGAACATGGGCAGGCCGATGAGCACCGCAATCAGCGTCATCGCCCACGGCAGGGCGCGGTCGCCGGTGCGGCGGAGGATCCCGTCGACGATCTCGTCGGCTCCGCCCGAGTCGGCCAGCAGCTTGCCCAGCATGGCGCCGAGCGCGATCAGCACGCCGACCCCGGCCACCGTTGAGCCGAGGCCGGCGGAGAAGCTGTCGATCAGCTTCTGCGGCGCCATGCCCGCCACCAGCCCCAGCGTCCCGGAGCCGATCGCAAGGGCGAGGAACGGATGCGCGCGCAGCTTCGTGATCAGCAGCACGATGACCGCGATGCCGGCCAGCGCGGCGAGGATCAGGCGGGTGTCGTGGCCGCTCCACGCGGCCGCGGCCCGCAGGGTCGCCTCGGGAGGGGTGGACACGAGGCTGGTTAAGGGGGAAGTCATCGGGGGCTCCTCAGACGGTCCGTGCGGTCACCGCTGCCCCGCAGGAGCCCCCCGAATCATCACCAGCCGCGGGCCCGCCACTCGGGCAGGTGCGGCCGCTCGGCGCCGAGCGTGGTGTCGCGGCCGTGACCGGGGTAGACCCACGTCTCGTCCGGCAGCCGGTCGAAGATCCGTTCCACCACGTCCGTGAACAGCTGCTCGAACCGCGCCGGGTCCTTCTGCGTGTTGCCGACGCCGCCCGGGAAGAGGGAGTCGCCGGTGAACAGGTGGCGGTCCTGGTAGAGCAGCGCGATCGAGCCGGGCGTGTGGCCGCGCAGGTGGATGACGTCCAGCGTCACCACCCCGACCGTCACCCGGTCGCCGTGCTCCACCTCCACGGTCGTCTCCACCGGCAGTTCGGGGGCGTCCAGAGGGTGGGCGACGGTCTGCGCGCCGGTGGCCCGGGCGACCTCCTCCAGCGCTCCCCAGTGGTCGGGGTGCCGGTGGGTGGTCACGATGGAGCTGATCGGCATGTCGCCGATCAGGCCGAGCAGCCGGTCCGGCTCGGCCGCCGCGTCGATCAGCAGCCCGTCGCCCGTGCCCGTGCAGCGCAGCAGGTACGCGTTGTTGCCGAAGTCGCCGACCTCGATCTTGGAGATCGTCAGCCCGGGGACATCCCGCACGTCGGCGGCCCCGCCCTTGGTGACGTTTCCGGTGTAGCTCATCGTCGTTCCTCTCTAACGGTGGACCGGCTCTGACGGCGGCCAGGTCGCCGGGGGCTCGGCGGGCAGTCCCTCCGGGGCGGACTCCGGCCAGGGCGGCGGGGCCGGCGGTCTCCTGTCCGGGATCCGACCCGGCAGCGCGCCGTCCGCCCCGGGGAGCGTGCCGGCCGGGGCGATCCGCAGCCGCTCGCCGGTGGTCCTTCCCGCGAGCCAGGCGAGCAGGTCACGGGGCGATCCCTCCACCGAAGGGCCGTCGCCGAGGTCCGTCCACACACCCGCGATCACGCCGGTCTCCGGTTCCCGCGCGACGACCACGCCCACCGGGCAGTCGCCGCCGAGCCAGCGCAGCGTGTCGTGGAGCTCCCGGCGCACGTACGCCTCGGGCCAGTCGGCCCATCCGTAGCCTGCCCCGAGGTCGGCGTGGTGCACCTCGATCTCCCTGAGCCGGCGGACGGGGACGTACCAGGCGGGATGCTCGGGCGGGGTCATCGCGGAGACCGGCGCGGTCCAGGCGGCGTCGGGCATGGCCGTGACCGCCGCGGCGAACCGCTCGGCACTGTCCCGCAGATCGGCGACCTGCTCCCCGGCCGGGCGCGCGGCGCCCGCCTCGATGCCGGCCTCGCGAGCCGCCGCGGAGGGGTATTGCGGCGTATACACCCCGGTACGCGCCCAGGTGAGCAGATTGACGCAGCTGTCGGCGTTGCGGGCGATGTGGGTGAGCACGTGCCCCCGGGTCCAGCCGGGCAGCGGGGACGGCGCGCGGAGATCCTCGTCGGTGAGGCGGGCGGCGGTCGCCAGCAGGCGCTCCGTCGCCTCGGCCAGCTCCCGCTCGATTTCGTCGATGACGGACATGGAGGAAATCATGCCCCCGGCGCCTCCGGCCGCTCCCCACGGCCCGCCGGGAAGAGCAGGACGTCTCCGGCGGTTGTATGAGCAGGGGTTTCGCGCGGAACGCGGGCGAGGGTTTGACGAAGCTCATACCCTGGTGACGGAGCGTGTCTCCGGACAGCACCCGGGATCGCCCCCTCCGGCCGCCGGACGACGTCCCCTGGAATTGTCGGTGGCTCTGGATAGCCTGCCCGTGCACCTCCATCAACCTCATCGACTTATCGGGACCACCGTGGCTGACCGCCTGATCGTGCGTGGCGCACGCGAACACAATTTGAAGGACGTCTCGCTCGACCTCCCGCGAGACGCTCTGATCGTATTCACCGGGCTCTCGGGCTCCGGCAAGTCCAGCCTGGCCTTCGACACGATCTTCGCCGAGGGGCAGCGGCGGTACGTGGAGTCCCTGTCCGCCTACGCCCGGCAGTTCCTGGGCCAGATGGACAAGCCCGACGTGGACTTCATCGAGGGCCTGTCGCCGGCCGTCTCCATCGACCAGAAGTCGACCAGCCGCAACCCCCGCTCCACCGTCGGCACGATCACCGAGGTCTACGACTACCTTCGGCTGCTGTGGGCCCGCATCGGCAAGCCGCACTGTCCCCAGTGCGGCCGCCCGATCGCCCGCCAGACCCCCCAGCAGATCGTCGACCGCGTGCTCGAACTGGAGGAGGGCACCCGGTTCCAGGTGCTCGCCCCGATCGTGCGCGGGCGCAAGGGGGAGTACGCCGAGCTGTTCCGCGAGCTGCAGACCAAGGGATACGCGCGGGCCCGCGTCGACGGCACGATCGTGCGGCTGGAGGAGCCGCCGACGCTCAAGAAGTACGAGAAGCACGACATCGAGGTCATCGTCGACCGGCTCTCGGTCAAGGAGAGCGCGCGGCGCCGGCTGACCGACTCGGTGGAGACCGCGCTGCAGCTGTCCGGCGGCACGATCACCCTCGACTTCGTCGACCTCCCGGACGACGACCCCAACCGCGAGCGCTTCTACTCCGAGCACCTCTACTGCCCCTACGACGACCTGTCGTTCGAGGAGCTGGAGCCCCGGTCGTTCTCGTTCAACTCGCCGTTCGGCGCCTGCCCCGAATGCACCGGCCTCGGCACCCGCATGGAGGTCGATCCCGACCTCCTCGTGCCCGACCCCGAGCGCACGCTCGGCGACGGCGCGATCAGCCCGTGGGCGAACGGCCACACCAGCGACTACTTCGTCCGCCTGATCGAGGCGCTCGGCAACACGCTCGGCTTCGACCTCGACACCCCCTGGGAACGGCTGACGAAGAAGGCGCGCAAGGCGATCCTGCACGGTCACGACGAGCAGGTGCACATCCGCTACAGCAACCGGTACGGCAGGCAGCGCTCCTACTACACCGACTTCGAGGGCGTGATCCCCTGGGTGCAGCGCCGGCACGCCGAGTCGGAGAGCGACGCCAGCCGGGAGCGGTTCGAGGGCTTCATGCGCGAGGTGCCCTGCCCGGCCTGCCGGGGCCGCCGCCTCAAGCCGGTCTCACTGGCCGTCACCGTGGGGGACGCCTCGATCGCCGAGGTCTCGGGGATGTCGATCGCCGACTGCGCGAGGTTCCTGACCGGCCTGCGCCTCTCCGAGCGTGACATGCACATCGCCGAGCGGGTGGTCAAGGAGATCAACGCGCGGCTGGGCTTCCTGCTCGACGTCGGCCTCGACTACCTGACGCTCGACCGCGCCGCCGGCACGCTGGCGGGCGGCGAGGCGCAGCGGATCCGGCTGGCCACCCAGATCGGGTCGGGCCTGGTCGGCGTGCTCTACGTGCTGGACGAGCCGTCCATCGGCCTGCACCAGCGCGACAACCAGCGCCTGCTGGAGACGCTGATCCGGCTGCGCGACATGGGCAACACGCTGATCGTGGTCGAGCACGACGAGGACACCATCGCCGCCGCCGACTGGGTCGTCGACATCGGCCCCGGCGCGGGCGAGCACGGCGGCCAGGTCGTCGTGTCCGGCACCGTGCCGGAACTGCTCGCCAGCGAGGAGTCGCTGACCGGCGCGTACCTGTCGGGCCGCAAGGCGATCATCGTGCCGGAGATCCGGCGCCCGCGCGACCGCAAGCGGCAGCTCGTCGTGAAGGGCGCCCGTGAGCACAACCTGAAGGGCGTGGACGTCGAGTTCCCGCTCGGCGTGTTCACCGCGGTCACCGGCGTCTCCGGCTCGGGCAAGTCGACGCTCGTCAACGACATCCTGTACGCCGCGCTGGCCAAGGAGCTGAACGGCGCGAAGACCGTGCCCGGACGGCACTCCCGGGTGGCCGGCACCGATCTGGTCGACAAGGTCGTCCACGTCGACCAGTCGCCGATCGGCCGGACGCCGAGGTCCAACCCCGCGACGTACACCGGCGTCTTCGACCACGTCCGCAAGCTGTTCGCGGCCACGGCCGAGGCGAAGGTCCGCGGCTATCTGCAGGGCCGGTTCAGCTTCAACGTCAAGGGCGGGCGCTGCGAGGCGTGCTCGGGCGACGGCACCATCAAGATCGAGATGAACTTCCTGCCGGACGTCTACGTCCCCTGTGAGGTCTGTCACGGCGCCCGGTACAACCGGGAGACCCTGGAGGTCCACTACAAGGGCAAGACGATCTCCGAGGTCCTCGACATGCCGATCGAGGAGGCGCTGGAGTTCTTCGAGGCGATCCCCGCCATCCGCCGCCACCTGCAGACGCTGAACGACGTCGGGCTCGGCTACGTACGGCTGGGCCAGCCGGCCACGACGCTGTCCGGCGGCGAGGCCCAGCGGGTCAAGCTCGCCTCCGAACTGCAGCGGCGCTCGACCGGCCGCACGGTGTACGTGCTGGACGAGCCCACCACCGGCCTCCACTTCGAGGACATCCGGCGGCTGCTCGGCGTGCTCAACCGGCTCGTGGACGCGGGCAACACGGTCATCGTCATCGAGCACAACCTCGACGTCATCAAGACCGCCGACTGGATCGTCGACATGGGACCCGAGGGCGGGTCCGGGGGCGGCACCGTCGTCGCCACCGGCACCCCCGAGGAGGTCGCGAAGGCCGAGGAGAGCCACACTGGCGCGTTCCTCAGGAAAATCCTGGCTGTATGAGAGTTCGTCTCATGATTTCTCCCTACTCTTTCCGCTCGGGCGGCGTCCCCCGGAACGTCCCACTGAACCGGCTCACCGAACGGGCCGGCTGAACCGGCCACGGGTGAAGGCCGTACCTGGACACACAGGGGTGACGCGTCACGCAAGGGGAGAACCCGGGACGGACATCCGTCCCGGGCCGCGGTACGAGGGAAGGAAGAGCATGACGGAATCGACACGCCGGGCCGTGATCTTCAGTGCCGGAGGGGCCGGGGTGGCGGCCGTGCTGAGCGCGTGCTCGGGCGGCGACAGCACGGCCACGTCCGAGCAGGCTCCGGCGGACGGCCAGGCCGCGGCGGGCGGCGGGGAGATCGCGAAGACCTCCGACATCCCGGTCGGGGGCGGCAAGGTCTTCAAGGACCAGGACGTCGTCATCACCCAGCCCGAGGCCGGCACGTTCAAGGCGTTCAGCGCGACCTGCACCCACAAGGGCTGCCCGGTCGGGAGCGTCGCGGACAACGAGATCGTGTGCCCGTGCCACAAGAGCAAGTTCAGCGCCAAGGACGGGTCCGTGACCAACCCTCCGGCGAGCAAGCCCCTCCCGGAGAAGAAGATCACGGTCAGCGGCGACAGCATCACCCTCGCCTGAGCCGCCCGCGGGCCGGTGGGGGCCGTCGCGCGAGATCGTGACGGCCGCCACCGGCCTGCGGCGTACCCGGGACGCGCGCGTCCTTCCGGGCTTTTGATCTACGACGTAAAGGCCGTCTCCCGGAACGCCAGAACGATCGCGGAGGCGGCGGGAATGTCGGTGGGGGCCAGTAGTCTTTGGGTTGTGGCGGACCCGGCAACCTACCGACCGGCGCCCGGATCGATCCCCGAATCGCCAGGCGTCTATCGCTTCCGTGACCCGGACGGCCGGGTCGTCTACGTCGGCAAGGCGAAGAGCCTTCGACAGCGGCTCAACTCCTACTTCGCGGACTTCGCCGGCCTGCACCCCCGGACGCAGACCATGCTCACGACCGCGGCCTCGGTGGACTGGACCGTGGTCGGCAACGAGGTCGAGGCGCTCCAGCTCGAATACTCCTGGATCAAGGAGTTCGACCCGCGGTTCAACGTCAAGTACCGCGACGACAAGTCGTATCCCTTCCTGGCCGTGACGATGGGGGAGGACTTTCCCCGGGTGCAGGTGCTGCGGGGGGCCAAGCGGAAGGGCACCCGCTACTTCGGCCCCTACTCGCACGCCTGGGCCATCCGGGAGACCGTCGACCTGCTGCTGCGAGTCTTCCCCGTGCGCACCTGCTCGGCGGGCGTGTTCAAGCGGGCCGGGCAGATCGGGCGGCCGTGCCTGCTCGGATACATCGACAAGTGCTCCGCGCCCTGCGTCGGCAGGGTCACCCCCGAGGAGCACCGCGCCCTCGCCGAGGACTTCTGCGACTTCATGGCCGGCAACACCGGGCGATTCATCAAGCGGCTGGAGCGCGAGATGCGCGACGCCGCCGCCGTGGAGGAGTACGAGCGGGCCGCCCGGCTCCGTGACGACGTGCAGGCGTTGCAGCGGGCGCTGGAGAAGCAGACGGTGGTGCTCGGCGACGACACCGACTGCGACGTGATCGCCCTCGCGGAGGACCCGCTGGAGGCGGCGGTCCAGGTCTTCTACGTGCGCGGCGGGCGCATCCGCGGCCAGCGCGGCTGGGTGGTCGACAAGGTCGAGGAGACCACTCCGGGCGAGCTGGTCGAGCAGTTCCTGCTCCAGATGTACGGCGAGGCGACGATCCCCCGCGAGATCCTCGTGCCCGCCCGGCCGCCGGACGAGACCGCGCTGGCCGAGCTGCTGAGCGAGCAGCGCGGCTCCCGGGTGGACCTGCGCGTCCCCCAGCGGGGCGACAAGAAGAGCCTCATGGAGACCGTCGAGCGCAACGCGAAGGAGTCGCTGGCCCAGCACAAGCTGCGCCGGGCGAGCGACCTGACCACGCGCAGCCGGGCCCTGCAGGAGATCGCCGACGCCCTCGACCTCGACCAGGTGCCACTGCGGATCGAGTGCTACGACGTTTCCCACATCCAGGGGGAGAACGTGGTCGCCTCGATGGTGGTCTTCGAGGACGGCCTCGTCCGCAAGAGCGAGTACCGCCGCTTCTCCATCCGGAGCGGCGAGGGCGACGTGGCCTCGATATACGAGGTCATCTGCCGCAGGTTCAAGCGCTATCTGGAAGAGCGCGTGGCGACCGGGGAGCTGGACACCGAGCCGGCGGGGGACACTGCAGCAGGCCCGGGCACGGAGGCGGCCGGAGTGGATACTGACGCCGGCTTCGACGACGGCGCGCGCGAACCGGCGGTGGGGACGCCGATCGACCCGGAGACCGGCCGTCCCCGGAAGTTCGCCTATCCCCCCAACCTCGTCGTGGTGGACGGCGGCCCGGCGCAGGCCGCGGCCGCCCGGCGGGCGCTGGACGAGCTCGGCGTCGACGACGTCGCGGTCTGCGGCCTGGCCAAGCGGCTGGAAGAGGTCTGGCTGCCCGGCGACGACCAGCCGGTGATCCTTCCGCGCAGCAGCGAGGGACTGTACCTGTTGCAGCGTGTCCGGGACGAGGCGCACCGGTTCGCCATCACCTACCATCGATCGAAGAGGTCGAAACCGCTCCGGGAGAGCGCGCTCGACCAGGTGCCGGGCCTGGGCCCGGCGCGACGGCAGGCGCTGCTGCGTCACTTCGGCTCGGTGAAGCGGCTGCGCGAGGCCAGCGCGGAGGAGATCCAGACGGTCCCCGGCATCGGGCCGGCGACCGCCGAGGCCATCGTGGCGGCGCTGCGCGGGCAGAGCCCGTCACCCGCCGGGCAGGGGTCGTGAACGGGCGATGCCCGGGTGCGTCGCGGGGTGCCGCGGGACGGCCGGTTGATAGGTTGGGCTGGACATCGGGCGGCAAGGCGGTGAGCGGGCGATGAGCACGACTGAGCCGGCATTCGTGGTGATCACGGGAATGTCGGGCGCGGGGCGCAGCACCGCTGCGAAGGCTCTGGAGGACCTCGGCTGGTTCGTCATCGACAACCTGCCGCCCGGCCTGCTGTCCTCGCTCGCCGAGGAGGCGGGCCGGGTGAACGTGGCCGCCGACCGGGTCGCGGCCGTGGTGGACGTGCGCAGCCTCGCCTTCACCACCGACCTCAACGCCGCGATCAAGGAACTCGACGGGCGCGGCGTCGGCGTCCGGGTGGTGTTCCTCGAAGCCAGCGACGAGGGGCTGGTGCGCAGGTTCGAGAACGTGCGGCGGCCCCACCCCCTGCAGGGCGACGGGCGGCTCGTCGACGGGATCGACCGCGAGCGCGGCATCCTCCGCGAGATCCGCGCCAACGCCGACCTGGTCATCGACACGTCCCTGCTGAACGTCCACGAGCTGCGCAAGAAGATCGTTTCGTTCTTCGGCGGCGAGGACCGTCCCGGCCTCAAGGTGAACGTGGTGTCCTTCGGCTACAAGTACGGCATGCCGGTCGACGCCGACCTCGTGGTCGACTGCCGGTTCCTGCCCAATCCCCACTGGGTGCCGGAGCTGCGGCCGATGAACGGCCTCGACGCGCCCGTGCGCGACTATGTGCTCGGCCAGCCCGGCGCCAAGGAGTTCCTCGACGGCTACGAGGAGGTCTTCGGCGTGGTGGCCGCCGGATACGCCCGCGAGGGCAAGAGCTACGCCACCCTCGCCGTCGGCTGCACCGGCGGCAAGCACCGCAGCGTGGCGATGGCCGAGCAACTCGGCGCCCGCTTCCGCGACCGCGGCATGGACGTCCAGGTCAGCCACCGGGACGTGGGCCGCGAGTAGACCTCGCCCGCCCGGCACGGAGTCCTCCGTCATGCTCGCGTGACGACGCATGTAGGGCGAATCACGCCGGAAGGGGCGTACGGTGACTGGATGCTGAACGACCCCCTCAGCGGCCCCCGGAATGACGCGGCACCCGCGAGCAGCGGTCCCAAGGTCGTCGCGCTCGGCGGCGGTCACGGCCTGTACGCCTCCCTGTCGGCCCTCAGGACCGTCACCGATGATCTGTCGGCCGTGGTGACCGTCGCCGACGACGGCGGCTCCAGCGGCCGTCTCAGGCGTGAGCTCGGCGTCCTGCCCCCCGGCGACCTGCGGATGGCGCTCGCGGCCCTGTGCGGCGACGACGAGTGGGGCAGGACCTGGAGCGAGGTGGTCCAGCACCGTTTCCGCAGCGAGGGCGACCTGCACGGGCACGCCGTCGGCAACCTGCTCATCGTCGCCCTGTGGGAGCTCCTGGAGGACCCCGTCGTCGGCCTGGAGTGGGTGGGCCGGCTGCTCGGCGCCCACGGCCGGGTGCTGCCGATGGCGTCGGTGCCGCTCGACATCCAGGCGGAGGTCGAGCTGGACGGCGCCGTCACGACGGTGCGCGGGCAGGTCGCCTGCGCGCTGACGCCCGGCCGGGTGCGCTCCATCTCGCTGCTGCCGCCCGACCCGCCCGCCTGTCCCCAGGCGATCGAGGCCATCGAGGCCGCCGACTGGGTGGTCTTCGGGCCGGGGTCGTGGTTCACCAGCGTGCTGCCGCACCTCAAGGTGCCCGAGCTCGCCCGGGCGCTGCACGAGAGCGCCGCCCGCCGGTTGCTGATCCTCAACCTGGCGCCGCAGGCCGGCGAGACCGATGGTTTCTCCCCCGAACGGCACCTGGAGGTGCTCAGGGAGCACGCCCCCGCCCTGCTCCTCGACGCGGTGGTCGCCGACCGTGCGGTCGTGGGCGACGCGAGGGCGCTGGAGAAGGCCGCGGGGGCGATGGGCGCCCGGGTCGTTCTGGCCGATGTGGCAGCGTCTGACGGATCTGCCCGGCACGACGGACCACGACTTGCCGCTGTCCTGGCCGAGATTTTCCGCGCGAAGCGGTGATTGCCTGCTCCCAAGGTGCGAGAGACTGACGGGCAGAGTCTGTTTGGGGGAGGACACGCGCAGATGGCCATGACGGGCGTGGTGAAAGACGAGCTGAGCCGCCTTCCGGTGCTCAAGCCGTGCTGCCGCAAGGCCGAGGTGTCGACGCTGCTGCGGTTCGCCAGCGGGCTGCACCTCGTGGGCGGGCGGATCGTGATCGAGGCCGAGCTCGACACCAACGCCACGGCCCGCCGGCTCATCAAGGACATCGGGGAGGTCTTCGGCCACAAGGCCGAGGTGCTCGTGCTGGCCCCGGCCGGGCTGCGCAAGGGCTCGCGCTACGTCGTACGGGTCTACAAGGACGGCGAGGCGCTCGCCCGGCAGACCGGTCTCATCGACAACCACGGCCGGCCGGTGCGCGGCCTGCCCCGGCAGGTCGTGTCCGGCGCCACCTGCGACGCCGAGGCGGCCTGGCGGGGAGCCTTCCTCGCCCACGGCTCGCTGACCGAGCCGGGCCGGTCGATGTCGCTGGAGGTGACCTGCCCCGGGCCGGAGGCGGCGCTGGCCCTGGTCGGCTCCGCCCGGCGCCTGAAGATCCACGCCAAGGCCCGTGAGGTGCGCGGGGTCGACCGGGTGGTCGTGCGCGACGGCGACGCGATCAGCGCGCTGCTGACCCGGCTCGGCGCGCACGACAGCGTGCTGGCCTGGGAGGAGCGGCGGATGCGTCGCGAGGTGCGGGCCACCGCCAACCGCCTGGCCAACTTCGACGACGCCAACCTCCGCAGGTCCGCCCGGGCGGCCGTGGCGGCGGGGGCGAGGGTCCAGCGCGCACTGGAGATCCTCGGCGACGACGCCCCCGAGCACCTGGTGATCGCGGGCCGGCTCCGGGTGGAGCACAAGCAGGCGTCCCTGGAGGAGCTGGGCCAGATCGCCGACCCGCCGCTGACCAAGGACGCCATCGCGGGGCGCATCCGGCGGCTGCTCGCCATGGCCGACAAGCGCGCCCAGGACCTCGGCATCGCCAACACCGAGGCCAACCTCACCGCCGACATGCTCGCGCACTGACCCGCTCCCGGCCGTCGCCGGGAGGGTTTCCGGGGCCGCCGCCTGGGAGAACGGAGCCGTTCACCGGCTCGCGGGGCCGGACACGCCGCCAAAACACGGCCCCGTGGTCTACACCAATTTGGGTCCGATAGGGTCTGTCATTGAGGTTTAACACAGCCCTGGCGCCGGTACACCGGCGCACGACGTACGAGGAGATCGGATCCGTGAGCATCCGCGTAGGCGTCAACGGCTTCGGCCGTATCGGCCGCAACTTCTGGCGCGCTGTGGCGGCCAGCGGCAAGGACATCGAGGTCGTGGCCGTCAACGACCTCACCGACAACGCCACGCTGGCCCACCTGCTGAAGTACGACAGCATCCTGGGCCGCCTGCCGTACGAGGTCAAGTCCTCGGCTGACGAGATCACCGTCGACGGCAAGGCGATCAAGGCCTTCGCCGAGCGCGACCCGGCCAAGCTGCCCTGGGGCGACCTGGGCGTCGACGTCGTCGTCGAGTCGACCGGTCTGTTCACCGACGCCGCCAAGGCCAAGGTGCACGCCGACAACGGCGCGAAGAAGGTCATCATCTCCGCGCCGGCGAAGAACGAAGACGTGACGATCGTCATGGGCGTGAACCACGACAAGTACGACCCGGCGGCTCACACGATCATCTCGAACGCCTCCTGCACCACCAACTGCCTGGCCCCGATGGCCAAGGTCATCAACGACACCTTCGGTATCGAGAAGGGTCTGATGACCACCATCCACGCCTACACGCAGGACCAGAACCTGCAGGACGGCCCGCACAAGGACCTGCGCCGCGCCCGCGCCGCCGCGCTGAACATCGTCCCGACCTCCACCGGCGCCGCCAAGGCCATCGGCCTGGTCCTGCCCGAGCTCAAGGGCAAGCTCGACGGCTACGCGCTGCGGGTGCCGATCCCGACGGGCTCGGCCACCGACCTGACCGTCGAGGTGGGCCGCGAGACCTCCGTCGAGGAGGTCAACGCCGCGCTGAAGGCCGCCGCCGAGGGCCCGCTCAAGGGCTTCCTGACCTACACCGAGGACGAGATCGTCTCCAGCGACATCGTCACCGACCCGTCGTCCTGCATCTTCGACGCCGGTCTCACCAAGGTCATCGGCAACCAGGTCAAGGTCGTCGGCTGGTACGACAACGAGTGGGGCTACTCCAACCGCCTCGGTGACCTCATCGAGTTCGTGGGCGCCTCCCTCTGATGATCGGAATCGACGAGCTCGACGTGAAGGGCCGGCGCGTGTTCGTGCGCGCCGACCTCAACGTCCCCCTCGACGGGGAGACGATCACCGACGACGGGCGCATCCGCGCGTCGGTGCCGACGATCAGGAAGCTGCTGGAGCGCGGCGCGAAGGTCGTCGTCGCCGCGCACCTCGGCCGGCCCAAGGGCTCCGTCACGCCGAAGTACTCGCTCGCCCCGGTCTCCCGGCGGCTGGCCGAGCTGCTCGGCGAGGACGTGGCGTTCGCCTCCGACACGGTCGGCGAGTCGGCCCAGAGCGTGGTCGCGGGCCTTCAGGACGGGCAGGTCGCCCTGCTGGAGAACCTGCGCTTCGAGCCGGGCGAGGAGTCCAAGGACGACGCGGTCAGGGCCGAGTTCGCGGAGCGGCTCGCCGCCCTCGCCGACGTCTACGTCGGCGACGGCTTCGGCGCCGTGCACCGCAAGCACGCCAGCGTCTACGACCTGCCCAAGCGGCTGCCGCACGCGGCGGGCGACCTGGTCCTCGCCGAGGTCGACGTGCTGCGCAGGCTCACCGAGGACCCGGCCAGGCCGTACGTCGTCGTCCTGGGCGGCGCGAAGGTCTCCGACAAGCTCGGCGTGATCGCCAACCTGCTGGCCAAGGTGGACCGCCTGCTCATCGGCGGCGGCATGGCTTACACCTTCCTCAAGGCCCAGGGCCACGAGGTGGGCAAGTCGCTGCTGCAGGAGGACCAGATCGACCAGGTGAAGGGCTTCCTCGACGAGGCGGCCTCCCGCGGGGTCGAGCTGGTGCTGCCGGTCGACGTGCTGGCCGCGACCGAGTTCGGGGCCGACGCCCCGCACGACGTCGTGGAGGCCACCGCGATCCCGGCCGACCGTGAGGGCCTCGACATCGGCCCCCGCACCCGTGAGCTGTTCGCCTCCAAGCTGGCCGACGCGCGGACCGTGTTCTGGAACGGCCCGATGGGCGTGTTCGAGTTCGACGCGTTCTCCGGCGGCACCCGCGCGGTGGCCGAGGCGCTGGTGGCGTCCGAGGCGTTCACCGTGGTCGGCGGCGGCGACTCCGCCGCGGCCGTACGCAGGCTCGGGCTGCCCGAGGACGGCTTCTCGCACATTTCCACCGGTGGCGGCGCCAGCCTCGAGTACCTCGAAGGCAAGACGCTGCCCGGACTCGCGGCGCTGGAGGACTAGATGGCGCGCAAGCCGCTTTTCGCCGGCAACTGGAAGATGAACCTCAACCACCTCGAGGCCATCAACCTGGTGCAGAAGCTGGCGTTCTCGCTGAACGACCGCGACCACGACAGGGCGGAGGTGGCGGTCATCCCGCCGTTCACCGACCTGCGCAGCGTGCAGACGCTGGTGGACGCCGACAAGCTGCGCATCGCCTACGGCGCGCAGGACCTGTCCGCGCAGGACTCCGGGGCGTACACCGGGGAGATCTCCGGGGCGATGCTGGGCAAGCTCGGCTGCGCCTACGTCCTCGTGGGTCACTCGGAGCGGCGGCAGTACCACGGCGAGGACGACGCGCTGTGCAACGCCAAGGTCAAGGCCGCCTACCGGCACTCGCTGACGCCCATCCTGTGTGTGGGCGAAGGGCTGCCGGTGCGCCAGGAGGGCCGCCAGGTCGAGCACACGCTGGCGCAGCTCGACGGCGCGCTGGACGGCGTGCCCGCCGACCAGGTGAAGTCGATCGTGGTCGCGTACGAGCCGGTCTGGGCGATCGGGACCGGCGAGGTCGCCACCCCGAAGGACGCCCAGGAGGTGTGCGGCGCAATCAGGACGCGACTCGCCGAGCTCTACGGTGACGATGTGGCCGCCGCTGTCCGTATCCTTTACGGTGGCTCGGTGAAGTCGGACAACGTCGCCGGGATCATGGCGGAAGCCGACATCGACGGCGCCCTCGTCGGAGGGGCCAGCCTCGATGCGGTGGAGTACGTCAAGATCTGCCGTTTCGGCGAAGTCTCCGGCTAGCTGTGCCGTTCGGGGGGTGCGACTTGACAACAAGTCGTACCCTCGAAGGACACAAATGAATCGTCACGCTGATGGCATCGTGCATCCGCAACGCTGACGGCATCGTGCACTCGCACGTTGATGACGCCGTGCACCGCGTCGTGCACGCCCGGATATTAGGAACAGGTCTACGGTGATAATCGGAATCTCCATCGCCCTCATCCTGGCGAGCGCCTTGATGGTGCTGCTCGTGCTGCTTCACAAGGGCAAGGGCGGCGGCCTGTCCGACCTGTTCGGCGGCGGCTTCTCGTCGTCCTTCGGCGGATCGTCGGTGGTCGAGCGCAACCTCGACCGCCTGACCGTCATCACGGGCACCGTCTGGTTCGTCTGCATCATCGCGCTGGGCCTGCTGCTCAAGCCGTAGACGGTCTCCGGCCACGCGTGACAGAGATTCACCTTCCCCCGTCCGCGGGGCGATCGAGCAAGGAGTTCATCGGTGGGTAGTGGCAACGCGATCCGTGGCAGCCGAGTCGGCGCCGGCCCCATGGGAGAGGCCGAACGCGGCGAGGCCGCCCCCCGTGTGCGGGTCCCGTTCTGGTGCGCCAACATGCACGAGACGCGCCCGAGCTTCGCCAGCGACGCGGCCGTCCCCGAGTTCTGGGACTGCCCGCGGTGCGGGCTGCCGGCCGGGCAGGACCAGTCGAACCCTCCGGCTCCGCCGCGCAACGAGCCGTACAAGACGCACCTCGCGTACGTGAAGGAGCGCCGCAGCGACAAGGACGGCGCGCAGATCCTCGCCGAGGCGCTGGAGCGGCTGCGCTCCTCCTCCCGCCCGATCTACTGACCGGCGAGGTCGCCCGGACGGCGTCCGCGGGGATCATCGATCCGCGGACGACGAGGAAGTAACCGGGTGCCCGGGGCCGCGAGAGTGGTCCCGGCAACCTGAGCAGGCCCGGAGCCTTCACGGCTCCGGGCTTTCGCGTTTCCGCCCACACCGCCGTTCCGCCCACGCCGGTCCTGCACGCAGCCGGCTCTCGCGGGCGGGCCGTTCAGGCGTCCTGTCTGAGGTTGCGCAGCATTCGCTCCAGCAGTGCCGTGAGCAGGCGCACCTCCTCCTCCGAGAGACCGGCGAGCAGCCGGGCGCTCGCCCTGCCGAACACGGGCGCGAGCCGCGGCACGAGCGCGCGGCCCTGCCCGGTCACCTCGACGACGACCGACCGGCGGTCGTCCGGGTGCCGGCGCCGCCGCACCAGGCCCTTCGCCTCCAGCCGGTCGAGCAGCCTCGTCATGCCCGCGGTGTCGGTGCCCAGCTCGGGCGCGAGCCGGTTGGGGCTGGTCTCCTGCCGCGCCGCGCTCAGCAGCAGCGCCGCCTGCTGGGCCGTCAGGTCGTACGGCGCCAGCATGCCGTCCACCACCGTGCGCAGTTCGCGCCCCACCTGGTTGAGCAGGGACCCGCCCCCGAGCACGAGCTGGATCGGGACGCCGTCGCCCCCGGGCATCCGTCGGTCGTTCGTCATCCCCGCATGCTAACTGACGCGACTGTTGCTGTCGTGACAGCTATTGTCGTACGCTGGACCGGCCCACCGAAAGGACCCGTATGCAGGTACTGATCATCGGCGGCGGCATCGGCGGCCTGTCCCTCGCCCAGGGGCTCAGGAAGGCCGGCGTCGGCGTCGCCCTCTACGAACGCGACGGCTCGCCGTTCTTCCGCGGCCAGGGCTGGCGCATCTCCATCAAGGAGGACGGCAGCGCGGGCCTGCGCGCCTGCCTGCCGGACGACCTGTTCGACCTGTGCGTGGCGACGTCCCTGCGCCCGGCCACGCGGATGGCGTTCCTCGACCACCGCCTCGTCCCCAAGTTCGAAAAGCCCATTCCGCCCCTCCCGCGGGACCGCTTCTTCGGGGTGAACCGGCTCACGCTGCGGGAGATCCTCCTCGCCGGGTTGGACGGGATCGTCCGCTTCGGCGCGGAGTTCGTCCGGTACGACCACCTGGCGGACGGCCGCGTCCGCGCGCACTTCGCCGACGGGACCTCCGCCACAGGCGACCTGCTCGTCGGCGCGGACGGGACCGGCTCCCGGGTGCGCCGCCAGTTGCTGCCCGAGGCGGTGGTCGACGACGCCGGCGTGTTCGTCTACGGCCGCACACCGATCACGCCCGGGATGCTGGAGCGGGTGCCTGGGATACTCGTGGACACCTTCAACCGGCTGATCGATCCCGCCGGCCCGGCGCTTTCGGTCGCCACCTGCCGGGCCGGCGAAGCGCCATCGGGGTCTCCCGCCGCACGGCTCACTCCGGTGCCGGCCTACTTCGCCTGGCAGGTGTCGTGCGACGGCGGCTGGGGGAACGCGGCGAGCCTGCGGCAGGCCGATGCCGCCACGCTGCACCGGGCGGCCCTGGAGGCGATCGCCGGCTTCCATCCCGCGGCCCGGGGGATCGTCGAGGAGGCCGACGTGCCCGCCACCTTCCCCGTCGCGCTCCGGACCGCCCGGCCCGTCGAGCCCTGGACCACCGGGAACGTCACCCTGCTCGGAGACGCGATCCACAGCATGTCTCCCGGGCGGGGGGAGGGCGCCAACGTCACGCTCCGCGACGCCGCTCTGCTCACCCGCACGCTGGCCGAGGCCGCCGCCCGGGACGTGCCGCCGCTCTCCGCCCTGGCGGACTACGAGCGGGAGATGCTCCGGTACGGCTTCGCGGCCGTCGCCGCCTCCCGCGACCAGCCGTTCATGCCCCGCCGGTCCGGCTGAACCGGCGACGGGCACGCGGCCATCTCCCCGCCGTACGGCCCTTCACAGCGCTGGTTCCCCGTGCGCGGAGCGGTACACGGCCGCGGCGATGTGGCCGAACGAACGCACCAGCGGGTTGGCGTCGGCGCTGTTCCAGGCCAGGACGAGGCGGCTGGGCGGCATGTCGGCCAGCGGGACCGACGTGAGCCCCTCGGGCAGCGTGTGGGCCGCGGGCGCCAGCCCGACCGTGCCGCTCCACAGAACGGCCTGCAGGCACTCGTGGACGGTGCGCACCACCGGGCCGTCCCGGAGTTCGCCGCCGGGTGGGGAGGCGTTCCAGTAGGCGCGCCAGACGGGGTCGGTGTCCTCGGGCAGCCGGAACCACCGGCGACCGGCGAGATCGCTCAGCCGTACGGTCTCGCGGCGGGCGAGCGGGTCATCGGTCCGCAGGACCACCCCCATGGGATCGGCGCGCAGCAGGCGGGTGGTGATCCCGGAGTCGTCGAACGGCGCCCTGGTGAGGGCGACGTCGACGAGGCCCGCCCGAAGGCCCGTGGTCGGGTCGGTGAAGTCGGCTTCGCGGACGCGGACCCGGACTCCGGGGTGACGCCGGCGGAAGGCCGCGGCGAGCCGTGCTCCGGCCTGCTCGGCGCTGTCCGCGAGCGTGCCGATGGTCAAGGTGGCGGCGCCGGCCGCGGCGGCGACCCGGGCGCGTGCCCGCTCCGCCTGCTCCAGCAGCGCACGGGCCTCGTCGTAGAGCGCGGCGCCGGCGGCGGTCGGCGTGACGCCCGCCGGCGACCGGTGCAGCAGGAGGACGCCGAGGTCGGTTTCCAACTGCCTCACGGCGCGGCTCAGCGGCGGCTGGGTCATGTGCAGCCGGGCGGCGGCCCGCCCGAAGTGCCGCTCCTCGGCGACGGCCACGAAATAGCGCAGCGAGCGTAGGTCCATCACCGGCGACGATACCGGCACGGTATCGGGCGTACGCAACCGGTGTTGGACCCGCCGGAGCGGCCCGTACTGGACTGGTGCGGCCCGGTTGTCAGGCTCTCCGAGGAGTGAACGCCATGCCCGAATACTCGCCGTCCGAACCCATGCGATCCGAACGCCCGCTGTCCGAGCCCGTCGTGCGGATCGAGGAGGTGTGGGAGCTCGCCCGCGACCTGGTGGTGATCCCCAACCGGCGGGTCCAGCTGGTGCCCAACATCGGCGTGATCGGCGGCACGCACTCCGTGCTGGTCGTCGAGACCGGGATGGGCCCGCGGAACGCCGAGACCGTGCTCGGGTTCGCGGCGGAGTACGCGGCGGGCCGCAGACTGTATCTGACCACGACGCACTTCCACCCGGAGCACGCCTTCGGCGCGCAGGCGTTCGCCGGGGAGGCGACGTTCCTGGTCAACCGGGCCCAGGCCGACGACCTGGCCACGAAGGGCGCCGCCTACCTGGAGATGTTCAGGGGCCTCGGCGAACCGGTGGCCCGGCAGCTCGCGGGCGTCGAGATCGCCGTCCCGGACGTCGTCTACGACGACGCGTACGACCTCGACCTGGGCGGGCGGACGGTGCGGCTGCGGGCGACCGGCCGGGCGCACAGCAGGGGCGACCAGGTGGTCACGGTCCCCGACGCCGGGGTGATGTTCACCGGCGATCTCGTGGAGGCCGGGCAGTTCGCCATCTTCCCCTGGTTCCCGCCGTACGACACCGACGTGTCCGGCACCCGCTGGATCGCGGTGATGCGGCGGCTGGCCGACGCGTCGCCGCGGGTGGTCGTGCCCGGCCACGGCGACCTCGGTGGCCCGGAGTTGCTCGCCGACGTGCGCGACTACCTCGAACTGCTGCGCGACGAGACCTGGGCGCGCCGGGACTCCGCCGTGAGCGAGCAGACGATCGCCGAGGAGGTGCGGGCGCTCATGATCGAGCGGCACCCGGAGTGGGACGGCCGGGAGTGGATCGAGAAGGGCGTCGGCTGCCTGTGCGCCGAGCACCCCGCGTCCGAGCACCCTGGCTCCCAGCACCCCGCGTCCGAGCACCCCGCGTGACGCACGCGGGCCGCCCGTCCCGTCAGCCGTGCACCTGTTCGCCGTCGAGGAAGGTCATGACGACCCTGGTCGTCCAGATGTCCTTCGGGTCGAGGGCGAAGGGGTCGCGGTCGAGGACGACGAGGTCGGCCGGGCGGCCCGCCTCGATCACACCGGCGGGGGAGCGGTTGATCCAGGCCGATCCCTCGGTGTAGGCGGTCATGACCGTCCGCAGGCCGAGGCTCTGCTCCGGCAGGAACGGCGTCTGCGCGGTGGGGTAGGTCGCGTGGACCGAGCTGCCCGGCTCGGTGCGGTTGACCGCCACGTGCATCGCCTCCATCGGGTTGGCCGAGGAGACGGGCCAGTCGGAGCCCCCGGCGAGGCGGGTGCCGTGCCGTACGAGGTCGGCGAACGGGTACTGCCAGGACGCCCGCTCCTCGCCCAGGTAGGGGATGCACAGCTCGTCCATCTGCAGGTGGTGCGTCGCCCACAGCGGCTGGAGGTTGGCCGTCACGCCGATCTCGGCGAACCGCGGCACGTCCTGCGGCGTGATGATCTGCACGTGCGCTATGTGGTGGCGGTTGGCGGGGTCGGTGCCGGTCAGCGCGTCGAGCGCCTCCCGCACGGCCCGCTCGCCGATGGCGTGGAAGTGCACCTGGAAGCCCTGGGCGTCCAGTTCCTTGACGTACCCGCCGAGCAGGGCGGGGTCGACGTACGACAGGCCGGTTCCGCCGCAGCGGCAGTAGGGCTCGATGACGGCGGCGGTGAAGTTCTCCGGGATGCCGTCCTGCATGATCTTCACGGAGGTCGCCCGGAACCGGTCCAGGCCCTCGGCCATGGCCCGCCGCTCGACCAGGCCGGGGATCTGCTCGGCGCCCTGGGCGCGGTCCCACCACAGGGCACCGACCACCCGTGCCTTCAGCCGCCCGGAGGACGCCGCGGACAGGTAGGCGGGAAGCTGGTCGTCCGACCCGGCGTACGAGCCGACGATGGCGTCCTGCCAGCCGGTGATGCCGAGGGAGAACAGGTGGGCCTGCGCGTCCATCAGGGCGGCGTCGACGTCGGCCGGGGTCGGGCGGGGGGTGAGCAGGCCGACGAGGTCCATCGCCCCCTCGTGCAGCACGCCGCTCGGCGTGCCGTCGGGGTCGCGCTCGATGCGGCCGTCGGCGGGGTCGGGGGTGTCCGCGGTGATCCCGGCGAGCTCCAGGGCCCGGGTGTTGACCCACGCCGCGTGGTGGTCGCGCTGGACGAAGTAGGCCGGCCGGTCGAGGAAGTCGAGCTGGGACCGGTGGGGAAGGCCGCCGGGGAAGGCGGCCATGTCCCAGCCCCCGCCGTCGATCCACTCCTTCTCCGGATTTTTCGCGGCATAGGCGGCTATCGCAGCTTTGTAGGCGTCGAGGCCGTACACCTCGGACAGGTCGCACTTGGCCCGCTCCAGCCCGGCCTGCACCGGGTGGATGTGGGCGTCGGTGAACCCCGGCGTCAGCAGGCCACCGCCGAGGTCGACCGGCTCGGCGCCCGGGGCCAGCCGTACGAGGTCGGCCTCGGCGCCGACGGCGGCGATGACACCGTCGCGGACGAGCACCGCCTCGGCGAAGCCGTCCGGGGTGAAGGCGCGGCCGCCGCGGAAGAGGAGGGTGGAACTCACGGGTGTCGTGTCCTTCTTTCTGGTGACTGGTGCACAGCCGGGCGGGACGCGGTCAGTGGCCGGTGATCCGGTCGGCGATCCGGGCCAGCACGGACGTCCTGGTCATGCCGTTGTTCTCGCGGGCGTCGGCGAGCCGGTAGAGACGGTACATCGAGTGGACGCCGAGCCAGCGCAGCGGCTCGGGCTCCCAGGCGCGCACCCGCCGGTCCACCCACGGCATCCGGGTGAGGCCGGTGTCGCGGCGCAGCACGAGGTCGCGCAGCGTGCGCCCGGCGAGGTTGGTGGTGGTCACGCCGTGGCCCGTGTAACCGCCGGCCCAGCCGAGGCCGGTCGCCGGGTCCAGGTGGACCGCCGAGCACCAGTCGCGCGGCACGCCGAGCACGCCTGACCAGGCGTGCGCCACCCGCGAGCGCGCGACGGCGGGGAAGAACGCGACCAGCAGGTCCCACAGGGCGTCCACGGTCCCGGCGTGGGTGTGCCCGCGCTCGTCGATCCGCGATCCGTAGAGGTACGGCCTGCCCCGGCCGCCGAACGCGATGCGGTCGTCGGCGGTCCGCTGGGCGTACATGTAGTAGTGCGCCATGTCGCCGAGCAGTTCGCGGCCCCGCCAGCCGATCTCGTCCCAGACCTCCGGCGGCAGCGGCTCGGTCACGATCAGGGAGCTGTTCATCGGCAGCCAGTCGCGGTGGTGGCCGTCGATGCCGGCGGTGAACCCCTCGGTGCAGCGCAGCACGTGGTCCGCCCGCACCGTGCCGTACGGCGTGACCGCCCGGCCGGGGGCGATCGAGGTCACCGGGGTGCCCTCGTAGACGTCCACGCCGAGGTTCCGTACGGCCGCGGCCAGCCCGCGGGCGAGCTTGGCCGGCTGGATCCGGGCGCAGTGGGGGGTCCAGGTCGCGGCGACCGCGCCCGCGACCCTGAGCCGGTCGTTCATCTCGTCGCCGGACAGCAGCCGGACGTCTTCGGGGCCCCAGCCCCACTCGCGCTGGCCGGCCAGTTCCTCGCGCAGCCGCAGCGCCTGCGCCGTGCCCCGCGCGACGGTGAGCAGGCCGCCCTTGACGATGTCGGCGTCGATGCCCTCCTCGGCGGCGACCCGGATCACCTCGTCGATCGACTCGAACATCGCGCGCTGCAGCCGCCGGGCGCCGTCCGCGCCGTGGGTCTTCGCGTAGCGCTCGGGAGAGCCGGCCAGCGCTCCGGTCAGCCAGCCTCCGTTGCGTCCCGAGGCCCCGAAGCCGGCGAACTCCTTCTCCAGCACGACGACCCGCAGTGAGGGATCGGCCTTCTTCAGGTAGTAGGCGGTCCACAGGCCGGTGTAGCCGGCGCCGACCACGGCCACGTCGGCCCGCGTGTCGCCGTCGAGGCGCTGGCCGGGCGCCGGGACCCCGGACGACCGGTACCAGAAGGACACCTCACCGTTGACGAAGCCAGGAGACAGGGGAGCGCTCATGCGACACATCCTGCTATATCCGTTCTGTTGTCGCCATTCGGCGACGGATGTCGTGGCGAATGGGGAGGAGTCGTGCGGATAACCATGGTCGTAACGTGCCGTACCGAACGGAAACGCTCGGCTCACCGCCGTGTAGCAAGCGTGTAACAGCGCTCCGGCAGGCTGAGGGTCAGCGCAACGGAGGGAGTGGCACCGATGGGGTTCTTCCGGATCCGGACCACCGTGGACGAGCGGCCGGGACGGCTGGCGTCGCTGGCGGCCGCCCTGGCCGACAAGGGCGGGAACATACTCGGCCTCTCGGTGCAGCCCGACACGGACGGCACGGTCGACGAGTTCGTCACGGAGATCCCGGCGTCCCCCGAGGCCGTGCGTGAGGCGCTGGAGGCGGCCGGTGGGCGGCGCGTGCGGATCGTCCCCGCCACCGCGCACGAACTGACCGACGAGCCGACCCGTACGCTGCTGCTCGCCGCCCGGCTGCGGTCGGCGCCCTGGCGCCTGCCGGAGATCCTGGGCGAACTGCTGCGCGCCGACGACGCCCGCTGGGTGTACGGCGCGGCCGCGGCGCGCCCCGGCGACCGGAACGAGGGGGAGACGCCGGAGCTTCCCGACCCCACGCTGCTGGTGGTGCCCGTGGCGCCGCGCCGGTCGATCCGGCTGCGCCGCGCCGGGCTCCCGTTCACCCTGACGGAGGCTGCCCGCGCCGCCGCGATGGTGAGGCTGGCGCAGCCGCCGGCCGAGCCGTCCGCGGCAGAGGGGCCGGTGCGGCTCGCCGACGGCGCGGAGGTGCAGGTCAAGCCGTTGACCCCGTTGTACCGCGAGGCGCTGCGCGACCTGCACGAACGCTGCTCGCCCGAGACGCGCCGGTTCCGCTACTTCACCTCGAACCCCAACCTGCCGCCGCGCATGCTCGACCGGCTGTGCGACCGGGCCCGCGGGCAGTCGCTCGTCGCCGGTCACGACGGGCAGGTGGTGGCCCTCGCGAGTCTGCTGTTCACCGCGGACCCGGGCATCGCCGAGATCGCGCTGCTGGTGGAGGACCGCTGGCAGGGGCGGGGCCTCGGCGGCACGCTCGCCCGCATGCTCCTCACCCAGGCGCGGGACCTCGGCTTCGCCGAGGTGCGGGTCACCCTGCTGTTCGACAACATGCGCCTGCGCAGACTGCTGAGCTCCCTCGGCGCGTCGCTCACCCACACCGAGGACCCCGGTGTGATGGAGGGGCGGATCGCCGTGGGCGTGATGGCGACGGCATCCCCGAGCTGACGCTTTCACGGGTGGTCCTCCTGGTCCGGTGTTGCTCAGGGCACCGGACCAGGACGGTCGCCGCCGTCGCCGGGCGTACGGCGGATCAGGTGGATCAGCCGCTTCCGGGAACCGCGCCGGGCCACCCGGCCCGCGCCTGCGCACGCCACCGCGCGCTCGACGCGGGCCGTTCGAGTCGCGCCCGCGCACGCCCCGGCGCGCTTGGCGCGGGCTGAACGTTTCAACGCCGTGGCCTGGGCTCCTTCGGGCCGGCGACGGGCTCGCCGGACGGGCCGGCGACCGCGTTCACCCAGGCTGAGGCGGCCGTCGGCGTGGCGCGTGACCGGCCGGCGCGACGCGGACGACGACACCGCGTCTCACAGGGCGAACGCCGCACCGGGCGGCCGATCGCGACCGCCTGCTCAGTGACCTAATTTCGGGACGGCACTCTGACCCGCGGCGGCAACCGCCCGTCGTCGTTCCCGAAAGGACTTCCAGATGAGACGAAGTCTCGCCACCGCCGCGGCCACGGGGCTCGCCGCCGCGTTGGTCGCCGCCGGTGGAGTCGCGACGGTGACAATGCCGGCCGCGGCCGCCGCGGGATGCAAGGTGACCTACAAGATCACCAACCAGTGGGGCGGCGGCTTCCAGGGCGACGTGGCCATCACCAACCTCGGTGACCCGGTCAGCAGCTGGAAGCTGGAGTTCGACTTCCCCGACTCCGGGCAGAAGATCGCGTCCGGCTGGAACGCCACCTGGACGCAGTCCGGCACGCGTGTGAGCGCCACCAGCCTGTCCTACAACGGCTCCATCCCCACCAACGGCACGGCCAGTGGCATGGGATTCACGGCGACCATCACCGGCGCCAACCCGATACCCACCACCTTCTGGCTCAACGGCGCCATGTGCAGCGGGCCCGTGACCCTCAGCCCGACCCCCACGCCCTCGGTCACTCCCACCGTCACCCCCACGGTCACCCCCTCTCCTACGCCGACACCGTCGCCGAGCCCCACGCCGACGCCCTCGGTCACCCCCACGGTCTCGCCTTCACCGACCCCGACGCCGACCGTCACCCCCACGTCGGGCACGCCGCGCCCCGGCGTCGGACCGTGCACGCCGGGCGCGAGCTACCCCAACCCGCTGCCGTCGTCGTCGGTGACCGCCACCAAGATCCGGGACGGGTTCAACTTCCTGGAGGGCCCGGTCTGGGACTCCGCCACCCAGACCCTGCTGCTGTCGCTCATGCGCGACGGCACCGGGTCGGAGAACGTCCAGCCCTCGGACGTGCTGCGGTTCACCGAGCCGAACACCTTCCAGACCTTCATCTCCGGCTCCGGCAGCAACGGCCTCGCCCTCACCCGGGACGGCGGCACCCTGCTGGCCGCGACGCACGACCAGCGCAGCGTCTCCTCCTTCCACCTGCCCGACCGGACCCGCGGTGTGGTCGCCTCCAACTACCAGGGCCGCGCCTTCAACTCGCCCAACGACCTCACCGTCGGCGCGGACGGCACCGTCTACTTCACCGACCCCGACTTCCAGCGCGCCAACCGGGCCGACCAGATGTCCGGCCGCACCGGCGTGTTCCGGGTCAAGAACAACGTCGTCTCGCTGATCGACGACACCATCCGGGAGCCGAACGGCATCGCGCTCTCCCCTGACGGCAAGACGCTCTACGTCGGCGGCAACGGCACGGGCCGGATCTACAAGTGGCCCGTCAACTCCGACGGCAGCGTCGGCGCCCGCTCCGACTTCGCGTCCCTGAACGGTTCGGACGGCGTGACCATCGACTGCGCCGGCAACCTCTACCAGGCCTCCTTCAACGACGGGAAGGTCCACGTGTACGCGCCCTCCGGCGTGCAGATCGGCACCATCTCCGCCGGGCAGAACACCACCAACCTCGCCTTCGGCGGCCCCGACGGCCAGACGCTGTACATCACCTCGGGCACGCCCTCCCGAGGCGGGAACACCGGCAACTTCGGCCTCTACCGCGTCCGGCTGAACGTCCCCGGCTGGCCGTACTGACGGTCGCGTGCGAGGCGTCCGTCCCGTCGACCGGACGGACGCCTCACACTGGAGGTCGACACCTTTGAACGCCGGGGGGAACTGAGGTAGAGGTGGTCTGTGGACCTCGACGAGGCGGCGGACCGGCTCTACGGCATGGTGCCCGAGGAGTTCACCACGGCCCGGGACGCCCTGGCGAAGGAGACGAGGGCCGCCGGTGACGCCGCGCTGGCCAAGCAGATCAAGGCGCTGCGCAGGCCGGCCGTCGTCGCCTGGGCGGTCAACCAGGCCGCCCGGCGGGAGGGGCTGCTCGAACCGCTGCTCGACCTCGGACGACGGCTGCGCGAGGCGTGGCGCGCCCAGGACGCCGAGGCGCTCGCGGAGGCCGGCCGCGAACGCACCCGGCTCGTCGCCCGCGCCGTCCGGTCCGTACGGGAGAACGCCGAGGCAGCCGGGCATCCGCTGGCTTCGGGGGCCGACCTGGAGATCGAACAGACCCTCGACGCCGCCGTGGTGGACGAGGACGCGGCCGAGCAGGTGCGCCGGGGCAGGCTGACCCGCCCCCTCAGCTACAGCGGCTTCACCCCGGCCCCCGTCGTACGCCCAGCCGGGAAGGCCGGCCGCGCGGGTGAGAGCCGGGAGGCGGAAGGGCGGCGCGCGAAGGCGGAACGCGAGCGACGGGTCGAAGACCTCGGACGCGCGCTCGCCGAGGCCGAGAAGGCGGCGGCCGAGGCGGAGCGGAGCCGCGCCGGCTGGGCGGCCGAGCGCGCCGACGCCGTACGCGAGCACGTGCGGCGCGTGGAGAAGGTGGAGACGCTGACGGCCAGGCTCGCCAAGGCGAAGGACAAGCTTAATGCCGCCTCCCACCGGCTCGACGTCGCCCGGCGCGAGGAGACGGGCGCGGAACGCGCCGCCCGCTCGGCCCGCCTCCGCGCCGACGAGGCACGCGATGCCCTCGACTCCGCACGGTCCGCCGAGGACTGAGACTACCCGGCCCGGCGTCATCGCATGTGGGCGAGCGCCTCCAGCGGACTGGTCATGAGGGAGGAGAACGCCAGCTCGGCGGCGCCGATGAGCGTCGCGTCGTCCCCGAGGGCCGAGACGCGCAGCCGCACCCGCTCGCGCGAGATGAGCAGCACGTTGGCCTCCACCCGGCGGCGGACGTGCTCGGCCGAGCCGGGGTAGACGTCCCTGAGCATGCCACCGAAGATCACCAGGCCGGGGTTGAAGAGGTTGATCAGGTTGGCCACCCCGATGCCCAGCCAGTCGCCGATCTTTCTCAGCGCCTCCGCGGCCGCCTCGTCGCCGCGCCCGGCCGCCGCAACCACGGCGCGCACTCCCTCGCGGCCGGTGAGCTCGCCGGACCGGCCGGCGGCGTCGATCAGGGCGTGCTCGCCGACCTCCGCCTCCAGGCAGCCGCGCGAGCCGCACATGCAGGGCCGCCCGTCGTACGGATTGATCACCATGTGCCCGAGCTCGCAGCCGTAGCCGCCGTCACCGCCGAGCAGCCTGCCGCCGACGATGATCCCGCCGCCCACCCCGACGTCGCCGTGCAGGTAGACGAGGTTGTCGAAGCCGACGCCGGCCCCGCGCTCGTGCTCGGCCAGCGCGCCCAGGTGGGCCTCGTTGCCCACCGAGACCGGCAGCCCGAGCCCGGCCGCGAGCTCGTCGCCGAACGCCTGGTCGACCCAGCCCATGTAGGGCCCGTACCGGACCGTCCCGTCGGCAGGCCGGATCATGCCGCAGTAGGCCGCGCCGACACCGGCGCACACCGAGCCAGGATCGGCCTCGCGGCGCAGTTCCCGGCCGAACTCCGCCAGCACGCCGACCACGTCGTCGAGGTCGGCGTCGGCCCGCCGCCGCCTGACCGCCTCCCTGCGGTCGAGGATGACCCCGCCGAGCCCCACCCTGGCGGCGACCAGCCGGTCCACCCGGACGTCGAAGGCCAGGACGTACACCCGGCCCGACTCGGGCCGCACCACCAGCGACGGCCGGCCCGCCCGGCGGGTGTCGGCGGGAAGCTCCTCGCGGACCAGGCCCGCGGCGGTGAGCTCGGCGGTCAGCGCCATGATCGTGCTGCGGTTCAGGCCCATCCGGCCGGCGAGCGCGGAGCGGGAGACCGGGCCGTTCAGGTGGACGTGCCGCAGCAGGGCGCCGAGGTTGCTCCGGCGGATCTCCTCCTGGGTCCGGCCGCCCCTCGGTGTCGGCGGACCCTGCGAGCCGTGCGGACCCTGTGGGCTGGGAGCGGTCATCGCCGTGTGTCGCCGTCACGCAGGGCGGACGAGCCCGTCGCGCCGACCTCACCGAACCCTGCCACCCCGTGAGATTACCAATCGAGGTGGCGGTCAGGAACATCCCGCGAGGCGGCTCAGCGAGTCTTGGCTTGTGGGGGATCGCGAAACGAAGCGGCCGGGCGGGGCGTGATGCCCGGCCCGGCCGCTTCTTTCGCGGACCAGGATTCAGGGTGAGGCGATCCGGCCGAGGCCGGGCGGGATCTTGGCGGCGGCGGCGCGGTCGAGCAGGAACAGCGTGCGCTGCCGCCCGCGCGCCCCGGCCGCCGGCACCTGGAACGGCCCCGCGCCGGACAGCGCGAGGTGGACGGCCTGCGCCTTGTCCTCGCCGGCCACCACGACCCAGGTCTCCCTGGCGGCCCTGAGCGCGGGAAACGTCAGCGACAGCCGGGTCGGGGGAGGCTTGGGGGAGCCGTGCACGGCCACCACCGGGCGCTCCTCCTCGTACACCGCGGGCTTGTCCGGGAACAGCGAGGCGACGTGGCCGTCCGGGCCCATGCCCAGCAGCAGCACGTCGAACGACGGCACCGGCCCGTGGTCCTCCGGCCTGGCCGCCTTGGCGAGCTCCACCGCGTACGCGTCGGCCGCCTCCTCGGCGGTCATCCCGGAGTCGGGGCCGGGCATGACGTGCACCCGCTCCGGGTCCACGTCGACGTGGTCGAGCAGCGCCTCACGCGCGCCTGTTTCGTTGCGCTCCGGGTGGCCGGTCGGCAGGAACCGCTCGTCCCCCCACCAGATGTCGAGCGCCCGCCAGTCGATCGCGTCGTGCGCGGCCGTGGCCGCCAGTGCCGCGAGCGTCGCGATCCCGACGGTGCCGCCGGTCAGCACCAGGTGCGCCGAGCCGCGGGCGGCCTGCGTGTCCACCAGCCTCGTGATGAGGCGGGCGGACACGGCCTGGGCCAGCACCCCGGCGTCGCGGTGGACGATGACCCCGGGGACGGCGGTCACGACCGCCTGCCCTTCTTCGCGTGACGATCCGCCTGCTCGTTCGTCTGGGCCAGACGGCGGATCGTGGCGGCGTAGATGTCGTCCGGGTCGAGCCGGCGCAGCTCCTCGGCGAGCAGCTCCGAGGTCGGGCGGCGGGCGAGGGCGACCCTGCGGTCCGGGTGGCCCGGCCGCGACAGCGTGGCCAGCCGGGCGTCGCTCCGGCTCACCGTCATCTCACCGCCGCCCTCGATCAGCAGCCGCACCCCGGTCAGCCCGGGGCCGCCGGAGTCGGTGACCTCGATCGGCGCCTCCAGGCGGTCGCAGAGCCAGGCGGCCAGCAGCGGCGCGCTGGGGTTGCCCGGCGAGGCCTCCACGACGCCCCGCTCGATCTTCCCGACCGGCTGGTCGAACGCGGCGGCCAGGAGGCTCCGCCACGGCGTCAGCCGGGTCCAGGCGAGGTCCGTGTCGCCCGGGACGTAGCTGGCGTCCCGGGAGGCGACGGCGGCCACGGTGTCCTGCGCCGACTTGGCGTCGGTGATCCTGCGGTTGGCCAGGTGCCCGATGGCGTCCTTCGCGGGAACCTCGGGACAGCCGCCCGGCCACCACGCCACCACCGGCGTGTCGGTGAGCAGCAGCGGCATGATCACCGAGTCGCCGTGCTCGGTCAGCTCGCCGTACAGGCGCAGCAGCACGACCTCGCCCGGCGCCGACTCGCCGACCCGGATCTCGGCGTCCAGCCGGTTGGGCTCGGCCGAGTCGCGGTTGATCACGATCAGGATGCGCGAGGGGTGCTCGCGCGCCGCGTCGGTGGCCGCGCGCAGGGCGTCGTACTGCCCGGCCTCGTCGACCACCACGACGAGCGTCAGCACCATGCCGACGGCGGGCGCGCCCATCTGGTGCCGCAGCCGGGTCAGCGTCGAAGAGATCTTCGACGCGGTCGTCTCGGTCAGGTTGAACGTCGTCACAGCCGCCTCCAGGCGCGTCCGTCCCTGGCCAGCATCGCATCGGCCGAGGCGGGGCCCCAGGAGCCCGACTCGTACCCCTCCGGCCTGCCCTGGGAGGCCCAGAACTCCTCGATCGGGTCGAGGATGCTCCAGGACAGCTCCACCTCCCGCTGGTGCGGGAACAGCGGCGGGTCGCCGATGAGCACGTCGAGCAGCAGCCGCTCGTACGCCTCAGGGGACGACTCCATGAACGACTCGCCGTAGGCGAAGTCCATGTTGACGTCCCTGACCTCCATCGCCGTGCCGGGCACCTTCGAGCCGAAACGCACCGTGATGCCCTCGTCCGGCTGCACCCGGATGACCAGCGCGTTGTGGCCGAGTATCTCGGTGTCGTCCTGGCTGAACGGCAGATGTGGCGCCCGCTGGAAGACCACCGCCACCTCGGTCATCCGGCGGCTGAGCCGCTTGCCGGTGCGCAGGTAGAACGGCACCCCCGCCCACCGGCGGTTGGCCACCTCCAGCTTCACCGCGGCGTACGTCTCGGTGGTGGAGTCGGGTGAGATGCCCTGCTCCTCGAGGTAGCCGACGACGGGTTCGCCGCCCTGCCACCCGCCGTCGTACTGCCCGCGGGCCGTGCCGGTGGACAGGTCGGAGGGCAGCCTGACCGCCCGCAGCACCTTCTCCTTCTCCCGGCGGAGGGCGTCGGCGTCGAAGGACGTGGGGTCCTCCATCGCGACGAGCGCCAGGAGCTGCAGCAGGTGGTTCTGGATCACGTCGCGGGCCGCGCCGATGCCGTCGTAGTAGCCGGCCCGGCCGCCGATGCCGATGTCCTCGGCCATCGTGATCTGCACGTGGTCGACGTAGCCGCGGTTCCAGATCGGCTCGTACAGCGTGTTGGCGAACCGGAGCGCCAGGATGTTCTGGACGGTCTCCTTGCCGAGGTAGTGGTCGATCCGGAAGACCGAGCTCTCCGGGAACACCGCGCTGGTGATCTCGTTGAGCTCGCGGGCGCTCTTCAGGTCGTGCCCGAACGGCTTCTCGATGACCACCCGGCGCCAGGACCCGTCGGGGGCCTTGGCGAGGTCGGTCCGCTTGAGCTGCTCGACGACGACCGGGAAGAACTTCGGCGGCACCGACAGGTAGAAGGCGTAGTTGCCGCCCGTGCCCCGGGTCTCGTCGATCTCCTTGAGCATCATGGAGAGCACGTCGAAGGCGCCGTCGTCGCCGAACTCGCCGGGGCAGAAGTGGATGCCCTCGCTGAGCTGCTTCCAGACCTCCTCGCGGAACGGCGTCCGCGCGTGCTCCTTGACCGCCTCGTACGTGACCTGCGCGAAGTCCTCGTGCGCCCAGTCGCGGCGGGCGAAGCCGACCAGGGAGAAGCCCGGGGGCAGCAGCCCCCGGTTCCCCAGGTCGTAGATCGCCGGCAGCAGCTTGCGCTTGGCGAGGTCTCCGGTGACGCCGAACAGCACCAGCACGCAGGGCCCGGCGACCCGCGGCAGACGCCGGTCGCGCGGGTCGCGCAGCGGGTTGGCCTCCGTGGTCAGGTCGGTCGTGGCGGTGGTGGTGGCGGCCTGCGCGGCGGTCACCGCCGCGTGCTCCGCCACCGGCAGCGCCACGTCGTGGACCTGGTCGACAGCCTGGTCCGGCGCCGCGCGGTCGTCCTCGGCCCGGGGCGCCTGCTGCTCCGTCATGTCTCCTCCCGGGGGACGGGCCCGTCGCCGGTAGCGCATCGCATGGTCAGAGCTCCTCGGCCACGGAGAGCAGGTGCCTGACTCCGGCGACGCGGTCGGTCAGGTGCAGGCGCACGGCCGGCCTGCCCCGGGAGGTCAGGGCCCCCAGGTCGCCCAGCGCCTGCGCGAGCTGGAGCCTGCCCAGCGTGTAGGGCTTGCCCGGCACCTCGACGTCGTCCGTCACGGCCCCGGTGACCTGCAGGAACACGCCTTCCGACGGCCCGCCCTTGTGGTACTGGCCGGTCGAGTGCAGGAAGCGCGGTCCCCAGCCGAACGTGACGGCGTGGTCGGTCCGGTAGTCGAGCAGCGCCCGCAGGGTGGCGACGTCGGCGCTCGCCCACGTCTCGGTCATCTCCTCGAAGGACGCCTCGCCGACGACCGCCGCGTCGAACGCCGCCTCGCGGTCGAGGTAGGCCATGATCGCCAGGTAGCCGCGCTCGGGGATCGAACGCAGCAGCCAGGTGAGGACGTCGGCGAGATTCTTCAGGTCGCCGGGGACGTCGCCGTACACCTCGACCGGGCCGTCGGTGAGCATCGGCGTGCCGGTCGGCAGGGGGCCGTCTCCGGCCTCCTCCAGGAGCCGGGTCGTGTTCTCCTTCGACTCGGCGACGTTCGGCTGGTCGAACGGGTTGATCCCGAGCACCCGGCCCGCGACCGCCGTGGCGTACTCCCAGACCAGGAACTGCGCGCCGAGCGGCCCGTCGACGGTCGTGCCGCTGTCGGGGCCGATCGAGACGAGGAACTGGTCGTCGGCCTCGGCCGCCTCGGCGCCGACGACGGGCAGGACGCCCTTGCCCTCCTTGCCGGTCGACTCGGCGATGAGCTGCTCGATCCAGTCCGGCAGGCCGGTGATGTCGGACATCGCGTCCCGCAGGATCAGCTTGTCGCGCCCGCGCAGGGCCTGCGCGCCGAGAAGCGCGCCGAGGTCGAGGCCGGGGTTGCCCTCGTCCTGGGCGAGCAGCGGCGCGACGGCGGCGGCGTCGTCGAGCAGCTTCGTCACGTCGGCGCCCGCCAGGGCGCTCGGCACCAGGCCGAACGCGGTGAGCGCGCTGTAGCGGCCGCCGACGTTCGGGTCGGCGAGGACCACCGGATAGCCGGCCTCGTTGGCCGTCCGCTCCAGCGGCGAGCCCGGGTCGGTGACGACCACGATCCGCTCGGCCGGGTCGATGCCCGCGTCGCGGAACGCCTGCTCGTAGACGCGCCGGTGGCTGTCGGTCTCGACCGTGCCGCCGCTCTTGCTCGACACCACGACGATCGTACGGTCGAGCCGGTCGGCGAGCGCCCGGCGCACCTGGTGCGGGTCGGTGGTGTCGAGGACGGTCAGCGGGACGTCCTCGGTGGCGCAGATCACCTCGGGGGCGAGGGAGGAGCCGCCCATCCCGGCGAGCACGACGTGGTCCAGGCCCGCGGCGCGGGCCCGCTCGACCAGCGTCGCGATCTGCGGCAGCAGCTCCCGGCTCGTGTTCGGCAGGCCGAGCCAGCCCAGCCGGATCGCGGCCTCGGGCTGCGCCTGCGGCCCCCAGAGGGCGGGGTCGCCCGCGGCGAGAGCCGCGGGCACCCCCTCGGCCACGAGCTTGTCCCTGACAGCGCCGACGGCGTCCGCCTCGTCGCCGAGGGTCACCTCGATAGTCATATGAAGATCAGGCCTTCCGCAGCTCGCCGTCGACGGTCTCCAGCAGCTCGCCCCAGGACGTCTCGAACTTCTCGACGCCCTCCTCCTCCAGCGCGCGGACGACGTCGTCGTAGTCGATGCCGGCCTGCTTGAGCGAGGCCATCACGTCCCACGCCTGCTGGTAGAAGGGGCGGATGGTGTCGCCGGAGATCCGGCCGTGGTCGGCCGAGGCGTCCAGCGTCTTCTCGGGCATCGTGTTCACCACTCCCGCGGTGACCAGTTGCTCGACGTACAGGGTGTCGGGGAAGTCGGGGTTCTTCACGCCCGTGGACGCCCACAGCGGACGCTGCGGGTGCGCGCCCGCCGCGCGCAGCGTCTGCCAGCGCGGGGAGTTCATGACCTCCTCGTACGCGGCGTACGCCAGGCGGGCGTTGGCCACCGCGGCCCGGCCCTTCAGCTCGGCGGCCTCCGGCGTGCCGATCTTGTCGAGGCGGGAGTCGATCTCGGTGTCCACGCGGCTGACGAAGAACGACGCGACCGACTCGATCGTGGCCAGGTCGAGACCGTTGGCCTTCGCCTTCTCCAGCCCGCTCAGCCAGGCGTCGAGCACCTGGCGGTAGCGCTCCAGCGAGAAGATCAGCGTGACGTTGACGCTGATGCCCTCGGCGATGGCCTGGGTGATCGCCGGCAGGCCCTCGACCGTCGCGGGGATCTTGATGTGCACGTTCGGCCGGTCGACCATCCACCACAGCGCGCGGGCCTCGGCGATGGTCGCGTCGGTCCGGCGGGCCAGGCGCGGGTCCACCTCGATCGACACGCGCCCGTCGACGCCGCGGGTGGCGTCGAAGACCGGCCGCAGCACGTCGGCCGCCCAGCGGATGTCGAACGTGGTGATCGCGCGTACGGCCTCCTCGACCGTCACCCCGCGCGTGGCGAGGTCGCGCAGCTGCGCGTCGTACGCGTCGCCCTTGCTGAGCGCGGAGGCGAAGATCGTGGGGTTGGAGGTGACCCCGGTCACGTTCTTGTCGCGAATCAGGGCGGAGAGGTTGCCGGAGCGCAGCCGCTCCCGGCTGATGTCGTCGAGCCAGATGGAGACTCCGGCGTCGGACAGCCGCTTCAGGTTCTCATTCATCCTTCGTCCCTCAGTTTCCGGTCGTCTCGCCCTTGTCGGCGCCGGTCTTGGCCAGGCTGGCCTTGGCGGCGGCGACGACGCGGTCGGCGGTGAGGCCGAACTGCTCGTAGATCGTCTTGTACGGCGCGGAGGCGCCGAAGTGATCGAGACCGAGGACCTCGCCCGCGTCACCCACGAACTCACGCCAGCCGAGCGGGATTCCCGCCTCGACGGCGACCCTGGCACGCACGGCGGGGGGCAGCACGGTCTGCTTGTAGGCCGGGTCCTGCGCCTGGAACCACTCCACGCACGGCATCGAGACGACGCGGGTGGGGATGCCCTGGGACTCCAGGATCGTGCGGGCCTCGACGGCGAGCTGGACCTCGCTGCCGGTGCCGATGAGCACCACGGCCGGCTGGCCGTTCGACGCGTCCTGCAGCACGTAGCCGCCCCTGGCGACGGTGTCGGCGTCGCCGGTGCCCTCCAGGGTCGGGACGTTCTGCCGGGTCAGGGCGAGGCCCGCCGGCCGGTCGTCGTGCTCCAGCACGGCCTTCCAGGCGGCCGCGGTCTCGTTGGCGTCCGCCGGGCGGACGACGTCGAGGCCGGGGATCGCGCGCAGCGCCCACAGGTGCTCGACCGGCTGGTGGGTCGGGCCGTCCTCGCCGAGGCCGATCGAGTCGTGCGTCCAGACGTAGGTCACCGGCAGCTTCATCAGCGCGGCGAGCCGCACCGACGGGCGCATGTAGTCGCTGAACACGAGGAACGTGCCGCCGTACGGGCGGGTGCCGTTGTGCAGCGCGATGCCGTTGAGGATCGCGCCCATGCCGTGCTCGCGGATGCCGAAGTGGAGCGTCCGGCCGTACCTGCTGCCGGGGAACTCCTTGGTCTGGTACTCGTCCGGGATGAAGGACGGCTCGCCCTTCATCGTGGTGTTGTTGGACTCGGCCAGGTCGGCCGAGCCGCCCCACAGCTCCGGCAGCACCGGCGCGAGCGCACTCAGCACCTCGCCGGACGCCTTGCGGGTGGCCACCTGCGAGCCGATCTCGAACGACGGCAGCGCCTTGTCCCAGCCCTCGGGCAGCTTGCGGCCGGAGATGCGGTCGAACAGCTCCGCCCGCTCCGGGTTCGCCGAACGCCAGGCCTGGTAGCCCTCGTCCCACTCGGCGCGCAGCGCCCGGCCGCGCTGGACGACCTCGCGGGCGTGGTCCAGCACCTCGCCGGGGACGTCGAAGCTCTTCTCCGGGTCCATGCCGAGGACGCGCTTGGTCGCGGCGACCTCGTCGGCGCCCAGGGCCGAGCCGTGGATCTTGCCGGTGTTCTGCTTGTTCGGCGCCGGCCAGCCGATGACCGTGCGGAGCTTGATGAACGTGGGCCGCTCGGTCTCCGCGCGGGCCGCCTCCATCGCCGCGTACAGCGCCTGGACGTCCTCCTGGTATTCGCCACTGGCGGTCCAGTCGACCTCCAGGACCTGCCAGCCGTACGCCTCGTAGCGCTTGGAGATGTCCTCGGAGAGGGCGATCTGGGTGTCGTCCTCGATGGAGATGTGGTTGGAGTCGAAGACGACGGCGAGGTTGCCGAGCTTCTGGTGGCCGGCGAGCGCGCTGACCTCGTGGCTGATGCCCTCCTCGAGGTCGCCCTCGGAGGCGAAGCACCAGATCATGTGGTCGAACGGCGAGGCGCCCTCGGCCGCGTCGGGATCGAACAGGCCGCGCTCGCGGCGGGCGGCCATGGCCATGCCGACCGCGTTGCCGATGCCCTGGCCGAGCGGGCCGGTCGTGGTCTCCACGCCGAGGGTGTGGCCGTACTCCGGGTGACCCGGGGTGAGGCTGCCCCACTGGCGCAGCGACTTCAGGTCGTCGAGGGTCAGGCCGTAGCCGGACAGGTAGAGCTGGATGTAAAGCGTCAGGCTCGAATGCCCGCAGGAAAGGACGAACCTGTCGCGTCCCGCCCACTTGGGATCCGATGGGTCGTGCCGCAGGACCCGCTGGAAGAGAAGGTAGGCGGCGGGGGCGAGGCTCATCGCGGTGCCGGGGTGACCCGATCCCGCCTTCTCCACGGCATCCATCGCAAGTGCACGTACGACGTCGACCGACTGCCGGTCAAGGTCACTCCACTCAAGGCTTGCGCTGCTCAACTGCTCGATCCCCTCTGGTTTTCGCGCCGGTTCTGGCATTTCCCGCCCACACGGGACCCTAACGGGTCGGCAGTAATACCGTTTGGTAGGCACCTCCGGTACGCGCCCGCGACTTCGCCCCCGGTTCGGGGACCACCCACTCCGGCGACTACAGTGAATGCTCAAGTGCCGGCCGCTGCCCGGAGATCCGCCCTAATCAGAAGGTTACGCGTTGACCTCGCACGTGTTGGAAGCGCCTTGACGGTCCTGACGAACAAGCAGGCGGTGGCCCCCCTCGGGCCGACCGCGACGGCCACGGCTCCCCGCTCCGCCGGGGCGCTCGTGAAGGCCTACGTGGCGCTCACCAAGCCGCGGATCATCGAACTGCTGCTGATCACGACCCTGCCGGTCATGTTCCTGGCGGCGCGCGGGCTGCCCGACCTGTGGACGGCCACCGCGACGATGGTCTTCGGCACGCTGTCGGCGGGCAGCGCGAACGTGCTGAACTGCTACATCGACCGGGACATCGACCGCACGATGCGGCGGACCCGCAGGCGGCCGCTCGCCAAGCACGACGTCTCCCCGGCGGGCGCGCTGGTCTTCGGTGTGATTCTCGGCACGTTGTCCACCCTCGGCCTCGCCCTCACGGTGAACGCGCTGGCCGCCGCGCTGTCGCTGGGCGCGATCCTGTTCTACGTCTTCGTCTACTCGCTGGTGCTGAAGAGGCGTACGTCACAGAACATCGTGTGGGGCGGCATCGCCGGGTGCATGCCGGTGCTGATCGGCTGGGCCGGCATCACCGGCGGGCTGTCGTGGGCCCCGGTCGTGCTGTTCGGCGTGGTGTTCTTCTGGACGCCGCCGCACACCTGGACCCTCGCCATGCGCTACCGCGAGGACTACGCGGCGGCCGAGGTGCCGATGCTCCCCGTGGTGGCCACCGAGCGCCGGGTCGTGCGGCAGGTCGTCGCCTACACCTGGGCCACCGTGCTGTGCTCGCTGCTGCTGTGGCCGGTCGCCGGCACCTCCCTGTTCTATCCCGCCGTCGCGCTCGTGCTCGGCGTGGTCTGCCTGGTGGAGGTCCACCGCCTGATGGGCCGGGTGAACGCCGGCAAGACCGGCGTCGACCTGCGGCCGATGCGGTTCTTCCACTGGTCGAACATCTATCTGGCGCTGCTGTTCCTCGCCGTCGCGATCGACTCGCTGCTCGTCTGAGCGGGGTCAGCGGCGGTAGGTGCTGCGCACGTTGTCGTCGGGCGCGGGCATGCGCTCACCCGCCGGGCCCTCGGCGAAGCCCTTCAGCAGGTTGGTCGTCGCGGTCGTGACGAAGGCCCGGGTGCGCGCGCCGATGCCGTGCGCCCGGGGCAGGTCCCGGGTGCCTGCCATGAGCGTCTCGGCCCACCGCATGGTCCCCGAGGCGAACACCCCGGCCCCGCCCGGCGCGGTGTAGTAGGCCGCGTCGGCGAAGCTGGGCCGTCCCACGCAGGTGACCGGCGAGTGGGCGAGGATCTGCAGCGGCCTCGGCGTCGGCACGCCGGTGTTCACCCGGTCGTACTCCACCCCCACGAGGTGGGGGAAGGCGTCGCCGCGGCGCGCGCCGGTGCCGGCGAAGATCCAGTGGCCGGGCTCGTGCACGACGAAGGGCGCGTCGACCGGATAACCGTCGTAGTAGACCCCGACGAGCGACGACTCGGGGTCGGCCTTCGGCGCCGCCCGGAAGTCGGTGGTCGCCAGCGACGGGCGCCTGCGGACCAGCGGGTCGAGGTCCACCGCGGTCTTGTAGCAGACCACCGTCCGGCCGTCGTCCTCCAGCCGCACGCGGCGGTAGCAGGTGTTGGCGCCCAGGAAGGCGAGGTTGACGCCCGCGTCACGGGCGTCGGCCACGGTGCGGCGGACCCCGGGCGTCCAGTACTCGTCGTGGCCGAGGAAGACCACGGCGGAGGCGCCGGACAGCACGTCGTGGCCGTCCTCCAGGTCGCCGTGCGTCGTGTAGGCCAGGGGCAGGCCGAGCCGTTCCGCCAGCGCCACCACCGGCCGTTCGTGGATCAGGAACTTCTCCATCCCGGTCCGGTCGTACGGCCGGTCGAAGCTGACCGCGAGCGACCGGCTCTCGTATCTGCCGTCCTCCCCGTAGTAGAGGCTGTAGCCGCCCCACCGGTTGTACGCCTGCCAGGTCGGGGTCGCGTGGACGAGCACCGTACGGCCGTCTCCGGAGGCCGAGCGCACGACGAGGGGCACGTACCGCTGGTGGCCGCGCTCGGAGTCGAGGCGCAGGAGATAGACACCCTCGGGCCAGCCCTCGGTCGGCACCGTCATGCTCCGCCGCCAACCGGCGCGCACGATGCGGGTGTCCCCGGCCGCCCCCTCGCCTCGGCCCTGGTCGCGGCCACGCGCCCACGCCGAGCGCCACACCCGGCGGGCCAGGGCGCCGCCGTACCAGCCCATCCGGTAGGCGGTGACCCGGAAGCGGTCCCCGGTTGTGGACACGTGCAGCCCGAAGGCCTCACCGGGCAGCACGCTCGCGCGGTCGCAGTAGCCCTCGATCGCCTCGTCGGGGCCGGTCCGGTGGATCCGCCAGTCCGGGTCGCCGGCCAAAAGCCGTTCCGGTGCGGGACCGCGGGACGATCCGGGCGAGGCGGCCGTTCCCGGGGACGCGGCCTGTCCTGATCCCCCGAGCTGTACGGCGGGCTCGCAGGCGGCGACAGTGCCGGCGACCGTGCCGACGGCCGCCGCGGCCGCGACGCGCAGGAAGCCGCGCCGCCCGAGCCCGCCGCGTGGTGCGACGTTCATGATCGACCATTGTGCCGTGGGTTCCGGGCCGCTTCGCCGATCCTCCGGTTCGACATGCGGGATACTTCCCGGCACGGGATCTTTGGGATCTCCTGGGACCGGAGGAGGACCGCAGCGGCCGTGTTCGGTTACAGTCGCAAAGTGGCAGGCCTCGACCCTCGCGCCGTCCTGAAGGAACGCCCGTCCGTCGGTCTGATCGCGGGCCTGGTCATCGCCGGGATCTGCGCCCTGGTGTCGTTCTCCTTCGACATCATCAACGGCGATCCGGTCCAGTTCTTCATCGCGCTCGGGCTCGCGGTGGCGCCGGTGCCGCTGCTGCTCGCGGGCGTGCTCGCGCTGGACCGCATGGAGCCCGAGCCGCGCAGCAACCTGGCCTTCGCGTTCGCCTGGGGCGCCGGCATCGCCGTGCTGCTCGCCGGGCTGCTGAACTCGCTCAACCTCGTCTACGTCGCCCACCAGCTCGGCGACGTCGGCAACGCGCGGAACCTCGTCGCCACCTTCGGCGCGCCGCCGGTCGAGGAGACGGCGAAGGGCCTGGTGCTGCTCGGGCTGCTGTGGTTCCGCCGGCACGAGCTCGACGGCCCGACCGACGGGATCATCTACGCCAGCATGGTCGGGCTGGGCTTCGCCATGTCCGAGAACGTCAGCTACTACATCGCAGCGCTGCAGGAGAACGGCGCCCAGGGGCTCGCCGCCACGCTCGTGCTGCGGGCCGTGCTCTCGCCGTTCGCCCACCCGCTGTTCACCTCGCTGATCGGCATCGCGGTCGCGTACGCCGCCCAGCGCCGGGGCGCGGTGGGCGTCATCGTGATCGTCGTCGGCTGGATCGGCGCGATGCTGCTGCACGGCCTCTGGAATGGCCTGGCCACCTTCGGCGGGCTCGGCGGGCTGGCCGTCGCCTACCTGCTGCTGATGCTGCTGCTCGTGGTCGAGCTCGTCGTGATCTTCCGGGACAGGCGGCGGATCGTCGGGCTGATCCAGCACTACCTGCCGCCGTACGAGCGCAACGGGCTGATCAACCAGGCGGACATCTTCATGCTGTCGTCGCTGCGCCGCCGGCGGCACGCGCGGGCCTGGGCCAAGGCCCTCGGCGGCCGGGCGGGGGCGCGCGCCATGATCGACTATCAGCTCGCCTCGACCGAGCTCGGGCTGCTGCACGCCCGCGCGGCCAGGGGAGGGGTCGACGAGGAGACCTTCCGCGCCCAGCAGCGGTCGCTGGCGGACCTGATGGCCTACGCCCGGATGTCGTTCCCGCTGCCGGAGCGCCACCAGGCGGACGCGGCGCGCGGGGTGCCGCCGCCGGGGTACGCCCCCGGCGCGCCGACGGCGGCGCCGGGCCGATGGCCGGGCGGCCCCGCCGTGCCGCCCTGGTACGGCCCGCCCGGTCCCGGCGGCCCTCCCTCCGGTGGCCATGCTTCCGGTGGTCCTACCCCCGGTGGCCTCCCTCCTGGCGGTTACGGGCAGCAGCCGCCGCCCGGTCCCGGAGGGTACGGCCCGCCGCCACCCTGACCGGGCCGGGAAGATCGGGCCGGGAAGATCGGGCCGGGAAGATCGGGGCAGGGTGATCGGCGGATTCGCCGGTCGTAGTTGGCCCGGGCGCCTCGCGCGTGTTTCAATCACTGTGCGCGGTGGCCACTGATGGGTGGGCTCAGGAGGGCGTGCGGCGATGCCGCACGCGTTCTTCTCGTACGACAGCTCAAGACGGCGCGACCTTCCTCACCGGAGGCGTGCCCGCCCATCAGAGGAGAACCCCTGTGAGATTCCTGCCCCTGCGAACTCCGCGGTTGAGATCCAGGCGCAACCTCGCCGTCTTCGCCGCGGTGGCGGCCCTGCTCGCCGGCGTCGTCGCGATCGTGACCCAGACCGCCGCCGAGGCCCACGGCGCCCTGCAGGCCCCCGCCAGCCGCACCTACGCCTGCTACACCGACGGCCTGACCGGCGGCCAGATCATCCCCAAGAACGCCGCCTGCAAGGACGCGGTGGCGGCGGGTGGCACCCAGCCCCTCTACGACTGGTACGGCGTGCTCCGCTCCGACGGCGGCGGCCGGACCCGGGGCTTCATCCCGGACGGCCAGCTGTGCAGCGGCGGTTTCAGCAAGTACGCCGCCTACGACGCGGCCAGGACCGACTGGCCGACCACCACGGTCAGGGCCGGCGCGACGTACGACTTCGTCTACGGCGCCTGGGTGCCCCACCCCGGCGGCTTCAAGCTCTACATCACCAAGGACGGCTACGACCCGACGAAGCCGCTCACCTGGGCGGACATGGAGGAGCAGCCGTTCCTCACGGCCGACCCCGAGCCCGCGGTCACCAACGGCGCCTACCGTTTCTCGGGCAAGCTGCCCAACAAGAGCGGCCGGCACATCATCTACGCCGTCTGGTACCGGTCCGACAGCCAGGAGACCTTCTACGGCTGCTCGGACGTGGACTTCGTCGGCGGCAACCCGTCGCCGAGCGCGTCCCCGAGCGCCAGCCCCAGTGCCAGCCCCAGTGGCAGCCCCAGTGCCAGCCCGAGCGTCACGCCCAGCCGGAGCCCCTCGGCGTCGCCGACGACCGGGAACCCGGCCTGCACCGCCACGGTGAAGCTGACCAACACCTGGCCGGGCGGCTTCCAGGGTGAGGCCACGATCAAGAACACCGGCACGACGCCGCTGAACGGCTGGTACATCCAGTGGCAGTTGTCGAACGGCGCGACGGTCACCCAGGCGTGGAACGGGACCTCGATGCAGAGCGGGCCGTTCGCGATGATCCACGCGCCGACGTACAACAACTCGCTGGCCCCGGGGGCCTCGGCCACGGCCGGGTTCCTCGGCTCCGGGTCGGCGGCGCCGACGATCAGCGACATCAGCTGCGGCTGAGCGGCGCGCGACGGTGAACTGAATCCGGATTCGCGGGAGACGCCGGGGAGGCCGCCGTGACGGCCTCCCCGGCGTCGCGCGATGGGTGGGCGGAGGAGGGTCCGCCTCGTACCCGCGGTGCGATAGCCACTGTGGTGTGGCCTCACCTCCCGTACGGACAGGTGGGAGCGCTCCCACGTGCCCCGGACCCTAACGCCGTCTTCCGCGACCGGCCAGCGGACCAGGCCCGCGCGCCCCTGTCCGCCCAGGTCACCGCAGGCGGCCGGATGAAAGTTTCGCGGCGTCAGGAGGCCAGCGCGTGGTCGAGGGTGACCTCGCGCCGGCCGAGGAACCGTGGCGAGGAGTGCAGAACCAGGCCGTCGAGCAGGGCCTTGGCGGTGGCGGGGAACTCCCGCACCGCGTAGGCCGCCGTCTCCACCGGCCAGTCGTGGCTGGAGTCGTCGCCGACGCCGAACGCGTCGAGCCCGGCGGTCCGGCACAGCGCGACGGCCCGGGGGAGATGGAACACCTGCGTGACCACCACGAGACGCGACGCCCCGAAGATCTCCTTGGCCCGGACGCAGGAGTCCCAGGTGTCGAACCCGGCGTAGTCGAGCACGATCCGCCCGGCGGGGACGCCTCTGGAGACCAGGTAGTCGCGCATGACCGTCGGCTCGTCGTAGCTCCTGCGGCTGTTGTCGCCGGAGAGTAGCAGGGCCCGCACCCGGCCCGCGCGGTAGAGCTCCGCCGCGATGTCGAGCCGGGAGCTCAGCATCGCGGAGGGGCGGTCGCCCATGACGCCCGCGCCGAGCACCAGCGCGGCCGGCATGGCGGGCACCGAGGCGGTCCACCGCGTGCCCGGCTCCGCCGTCACCCGGTGTGCCGCGCTCGTCAGCCAGGCCCAGGTGATCGGCGCCAGCGGCAGCACGCTCAGGGCGACGAGCGCCTGGAAGCCCCGGCGCCGGGCCGCACGCGACCAGGTCCAGGGCGCCAGGCGGGACAAGGAGTGGGGTAAGCCTCCCACCTCGGTCACACCCCCGCGTGGTGGAGCTCCGGCTGTTCGGCGGCCGGGACGGGCGCGGGCCCCCGGGTGCGCATGAGGAACACGACGCGGAGCGCGCAGATCCACACGAGCGCCGCTCCCAGCACGTGCAGGAGCACCAGGGCCGCGGGTACGGCGAGGAAGTACTGGACGTATCCGACCACGCCCTGCGACAGCTCCACCCCGAGCAGCACGAGCGCGGCGCGCCGGGCGCGGCCGGGGGAGTCGGTCACGTGCAGGGCGAACAGCAGGGCGAACGTCAGCCCGACGACGACGTAGGCGACGTCGGTGTGCAGCCGCACCACGGTCTGGATGTCGAAGCCGAACCGCGAGGCCGCCTCGTCGCCCGAGTGCGGGCCGGTTCCGGTCACCACGACCCCCGCGAGCAGCAGCGTGAAGGCGGCGGCGACCAGCACGTAGCCCAGCGTGCGGATGTCCTTGTGGACCAGCCGCTGCGCCGGGGCGTCCCCCTCGGAGGCCCGCGCGAACAGCACGACGGCGGCGGCGGTCATGCCGATCGAGAAGAGGAAGTGGACGCTGACGGTCACCGGGTTGAGCATGCTGTGCACCACCAGGCCGCCCCACAGCGCCTGCACGACGACCCCGGCCGGCTGGAGCAGCGCGAGCCGCAGCAGGACCGGCCTGCCCTGTCCCGGTTGGACGGGCCCGGGCCGGCCGCGCTCGCCGCGTCCCAGCCTCCAGGCGGCGACCACGCACGCGGCCGCGACCGCGAGCACCAGGAACGACAGCAGCCGGTTGCCGAACTCGATCGCCATGTTGAGCGGCGCATGGGTGTCGATCCGGGCCGGCACGAAGCTGCCGGGCGTGCAGCGCGGCCAGGTCGGGCAGCCGAGGCCCGAGCCGGTGACGCGGACGGCGGCGCCGGTGACGGTGATGCCGACGTTGACCACGATCGCCGCGAACGCCCACCGCCGCATCGACTCGGCCGTCGGGAACACGATCGAGCGATACAGGGCGAGCAGGGCGGAGCGGATCCGGTCAGTCGTGGGCTTCACGACACTCATGGTAGGTGGCCCGCGGGGTGGTCCCCTCTCCGCCCCGGGCGCCCGTGCCTGCGTGAAGGGCCCCCTCCCGGAGCCCGTACGCGTTGATCATCGCGGACGGGGAAACGGTACGATCGGCCGTGGAGCGTGAGGGGGCGGTGACCGGACGATGTCCGGGGCGAGGGGAAGGCCGATGCGCGGAGAACCGGTATCCGGCGAACCGGTGCGCAGGCAACCCGTGCCCGCGGAACCCATGCCTCCACAACCTGTGCCTCCACAACCTGTGCCTCCACAACCTGTGCCCCCGAAACGTGTGCTCCCGAACCCTGGGCCCGCGGGATCCGGCGACGCCCGCCCGGCGGTCCCGGCCACCCGGCAGAACCTGCGCGAGCAGGTGGCGCAGGCGCTGCGCGACGCGCTGGTGGCCGGAGAGATGCGGCCGGGCGTCGTCTACTCGGCGCCCGCCCTGGCAGCGAGGTTCGGCGTCTCCGCCACGCCGGTGCGCGAGGCGATGCTCGACCTCGCGAAGGAGGGCCTGTTCGAGGCCCTGCGCAACAAGGGCTTCCGGGTGGCCGAGGTGTCCGAGCGGGACCTCGACGAGATCATCGAGATCCGGCGGCTGATCGAGGCGCCCACGGTGGCCAAACTGGCCCGGGAGGGCCGCGGCGCCGAGGCCGAGGAGCTGCGCCCGCTCGCCCGGGAGATCGTCGCGGCGGCGGCCCGCGGCGACCTGCTCGCCTACGTCGCGGCGGACCAGCGGTTCCATCTGGCGCTGCTCGGCCTGTCGGGCAACGCCCGGCTGGTGGAGACGGTCAGGGACCTGCGTGCCCGGGCCCGGCTCTACGGGCTGCGCGGGCTGCCCGACACGCGCATGCTGGTGGCCTCCGCCCGCGAGCACCTCGGCCTTCTCGACGCCGTCGTACGCGGCGACGCCCCGGCGGCCGAGCGCCTGACGCACCACCATCTCCAGCACGTACGCGCGATCTGGTCGGCCGACCCGCCGCGGCAGGCGCCGCAGTAGGCCCCACGCGAGGGCGCGGTGGCTGAGGGACGGCGGCGGAACGGATCAGCCGCCGGCGCGGGTGGCGCCGATGGAGGCGACGACCACGCAGCCGATCGCCGCCCACTCGCGGCCCTGGAGCACCTCGTGCAGGACGAACAGCCCGACGAGCGCGGCGACGGCGGGTTCCAGGCTCATCAGGATCCCGAAGACCCGCTTGGGCATCCGGCGCAGGGCCTCCAGCTCCAGCGAGTAGGGGATGACCGACGAGAGCAGGCCGACGCCGGCCCCGAGGAGCAGGATCTCGGGCCGCAGTAGAGCGTCGCCGCCCGCCGCGACCCCGATGGGGGTGGTGAGGACCGTGGCCACGATCATGGCGAAGGTCAGCCCGCTCGCGCCGGGGAAGCGGGCGCCGGTGGCAGCCGAGAACACGATGTAGGCGGCCCAGAACGTCCCGGCCAGCGCGGCGAACGCGATGCCGGCCCAGCTCGCTGAGCCCGCCTCGCCCCAGGGCGCGAGCAGGATCACGCCGGCGGCGGCCAGCGCCACCCAGAGCAGGTCCAGCCGGCGGCGGGAGGACACCACGGCCAGGGTGAGCGGCCCGAGGAACTCGATGGACACCGCGATCCCGATCGGCAGCCGGGCCAGGGCCTCGTAGAACGACAGGTTCATCAGGCCCAGGCTGAGCCCGAAGGCGACGCCGACGCCGAGGTCGCGCCGCGACAGCCCGCGCACCTTGGGCCGCACCACGGCCAGGAGCATGACGGCGCCGGTGGCGATGCGCAGGAACACCATCGCCGCGGGGGGAACCTGCGTGAACAGGTTCTTGGCCAGCCCGGCCCCGACCTGGACCGACAGGATGGCCAGCAGCACCAGCCCCGGCGGCGGCACCGCGTCCGACGCCGCCCGCAGCGCTCGCCCGGCCCGCGGCCCCGCCCGGTACGGCTCGGCCGCCCCGGACAGCGATTCAGCCGTCATGCCCAACCCTCACCCGTCACTTGATCAGCGCAAACTCCGCAATCATACGGTGCCGACATACGGCGCAAAACGGGCGATGTCCCGGCCGGGGACTACTCCCAGCGGAAGGTGCGGGCGGCCAGGGCGAGGGCGGCGACGGCCCAGCAGAGCAGCACGAGCAGCGGGCCGCCGGGGAAGCCGCCGCCGTCGCTGAGGACGGCGCGCAGGCCGGAGGTGAGCGCGCTGATCGGCAGCAGTTCCAGCACCTGCCGCACCCCGCCAGGGAACCGGTCGAGCGGGAACAGCACGCCGCCGAGCCCGAGCAGCACCAGGTAGACGAGGTTGGCTCCGGCGAGCGTCGCCTCCGCCCGCAGCGTGCCCGCCATGAGCAGGCCGAGGCCGCTGAAGGCCGCCGTGCCGAGCAGCAGGAGCGGCACGGCCCACAGCGCGCCGAGCGACGGGCCGCCGTGCGGCGACCAGCCGAGGGCCAGGGCCACCACGGTGATCACCACGACCTGCAGCGCCTCCACCGCGACGACGGCGACGGTCTTGGCCAGCAGGAGCCCCATACGCGACAGCGGGGTGGCGCCGAGGCGCCGGAGCACGCCGTACCGCCGCTCGAAGCCGGTGGCGATGGCCTGGCCGGTGAACGCGGTCGACATGACCGCGAGCGCGAGGATGCCGGGGGCGACGAAGTCGACCCGCCGGCCGCCGCCGACGTCCACCAGCGGAGCGGCGGAGAAGCCGGCCAGGAGCAGGACCGGGATGATCATGGTGAGCAGGAGCTGCTCGCCGTTGCGCAGCATGGCGCGGATCTCCGCGCCCGCCTGCGCGAGCACCATCCGGTGCAGCGGCGCGGCCCCGGGCCGCGGGGTGAGGTCCAGCGTGGTGATCGCGCTCACCGCAGCTCCCTGCCGGTCAGTTCGAGAAAGACGTCCTCCAGCGTGCGCCGCTCGATGCGCAGGTCCTCGGTGGTCACGCCCTCGGTGGCGCACCACGCGGTGACGGTCGCCAGCAGCTGGGGGCCGACCAGTCCCTCGATGATGTAGTGCCCCGACGGCGACTCCTTGGCGGCGCTGCCCGGCGGCAGCGCCGCGAGCAGCTCCTCCAGGTCGAGGCCGGGACGGGCGCGGAACCTGAGCTGGCGCTCGGCCCCGGTCAGCGCCGACGGCGTGCCCTCGGCGACCACCCGTCCGTGGTCGATGACCACCACGTGGTCGGCGAGCTTCTCGGCCTCGTCCATCTGGTGGGTCGTCAGCACGACCGAGACCCCCGCGTCGCGCAGCGCGGTGACCAGGTCCCAGCAGGCGTGCCTGGCCTGCGGGTCGAGCCCGGCCGTCGGCTCGTCCAGGAAGACCAGCTCGGGCCGCCCGACGACGGCCGCCGCGAGCGACAGGCGCTGCTGCTGGCCGCCCGACAGCCGCCGGTACGGCGTGCGCGCGTGCGCGGTCAGCCCGAGCAGGGCGAGCAGGGCGTCCGGATCGAGGGGATGGGCGTAGAAGCGGGAGACCACCCGCAGCCACTCGCCCGCGCGGGCGGCCGGAGGCACCCCGCCCGCCTGCGGCATGATCCCCAGACGTGGCTTCAGCGCGGGATCGGCCGGGTCGAGCCCGAGCACCCGCACGGTTCCGCCGTCCGGCCTGCGGAACCCCTCGCAGATCTCGATCGTGGAGGTCTTGCCCGCGCCGTTCGGGCCGAGGATGGCGGTGACCGCGCCCCGGGCGCAGGTGAGAGCCAGCCCGTCGACGGCCGTGGTGCGGCCGTACCGCTTGACCAGTCCGTCGATCTCGACCGCCGGCGCAGTGTCACCGGCGCCGCTGTCAATCACCGCGCCGTCACCCACGCCGCCGGGCGTGCTGTCAACCCCGGTCACGCGACCGGCCTCCCCTCACAGACGCGACCGCGGAGCGGGACGGAAATCCGGACGCCGCTCCACGTCGCTGACTGCATCGAGTTTAGGGAGCGGGGGGCGCGCTCTCGTCGTCGGATGCCGCTCCCGGACGCCCGCGGAGTAAAGGACGCGGAAAACCTTCGCGGAGCCGTCGTCGCAGGTTAGGTAAGCCTTGCCTGCGTGAGAAATTGCATGCCCGTCGACCTCATCTTGGGTTTGTCGACCGGGAAGGAATTACGGCACACTGATGTTGTGAAAAACGTGCAGGGGAGACAGAGCGCGGAGAAGGCCGTGGCGACGCGGCCGTTCTCGGCGTCCCCGTCCCCCGCGCGTGCGGGCACCACCACCATCGCAGCCACCACCGTCGGCAAGGACATCAGCGCCGAGCGGGGCACCCGGGCCAGGGTGGCGCGGCTCATCCTGGAGCACGGCCCCGTGACCGCCGCGGCGCTCGGCGAACGGCTCGGGCTGACACCGGCCGCGGTGCGCCGTCACCTCGACGCGCTGCTGGCCGACGGCATGATCGAGCCGCGTACGGCCCGCCCCCGCGGTCAGCGGGGACGCGGCAGGCCGGCCAAGATGTTCGCGATCACCGACGCGGGCCGCAGCGCCTTCGTCCACGCCTACGACGACCTGGCCGGCAGCGCGCTGCGCTTCCTGGCCGAGCGCCTGGGCGGCGAGGCGGTGTCGGAGTTCGCGCAGGCTCAGGTGTCCGGGCTGGTCGGCAGGCTGGAGACGCTGATGCGCGAGGTCCCGGCCGAGCAGCGGGTCCGCGTGCTGGCGGAGGCGCTCTCGACGGAGGGCTACGCGGCGTCCGCGACCGCGACCGGCAAGGGCGGCGAGCAGCTGTGTCAGCATCACTGCCCGGTGGCGCACGTCGCGGCGGCGTTCCCGCAGCTGTGCGAGGCGGAGACCGAGGCGTTCGCCCGGTTGCTCGGCACTCCGGTGCAGCGGCTGGCCACGATCGCCAACGGCGACGGCGTCTGCACCACCCACGTCAGCTCGCCCGCGCTGGCCGCGCGGCACGCGCGTGCCGATCCATCGGGTCTGCCGGGTCCGCCCACACCGGCCGCACACATACCGACCGCACATATATCGAGCACATCGACGAGCAAGGAGTCCGGCAGGTGACTGTCACCGACCGCCCGGAGCTGGAAGGCCTCGGGAATTACAAGTTCGGCTGGGCCGACGCGGACGTGGCGGGGGCCACGGCCAAGCGTGGGCTGTCCGAAGAGGTCGTCCGCAACATCTCCGCGCTCAAGAACGAGCCGGAGTGGATGCTCGACCTGCGCCTCAAGGGCCTTCGGCTGTTCCATAAGAAGCCGCTGCCGACCTGGGGCTCCGACCTCACGGGCATCGACTTCGACAACATCAAGTACTTCGTGCGCTCGACCGAGAAGCAGGCCGCCTCCTGGGACGAGCTGCCGCCCGACATCAAGAACACCTACGACAAGCTCGGCATCCCGGAGGCGGAGAAGCAGCGCCTCATCGCCGGTGTCGCCGCCCAGTACGAGTCCGAGGTCGTCTACCACAAGATCCGTGAGGACCTCGAGGAGAAGGGCGTCATCTTCGTCGACACCGACACCGGCCTGCGCGAGCACGAGGAGCTCTTCAAGGAGTACTTCGGCACGGTGATCCCGGTCGGCGACAACAAGTTCGCCGCGCTCAACACCTCCGTGTGGTCCGGTGGCTCGTTCATCTACGTGCCGCCGAACGTGAACGTCGAGATCCCGCTGCAGGCCTACTTCCGGATCAACACCGAGAACATGGGCCAGTTCGAGCGGACGCTGATCGTCGTGGACGAGAACTCCTACGTCCACTACGTCGAGGGCTGCACCGCGCCGATCTACTCGTCCGACTCGCTGCACTCGGCGGTCGTCGAGATCGTCGTGAAGAAGGGCGCCCGCTGCCGCTACACGACCATCCAGAACTGGTCGAACAACGTCTACAACCTGGTCACCAAGCGCGCCGTGGCGTACGAGGGCGCGACCATGGAGTGGATCGACGGCAACATCGGCTCCAAGGTCACGATGAAGTACCCGGCCGTCTACCTCATGGGCGAGCACGCCAAGGGCGAGACGCTGTCGGTCGCCTTCGCCGGCGAGGGCCAGCACCAGGACGCGGGCGCCAAGATGGTGCACCTCGCGCCGAAGACCTCCTCGACGATCATCTCCAAGTCCGTCGCGCGCGGCGGCGGCCGCACGTCCTACCGCGGCCTGGTGCAGATCGACGAGGGCGCGGCCGGCTCGGCCTCGACCGTCAAGTGCGACGCGCTGCTGGTCGACCAGATCAGCCGGTCCGACACCTACCCCTACGTCGACGTCCGCGAGGACGACGTCTCCATGGGCCACGAGGCCACGGTCTCCAAGGTGTCGGAGGACCAGCTGTTCTACCTGATGAGCCGGGGCCTCGGCGAGGACGAGGCGATGGCCATGATCGTCCGTGGGTTCGTCGAGCCGATCGCCCGCGAGCTGCCCATGGAGTACGCCCTGGAGCTCAACCGCCTGATCGAGCTGCAGATGGAAGGAGCGGTCGGCTGATGGGCCTGGAGACCAAACCGCTGTCGACGCTGCACGAGAAGGCGTCGTACGACGTGGCGGACTTCCCGGTGCCGACGGGCCGCGAGGAGGAGTGGCGCTTCACGCCGCTCGCGCGGCTGAAGGGGCTGCACGACGGCACGGCCGCCGTCACCGGCGGGGTCGTGGTGGACGTCGAGGCCGCGCCCGAGGTGCGGGTCGAGACCGTCGCCCGCGACGACGCGCGGCTCGGCCGGGCCTACACCCCGGCCGACCGGGTCAGCGCGCAGGCGTACTCGTCGTTCGAGAAGGCCACCGTCGTCACGGTCCCGAAGATGACGGCCGCCTCCCGGCCCACCGTGATCACGCTGCGCGGGTCCGGGGACGGCGCCGCGGCGTACGGGCACATCCTCGTGTCGGTGGAGCCGCTGGCCGAGGCCGTGCTGGTCCTGGACCACCGCGGCAGCGCGGTCTACGCCGACAACGTCGAGTTCGACGTGGCCGAGGGCGCGACGCTCAAGGTCGTCAGCCTGCAGGACTGGGACGACGACGCCGTGCACGTCTCCCACCACCACGCGAGGCTCGGCAAGGACGCGACGTTCCGGTCGTTCGTGGTCACCCTCGGCGGCGACCTCGTACGGCTGTCGCCCTCGGTGTCGTACACCGCGCCGGGCGGCGACGCCGACCTCACCGGGCTCTACTTCGTGGACGCCGGGCAGCACCTGGAGCACCGCCTGCTGGTGGACCACAGCGTGCCGAACTGCCGCAGCAACGTGACCTACAAGGGCGCGCTGCAGGGCGACGAGGCCCACGCGGTCTGGATCGGCGACGTGATCATCCGGGCCGAGGCCGAGGGCACCGACACCTACGAGCTCAACCGCAACCTCCTCCTCACCGACGGCGCCCGCGCCGACTCGGTGCCGAACCTGGAGATCCTCACCGGCGAGGTCGCGGGAGCGGGCCACGCGTCCGCCTCCGGCCGCCTCGACGACGAGCACATCTTCTACCTGCAGGCCCGCGGCATCCCGTTCGACGAGGCCCGCCGCCTGGTCATCCACGGGTTCTTCGCCCAGTTGCTGGAGAAGATCCAGCTGCCGGAGCTGCGTGAGCGCGTGCTGTCCGCGGTCGAGGCGGAGCTGGCCCGATGAGCGGCGAGACGCCCCACTGGGAGAAGGTCTGCCAGGTCGCGGACATCCCCGACGGCGGCGTCGTCGGCATGGAGGTCGGGGACACGCCGGTCGCGCTGGTGCGGACCGGCGGCGAGGTCTTCGCCCTGCACGACGTGTGCTCGCACGCCGAGGTCCGCCTCAGCGAGGGCGAGGTGTACGACCACACGCTGGAGTGCTGGCTGCACGGCTCCTGCTTCGACCTGCGCAGCGGGAAGCCCACCGGGCCGCCCGCGACCAGGCCCGTCAACGTCTACCGAGTCAAGATCGAAGGCGACGACGTGTACGTCTCGCTCTCGAAGGAGTAAATACACAGTGTCCACCCTTGAGATTCGTGACCTGCACGTCGCCGTGGGCGACAAGGAGATCCTGCGCGGCGTCGACCTGACGGTCCGCAGCGGCGAGACCCACGCCATCATGGGCCCGAACGGCTCGGGCAAGTCCACGCTGGCGTACGCCATCGCGGGGCACCCCAAGTACACCGTCACCTCCGGCAGCGTCCTGCTCGACGGCGAGGACCTGCTGGACATGGCGGTGGACGAGCGCGCCCGCGCCGGGCTGTTCCTCGCCATGCAGTACCCGGTCGAGGTCCCCGGCGTCAGCGTGTCGAACTTCCTGCGCTCCGCGATCACCGCGGTCCGCGGCGAGGCGCCGAAGCTGCGCGAGTTCGCCAAGGAGCTGAAGTCGGGCATGGACGCGCTGTCCATCGACCCGGCCTTCGCCCAGCGCAACACCAACGAGGGCTTCTCCGGCGGTGAGAAGAAGCGGCACGAGATCCTCCAGCTCGAACTGCTCAAGCCGAAGATCGCGGTGCTGGACGAGACCGACTCCGGCCTCGACGTCGACGCACTGCGCGTCGTCTCCGAGGGCGTCAACCGGTTCCGCGCCTCCGGCGACACCGGCGTGCTGCTGATCACCCACTACACCCGCATCCTGCGCTACGTGAAGCCGGACTTCGTCCACGTCTTCGCCGCCGGGCGCGTGGTGGAGGAGGGCGGCCCCGAGCTGGCCGACAAGCTGGAGGCCGAGGGCTACGAGGCGTACACCTCGAAGGCGGCGTCCGCCTGATGAGTGCCGTGCCCGGCTTCGACGTGGAGAGGATCAGGAAGGACTTCCCGGTCCTCACCCGCGAGCTTCCCGGAGGCAGGCCGCTGGTCTACCTCGACTCCGGCAACTCCTCCCAGAAGCCGGCCCAGGTGGTCGAGACCATGCGCGACCACCTGACCTGGCACTACGGCAACGTCGGCCGGGCGCTGCACGTGCTCGGCAGCGAGTCGACCGAGGCGTACGAGGACGCCCGCGGCAAGATCGCCGCGTTCGTCGGGGCGCCGTCGCGGGACGAGATCGTCTTCACCAAGAACGCCTCCGAGGCCCTCAACCTCGTGGCGTACGCCTTCGGCAACCCCATCGGCGAGGACGAGCGGTTCCGGATGGGCCCCGGCGACGAGATCGTGATCTCGGAGATGGAGCACCACTCCAACATCGTGCCGTGGCAGATGCTCGCGCAGCGCACCGGCGCGACGCTGCGCTGGTTCCCGGTGACCGACGAGGGCCGCCTCGACGTCGAGGGCCTGGAGGAGCTGGTCAACGAGCGGACGAAGATCGTCTCGATCACGCACCAGTCGAACGTGCTGGGCACGGTCAACTCGGTCTCGCCGATCCTGGCGCGGGCGCGCGAGGTCGGCGCGCTGATGATGCTCGACGCGTCGCAGTCCGTGCCGCACCAGGCCGTGGACGTGGCCGAGCTGGGCGTCGACTTCGTCGCGTTCACCGGCCACAAGATGGTGGGCCCCTCCGGGATCGGCGTGCTGTGGGGCCGGCGTGAGCTGCTCGACGCGATGCCGCCGTTCCTGGGCGGCGGCGAGATGATCGAGGCGGTCTGGATGGACCACTCGACGTACGCGCCGGTGCCGCACAAGTTCGAGGCCGGGACGCCGCCCATCGTGGAGGCGATCGGGCTCGGCGCGGCGGTCGACTACCTGACCGCCGTCGGCATGGACCAGATCAAGGCGCATGAGAAGGAACTGGTGGCGTACGCCCTGGAGGCGCTGCCGGAGCTCCCCGGCCTGAGGATCATCGGGCCGCGAACGCCGATCGCCCGCGGCGGCACGATCTCGTTCACGCTGGAGGGCATCCACCCCCACGACGTGGGGCAGATCCTCGACGACGTGTACGGGATCGCGGTCCGGGTAGGTCATCACTGCGCCCGGCCGCTGCATCTCAGGTTCGGAATTCCGGCCACCACACGGGCGTCTTTCTACCTGTACAACACGACGGCCGAGATCGACGCACTGGTCCGCGGCCTCCACCACGTGCAGAAGGTGTTCGGCTGAACATGATCGCTGAATCCATGTACCAGGAGCTGATCCTGGAGCACTACAAGCATCCCCAGGGGCGGGGTCTGCGGGAGCCCTTCGACGCCGAGGTCCACCACGTCAACCCCACGTGCGGCGACGAGCTGACGCTGCGGGTGAAGGTGGCCGACGGCGGCAAGGTGCTCGACGTGTCCTACGACGGCCAGGGCTGTTCGATCAGCCAGGCCGCCGCCTCGGTGCTCCACGAGCTCGCCACCGGCTCCACGGTGGACGAGTCGCTGTCGGTGGTGGAGGAGTTCACCCGGCTCATGCAGGGCAGGGGCCAGGTGGAGCCCGACGAGGACGTGCTGGGCGACGCCGTGGCGTTCGCCGGCGTGGCGAAGTTCCCGGCCAGGGTCAAGTGCGCGCTGCTGGCCTGGATGGCCTACAAGGACGCGCTGATGCGGAGCCAGGGATGACCGGACGCCCCACCGGTGTCGACCGGCACGCGGAGAGCGTGACCCGGCCCGGGAGAAGAGCTGAGGAGACGACGTGAGCAAGCCCACCGAGACCCCGACGGGAACCGTGACGGAGGCCGCCGAGCCCGGCGCCTTCGACGGGTCTCCCAGCCTGGACGACCTGATGGAGGCGCTGAAGGACGTCGTCGACCCCGAACTCGGGATCAACGTGGTCGACCTGGGCCTCGTCTACGGCGTCAACCTCGACCCGGCCGGCGAGGGCGAGCGGCCGATCGCGACGATCGACATGACGCTCACCAGCGCCGCCTGCCCCCTCACCGACGTCATCGAGGACCAGGCCAACTCGGCGCTCGCCGACCTGGTCTCCAACGTGGTCATCAACTGGGTCTGGCTGCCGCCGTGGGGCCCGGACAAGATCACTGACGAGGGCCGCGACCAGCTCAGGATGCTCGGCTTCAACGTCTGATCCGTCCCGCCGCCCGTCTGCTCCGTCCGGTCCGTGGCGGCCTTCCACCGGGAGGCCGCCCGCCGGTGCTCATCCCGCCGCGCGGGTCCGTGTCGCTTTGTGTCGCCCCACGCGGCGCGGGAATGCCGTACAGTGATTCTTTGCTTCATCTTGTGCGACGCGAGTCGAGCGTCCGTGGGAGGCCGCCGCCTGGCGGCCCGCCGCACCGGACGCCCGCGCACGGTTCTCTGTGCGCACGGTTACTCGGGCGCACGGGCCGCCGGTGAGCCACCGGCGTGCAGCGCCCGAAAGGTACGGCTCGCCGTACGTCATGGGTCGTCCTTTCGCAGAAGTGACGCCCCCACGTGCTCCGGCACGTTCTCAACCCGTCCACGTGGCGGGATCTCCTACGAAAGGCACGATTACGTGACCATGCTTGACCTCGGTGACGGCACGACCGCCGGTATCACCGAGAACCCCGTTGAGTTCGCGGACCTGGGGCTGCCCAGGCCGCTCGTGACGGGGCTCGCCCGCCAGGGCATCACCGCGCCGTTCCCGATCCAGCAGGCGGCCATTCCCGACATCCTCGCCGGACTCGACGTCCTCGGGCGGGGCCGGACCGGTTCCGGCAAGACTCTCGCGTTCGGCCTGCCCACGCTGGTCAGGATCGCGGGGGAGCGGGCCCGCCCCCGGCGGCCCCGCGCCCTCGTCCTCGTGCCCACCCGCGAACTCGCGTTCCAGGTGGCGAGCGCTATCGAGCCGCTCGGCCGGGGGCTGTCGCTGCGCACCAGGACGGTCGTCGGCGGTATGCCGATGGGCCGTCAGATCGAGGACCTGCGCCGGGGGGTCGACATCGTCGTCGCCACGCCCGGGCGCCTCACCGACCTGATGGAGCAGGGCGAGTGCGATCTCGGCGACGTCGAGATCACCGTCCTCGACGAGGCCGACCACATGTGCGACCTCGGATTCCTCCCGGTGGTGACCGCGATTCTGGCGCGCACGCCGGCGGACGGCCAGCGGCTGCTGTTCTCCGCGACGCTCGACGGCGACGTGGACAAGCTGGTCCAGCGGTTCCTGACGGACCCGGTCGTCCACTCGCTGGACCCGGCCACCTCCCCGGTCGACACCATGGAGCACCACCTGCTCCAGGTGCACCGGGAGGAGAAGACGGACGTCACCGCGGAGATCGCCAACCGCGACGGCCGGACCATCCTGTTCGTGCGGACCCAGCACGGCGTGGACCGGGTCGTCAAGCAGCTGGCCCGCGCGGGAGTCCGCGCCGGCGGCCTGCACGGCGGCAAGCGGCAGAACCAGCGCACCCGCATCCTCGACGGGTTCCGCCGGGGCGACATCGGCGTGCTCGTCTGCACGGACGTCGCGGCCCGCGGCATCCACGTGGACGACGTGAGCCTCGTGCTGCACGTCGACCCGCCGGCCGACCACAAGAGCTACCTGCACCGCGGCGGCCGTACGGCCCGCGCCGGCGAGCACGGGGTGGTGCTGACGCTGGTGCTGCCGAGCGAGCGCCGCGCCACCGAGTCGCTGACCCGCAAGGCGGGGGTCACCGCGTCGCGGCACCGGGTGGCGCCGGGCGACCCGATCCTCGCCGACATCGCCGGGGCCAGGCGGCCGAGCGGCGACACGGTGCCCGTGTGGGAACCGGAGGTGCGCACGCCGCTGCGGTCCCGGCCGGACGACCAGTCCCGGGCCGGCCGCCCCCGGCGCTTCGGCGACCGCTCCCGCAGCGGTGGCGGCGGCGGTGGCACCGGACGCGGCGGTGGCGAGCGTTCCTACAGTGGCGAACGGTCGTACGGCGGCGACCGGCCGCACAGCGGTGACCGGCCCCACGGCGGTGAGCGCTCCTACGGCGGTGGCGGACGTCCTCGCGGCGGGAGCGGGAGCGGGAGCGGGGGCGGCACCGGCGGCGGATACAGCGGCGGCGGCCACAGTGCTGGCGGGCGCGGCAGTGGCGGCCGCCGTTACACCGGCCGCTGAGCCTGCTGTCTGAGCCGGCTCCTCTGAACCGACCCTGCTTCTGAGTCGACTCTGCTGAGCCTGGACCTCTGACCGAACCTTCCCGAGGGGAGGGATCGCGACCATCAGGATCGCGATCCCTCCCCTCGGTGCTGTTCAGCCCTTGAGGCCGCTCAGCACGATCCCTCGGGTGAAGTAGCGCTGGAAGGCGAGGAAGAAGGCGATCGACGGCAGGGAGGCGAGCAGGCCGCCCGCCATGATCGCCCCCTGGTTCTGCGCGCCCGTGAAGTAGGAGTTGAGGCGGGCGAGCGCGACCGGGATGTTCGCCATCTCGTCGCTCTGCACGAGGATCAGCGGCCACAGGAAGTTGTTCCACTCGGCGAGCACGATGAAGATCGACATCGCGGCGAGGGCGGGGCGCAGCAGCGGCAGCACGATCCGCCACCAGATGCGCCACTCCCCGGCGCCGTCGACCCGGGCCGCCTGGATGAGCTCGTCCGGGATCGAGTGGAGGAACTGCACCAGGAAGAACAGCACGAACGCCTTGGCCAGCGCCGGGATGACGTAGCCCTGGTAGGTGTCCAGCCAGCCCAGGTTCCGCATGATGACGTAGTTGGGCACGAGCGTGGTCTGCCAGGGCACCATCATCGAGGCGACGATCATCAGGAAGATCAGCCGCCGGCCCGGCACCCGGTGCTTGGTGATCACGTACGCCGCCAGCGAGGCGATCAGCAGCGAGCCCACCGTGATCGTGATCGTGATCACCAGGCTGTTGAACATGAACCGGCCGAAGCCGAAGTCGACCTGGAACCGCTGGAAGAGGCCCTGGAGATGTCCGGGGTTGACCTGGGTGGGGGAGTATCCGGGGTCGTAGAAGTTGTCCAGGGTGGGGTGCTCGGGCACGAACGACGGCGGCTGCCTGTCGAGCTCCGTCACCGGTTTGAACACCGTGATCAGCATCCAGTAGAACGGAGCGATCATGGTGAGCGACAGCAGGTAGAACGGCAGGCGCAGCAGACCGCCGCGCCGGGCGCCGGAACCCGGTCGCCGCGGCGCGGCCGCGGGAGGCGCGGTGACGGGGGCGGTGAGAGGAGCGGCGGCCATCACAGCTCCTTCAGCGCGCGGCCGATGCGGAGGTTGACCATGCTGATCGCGAAGATGATCAGGAAGAGCACCCAGGCGATCGCCGAGGCGTAGCCGAGCTTGAAGTGCGTGAAGCCCTGGTCGTAGAGGTAGGGCACGATCATCAGGCCCGAGTCGAGCACGCCGCCGATGTTGTTGGTGCCCCGGAACACGATGTAGACGGCTTCAAAGACCTGGAACGCCCCGATCAGGCCGGTCACGACCACGTACGTGGTGACCGGGCGGAGCAGCGGCAGCGTCACCCGGCGGAACTGCTGCCAGGGCGTGGCGCCGTCGATGCGGGCCGCCTCGTAGTACTCCTGGGGGATGGAGCCCAGCCCGGCGACGTACAGGACCATGCCGTAGCCCATCCCGCCCCACACCGACATGAGCACGAGGATCGGGATCGTGAGCCCGGGCGTGGCCAGCCACTCGACGGCCCGGCCGCCGAACCATCCGACGACGGTGTTGGCCAGGCCGAAGTCGCCCGGATTGAAGATCCACTTCCAGAGCAGCATGAGCGCGATGGACGAGGTCACCGAGGGCAGGAAGAAGACGGTCCGCATGACGCGGTGGGGCCAGCCCGACCCGCCGAAGGCCAGCGCGAGGCCGAGCGACAGCAGCGTGCCGATGCCGACCGACGCCACCACGTAGAGGAACGTGTTGCCGAGGGCGTGGCGGAACCGGTCGTCGTCGAACAGCAGGCGCCGGAAGTTCTCCAGGCCGGCGAACTCGGGGGCGGTCACCCCGTCGAACTTCGTGAAGCTGAGATAGAGCGAGTTGGCCAGCGGCCAGACCAGGAAGCCGGCGAACAGGGCGAGGAACGGCAGCAGCATCAGATAGGACGTGCCGTGGCGGCGCCATCGGTGCCGGGACACGGCGGCAGGGGTTGCCATGGAGTCTCTTCTCTCCAGTCGGAAGGGGCCGCCCCGCGATCCGTACGGACGCGGGGCAGCCGGTGAGGGGTGCCGCGAGCCGGTGAGAGGTCAGGTGTCACCGGCCGGTCGGTGGCGGTCGGCGGGGGGTCAACCGGCGTTGCGCTCCATGACCTTGGCGGCCTCGCCCAGGGCCGTCTTCATGTCGGCCTTGCCGAGGATCGCCGACTGGAGGTGCTTGGCCACGTCGCCCGCGCTCTCGTCCCAGCCGGGGCATCCGGGAGCCGCGGCGCCGGTGCTGATGATCTTCGCGAACACCTGGGAGTGCTGCGGCTGGAACGGCGAACCGGCCACCTTGTCCGGACGCGGCGGGATGTAGGCGACGTTGCGGGCCTTCGACTCGGCGTTCACCGCGTCGACCGCCTCGTCGGTGTAGAGGTACTTCACGAAGTCGGCCGCCTGCTGGATGTGCTTGCTGTAGGACGTCACCCCGACCGCCCGGCCGCCGATGAAGGTCGTCGGGCCCGCCGGACCGGCGGGCAGCGGGGCCACCGCCCACTTACCCTTCAGCTTGGGCTTGGAGGTGTCGATGACGAGCGCGTTCCAGGTGCCGCCGTAGACCATCGCGGTGCCCGCGTCCAGCGCGTCCGAGGTGGTCACCGTGTCGGTGGGCGCGCCGTACTTGCGGTGCAGGTCGATCCAGAACGACAGCGCCCGCTCGGCCTCGGGGGTGCCGAGCGAGGGCTTGCAGTCCGGCGTGTAGAAGCTGCCGCCGGCCTGGTAGAGGAAGTTGAAGTAGCCGATCCAGTCGAGGTTGCCCCAGTCGATGCTGAACGGGGTCTTGACCCCGGAGTCCTTGAGCTTCCCGATGTCGGCGGTCAGTTCGTCCCAGGACGTGGGCGGCTCCTTGATGCCGGCCTTCTCCAGCAGGTCGGTCCGGTAGTAGAGCGCCTCGGTGGACATGTCCAGCGGAATGCCGTAGACGGTGCCGTCGGGGGAGACGGCCGACTTCCACTGGGCGGGCTGCGCCTGGGCCTTGAGCTGCTCGACGCCGTACTTGCGCAGGTCGACCATCCCGCCGCGCAGGCCGAACTGGATGGTCCAGGTCATGCCGCCGGAGATGACGTCCGGCCCGCTCCGGCTGGTGGAGGCCGCGAGCAGCTTGGCGTACGCGTCGTCCCAGCTCAGCGTCTGCACCTTGATCGTCACATTGGGGTGCGACTTCGTGTAGAGGTCGGCCGCCTTCTGGAAGGCCGCGCTCTCGTCGTCGCCTCCGGTGGACCACCACGTGATCGCGGCGGGGGCGTTCGCGTCGGCCTGCCTGGTCTCCGGGGTGCCGCTCGTCGCGCAGCCCGCGCCGAGCCCGGTGATCAGGACGGCGATCAGGGTGGCGGGCAGAGCGGCCCGGCGGGCCGCCGGCGTTCGTCGCATGGAGGTCTCCGATCTGACGGACGGTTCTCACGGACAGTGATCGATTGACGTGTCGTGCCCCCGAGAGGCGGCCCGCCGCGAGATCGTGCCGTGCGGACGCACCTCACACGCGTGGAATTCGTGCAGAGTCCAGCACTAAACCGGATTAGTTGCAAGAGGGTGTTTCAGCCCGTCAATCCGGCCTTTACCGCACATCGGCCATGATTGCGCAGGTGAACGCCGTATCGGCCGACGAGATCCGGTGCGGACAGAGACCCTTAACCGGGTCAGAACGCTGAAACGAGGCACTTGTGTAGCCTTGACCGGCGTATGCCCCACCAGTTCACGGGAGCCCCCATGTTCGTTGACATGCCCCTCGACCAACTGCGTGCGTACCTGCCCGAGCGCCGGGAGCCGGCGGACTTCGACGCCTTCTGGGACCGCACGCTCGCCGAGGCGCGCGAGCACGACCTGAACGCCGTCTTCGAGCCGTACGAGGCCGATCTCGCGCTGGTGGACGTGGCCGACGTGACGTTCGCGGGGTTCGGCGGGCATCCGATCAAGGGGTGGTTCATCGCGCCGGCGGGTGCGTCCGGCCCGCTGCCGTGCGTGACGGAGTTCATCGGGTACGGCGGCGGGCGCGGCCGGCCGCACGACTGGCTGCTGTGGCCCGCCGCCGGGTACGCGACCTTCGTGATGGACACCCGCGGGCAGGGCGGCACCTGGCGCTCGGGCGACACGCCCGACCCGGTCGGCGGCAACGGCGCGCAGATCCCCGGCAAGCTCACCCAGGGCGTGTTCGACCGGGACGACTACTACTACCGGCGGCTCTACACCGACGTCGTGCGGGCGGTGGAGGCGGCCAGGTCGCATCCCCTCGTGGACGCCGGGCGCGTCGTCGTGGCCGGGGGCAGCCAGGGCGGCGGCATGGCGCTGGCCGCCGCGGCGCTCGTGCCGGACCTCGCGTACGCCTTCGTCAACGTGCCGTTCATGTGCGACATCCGGCACGCGGTGGAGATCACCGACGAGGACCCGTACGGCGAGCTGGGGCGGTTCTGCGGCATCCACCGCACCCGGGTCGAGGAGATCTTCGCCACGCTCGGCTACTTCGACGGGCTGCACTTCGCGGCGCGGGCCCGCACGCCCGCCCGGTTCTCCGTGGCCCTGCGCGACGGCGTCACCCCGCCCTCCACCGTGTTCGGGGCGTACAACCACTACGCGGGCCCGAAGGACATCACCGTGTGGCCGTTCAACGGCCACGAGGGCGGGGAGTCGCAGCAGGCGCTGGAGCAGCTCCGGCTGGCCCGCAAGATCCTCGGCTGAGACCGGCCCGGCGCAGGCGTGATCTCGCCCCGTGATCTCGCAGGGTGGACGCGGGGCGCGGACGCCCCGCGTCCGCAACTACCCTTGGGCCGATACCCTGAACGGGCAGTCCCACGATTCCGAGAGAGACCATGAAGACCTTCGAAGAGCTGTTCGCCGAGCTGGCAGACAAGGCCCGGACCCGGCCCGCGGGGTCCGGCACCGTGGCCGCGCTGGACGCCGGCGTCCATGCCATCGGCAAGAAGGTCGTCGAGGAGGCCGCGGAGAGCTGGATGGCGGCCGAGCACGAGTCGGCGGAGCGGGCGGCGGAGGAGATCTCCCAGCTCCTCTACCACGTCCAGGTGCTCATGCTGGCCCGCGGGATCGGGCTGGACGAGGTCTACAAGCATCTGTAGCCGCCGCGGCGGCCCCGGATGTCCGGAGACCAATCGACCTCGTCCTGCCTGAAAGGATCTTCAACTCATGCTGCGCATCGCCGTACCGAACAAGGGCGCGCTCTCCGAGGGCGCCCAGACCATCCTGAAAGAGGCGGGCTACCGCCAGCGCAGGGACAGCAAGGAACTCGTGGTCGTCGACTCCGAGAACTCCTGTGAGCTGTTCTTCCTGCGCCCGCGCGACATCGCCGTCTACGTCGGCGAGGGCACCCTGGACGCCGGCATCACCGGGCGCGACATGCTCTTCGACTCCGGGTCCCCGGCCGAGGAGGTCATGCCGCTCGGGTTCGGGCGGTCCACGTTCCGCTTCGCCGCCCCGGCCGGCGCCCACTCCGGCGTCGACGGCCTGTCCGGCCTGCGCATCGCCACCTCGTACGCCGGGCTGCTCGGCAAGTACCTCGCCGACCAGGGCGTGGACGCCCGGGTGATCAAGCTCGACGGCGCGGTCGAGACCGCGATCAGGCTCGGCGTCGCCGACGCGGTGGCCGACGTGGTGGAGACCGGCACGACGCTGCGCAACGTCGGGCTGGAGGTCTTCGGGGAGCCGATCGCGCACTCCGAGGCCATCCTGATCAAGCGGGCCGGGGCGCCGGAGGCCAACGGCTTCCAGCAGCTCATCCGCCGCCTGCAGGGCGTGCTGGTGGCGCGCGACTTCGTCATGATCGACTACGACATCCGGGCCGAGCGCATCGACGAGGCCATCTCCATCACCCCGGGCATGGAGGGGCCGACCGTCTCCCCGCTGCACCGCGAGGGCTGGGTGGCGGTGCGGGCGATGGTCCCGCGCAAGGGCCACCAGCAGGTCATGGACCAGCTCTGGGAGATCGGCGCCAAGGCGATCCTCGTCACCGCCATCTTCGCCTGCCGCCTCTGACGCGCCTGTGACCCGCCGCGACGGCCGCCCGCGATGACATATGTCATCGCGGAGGCCGGAGGCATCCCACTGCCGCCCTTCCCGGCCCGCTTCTAGTTTTGTCGGCATGAACGCCATCTCCTTCACGGACGTCACCAAGAGGTACGGCGACGTGCTCGCGGTCGACGGCCTCGACCTGGAGGTCCCGGCCGGCAGCACGGTCGCGCTCCTCGGGCCGAACGGGGCCGGGAAGTCCACCTCCATCAACATGCTGCTGGGCCTGCTGAGGCCCTCGGCGGGCGAGATCCGGGTCTTCGGCGAGCCGCCGGAGACCGCGGTCGCCCACGGCGAGATCGGCGCGATGCTCCAGGAGGGCGAGCTGATCCCCGAGCTGACCGTGGCCGAGACCGTGGACTTCGTCCGCCGGCTCTATCCGAACCCCCTGCCGCGCGAGGAGATCCTCCGGCTCGCCGACCTGACCGAGCTGGCCGGGCGGCGGGCGAACCGCCTGTCCGGCGGGCAGACGCAGCGGGTGCGGTTCGCCCTGGCGGTCGCGGGCGGGCCGAGGCTGCTGCTGCTCGACGAGCCGACCGCGGCCATGGACGTCGAGTCCCGCCGTACGTTCTGGGAGAACATGCGGCGCTACGCCGCGCAGGGGCGCACGATCCTGTTCGCGACGCACTACCTGGAGGAGGCCGACGAGAACTCCGACCGGGTCGTCGTGATCGCACGGGGGCGGGTCGTGGCCGACGGCACCGCCGCCGAGATCAAGGCAGGCGTGGCCGGGCAGTCGGTGAGCTTCCGGCTGGGCGACCAGCCGGCCGCCGGGCTGGCGAGCCTGCCGGGGACGACCGGCGTGGAGCTCCAGGCGGACCGCGTCACGCTGCGCACCACCGACCTCGACGCGACGGTCGAGGCGTTGTACCGGAAGACCACCCTCGACGTGCGCGATCTCCAGGTCCACGGGGCCGATCTGGAGGACGCCTTCCTCGCTCTCACCAAGGAGTCGTGACGATGCCGCACTACCTGAAGGTCGAAGTGCTGCGCATGCTGCGCAACAAGCGGTACGTCATCTTCGTCGTCGCGTTCCCGCTCGGCTTCTACCTGCTGTACTCGAACCTGTGGGGCGCGCAGACGGACGAGGCCACCGGGATCAAGGGCAGCGTGCTGCTGATGGTCAACATGGCGGCGTACGGCGCGCTCGCCTCGTCGGTGATGTCCACGGCCGTGCCCTGGGCGCAGGAGCGGCACAGCGGCTGGCTGCGGCAGCTCCAGATCACCCCGCTGCCCGCCTGGGCCATCCTCGCGACCAAGCTCGTCGCGTCGCTGCTGCTGGTGCTGCCCGCGCTGCTGCTGGTGGGACTGGCCGCGGTTTTCACCCAGCACGTGTCGCTGCCGGTGGGGCAGTGGATCGGGCTGATCGCGTTCATGTGGATCGGGACCATCCCCTTCGTGGCGCTCGGCCTCGCCATCGGCTCGGCGCTGCGGCCCGACACCGCCCAGCCGGTGGCCATGATCTCCATGTTCGGCCTCGCCCTGCTGGGCGGCCTGTGGATCCCCACGTCGCTCATGCCGGAGGCCATGCGGAACGTCGCCGAAGTGCTGCCGTCGTACGACTACGCGGGCATCGGGTGGCGCATCGTCGCCGGGCAGGCGCCGTACGGGTCCGACGTGGCGGGCATCGTCGCCTGGGCCGTCGCGCTGGGGGCCGTCGCGGTGCTCGCCTACCGCCGCGCCGTGGTGCGTGCCTGACCCGTCGGGGAGCGGAGGGACGACGCGATGAGCCGGCTGGCGAGGGTCTTCAGCTTCGGCGGGCCGGACGACGGCCCGTACCGCATGAGGCGGCTGATCGGCATGTCGCTCGGCCTGATCTACATGTTCTACCCGGTGGCCGAGGTGGTCGACGGCAGGGTGGGGACGGCGCAGGCGGTCTTGCGGATGGCCGCGCTCGCGGCCTTCGTGGGCGTCTACCTGACGCTCGTGCTGGGGCCGCGCGGCCTCAGCCACCATCCCCGGTGGCTGTTCCCCCTGTTCGGCCTCGCCACCCTGATGGGGGTCGCCTTCCCGCTGGTGTTCCACAGCGAGAACTGGCTGACCCTGCCGGTCTACCTGACGGTCGTCTACGCGATGGCCCTGCCGCCCCGGCGCGCCGTGCTCGGCATCGGGGCCATGACGGCGATCCTGGTCGCCGATGGCCTGGTGATCGGCGCCGAGGACGGGCTGCTGTGGATGCTCGTGCTGCAGAGCGCCGCCCTCGGCATGCTGTTCATGACCGTCCGGAACACCCGCGTCCTCATAGGCGAGCTCAGGGAGGCGCAGAGCGAGGTGGCCAGGCTGGCCGCCGCCGAGGAGCGGCTGCGCATCGCCCGCGACCTGCACGACCTGCTGGGACACGGCCTCTCGCTGATCGTGCTGAAGAGCGAGCTCGCCCGTCGGCTGGCCGAGCAGGGGTCGCCGAAGGCGGCCGCGGAGGTGGCCGACATCGAGGCGGTGGCGAGGCAGGCGCTGCTCCAGGTGCGCGAGGCCGTCACCGGCTACCGCCACAGCTCGCTGCCGGAGGAGATCGACGGCGCCCGCGCCGCCCTCGCCGCCGCCGGGATCGCCCTCACCGTCCGCACGTCCGGCGCCCCGCTGCCCGAGGACCTCGACGGCCTGTTCGGCTGGGCCGTGCGTGAGGCCACCACCAACGTCGTACGGCACGCCCGGGCCACCCGCTGCGAGATCACCGTGTCGTACGGCGAGCGGGGCGCCACGCTGGAGGTCGCCGACAACGGCCGGGGCGGGCCGTACCGGCCGGGCAACGGCCTGACCGGGCTCGGCGAGCGGGCCCGCGCCGCGGGCGGCGACCTGGAGGTCGAGAGCGGCGGGCGGGGGTTCCGGGTGCGGATCGCGGTCGCCCCGCCCCCGGACCTCACTCCCGAGATCGTCGCGGATAGGTTGGGCGAATGATCAGGGTCGTGCTGGCGGAGGACCAGAGCATGGTCAGGGGCGCGCTGGCCTCGCTGCTCGGCCTGGAGCCCGACATCGAGGTGGTCGGGGAGGCGGCGAACGGCGACGAGGCGGTCGCGGTCGCGGAGGCGACCCGGCCGGACATCGCGCTGCTGGACATCGAGATGCCCGGCAGGGACGGCATCGCCGCCGCCGAGGAGCTGCGCCGGCGGGTCCCCGGGTGCCGGGTGGTGATCCTCACGACCTTCGGCCGGCCCGGCTACCTGCGCCGGGCGATGGAGGCCGGGGCGGTGGCGTTCCTGGTCAAGGACAGCCCGGCGCGCGACCTGGCCGCCGCCCTCCGGCGGGTGCTCCGGGGCGAGCGGGTGATCGACCCCGGGCTGGCCGCCGCGGCGCTCAGCGCCGGGCCGAACCCCCTGTCGCCGCGCGAGCGGGACGTGCTGTCGGCCGCCGCGGACGGCTCGACCATCAACGACATCGCGCTGCGGCTGCACCTGTCGGAGGGCACCGTGCGCAACTACCTGTCGGCGGCCATCCAGAAGACCGGGGCGCGCAACCGCATCGAGGCCGTGCGGAAGGCCCAGGCGCAGGGCTGGCTCTGACCCGCCGCCGGGCGGGTCAGCGGGCGGCCTGCATCTCGGCGACGTGCCGCAGCAGGTCGCTGATCCGGACCACGCCCATGCACCGGCCCACCTCGTCGACCACGACCAGGTCGTCGTACGCGCGGGTGGTGTCGCGCCCGGCCACCTGCATGGCCGCGATCGCCGGGGTGGTCTTCGCCACGATCTTCGCGGGGTCGGCCAGGCGGCTGGCCGGCTTCTTCGCGTGCAGCGCGTGGCCGTACGCCCCGGCCATGAACAGCAGGAACCGGCTGCGGTCGACGCTGCCCTGCGGGCGCTGGTATTCGTCCACCAGGACCACGCTGGTGATCGACGGCTCCGCGCTGAGCACGCCGACGACCTCCTCGGCCGTCGAGCCGGCCGGCAGCGTCACGGCAGGAAGCAGGAACTCCTGCACGCGTGGTCCCAATCCGCTCGCGCCCGGTCCCATGAGGCCCGGCGCGGCGGGGACGGCCTCGGTCTCCGGCACCGGCAGCGGCACGTGGACGCGGTTGTGACCGTGGGAGGGCCGCCAGTCGGGCGGCGCGAGCAGGGGGCCCTGGGCGAGCCGGATGCCCCAGCCGCGCACCGCCGCGAGCTGCGTCTCCTCGCGTACGCCGGGGGCGAGCACGTGCGCCCCGGCGCCACGCGCCAGGCGGACGAGCGACTCCACGAGCGCGCCGCGCCGGGGGTCGCGCGTTCCCCGCGCCAGCAGATCGGCGGAGAGCGCGATCACGTACGGCGCGGCGTCGGCGAGCAGGTCGAGCGGCAGCGGGGACGTGCCGAGCTCGCCGAAGGCGACGAGATAGCCCACCGCGCGCAGGCCGTCGATACCGGACAGCAGGGCGGTGCGCCCCACGGCCGCGACATCGCCCTCGATCATCAAGATGACCTCGCGCGGACGGCGGTTGCACATCCGCAGCGCCTCGTGCAGCGGCGCCGTCCCGGCCGAACCGGCGGCGACCACGGCGGCGGAGATCGGCAGCACCAGCGGCAGGGCGGTCTCCTCGCGGGCCGCGGCCAGCACGCCGTTCACCGTGGCCGCGACGCCGCCCGTCACGCCACCCGTCACACCGCCCGTCACGCCGCCCGGGTCCGGCATGGCGTACGTGGCGGCGTCCGGCGCGGCGCCCCACGCGGGGTCCTCGGGGATCACCTGTACGGCGATCGCGCCGCCGGTGTCGAGGTCGACCACCGGCAGGAACAACGGGACGGGCGGGCGGGGAGGAGTGCCGTGGAGACCGCTGTGGAGACCGCTGTGGAGACCGCTGTGGGGAGTCCCCGGGACGAAGGACGAGGGCAGGGGCCCGGTTGCGGAGGCGGCGGGGGTGTACCGCCGCACGAGGCCCGCCGGGTGGTGTCCCTGCGGGTCGTCCGGATGGTATGCCGACGGGGCGCCCGGAACGGACGCGGCGACCGGCGACGCCGGCGAGGAGGGGAGCGTCACGGGGTGAATTGTGGGGCGGCTCCCCGGGGCCGTTGACCCTTACAGGGGGAAATTCACCTACATTTCCCCGCCAGTTGGACGGAATCCGGCAAACGACCACACCGGTAGGCTGATCAGCCATGACGGGACGGCCCGCCGCCGGAGGCGGCAGATGGGTCTCGGTGGCCCCCGAGCGGCTCGCGGGCTGGATCGCGCGCTTCGCCGCGCGGCACGGCGCGATCGAGGCGGTCATCCTGCCGGACGTCGTGCGCCTTGACGCCGCCGACGGCGCGGTCGCCGAATGCCACGTGCCGTTCCCGCCGCTGCGCCCGTCCCCTGTCACGCCGCCGACCCCCGCGGCCCTGCCGGCTCCGGCGGCGGCGCTGGTCGCCCACGCCTGCCGCGAGCGGACCGTCGGCGTGCTGCTGGCCCGGCTCGGCGGGCACGCCGCCGGCGTCTTCACCGGCACCCGCCTGGTCGCGGCCAAGGTCGGGTCGCGTCAGGTCCACGGGCGCAGCGCGGCGGGGGGATGGTCCCAGCAGCGCTTCGCCCGGCGCAGGGACAAGCAGTCGGCCGAGGCGCTGCGGGCCGCCGCCGACGTGGCCGTCCGGCTGCTGACGCCGCGGCTGGCCGACCTGGAGGCGGTGGTGCTCGGCGGGGACCGGCGGGCGGTCGACGAGATCAGGGAGGACCGGCGTCTCGCGCCGCTGTTCGCCCTGGAGGCCGGGCCGTTCCTCACCGTTCCCGATCCGCGGCTGGCCGTTCTGGAGGGCGCACCGGACCTGTTCCGCGCCGTGCGGATCCGGCTGCTCGACCCCTGACCGGCGGGCGGGGCTCGGCGAAGCCGGTCGCGGTGACGGCGGCACTACACTTGAGCCCATGAGCGCTCCCGACTGATCGCTCCCGGCACCGGTCCTGTCCGCATCACCCACGGGAGTGTCCCCTCCATCATGATCATCGCTACCGACGTCGAACTTCGCGCGGGCTCCCGCCTGCTCATCGAGGGCGCCTCGTTCCGGGTGAACCCGGGCGACAAGATCGGGCTGGTCGGGCGCAACGGCGCCGGCAAGACCACCCTCACCAAGGTCCTCGCGGGTGAGGGCCTGCCCGCCACGGGCTCGGTCACGATCTCCGGCAGCGTCGGCTACCTGCCGCAGGACCCCCGTACGGGAGACCTGAGCGTGCTGGCGCGCGACCGGATCCTGTCGGCCCGCGGGCTCGACGAGGTGTTGCGCGACCTGCGCGCGGCCGAGACCGGGATGGCCGCCGACGACCAGCGCGTGCGCGACCGGGCGGTGCGCGCGTACGGCCGGCTGGAGGACCGCCTGCACGTCCTCGGCGGTTACGCGGCGGAGTCGGAGGCGGCCTCGATCGCCTCCAGCCTCGGGCTGCCCGACCGGGTTCTCGGCCAGCCGCTGCAGACCCTCTCCGGAGGCCAGCGCAGGCGGGTCGAACTGGCGCGAATCCTGTTCAGCGGGGCGGAGACTCTCCTGCTCGACGAGCCCACAAACCACCTCGACGCGGACTCGATCGGCTGGCTTCGCGAATTTTTGCGCTCCCACCAGGGCGGCTTGGTGATCATCAGCCACGACGTCAACCTTCTTGAAGCCACGGTAAACCGGGTGCTCCACCTGGACGCGAACCGCTGCGTCATCGACACCTACAACGTCGGCTGGAAGGCCTACCTGGCGCAGCGGGAGACCGACGAGAAGCGGCGCAAGCGGGAGCGCGCCAACGCCGAGCGGCAGGCGTCCGCCCTGCTGTCCCAGGCCGACCGGATGCGGGCGAAGGCCACCAAGGCCAAGGCGGCCCAGGACATGGAGCGCCGTGCCCGGCGGCTGCTCTCGGGCGTGGAGGGTGAGCGCCGGTCCGACCGGGTCGCCAAGCTGCGCTTCCCCCAGCCGGCGCCCTGCGGCAAGACGCCGCTGACGGCCCGCGGCCTGTCCAAGTCGTACGGCTCGCTGGAGGTGTTCACCGACGTCGACGCCGCCGTCGACCGCGGCTCCCGGATCGTCATCCTGGGCCTGAACGGCGCGGGCAAGACGACCCTGCTGCGCCTGCTCGGCGGCATCGAGACGCCCGACACCGGCGAGGTCCTGCCCGGCCACGGGCTCAAGCTCGGCTACTACGCGCAGGAGCACGAGACCCTCGACGCCGGGCGCACCGTGCTGGAGAACATGCGCTCCGCGGGCCCCGACCTCGCCGACGTCGACCTGCGCAAGGTGCTCGGCTCGTTCCTGTTCACCGGCGACGACGTGGACAAGCCGGCGGGGGTCCTGTCCGGCGGTGAGAAGACCCGTCTGGCGCTCGCCACGCTGGTGCTGTCGAGCGCCAACGTGCTGCTGCTCGACGAGCCCACCAACAACCTCGATCCGGCCTCCCGTGACCAGGTGCTGACCGCCCTCGGCTCCTACACGGGCGCGATTGTGCTGGTCACCCATGACGAGGGCGCCGTGGAGGCGCTGAAGCCGGATAGGGTGATTCTGTTGCCAGACGGAGTGGAAGACGCATGGAGCGACGAATTTTCCGATCTTGTGGCGCTTGCCTGATCTTAATTTGAGCGGGTAGGGATCTTTTCCCGCGGAGTAGGTAGCCGATCCCGTCGAAATGACTGATCATGGGCTGAAGTAACGCTGCGGAAGTCTGGCACTACAGGAGGTACTCGTGGCCGAGACTCTGAAGAAGGGCACCCGGGTGACCGGGGCCGACCGGGAAAAGCTGGCCAGCGATCTCAAGAAGCGCTATTCCGCGGGTGAGAGCATCCGCGCTCTGGCCGCTTCCACTGGCCGGTCGTACGGGTTCATCCACCGCATCCTGAGCGAGTCCGGAGTGACTCTGCGCGGGCGCGGCGGAGCGACCCGGGGCAAGTCCAAGCGCTAGATCCACCTCAAGACGCGCGACCGCAGCCGCTCGTTCCTGTGAGAGGGCGTGGCCGGGTCCGGCTAACCAGAACGTCGTTCGGTAGGCTCGGGCACGACCGCGGGTCGAACAGGAGCGCGGACGCCCGGCACGGGCGGTGCGCCGCACCGGACCGGCCGTGCGAGGCGACGTGGCTCCTCATCGAAGGCAGGAGCAGGCATGGCGGAAGCGGCAGTGGGGGGGGATCCGGAGCACGCCCCTGAGACGGGCGAAGGCTCCGATGTGTCGACGGTCTCGGCGGCCGCGCCGGCCGAGATCGGACTGCGCTGCGAGGTGGACGGCGAGATCGCGACCGTCACCCTGGACCGGCCGGACAAGCGCAACGCGCAGACGTTCGCGACCTGGTCGGCTCTGGCCCGGATAGGGGACACCCTGCCGGAGCGGGTGAGAGTGGTCGTGGTCAGAGGCGAGGGGCCGTCCTTCTCAGCCGGAATCGACCTGCGCATGTTCACGCCCGAGGGAGTGCCCGGGCAGGAATCGTTCGCGAGCGCCGCGGCGCTCGGCGACACCGAACTGGAGAGGCTGATCGCGGAGGCACAGAGGGGCTTCCTGTGGCTGCGCAGGCCGGAGATCGTGTCGATCGCGGCCGTGCAGGGCCACGCGATCGGGGCGGGCTTCCAGCTCGCGCTCGCGTGTGACCTGCGTGTCGTCGCGGACGACGTGAAGTTCTGCATGAAGGAGCCCGCGCTGGGGCTGGTTCCCGACCTGACCGGGACCAAGCCCCTGGCTGACATCGTCGGGGTTCCCCGCGCCATCGAGATGTGCCTGACCGCCCGCGTCGTCGGGGCCGAGGAGGCCGTACGGCTCGGCCTGGCCGAGATCGCGGTGCCGGCGGGCGAGCTCGACCAGACCACCCGTGACCTGGTCGCCGCGCTGCTGGCCACCGACCACGCCGCCGCGACCGCCACCAAGCGCCTGCTGCGGGCCGCGCCGGGGCGCACGCTGGAGGAGCAGGCCGCCGCCGAGCGGGCCGAACAGGTGGCGCGCATCCGCGCACTGTTCGCGTCGAACTGACGGGCAGTGTTCGCGTCGAACTGACCGGCGCTGTTCGCTTCGAGCTGACGGGGGAATCGGGGGAGTCCTCCCATCGCTGCACGCCTGGGAGGATGTACGGCATATGTCGATGATGAACGGGGGCTACGGCTTCCAGGTGATGCGGTCCCTGCGGCGTGACAGCTCCGTGACGAAGGAGCGCATCGCGCCGGGGACCGTCCGGCGCATCGCCGGGTACGCGCGGCCCTTCCGGGCGCAGATCGCCGGTTTCCTCGCGCTGGTGGTGGTCGACGCGGTCATCGTGGTCGCCAACCCGCTGCTGATGAAGGCGATCATCGATGAGGGCATCATGCCCAAGCGGGTCGAGGTGGTGCTGTGGCTCGCCGTCACGATCGCCGCGCTGGCCGTCGTCGACGCCGGGCTCGGCCTGGCGCAGCGCTGGTTCTCCGCGCGCATCGGCGAGGGCCTGATCTACAACCTGCGCACGGAGGTCTACGACCACGTCCAGCGCATGCCCGTGGCGTTCTTCATGCGGGCCCAGACCGGCGCGCTGGTCTCCCGGCTGAACACCGACGTGATCGGCGCGCAGCGGGCGCTGACCAGCACGTTGTCGTCGGTGGTCTCCAACGTGATCAGCCTGGTGCTGGTGCTCGGCACCATGATCGTGCTGTCGTGGCAGGTCACGCTGGTCGCGCTGGTCCTGTTACCGATCTTCATCTTCCCCGCCAAGTGGGTCGGCCGCCGGATGTCGGTGCTGACCCGCGAGCAGATGCAGCTCGACGCCGAGATGAGCTCGGTGATGACCGAGCGCTTCAACGTGGCCGGGGCGATGGTCGCCAAGCTGTACGGCAGGCCGGACGACGAGGCGGCGTACTTCGCCGAGCGGGCGGGCCGGGTCCGCGACGTCGGCGTGACCGTCGCGATGTACGGCGCGGTGTTCCGCATCGCGCTGGGACTGGTCGCCGCGCTCGCCACCGCGCTCGTCTACGGCCTCGGCGGCTCCCTCGCGATCTCCGGGGCGTTCGCGCTCGGCACCCTGGTCGCCCAGTCGTCCCTGCTCATGCGCCTCTACGGCCCGCTGACCAGCCTGTCGAACGTGCACGTCGACGTGATGACCGCGCTGGTGAGCTTCGACCGGGTCTTCGAAGTGCTGGACCTCAAGCCGATGGTCGCCGAGAAGCCGGGCGCGCGGCCGATCCCCGAGGGGCCGGTGACGATCGAGTTCGACGACGTGCGCTTCCGCTACCCGGCCGCCTCCGACGTCTCGCTGGCGTCGCTGGAGTCGGTGGCCCGCCCGGACACCGGTCCCTCCCAGGAGGTGCTCAAGGGCGTGTCGTTCACCGCCCGCGAGGGCGAGCTGGTGGCGCTCGTCGGCCACTCGGGCGCGGGCAAGACCACCATCACCTCGCTGGTCTCCCGGTTGTACGACGTGGACGAGGGGGCCGTGCGGATCAACGGGCTCGACGTCCGCGACGCCACCCTGGACGGCATCAGGGACACGGTCGGGGTGGTCATGCAGGACGCCCACCTGTTCCACGACACGATCGGCAGCAACCTCCGCTACGCCCGTCCCGACGCGACCGACGAGGAGGTCTGGGAGGCCCTGCGCGCGGCCCAGATCGCCGACCTGGTCAAGAACCTGCCCGAGGAGCTGGAGACGGTCGTCGGCGACCGCGGATACCGGCTGTCGGGCGGGGAGAAGCAGCGCATCGCCCTGGCCCGGCTGCTGCTCAAGGCGCCCCGGGTCGTCGTGCTTGACGAGGCCACCGCCCATCTCGACTCCGAGTCCGAGGCGGCGGTGCAGCAGGCGCTGAAGACGGCCCTGCGGGGACGGACCTCGCTCGTGATCGCCCACCGGCTGTCGACCATCCGCGAGGCCGACGCGATCCTGGTCATCGAGGACGGCCGGGTGGTCGAGCACGGCCGGCACGAGGAGCTGCTGAAGCAGGGCGGCGCCTACGCCGAGCTCTACCGCACCCAGTTCACCGGCTCGGGGTCGGGCGGCTCAGGGTCCGGTGGCTCGGGACGCTAGCGGTAGCCGAGGCGGGCGAGTTCCTCCCTGGCGACCTTCTCCACCAGTTCGGCGTCCTCGCCGGACAGGCGGGTGCGCCAGCCGCCCGGCCGGGGGATCGTCGCGCCGTACAACGCGATCATCGAAACCTTGGTCTCCAGGAAGGACGACACCGCGTCGATCGCCTCGCCGGGCGCGGCCACCAGGTCCTCGTACCGGAGCGTGAGCAGGTGCTCGGCGGGCAGTTCGCGGCGCAGGGCCGCGTTCAGCCGTACGGCGCCGCGCCAGCGCAGGGCGCACTTGCCCGCGGCCGGCATCTCGGCCCAGCGCTGCCGGTGCTCGGCCGAGCGCACGCCGAGGAACGGGTTGGGAAACTCGGCGTCCTCGCTCAGCATGTGCGGCTTGACCCAGGCCATGCAGGCGGGGTCGGCCAGCATGTCGGCGACGACGTCCCGGCCGTCGCGGACGACCTGGATGAACCGGGCGTCCGGAAACGCCCGCAGCAGCACCGGCGTGCTGTAGATCAGGTCGGGGCTGGCGTCGCCGAACCGCGTCAGCGTCCCCGGCCCGACGCAGGGCCCGGCGCCGATGATGCCGCCGGCCTCCCGGCAGGCGGTCGTGCACTCCGCGCAGGACGCCGGGACGACCTGCCAGGCCTCCGCCAGCACGTCGCGCAGCACCCGGGGCGCCCCGCCACTGCGGGCGATCGATGGCCTCCGGGCGAAGGCGTAGACGACCCGGGTCACCGGGCCCCTGCCCATGGTCACGTGGAAGCCGGGGGAGCGCTTGAGCGCACGGCCCAGCAGGTCCGCGCCGGAGTGCGGGGCCGCGATCACGAACACCGGGCGACGGACCTTGACGCCGTTGACCACGAGGATGTGCGTCGGAGGTCGCATAGATACCGCTAAGTCTGACACCCTTTGAAGGGTGAGCGAGCGCATCCGCGGCGGGGCGGGGGGTGTCGCCTCGGTAACGGTGCCGGAGGCGCCCCGGCGGTTGCGGCCGGGAGACACCGTCGCGCTGGTCGCGCCCGCCGGCCCGGTGGATCCCGTACGGCTGGAGCGCGGTGGGGCGGTCCTGGAGGCGCTGGGCCTGCGGGTCGTGCACGGAGCGTCGGTGCGGGCCCGGGAGGGCTATCTCGCGGGGCCGGACGCCGCGCGCGCCGCCGATCTCCAGGCGGCCTGGTGCGACCCCGGGGTGGCGGCCGTCATCTGCGCGCGGGGCGGCTACGGCGTGACCCGGCTGCTCGGGCTGCTCGACTGGGACGCCATGGCTGCGGCCGGTCCCAAGATCCTGCTCGGGTCGAGCGACGTCACCGCGTTGCATCGGGCCTTCGCCGCCAGGCTCGGCCTGGCGACGCTCTTCGGGCCGATGCCGGCCTGCGCGACGATCAGCGATCCCGAAGGGCCCGAACCGGTCACGTTCGCCCATCTGCGGCAGGCCCTGTTCGAGGGCGGCGCGCCCGCTCCGATCACCGGCGACCGCGTCATCGTGCCGGGACGGGCCGAGGGACGGCTCACCGGGGGCAACCTCGCCCTGCTCGCCGCCCTGTGCGGCACGCCGTACGCGATGCGGGGGGAGGGCCGGATCGTCCTGCTGGAGGACGTGACCGAGGAGCCGTACCGGATCGACCGGATGGTGACGCAGCTGCTCCAGGCGGGCTGCCTGGACGGCGCGGCGGGAATCGTGCTCGGGTCGTGGGTGGACTGCGGCGACCCGCTGCCGGTGCTGGCCGAACGCCTGTCGCCCCTGGGTGTGCCGGTCCTCGCGGGGCTGCCCGTCGGGCATGGATCACCACAACTGAGTATGTGGTTGGAGACGAATGTGGCTATTGTGACCGAATCGTGCCCAGCCTCGGGCGCATTCCGCGACTCGGACGCGGCAACCTGAGACGCGCCCGGAGGCGCCCGGGCGGTGGCGAAGGGATGGTGCGTTGGGACTCTTGCGGCGACTGCTCAGCCGGACGCGGCCGGACGATCCCGCTCCGAGAGCCGTCGAGGACGTCGATCTCGACTCCCTGCTGGGGCTGGTCGCCGAGACCATGGGCTACACCTGCGGGTTCGCCGCCGACGGCACGTCGATGACGCTGGCCTCCCCCGAGCGCGAGCGGGTCGTGAACCTCGTCGGCCTGCGCCGTGAGGCCGCCCGGCGCACCCGCGAGGACTGGCCCATGCTGGTCTCCGAGCACCTGGCCCACGCCGTGTCGGGCGAGCCGTTCGACGCCTGCAACCTCAAGCCGATCAAGCCGTTGCTGCGCACGCGGGTGCACGCCGCCGACGACCCGGCCTTTCCCGACCCGTCCCGGATCATCGGCCGTCACCTGAGCGCCGACCTGATCGAGGTGCTGACGATCGGGGCCCGCCCCGTCCGCCCCGAGGAGGCCTTCTGCTGGCCGATCCCGCCGGGGGAGGCGCTCGACGTCGCGGTGGGCAACGCCCTGGCCGACGAGCGGCCCACGGTGTCCCGGCTGGACCTGGGCGGCACCGAGGTCACGCTGCTCACCGCGCCCAGCGCGGCCGCCCATCTACGCCGCCTGCCCGCCCACACGCACGTGCCCGAGGACGGCATGCTCGCCGTGCTGCCGCACCGGGGGCTGGTCGCGGTGCATCCGGTGGCCGGCATCGGGGTGGTGCGGGCGATCGAGCGGCTGCGGCTGTTCGCCCACCGGGAGCACGCCGGTCACGCCGACGGGCTCAGCCCGCACGTGTACTGGTGGCGCCGGGGCAAGCTGACCCGCATCCAGGCCGACCTGATCAGCCACGACGGGCAGACCCGGCTCGTCGTCGCGCCGCCGCCGGAGTTCGCCCGGCTCCTCGCCCGCATCGCCGGCCGGTCCTGAGCCGCCGTTCCTGAGCTGCCGTTCCTGAGCTGCCGTTCCTGAGCTGCCGTTCCTGAGCTGCGGGGAATGTCCTGCGGGCGGGCTTGGTTCAACGCGTAAGAAGTTGAACTTTAAACCAGGAGAGGTGGCCATGCCCGCCGTCACCGCAGACACCCTGACCCTGCCCCGCGTCGCCGCACCCGATCCGGCCGTCGCCGGACCCCGCCCCGTACGGTCGGTGACGACCGCCCCCAGCGGTTTCGAAGGCGAGGGCTTCCCCGTACGGCGCGCGTTCGCCGGGGTGCCGCAGTCGCTGCTCGACCCGTTCATCCACATGGACCAGATGGGCGAGGTCGAGTACGCCCCCGGCGAGCCGAAGGGCACGCCGTGGCACCCGCACCGCGGCTTCGAGACCGTCACCTACATCATCGACGGCGTCTTCGAGCACCAGGACTCGAACGGAGGCGGCGGCACCATCACCAACGGCGACACCCAGTGGATGACCGCCGGGTCCGGCCTGCTGCACATCGAGAAGCCCCCGGAGCACCTGGTGGTCTCGGGCGGGCTCTTCCACGGCATCCAGCTGTGGGTCAACCTCCCCCGCGCGCACAAGTTCCACCTGCCCCGCTACCAGGACATCCGGGGGCGTGAGGCGGCCCTGCTCGCCTCGGCCGACGGCGGCGCGCTGCTCCGGGTAATCGCCGGAGACCTGGACGGGCACGCCGGCCCCGGCGTCACGTTCACCCCGATCACGATGGTGCACGCGACCGTCAGCCCGGGCGCCCGGCTCGACCTGCCCTGGAACCCTGACTTCAACGCCCTCGCCTACGTGCTGGCCGGTCAGGGCTCCGTGGGCGCCGAGCGGCGGCCGGTCCGCAAGGGCCAGCTCGCCCTCTTCGGCCCGGGCGGGTCGCTTACCCTCGCCGCGGACACCGCCCAGCCGCAGGCCGAGCCCGCGCTGGAGGTGCTGCTCCTCGGCGGGCGGCCGATCCGCGAGCCGGTCGCGCACTACGGCCCGTTCGTGATGAACACCCGCGCCGAGATCATCCAGGCGATGGAGGACTACCAGGCGGGACGCCTCGGCGTCATCCCCGCCGAGCGGGTCCCGCACGCCGACGGCCCGCTGCCTGAGACACCCTGACGGCTACTGGAGAGCCAGCGCCGTATTGATCAGGTGGATGTGGCTGAAGGCTTGGGGGAAGTTGCCGAGTTGGCGTCTGGTGTGGGGGTCGTATTCCTCGGCGAGGAGGCCGACGTCGTTGGTGAGGTTGATGAGGCGTTCGAAGAGGTGGACGGCTTCGGTGTGGCGGCCGGTGAGGGCGCGGGCTTCGGCGAGCCAGAAGCTGCAGGCGAGGAAGGCGCCTTCGCCGCCGGGGAGGCCGTCGACGGGGTTGTGTTCGGCGGTGGGGTAGCGGAGAACGAAGCCGTCGGTCATGAGTTCGCGTTCGACGGCGTCGATGGTGCCGGTGACGCGGGGGTCGTCGGGGGGCAGGAAGCCGACGATGGGGATCTGCAGGAGGGCGGCGTCGAGTTCGGTTGAGCCGTAGGACTGGGTGAAGGTGTTGCGGACCGGGTCGTAGCCCTTCTCGCAGACCTCCGCGTGGATGCGGTCGCGCAGCGCCCGCCACCGCTCCACGTCGCCCTCCCGGCCCAGCTCCTCGATCACCCGGACCATGCGGTCGGCCGCGACCCAGGCCATCACCTTCGAGTGGACGAAGTGGCGGCGCGGCCCGCGCACCTCCCACAGCCCCTCGTCGGGCTGGTCCCAGTTGTTCTCGAAGAACCTCATCACCGCGGTGATCATCGCCCAGGCGTGGTCGTCGGGCGGCATGCCCTGCTTGCGCGCCTCGTACAACGCGCTGACGACCTCTCCGTAGATGTCGAGCTGGAGTTGCGTGGCCGCGCCGTTGCCGATCCGCACCGGCCGGGATCCCTCGTAGCCGGACAGCCAGTCGAGCGTCGTCTCCGGGAGGCGGCGCTCGCCGGCCACGCCGTACAGGACCTGGATGTCCTCCGGGCGGCCGGCGATGGCCCGCAGCAGCCAGGAGCGCCAGGCGTCGGCCTCCTCGACGTACCCCGAGCCGGTCAGCGCGTCGAGCGTCATCGCCGCGTCGCGCAGCCAGCAGTAGCGGTAGTCCCAGTTGCGCACCCCGCCGAGGTGCTCGGGCAGCGACGTGGTCGGTGCGGCCACGATGCCACCGGTCGGGCTGTAGGTCAGGGCCTTGAGCGTGATCAGCGACCGGACCACGGCGTCGCGCCACGGGCCGCGATAGCCGCACCGGGACGACCACGCCTCCCACATCGCCGTGGTCTCGCCGAGCTGCTCCAGGGGATCGATCCGTTCGGGCTCCGGGTGGTGGGAGGGGTGCCAGGTGAACACGAACGGCACCCGCTCCCCGGCGGAGACCGTGAAGGTCGCCTCGTGCCGGTAGTCGCCGCCCCGCAGGTGGACGGGGGAGTGGATCCAGACCGAGTCGGGCCCGCCGACCGCGTGCAGGTGGCCGCCGGTGCGGCGCACCCAGGGCACGATGCGCCCGTAGTCGAAGCGGATGCGGATCTCGGTGCTCATCTCGACCGTGCCCGACAGGCCCTCCACGATCCGTACGAGATCGGGGTTGGCGGAGCGGGGCGGCATGAAGTCGATCACCTTGACCGCGCCGGTGGACGTCTCCCAGACGGTCTCCAGGACGAGCGTGTCCCCCGCGTACGCCCGGCGGGTCGCCTCCTCGTGGCCGGTGGGGGCCAGGCGCCAGAACCCGTTGGACTCGTCGCCGAGCAGGCGGGCGAAGCACGACGGGGAGTCGAAGCGCGGCAGGCACAGCCAGTCGACCGAGCCGTCCCGGCCGACGAGGGCGGCCGACTGCATGTCGCCCACGAGGGCGTAGTCCTCGATCCGCATGCCCGCCACGCTACCCGGGGGGCGCGGTGCGTACGCCGTTCCTACCCTGCTCATACGCTGTTCCTATGCCGCTGGAGCCAGGCTCGCGGCGTCCGGGCGGTCGACGAAGAGCGCCGCGGATCCGCCGAGCAGGGCGGAACCGGCGAAGTTGGCGTTGACGGCGCTGCGCTCCGCCGCGCTGGGGTTGGCGTTGGTGCAGCTCACCGGGGCGCTGGAACCGGACATCAGGTCGGAGCACAGGCCGGTGCGCCGGTCGGGCAGGCCGAGGATGTGGCCGATCTCATGGGTGGCGATCCGCAGCGGGTAGTAGCCCTCGCTCGTCGCCTCCCGGCCCATCCAGATGGTGCCCCGGCCGAGGCTGGTGCGGCTCGTACGCGGCCAGCCGTTGTCGGCGAGCACGGCGAAGTCGGCCGGTGTGCCCGCCACGAGCCGGACGTTGGTCACACTGGCGTTCCACACCTGGGCCGCCTGGTCGATCACCGTGCGGAACTCGGCCGCCCGGCTCGCGTCGTACCGGAGCACACGCACGGCGCTCACTGTGGTCGCCCCGCTCACTGTGGTCGCCCCGCTCACTGTGCTCGCCCCGCTCGCTCCGGCGTGGGCGGACGGCACGGGTGACAGCAGGACGAGGCCCAGGACCAGGGCCGGGAGGGCGCGGAGGAACCGTGACAGGCGCATCGGGGTCTCCTCGATCGGGGGGTTGCCACCGCGAGGCGCGCCTCGGGTGGGGCTGCCGTCACCGTACGCGCGGCCGGGCCCGCCGGGGACAGGCCAATTTCCCCCTACTACTGCGGTATAGGGGGCCTTGATATTATTCGTGCACGACTGAGAGCCTCCCGGCCGGACATTCCGCCGGGAGGCTCTCGGCGTTTCCGGTGCCTGTTTCCGGCGCCCGCTTCCGCTCTTGCTCCCGTTCCTGTCGTGAAGGACCCGTCATGCCCGATCTGGCCGTCCGCCTCGCCGATGCCGCCGACCATCCCGTGCTGGAGCGTCTGTGGCTGATGTTCCGGCATGACATGTCGAAATTCGGCGGAGTGCTGCCCAATCCCGACGGGACCTTCCGCGGGGAGCGGCTCCAGGCGGCGTTCCGTGACCCGGACTGGGCGGCGTACCTGCTGACCAGCGGCGAACGCCCCGCCGGTCTCGCTCTCGTCCGCGGCCTCACCGCGCGGACGCGCGTCCTGAGCGCCTTCTTCGTCGTACGCGGCGTGCGCAGGTCGGGGATCGGGCTGCGCGCCGTGCGGCAGGTGACGGCCAGGCACCCCGGCTCCTGGGAGGTGGCCTTCCAGGACGCCAACACGGCCGCCGTACGCTTCTGGCGCCGCGTCGCCGGGGAGATCGCCCCGGGCGCGTGGACCGAGGAGCGCAGGCCCGTGCCGGGGCGGCCCGACCTGCCACCGGACGTGTGGATCGCGTTTTCCGCCTGAGAGCTCTCCGTACGGTCACAGGGCGCCCGGCTCCGGGCGCGCGGGCGCGCCGCTCAGCGCCTGGGCGGTGTGGATCAGGTGGATGTGGCTGAAGGCTTGGGGGAAGTTGCCGAGTTGGCGTCTGGTGCGGGGGTCGTATTCCTCGGCGAGGAGGCCGACGTCGTTGGTGAGGTTGATGAGGCGTTCGAAGAGTTCGACGGCTTCGGTGTGGCGGCCGGTGAGGGCGCGGGCTTCGGCGAGCCAGAAGCTGCAGGCGAGGAAGGCGCCTTCGCCGCCGGGGAGGCCGTCGACGGGGTTGTGTTCGGCGGTGGGGTAGCGGAGAACGAAGCCGTCGGTCATGAGTTCGCGTTCGACGGCGTCGATGGTGCCGGTGACGCGGGGGTCGTCGGGGGGCAGGAAGCCGACGATGGGGATCTGCAGGAGGGCGGCGTCGAGTTCGGTTGAGCCGTAGGACTGGGTGAAGGTGTTGCGGACGGGGTCGTAGCCCTTCTCGCACACCTCCGCGTGGATGCGGTCACGCAGGGCGCCCCACCGCTCGAACGGCCCGGTGCGGCCCAGCTCGGCCGCGCCCCGGGTCATGCGGTTCATGGCGAGCCAGGCCATGATCTTCGAGTGGACGAAGTGGCGGCGCGGCCCGCGCACCTCCCACAGCCCCTCGTCGGGCTGGTCCCAGTGACGTTCGAGGAACTCGGCCCCTTTCACCAGCAGCGCCCAGGTGTAGTCGTCCGGCGCCATGCCCTGCTTGCGGGCCCGGTAGAGCGCGTTGACCACCTGGCCGTAGACGTCGAGCTGGAACTGGCCGGCGGCGCCGTTGCCGATGCGGACGGGCCGCGCGCCCTCGTAGCCGGACAGCCAGTCGAGCGTCGTCTCCGGCAGGCGGCGCTCGCCGGCCACGCCGTACATGATCTGGTGGTCCTCGGGGCGGCCGGCGATGGCGCGCAGCAGCCACACGCGCCAGGCGTCGGCCTCCTCGACGTATCCGGCCCGCAGGAGCGCGTCGAGCGTCATCGCGGCGTCGCGGAGCCAGCAGTAGCGGTAGTCCCAGTTGCGCACCCCGCCGAGGTGCTCGGGGAGGGACGTGGTCGGCGCGGCCACGATGCCGCCGGTCGGGCTGTACGTCAGAGCCTTGAGCGTGATCAGCGACCGGACTACGGCGTCACGCCACGGGCCGCGGTAGCCGCAGCGCGCGGCCCAGTCCTGCCACAGCCGGACGGTCAGGCCGAGTTCGGCGAGAGGGTCGATGGCCTTCGGCCGCGGCTGGTGGGAGGGGTGCCAGGTGAACACGAACGGCACCAGGTCCCCGGCGGAGACGGTGAAGGCGGCCTGGTGCCGGTAGTCGCTCCCCTGCAGGTGGATGGGGGAGTGGATCCAGACCGAGTCGGGCCCGCCGACCGCGTGCAGGTGGCCGCCGGTGCGGCGCACCCAGGGCACGATGCGCCCGTAGTCGAAGCGGATGCGGATCTCGGTCGTCATCTCGACGGTTCCCGCCAGGCCCTCCACCACCCGTACCAGGTCGGGGTTGCCGGACCGGACCGGCATGAAGTCGAGCACCCTGGCCGTCCCGGTGGAGGTCTCCCAGTCGGTCGCGAGCACCAGCGAGTCGCCGACGTACGCCCGCCGGGCGGCCGTGTCCCGCCCCGCGGCGGCCAGGCGCCAGAAGCCGTTGGACTCGTCGCCGAGCAGGCGGGCGAAGCACGACGGGGAGTCGAAGCGCGGCAGGCACAGCCAGTCGACCGAGCCGTCCCGGCCGACGAGGGCGGCCGACTGCGTGTCGCCGACCAGGGCGTAGTCCTCGATCCGCATGCGCTCACCTCCCCGCGCGGCGTGTCCTGTCCCGCGTCATGACGGCTGCGTACCCGGTGACCGGGTAGTGACCCCGGCCGGGGCCCACAGCTTCATGAAGACCTGCGTCAGCGGGCCGATCGCCAGGGCGAAGACGACGGTGCCGATGCCGACGGTGCCGCCGAGCAGCCAGCCGGCCGCGAGCACGGTGAGCTCGACGATCGTACGGGCGAGCCGGATCGACAGGCCCATCCGGTGCAGGCCGGTCATCAGGCCGTCGCGCGGCCCTGGGCCGAAGCCGGCGTGGATGTAGAGCCCCGAGGCGGCGGCGATGGCCACGATCCCGCTCAGCAGGAAGGTCCACTGGACCGGCCACACGCCGGGCGCGGGCACCAGCCACATCACGACGTCGGCGCTCGTGCCCACCACCAGGACGTTGCTGATCGTGCCGAGGCCGGGCCGCTGCCGCAGCGGAATCCACAGCAGCAGCACCAGCGCGCCCACCAGGTTGATGCACATGCCGATCGACCAGCCGGTGCGGATCGAGAGGCCCTGGTGGAAGACCTCCCAGGGGTCGAGGCCCAGGCCCGACTCGACGAGCAGCGCGATCCCGCCGCCGTAGAGCGCCAGGCCGACATAGAGACGGACGAGCCGGAACGTGAGCGAGCGAGGGCGCGAAAGGGAGAGTTCGGTCATAGTGGGCTCAATGGTGCAGGCCAATGGCTTGCCATAAAAGGGCCAATCAGCGAAATTGGTCCGCATGGACCGGTATGTCAGCGCTCCTCAGCTCGCCAGGCTCGTCCGGGTGCCGCCCGGCGCGCGTCCGTACTACCGGGCGCTCGCGCACGCCGTACGCGGCCTGATCCTCGACGGGAGGCTCGCCGTGGGGGTGCGCGTGCCGCCCGAACGACACCTGGCCGAGTCGCTCGGGGTCAGCCGCACCACCGTGACCACGGCGTACGACCGGTTGCGCGAGCAGGGCTACCTGGAGAGCAGGCAGGGGTCGGGAAGCCGCACCGCCCTGCCGGACCCCGGCGCGCTGGGCGCCGACAACCCGTGGCTCGCCTCCGACGAGGACGGGCTGCTGCCGCTGCACGCCGCCGCCCCGCCCGCGACCGGCCTCCTCGGCGAGGCCGTGGAGGAGGCGGGGCGGGTCTACCACCGGTACGCGCTGGGCACGGGCTACCACCCGCTCGGGCTCACGCCGCTGCGGGAGGCGATCGCCCGCCGGTACGGCGAGCGGGGGCTGCCCACCCGGCCCGAGCAGATCCTCGTGACGGGCGGGGCGCAGCAGGCCGTCCACCTGGTCATGTCCCTGCTCGCGGGGCCGGGGGACCCCGTGCTGGTCGAATCGCCGACGTACCCGCACGCGATCGACGCGGCCCGCCTGCGGTCGGCACGACTGGTGCCGGTGGGCGTCCAGGAGGACGGCTGGCACCTCGACCTGGTGAGCGGCGCGATGCGCCAGTCGGCGGCCCGCCTCGCCTACGTCATCCCCGACTTCCAGAACCCCACAGGGCACCTGATGGACGACGCCGGCCGCGCCGCGCTGGTCGGGGCCGCCCGGCGTCACGGCACGACGCTCATCGCCGACGAGGTCTGGGCCGAGATGGCGCTGGACCCCGCCGTACGCGCGACGCCGCTGGCCGCGTTCGACACCGACGGACGGGTGATCAGCGTGGGATCGGCGTCGAAGCTGTGGTGGGGCGGCCTGCGGGTCGGCTGGATCCGGACGACCGCGGCGATGGTGCGGCGTCTGGCCCTGCTGCGTGCCGCCGTGGACATCGCGAGCGCCGTATTCGACCAGCTCGTGGTGGCGTGCCTGTTCGAGCGCATCGAGGAGGCGCGGGCCGAGCGCCGCCGCACGCTCGGCGCCTCGCTCGCCGCGCTCATCGAGTTCCTGCGCGAGCAACTACCTGGATGGGCCTTCACCCCGCCGCCCGGCGGCGGGTCGCTCTGGGTACGGCTCGACACGCCGGTGGCGAGCGCGGTCGCCGAGGCCGCCGCCGCCCGGGGCGTACGGCTGGCCCCGGGGCCGTGGTTCGGCGTGGACGGCACGCTGGAGCGATACGTGCGGCTGGCGTTCACCCAGCCTCCGGCGGTGCTGGAGGATGCGGTACGCCGCCTCGGCGCCTCCCCGGCTGCCTCATCTGCCGCCTCGCACGGGGTCTCCGGCGCGGCCTTCCCAGGAGGCTCTCTGGCCGGCTTCCGATCGGGCTACCAATCCCGGGAGCCGCTCACGCCGACGCTGTAGCTGTTCTGGCTGACTATTCAGAGATAGATCGACAATCGATCGACAGAGCCGCATATTCGACAATTGGGAATCAGTCTGTGGCTCCAACCTAATCGTCGCGCGGGGCTGTTCTTGAGCGGCCGATGTGGAAGAATTAATACAGGATTTCGAATCTAGCAGGGAGGTGTGATGGATCTGTTCGACGCTGATCCTGAGTGCCTCACTCGTTCGAACGATACTGGTACGGACGGCTGGTGGGAGCAGCTCATCGCCCGCTCGCCCCTGTGGTCCGCCGAAGATTCGCTCGCCCGCGCATATGTGCCGATTGTCGACCCTGCGACACGAAAGTGCGCGAGCCGGTTCAACGACTCGGCAGAATCGACGGAATCGCCCGACTCTGCCCGTCCATCCAATACTCGTCGCGGCAATGTCCCCGGTGCTGAATACAGCGGAAACGGGACCGCGAGCCGTGTCTCTCCTGACGGTGTCTCTCCTGGCGGCATCAGGCGCGCCGGCAGCGGTGGCCCTGCTGATGCTTTCGGCACCGCTTCCGACGGTGCGTCCGGTAGCGCCTCTGACACTGCCCGCGACGCTGCGGGCCAGAATCGGGATGAGGGCCCTGAAGGGGATACCGGTGGCGCTTCCTGTGGCGTCCCTGGTGGCGCCGCCGGTGCTGCTTCTGCTGGTGCCTTCGGTGGTGCTTCCGGTGGTGCTTCTCCTGGTGCGTGTGGCGCGGGGTCGTCGTCGTGGGTGGCGGTGGCTGCGGTTGCTGAGGCGGCGCGGGTGGTGGCGCTGGTGCCGGTGCCCGAGGCGGCGGAGATGTGCCTGGCCGAGGCCGGGGAGTTGCTGTCGGCGCGCGACCGGATCACCTCGGCGCTGGCGGCCCGAGTCGGCCGCGTCCATCGGGCCGGCGAGGCGAAGGGCCATGGGCATGCGTCCACCAAGTTGTGGTTGCGTAGCGCCGGGGGGATGACGCCTGCGGGAGCCGGCCGGTTGCTGACGATGAGCATGGAATTGCACCGCCTGCACGAGGTGCGTCGCCTGTTCGCGGAGGGCGGCTTGCCCGAGGGGGTCGTGGAGGCGATCTGCACGGCCACCGCCGGGCTGACCGACGACCAGGCCGCCACCGCCGAAGGGATCCTGCTGGAGCTGGCGCGGTCGGCGGGTGCGGCGGAGGTGGCCAAGGCGGGGCGGTATCTGCGCGCGGTGCTGGACCCCGACGGGCATGAGAAGGACGAACAGGCGGACTTCGACCGCCGGTTCTTGAGGGTGCGCCGACGTAGGAGCGGTGGTGTGGAGGGGGAGTTCTACCTGCCGGTGGAGGCCGCCGCGCGGCTGCAGCAGTTGCTGGACGTCTACGCCAAGCCCAAGGCCGAGGGTGATGACCGCACGCTGAGTGTGCGGAACGCCGACGCGCTGATCGCGTTCCTGGAGAACAAGATCGCGACCGAGCTTCTGGTACTGGTCAACGCCGAATCCCTCCCCGACGACCCCACAGCTGATCCCGCAACCGACTCCCCAGGCACCGAACCCGCAGGCACGGACCCCACAGACGATCCCACAACCGACTCCCCAGGCACCGAACCCGCGAGCACCGAACCCGCAGGCACGGACCCCACAGACGATCTAGCAGACGACCCCGCAGGCACGGATCCCTCAACAGACCAGCCCGCCGACCCCGACGACGAGCGCCCGGGCCCTGAGCACTCCGCGGCTGCTCCCGGCGGCGAACCCCGCGCTGATGATGTGCCAGGGCGTGACAGGGTGCGCTGCGAGAGCGACATATCCCAGTGCGACAGTGACCGGTCCGAGAGCGATGCACCGATGCGGAGCGATGAGCAGTGGGCTGAGGCACCCGTCGGCCAAGACCCTGTCAAGGATGCTCCCACCCGTGGCGGCGAGCGTTCCGCTCAGGGGTGCTCGGCCACGGGCGGCCTGGACCCCGCCGGGCCGCGCTCCCACTCGGCCGACCCCGCCGACTCCGCCGACCCCGTCGGCACCGTGGACCCCGCCGACCGTGGCGGGGTTGGTGAGGTTAGTGACACCTGGCAGGGCCGCGCCGACGAGACAGACACGCGGAGACACCGAGCGAGGGATTCGCGGCGCACATGTGCGCAGCAGGCGCCTGCCCCTGATCCCTCACCCGAGCGTGACGACGCGCCTGGCCCCCACACCGAGGACAGGCCCAGCGAGGGCGGCCCCAGCGGGGACTGTCCCGGGGACCGCCGTGCTCACAGTTGCCCTAACGGAGACCGCCCGAGTGAGTGCCGTGCTCCCGGCTTGCCCGGTGAGGACCGCTGCGGTGGCGGCTGTCCTGACTGTGAGGCGGTGGACTACCGGCATTCCTCCGCGCCGGGTGCGGCGCCGCGCGGGAGGCCGGGGGTGGGAGCCGACGCTCCGCCGGGTGCGGAACATGGCGGCGGTGCCTGGCCGGGTGAGCCCTGGCCGGGAGGTGACACCTGGTCGGAAGCGGGAGCCGACGCGCCGCCGGGTTCAGAATATGGTGGCGGTGCCTGGCTGGGAGGTGACGCCCGGCTGGGTTGTGGCAGTGCCTGGCTGGGCGGTGAGGCCTGGACGGGGGTGGGAGCCGACGCTCCGCCGGGTGCGGAACGTGGCGGCGGTGCCTGGCCAGGAGCCCACGCTCGGCCTGGGGTGGGGGTGAATGGTCCGCCGGGGGTGTGGTTGCGGGGGTTGCCGGGGCTGATCCTGGCGACCGGGCATCTGCTGCCCGTCTCCAGCGTGCACCGGCTGGCTCGCACCAGCACTTTGGTGAGGATCGTCATGGACGCCGCTGGGCAGGTGCTGGACATGGGCCGCAAGGTCCGCCTGGCCACCCCGGCCCAGCGCCGGGCGGTCTTCGCCCGGTATGCCACCTGCTGGGTCGACGGCTGCCCGCTGCCCGCCACCCTGTGCCAGATCGACCACGCCGACGACTGGAGCCGCGGCGGACTGACCGACCTCAAGCTGCTCGGACCGGCCTGCCAGTTCCACAACCGCGACCGCTACCGCCACCCCACTCGCTACACCCGCCGCAAGATCGGAGACGACCGCTGGGCCTTCACCTACCGCAACCCCCGAACCACCCGATTGCGGGTGTAGAGGCGGACGCCGGCAGGGCCGGATTCTGCGTACGGTGCGGGCCGGGCTGGGCCGGTCCGGAAGCCAGGGTCCGTAGGGGCCCGGCCTGTCTGGTCGCGGCGCGATAGTCCCCTATCAGCGTCCTGACCCGGCTTCGGCTGACGGGGTTCCAGTCGAAGTGGTCAGGACGAGGCGGGCACGGGGGGCAGGTGGTGTTCGGCCATGAGGACGCGGAGCCTGCGGACGAACAGGAGCATGAGGAGGCCCGCGGCGACCGCGGCGAGCGCGAGGACCAGGTAGTACACGGGCATGGGCACGACCGTGGTCAGCCGGTAGGTCTGGCCGCCGACGGAGTCGCCGAGGGCCATCGCGAGGTACCACACGCCCATGAGCTGGTTCTCGAAGGCGCGGGGGGCGAGCTTGTTGGTGGCCGAGAGCCCGGCCGGGCTGAGGAACAGCTCGGCGATGGTCTGGATGAGGTAGACCGACAGCAGCCACATGATGGAGACCTTCACCCCGTCCGAGGCGACGCCCGCCGCGACGGACATCACGACGAAGCTCAGCCCGACGATCACCAGCCCGATCGCGAACTTGAGCGGCGTGCTGATCCGGGTGCCCGCCCTGAGGAACATCTCGGCGAACAGCGGGGCGAGCACGATGATCGCGAGGGAGTTGATGTTCCCCACCCAGCCCGGCGGGATCGTGAAGCCGAACACGTCGAGGTCGGTGTCCTTCTTGGCGAACAGCAGCAGCGAGCTTCCTGCCTGGTCGTAGACGAGCCAGAAGATCGCGGCGCCGAGGAACAGCCACACGTACGCGAACAGTCCCCTGCGCTCCTCCGCGGTGACCTCGTGGGACGAGAACAGGAAGGCGAAGTACGCGATCGGCACGACGGCCGTCACGACCGTGAGCACGAGGGCGAAGCGGTCGACGGTGAGCGTCCCGCTGACCGCCCACAGGGCCAGCCCGCCCGCGGCGACGGCGAGGCCGAGCCCGGCGACGAGCTTGAAGCGGTGTTCCTCGGCGGGCGTGAGCCGGTGGTCGGGCTCCTCGCCGGCGCCGCACAGGGTCGCCCGGCCCCGTATGTACTGCACGAGGCCGAAGAGCATGCCGACCGCCGCCGCGCCGAAGGCGAGGTGCCAGCGGCCGCCGGTCTGCAGCCAGGGCACGATCATGATGCCGAGGAACGCGCCCAGGTTGACGCCCATGTAGAAGATCGTGTAGCCGGAGTCGCGCCGGGCGTCGTCCTCGTGCCGGTACAGCTCGCCCACCAGCGCCGCCATGTTCGGCTTGAGCAGGCCGCTGCCCAGCGCGATGAGCACGAGTCCGAGCCAGACGAAGCCGCCGCCCATGGGCATCGCCATGCTGAGGTGGCCACCCATGATCACCGACGCGCCGACGAGGACGGTTCTGCGCGCCCCAAGCAGCCGGTCGGCCAGCCAGCCGCCCACGAGGGCCAGCAGGTACACCGAGGCGACGTACACGCCGTAGACGCCCACGGCGGTCGTCTCCGGCAGGCCCATGCCGCCACGGGTGGCGGGCGCCGTCAGGAACAGCACGAGCACGGCGCGCATGCCGTAGTAGCTGAAGCGCTCCCACATCTCCGTGCCGAAGAGGGTGGCCAGTCCTCGCGGATGGCCGAAGAACGTCCGCTCCCCGGCAGGCGGCCCTGGTTGTCCGGATGCCATGCGTACCCCCCGATCACGCATCATCTCAGCAACTTTATATGCCTTTATGTCCTGTTTGTCCGTTTGAGATGACGCTTTCGTGCGCTCCCCGCCCGCGGAGTCTTGTCCTCGGTGATCCGCTGTGATGCGATGCAGGCCACGCGTGCGACATACCCGGTGGGAGGCACGATGGCCGGTGTTCTCGAGGAGCGGGCCGCGATCGAACGCGAAATCGCGGGCAGGACCCTCTGCGAACAGCTCAGATGGGCCGCGCAGGAGCACCCGGACGTGCCCGCCTACTCCGATCCCGCCCCCTCCGATTCCGACGCAGCCGGCGGCTGGCGCACGCTGACGTACGCCGAGGCGCGGCGGCGCGTGCTGGAGATCGCCGCCGGCTACGCCGCGCTCGGCCTGCGGCCGGGTGAGGCGGTCGCGCTGATGCTGGTCAACCGGAGCGAGCACGTGCTGGCCGACCTCGGCGCCGTCCACGCGGGCGCCGTCTCCTGCTCCATCTACGCGACCTTCGCCCCCGAGCAGGTCGCGTACGTCGCCCGGGACGTCGGGGCGCGCATCGCGGTGCTCGGCGGCCCCGGCGACCTGGCCCGCTGGGCGCCCGTGTTCGGTGAGCTGCCCGGGCTGACCAGGATCATCATGCTGGAGGGCGCCCCAGAGGGCGACGACCGCTTCATGAGCTGGGACGACTTCCTGACGATCGGCGCGCGGGCGTACGCCGCCGACCCGGAGGCGGTCGAGCGGCGCTCGCGGGAGGTGGCCCCGGACGACGTCCTCAGCGTGCTGTACACCTCGGGCACGACCGGCATGCCCAAGGGCGTCCCGCTCACCCACGCGAACGTGCTCTTCGAGATCGCGGCGACGCAGCGGATGATCGACCTGCCCGAGCAGGGGACTCAGATCTCCTATCTCACCTACGCCCACATCGCCGAGCGGGCGCTCAGCCTGTACCTGCCGTTGTTCAAGGTCAACCACGTGTACTTCTGCACGGACCTGAACGCGCTCGCCACGACGCTGGGCCAGGTGCGCCCGGTGCTGTTCTTCGGCGTGCCCCGCGTCTGGGAGAAGATGGCCGCCCGGCTGCAGGCGCTGCTGGCCTCCCAGCCCGCCGACCAGCAGGAGAACGTCCGCGCCGCGATGGCCGCCGGGCTCGCCTACATCGAGGGGCAGCAGTACGGCCACACGGTCTCGTCCGAGGTGCGGGAGGCGTACGAGCGGGCGGACGCCGCGCTGCTGTCGCTGATCCGCGGCCTGATCGGGCTCGACCGGGCCCGCTGGTGCGCCACCGCCGCCGCGCCGATGCCGCCGGAGGTGCAGCGCTTCTTCGGCGGTCTGGGCCTGAAGGTGATCGACGTCTACGGCATGACCGAGACGACCGGCGCCTTCACGGTCAACAGCCCGGAGGTCTTCCGGCTCGGCACGGTGGGACGGGCCGAGCCCGGCGTGGAGGTGCGGGTGGCGGAGGACGGCGAGATCCTCACTCGCAGCCCGCTCAACACCCGGGGCTACCTGGGCCTGCCCGAGGCGACCGCCGAACTGCTGGACGCCGACGGCTGGCTGCACACCGGCGACGTGGGGTCGATCGACGAGGACGGGTTCGTCCGCATCGTCGACCGCAAGAAGGAGTTGTTCATCACCTCCGGAGGGGAGAACGTCTCCCCGGCCGGCATCGAGGGCCACCTCAAGGAGCACCCGCTCATCGGGCAGGCACTCGCCTACGGCGAGGGACGGCCGTACCCCGTGGCGATCCTCACCCTCGACGGGGAGGTCGCCCCCGAGTGGGCGCGCGCCCGCGGCATCGCCTTCGAGTCACTCGCCGACCTGGCCGGGCATCCGGACCTGCTCAAGGAGATCGAGGCGGCGGTGGAGGCCGCCAACCGCAAGCTCGCCCGGGTGCAGCAGGTCAAGCGGTGGCGGCTGCTGCCGGTCGAGTGGACGGCCGAGACCGAGGAGCTCACCCCGAGCCTCAAGCTCAAGCGCCGCGTCGTGCACGCCAGGTACGCCGACCTGATCGAGGAACTGTACGCGGAGGGCTGAGCCGGGGGAACTTTTACCGGCCGGGGAGAGTGTCGGGGGCGGGACGCGCGCCGGTCGTGCGTACGGTCTCGGGGCATGACGACGCCTTTCCTCGTGCCCGCACTTGTCGCGTCATCTCTCGCCGCGTCACCCCTCGCGCCGGTGGCTCCAGCGGGCGGTGAGACGGCGATCCGCTCGGTCGTGGTGCGGCCGGCCGACCCCGTCGTCGGGCCGGCCGGATCGGTGCGGCTGGTCGTCGACGTGGTGGCGCGCGGCGCGAACCGCGTCTCGGTCGTCCTCGAACCCGGCCGCGCGCCCTCCGCCGGTGGTGACGAACCCGGTGGCGGGGAACCGGGTGGTGACGAATCCGGTGGTGAGGGCCCGGGTGGGGGAGAGCACGGTGGAGGGGAGCACGGTGGAGGGGAGCCGGGCGACGGCCCCCTGCCGCCGTCCGGTGACGCCGTGCCGCTGCCGGGTCCTGTGCAGGGTCATGAGCAGGGTCATGAGCAGGGTCCCTTGCCGGGCCCGGTGCTCGGGCCGGGTGGTCTCGGGCCGGGTGGTCTCGGGCCGGGTGGTCTCTGGCAGGGATCGCCGCGTTCGAGGCCCGAACCCATGCCCAGGTCCCCGGCCGTGCGTCCGCGCTTCCCCGTACGACCTGGCGTGCCCGGCGCCTTTCCCGCGACGGTGCCCGGGGTTCCGGGGGTGCCCGGGTTGAGCGGCCTGGCTTCCGCGATGCCCGGCATCGTCGGCGCGGCCAGAGACGGACAGGCCGCCGGGCCGCTTCGGGCCGGGACCGCCGGGAGAGGCAGCACCGCCGATGAGCACGGCGTAGCCGGTGAAAACAGCGCAGCCGGGAGAGACAGTGCTGCCGGGAGAGACAGCGCAGGGGGATGGGAGACGTGGCGCTTCCTGCCCGACCGGCCTCTGTCGCGGTGGTATCCGAGCGGGCCCTGGACGGTCACCGCGACCGCCGTGGACGCCCGGGGCGGTACGGCCGTCGCGCGGGCGGTGTTCCATCTGCGGCGGGCGACCGAGATCGAGGGGCTCAAGGTCGCACGCGGCCGGGGCGGGGACGAGACCCGGGTCACCGGGACGCTGCTGCGCGTCGACCCGGGCGGGCGGGTCGACTACCGGCCCTTCCCCGGGCAGCGGGTCAGGATCTCCTTCCGGCCCAGCGGGTCGTCCGAGTGGCGGCCCGTCGGCGAGGCGGTCACCCGGAGGGACGGCTGGTTCAGCGCCCGGACGCGGGAGGACGGCCAGGGCGCCTGGCGGGCCGAGTACGCGGGCTCGCCCCGCTACGCCGCCGACGTCAGCTCGGAACGAGAGGCATAAACCACCCTTGAATGCCATATAAAGGACAGAAGTGGCATATAAGGGACAGTTACAGACTTGTTACAGTTTACTCTGAGAAACCTGGCAACTTTCCTTTTCCTTTTTACGTCTATGACGTTGGCGCGCCCCAACCCGGGGGCGCGAGTGAACACGGGGAGAGGACACACCCTCATGGTGAAACGAGCTGCTACCGCCCTGGCAGTGATCGCCATGGGCGCCACGGCGCTCGCGACCGCGCCCGCGTACGCGGACCCGGTCACATCAACGCCGACGCCCACAGACTCGGCCACACCGACGCCGACCCCCACGCCCACCCCGACCCCGGAAGGCCGGCGCCCGTACGTGCCCCAGGCGCGCATCCTCGGGTTCAGCGTCAACCCCGACGTCGTCGTCGTGAGCGGACGTGGCTCCGCCACGGTCTCCGCCTCGGTCAGGACCAAGGACGTCAGGAAGGTCACCTTCACCCTGTCCGGGTCCCGCGGGCACGGTGATGGTCACGGCGGCGGCCACGGTGGCCACGACGGCCCCTGGTGGGGCAAGCGTAAGGGCGGCCCGCACGACGGCCCGTCCTTCGACACCTTCTCGCAGTCGTGGAGCTTCGACAGGCACGACCGGGAAGGCGTCTACAGCGTGCGGATCGAGGCCGAGGGCCTCGACGGCCGGACGCTGACCGCGGAGCGTTCCTTCAGGGTCAAGCGCACGGACTGGCACGCGCCGCGTCCGTCGGGCCCGAAGGCGACCCGCATCGTCGGCTTCGACGCCACGCCCGAGCCGGTCCGCAAGGGCCGTGCGCTGACCCTCAAGGGTGAGCTGCAGGTCGCGCAGTGCTACTCCGACTGGTACTTCGGCTGGGACGGCTACAGCGGCCGCCGCGGCGGGGACGACAACTGCTATGACAGCCGTGACTACTGGCACGACTGGCACTGGCTGGGCTCCCAGGAGGTCGGCGTCTACTTCCTGCCCGCGGGCTCCCGCAAGTGGCGGTACGTCGACACCATCAGGACCGACGGCGACGGCGACTTCGCCACGCGGGTGCGGGCCTACCAGTCGGGCACCTGGGGCGTGCGCTTCGACGGCACCCGGCGTCTCAAGGGTTCCGAGGCCACCGACTACGTCAAGGTGATCCGGCACCACCACTAAGAGGCACACCCCAGCCCAGAGAGACAACCTGGGAATATCCTGGGAAAACGAACAGATTTGCAGTTCACGGACGCCCGGCTTCCTCAGGGAGCCGGGCGTCCCGTTTTTTCCTGACTCATCCGCAGATTAAAGATGACAGTTCGGGTAGAGAGGTCCCGGTGCTCACATTCGGCGGCCATAGTGGGTGAGGTCGCGGTCACACAGGGCGAGCACCCGCTCGCTTCACGTGGTAGGGAGTCTGGGTTGATCCGACTGATGCTCGCCGAGGACATGCACCTCATCCGCAAGGCGCTGGTCGCTCTGCTGTCGAGCGAGGACGACCTGGAGGTCGTGGCCGAGGCGGACAAGGGGGAGGACATCGTGCGGCTGGGCTGTCTGCGGCGCCCCGACGTCGCGGTGCTCGACATCGGGCTGCCCGGCGTCGACGGCCTCACCGCGGCGGCCGAGCTGCACCGCCGATTACCCTCCTGCAAGACCGTCGTGCTCACCGGGCTCGGCACGCCCACGGCCCTGCGCAAGGCCCTGGACGCCAACGTGCGCGGCTACGTGGTGAAGGACGCCTCCCCGGCCCATCTCATCGACTGCATCCGCCGGGTGGCCGCGGGGGAGCGGGTCATCGACCCCGAACTGGCCGTGGCGGCACTCGACGCCGACAGCAACCCGCTGACCGCTCGCGAGCTGGACGTCCTGGAGACCGCCGCCGGAGGGGCCACCGTCTGCGAGATCGCCGCCCGCCTGTCCCTGTCGCAGGGCACCGTGCGCAACTACATGTCCCGCATCCTCGGCAAGGTGGGCGCCCGCTCACGCGTCGAGGCGATTCAGATCGCCTCCGAGTGCGGCTGGCTCTGGCCGTCGGCCGGGCGTGACATCGGCATCCTCCGCTACCGCCCCCGCCGGTAGCTCCTCGCTCCGGCCGGCCCGGTGACCGGTCCAGTGGCCCACGAGGTCGGCGTACAGCGGTGACGCGGCCACCATCTCCTCGTGGGAGCCGAGCCTGACCCGGGTGCCGTCCATGACGAGCACCCGCCTGGCGCGCAGGGCCGACGAGATGCGGTGGGCCACCACGACCAGCGTCCCGCCGCGCGCCGCGAACGCGGCCTCCGCCCGCGCCTCCGCCGCCGGGTCGAGGTGACAGGTCGACTCGTCGAGCACGACCAGCCGGGCGGGGGACAGGTACGTCCTGGCCAGCGCGACCAGCTGCCGTTCGCCCGCCGACAGCTCGGCCGGGTCGAGCGGGCCGCCCGCGCAGCGCTGTGCGAGGTCCGTGAGCCCGAACGCCGCGACCGCCTCGTCCACCTGCTCCGGCGTCGCGCCGGGCGCGAGATAGGTCAGGTTCTCGGCCAGGGTGCCGGGGAAGACGTACGCCTCCTGGGGGATCAGCGCGCGGGCGGCCGGGCGGACCTGGGCGGCCGGGACGCCGCCGACGAGGACCTCGCCCTCGTCCGGCGTGAGCAGGCCGGCGACCAGCGCGGCCAGCGTGGACTTGCCGATCCCGCTCGGGCCGACGACGGCCAGGTGGTCGCCCTCCGGCACGTCGAGGTCCAGGCCGTCGATGACCGGCTCGGGGGCCTTCCGGCCGGCGGCGCCGTACGCGAAGCGGACGCCCCGCAGCACCAGGCGGGCGCTGTCCGGCTCGGTGTCGCCATGCAGAGCCGGCTGCCCGGGCACGTGCAGGATGCGCTCCAGCGTGACGGCGAGGCGTACGCCGCTGACGCCGAGGCCCTGCACCAGGCCGCCCAGCGCGGGGGCGAGCGACTGCATCACGTAGGTCAGCGTGCCGAGGATCACCCCGCCGGTGATCCCCTGGCGGACGAGCCAGGGCGCGCCCGCGAGCAGCAGCACGACCGGCAGCCACGCTCCCACCGCCAGTGACAGCGTCCGCGTCGCGGTCACCCGGGCGAGCGCCCGCGCGGACGCCGCCTGCCGGGCCACCGCCTGCCCGACCTCGGCCGCGACCCGCTCCTCCGCGCCGCAGGCGGTCACGTCGCGCAGTCCGCTCGCCATCGCGGCCACGGCGGCCGCCGTACGCTCGTCGGCGACGATGAACTCCCGCTGCCGCCGGGCGAGCGAGGGCAGGGAGACGAGGAACAGGCCCAGCCCGAGGGCCACCGGGGGCAGCACGAGCGGCACCACGGCGGGCGCCAGGGTCGACAGCCCCACTGCCACGCTGACCAGCGTGAACACGAACGACCTGACCACCGTGATGATGGCGCCGAAGGAGTCCCTGGCCAGCTCGACCTGATGGTTCATCCGGGCGACGGCCGCGCTGTCGCCGCCCCGCCCGGCCCGCAGCGCCCCGGTCACCACCCGCCTGAGCAGGTCGTCGCGGAACGGCTCGACGATGCCGGCGATCAGCAGCAGCACCTGCCGGGCGGACACCGCGGCCACCGCCCACGCGGCGGCGAGGACCCCGAGCCAGGCCATCCCGAGGCCGGGCCGGCCGGCCACGAACCCGTCGTCCACCGCGCGTGCGACGGCGTACCCGCCGGTCAGCGAGGGCAGGGCTTCCGCCACCGACCAGCAGGCCAGCCGCAGCAGCCGGGACGGCTCGCGCCACAGCGCGTCCAGGACGACCCGCCGCCTCACGACGCCTCCTGTTCCTGGAAGACGGGCGCCTGGAAGACGGCCCGGTAGCCGGGATCGGCCCACAGCCGTTCGTGCGTGCCGATCGCGCGGACCCGCCCGTCCTCCAGCCACACGACCTGGTCGGCCTGGGCCGCGGTCGTCACCCGGTGGGCCACCACCAGGCGGGTGCGGTCGGCCAGGCTGCCCGTGAGCGCGCGCCCGACCTGCCGCTCGGTCACCGTGTCGAGGCTCGACATGGCGTCGTCCAGGATCAGCACCCGCCCGGCCTGGGCGAACGCGCGGGCGAGGCCGATCCGCTGGATCTCGCCCCCGGACATCGGCGCGTCCTCGACCGGTGTGGCGTACCCGAGGGGCAGCCTGCGGACGAACGGGTCGGCGCAGGCGGCGACGGCGGCGGCCCGCACCGTGTTCTCGTCGTTCTCGTCGTGAGCCGGGAGTCCGAAGCCGACGGCCTCGCCCAGGGTGCGGCCGAACAGGGCCGGGCGCTCGAAGGCGTACCCGACCGCGCGCCGCAGCGGCTCCCTGGCGAGCTCCCGCAGCGGCACGCCGTCCAGCAGCACGACGCCCCGCTCGGGGTCGGCGAGCCGACCGGCGACGGCGGCCAGCGACGACTTGCCCGAGCCGGAGCGGCCGACCACCGCCGTGCAGGTGCCTCCCGGCACCACGAAGCTGATCCCGCTCAGCAGCTGGACCCCGTCGGCCCGTACGGTCACGTCACGCAGTTCCAGGGTCCCCGGGCCCGGCGGCAGCGGGCGGGATCCGTACGCCGGGGGCGGCACGGCGAAAAGCTGCTCCAGGCGCTGCGCGGCCGATCGGGCGCGGGCGATGCGCGCGGCGTAGCCCAGCGCCGATCCGAGGCCCGCGCCGAGCACGACGTAGCGTGCGGCGGCGAGCAGTTCGCCGACGGTGAGGCCGCCCGCCGACAGGCGGAGCCCGCCGACGGCGAGCACCGCGATCTCCAGGAGCGGGACGACGACGGCGGCCTGCACACCGGCCCGCGCCTGCAGCCGCCACAGCGCGAGGCCGTGGGCGCGCAGCCGGGGGAGCGGGGCCAGCACCCGTGCGGCCTCGCGGTCCTCCGTGCCGGCCGCGCTGATGGTGCGGGCCCCGGCGAGCGCCCCGACGAGCATGCCCGCGATCTGGCCCTGCGCCTCCTGGTAGCCGCCGGAGGCCGCGGTGGTCTTCCGCATGAACGCGCGCAGCACGGCCACGATCAGCAGCAGGCCGGCCACCAGCGTGACCGCGAGCCACGGGTCGATCAGCGCGAGGGCGACGACGCTGCCGGCCGACGGGATGACCAGAGTGGCGGCCGTCACGACGGCCTCCGGGGTCCGCCCCGCCTCCTCGACGTTCACGCCGGCGCGGGTGACGATCTCCCCGGGCGCGAGATGCCGGGTCATCCCGGTGCCGGCCGACAGGGTGTGGGTCACGACCCGGGTGCGAAGCCACCGGGCGGCCCGCGCGCCGCTCACCCCCGCGGCGAGCACGCCCAGCGCGTCGCACACGACGACGAGCCCGGCCAGCAGCGCGGCGGCGGCGACCGTCTCCGGGAGGTCGGGGGAGGCGCGCACGACGGCGTCGAGCGCGCGGCCGAGCGCCGCCGGGACGAGCAGGTCGGCCGCGGCGCCTGCCAGCGCCGTCACCGTCAGCACCGCGAGCCAGGGACCGCCGCGCCGGACGGCCCGCGCGATCAGCAGGTCCGCCGTACGGGAACTCACCAGGGGTCCTCCAGTCCCGAAACGCCTTCAGCCCGGAAACGCGGAAGCCTGGGCGGCCGCGACGACCGCCCAGACCTTCGCTTCATGCGTCAGCAGCCGCGACTGTCAGCCGCAGATGATGCTCAGGCTGCTGTTCTCGTGCGGGGTGCAGCCCAGCAGGCTCAGGTTGCTGCCCGTGGTGCCACCGCCGCCGCCGTGGCCGCCGGGGATCTCGAGGGTCTGCAGGTCGAGAAGCGCCATGTGGATCATCTCCCTTTGCGTGGATGGTTCGCTGCCTGGATGGTTGACCCGGCACCGTGCTGCAACACGGTGTTGGAACCGGTGTTGGAACCGGTGTTGGAACACGGTGCCGGAAGTCGGGTCGAGCAGGTCGGGTTGAGCGAGGTGCCGTCAGCCGCAGATGATGCTCAGGCTGCTGTTCTCGTGCGGGGTGCAGCCGAGGAGGCTCAGGTTGCTGCCCTGGGTGCCACCGCCGCCGCCACCGGTGGGGGCCTCGAGGGTCTGCAGGTCGAGAAGCGCCATGTGGATCATCTCCCTTTGGGATGGTTCACTGCCTGGATGGTTCACCCCGGAAGTGGGGTCGAGCGGGTGCGTCAGCCGCAGATGAGGCTGAGGCTGCTGTTCTCGTGCGGGGTGCAGGCGAGCAGGCTGAGGTTGCTGCCGCCGCCGCCACCGTGGCCACCGGGGGCCTCGAGGGTCTGCAGGTCGAGAAGCGCCATTGCGATTCACCTCCTTCCGGGGCTGGTCGGGACATGCGACCCGGCGGCGGTACGCAGGGGGGCCTGCGCCTGGGACCGTCCGGGGGGTTCAAGGAACGGGAGGCGGACCGGCTCGTCGTGCAGCGCGGTGCCGAGCGCGAACAGCACGCCGGCGCTCCCTGTGGCGAAGTCCATGGACAGGCGGAGCAACTGGGCCCCGGGGAAGGCCAGCCCGCCCTGGTACGGAAGCTCCTGCCAGGCCAGCCGGGCGATCTGCGCCTCGGCGGCCCCGGGGTCGGGGCGCGAGCCGGACGACAGGCAGGCGATCATGCCCGCCCGGCCGGCGAACAGCCCCGACTGGACGTAGTACGGAAGGGTCAGCACCGACCGGATGGCCGCCAGCGACCCGGCGAAGTCGTCGTCCTCACAGTGAGCGAGGTAGCGGTCGAGCACCAGCCCAATGCCGGCCGACCCCTCGTCCAGGTAGGGGTTGGTCCGCCAGCCCTGCTGCACCTGGAGCTGCCCGTCCTCGCGGCCGACGCACCGGCGCAGGTCTTGGCGCAGCGCGGTGGCCGCGAGGTCGAGCAGACCGGGGTCGCCGGTGCGCTCGTAGGCGTGCAGGAACATCAGGGCGGGCCCCGACGAGCCGTACATCAGCCCCGCGTGCGGATACCTGCCTCCGCTGATCTCGGGGACGTCGTCCGGGCCGCCGAGCCGGTCGGCCACCGCGGTGACGACGCGCGCGGCCCGCTCGCGGAACTCGGGCTCGCCGGTCGCGTCGTGCAGGCGCATCAGGGCGAGGGCCACGCCGGACAGGCCGCGGTAGAGGCTGAGGTCGAGCCCCTCCCAGGGCTCCCGCAGGCACCGCTCGGCCACGCCGAGCGCGTCCTCGCGCCGGCCGAGCTCCTCCAGCGCGTACGCCACGCCGTGCAGCCCGTTGTAGAAGCCGATCCCGATGCCGGGCTCCGCCGCCCGCCTGACCAGCCACTCCTCGTGCTCGGGGAAGCGCCCGGCCCCGGTCGCGGCCAGCGTGTAGAGCACGCCGGCCGCGCCGTTGGCGAGGCTCACGCCGCCGCCGGGCTCGAACTGGACGATGTCCCCGGGGAACAGCCGGTCGTCGCGCCCCGGCGTCGCCGAGGCGAGGATCGCCGTCGCCAGGGCGTCCCGGAGCGCGGGCCAGCCCTCGGAGAGCCGGCTCGGCTCCGGCTCGGCGGAATGGACGGCGGAATGGACGGCGGAATGGACGGCGGAGTGCACGCCGGTCGTGTCGCCGAGGAGCGTCGCCACCGCGCCGTCGATCAGCTCGGGCGGCACCGGGAACGTCTCCTTCACCAGCCTGCCGAGCTGGGCGGCCTTGGGCCGGTGGAGCTGCAGCAGCATGGTGGTCATCGGGGCGAAGATCCCGAGGTGCAGACAGGCCAGGGCGTACTCGTCGGCCTCGACGCCGGCGAGGCCGCTCGGCGGGACGAAGCCGGGGTTGGCCAGTGTGGGCCGTCTGCGCTCCTCGACCGGCGAGGAGACCTCGAAGTCGATCAGCACCACCCGGTCGCCGTCGACGAGGATGTTGAAGGGGTGCAGGTCGCCGAACACCACGCCGCGCTCGTGCAGGGCCGCGACCGCCGCCCGCACCTTGCCGAGCATCGTGACGGCCCACTCCGCGTAGTCCGTGCTCATCTCCGGCGTGCGGTCGGCCCGCGTGAGGGGGTGCTTCTGCGCGATGAGCTGGCTGAGCGAGGTGCCGTCGACGTACTCCTGCGCGAGGAAGTGGTGCTCCCCGACGGTGAAGTGGCTGTGCAGGCGGGGGACGCAGTCCAGCCCGGCGAGGCGCTCCATGATCTCGGCCTCGTGCCGGAGGCGGGTGACCGCGTCGCGTCCCTCCACGTCGAGGCCGGCGTGCGGGCGCGCCTCCTTCAGCACCACCTTCTCACCGGTGCGTGTGTCGTGCGCGAGGTAGACGCCGCCGCCGTTGGAGAAGTGCAGGACGCTGTCGACCTGGTACGGCACGCCTTCCATGGTCACGGCGTTGCGCGCGGCCAGGTGGGGTTCGAGGAAGGCCGGCAGGGGCACCCAGGAGGGCAGGGAGAACCCCGGGCCGCGCACGTCGGGGACGAGCTCGCCGTCGGCGTTCTCGATCGCGAGGACCTGCTCGCCGCTCTCGTCGAGGCAGTGGCGCTCGGCGAACCCGCCGTACCGCACGTACATCGGTCCGTCGCCGTAGCGCAGGTCGCTGAGGATGTACGGGCCCTCGACGCCGTCGAGGACCTCGGCCAGCTCCTTGAGCGTCAGCTCGAGCTGGGCCTCGTCGACCGGGTAGACGGTGACCAGCTTGCCGCTCGACCCCCGGAAGGCGTACTTGGAGTTCTGCATGGTCATCACGCGCCGGCCGCGCAGGAACTTGAAGGCCAGCCCGCGGGGCACGCAGTAGTCCCACGCCGCGGCGATCACCCGCTCCGCCTCCCGTACGGAGGAGGAGATGTGGATCTTCCAGCCCTGGGTGGGCAACGTGGCGCCGGCCGGCGCGTAGTGCAGCCACGTTCCGGTCGCGAGATGCGCCCACCCCTCGGGGGTGGGCCGCGCGGCCACGGAGAAATCCGGATGCTCCGCGCGCTTGCTGTCGAGGGTGTCGTAGAACAAGGGATCTGCGAGGCAGTAAATCTCGTACTTACTAATCACCAGATGTCCCCTTAGGCCGGTCACAAGTAAGAATTCCGGAATTGCGGGGACGGGCCAAGTTACGCCCGTCAACTGCGCCATGTGAAATCTGCACATAACGAACCATGACGCGGTCACGGGTCAGGTGGTGACGCTCTCCACGGTCACCGGGAGGCCGCGGGTGAGGTCGCGGTGAGGTCATCTGTCAAACGGCAGGTCAAGAGCGCGGGGGGATGCCGAAGGAGGCGTGGAGTGCTTTGGAGCGGTCCGTCCGCTCAGCGGCGGATGTTGCCCCTGCTGGGGATCTCGGCGACCAGGCGGAACCAGCCGTCGGGGTCGAGGACCGTTCCCACGACGCCGTCGAGCGCGGCCGCGCGGGTGCGGAGGTTGTCCAGGCCGCTGCCGGCGCCGGACGGGGCGGAGGGGTCGACGCCGTCGTTGGCCACGGTCAGCGTCACCGTGCTAGCGCGCAGGGCGATCTCGATGACGCACAGGGTCGCCCGGCTGTGCCGCACGACGTTGGTCACGGCCTCGCGCACCATGATGGCGAGCGTCGCGCCGATCTCGTCCGAGAGCTCCGCGTCGGTCACCTCGATCTTGCAGTCGGTCCCGTATGCGCGGAGCACGGCACGCGCGTTGGCCAGCTCCGACGGCAGCGAGACGTCCTGGAACGAGCGGGTCACGTTGCGGATGTCCGCGGCGGCCTGGCGGATCGCCTGCACCACGTCGGCCAGGGCGGGCCGCAGCGGGTTGTCCTCCTCGGCGAGGCGGTAGGCGAGCTCGCTGCGCAGGGTGGCCAGCCACAGCCGGCTGCTCACGAGGTCGTGCACGTCCCGGCCGAACTGCTCCCGGGCCTCGGCCGCGGCCTGGCGGACGGCCTCGGCCTGCATGGCGCGCAGCCGGCGCAGCCGGAGAGCCAGGATCGCCAGCGCGGCGACGGGGAGCGCGCCGAGTGACGCGAACAGGGCGAGTATCGCGAAGTCAGGCAAGTGACGACCCTCCAGTCATCCTCGCCGTAACATCGGACTCGCCTTTCGGTGCATGCGCTATATCCTTGCATACCTGTCACAAAAGATGGCCACTTCGTTCATGTCGAAGTAAGTTCTAACGTCCAGGGATATAAGCCGGTGCGGCCGCACCTAAAAACGGGCGTTCGCGAACTGTGAATTCCGGCCATGGACAAATTGCGCTATGTCCCGATTTATCCCACGGGCCGCTTTCCCGGGCCGCTCAGGCGAGCGATCGGACGGCGGCGCGGAACAGCACCGGCAACCGCCGGGCGGCCGGCACGATCATCCGGGCCGCCGGGGGGTGCCGCCGCGCCTCCAGCAGCGTGGCGGTGAGCAGCCGGGACCGCCGCGACAGGCGCCGCCAGGCGGCCTCGTACTCCTCGGGTCGGCCGGCGCGCAGGCAGCCGACCAGCGCGCGGGCCGACAGCAGCGCGAGCGACAGGCCCTCGCCGGTGAGCGCGTCCACGTAGCCCGCGGCGTCGCCCACGAGCAGGACCCGCCCGGCCACCCGCCGGCGGACCCGCTGGCGCAGCGGCCCGGCTCCGCGCACCGGGGTGGCGGGCGGCCCGTCCAGCTGGGCGAGCAGGTCCGGGAACGCCGCGAGGTGCTCGTGGTATCCCCGGCGCTCGCCGCTCAGCACGGCCACGCCGACGAGGTCGTCGCCCACCGGGGTGACGTACGCCTCGCCGTCCGGCGCCCAGTGCACCTCCACGAAGTCGGTCCACGGCGTCACCCGGTAGTGGCGGCGCAGGCCGTACCGGCGGGGGCCGCCCGCGGGCAGGTCCAGCCCGAGGGACGCCCTGATCGGCGAGTGCAGGCCGTCCGCCGCGACCAGCCACCGCGCCCGCAGATCGAGACCGCCCGGGACGCCACCGGAGGGCGGCACCCGCGCGTGCACGTCGTCGTCACCGGCGCGCACGCCGGCGACCCGCCCGGAGACCACCCGGACTCCGGCCTCCCGGGCGCGCAGGGCCAGGGCCGCGTGCAGCGCGGTGCGCCGCACGCCGAGCCCGGTGCCGTCCCGGAACTCCGCCTGCACCCGGTGCCGCCCGTCGACGTAGCGGATGCCCAGGAACGGCCTGCTCTCCGGCAGCGCGATCTTGGGGTCGATCCCCAGACCGGCGAGGGCGGCGACGCCGGTGGGCATCAGACCCTCCCCGCACGCCTTGTCGACCGGGACGGCCCGCGGCTCGACCACGACCGTCTCCAGGCCGGCCAGCGCCGCGTGGATGGCCGTGGCCAGCCCCGCCGGCCCGCCTCCGGCCACCAGTACGTCGATCACTGAGCGTGCCGCAGGGAACCGGGAGCGGCGGCCGGGGCGGCGGTCGCGAGAGCGGCGTTCTCGCACCGCAGGCGGACGACCATGAGCGGGACGTTGAGCAGGGTGAAGGCCAGTGCGGTCAGCCACGCGGAGTGCACGAGCGGCAGGGCGGCGCCCTCCACCGCCACGGCGACGTAGTTGGGGTGCCGCAGCCACCCGAGCCGGTACGGCCCACGCGTCACGAGCGGCAGGCCGGGCACGACGATGACCTGGGTGTTCCACTGGTGGCCGAGGCTCGTGACACACCACCAGCGCAGCCCCTGCGCGGCCAGGACGAGCGCCAGCATCGGCCAGCCCAGGGCCGGGACGAACGGCCGGTCCGCCAGCGCCGCCTCCAGCAGGCACCCGGCGAGCAGGCCGGTGTGCAGGGCCACCATCCAGGGATAGTGCCCGGCGCCGTACAGCACCCCGCCGCGCTCCATGCTCCAGCGGGCGTTGCGGCGCGCCACGAACAGCTCCGCGAGGCGCTCCACGCCGACGAGCGCGACGAGCACCGCGTACCAGGGCGACATCGGTCCCCTCCATCCCTCCCGGCCGGCTCCCGCCGGCCCCCCTTCACCAGTGCATTCACCAGCGCAGCAGAACGAGCTCGGAGCAGAATCCCGGGCCCATCGCCAGGAGCATCCCCGGGGTGTCCGGCGGTGGTGGCCGCAGGGCCAGGGTGTCCCGCAGCACGTGCAGCACGGACGCGGACGACAGGTTGCCGATGGCGGCGAGCGAGCGCCAGGTGAGGTCGAGCGCGCCCTCCGGCAGCGCGAGCGTCTCCGCGACCGCCTCCAGCACCTTGGGGCCGCCGGGATGGCACACCCACGCGGTGATGTCGCCGACGTCCAGGCCGTGGTCGCCGAGGAACCCGCCCACGTCTCCGGCGAGGTGGGTGCGCACCACGTCGGGCACCCCGGCGTCGAGGACGACCCGGAACCCGCTGTCGCGGACGTCCCACCCCATCACCCGTTCCGAGCCGGGGTAGAGGCGGCTGCGGGTGGCGACGACGGCCGGGTCCGGCCGTCCCCCGGGGAGCTCAGGGATGTCACGGCCGGGGATGTCACGGTCGTCGCCGTACGCGACCACGGCGGCGGCGCCGTCACCGAACAGCGCGCCGGCGACGAGGTTGGCCGTGGAGGAGTCGTCGCGCTGGAGGGTGAGGGAGCACAACTCGACCGAGAGCAGCACCGCCACATGGCCGGGCCACCCGCGCAGGTAGTCGTGCAGCCGGGCGATGCCCGCCGCCCCCGCCACGCAGCCGAGGCCGAACACCGGCACCCGCTTCACGTCGGGACGCAGCCCGATGCGGTTGGCCAGCCGGGCGTCCAGGGACGGCGCGGCGACGCCGGTGACCGAGGTGCACATGATCATGTCGACGTCCGCCGGGGTGAGGCCGGCGGCGTCGAGCGCGCCGGTCACGGCCTCCGCGCCCAGGTCGAGGGCGGCCTCGATGAACAGGTCGTTGGCCATGCCGAAGCCGTCGAGCTTGCCGTACCGGTCGAGCGGCTGCACGAGGTTGCGGTGCTCCACCCGCGCGCTCGCGTGCAGCCGGTCGAGGAGCCGGCGGTCGGCGCCCGGAGGGAGGCAGACCCGCGCCAGCGTGTCCGTGATCTCCTTCTGGGAGTGGCGATGGGGAGGAAGGACACCATGGACGGCCGCGATCCGCGTCATCTCACATCCCACTGGCTGGCGGAGGAAACTACCTGCACTCTTGCCCGTCCAGGCGGCTCACATACCTCCCAACCCGGATCATCCGGTTACGCTCGTCACGATGACCTGCTCCAGAGCACTCCCCGGCGACGGGCCGCGGCAGGTGGCCGGGCTGGCCCGCGCGTGCCATCCGGGCCCGGCCGTCGCGGTCACGGTTCTGGTCACGGCGCTCGTGGTGCTCGCCGGGCGCGGCCTCGCGGGGGCGGCGCCGGTGGCGCTCGCCGTGCTGACCGGCCAGCTCTCGGTGGGCTGGTGCAACGACGCCGTGGACGCCGCCAGGGACGCCGCGGCCGGGCGGACCGGCAAGCCGATCGTCGCCGGCCTGGTGACCGCGGGCACGGTGCGCGCCGCGGCCTTCACGGCGCTGGCGGCGTGCGTGCCGCTCTCGCTCGCCTGCGGGCCGCTGCCGGCCGCGGCGCACCTGCTCGCCGTCGCCGCGGCCTGGGCCTACAACCTGTGGCTGAAGGGCACGGCCGCGTCGTGGGCGCCGTACGCGATCGGGTTCGGCGCCGTGCCGGTGTTCGTGGCGGGGGGCATGCCGGCCCACCATGACGGCCCGCCCCTGCCCGCGTGGTGGGCCGTGCTCGCGGCGGCGCTGCTCGGCTGCGGAGCGCACCTCGGCAACGTGCTGCCCGACATCGCGACGGACCTGGCGACGGGCGTGCGGGGCTGGCCCCAGCGGCTCGGCGAGGCCCGGGTCAGGGCGCTGATGCCGGTGCCGCCGCTGGCGGCGTCCCTGCTGCTGGTCGTCGCACCGCCTGGCCCGCCCGGCCCGGCGGAGTGGCTCGCCCTCGCCGGGGTGGCCGGGTGCGCGGCGGCCGGTCTGGCGCTCGGCCGGCGCCTGCCCAGGGCGCCCTTCGCCGCCGCGATCGCCGCCGCGGGGATCGACGTCCTGCTCCTCGCCGCCACGGGCGCCGGCGTCGTCGCCGCCTGAGCCACGAGCCTGCGTTCTGGGGGAACTCTCAGCCGAGGACGCAGAACCAGCGTCCCGCCTCGGTCCACACCTCCGCGCGGCCGAAGCCCGTACGCCGGGCGAGCGGGCCGATGCCGTCCGCCCCGACGCGGGCCCAGGCGAACCACCCGGTGACCGTGTCGTCCCGGCGCAGCCTGACCCGCTCCGAGCGGGTGGCGGTGCCGGGAGGGCCGAGCTCGGCGACCACCTCGCCACCGGGCCGCAGCAGCTCGCGGGCCCGCCGCAGCAGGGCCTCGGGGTCCCCCCCGATGCCGATGTTGCCGTCGGCCAGCAGCACCGTCGCCCAGCGCCCGCCGCCCGGCACGTGCCCGAACACGTCACGGCACAGGGCCCGCCCGCCGGCCAGGCGGGTGAGGCGGACGGCCCGGGGCGTGACGTCGATGCCGAGCGCCCCCACCCCGCGCCGGGTCAGCGCCACTGTGAGCCGCCCGGGGCCGGAGCCCACGTCGAGCGTGGGGTCGCCGCAGCGGGCCAGCATGGCCTCGTCCCCTTCGGCGCCGTCGAGCCAGCGCCACGACTCCAGCGGCCACGTCCTGCCGTCGGCCGCCTCGACGTCGATCCGTGCGCCGTCCAGCGACTCGGCGTAGAGGGGGCCGATCACGCCGGGACGCCCGCGCCGAGGCTCGCCAGCACCGCCGCGAACCGTGAGGAGGGGGCCCGCTCGGCCACCGCGCGGGCGTCGGCGGCGGTGTCCACGTCGGTCAGCTCGGGCAGCAGGGCGGTCCGCAGACCCGCCTCCCGGATCCGGCGGAGCAGCAGGGCTCCCGTGTCGGAGCGCGACATCGGCAGCCCGGAGAGCAGCGCGGGATCGGGTTCGCGCTGCCCGAGCAGCCAGAACCCGCCGTCCGCGGCCGGGCCGACCACGACGTCGTGCCCGTCCAGCAGCCGTCCCGCCTCGGCCAGCAGGCCCGGGGTGACCTGCGGAGTGTCCATGCCGATCAGCACGGCCGGCGCCGGGCAGGCGCTCCGGGCGTCGTCGAAGGCGTGAGTCAGCCGCTCCGCGAGGCCGTCCCCCCGCTGCGGGACCACGTCGTACCCGGCGGGCAGCCAGGGCCCGGCCTCGCCGAGCAGGGCCAGCACCCGGCGTGCCGCCGGAGCGGCGGCGACCGCCGCCAGCGTGTCGCGCAGCGCCGCCTCCGCGAGCACGGCGGCCTGGCTGGGCGTGTAGGGCGGGGTCAGCCGCGTCTTGACCCTCCCCGGCCGGGGCTCCTTGGCGATGACGATGACCTGCGGGGAGATCTGTGGAGGGCTCTGCGGGGGGAACTGTGTCGCGACGGATGTCACGCCGCCGCCCGCCACATGTCGCGCACCGTCCGCGCGGTGCCGAGAACGGTGCCGGTGACCTTGGACCGGCCCACGCGCGGCAGGTAGTCGACCTCGACCTCCCCGATGCGCCAGCCCGCCTCGCTCGCCCGGAGCACCATCTCCAGGGGATAGCCGAACCGGCGGTCCCGCAGGCCCAGGCCGAGCAGCGCCGTACGGCGGGCCGCGCGCATCGGCCCGAGGTCGTGCAGCGACGCGCCGGTGCGGTGGCGCAGCCGCCAGGCCAGCAGCCGGTTGCCCAAGCGGGCGTGGGCGGGCCACGCCCCGCGGGTGACGGGCCGGCGGCGGCCCAGCACCAGGTCGGCGGTGCCGTCCAGCACGCTCTCCGCGACGTACGGCAACTGTCGCGGGTCGAGCGAGGCGTCCGCGTCCATGAAGCAGACGACGGGCGCGGTCGCGGCCGCGAGACCCGCGTGGCAGGCGGAGCCGAAGCCGGGAACGGACTCGGTCACGACGAGCGCGCCGTGCCGGGCGGCGACCTCGGCCGACCCGTCGGTGGACCCGTTGTCGACCACGATGGCCCGGCAGCCGTCCGGCATCCGACCGAGAACCCAGGGCAGGGCCTCCGCCTCGTCGAGGCAGGGAAGCACCACATCGATCTCCATTCCGCAGACGGTAGGGCCGCCCGGGTCGCTCAGTTCTTACGAAGTGACTACGTGACGGGGCCCACCGCTCCGGTGTGCCTAGCCTGTGGGTCGTGATCACACGACGGGGCCTGCCGGTGGCCTGGGCCGGTCTGGTGGCGGGCGCGTTCGCGGCAGGCGGGGTGCTGCACGCGCGCGGGGTGCTGTCCATCGACCATCTGCCGCCGCTGCACGCGCTCGCCCGGCGGCCCACGGCGGCGAGCATGGCCGCGCTCGTTCCGGCGGCCGTGCTCGCCGCCGTCGCGGTGCCCGTGCTGCCCCGGCTGACCGCGCACCTGCCCCTGCGGGCGGCGCTCGCGGCGGCCTTCGGCGTGTCGCTCGCGTGGACCGTCCTGCTGGCGGTGTCCGGGGAGGGACTGGCGTGGCCGTTCACCCATCCCCAGGAGTACCTGGCCGTGCTGGGGGTGGTGGGCGACGACCCGCTCGGCTGGCTGGCCGGGTTCACCCGCGACCTGCCGGCCTACCCGACGCACGTGCGGGGACACCCGCCGCTTCCGGTGCTGGTGCTGTGGGCACTGGACGCGGTCGGGCTGCCGGGACCGTTCTGGGCCGCTGTATTCGTCGTCACCGTCGGATGCTCGGCCACGGTCGCGATCGGGCTGGCGGTGCGGCGCGTCTCGGGAGAGGAGGCGGCCCGGCGCGCGCTGCCGTACCTCGCCCTGTCTCCGGCGGCGGTGTGGATCGCGACGACGATGGACGCGTTCTTCGCGGGGGTGGGGGCGTGGGGGACGGCGCTGCTGCTGCTCGCGCTGCCGGAGGACGGATTCCGGGCTGGCGGACCCCGGGCGCGCGGGCGGGCGGGCCGGATCGCGCTCGGGCTCGGCGCGGGGACGGCGCTGGGCGCGTTGCCGTACCTGAGTTACGGCCTGGTGCCGTACCTGCTCATCCCGTGTGTCGCGGCAGCCGTCGTGCTGGGCGGCACGGGGGTGAGGGCGGCGCGGGCGGCGGTGCTCGCCTGCCTGGCCGGGATGGCCGCGGTGAGCGCGCTGTTCGCCGCCGGAGGCTTCTGGTGGCCCGACGGGGTCGCCGCCACGCACGCCGAGTGGGCGGCCGATCCCGGGGCGGCCCGGCCGTACCTGTACTTCCTGTTCGCCAACCTGGCCGTGCTCGCCCTGGTCACGGGACCCGCCACCGCCGCCGGGCTCACCGCGCCCCGGTTGTCCGCAGGGCCGTCGGCGGGGCGGGTGCTGCCCGTGGCCGCGCTCGTCGCGGTGCTGGCCCTCGACCTCAGCGGAGTCACCAGGGGCGAGGTGGAGCGCATCTGGCTGCCCTACGCCCTGTGGCTCACCGCCGCGGCCGGTCGTGTGGGGGACCGCCGCCTGCTCGCCGCGCAGGCGCTGACGGGCCTGCTGCTGCAGGGGCTCGTCCGGTCGCCCTGGTGACAGGGGAGTGAAAGTTGCACGTTAGCTGCCGGTGCGACCGGTGGTGAACGCGGAGCGGGCGAGTGATTCTTTGACGGCCGTGCCGGGCCGCCGGATGATCCGGGCGATGTCATAAGCCGATCTTCGCCGACGAAGAGGTGAGAACGTGCCCAGACTTTCGTGGCCGGTCGCGTGGACGGCGGCGGGCGCCGCAGCCGTCGCACTGCTGGCGGCCAACGTCGCCGCGCCGCCCGTCCTCGCGGTGAGCGCGCCACCGGTGAACGCCGCCGTGTTCGCGGACCACGCGGCTCCGCGGCCGGTCGCGAGCGGGACCGGGGGAACGGACGTCACCCCGCCCATCAGCACCCCGGCGGTCACGGGCACGTCCGTGTCGCCGACCCCCGTCGCCGGGGACACGACCCCGCCGAGCAAGCCGGCCGGCCTCCGGGCCAACTGCCTGCCCGACTTCCGCGGCACGTCGCTGTGCTGGTCGGAGTCCACCGACGACGTCGGCGTCGCCGCCTACGACATCTACCGGCGCACGGACACCGCCTGGATTCTCGTGGGCACCAAGCCCGCGGGCACCTGGAACTTCCTCGAGGGCAACCTCGTCACCGGCCAGACGTACACCTACGTCATCGTGGCCAGGGACGCCGCGGGCAACCTCAGCCTCCCCTCCGACCCGATCGACGTGATCGCGTCCGGAGGCTACCCCGGGACGAACTCGCCCCCGGCATCACCGCCGGCCTCACCCTCGGTCTCGACTTCGCCCCCGGCCACCTGCAAGGTCGAGTACGGCTCCTGGAGCTTCCCCGGCGGTTTCACGGCCCGTGTGAAGATCACCAACACCGGCTCGTCCGCCGTCAGCGGCTGGACGCTGCGCTTCGCCTTCCCCGACGCGGGACAGAAGGTCGCCCAGGGCTACTCGGCCACCTGGTCGCAGTCGGGCAAGGACGTCACCGCCGTGAACCTGAGCTGGAACAAGGTGATCGATCCCGGCAAGTCCGTCCTGATCGGCTTCACAGGCAGGCAGACGGGGGCCAACCCCGATCCGGCCGCGTTCACGCTGAACAACCGCACCTGCGTGAAGAGCTGATCGTCTCGTGCCCGCCGTACGGACCCCGTCGCAGGGTCCGTACGGCGGGATCGTTTCTCCGGGACGAGTGCGGGCAGTCAGGACATATGGCGCTGTTTGACACCACGCTGCTTCTGCTGCTAGAGGGCTACTCCTGGCTGCCGGCCCGGTGGCGGGAGGCCCAAGGGGAGATGATCCGGACCCGCCTCCTCGGCCAGCGCGCCGTGGTGCTGCGCGGTCCCGACGCCGTCCGCTTCTTCTACGACGACAACCACGTCCAGCGCGCCCCCGCGCTGCCCGAGCCGATCAAGAGCACGTTGTTCGGCCACGGAGCCGTGCACAGTCTCGACCAGGCCGCGCACCGGGCGCGCAAGGCCCTGTTCATGGGGCTGATGACCCCCGAGAGCGTCGCCTCCCTCGTACGGGAGACCACCGCGGCCTGGGACGAGGCGGTGGCGACGTGGCCCGGCAGGGGAGAGGTCGTGCTCTTCGACGAGGCCGCGCGCGTCCTGACCACGGGGGTGTGCCGCTGGGCGGGCATCCCCCTCGGTGAGGAGGAGGCCGGCCCGCTCGCCGCGGACCTGGTCGCGATGGTCGACGGCTTCGGCTCGCCCGGCGCCCGGCACTGGCGGGCCCGCGGCGCCCGGGCCCGGCGGGAGGCGTGGCTCGCGGAGATCGTCGAGGAGGTGCGGCGCGGAAGCTCGCGGGTGCCACCCACCTCGGCGCCCGCGAACGCGCTCGGCGCGGTCGCCTTCCACCGGGAGCCCGACGGGGAGCCGCTCGCGCCCCGGCTCGCGGCGGTCGAACTGCTCAACCTGGTGCGTCCCACCGTCGCCGTGGCCTGGTTCCTCACGTTCGCCGCGCACGCCATGCACTACTGGCCGGTCACCCGGGTCCGCATGAACGACGACCTGGACGGCACCTACGCCGAGGCGTTCGCGCATGAGGTGCGGCGCTTCTATCCCTTCGTCCCGTTCGTCGCGGGGAAGGCGGTCAAGGACCTCACCTGGAAGGGCGAGCCGATCCTGGCCGACTGGCTCGTGCTGCTGGACGTCTGGGGGCAGAACCACGACCCCGCCCTCTGGCCGAACCCGTGCTCGTTCGACCCGCAGCGGTTCGTCGGGCGGGAGATCGGGCCGTACGACCTGATCCCGCAGGGTGGGGGCGATCCGGCGGCCGGGCACCGGTGCCCGGGGGAGCCGGTCGCCGTGGGCCTGCTGGAGGCGCTCGCGCCCCGGCTGGCCCGGCTGGACTACACCCTGCCTCCGCAGGACCTCACCGTCTCGCCGTACCGGATCCCGGCCAGGGTGACCAGCGGCTTCGTACTGCGGCCCGTGGGCGCGGCCGTCCCCCGCGAGCCGGTGGCCGCACGGTCGGTATCACGGTCGGTATCACGGTCGCGCCCCCAGGTTCATCCCTTGTAGTTGAACACCTGGCGCAGTGTGTGCCGGACCTCGACGAGGTCCTTCTGGTCCGCCATCACCTGGTCGATGGGCTTGTACGCCTCGGGGTGCTCGTCGACCAGGGCGGCGGCCCGGTCGGCGTTCCAGGTCCGGCCGCGCATCGCCTCCCGCAGCGACGCCGCGGACAGCTCGCGCTTGGCCCGGGACCGCGACATCCGGCGCCCCGCGCCGTGGGAGCACGAGTTGTACGACAGCGGGTTGCCGCGCCCGCGGACGATGTAGGAGCGGGTGCCCATCGAGCCCGGGATCACGCCCTCGTCCCCGGTGTCCGCCTTGATCGCCCCCTTACGGGTGATCCACAGATCCCTGCCCTCGTGGGTCTCCATCTGGGTGAAGTTGTGGTGGCAGTTGATGGTCCGGACCCGGGAGCCGGAGCCGACGACCCGGAAGAGCGCCTCGCCCAGCACCCGGTCCATTCGCGCCCGCGACGCCATCGCGTACCGCTGCGCCCACAGCATGTCCTCGACGTACGCCGTGAACTCCGGGGTGCCCTGGGTGAAGTAGGCGAGGTCGGGGTCCTCCAGCCCGATCTCCATGCGTCGCATGAGCTGCTTCGCGCCCTTGATGTGCGCGGTCGCGAGCTGGTTCCCGATGCCGCGCGAGCCCGAGTGGAGGACCGTCCACACCCGGTCGCGCTCGTCGAGGCAGACCTCCACGAAGTGGTTGCCCGACCCGAGGGTCCCGAACTGGCAGGCCACGGTGGTCTCCTGCTTGGGCGTGAGACCGGTGTGCGGCCGGCCCAGCTCGCCGAGGGCGCGGTCCACCGCGCGGTCGGCGTGCCCCTTGCCCACCCCCGCCGGGATGCGCCGCTCCACCAGCCGCATCAGCGGATCGAGCGAGTCGGGCAGGTCGGCGGCGGTGAGCGTGGTCTCGGTCGCGACCATGCCGCAGCCGATGTCCACCCCGACGGCGGACGGAATGATCGCGCCCTCGGTGGGGATGACGGAGCCGACCGTCGCGCCGATGCCCACGTGCGCGTCCGGCATGAGCGCGACGTGCCCCGGCACGAACGGCAGGCGCGCCGCGCGGGCGGCCTGGACAGTCGTCCCGTCGTCGATCTCGCTCGCCCAGGACAGTACCTTGGGGGCGATGTGCTTCGGCATCGTGGTTCTCCTCCTCGGTCGAGATCCACACCGGGATCCGTACCGAGATCCACTGTGCCGGGCGTCATGCGGGAATCCCAACCGAATTATCGGCGGTCGTCGTCGGCATCGTCGTCACCGGCATCGCCGTCAGGCATCGCCGGCGGCGGAAAGCCGGTTGCCGCCCTACCCCTCCAGGCCGGATCATGCCGCGATGGGGCGACACGGGAGGCGACGCGGTACGACGAATTCCGGCCCCGCGGCCGGACGACGGGAAGGCGCACGATGAACCACACCTCGGCGGCCGTGGCCGCGGCCGCCACCTTCGTCTGGCTGGGGATGGTGCTGGCGATCTCGTTCCTGGAGGCGCCGCTGAAGTTCCGCGCGCCGGGGGTGACGGTCCCGATCGGCCTGGGCATCGGCCGCCTCGTCTTCCGCGCGCTGAACGCCGCCGAGGCGGTGCTGGCGGCGGTCGTGATCGGCACGGTCGTGATCGCGGCGGTCGTGATCGGGTCGCCCGCCACCATCGTGGTGGTGCTCACCGCCGTCGCCGCGGCCGTCCTGGTGATCCAGCTCGTGCTCGTACGCCCGCCGTTGAACCGCAGGTCCGACCGGGTCCTCGCGGGCGAGGACCCCGCGCGGACGCGGTCGCGGGCCCACCTGTGGTACGTCGCGCTGGAGATCGTGAAGGTCCTGTCGCTGGCCGCCCTGGGATGGGTCCTCCAGGGCGTCTGACGCGCTCCCGGACGGGGTGGACCTCCGGTCCTCTTCGATCCCCGATCCGAGGGCCGGAGCACTGCGGACGAGTGCGGTCAGGGGCCTTTGACGACGGTGAGGACCGCGCTGTCCTCGACGGCGTCGAGCGCGTGCCGGGCGCCGGGGATGGCCAGCAGATCACCGGACCGCCCTTCCCAGGAGGCGTCGCCGCTGCTCAGCCGTACATGACCGTGCAGCACCAGCAGGGTCGCCTCACCCGGGCTCTCGTGCTCGGCGAGGCCGGCGCCGGCGGTGAGAGCGAGCAGCGTCTGGCGCAGCGCGTGCTCGTGGCCGCCGTACAGGGTCTCCGCGGCGCGGCCGCCGGAGGTTCCGCGCGCGCGTTCCAGCAGTTCGCGTACGCGTGCTTCGAGAGCGATCGTCTCCATCCCCCCAGTCTGCCCCCTGCGGCGGCGGGGCGTATCCGGCCTCCCGGGGAATCGCGGCGGCGGAACGGAGGTTGTCGTCGTCGTGACGGCAGGGCTTAGGCTGGTGGCTCTGATGACGGAGGTCCTTTGTGCTGGTTGACTCCTTCGGCCGGGTCGCGACCGATCTGCGAGTGTCGCTGACCGACCGGTGCAACCTGCGGTGCGCGTACTGCATGCCGCCCGAGGGCCTCGACTGGCTGCCCAAGCCCGACCTGCTCACCGGTGAGGAGGTCGTCCGCCTGGTGCGGATCGGCGTGGAGCGGCTGGGCATCCGGGAGGTCCGCTTCACCGGCGGCGAGCCGCTGCTCAGACGCGAGCTCGTGGACATCGTCACCGCCGCCGCCGCGTTGCGCCCGCGTCCGCAGGTGTCGCTGACCTCGAACGGCATCGGCCTCGCCCGGCTCGCCGAGCCGCTCGCGAAGGCGGGGCTCGACCGCGTCAACATCTCGCTCGACACGCTCGACCGGGAGGTGTTCGCCCGGCTCGCCCATCGCGACCGCCTGCACGACGTGCTGGACGGCCTCGCGGCGGCGGCCGCCGCCGGGCTCACGCCGGTCAAGGTCAACGCGGTGCTGATGCGGGGGATCAACGAGCACGACGCCGTGCCGCTGCTGCGTCACTGCCTCGACCGGGGATACGAACTGCGCTTCATCGAGCAGATGCCGCTCGACGCCCAGCACGGCTGGCGCCGCGACGACATGGTGACGGCCGACGAGATCCTCGGGCTGCTGAAGGACTCCTTCGACCTCACGGAGGACGACCCGCGCGAGCGCGGCAGCGCTCCCGCCGAGCTGTTCCTGGTGGACGGGGGGCCCGGGAGGGTCGGCGTGATCGGCTCGGTCACCCGCCCGTTCTGCGGTGCCTGCGACCGCGTGCGGATCACCGCGGACGGCCAGGTGCGCAACTGCCTGTTCGCCACCGAGGAGTCCGACCTGCGTACGGCGCTGCGCTCGGGCGCCTCCGACGACGACCTGGCGGCGCGCTGGGTCGCAGCGGTGCGGGGCAAGAAGGCCGGGCACGGCATCGACGACTCCGCCTTCCTCCAGCCGGCCCGGCCGATGTCGGCCATCGGCGGCTGACCGGGGGTCTCCGTGCGGCTATCCGGCACAGAAGAGTCCGGCACAGAAGAGTCCGGCACAGAAGAGTCCGGCACAGGCCAGTCCGGCGCAGGCGAGGCCGGCGGCGGTCAGCCGTACGACGCGGTGATCCTCGCGGGCGGCCGGGCCGAGAGGCTCGGCGGCGCGGACAAACCGGGCGCGCTGGTCGGCGGGGTGCCGCTCGTCGAGCGGGTGGTGGCGGCGGTCCGCGCGGCCCGCGCCGTGATCGTCGCGGGCCCGCCCAGGGACCTGCCCGGAGTGGTCTTCACCAGGGAGGACCCGCCGGGCGGCGGGCCGGTCCCCGCGCTGCGCGCCGGGCTCGCCGAGGTGACGTCTCCGTCGGTCGTCCTGCTCGCCGCCGACCTGCCGTTCCTCGAGGCCGCCCACGTCGCCGAATTGCTGGCCGCGCTGCGCGAGGGCGGTGGTTCGGCCGGTGCGGCGGGGGCGGTGCTCGTCGACGACACGGGCCGGGAGCAGTGGCTCGCCGGAGCCTGGCGGACGGCCGCGCTGCGGGCCGCGCTGGGCGCGTACGAGGGCCGGTCGCTGCGGGGGCTGCTCGGCCCGCTCACGCCGGTGCCGGTGCGCCTGGCGGCGGGGGCGGCGCCGCCGTGGTTCGACTGCGACAGCATCGAGGATCTCCGCGCGGCCCGTGTCCGGGCCGGCGAACGAAGGGAGCGCGCGTGAACGTGCTGGAGGAGTGGACGGCCCGGGTCTGCCGCGAACTCGGCGTCGACCCCGCCCAGGTGGACCGGACTCTGGTGCTCGACCTCACCAGGGATGTCGCGCACGGCGTGGCGCGGCCGGCCGCGCCGCTGACCGCCTACCTGCTCGGGCTCGCGCAGGGAGCCGGCACCGCCGGGCCGGAGGCCGCCGGGCGGCTGTCGCGGATGGCGAAGGACTGGGCGAAGGAGACCGCCGAGACCCTGGGCGACTGACCCCCGTAAGTGGCGCGGGAACGGGCGCTTTCCGGTCGCCGGGCGAAAAGGGTGCACATAGCAAACATCGCAGGCCGGAGAAAGCCGGAAAGGGAAAGATCCTGGAAAAGGGCGACGCCGGGTGGTTACGGGGGCAAACCACCCGGCGTCGCTTCATCGGCGTTCCGACGGGGGCCCGGAACGCCGGCACTAGCGCTCCGACGGGGGACCAGAGCGCTTGGCTAAACTGTACACCTCCAACCCATGGGTTGCGTCAAGACTTTGTCACGACCCGATCTCGCGTCGATGCCGTGGTATCTCGTTTTGGTTAGGCGAGGTCAAGTCCATGCGCGGTGGGGGCTCGTGACCTCTCTGATTGGCCCCGAGAACGGCAACGTACGGCAAAAGAACCGCCCCGGCGACGAAGAGGGCCTTGACAGGCCAGGGGGAGGGGACCGCGACGGCCAGGATGAGACAGACGATCCGGATGCCCATCTTGATGAGATAACTGATCTCACGCTTGCGGATGTCGTTGGACAGGGAGGGCTGCGCGTCCGTCACCTGGTGAACGACCGGGCGGTCTTTTCTGAACCAGCGCCATGGATTCACGTTTTCCACGGTAGACCCCGAAGGGAGCGGGGGGACGTCCGCGGGGGGGTTACGATCACGCGGACAGGCACAGGCAGGAGGACGTGATGTCGGATCGCACCTATCGGGTGACCGAGATAGTCGGCACCTCGGAGGAGAGCGTCGACCAGGCCATCCGCAACGGCGTCAAGCGGGCCGCGCGGACGCTGCGGCACCTGGACTGGTTCGAGGTGACCGAGGTACGCGGCCACATCGTGGACGGCGAGGTGGCCCACTTCCAGGTCGGCATGAAAGTGGGCTTCCGCCTCGAAGACGCCGAATAGCGTCGAACAACGCCGATCAGAGTCGAACGGAGCGGCAGGGCAGGCGGGCTCAGCTCGCCTGGCTGACCGTCGACATGTTGAAGTCGGGCACGCGGACCGGCGGCATGACGGCGCGGTTGAACCAGTCGCCCCACTCGCGGGGCAGCGTGGGCACGCTCGCGCCGACCTCGGTCAGGCGGCCGAGCAGGTCCACCGGCGACTCGTTGAACCGGAAGTTGTTGACCTCGCCGACGACCTCGCCGTTCTCGACCAGGTACACCCCGTCTCTGGTCAGCCCGGTCAGCAGCAGCGACTGCGGGTCGACCTCCCGGATGTACCACAGGCAGGTCAGCAGCAGTCCCCGCTCGGTCGAGGCGACCATCTCCTCCAGCGAGCGGCCGCCCGCCGGGCCCTCCATCACCAGGTTGTCGATCTGCGGGGTCGCGGCCAGGCCGGTCAGCTCCGCCGAGTGCCGGGTCTGCACCAGGTTGGCCAGCGTGCCGTCACTGATCCACTCGGTGCGGCCGAGGGGCATGCCGTTGTCGAAGACCGACTGCTCGCGGCCGGAGGCGTGCGCGACCACGAACGGCGTGCACGCGATCCCGGCGTGGGCCGGGTCGCTGTAGAGCGAGATCGGGTGCGGCGACAGCCGCTCGCCGACCCGCGTGCCGCCACCCGGCCGGGAGAACACCGTCCGCCCGTCGGCGGCGTCGCGCGCGCCGGACGACCAGTACAGGTAGATCATCAGGTCGGAGACCGCCGTCGGCGGCAGGACCGTCTCGTAACGCCCCGGCTCCAGGTCGATCCGCCGCTTGGCCCAGTCGAGCCGCCGGGTGAGCGTGGCGTCGAGCGCGGCCACGTCCACGTCGGCGAAGTCGCGGGTGGAGACGCCCGTCCAGGCCGAACGCGCCAGGTCCGCCGACTTGGCGTTCAGCTCCAGCCGGCCGGTCGGCTGGTCGTGGCGCAGCCGCAGGCCGGTGGACGAGCCGACGAAGGTGGAGGTCACGATGTGCTCGGCGAAGCCGTACAGCTTGCGCCCCGAGGCGTCGGCGGCGGCGAACGCCTCGCCGAGCGCGGGGGCGAACTCGCCGAAGACGTCGATGGACGTCGGCTCCACGGGCCGGTCCCAGCCCGCGCCCGCCGAGCCCGCCGCGTCCGCTTCCACCAGGGGCCGCGCGTCCTCCGACGGGCGGGCCTCGCGGGCGGCGCGGTCGGCCGCCGCCACCACGTCGGCGAGCTGCCCGTCCCGTACGGCGGAGCGCGACACGACCCCGACCCCCGCGCCCACCACGGAGATCACGGTGAGCCGCGAGGAGCGGGCGACGCCGTTGGTCGTCAGCGTGTTTCCGGCGAACCGGAGGTTGGCGGTCGACCCCTCGTCCACGATGACGACGCAGCCGTCGGCCTCGCTCAGCGCGAGCGCCCGCTCCACCGTCTCCTGCGGTGTGGTCACCCCGCTGCTCACCCCGTCGCTCAAATGGTCGCTCACTTGCCACCCTCCTGGACGGTGTTGAGGATCCGTACGCCGCGGAACAGCGCCGCCGGGGCGCCGTGGCTGACCGGCGCGACCTGGCCCGGCTGGCCCTTGCCGCAGTTGAAGGCGCCGCCGAGAACGTACGTCCCGGGGCCACCCACGGCCTCCATGGAACGCCAGAAGTCCGTGGTGGTCGCCTGGTAGGCCACGTCGCGGAGCTGCCCGGCCAGCCGGCCGTTCTCGATGCGGTAGAACCGTTGCCCCGTGAACTGGAAGTTGTATCTCTGCATGTCGATCGACCAGCTCTTGTCGCCCAGGATGTAGACGCCGCGCTCCACCCGGGAGATCAGCTCCTCGCTGGACGGGCCGTCCGGGGCCGGCTGGAGCGACACGTTCGCCATCCGCTGGATCGGCATGTGCCCGGGGGAGTCGGCGAAGGCGCAGCCGTTCGACCTGCCGAGGCCCTTCAGCAGCGCCATCCGGCGGTCGAGCTGGTAGCCCACCAGCGTGCCCTCCCGGACGATGTCGAACGACTGGCCAGCGACGCCCTCGTCGTCCCAGCCGACGGTGGCGAGGCCGTGCTCGACCGTGCGGTCCCCGGTCACGTTCATCACGGGCGAGCCGTAGTGCAGGCTGCCGAGCTGGTCGAACGTGGCGAACGAGGTGCCCGCGTAGGCCGCCTCGTATCCGAGCGCCCGGTCCAGCTCGGTCGCGTGCCCGATCGACTCGTGGATGGTCAGCCACAGGTTGGACGGGTCGACCACCAGGTCGTACCGTCCGGCCTCCACCGAGGGCGCCTTGAGCTTCTCGTCCAGCAGGTCGGGCAGCTCGGCCAGCTCGGCGGGGAAGTCCCAGCCGGCGCCGGTGAGGTACTCGTACCCCCGGCCGACCGGCGGCGCGAGCGTGCGCATGTCGTCGAACCGGTCGCCGTCGGTCTTCATCGCCGTCACCACGGGGTGGAGCCGCACACGCTGCTGGGTGGTCACCGTGCCCGCCGAGTCGGCGTAGAACTTCTGCTCCTTGACCTGCATGAGCGAGGCGGAGACGTGGTCGGCCCGGCCGAGCGGGCCGGACGACCACTCCGCGAGCAGCGCCGTCTTGTCCGCCAGCGGCACGTCGAACGGGTCGACGTCGTAGGCCGACACCCAGGTCACGTCGTCGTACACCGGCTCGGGGGCGAGCCCGACCGGCTCGCGGTTGATCGGCGCGCTGACGGCCGCCACCCGCACGGCCTCCTCGGCGGCGCGCGCCGCCGCCTCCGCGGTCAGCTCGATGCCGGACGCGAAGCCCCAGGTGCCGTCCTTGATCACCCGTACGGCGAACCCGAGGTCGTCGGCGTCGGAGGACCCTTCCAGGCGGGCGTCGAACAGGCGCAGCGTCTCGGCGCGCACCCGTTCGAGACGGAAGGAGGCGTGCTCGGCGCCCAGGTCACGGGCGCGTTGCAGGGCCGCGTCCGCCAGCCGCCGCAGTGGCAGGGCGAGGAAGTCCGGGTCGATCTGGCGCATGTCCACGATCCTAGCCCTGTGATCTTGTGTCCTGCGGACAAGCGGTTACCGTCGGGTAGCCGATACGGTCGGTTGCATGGCTCGTTCTGTTCTCGTCACCGGTGGAAACCGCGGTATCGGCCTCGCGATCGCTCGTGAGCTCTCCGCCGCGGGAGACGCCGTCGCCGTCACCTACCGTTCCGGAGAGCCCCCGGAGGGCCTGTTCGGGGTCCGCTGCGACGTGACGAGAGCCGCCGACGTCGACGCCGCCTTCGAGAAGGCCGAGGCCGAGCACGGCCCGGTCGAGGTGGTCGTCGCCAACGCCGGGATCACCAAGGACACCCTGCTGCCGATGATGAAGGAAGAGACCTTCACCGACGTCATCGACACCAACCTGACCGGCGCCTACCGTGTCGCCAAGCGGGCCGTGCGGCCCATGCTGCGGATGCGGCGCGGGCGCGTCATCCTGATCTCCTCCGTCGTCGGCCTCTCCGGTTCGGCCGGCCAGACGAACTACGCCGCCTCCAAGGCCGGGCTGGTCGGCTTCGGCCGCTCGCTCGCCCGCGAGCTCGGCTCGCGCGGCATCACGGTCAACGTCGTGGCGCCCGGGTTCGTGGAGACCGACATGACCGCGGTGCTCGACGAGGCGCAGCAGGAGCAGATCCGCAAGAGCATCCCGCTCGGACGGCAGGCGCACGCGGAGGAGATCGCGCGGGTCGTCAGGTTCCTGGCGAGCGACGACGCCTCCTACATCACCGGGGCGGTCATCCCCGTCGACGGCGGCCTCGGCATGGGCCACTGAGCCGTCAAGCCACTGGGGCACTGGGGCGCTGGGCCACTGGGTCGCCGGGTCACTGAGCACTAACTGAGCGGAGCAGGACATGGGTTTGCTGGACGGTAAGCGGCTGCTGGTCACGGGGGTCCTCACCGACTCGTCGATCGCCTTCAACGTCGCCAGGCTGGCCCAGGAGGAGGGCGCGCGGGTCGTGCTGACCGGCTACGGCCGCCTCAGCCTGGTCGAGCGCATCGCCAAGCGGCTGCCCGAGCCGCCGCCGGTGATCGAACTCGACGTGCAGGACACCGACCACCTCGACACGCTCGCCGACCGCGTCGGCGAGCACCTCGACGGGCTGGACGGGGTCGTCCACTCCATCGGCTTCGCCCCGCAGTCCTGCCTGGGGGGCAACTTCCTCAACACCTCGTGGGAGGACGTCGCCACGGCGATCCACGTCTCGACGTTCTCGTTCAAGTCGCTCGCCGTCGCCTGCCTGCCGCTGATGAAGGAGGGCGGCGCGGTCGTCGGCCTGGACTTCGACGCGACCAAGGCGTGGCCGGTCTACGACTGGATGGGCGTCGCCAAGGCCGGTCTGGAGTCGTGCTCCCGCTACCTGGCGCGCGACCTGGCCAGGCACGGCATCCGGGTCAACCTCGTCGCCGCCGGCCCGCTCCGCACGATGGCGGCCAAGAGCATCCCCGGGTTCCAGGAGTTCGAGGACTCCTGGCCGGAGCGCGCGCCGCTCGGCTGGGACCTGACCGACACCGCCCCCGCCGCCAAGGCGTGCGTCGCGCTGCTGTCCGACTGGTTCCCCGCCACGACCGGCGAGATCGTCCACGTGGACGGCGGCGTCCACGCGATGGGCGTCTGACGGCGAAGGGCGCGCTCAGGCGAGCCGGTGGCGGCCCGACCGGTCGGGCAGTCGCAGGCCGCCCTCGAACGGGATCGACTCCTGCGGCTCCTGCTGCCCGGCGCGGGCCCGGCGCGCCGAGACGACCCGGGTGGCGAGCACCGCCGACAGCAGCAGCGCCGCCGTGAGGGCCGTCCCCACGGCGTCGTACGGCCGCTGGTCCCGCAGGGGCGCGCCGGTGACCCTGCCGGGCAGCCACGGCATCTCGGGCATCTTCTGCCCGGGCCACAGGAGAGGGATCAGGCCGTCCGCGTCCGGGTCCACGACGGGGCGGGAGGGCGCGACCGGCGTCCGGCCGCCCTCGACGGCCGGGCCCGGCCGGTACGGCTCCGTCGGGAGGGCGCCCTCGGGGGCGTGCGAGGCCTTCGGCCGCGCCGAGTGGCCGGCGGTCCCGGCAGGGCGGCGCTTCCGGCCGTTCTCGTCGTCCCCGGCGCCCGTCTCGCCGCCGTCCGCGCAGCGCTCGCCGGCCACCAGGGGCAGGCAGGTGTCCTGGATCGTCTGGTTCAGCCCGTCGGTGAGGTCCTGCACGGGAGCGGGGGCGCTCCCGGACGACGAGCCTCCCGAGCCGCCTCCGGTCACGCCACCGGTGACTCCGCTGCCCGCCGAGCCCACCGCGTCCGACGCCGCCCCGGCGGCGCCGCCCGCCGTCTTCACGGTGTCCTTCACCGTGTCCTTGACGGTGTCGTCCACCGTCTTGCCGATGTCGTCCACGGCCGTGCCTGCGGCGCCGGTGACGGTCTGCACGGTGTCGTCCACGGCCTGGGTGACCGGCTTCGTCGCCCCTCCGGTGGCCTTGTCCGCGACGTCGGTGACGCCGTCCGCCACGCGGCTCACGCCGTCCACCAGGTTGCAGACGCCGCCGGTGAGGCCCGACACCAGCCCGCCGCCGGTGGTGCAGTCGGCCCATGCCGGGGACGCGGCGAGGGGGAGCCCGCCGCCCAGGGCGATCGTGAGAGCCCCGGCGGAAATGGCGGAGGCCTTGCGTGCGGTGCCCATGTGTCCCCTTCCGCGGTCGTCTGGTCCGTCTCCCGACATACCCGCCACTCTTCGCCAGAGCGCGGGGTTATGCAGTAAAAAGTTGCAGTTCGGTATCGATGTGTGATACGTGAAGACGATTCTCGTTCGGTCCGTGGCAGGTCAGGGGTCGGAGACGTCCGACACGTCGTCCAGGGCCTCCCTGATCTCCCACGGCAGGGTCAGCTCCTCGGCCTGCAACACGCCGAGGAGCTGTGCGTGGGTGCGGGCGCCCACGATGGCCGACGACACGCCCGGGCGGTCGCGCACCCAGGCGAGCGCCACGGCGAGCGGCGAAACGCCGAGCCCCTCGGCCGCCGTGGTCACCGACTCCACGATCCGGCGGCACCGCTCGTCGAGATAGGGCCGTACGAACTCGGCGAAGTGCGGGGTGGCGGCGCGCGAGTCGGCGGGGATCCCGGTGCGGTACTTGCCGGTCAGCACGCCGCGTCCCAGAGGCGACCAGGCGAGCAGCCCGGCGCCCACGTGCGCGGCGGCGGGGATCAGCTCCTCCTCGGGCTCCCTGGCGAGCAGGGAGTACTCCGCCTGCGCCGCGACGAGGGGGGCGCGCGCGTCGCCGCACCGTTGCCAGGTCGCGGCGGCGGCGAGCTGCCAGCCGGTGTAGTCGCACACCCCGGCGTAGGCCGTGCGGCCGGTCGAGACGGCGAAGTCGACGGCCGCGAGCGTCTCGTCGAGCGGCACCCGGTCGTCGAACGCGTGGAGCTGCCAGAGGTCGACCTCCTCCAGCCCGAGCCGGGCCAGGGACGCGTCGAGGGCGCGGATGAGATGACGGCGGGAGGCGTCGCGCTCGCCGCCGGGCGTGAGGACCGCCTTGGTCGCGATCACCAGCTCCGAGCGCGGCACCACGTCGCGGATGAGCCGGCCGATCAGGCGCTCCGCGTCGCCCCCGCCGTACACGTCGGCGGTGTCGATCAGCGTGCCGCCGGCCTCGGCGAACGCGGTGAGCTGGGCGGTCGCCTCCTCGGCGGAGGTGTCGCGGGCCCAGGTCATCGTGCCGAGCCCGATCCGGGACACCGAGAGCCCGCTGCGCCCGACAAGTCGCTGGTCCATTGTGCGGACAGACTAGCCGATAGGCTGTCCGCACCATGGACGTACTACAGGCCATCGTGCTGGGAGTCGTGCAGGGTCTCACCGAGTTCCTGCCCATCTCCAGCTCCGCCCATCTGCTGATCGTGCCCAAGCTGGCCGGCTGGGGCGACCCCGGCGCCGCCTTCACCGCGGTGATCCAGCTCGGCACCATGCTGGCCGTGCTGCTCTACTTCTGGCGCGACATCGTCCGGATCCTCTGGACCTGGCTGCGCAGCCTGTGGACGCCGGAGCTGCGGGGCGACCTCGACGCGCGCATGGGGTGGTACATCGGGCTCGGCACGATCCCGATCGGCGTGGCCGGCCTGCTGTTCAAGGACGCGATCGAGGGCCCGGCCCGCAACCTGTGGCTCAACGCCACCATGCTGATCGCGTTCGGCCTGCTGCTGCTCGCGGCCGAGCAGTTCGGCAGGAAGAAGAAGGAGGTCGCCGACCTCACCATGCGCGACGGCCTGATCGTGGGGCTGTGGCAGATGGCGCCGCTGATCCCGGGCGCCTCCCGCTCGGGCTCCACGATGACCGGCGCGATGTTCCTCGGCTACACCCGCGAGGCCGCGGCCCGCTACTCCTTCCTGCTGTCCATCCCGGCCGTGGTGCTGTCGGGCCTGTTCGAGCTGCGCGACGTCGGGGACGGCGGCGGCCCGCCGCTCGTGCCGACGCTGATCGCCACCGTCGTCTCGTTCGTGGTCGGGTACGCCTCGATCGCCTGGCTGCTGCGTTATGTGGCGCGGCACTCCACGATCGTCTTCGTCGTCTACCGCGTCTTCGCCGGAACGTTCCTCCTCACCCTCCTCTACCTGGGGGTGCTCCAGTCATGACGACCGTCCTTCTCGTACGGCACGGCCTGACCGACCTGACCGGCCCGGTGCTCGCGGGCTGGACGCCCGGCGTCCACCTGGACGAGCGCGGCCGGGAGCAGGCGCGCGCGGTGGCCGAGCGGCTCGCGCCGCTGGAGCTGGACGCGATCGTGTCGAGCCCGCTCGACCGGTGCCTCGAGACGGCCGCCGCCATCGCCGAGGGCCGGCCGGTCACCGTGCAGAACGACGACAGGTTCGGCGAGTGCGGCTACGGCGACTGGACCGGCAGGCCGCTGAAGGAGCTCGCCGAGGAGCCGCTCTGGCGGGTCGTGCAGGCCCATCCCAGCGCGGCGGTCTTCCCCGCCGGAGAGGCCATGGCGGAGGTGCAGAGCCGGGCCGTGCGGGCCGTACGGGACTGGAACGAGCGGCTCGGCGAGAAGGCCACCTACCTCGTCTGCAGTCACGGGGACGTCATCAAGGCGATCGTGGCCGACGCGCTGGGGCTGCACCTGGACCAGTTCCAGCGCGTCACGGCCGACCCCGCCTCCGTCACCGTGATCCGTTACACTCCGCTGCGTCCCTTCCTGCTGAGGGCCAACGACGTGGGTGGGGGAGTGGCCAACCTGGTGCCCCCGCCCGAGGTTCCGTCGCGGGACGACGGGGGAGAAACCATCACCGGAAGCGACGCCGCCGTCGGCGGCGGAGCAGGGAGCACATAAGGTCGGGCTATGCCGGTCTTCGATTACGATCCGCCTGACAGGTTCGTGGCCGGTGCCGTTGGGCAACCGGGCGCACGAGCCTTCTTCCTGCAGGCCCGCGGCCACGGCAGGATCACCACCGTGGCGCTCGAGAAGTTCCAGGTCGCCGTGCTGGCCGACCGTCTCGACGAGCTGCTCGACGAGGTGCTGCGGCGCAGCGGCGGGCGCGCGCCGGTCCCGGCCGTCGCCCCCGCCGATCTGACCGACGAGGGGCCGCTCGAACTGCCGCTCGACGAGGACTTCCGGGTGGGGACGATGGCGCTCGCCTGGGACCCGGAGACCTCCCAGGTGGTCATCGAGGCGCAGGAGGCGGGCGAGGGCGACGAGGAGGACGAGCCGCCGGCCGACGACCGGCCCGATCCCGCCGTCCTCAGGGTGCGGATCAGCGCCGCCGCCGCCCGCGCGTTCAGCCGCAGGGCCCTGGAGGTGGTGGCCGCGGGCCGGCCTCCGTGCCCGTTGTGCGGCCGGCCCCTCGACCCGGAGGGCCACATCTGCGTACGGCTCAACGGCCACCATCCCGGAGGGCTGTCCGCGTGAGAGGCAGGTCCTTGTGAGAGGCGGGGCCGCACGCGCGGCGGGATCCGGATGACGGCTGAGGACGAGGCGAGCATCGGCGGCGTGGACAGAGCCGGACCTGACAGGACAGGGCTGGATGACGCGGCGGCGATGCGCCTGCTGCGGGAGGGCACCTTAGAAGTGGCCGGACGACTCGTCGAGGCCACGAACATGACGCTCTACTGCTCCGTCGCCACCGGCGAGCACGCGGCGGCGTGCGTGTACAAGCCGGTGCGCGGCGAGCGGCCCCTGTGGGACTTCCCCGACGGCACGCTCGCGGCCCGCGAGGTGGCCGCCTACGAGGTGGCGGCGGCCACCGGCTGGCGCATCGTGCCGCCGACGGTCCTCCGGGACGGCCCCTTCGGCCCGGGCATGGTGCAACTGTGGATCGACGCCGATCCCGACGCTGACCTGATGACCCTGATGCGCAGCCGCAACCCCGCCCTGCGCCGCATGGCCGTCTTCGACGCGGTGGTGAACAACGCCGACCGCAAGGGCGGTCACCTGTTGCCGCTGCCGGACGGCCACGTGTACGGCGTCGACCACGGAGTGTGCTTCTCGGTGGACGACAAGCTGCGCACCGTGCTGTGGCAGTGGCGGGGCAGGACGCTGCCGCGCGAGGCGGTCAACGTGCTGGAGCGGCTGGAGCGCGAGATCGAGCGGGGCCGTCTCGGGCGGCGGCTGCGCGAGCTGCTGACCCAGGCCGAGGTGGAGGCGACCTGGGAGCGGGTCAAGAGACTGCTGGCCACCGGCGTCCACCCGCATCCCTCCGACGACTGGCCCGCCATCCCGTGGCCGCCGATCTGATGGTCCGCCCGGAACTTGCGCAGAACGTACGTATTGTGCACTCTGCAGGAGTCTCTACCGTTTTTGGAGGGAACACGCATTGTGTACGGTCATCGTGAGCGTCGACCCGGAGGCCGGCACACCGGTGCTCCTGGTGGGCGTGCGTGACGAGTTCGTCACGCGGCCGTGGATGTCGCCCGACCGGCACTGGCCCGATCACCCCGGGCTGGTCGGGGGCCGCGACCTGGAGGCGGGCGGCACCTGGCTGGCCGCCGGCCCGGCGGAGCGGCGCGTGGCCGCGCTGCTCAACGGCGAGGGAACGGCGGCCCCCGCGGCCGGGCGCCGATCCCGCGGCGAGCTGCCGCTGCTGGCCGCCGAGGCGGGGGAGCTGCCGCCGGTCGACCTGTTCCGCTACGACCCCTTCCACCTCGTCCTCGGCGGTCTCGACGGCGTGCGGCTGTGGAGCTGGGACGGCGAACGACTCGCCGAGGAGAAGCTGCCCGGGGGCGTTCACATGATCGTGAACACGGGCTGGGACCGGTCCGACAGTGACCCGCGGACCGCCTGGTTCCGGCCCCGGTTCGCCCGCGCCGCCCGGCCGGAGTGGACCGCCGGCGGCTCCACGGAGCGTTTCTGGGGGGAGTGGCTGGACCCGGCCTCCGGCGCCGGAATGGGGGGCACGGCGGGCGGCACGGCAGAGGGCGCGGCAGAGGGCACGGCGGGGGACGCCGTGGGAGGCGCGGTGGCCTGGGACGACCCCCGGGCCCTGATCGTGCGGCGGCGCCTCCCGGACGGGCGGATCTTCGCGAGCCTGTCGGTGACGCTGGTCGCCCTGGCCCCGGAGGGGCTGCGCTACGACTTCTGCCCCCAGCCGGACGACCCCTCCACCTGGCACGAGATCGACACGTCCCGGGGCAGGCCGCCCGGCCGGCGTCGTCGGGCGCGCGGATAGGCTGCACACCATGCGATCGTGGTCTGCTCCGAATGTCCCCAGGCTGCCTGGTCCGGGCCTTCCGCTCCGTTTGTACGACACCGCCGCCCGAGAGGTGCGGGAGACGGCCCCCACAGGAGAGGCCCGGATGTACGTCTGCGGCATCACGCCGTACGACGCCACGCATCTCGGGCACGCCAACACCTATCTCGCCTTCGACCTCGTGAACCGGGCCTGGCGCGACGCGGGCCACGACGTGCACTACACGCAGAACGCCACCGACGTGGACGACCCGCTGCTGGAGCGGGCGGCGGCGACCGGCACCGACTGGCGCTCCCTGGGCGAGCGCGAGATCGAGCTGTTCCGCTCCGACATGGAGGCGCTGCGGATCCTGCCGCCCCGTGAGTACGTCGGGGTCACCGAGACGATCGACGAGATCACCGCGGTGATCGGCCGGCTGACCGAGCGCGGCGCGACCTACGACATCGACGGCGACGTCTACTTCTCCGTCACGGCGGCGCCGAAGTTCGGCGCGGTCTCGGGATACTCCGAGGAGACGATGCTCGCGTTGTTCGCCGAGCGCGGGGGAGATCCGGGCAGGGAGGGCAAGCGCCACCCGCTCGACTGGCTGCTGTGGCGGGCCGAGCGGCCCGGCGAGCCCTCCTGGGACTCGCCGTTCGGCCGGGGCAGGCCGGGCTGGCACGTCGAGTGCACGGCCATCGCCCTGCGCAACCTCGGCACCGGGTTCGACGTCGCCGGCGGCGGCTCCGACCTGATCTTCCCCCATCACGAGATGGGCGCCTGCGAGGGTCACGTGGCGACCGGCGAGTGGCCGTTCGCCCGGGCGTACGTGCACGCCGGCATGGTCGGCCTCGACGGCGAGAAGATGTCGAAGTCCAAGGGCAACCTCGTGTTCGTCTCCCGGCTGCGGCCGGTGACGGACCCCATGGCCGTACGGCTCGCCCTGCTGGCGCACCACTACCGCACCGACTGGGAGTGGACGGCGGACCAGCTCACCGAGGCGGAGGCCCGGCTGGCGCGGTGGCGCGCGGCGGTGGCGCGTCCGGCGGGGCCCGCGGGCGACGCCGTGCTCGCGGCGGTTCGCGAGCGGGTCGCGGACGACCTCGACGCGCCCGGCGCGCTCGCCGCGATCGACGCCTGGGCGGCTGGGGAGGGTGACGACGCCTCCTCACCCGCGCTGGTCCGCGACGTCGCCGACGCGCTGCTCGGCATCGCCCTCTGACCGCCCTCTGACCGCCCTCTGACCACCTGTGGCCGCCGGGCGGTGCCGTGAGCCCGGCGGCCGGCTCACCCCGTCTGCAGGCTCATCCCATCGGCAGGCTCATCCCATCGGCAGGCGTGGTGCCAGCCAGGGGAACACGACGTACCACAGCGCGGCCACCACGGCTCCGGTCAGCAGCACGGTGATCGTCAGCCGGAGCGGGGTGCCGCCGGGCAGCCGCCGCCAGAGGAGTCTGTACACGAGGGATCTCCCGGTCAGTCATTGCGTGCCTCGCGGCGGACGAGCACGCTCTGGACGATCAGGCGCTGCGCCGCGGAGAACTTGGGGTTGCAGGTGGTCATCGTCATGAGCGCGGTGGTGGGCCGCCGCCCGGGGTGGCCCGGAACGGGATCGACGACGTCCAGGTCGCCGGGGTCCACGACCTCCTTGCCCCGCACCTGGTAGGTGTAGCGGGCATCCGGCGCGTCCACCACGACGTCGTCGCCGGGCCGCAGTTCGTCGATGCGGTTGAACGGCGCGGCGTAGGTGGTGCGGTGCCCCGAGAGCACGAAGTTGCCCACCTGGCCGGGCAGGGCGGTGCCGGGGTAGTGACCGGGACCCTTGCGCAGCGCGTCGGGGCTGACGCCCTCGACGACGGCGAACCGGTAACCGGCGCCCAGGCGCGGGATGCGCAGCAGCGCCAGGGCGTCGCCGATCCGGGCCCCGCCCGGGGAGCCGTGCGCCTCGTGCCGCAGGAATACCTCTCCCAGCCGCGACTGCAGGACGCGCTGCTCCCGTTCGGTCTCCGCGCCGGTGCCCCAGAGCAGGTACGCGTAGAACAGCAGCAGGACCAGCCCGGCGGGCAGGCACAGCTCGCCGACCACCCGGACGGTCGCCGTCACGGCTCCGCCGCCCTCTCCGCCCCCATCTTCGCGCACGGACCGAGTATCGCCTTCCGGTGCCGATCGGCGGCCGTCGCGCGGGGGCGTTGACGAAATCTTTGGCACGCGATCTTTGGCACGCGCGGTCACGGCAGGGGTGGTCACGGCAGGGGCGCGGGAGCGGTGAGCGAGTCGCGGTCAACGTACCGAGAACCCTGACCGATCGTTCGGTAAGTGCCGTGCGCCGCGACCGGGCCGATCTTCGGCGCCACTTATAACAGTCGCCGGGCAGATGCTCATTTATGTGAACGCCGTTATCGGGAGTCCAAAGTGGCGCGAAAAAACACCCTACCCATTCTTCTGGCGGTGACGGTCGCGGGTGGCCTGACGCTCGGGATCCCCGCGGCCGCGGCCGCGCGGACCGTCATGTCACCGGCCGGCCCGGCGGAGGACGAGCCGGGCCTCTCGCCGGAGCCCGTCACCCTGGAGAACGCCGAGGAGCCGGGCGAGGACGTCGACGTGAGCCCGGTCATGCAGGAGAGCGAGCCGGGAACGGCCGCGCAGCAGCCCGTCTGCACGGGCAACACGTGTAACAACAACGGCGGGATCTGGAACCAGAACGTCGGCGGCTGGAGCTACCCGCTGGCCTACACCTACAACGACACCAAGTCGGGCAACGCGCAGCCCATCGCCGCGGGCGCGGGCACGGGTCTCGGCAGGGGTCTCAGCACGGGGGGCCCCGGCGTCACCGGCATCGGCCCGGCCATCGGCCCGGGCACCGGTGCGGGTGCCGGTGCGCCCGAAGGCGCGGTCGCGCCGCTGCAGAACGCGACGCAGACCGCGGAGCAGTGGCCGGAGGCTCCGGTGGGCCCCGGTAAGGCGTCGGCCGTCGAGGGAGAGCCGGAGGAGCTTCCCGGGCAGGAGGCGACCGGCGCGGAGGGACTCCCGGAGAAGGAGCCCGGGAAGGAGCCCGGGGAGGAGATGGACGAGGAGGGGTTCCCCGAGAAGGACATCTCCGACGAGGAGGAGGCCGACGAGGACGACGAGGACGAGGCTGACGAGGCGGACGAGGCTCCGGCCGGCATGACCCCCGGGGAGATGGCCGGTCCCGCGCCGGCCGCCGCGGCCGGCCCGGCGGGCGGCGCCCGGCTTCCGTTCACGGGCGCCCCGGTGAGCGTGGCCGTCGCGGGTGCGGGCCTGCTGGCCGTCGCGCTCGGCAGCACCCTCGTCGCCGCGCGGCGGCGGCGCTCCACCGATGCCGGGTAGGGCCGGTCAACGAAGCGAGAACCCTGCGCGATCGTTCGGTAAGCGCCGTGCGCCGGGGCGGAGCGGCCGGCCACCGGACGCATATAACAGTCGAGCAGCGACATGTCGCTGGCAATCCGGGCAAATGCTCAATCAGCAGAATGGCCGTTATCGGGAGTCCAAGTGGCGCGAAAAAATAAACGACCAATTTTTCTGGCGACGGTGGTCGCAGGCGGCCTGGCCCTCGGGATCCCCGGGGCCGCGGCCGCGGAGTCCGTCGGGTTCACGGTGCTGCCGTCGGGCGACGGCGTCTACCCCCCCAGGCCCGTCAGCGTGGAGAACGTGGTGGACCCGGGGATCGTGACGCCGGCCGTGCAGGAGAACGAGCCGGCCGTGGCGCAGCCCGTCTGCCAGGGCAACGCGTGCAACAACAACCAGCCGGTCTGGTGGGGCGGGCAGCCGATCTGGGGCGGGAACGGCCCCGGCGTCTGGACCACCAACGAGACGAAGAACGGCAACGCGCCGGTCCAGCCGGTCGTCGCGCCCCTCGGCGGTGCGGGTGGCGAGGGGACCGGCCCGGTACAACCCCTGCAGAACGCCGCGCAGCAGAGTGAGGCCCTGCCCGCGGGTGCTGCCGAGTCCGAGGAGGTGCCGGAGGAGCGCGCCGACGAGAAGGCCGACGAGGAAGAGGACATGCCCGCCGAGGAGGAGTCCGAGGGCTTCCCCGAGGAGGAGGCCGGGCCGCCCATGGCGGGCGCGCCGGCCGGTGAGGCTCCCACGGAGGCCGGGCCGGGCGGCGGAACCGGTGGCGGCCCGCTTCCCTTCACGGGCGCCCCTGCGGGCGTGGCCGTCGCCGGGGCGGGTCTGCTGGTCGTCGCGCTCGGCTACACCCTGCTTTCCGCGTGGCGTCGGCGGTCCGGCGATGCCGGATAGAACCGGTGCCCGGCGGTCCGGGGCGCAGTAGTCCGGTGACACGTGGAAGAACTCGCAGGCTGGCCGTCGTCGGCCTGCCGTCGCTGGCCCTCGGCCTCGTACTGGCCGGGGGCTGGGCGGCCCACCTCGGGCTGAGTACGCGCGACCATCTGGAGGCGGCGCGGGCCGCCCTGCTCCGGCTGCGGCCGGGCGCCGTCGGGCCGGCCCGCTCCGTCGCCGCGACGCTCGCCGAGGCCCGCGCTCACGCGGCGGAGGCGCGGCGGCTGACCGGCGGCCCCTACTGGGCGCTGCTCACCCACCTACCGGTGGTGGGCGACGGCGCGGCGACGACCCGGGGACTGGCCGCGTCCGTCGCGGACATCACCGATGTGCTGGGCCGGGTGGAGCGTACGGCCGCGCCGTTGCTGTCCGCGGGCGCGCGGGCGCCGGGGGACCTGCGGCGTGCGCTGGCCGTCCTCGACGCGATGGCGCCGGTGCTGCGCGACGGCGCCGTCCGCGTGGACGCGGCGAGGTCGCGCGTGGCGGGCACCCCGGCGGCGACGGGGCTGGCGGCCCTGGACGGGGCGCGCGCGACGGCGCTCCGTGAGGCGGGCCGGCTGCACGCCATGCTGAGCCAGGGGGCGGACGCCGCCGCGCTCCTCCCGCCCATGCTCGGCGCTGACGGTCCCCGTCGCTACTTCCTGGCGTTCGAGACCAACGCCGAGGCCCGCGGCACCGGCGGCCTCGTCGGCGCGTTCGGCATCCTGAAGGCCGACGGCGGCAGGGTGTCGGTCGCCCGGCTGTCCGCCGACACCGGCATGGCGGCGGGCACCGAGCCGGTCGCCGACCTCGGCTCCGCCTTCGCCTCCCGTTACGGGCGGGGGGCGACCACGACGCTGTCGGTGTCCAACCTGTCCCCCCACTTCCCGTACGCCGCGGCCACCTGGACCGGACTGTGGCGCCGCCAGACGGGCCAGGAGCTGGACGGGGCCGTCGCGACCGACCCGGTCGGCCTCTCCTACATCCTGGGCGCCATCGGGCCGGTGAAGCTTCCCGGCGGTGGGACGGTGACGGCCGGCAACGTGGTCGACCTGACGGAGCGGGAGGCCTACGCCCGCTATCCGGACTCCCGCGAGCGCAAGAAGTACCTGGTCAGGATCGCCGGGGCGGTCAGCGAGGCGCTGACCGGCCGGCTGGGGGAGCCCACGCGGTTGCTGCCCGCCCTCGCGCGCATGGTGAGCGAGCGCCGGCTCACCGTCTGGAGCCGGGCCGAGGACGAGCAGCGCCGTCTCGCCGCGACCCCGGTCGGCGGGGCGCTGCCCGAGCGGCGCGAGCCGTACGCCGGGCTCGTGGTGAACAACTCGGCCGGCACCAAGCTCGACTACTACCTGGACCGCTCGCTCACCTACGAGCTCGGCCCGTGCCGCCCGGACGGGCTGCGCACCTCGCGGGTGCGGGTCCGGCTGACCAACGACGTGCCGCGCGGGCCGTTGCCCGCCTACGTCACCGGCCGGCTCGACGACCCGCGCCGTCCCCACGCCGCCGGTTCCAACGTGCTGTGGGTGTCGTTGTACGCGGGGCTCGGGGCGAAGGCGACGGCGGTCCGGCTCGACGGCCGGCCGATCTCGTTCTACTCGGAGACCGAGCGGTCCCATCCCGTCTACTCCAAGGTGCTCGAGTTCGCGCCGGGCCAGTCGAGGACGCTGGAGTTCGACCTGCTCGAACCGTACTCGGCGGCGGCCCCCGCGGTCCCCGTGCAGCCGCTCGTCCGCCCGCAGCGCACACTGGTGACGGCTGACGGCAGGGGCTGCCGGTCCTCCTGACCCGGTCCTCCCGAGAACCGCCTGCGAGGGAACCGACAGGAACCGTAAAGCCCGGCGTGCCGCGAGCGGTGGCGCGCCGGGCTCGGCCTAGCGTCCCGGCCATGGAGCGTACGCATCCGCCGGAGGGTTCGGGGACCTTCCGCATCCTGTTCGTGTGCACGGGAAACATCTGCAGGTCGGCCATGGCGGAGCGGCTCACCCTGGCCGCGCTCGGGCCGGGCTCGCCGATCCTCGTGGGCAGCGCGGGCACCCACGCCAGGCCGGGGCTTCCCATGACCGAGCGGGCGTGCGGGGTGCTGCGGCGGCTCGGCGGCGATCCCGAGGGGTTCGCCTCGCGCCCGCTCACCGCCGACGCGGTGACCGGCGCCGATCTCGTGCTGGCGGCCTCCTCCGAGCATCGCGCCGCGGCGGTGGCCCTGCATCCCGTCGCGGCCGCGCGCGCGTTCACCATCGTCGAGTTCGGCGCGCTGGCCCGGGCGCTCCCCGCCGGGCGAGTGCCGGACCACGAAGATCCCGTACGCCGGGCGCGGGCACTGCTGGAGGAGACCGGGGCGCTGCGCGGGCTGGTCCGGGTGGAGCACCCCGACATCGCCGACCCCTACGGAGGCTCCCGCAGGGCCTACCGGGCCGCGGCTCGCCGCATCGCGGACGCGCTCGCCGCCCCGATCCGCGTGCTGACGCATACGTGAGGCGTGGGGCCGCGTCACCCGACGCGGCCCCACGCCCCTGCTTTGCCGGCGCTACACCGGTATGGGCGCCTGGGGCTGCGGCGTCTCCGGCGCGGCCTCCTGGACCGCCGAGTCGTATCCGTACCCGTATCCGTAGCCGTAGTAGGAGCCGTGCTTGGCGGGCACGAAGTTCAGCACGGTGCCGACGAGGCGGGCGTTGATCGACGACAGCAGCTCACCGGCCCGGAGCACCTGCTCGCGCCGGGTCTTGCCGTGCCGCACGACGAGCAGCGCGCCGTCGCAGATCGCGCCGAGTGCGGCGGCGTCGGTGACGGGCAGCAGCGGCGGCGCGTCGATGATGACCATGTCGTACTCCTCGGTGAGCTGGGCCAGCACCGAGCGCATGCCCCGCGACCCGAGCAGCTCGCTGGGGTTCGGCGGGATCCGGCCGCTGGGCAGCACGGCAAGGCCCGGCTGCCCCCACGTCTGGATGACGTCGTGCAGCCGCGCCCGCTCGATGAGCACGTCGGTGAGCCCGGTTCCGCCCTCGATGCCGAGATAGCGGGGGACGCTGGGACGCCGCAGGTCGGCGTCGACCAGGACCACCCGCCAGCCCGCCTGGGCCATGGTGATCGCGAGGTTGGCGGACGTGGACGACTTGCCCTCGCCCGGCAGGCAACTGGTCACGACGAGCGACCTGGGCTGCCTGTCCACACCGATGAACTGGAGGTTCGTCCGCAACGACCGGAACGCCTCGGCGCGCGACGACCGGCCCTGGTCGCGCAGGATCAGCGGATGCCGCCGGGCGTCGCGTTCGTAGCCGATGACCCCGAGGATCGAACTGCCGGCGACCTTCTGCAGCGTCTCGGCGGTCTTGACGGTGGTGTCGAGCCGGTCGCGCAGGACGAGGCCCGTGACGGCCGCGAGCAGCGCGAGCAGCGCGCCGAGCGCGACGTCGACCGGAGGCCGGGGGGACTCCGGGGTCTGCGGGACCTCCGCCGGGTCGACCACGGTGACGCGGACCGTGGGCGGGCTCTTGGGTGTGGGCCGCTCGATCTCGTCGATCACCCGGGTGAACGCCGAGCCCAGGGCGTCCGCCCGGTGGGCGGCGCGCACGGGGTCGCTGTCGGCGACGGTGACCCGGAGCAGAGTGGTGCTGGGAATCGCGCTGGCGGAGATGGCGTCCCGCAGCTCGCGGACGTCCTCGGCGCCGGCGACCCGGCCGACCACCCGGCGGCTGGTCAGCAGGGCGGCGTACGACTGCACCCGCTGCTGGGACAGCGCCCCCGCCTGGAGAGCGGTGGAGAGGCTGCCCTCCCGGTCGTCCGCCGAGACCAGCATGGTGATCCCGGCGACGTACCGCGGCGTGGCGTGGGTGGTCACGGCGAAGGCCACTCCCGCTCCCGCCGACAGCGAGAGCAGCAGAAGCAGCCAGTGTCTGCGCATCAGCCGCGCGTAATAGAGCAGTTCCATGGGTGTCAGCCCCTTACACGGATAGAGGTCCGGGGACGGATCGGCGGATAGACCGGGACGCGCTGCGGCAGCACGACGGCGACGCAGGCGGCGGCGACTCCGCCGATCGCCGCGCCGGCCGGCGCGACCCAGCCCAGCGTCATCGCCAGGTCGGCCAGGCCGGCGGCGGCGGCGAGCGCGGCGAGCGCGAGGGCCGTGGGCCGCTTGCCGAGACCGAGCCGGTGCAGCCGGTGCGAGAGGTGGTCGGAGCCGCCCTGCAGCAGCGGCCGGCCCGCCCTGCGCCTCGACAGCAGCACGATCCCGGTGTCGACGGTCGCGACGAAGGTCGGCAGGAGCAGGCCCGCGACCGCCGTACCGGTCCCGGTGCCGGTGATCACCAGTGCCGTCGAGGACGCGAGCACGAACCCGATGAACAGCGAGCCGGCGTCCCCCATGAAGATCCGCGCCGGCGCCCAGTTGTACAGCAGGAACCCCAGCACGGCGGGGGACAGGGCGGCCAGGAGCAGGCCGATCTCCGGACGCCCGGACACGAAGGCGGCGGCAGAGAGAAGCGCGGTGCTGACCACGGCGACGGCGCCCAGCGCGCCGTCCATGTTGTCGAGCAGGTTGAACGAGTTGGTGACCACGACGATCCACAGCAGGGTGATCGGCACGTCCGGCCAGGATCCGGTCACCGGCGCCACGACCCCGCTCGTCACGGCCACCCCGGCCGCCAGCGCCTGTACGGCCAGCCGGGTCGGCGGGGGGAGCGGCGCGACGTCGTCGATCAGCCCGAGCAGGGTCATGGCCACGGCGCCGACGAGGATGCCGGCGATCCGCTGGCCGGCCGCGCCGGCGAGCGCCACCGGTGGGACGACGGTGCACAGCATGATGGCGATCCCGCCCAGATAGGGTGTCGGCCGCCGGTGCGACTTGTGCCCCCCGGGCTTGTCGGTGAGTCCCCAGCGCAGCGCGAGGCGCCGCATCACGGGGGTCGCCGCCGCGCAGCCGGCGAAGGCGCTTGCCGAGGTGGCCAGGACGGTCGCGCCGTTCACCGGCCCGGGGCCGCGAGTTCGGCGCGGGCGTCGGCGATGGTCTCCAGCAGGATGTCGTCCAGCGACAGGGCCGGCGTCCACCCGGTCAGCGCGCGCAGCCTGCCGGTGTCGGGAACCCGGCGCGTCATGTCCTCGAAGCCCTTGCCGTACGCCTCGGCGTACGGGACGAGATCGACGCCGGAGGTGCTCCCGGTGAGCTCGACGATCAGCTTGGCCAGCTCCAGGATGCTCACCTCGTCGCTCGAGCCGACGTTGAACGTCCCTCCGACCGCGCGGTCGTCGTCGAGCAGCAGGAGGAGAGCCCGCACGACGTCGCGCACGTGCGCGAAGCAGCGGGTCTGCGTGCCGTCGCCGTGCACGGTGAGCGGCACGCCCGCCAGCGCCTGCCGGACGAGCCGGGGGATGACCATGCCGTACGCCGGGCTCTGCCGCGGCCCCACCGTGTTGAACAGCCGGACGACGACCGTCGGCAGGCCGCGCTCGCTGTGGTAGGCGTTGGCCAGGATCTCCTCCACCGCCTTGGCCGTGCTGTAGGCCCAGCGGACGACGTCCGGACTGCCCAGGATCCGGTCGGACCCCTCGGGGAGCGGGCCGGCCGAGTTCTTCCCGTAGATCTCGCTCGTGCTGGTCACCAGGGTCTTCCGCCGGTGGCGGTACGCCGCCTCGACGACGATCTCCGAACCGCGGATGTTGGTGGTCAGCGAGCGGAGCGGTCGTTCGACGATGAGCTTCACCCCCACGGCGGCGGCAAGGTGGATCACCACGTCGCACGCGTGCACGAGCTCGTCCACCATGAGTTCGTCCAGGACCGAGCCCTGGACCACGCGCAGCCGCGGGTCACCCGCGTGGTGCGCGAGGTTGGCCGGACGGCCGGTCGACATGTCGTCCAGGACGACGACCGAGTCGCCGCGAGCGAGCAGGGCATCGGTCAGGTGGGATCCGACGAAGCCGCTCCCGCCCGTGATCAGATAGGTGTTCCCGCTTGACGTGGTCAAGGACTTCTCCCAGCACGTGGAGGTGGACAGGATCGCAATAGGACTTCGTGCGCAAAGGCGGTGTGTCAGGCGTTCCGGGCGTCGGACGTCTTCTCGAACCAGGTCACGGTGAGGCGGAGGCCCTCCTCCAGCGGCACCGGCCGGACGCCGGGGAACCGGTCGAGCAGCAGGCGGGCCGACGCCTGCGACTCGCGGATGTCGCCCGCGCGGGCCGGCCGGAACTCCGCCCCGACCGGCCGGCCGAGGACGGCGGCCAGGGCGTCCTTGAGATGGAGCAGGGACACGCGGGTGCCGAAGGCCAGGTTGAGCGGCGTGCCGCTGGTGACCCGGCGGATCGCGGCGTCGGTGAGGACGTCCACCACCGAGCCCACGTAGGTGAAGTCACGCGCCTGCCGCCCGTCGCCGTGGATCGGGACCGGCAGGCCCGCCAGCGCGGCGCTGACGAACGCCGGGATCACCGCGGCGTACGCGTGCCCGGCCGGCTGGAGCGGGCCGTACACGTTGAAGAAGCGGAACGGCAGCACGGGGAGGCCGTAGCTGGAGGCGTACGCCAGCGCGTACGCCTCGCCGGCGAGCTTGCTCGCGCCGTACGGGCTCAGCGGCCGGGCCGGCAGGTCCTCGTGCTTGCGCGCCTCGGCGCGGTCGCCGTACACGGAGGACGACGACGCCAGGATCACGTGCGGGCGGGTGGCCCGGCACGCCTCCAGGACGTGCAGCGTCCCCGTCGCGTTGACGGCGTGCGAGGCGAGCGGGTCCCTCACCGACCGGGGCACCGAGGGCCGCGCGGCCAGGTGGATCACGTGCGTCGCGCCGGGCACGAGGTCGGCCAGCAGGTCCCGGTCGAGGATGCTGCCGGTCACGAGGTCGGCCCCGACGTCGGCGAGGTTGGCCGGGTCCCCGCTGCTCAGATCGTCCAGCACGGTGACGCTCTCGACCTCGGGCCGGACGGTCAGCGCCCGGCAGAGGTTGGCGCCGATGAACCCGGCGCCTCCGGTGACCAGGACTCTCATGCGATGCTCCTTGGGAACGACGACGGGCTGGACGCGGCGTACAGCGACCGGTAGAGCGCCTCGGTGTCGGCCACCAGGCGCTCGACCGCGAAGGACTCCGTCGTCCAGCGGCGGGCGGACTCGCCCATGCGGCGGGCGAGCACCGGGTCGGTCAGCAGCCGGAAGGCGTGCTCGGCCAGTTCGCCCGCGTCCGGGGCGGCCAGCAGGCCGGTGACCCCGTGCCTGACGACCTCCTCGACGCTGCCCACGCGGGTGGCGACGACGGGAGTCCCCGCCATGCCGGCCTCGATCAACGTCAGCGGCGTGCCCTCGTTGTCGGAGGTGAGCAGGACGACGTCGGCCGCCGCGTAGACGGTCTCGACGTCCGCCCGCCACCCGAGCAGGTGGAAGGCGCCCGGTGCGGCGCCGGCGGCCCGCTCCACCTCGTCCGTGAGCTCGCCGCCGCCGCAGACGACGAACCGGCAGGCGGGCAGGCGGGCGAGCACGGCCCGCGCGGCCGCGAGGAACCGGTCGGGCCGCTTCACCCTGGTGAGCCTGCCGACGAAGGCGACGACCGGCGCGTCCGGTGGAAGCCCCAGCTCCGCGCGGGCGGCCTCGCGGCCGGGCACCCCGCCCAGCCGCACGCCCGGCGGTATCACGACGTACTGCCCGGGACGGCCGATCCCGGCCGCGAGCAGATCGTCGCGCACGTTGGCGCCCACCGTCACCAGCCGGTCGGTCATGGCGGCCAGCCGCCGCTCCGCCCCCACGTAGAGGCGGCGTTTCGCGGGCGAGAAGTAGCCGTGCAGCAGGTGGCCGTGGAAGACGTGCACGGTCCGCCCCCCGCCCCACGCCGCGCCGACCCGGGCGAGGCGGGCGGCCACCCGGCCGAGCGCGCCCGCCTTGGCCGTACGGGTGTGCACGATGTGCGGCCGGAAGGCCCGCATCTCGGCGGCCAGCCGCAGCAGCGCGCGGCAGTCGTCGCCGGGCCGGACCGAACGGCCCAGACCGGGGACGCGGTGCACCCGTGCCACCGTGTCCCCGAGCCGGTCGCCCTCCGTCTCCTCGACCTGCCCGGTGTAGAGGCGGTGGTCGAACTCCTCGGTGTTCAGCCGTTCGCACAGCCCCAGGATCTGGGTGGCCGGGCCGCCGATGTTCATGCGCGCGATGATTTCCATGACCCGAATTCGGCCGTCCGGTCTCACCACGGGCTCTTCGGTGATGAGCCTGTTCACGTCGGAGAAGCTAACCCGCGATTTGAGCTTTTCGCCGACACCGTCACGGCGGCGGCGAAGCCTTTCCGCATTCCCTACCGAGGCATGATTCAGGCCGATCGGCACGGGCCGGACGGAAAGGTAAAGCAATGGCGGGCAGCGGAATACCGCCGATCGCGCGGTCTCCACGGCCTTTTCGGCGTGGCAGGGGCGTTCCCCCGGGACAAAGGAGTGGCAAGGACTCCGCCGGGGGCAGGCGTCGTGCCCCGGGCGGACCGGCGGCGGTCGCGAGGCTTGCCGCATGGCCGAGACAGCACTCACCACACCGCGACCGGTCGAGGGGCGGAGGCCTCACCGCCGGACCGGCCGATCCGCACCGGCCCCTCGCCTGAGATGGCTGCCGGCGGTGTCGGTGACCGTGTTCACGGCGGGCGTGACGCTGTTCTACGGCGTGTCGCCCAGGGATCTCGGCCTCTTCGCGGCGTACCTCGCCGTCTGCGTGGCGCTGCCGGGGACGCTTCTGGTGCGGGCCCTCTACCGGGGCCGCCGCACGATGGCCGAGGAGATCGCGCTGGGCGTGGCGCTCGGCTACGCCGTGGAGGTCGTCGTCTACGCCGCCGCCCGGGCCGCCGGGGCGCCGCTGCTCGTCCTGGCGTGGCCGGTCGCCACGTTCGCGGCCGTCGCCGGGGTCCCCCGGCTGCGCGGCCGCGGGTCGAGGGCGCTCCGTACGCCGGCGCCGTTGTGGTGGTCGTGGGCGCTGGCGCTGACCGTCGCGAGCCTGGTCGCCTGGAGCGCGGTGACCTTCTTCCGGCACACCGCCCTGACCTGGCCGGGGATGGCCTCGGTCAACGTCGACCTGCCGTACCACCTGGCGCTCGTGGGGGAGCTGAAGCACCACATGCCGCCCGCGACCCCGATGGTCGCGGGGGAGCCGCTGCTGTACCACTGGTTCGTGTACGCGCACCTCGCGGCGGCGAGCTGGATCACCGGCGTCGAGCCGCTGGTGCTGCTGTTCCGGCTCGGCATGCTGCCCGTGCTGGCCGCGCTCGTCGTCCTGCTGGGGATGGTCGCCAGGCGCGGCGCGGGCTCCCGGGCAGGCGCGCTGGCGGCCGTCGCGGGCACGTTCTACGTCGTGGCGCCCAACCTGTACCTCGGGCCGGGCACGGGAGTGTTCACCTGGAAGGCGGAGTCGTGGACGAGCCCGTCCCAGACGTTCGGGGCGCTGCTGTTCGCGCCCGTCGTCCTGCTCGTGGCCGACCTCCTGCACGGCCGCGGCGGCGCGGGCCGGTGGATCATGCTCGGCGTCCTCCTCGTCGGGGTGATGGGCGCCAAGGCCACCCAGTTGCCGCTGCTCGCCGCCGGGCTGGCGACGGCCGGCGCGGTCGAGGCGGTCAGGCGCCGCCGGGTCTCCCCGGCGCTGCTCGCCGTGGCGGCGATGACCGGGGTGTGCCTGCTCTACGCGCAGTTCGTGCTGTTCGGCGGCGCGCGCAACGGCATCGTCGTGGATCCTCTCTCGCTGGTGCGCGTCACCTGGGGCCAGCTGACCGGCCGGGGCGACGCGCGTCCGGGGACCGCCTCGCTGCTCGGGGCCGCCGGCCTGTACGCGGTGTGCTGGGCGCTGATCTGGTTCGGCGTCCTCGGGCTGCTCGCGGGCCGGCCGGGGACGCGGACGCCGCCGGGCGTGCTCCTCATGCTCGGCATGGGCGGGTCAGGCCTCGGCGCGGTGCTCCTGCTCGGGCACTGCCAGATGAGCCAGATCTACTTCCTGGCCGGGTCCTATCCCTACCTGATGGTCGTCGCGGCACGCGGGCTGTCCGCGGCCCGGGCCCGGGCGCGCCTGCCGTACCGCACCGCGGGCGTCGCGGTCGCGGCCGGGGTGCTGATCGAGGTCCTGGTGCGGTGGCTGTGCGGCGTCCGGGTCCCCCTGGAGCCAGGGCGGCCGGAGGCGCTCCTCTATCTGCCGTACGGCGTGCTGGCCGTGGCCGTGGCCCTGGTCGTGGGCGTCCTGGCGCTCAGGGGGTGGCGGGGGGCGCGCCTGTGGGCCTGGACGGTGTTCCTGGTCGGCGCTCTCGGCCTGCCCGCCGCGTGGGTCACCAGGGCGCTTCCGTCCGGCGACGCCCTTCCGGGCGGCGCGGGCGCCGCCGAGGCCGGGGTGCCCGGCGGGACGGTTTCGGAGGGGACGGTCCAGGAGGAGACGGTCCCTGAGGGGACGGTGGCGGCGGCGAGGTGGCTGCGGGCCCATTCGAGCCCGGACGACCTGGTCGCGACCGACGCCCACTGCCGATGGGGCCATGAGAGCCCGTGCGACAGCCGGCACTTCTGGCTGGCGGCGCTGGCCGAACGGCGTGTGCTGGTCGAGGGCTGGACGTACACCTCGGCGAACATGGCGCGCTGGCGCCCCGGCGTGCGGGTGCAGGACATCCCGTTCCGGGACCCGCGGCTGCTGCGGGAGAACGACGCCGCGGTCCGCGATCCCGCCTCTCCGGCGGCCCGGCTGTTGCGGGACGGGTACGGCGTGCGGTGGCTGGTGTCCGAGCGGCGGGCGGGAGATCCGGACGCGCCGTCCGCCGCGACACCGGTGTACCGCTCCGGCGGCTACGCGGTCTACCGGCTTCGGTGAATTTTTCCTCCGCTCCGTTTTCCGAGAAATTCCGGTTGCGCTCCCGATGTCAAATCAACGGCGCTCGTAGCATTCGACTATGAATATTCGCGTCGTCGCCAGGAATGCCGCCCGTCCCGCTTATCTCCCCGTGATGACGCGGAAAATATGGTCGCGGCTGAGCCATGGGCACGACCGGGAGCGGAACGCCGCCCGTGCCTGGGCGGCGGAGCACGCGGAGAATCTGGACGCGTGGGGAAACGCCGTCGACCCGGTCCTGTGGCGGGAGGGCGGGGAGTTCGCCCGGGCCCTCGCGGACCGCGTCCGGCCGCGGATGGAGGCGCTCGCCGCCATGGGGGTGGACCTGGGCGGGGGTGGCGGCGTGGAACTGCTCTATCTGCTGACCAGGATCGTCCGGCCCGCGCTCGCCCTGGAGACGGGAGTGGCGGCCGGCTGGTCCACGGCGGCGATGCTCGCCGCGATGCGGGCCAACGGGACCGGGCGGTTGATGTCCAGCGATTTCCCATTCTTCCGGCTCGCCAATCCGGAGCGCTACATCGGATATGTCGTGCCGAACGACCTGAGAAGCCGGTGGTCTCTGAGGACGAAGGGCGACCGTCGCAATCTCGAGGAATTCCTGTCTCCGGACACGATGGTCGACCTGGTCCACTACGACTCGGACAAGACCAGAGCCGGGCGGGAGTTCTTCCTCCGGCGCGTGCGGCCCCATCTGACCGGCAGGCATGTCATGGTCATGGACGACATCCAGGACAACCTGGTGTTCCGGGAGCACGCGGAGCGGCAGTCGCTCTTCCGCGTCTTCGCCTACGAGGGCAAGTACATCGGCGTCACGGGCTCCGGGCTGCGGGCCGTCGAGCGCCGCTAGCACCCCGATGGAACGCCTTTCGAGGGGATTGAGCGCGATGCGCGGTGTCCATGTCTGTGAAGTGATCAAGACGCTCGACGTCGGCGGGGCCGAGGTGCTCCTCGTCGAACGGCTGCTGGCCACGTCGCGCCCGGCCAGCCGCTACACGGTGGTGTGCCTGAGCGCGTCCACCGGTGAACTGACCGGTCGGCTCCGGTCGGCGGGGATCGAGGTCGTGGACCTCACCGCCTGCCCGCGGCCGCTGCGGCTCGCGCGCCTGCTCCGCGAGGTCGGGCGGCTGCGGCCGGACGTCGTCAACCTGCACTCGCCGCTGCCCGGGGCGCTGCTGCGGCCGGTGTCCCGGCTGTGGCGGCCCCGGCCGGTCCTGGTCTCGACGGTGCACAACGTGCGTTACCGCCCGCTCACCATGCTGCTGGACCGGCTCACCGGGTGGCTGGACAACCGCACCGTGGCGGTCTCGCCCCAGGTCGCCCGGGCGCGCACCGGCAGGCGCGGGCGCGCCCCGGACACCTGCGTCCACGGGGTGCGCGTGGCCGAGCAGCGGCACCGGGTCACGCTGGCCGCGGGCACCCGGCGGGAGTGGGGTGTCCCCGGCAACGCCTTCCTCATCGTGAACGTCGCGAACTTCCGGCCGCAGAAGAACCACGCGCTGCTGGTCGACGCCGCCGCCAGGGTCGTGGCGGCCGATCCTCGTGCCGTGTTCCTGCTCGCCGGGTCCGGCCCGGAACTGGAGCCGACGAGCCGCCGCATCGCCGGGCTCGGGCTCGGCGCCGCCGTCCGGATCGCCGGCCACGTGCCCGACGCGGGACGGCTGATCGCCGCCGCCGACCTGCTCGTCCTCAGCTCCTCGTACGAAGGGCTGCCGGTCGTCGTGATGGAGGCGCTCGCGGCCGGGGTGCCCGTGGTGTCCACCGCCGTCGGAGGCGTGCCCGATCTCGTCGAGAACGGGCGTAACGGCATCCTCACCCCGCCCGGCAGCGCCGGCGCGCTCGCCGAGGGCATCCTGCGGGCGATGCGGCCCGGCACGCTGGCCCGGCTCCGGGCGGGAGCGGAGGAGAGCGCCGGCCTGGTGGACATCGGGCGGGCCGCGGAGTGGTTCGAGGCGCTGTACGCCGAGGCGTGCGCCGGGAACTCCAGGTGATTCCGGGTGGAGTACATCGTCGTCATCGCCGTCACCGTGCTGCTGGTCGTGATGGTGCACACGACCCTGGCCCCGCCGGTGGCGCGGCGCGCGCTGCCCGTGTTGCTCGCCGCCTTCGGGCTACGGCTGGCCGTCCACGTCCTCGTCCTGCGTTCGGGCGGCTTCGGGTACGGCGGTGACAACCTCTCCTACGAGGCCAGGGCGCTCGGCATCGTCGAACTGTGGCGGCACAGCGGGGTCCACTACGTCACCTCCGAGGAGCTGGGCTCCGTCTACGGGGTGGCGGTGCCGTGTCACGTCTTCGCGCTCGTCATGTACCTGTGCGGGGGACCGGCCCCGCTCGCCTGCACCGCGGTGGTGGCGCTGGTCGCCTGCGCCGCGTGTGTGGTTCTCTACCGGTTCGCCCGGGTCGTCGGCGCCGACGACCGGGCGGCGTTCCGGCTGCTGGTCATCACCGCGTTCCTGCCCGGCTTCCTGCTGCACACCTCCGACACCTTCAAGGACGGCTTCAACGCGTTCCTCGTGGTGGCCTGCCTGGGTCTCGCCGCGTCGAACATGCAACGCTTCGACCCGCGCAAGGTGATCGCCCTGGCGCCGCTGCTGTGGGCGCTGTGGAACGTGCGGCCGTACATGGTGTTCATGTGCGCCCTGCCGCTGCTGGTCGGCGTCGCCCGGGTCAGGCGCGCGCTGTCCGGTCGCGGCCTGGTCGTCTTCGCCGCGCTGCTGATCCCGGTCCTCCTGCTCCTGCAGGGCGTCGACCGGGGCGCCGAGCGGGGCGCCGACCCGGGCGGGCCGTTCGGCACGGTGCAGGAACAACTCGACCGGGGGCAGGCGGAGCACACCCGGCTCGCGAACGCGGAGGGCGGCTCGGGCGTCGCCTTCGACGACGAGGGCAACGCCTGGAACGCCCTGGGCCCGAAGCTCGTCTACACGCTGCTGTCCCCCTTCCCGTGGATGAGCGGGAGCATCGCGCTCCAGCTCGGGAAGATGGACACGCTCCTGTGGTACTGGCTGCTGTGCTGCGCCGTGCTCGGGGCGCGCCGGCTCTGGCGGCAGGACCGGCGGATGCTCCTGATCATCCTGCTGTTCGTCGTCCCCGGCTCCGTCGCGTACGCCACGACCATGTCGAACATCGGCCTCATCTTCCGGCAGCGCATGCCGATCGTGATGATCGCGAGCCTGCCGGCCGCGGTCGCGTGGACCAGGACGCCGCGGGGCGACGGGTCCGCCGTTCCCGGCCCCTCCGACTCACTCGTACACAGAACCTGAGGTCCCTCGAATGGCAACAGCGGATGACGGCACAGGCGAGGGCATGGGCGAGGGCATGGGCGAGGTCATGGGCGGTGAGGGCAAGGTGCGGCGCGTCGTGCTCCTCATCGGGCACCTGGGCCTCGGGGGCGCGCAGCGGCAACTGTGCCTGCTCGCCGAACGGCTCCGCGACCGCGGCGTCGAGGTCCACGTGTTCGTCCTGTCCAGGGGCGGCCCGCACGAGGACGACCTGCGCGCGGCCGGGATCCCGGTGCACCGGCTCGGCTTCTCCCGGGGCGTCACGTCACCGGCAGGCAACCTGCGGGCGTTCGCCCGCCTGGTGCGATCGCTGCGCCGCCTGCGGCCCGAGGTCGTGCACGGCTTCCTCTATGAGAGCTACCTGCTGGGCACGCCCGCCGCCCGGCTGGCCCGGGTCCCCGTGGTCGTCACCGCCCGCCGCACGCAGGGGTACCTGAGGCCGAAGGCGCCCTGGACGGCCGCGTTCGAACACCTGGTGAACCTGATGACCGACCACGTCGTCGCCAACTCCGTGGCCATCGCGCAGGGCACGCGCGCGGTCGAGGGCGTGCCCGCCGGCAAGGTGAGCGTGGTCTACAACGGGCTCGCGCCGTCGGCCTTCGACCGGGCCGGGCCCGAGCCGGTCGGCGGCGCGCTGCCGGTGGTCGCGTGCGTGGCCCGGCTGAGCGGGAACAAGGGGCAGCGGTTCCTCGTCGAGGCGGCGGCGCTGCTCGCCCGGCGGGGCCGGCCCTGCACGTTCGTGCTCGTCGGGGACGGCCCCGAGCGTGGAAGCCTGGAACGGCAGGCCGAGGAGGCCGGGGTCGACGTGCGGTTCCTCGGCTTCCGGCAGGACAACGCGGGACTGCTGGCCCGCGCCGACGTGGTGGCGCTCCCGTCGCTGGAGGAGGGTCTGAGCAACGCGGTCATGGAGGCGATGGCGGCGGGCCGCCCGGTCGTCGCCACGGCCGTGGGCGGCACCCCGGAGCTGCTTGAGGACCGCGGCGTCCTGGTGCCGCCCGCGGCTCCGGAGGCGCTGGCCGACGGCATCGCCCGGCTGCTCGACGACCCCGCGCTCGCCGCGTCACTGGGCGCGGCCGCGCGGGCGTGGGCGTGGAAGAACCTCGACATGGAGGCCGTCACCGAGGAGCACCTCGGCCTGTACCGGCGGCTGCTCGCGGCTCGCCGGGGGAGGTAGGCCCGATGAGGACGGGCGTCAGGACCCTCCTGCAGACCATGGCCAGCCAGGCGGTTCCGCTGGTCCTGGCGGCGGTGGCGGGCGTGTTCCTCGCCCGCTGCCTGCAGCCGGAGGGGCGCGGGGTCTACGCGACGATCACCACCACGGCCGGGATCGCGACCGTGGCGGGCCACCTGTCCGTCGGGAGGTCGCAGATCGCGCTGTGGCCGGTCCTGGAGCGTCACCGGTCCCTGGCCGGCAACGCCGCCGTTCTCGGGCTGGTCCTCGGCGCCGCGTCCGCCCTGCTGACGCTGGGCGCGGTGAGCGCCCTGGCCCTGACCGCCGCCACCCACCTGATGGTCGTGGCGCTGCTCGCCGTTCCGTTCGGCGTCGCGGCGGTCAACCTCAGGGGGATCGCGCTGCTGGAGTCGCGGGTCGGGCTGGCCAACCGGGCGGTCGTGCTGTCCGCCGTGGCGCTGTATGTTCCGATCCTGCTGCTCGCGGTGGCCGGCCGGCTCACGCTCACCTCGGTGGTCGCCTGCTGGGCCGTCTCCACGATCCTGCCGTTCGTGGTGTTCGCCCGCCCGCTCGGGCTGCCCGTACGCGGGGAGGCGGCCCTCGCCCGCAGGCAACTGGCGCTGTCGGGCCGGTATCACCTGGGGACGGTGGCGTTCCATCTGCTGCTGACCGTGGACGTCCTGCTGCTGAACGCGTGGGCGGCGCCGGCCGAGGCCGGCCTCTACACGGTGGCGACGTCGTTCCTCTCGCTGTCCAGGGTGCCCACCGACGCGCTCGCGCAGATCGTGCTGTCCCGCCAGGCGGTGCGGGACGAGTCCGACGCCCGGGCGGTCACGGCGCGTGCCGTCCGGCTCAACCTGATGCTCTCGTCGGCCGCCGTCGGCGTGCTCGCGTGCGCCGCGCCGCCGCTGATCCCGGGACTGTACGGCGCGGCCTTCACGGGCAGTGTGCTTCCGCTTCTCGCTCTCGCCCCGGGGACCGTCGCGTGGTCCCTGCTGCGGCCGGTCGAGCAGTACCTGGTGCGGGTGGGCCGCCCGATGGCGATGACCGCCGTCGCCGCCGGCGCCCTCGCCTCGAACGTCGCGTTGAACGCCGTGACCATCCCGTTGTGGGGACCGGCCGGGGCGGCGCTGGCCTCCACCGTGAGCTACGGCGCCATGGCCGTGGTGGAGGTCGGATGGTTCGCCCGGGTGGCCGGGCTGGGCGCTCGTGACCTGCTGCCCGGCGCCCGCGACGTCCGATGGGCGGCCGCCGCCGTGCTGCGGGGAAGCGGTGCCCGGCACGCCTCGCGCGGAGCGGAGAGATCGATCTCGGGGAGGACGACGTGAGGATCCTGCACATCGGATATCGGCTGCCCCCGGACCCCGGGGGCAAGGAGCGCTACATCGCGCGGCTGGCGCGCGAGCAGGTGCTGCGCGGGCACGAGGTGCTGGTCGCCCGGCGGCGCGGCGACGTCCCTCCGGGTGTGGAGGCCGTGACGCCGGCGCCGACCCACCTCGGCCGCCTCGCCGCCCGCAGGTCCGACCCGGTCGCGTTCGCCCTGGAGTGCGCGGCGGCGCTCCCCGGCCTGGGGCCGGTGGACGTCGTCAACCTGCACGGCGACCACCGTGAGGCGCTCTTCCTCGGCCCCGCCGTCCGGCGGCTGCGCGTCCCGCTGCTGGTCACCGTCCACGGCGCGCTCGCGATGGGGCAGCGCGCGGTGATGCCGTGGGCTTTCCGCCACGTCGCCGGGTTCGTCGCCATCGGCGCCAGGCCGGCGGCCGACCTGGGCAGGGCCGGTGTCCCGGCCGACGCGATCCGCACGATGTCGAGCGGCCTCGACCTGCCCCGCCTGGACGCGATCAGGGCGCGGACGGTCGTGGAACCCGGTCTGATCGTCAGCGTGGGCAGCCTCGTGCCGGTGAAGAACCACGCCCTGACGATCGAGGCCTTCCACCGGCTGCGGGCCGTACGCCCGGGGGCGCGCCTCGTCATCGCGGGGGAGGGCCCCGAGCGCGCCCGGCTCGAACGGCTCGCCGGAGCGGGCGTCGAGTTCGCCGGGCAGCTCCCGGCCGACGACGTCCACGCGCTGGTCGGCCGGGCGGAGGTCTTCGTGCTCGCCTCCCGCAGGCTCGCGTCCATCGGTGAGGGGATCCCGACGGCCGCCCTGGAGGCCCTCGCCCTGGGTACGGCGGTCGTCGTGTCCTCCGACGCCACCCTCGGCCCGGTGGTGGCGGACCGGGACGCCTACCGGGTGTTCCGCAGCGGGTCGGCCGATGACCTGCTGGCGCATCTGAGGTGGGTGCTCGACGCCGGCGCCGCCCGCGCCCGGATGGCCGAGCGCGGGCGGCGGGCGGTCGCCGATCTCGGCTGGCCGCGCACGGCCGCCGTCATCGAGGACTGGTACGAGGCGGCCCGTGCCGGTGAACCGGCGCGTCACTCCCGATCCAGCCCCGAGACCGCGCGCGGCTGACCGCTCACGACGGGGAGCCCGGCCGCCCGCCGCCGGGCCGCCGTGCGTGCCCGCCGCCTCCTGGGTGGTGGAACGCCGCGGACTGCGGGGGCCGCGCCAGGTAGGGGAACCTCTCCAGCATCGGCGCCCGCGCGGCGTCGCGCCGCGCCCGGCCGGTCTCGCGGACGAGCGGGGCCGGCGCGTACGGCATCGCGGGCCGCCGCCGCCCCGGAAGCGACTGCGGCGCCGAATGCGGGACCGGGTTCCCGTACGGCCGGCCGGCTCCGTGACGCGGGGCCCGGCGGGCGGCGGCCTGCGCCTGGGCGGCGTCGAACAGCACGTCCACCCAGTAGTTGGAGGCGCGGTAGGTGGCGGTCGGGAACGTGTTCGTCCCGGCGTAGGTGTAGACGCCGTTGCCGCCGGACGCGGCGTCGGCCAGAGCGGTGAGCGGGCCGCGGCTGTACTGCGTGGTGAAGTAGAACCGGTCCAGCGCGTAGAACCCGGTCGGCGTGAAGTACGACGCGATGTACGTGGTGCCCGGCGTGATGTTCACGGGTGTGGAGAAGAGCGCCTGCTGCCACCCGGACGGCGTCTCGTTGGTGAACGTCACGTTCGCCAGCAGCTGACCGTCGACGGTCCACAGGCTGCCGACGTGGACCCCCGTGTTCTGGGTGCTCTTGTAGAACCGGATCCCCCGGATGGCGCCCGAGACGGAGGACTGGAACTTCACGCCGAGCGTGACCGCCTTGGTGTCGGGCTGGGCGACGACGTCCGGTGTCGCCGACTCGTCCCACAGCGTGGTCGCCTGCGAGTAGACCACGTCGACCCAGGCGTTGCTGGCCCGGTAGGTGCTGGTCGGGAACGTGCTCGTCTTGCTGTAGGTGTAGAGCCCGTTGCCGCCGTCCACGCCGTCCGCCAGCCCGGTGATGAGGCCGTTGGAGTACTGCGTGACGAAGTAGTCCCGGTTGACCGAGTAGAACCCGGTGTTGGTGTGGTAGGAGGCGACGTAGCTGACGTCGTTGTTCACCGGCACGGGCGTCGAGAAGTTCACCTGCTGCCAGCCCGTCGACGTCTCGCTGGTGAAGGTCGCCTGCGCCAGCAACTGCCCGGTGTTGGTCCACAGGCTGCCGACGTGCGTGCCGGTGTTCAGCGGGCCCTTGTAGAACCTGATCCCGGAGATGTAGCCGGGGCTCCGGACGCGGAACCGGACGCCGACCTCGACGGCCTTGTTGTCGTCCTTGGTGACGTTGGCGGGCACGGTGTCGGGCGACCAGATGGAGCACGGGCAGCCCGCGTTGACGGTCACCGATCTGCTGGCCGGGGTCCGCTGGATGTTGCCGATGTCGTCGACGGCCCGCGAGAGGATCGTGACCGGGCCCTGGCCGCTCGTCGTCGTCCAGGCGTACTGCCAGGCGGTCCGGCCGGTCGCCCGGTGCCACGTGGTGCCGCCGTCGACCGACACCTCGATCCCCGCCACGACGCCGCCCCCGGTGTCGGCGGCGGTTCCGGCGATCGTCACGGTGGTGCCGCCGGGCACCGAGGCGCCGCTCGACGGGGTGGTGATCGTCGAGGTCGGGGGAGCGGTGTCGGTCGACGGTGTGGCCGGGACCAGGCCCGGCTGCAGGGTGGCCGGCTGCGTGCGCATGTCGGCGAGCAGGTTGACGGTGGCCTGCTGCATCCGGATGTCCGTCGGCGTGCCCGGCCGGTCGTGGACCGCGTCCAGACCCCACGACCACTGGATGGTCCCCGCGCCGAAGACGTACGCGCCGCTCGGATCGCGGTAGAGGACGAGGCTGTGCGTGGCGATCCCGGCGCCGTACGTCGCGCCGAAGTCGAGCAGGAACTTGGTGGTGGTGGCCACGGTGGTCCTGGAGAACAGGACCAGCCCCGCCGGGGCGAAAGCGTTGTCCGGCGCCTCGTCCCACTCGTAGCCAAGAGTCCCGTTGGGGAAGGTGGCGACCTGCCCGGGCTGCAGGTTCGCGACCGAGGTGTTGCGCCACAGGCGCATCGGGGCGTACTCCGCCGGAACGGTGATCGCGTTGTTGACATTGCCGTTGACCATGAAGAGCGTCCCGGTCATGGCGTTCTCCGGATAGCCGCCGTTGGGCGGCTGGGCGAAACGCGGGTCGCGCCAGGTCCCGGTCCAGGTGGGACTCGGGTCGATCTTCATGTTGGCGACGGTCTCCTTGTAACAGACCATCGTCCGGTTCGGGGTCGCCGAGGGGTCGATGCTGCTCTCCCACCTCGTCTTCCAGAACATCTCGTTGCCGGTGAAGAAGGCGATGTTGACGCCCTTGTTCTTGGCGTTGACGACGTTGTCGCGCGCCTCCTGCGACCAGTACTCGTCGTGGCCGGAGGAGAAGAACACCTTGTGGTTGAGAAGTTGCGCGCCGCTGGTCACCGTGTCGACGCTGCTGCTGTAGCTCACGTCGTAGCTGTTGGACTCCAGCCACCTGATCATCGGGTATTCGGCGTTGAAGAAGTAGGTCTCCGGCCATCCGGCGCGGGTGATGACCGGGCGGTTGTAGCTGACCTTGAAGGCGCGGCCCACCGGAAGGCCCTTGTACAGGCTGTTGCCTCCGTACGTGTTGTACGCCTGCCAGGTCGCGTCGGAGGTCTGCACGAGGATGTCGGAGTTACGCGCGTCGTTCCTGACGACGAAGATGTTCTGGCTGACGCCGCTGGTGCCGTCGGTGCGGGTGAAGTTCGCGAGGTAGACGCCGGAGACGGCGTCGGCCGGCACCGCCCAGGAGGCCGAGAGGCTCCAGTTGCCGCAGTCGACCAGTCCCGTCGTCGCGTCGTTGAGGCAGGCCGGCTGCGACTGCGGCAGCGGCACCGAGGGGTTGACGGTCGCGATCTTCCGCGCGCCCAGGCCGCTGTAGTAGCCGACCCGGTAGATGTCGATCCGGTAGGAGGTGACCGAGGGGGCGTTCACCTTGAACTGCTGGGTCTGCCCCGCGTTGACGCTCATCTGGGTGGCGTAACCGGTGATCGCCGGGCTGCCCGCACCGGGCACGTCCCATTCCGAGGGCGGGCTGCCCGGCAGGCTGTTCTCGATGCAGATGATCGACGTCGGCGGGCAGGTCTGACGGGACGCCCGGCGCTGTCCCCTCCGGAGGTGCCGCCGGCCGCCGAGGCGTGAGGCCCGCGGGTCCGTCGTGGGGTTCGCCTCGGCCGCGTCGGCGGACTGCACCGTCCCGGGCGGCTCGGGCGCCGCGGGTCCGGCGGGGCCGCCGGGCGTGCCGGGCATGCCGGGTGGGGTGAGGGTCGCCGGGGCGTGACCGTCCGCGGAGGCACCTGCGGAGGCGCCTGTGGAAGCACCGGGGGAAACCTTGGCGTCGGGGGCGGGCGTGCCCTGCGGCGAGCCGGAGGGGCTCGTGCTTACGATCCTCACGTCACCTCGGCCCAGGTCTTCGGCGGGCACCGGAGCCCAGGCGGTGGCGAGCAGAACGGCCGCGGCCGTCAGCATGGTGCCGAAGATACGCGCGGCGCCGGGAAATCCTGTTTTCCGGGCAGCGCCGATTGTTTTCCATTCGCCTGGCATGTACAACCTCTGGTTCGCGCGGCGGAACGCCTTAAGGTGAGGACGGCCAGCGAAGGCTAGCGGGGACCGAATATCGCCCGGCGGCACGCGCGGAAGCGGCGAGTTCCCGGCAGGGCGGACACCGTTTCGCATTTCGCGCGCCCGGCGGGTGCCGCCGGCGTGGGGCCGGGTAAATCGCCGTCAAAAAGCCGGACAGGGGATGCGCGTGAAATCGGCACACCCCGGCCGCGCGGCCATCGGAACGCCCATGCCGCGGTTCGCCCGGGAAAAGAATTCGCCGGGATTTCGCGCCGGCCCGGGAGCGGGCGTCAGAAGCTGGATTTTCTCGCTGGAAGGACGGGTTCGCGTGAATCCTCGGGAAAGTGGGGCGATGTCGCGGTCGCCCGTCGGGGCGGGCGCACTACGACGTGCCGCCGCCGTCGTGGGAGCCACCGTGGGAGCCACCGTGGGAGCCGCTGTGGGAGCCGCTGTGGGAGCCGGGGCGGTCGCCACGATGGTCGCCGGCATGGTCGCCGGCGGAGGTATGGCGCCGGCCGCCTCGGCCGCTCTGGCCGCCCAGAACGTCGCGCGCGTCGCGCGCGTCGCGGCGGGTGGGACCGCGTACGCGAGCCACGGCTCCCGAGGGCCGGAGGCGGACACCGCTTGCGCCCCCGGGCGCCCGCACGGTCCGGCGGACCGCGGCGTGAAGAAGGCGAGGAAGCGGCCGTGCGCGCCGCGCGGCGCACACGCGACGAACGGTGCGGGCCGGGGCGCGCGGGGAGGGACCGGCACCGAGACCGCCGCGCCGCCGTGGCCCTGGGACGACGCGGCCGGAGGAGACCGCCCCGCGGCCGCCCCGCGGCCCGCGCCTCCGGGCGGGGCGGGGGCCTCCGCGCCGGTCCGGCCGGTCGGTCTCGCGGGAGTCGTGCCCCTGTGGGACGACGACAGCGGGTCCCGCGACTCGGGAGGCGCCGCCTGGCCTTTCATGAGCGCGCCGCCCTGGCTGTCCGGAGCGGGCGGCCCCGCCGGTCCGTTCGTCCCGTCCGGCTCGTCCGGCGAGGGGGGAACCGCGGGCCCGGCCGGACCCACGGGGGAGACCGGCGAGCGGGGACCGCAAGGGACGCCCGGGCCGGAAGGCCCCCGGGGGCCCGCGGGACCGGAAGGAGCCGAGGGCCCGGCCGGACCGGAAGGACCCGCGGGACCGGAGGGAAAAACAGGCCCGGAAGGACCGCCCGGGCCCGCGGGGCCTGCCGGACCGCAGGGACCGCCAGGGCCGGAGGGGAAGGCGGGCCCGCAGGGACCGCCCGGGCCCGCCGGTCCGACGACGAGCGTCGACTCGAGCTCGTTCGTCGGCAATCCCGGGTCGCTCCTGACGTTCCTCGGCCGCGTGCCCGGTGACGGCAGGACGCTGGTGCGGGATCCCCGCACGAACACCTGGTACGACCTGTCCCACGTCGCGGGCTACCCCGCCGGTGTGCTGGCCGTCTCGGTGGACGCCGAGCTCGCGGGCACCGGCGACGACCTGTACGTGACCGTGGCCACCGCCGGCGACGTGGCGCAGACCCGGTGCACGGTCTTCCCGGCTCCGGGCACCGGCGGCGTCCCCGCCTGGCCGGGCAACTGCCGTCCGTTCACCGTCCTGTCCTGACCGTGTCGGTGGGCCGGGCGGCGGTCCCGCCCGGCCCACCGCACCCGTGGCCGGAAATGTCCGACACGAGAAGGGTCATTCGCGTATCTGGAAATGTGATGAAAGAAGAGCCGGGCGTAGCAAAAGGAGTGGGCCGTATGGAAACTCCGCAGGCCCGGGAGTACCATCCAATCCGAGCGGGCATTTCATAGATCTTTTCCGCCCGCGTATAGATCCTGTTCATCCGCGCGGCAATCATCCATTCCGCGGCGGCCTTCCTCGCGTCATCGTTTGCGTGTCGCGTCTCTCGGCTCCCTGAGTCGGTTCGCATAGAAATTCCTCCTGCGACGTGCATGATTATGTGGCATTCGTCCGATTGTGCGAGAAAGGTCAGGAAATGAATGCAAATGCTATGAAACGCGGGCGGGAGCCCGCCGTACGGAAGACGGGTCGCGGACGCCGTCCCGGCGCGGGCGGAACCGTCCGGCGCCGCCTCTCGGCCCTTCTCACGACCCTGTTCGCCATGCTCGCACCGGGGGTCGCGATCCCCGGCGGCGCGAGCGCCGGCCCGTCCCTGACGATCGGCGACGCGGACACCTACGCGGTGCTGGCGGGGACGTCGGTGACGAACACCAACCTCACCTCGATCACCGGAGACCTCGGGGTCAGCCCCGGGACCACGGTGACCGGCTTCCCGCCGGGCACCGTGAGCGGCTCCATCCGGACCGGCGCCGCCGCCGCCGGCGCGAAGGCCGACGTGACCGGCGCGTACAACGCCATCACGGCCATGTCCTCGAACGCCACGATCCCACCCGCCCTCGGCGGGACGACCCGGACCCCCGGGGTCTACGACTCCACCGGCGGACCCTTCACCATCAACGGCACGCTCACGCTCGACGCGCAGGCCGATCCCGACGCCGTCTTCGTCTTCCGGGGCACCACCCTCACCGCCGCCAACGTGAGCAACATCGCCCTGGTGAACGGCGCCCAGGAGGACAACGTGTACTGGCAGCTCACGGGCACCGCGTCGCTGGGCACGTTCTGCACCTTCCGCGGGAACGTGCTCGCCTCCGGCGCGGTGTCGGTGAGCTCGGGCGCCGCGGTGTACGGACGGCTGTTCTCGCTGAACAACACGATTGGCCTGCAGGGCACCATGGGCCTTCCGGCCACCCGCGTCACGGTGCCGAACAACCCGCCCACGACCACGAGCCTGACCTCCTCGCTCAACCCGTCGAACACGGGGGACGCGGTGACCTTCACGGCCAACGTCCAGGCGCAGTCGGGTTCGATCGTCCCCGCGGGCTACGTGGCGTTCAAGGACGGGACGACGGTCATCGGCACGGACTACCACGACGACGGGCATCCCGCCAGGCTCACCACGTCGAGCCTCGCCGCCGGGCAGCACCGCATCACGGCCGTCTACCTCGGCGGCGACACCTTCGACGGCGAGGCGGTCATCCACTTCGCCCCGAGCACCTCACCCGAGCTGGTGCAGAGCGTGTCGAGCGTCGGCCTGTGGAGTGACAGCGCGACTCCCGACCAGGCGTCGCGCAACGACCCGCAGGCCGTGGTGGTCGGCGTGAAGTTCCAGTCGGCGGTGGACGGCGTCGTCACCGGCATCCGGTTCTACAAGGGCCCGCAGAACACCGGCACCCACACCGGCAGCTTATGGACGGCCGACGGCCAGAAGCTCGCCACCGTGACCTTCACCAACGAGACCGCGACCGGCTGGCAGCGGATGGACTTCCCCAACCCCGTCGCCATCAGCTCCGGCACCACGTACATCGCCTCGTACCACACCACGTCCGGCTTCTACGCGCTGAACCGGCCCTACTTCACCTCCGCGTACACCAACGGCCCGCTCACCGCGCCCGCCGACGGTCCCTCGGGCGGCAACGGCGTGTACGCCTACAGCGCCACCGACACCTTCCCGACCAGCAGCTACCGGGCGTCGAACTACTGGGTCGATGTGATGTTCACCCCCGCGCAGACGCTCTGGGACAACACCGCGACCCCCGCGGTCGCCAACCAGCCCGACACCCAGGACGCGGTGCTCGGCGTGAAGTTCATCGCCGCGACCGCCGGCCTGGTCACCGGCGTCCGGTTCTACAAGGGCCCGCTGAACACCGGCACCCACATCGGCAGCCTGTGGACCTCCGGCGGCACGCAGCTGGCGACCGCGACCTTCACGAACGAGACCGCCTCCGGATGGCAGCAGGCCGACTTCCCCAACCCCGTCGCCATCACCGCGGGCGCCACCTACGTGGTCTCGTACCACACCTCGGGGCGCTACTCGGTGACCAGGCCGTACTTCACCTCCGCGTACACCAACGGGCCGCTGACAGCGCCCGCCGACGGCACGTCGGGCGGCAACGGGGTGTACGCCTACAGTCCGACCGACACCTTCCCGTCCAGCACCTTCCGCGCGTCGAACTACTGGGTCGACGTCGTGTTCCAGCAGAGCTGAACGAACGGCCGGCGCCGGGCAAAGAACGGGCAACGAAACGCCCCGGCCCGGTGTCCGGCCGTGCCCCTGCCGGTCCCTTACCCAATGCTTACGCGCGGGCAGGCCACCGCGACCCGCCGATCGTCCCATCCGGGCCGGCCACGCGGCAGGGCCGGATCCCCGAGAAGGAGGAGTCCTCTCATGGCGGCAGTCGCCGGTCACCGCCGGTTTCTCCCACGCGGCGCCACCGCGGTGTGGTTGTACGCGGCCCTTGCCGGGGCCCTCGTCGCGGCCCTGATAGCGGGCGTCCTCGTCGTGACGGACGGCCGCGCGAGCGCCGACCAGCCCCCGGTGGACCTCGGCGCCGCCGAGCACACCGCGGTGCTCGCGGCGGGCACGGTCATCAGCGCGAACGCGACTCTGATAACCGGGGACGTCGACGTCAGCCCCGGCACCGCCGTCACCGGTTTCCCGCCGGGCGTGATCGAGGGGGACGTCCACGCCGGCGACGCCGAGGCGGCGCAGGTGATGGCCGACGCGACCGCCGCGTACGACGACATCTCGGCTCGGGGCCCCGCCGTCACCGTGCCCGCCGAGCTCGGCGGCACCCGCAGGACCCCCGGCGTCTACGACTCGGCGGACGGGACGTTCCGCATCGACGGGACGCTCACCGTCGACGCCGGAGGGAACCCGGACGCGGTCTTCGTCTTCCGCGCGGCCACGCTGACCACGGCCAGGGTCAGCAACATCATGCTGATGGGCGGAGCGCAGGCGGACAACGTCTTCTGGCAGGCCACCGAGGGCGCCGTCCTCGGGACGTACTCCACCTTCCGCGGCACCGTCCTGGCCCGCGGCTCGATCAAGGTCACGGAGGGCGCCGTCATCGACGGCCGGACCCTCCTCCTCGACAACACGGTCACGATCGAGGGCACCACCGAGGCGGACAACGGAATCGACCGCGCGAACGAGGTCGATGCGATCGTCCCGCCGCCGACCCGCGTCACGCTGCCGTTCGACCCCGGCACCACGACTCAGCTGACCTCCTCGCCGAACCCCTCCCGGGCGAAGTTCCCGGTCACGTTCACCGCGCGGGTCCGCCCCCGCAGCGGCTCGCTGGCGCCCGCCGGGAGGGTGGTTTTCAAGGACGAGGGCGTCGTCATCGGCTCGGGCACGCAGACCGGCGCCGACACGCCCGCCACGTTCACGACCTCGGCGCTGTCGGTGGGGGAGCACCACATCACCGCCGTCTACCTCGGCGGTCTCACGGCGCAGGCCGAGGCGTGGGTGCGCTTCGCACCCAGCACCTCGAACGAGGTGGTGCAGGTCGTCACCGCGCGATAGCCCGGCCTGTCCCGCCCCGCCCCCGCCCCCGCCGTAAGGGTTGCGCCATGATTCGCCAGCCACGCGCGGCGGCGGCGGGGTGGGGACGCGGGGGCGTTGTTCACTACGGCGGTGAGCACAACGAGCCTGAAGGCCGTCCCCTTCAACCGGACCCACGTGGCGGACAACGAGCTCGCCTACCTCGCGGAGGCGGTGCGCCAAGGCTTCACCTGCGGGGACGGGCCGTTCACCGAGCGGGCCGGCCGGCTCCTGTGCGAACTGACCGGCGCCGGCCGCGCACTGCTGACGACCTCGTGCACGCACGCCCTGGAGATGTCGGCGATCCTGCTGGACCTGCGGCCCGGCGACGAGGTCCTCATGCCCTCGTTCACGTTCGTGTCGACCGCCAACGCCTACGCGCTGCGCGGGGCGGTGCCGGTGTTCGTGGACTGCCGGCCCGACACCCTGAACATCGACGAGCGCCTGATCGAGGCCGCGATCACCGGGCGGACCAGGGCCGTGGTGGTCGTCCACTACGCCGGGGTGGGCTGCGAGATGGACGCGATCGGCGCGGTGGCGCGACGGCACGGCCTCGCCCTGATCGAGGACAACGCGCACGGGCTGGGCGGGTTCTACCGCGACCGGCCCCTCGGGTCGTTCGGGCTCATGGCGACGCAGAGCTTCCACGCGACGAAGAACGTGCAGTGCGGGGAGGGGGGCGCCCTGCTCGTCAACGACGCCGTCCTCGCCGCGCGCGCCGAGATCGTCCGCGAGAAGGGCACCGACCGCAGCCGGTTCTTCCGGGGACAGGTCGACAAGTATCAGTGGGTCGACATCGGGTCGAGCTATCTGCCCTCGGACGTCCTCGCGGCCATGCTGACCGCGCAACTGGAGTCGTTCGACGCGATCCAGCGACTGCGTCAGGCGGTGTGGCACGGCTATCACGAGGGCCTGGCGGACTGGGCGGCCGAGAACGGGGTGGCGCAGCCGGCGGTCCCCGCCGACCGCGCGCACCCCGCCCACCTCTACCACCTGCTCCTGCCCGACCTGCGCAACCGGCAGGCGTTCATCGCCCATCTCGCGGCGCACGGCGTGCAGGCGGCGTTCCACTACCAGCCGCTGCACAGCTCCCCGGCCGGTCCGCGGCACGGCAGGACCGCCCCCGGCGGCTGCCCGGTCACCGAGAACGTCGCCGACCGGCTCGTACGGCTGCCGCTGTTCGCGGGCCTCGGCGAGGCCGGAGCGGCCCGTGTCGTCGACGCGGTGCGCGGCTACGAGGTGCGATGACGGTGCGCCCGAACACGGCCGGGCTCGCGCCGGAATCCGCTCGGGGACCTGCCCGAAGTCCAGGTCCGGGACACGCTCCCCAGCCGGTCCCGCCCTCCGCCGACCGGTGCGGCGCGGACGCCGGAGGCGGCCGGCCCGCAGGGCGCCGTCACCTCGCGCGGCGGGTCCTGTCCGCGGCGCTCGACCGGCGGCGCGTGCTCTACCTGGGCAGCGGCGCGCTGTCGGCCGGGGTGTACTACGCGGTCCTCGGCGTCCAACTGGCCGCGCTCGGGCACCGGGTCCCGTACCCCGTCCTGCTCGTGACCAGCCAGTTCGTCGCCTCGGTCGTCGTCTACCCGTGGTACCGGCTGATGGTCTTCCGCGTGTCCGGATCGTCCTGGGTGCTGGGCCACCTGCGGTTCTACACCGTCGGGCTGGGCTTCCTGGCCGCGTCGGTCACCGGCGTTCCACTCCTGGTGGAGCTGGCCGGGATTCCGATCATGGTGGCGCAGGCACTGGTCATCGTCGTGAACGTGCCGCTGGGCTACGTGGTGCACAGACTCTGGACGTTTCCGTCCCGCCGTAAGAACTGATCACTAGGGAAGGATGCCATGGAGGCCACGGACATCCGCCGTACGGTCGAGCTGGAGGACCGGCACTGGTGGTATCGGGAGCGGCGCGCCATGCTCGCCCGGGAGCTGCGGCGGCTCGGGCCGCCCGGCAGGGCACTCGACATCGGCGCCGCGGGCGGCGGCAACACCCGTGTGCTGGTCGAGCACGGGTGGGACGCGCTGGCGGCCGACTACTCCGAGACCGCGGTCGAGCTGGCCTTGCGGCGGGGACTGCGGGCGATCCACGCCGACGCGTGCGACCTGCCGCTGCCTGGTGAGTCCTTCGGTCTCGTGCTCGCGTTCGACGTGCTGGAGCACATCGAGGACGACCACACGGCCGCCCGCGAGCTGGTGCGGGTGCTGCGGCCGGGTGGCCGGGCGCTGATCACCGTCCCGTGCGACATGGCCCTGTGGTCGGCGCACGACGTGGCCTCCTTCCACTTCCGCCGGTACGCCCGGGAGGAGCTGGCCGCGCTGCTGCGCGGGGCCGGGCTGGTCGTCGACCGCATGTGGAGCTGGAACGTGCTGATGCGGCCGATCGTGGCCTGGCGCAGGAAGCGCATCGGCGGCTCCGACGTCACGGACGTGCCGCGCCTGGTCAACCTGGGGCTGGGCGCCGTGGTCGCGGCGGAGAGATATCTGCCCGTCAAATCGCTTCCGGGTGTCACCCTGGTCGTGCGGGCGCACCGTCCCGTGTTTTCGTGACGGCTGCCGGGAGAACGGGTCCCGCGCAAAAGAATGTCAAGGACTCCGCCCGGAACGAGGTCGCGGGCGAATGCGCGCGGCCGCCGCCGCGAGAATCGCACGCATGGCTGACACCTCGCCTCGGGAGATCCCTGCGACGGGCCCGTCCCGACCGGATGAGAAAGCACTGTTCGATTCGGTCACGGGCGCGACCGGGGGAGGTCCGCGGACCCGGAGCCGGGTGAAATCCCCGCAGGCACCGATGCCGGCCGCGCCGGTGAGACGAATGCCGGTGAGATGGGTGCCGGCCGTCGTGGTGCTCGCGCTGACGGCGGCCGCGCTGAGCCGCTACGGTGTCCGCGTCTCCGACACGGCCCGTTTCTGCGGCTACGTCCTCGTCTGTCTCGCGATCCCGGGAACGCTGCTGGTCCGCGCCCTCTACCGGGGTGACCGCTCCCGGGGCGAGGAGGTCGCGCTCGGGCTGGCCCTCGGATACGCGCTGGAGGTGTTCGCCTACATCGCGGCCAGGGCCGTGGGGGCGCCGCTGCTCGTCCTCGCCTGGCCGGTCACGACGTACGCGGCCTTCCTCCTCGTGCCCCGCCTGCGGCGGCACTGGCGAAGCGCCCCCGCCACGGCCCGGTCGCCGATCTGGTGGTCCTGGTCGCTGGCCCTCGTCGTCGCCTACCTGGTGGTCTGGAGCGCGGTCAACTTCTTCCGCACGCAGGCCCTCGCCTGGCCGGCGCTCGGGGCGTCGTACCCCGACATGCCCCTCCACCTGGCGTTCATCGGCGAGCTGCGGCACCACGTGCCCCCGACGATGCCGATCGTCGCCGGGGAGCCCCTGCCGTACCACTGGTTCGTCTACGCCCACTACGCGGCGGCGAGCTGGGTGACCGGCGTGGAGCCGCTGGTCCTGCTGTTCCGCCTCGGCATGCTGCCGATGATCGCCGCGCTCGTGGTCCTGCTGGGCATGGCCGCCCGGCGCGTGATCGGGTCGCGGGCCGGAGCCCTGGCCGCCCTGGCCGCCGTCTTCCTCGTCGCGGCGCCGAACCTCTACATCGGCCCGGTCGGCGGGGCGCTGGTCTGGAAACCGGTCCAGTCCTGGTCGAGCCCCACGCAGACCTTCGGCGCGCTGCTGTTCGTCCCGGTCTTCCTCCTGCTGAGCGATCTGCTGGAGAACGGGCGGCCGCTGGAGAACCGGCGGCGGAACCCGCGCGAGTGGCTCCTGCTCGGGATCTTCCTGGCCTCCGTCATGGGGGCCAAGGCGACATACCTGCCCCTGCTCACGGCGGGCCTGGTGGCGGTGGCCGTCGCCGGGACGGTGCGGCGCCGACGCCCGGACGGCCCGGCCCTGGTCGCGCTGGGCATGAGCGCGGCCTGCCTGCTCTTCGCCCAGTTCGTCCTGTACGGCGGGGTGCGCGGGGGAACGACGGCCGCCCCGCTGTCCCTGATGCGCGTGACGTGGGGCGGCGTGACCGGCGACGGGAAGCCGCTCGCGGGGCCGGTGGCCACGGTCCTCGGGCTCACCCTCCTGTGCGTCCTGTCCGGAGCCGTCGCATGGTGCGGGACGCTCGGCCTGCTCACCCGGCCCCGGGCGCTCGGTCGGCCCGCCGTCGTGCTGACCCTCGGCATGAGCCTGGCCGGGCTGGGCGTGGCGCTCTGGTTCGGGCATCCCGGCCTGTCGGAGATCTACTTTCTCCAGGCGCCCTATCCCTACCTGGCGATCGTCTCGGTCTACGGGCTCGTCACCGTCCTGCACGGGTCGGGGACGTCGCCGCTGTCCCTCGTGTGCGCCGCCGTCGCCGGAGCCGTCGCCGCCTACTGCATCCGGATCCTGTGCGACGTGCGGGTCCCGCTGCCCGACGGCGAGCCGCTCGGCGTGCTCGCCCTGCCGTACGCGGCCCTGCTGGTCTTCGTGGCGCTGACGGCGGTCGCGCTGGTCGCCGCGCGGCGCGGCACGCTGCCCCCGTTCGCTCTCACGCTCGTGGTGACCTCGGCGTTCGCCGCGCCGGCCGCCTGGTTCACCCGGGTCCTTCCGGTGACGTACAAGGCCCCGGTGGTCGCGGCGGAGGACGCCGACCGCGCGGTACGGGCCCAGGCGATGCCGCGGGGCATCGTCACCGCCGCGAGGTGGCTGCGCGACCATTCCCGCCCCGGCGACGTCGTCGCGACGAACCTGCACTGCCGTCTCGGCGTCGACGGCCCCTGCGACAGCCGCGCGGCCTGGGTGTCGGCGCTGACCGAGCGGCGGGTGCTCGTCGAGGGATGGGCGTACGCGACGGCGAACCTGGACCGGTGGAGTCCGGGTCGGGTGCTCTGGAACCAGCCGTTCTGGGACCGCGAGCGGCTCCGGGCGAACGAGGCGCTGTTCGCCGCGCCCTGGGCGCGGGCGGTCCGGTCGGTGCGTGACCGTTACGGGGTGCGCTGGCTGTTCGTGGACGAGCGGCTGACGGCCCCAGGCACGGACCTCGGGAGCGTGGCCGCCCCGCGCCTGCGCTCCGGGGACTTCGCCGTCTACGAGATCGCCGGCCCGGCGGCGCGGCCCTGAGCGCTCTTGAGATGTCCGGCGGCGGCCGGCCCGGTGTTGAAGATCAGGTCGAGGACGCTGACGTGGTGGTCGAACGGCGGATGCGCCTGCGGATACTCCGGATAGCCGGAGTAGTCGAACCACCGGACCGCGATCCCGGCCCGGTCGAAAAGGCTCTCGTCCAGGTAGGCGCGGGCGGCCGGGCCGGTGAGGTACTCGTCGGCGCCCGCCTTGCGGCACAGGTCCACGAGCCGCTCGGTCCTGGCGCCCGTCGCGGCGTAGTCCTCGGCGCGGGTCAGGTGCGCCGGGATGCCGAGCACGTCGAGCAGCCCTTCGAGGAAGTGCCGGTTGATGTCCGAAAGCCGGTCGTGGCGGCAGCCGAGGTAGAGCCGTTCGATCGCCGGCGCGACCGCCTCGAAGCAGGGGGCCTTACGGTAGGTCTGCGCGAGCAGCAGCCAGTGCGCGCGGGGCCAGTCCGGGTCGCTCGCGACCACCTCGTTGATCAGGCGGCCGCGCGGGCCCCGCCGCACCGGGACGGACAGCCACTTCGGACCGGCGGCCGTCTTGACCAGGTTGCGGTTGCGCCAGTCCCTGTCGGTGTACTGCACGTCGTCGAACAGGATGAACTCGTCGACGTGCGCGATCAGGTCGAAGTACCCCTTCCAGGGGATGTAGTTCGACTGCACGACGGCGACCCGCTTCACGCGCTCCACCCCTCCGGGCCGCCCGTCACCGTCATCGGCTGCGCCGCACCGCTCTCGGCCCGGCTGCGGACGATGTAGGTGGGGCGTCCCATCCTCTCGACGTGGATCCTGCCGAGATACTCCCCGATGATGCCGAGCGCGATCATCTGGGCGGACGCGAACAACGCGATCATCGACGCGGTCGAGGTGAAGCCCTTGACGGTGCTGTCGCCCGACCAGTACGTCCAGAGGAAGACCGTCAGCAGGACGATGCCGAACGCCCCGGTCAGCAGGCCGAAATAGGTCACCAGGCGCAGCGGGAGCGTGCTGTACCCGACGAACACGCCGATCGCGTGGCGGACGAGCATCGCGGGCGTGTAGTTGGAGCGGCCGGCGAGCCGGCTGTCCATCCGCACCTGCACGCTGCCGACCCGGGTGGTCGCCCAGGAGAAGGCGATGTCGATCTGTGTGTGCGGCCCTCCGACCCCGTCCAGCGACTCCCGCAGAAAACTCCGGAAGGCGCGGAACGCGGAGATGTCCCCGCCGTTTTCCGCGCCGAACCGCCCGGAAAGCCCGCACTTCAGGGATTTGGAGGCGAAATCGCGAATTCGTCCGTGCGTTCCGCCGGTCGGCACGCCGTACACGATGTCGAGGCCGGGCTCCAGGCCCGTCAGGAGCCGGGGGATCTCCTCCGGCGGATGCTGCAGGTCGTCGTCCATCGTCACCATGACCTCGTAGCGCGCGCAGCGGATGCCCGCGACCAGGGCGTTGTGCTGCCCGTAGTTGCGGGCCAGCAGCACGGCGCGGACGCTGCCGTGCCGCTCGGCGAGGCCCTGGGCCACCTCCCACGTGTCGTCGGGCGAGCCGTCCACGACGAGCACGACCTCGAAGAGGTCCGCGGCGGTGGGCAGAACGGCGAGAAGGCGCTCCACCAGGGCCGGCAGCGTCCGGGCGGATCGGTAGCAGGGAATCACAACGGATACGTTGGTCATGGCGTCATTGTGATGAGCGGCTGCCGGCCTCCTCGTGCCGCACATCCGAATTTGCGGGATATTGAGAAACCCGATCCGCACCTTTCACGCTTGTTCGCAATGTGGCCCGCCGGCTTCGCGCGGATCCGCGCATAGCATTGGCGACTGGCGGGCGGCCGGATGGAATTCCCGCGGCCCCGCCCGGGAGAAAAGGCGCCGGACATTCCGTTCCTTCCGCGCGGCTCCCGCATGCGAGGGGAGATCATGGACGTCACATTGAGGCCGGTCCGCGAGGCGGACCTCGACGTTTTCGAAGCGGAACGGGCGACGCCCGAGGCGCGGGGCGAATTCCAGTGGTACGGACATCGCCACTCCGGGGCGCTGCGCCGCCGGTTCGCGGACGACGGACTGCTCGGCGACGACTACGGGCGGCTGGCCGTCGAGTCCGGCGGGGACACCGCCGGATGGGTGGCCTGGTGGAAGACGGCCTGGGGACCCGAGACGACGTGCTGGTGCTGGACGATCGGAATCTGCGTCTTCACGGGTTTCCGCAACCGCGGCATCGGCACCGAGGCACAGCGTCTGCTGGCGGACTACCTGTTCGCGCACACCCGGGCCGAGCGCCTCCAGTGCTTCGCCGACGTGGCCAACATCGGCGAGCAGCGCGCGGTGGAGAAGATCGGATTCGTGCGTGAGGGCGTCCTGCGGCGGGCCCAGTGGCGTGACGGCGGCTGGCATGACCAGGTCCTCTACTCGCTGCTCCGCGGTGAGCCGCGGTGAGCCGCCCACCGGATGCCGGGGAAGGACGCGGACAGCGGTGAAGGCACTCGTTCTGGCGGGCGGCAAGGGCACGAGGCTGCGCCCGCTGACCCACACCTCGGCCAAGCAGCTCGTCCCCGTCGCCAACAAGCCCGTGCTCTTCTACGGACTGGAGGCGATCAGGGGCGCCGGCATCACCGACGTGGGGATCATCGTCGGCGACACGGGCCGGGAGGTCCGTGCGGCCGTCGGCGACGGATCCGCGTTCGGGCTCGACGTCACCTACATCCCCCAGGAGGCTCCGCTCGGGCTGGCACACTGCGTCCTCGTCGCGCGGGAGTTCCTGGCCGGCGAGCGGTTCGTCATGTACCTGGGCGACAACTTCCTGGTCGGCGGCATCCGCGGCCTGGTCGACGCCTTCCGCGCCGAGGAGTGCGACGCCCGCATCCTGCTCACCCGGGTGGCCGAGCCGCAGTTCTACGGGGTGGCCGAACTCGGGCCGGACGGGGAGATCGTCGCGCTGGAGGAAAAGCCCGAGCACCCGCGCAGCGACCTCGCGATCGTCGGGGTCTACACGTTCTCGCCCGCGATCCACGAGGCCGTACGCGCGATCGGGCCGTCCGCGCGGGGCGAGCTGGAGATCACCGACGCGATCAAGTGGCTCATCGACACCGGGCACCGCGTGCGGTCCCACTTCGTCACCGGCTACTGGCGCGACACCGGCCGCCTGCAGGACATGCTGGAGTGCAACCGCATCGTGCTGGAGGCGGTCGAGCCCGGCGTGGCGGGGACCGTGGACGGGCTTTCGGAGGTGACCGGGCGGGTGGTGATCGCCCCCGGCGCCGTGGTGGAGGGCTCGGTCATCCGCGGCCCGGTGGTGATCGGCGCCGACACCAAGATCATCGGTTCGTACGTCGGGCCGTACACCTCGATCGGCGAGGGTTGCGTGATCGAGGACGCCGAGGTGGACTACAGCATCGTGCTGGCCGACTCGGCCATCCGGGGCGTCCGGGGCATGACCCACTCGCTGATCGGCCGCAGCGCGGAGGTCACGAAGGCGACCGGGGTGCCCAACGCCTACCAGCTCATGATCGGAGACCACAGCAAGGTGCAGGTGCGCGCGTGAAGATCCTCGTCGCCGGCGCGGCCGGCTTCATCGGCTCCCACTACGTCCGCTCGCTGCTGTCGGGCGCCTACCCCGGGTACGAGGACGCCCGGGTCACGGTGCTGGACAAGCTCACCTACGCCGGCAACCCGGCCAACCTCGCCCCGGTGGAGACCAGCCCCGCCTTCACGTTCGCGCGCGGCGACGTCTGCGACGCGGCGCTGCTGCGCAAGCTGGTCCCCGGGCACGACGTGGTCGTGAACTTCGCCGCCGAGACCCACGTCGACCGGTCGATCAGCGGCGCGGGCGACTTCGTGACGACCAACGTGCTGGGCACGCAGCGGCTGCTGCAGGCCGCCCTGGAGGCGGGCGTGCGCACGTTCGTCCAGGTGTCCACCGACGAGGTGTACGGCTCGGTCGACGAGGGGACGTGGACGGAGGCGGAGCCGCTGCTGCCGAACTCGCCCTACTCGGCCGCCAAGGCCGGGGCCGACCTGCTCTGCCGCGCCTACCACCGCACGTACGGGATGGACGTCCGGGTGACCAGGTGCTCCAACAACTACGGGCCGTACCAGTATCCGGAGAAGGTCCTCCCGCTGTTCGTCACCAACCTGATCGACGGGCGTCCCGTGCCGTTGTACGGCGACGGCGGCAACGTGCGGGAGTGGCTGCACGTGGACGACCACTGCCGGGGCGTCCAGCTCGTGCTGGACAAGGGGGAGCCCGGCGAGGTCTACAACATCGGCGGCGGCGTCGAGCTGAGCAACCTCGACCTCACCCGCCGCATCCTGGACGCCTTCGGCGTCGGATGGGAGATGGTCGAGCACGTACCCGACCGGCCGGGGCACGACCGGCGGTACGCGCTGGACAGCGGAAAGATCCGGGCCATCGGCCACGAGCCCCTGACGGGGTTCGACGAGGGGCTCGCGGACGTCGTGCGCTGGTACCGGGACCACCAGGACTGGTGGCGCCCGCTGGTGCACCGCCGCGGCTGAGACATCGTGACTGCCAGGGGACGGGGGTCCTACATGGAGAAGCTGGTCGTGGTCGGGCAGGGGTACGTCGGCCTGCCGCTGGCGGTTCGCGCGGTGCGGGCCGGGTTCGACGTGGTGGGCGTCGAGGTCGACGAGCTGCGGGTCAAGCGGCTCAACGCCGGTCAGTCGTACGTCGAGGACGTCGGCGACGACGCGCTCGCCGCCGCCCACGGGACGGGCCGCTACCGGGCCAGCGCGGACTACGCCGACGCCGATGGCTTCGACGTCTGCGTGATCACCGTGCCGACGCCGCTGACCGACGGCGTGCCCGACCTCACCCACATCGCCTCGGCGGGCCGGTCGCTCGCCCCGCTCCTGCGGCCCGGCGCGACCGTGGTGCTGGAGTCGACCACCTATCCGGGCACGACCGAGGAGTATCTGCGGCCGATCCTGGAGGAGGGCTCGGGCCTGCGCGCTCCCGGCGACTTCCACCTCGGCTACAGCCCCGAGCGGATCGACCCCGGCAACCCGCGCTGGCGCCTGGAGAACACGCCGAAGGTCGTCTCCGGCGTCGACGAGGCGTCCCTCGCGAAGGTGCGCGCCTTCTACGAATCGGTCGTCGAGCGGGTCGTCCCGGTGTCGTCGCCGCAGGTGGCCGAGTTGTGCAAGCTGCTGGAGAACACCTTCAGGCACGTCAACATCGCGCTGGTGAATGAGCTGTCGGTCTTCGCCCGGCAACTCGGCATCGACGTGTGGGAGGCCATCGACGCGGCGTCCACCAAGCCGTTCGGCTACATGCGCTTCACTCCGGGGCCCGGCGTCGGCGGCCACTGCCTGCCCATCGACCCGTCGTACCTGTCCTGGAAGGTCAAGCGCAGCCTGGGGCACAGTTTCCGGTTCGTGGAGCTCGCCAACGACGTCAACGAGCACATGCCCGCGCACGTCGTCGACCGGCTGGTGCTGGGGCTGAACGAGCGGCGCAAGCCCGTCAACGGCAGCCGGGTGCTCCTGCTCGGCCTGTCGTACAAGAGGAACACCGGCGACTGCCGCGAGTCTCCCGCATTGGAGGTGGCGAGGCTCCTGCGCAGGCTCGGCGCGCGGGTGTACGCGGCGGATCCGCACGTCGACCTCGCCTTCGTGCCGGAGGGGGTGGCGATCGCCGAGCCGACGGCGCGGGAGGCGGCCGCGGCCGACGCCGTCGTGATCCTCACCGACCACGACTGCTTCGACTTTGCGATGGTCCGGCGCGAGAGCGCCTTCGTCCTCGACACCCGCAACCGCTGCCGCGGGCCCAACGTAGAAGTGCTCTGAGGCCGCCGCCCCCGCGTACGTCAGAGGACGCGGGGGTGCCGGGTCAGGTCGTGCGGGCCGACCGCCGGGCCGTGCTCGAACGGCAGGTCGCCGACGAGCGCCGTGCCCTCGACGGAGCCGTCCGGCAGCGCCGGCCACGGCGGCACGGCCCCGAGGCGGCGGGGCGCCCGGCCGCCCAGGCGGCGCGCCACGTCGGCCCGCAGCTGCGGCAGGTACGCGTAGAGGCGGTCGCCCGGGCAGGCGGTCCGGTTGAGGTCGCGGTGGCCGACGATGGCCACACGGGGGTCCAGCTCGTACGTGTCGCACAGCCACGCCAGCAGGGAGGTCAGCGCGGCAAGCTGCCGGGCGGGCGGCAGGCAGGAGGTGTAGGTCCCCTCGGTCTCGATGCCCAGCGTGTGGTCGTTGTGGTCGGCCGCCTGCGCCCCCAGCACGTGCTTACCCGCCTCGGCGGCCGGCAGCGAGCGGTTGCGGCCTTCCAGGACGTAGCCGCCCCGGCTGACCGTGAACTGCTCGCCGATGTCCTCCCAGCCGTTGCGCCGCATGTGGTAGCGCTGGATCGCCCGGGACAGCCGGAAGGCCGCCTCGAGGTCGGCCGCGCCGGTGTTCGCCGTCGCCGTGTGGTGGACGACGAGCCGGTCGGGGGCCCGGTCGAGCACCTCGGCCTTGCTCCTGGGCGGGTCGGCCTGCCACTCGGAGCGGGTGTACACGCGCGGCCGCCGGGGGCCGCGGGCCGCCAGGGCGGGCCCGGCCAGTGCGGTGATCCCGCCCTGCGCGGACAGCAGCGCCACGGACAGGTACGCCGACGACAGGAACGCGCGACGCGAGATCGCTGGCAATCCGTCCTCCCGGGTGGGTGCGGGCCCTCGCGGGCCCGCATCAGGCGGGAGGCGGCTTCGATATCCCCGTCCGTCACCGCGGATATTCCTGCGGCCGGGAAACCGGTCACATGTCAGCCGAAATGTCCGTGCCATGCCGGTGCCACTCCGGGGGCGGAAACGGCGCACCCCGGTCACGAAACAGCAGTACCGTGATCACGGGAATGTCGTGAAATGGCCGCATGAGGTGCTCCGCGAATTCTCTGTGGCCAGGGCGCCGGCCTTCCGTGACGGCGTGCGACCACCGCGTACCGGGCGCCGGGCGGCACGGGTGCGGCCGGTGACACGCGGCCTTAACGCGGAGCCCCGCGCGGGCGACCGATCGTTTCCGCGGTGTTGCATCCGTTATGCCTGTGGATTGCATGTTTCCGGGGTGCGGCACATGTAACGGCCGCACGATCACACATCGTCAAAGTGCGTAACGACCCCTTCCTAGCGTCGGTACCGGTCCCCAGCTGAGAAAGACGCCCCCAGCTGACACGAGACGCAGGAGGAACGATGACCGTGACGCAGGCGGCGAACACGGCTACCGGCGAGCCAGGGAAGGGCCGGTGGATCGGTGACTGGCGGCCGGACGATCCCGCGTTCTGGGAGGGCACCGGGAAGAGGACGGCCCGGCGCAACCTGGTGTTCTCGATCCTGGCCGAGCACCTGGGCTTCACGCTGTGGACCGTCTGGAGCATCGTCGCCGTCAAGCTCGGCGGCTACAAGTTCTCCACCGACCAGCTGTTCTGGATCGTCTCCCTGCCCAACCTCGTCGGCTCCGCGCTGCGCATCCCCTACACCTTCGCGCCCGCGCGGTTCGGCGGGCGCAACTGGACGGTGGTCAGCGCGCTGCTGCTGCTGGTGCCGGCGGTGCTGCTGGCGTTCGCGGTGAACGACCCGGGCACGCCCTACTGGGCGTTCCTCGCCATCGCGGCGACGGCCGGGTTCGGCGGCGGCAACTTCGCCTCCAGCATGGCCAACATCACCTACTTCTACCCGCAGAACAAGCAGGGTGCGGCCCTCGGCCTGAACGCCGCGGGCGGCAACATCGGCGTCAGCTCGGTGCAGTTGCTGATGCCGCTGGTCATCGGGGGCTTCGGGCTCGCCGCGGCCGGACTGTTCTGGGTGCCGTTCATCCTGCTCGCCGCCGCCGGGGCGTACTTCTTCATGAACAACCTCACCTCGGCCAAGGCCGAGCCGAGGGAGATGGCCAAGGCGGCCGGCCGGGCCCAGACGTGGATCATGTCGCTCCTCTACATCGGCACATTCGGCTCGTTCATCGGCTACTCGACGGCCTTCCCGCTGCTGATCAAGTCGCAGTTCGCCGAGCACGCCTCGATGGTCTCGCTGGCGTTCCTCGGCCCGCTGATCGGTTCGCTCATCCGGCCCGCCGGCGGCTGGCTGTCGGACCGCCTCGGCGGCGCCTCGGTCACGTTCTGGAACTTCGCCGCGATGATCGGCGCGGTGCTCCTCGTGTGGCAGGCCATGTCCGTCCACAACTTCGCGCTGTTCTTCGTGGCCTTCATGCTGCTGATCGGCACCGCGGGGATCGGCAACGGCTCCACGTACCGGATGATCCCCGCCATCTTCCGCGCCAAGGCCGTCGCGGGCGTCGAGCCCGGCACGCCCGCGTACGAGGAGGCGCTGCGCACCGGCAAGCGCGACGCGTCGGCGGCCATCGGCTTCATCTCCGCGATCGGCGCGTTCGGCGGCTTCTTCATCAACCGCGGGTTCGGCAGCTCCATCGCCGCCACGGGCGGCGCGGGCGCGGCGCTGGCGGCCTTCGCCGCGTTCTACGCGCTGTGCTTCGCCGTCACCTGGTTCTGCTACATGCGGACCCTCGGCGCGAAGACGGCCCCCAGCCTGGCGGCGGCGCGCGTCTGACCCGTCACCGGACCCCCAACCCCGGCGGGCGCCCGTGCGGCGCCCGCTCTTTTCCGCCGTACGTCTCACCGGCGGCGACAGCACAAGTGAGCTCCGGAGACGACGAGGTCTCTCACCACGCCGCGATCGCCGAAGTTAGCGCGGTTGGCGCCTTGTAGCACAGCGGTAACAGAAGGGACCCAGCGGTGAAACCGCCTGTACCCACCATCGGATCCATGCCGATCTCACTACACGCTCCCGGTCCTGTGATGTCACAGGTCCACGGGGACACCACAGTGGGCTCGGCCACGCACTGCCCGTACTGCGCCCTGCAGTGCGGCATGCACGTCGCGAACGGCGAGATCACCCCGAGGGAGGACATCCCGGCCAACGCCGGCGGCCTGTGCCAGAAGGGCTGGACGGCGGCCGAACTGCTGACCTCACCCGAACGGATCACCACCCCGCTGCTCCACGGGAAGCCGGTGACCTGGGAGGAGGCGCTCGACTACACCGCCGGGCGCCTGCGGGCCGTCCGGGCCGAGCACGGCCCGGACGCCGTGGCGGTGTTCGGCGGCGGCGGGCTGACCAACGAGAAGGCCTACCAGCTCGGCAAGTTCGCGCGGGTGGCGCTGCGGACCAGCCAGATCGACTACAACGGCCGGTTCTGCATGTCCTCGGCGGCGGCCGCCGTCAACCGCGCCTTCGGGATGGACCGCGGCCTGCCGTTCCCCATCACCGACATCGGCCGGGCGGACGCGGTGCTGCTCGCCGGGGGGAACGTCGCCGAGACCATGCCCCCCTTCGTGCGGCACCTGACCGCGATGCGGTCCCGGGGCGGCCGGCTCGTCGTGATCGACCCCCGCCTCACGCAGACCGCCCGGCTGGCCGACCTGCACCTGCAGGCCACCCCGGGCACCGACCTCGCGCTGGCGCTGGGCCTGCTGCACATCGCGGTCGCCGAGGGCTACGCCGACCTCGGCTACCTCGCCGCGCGCACCACCGGCTTCGAGGCCGTGCGCGACTCCGTGTCGGCCTGGTGGCCCGAGCGGGTGGAGCGCCTCACCGGCGTCCCCGTCGCCCGGATGCGGGAGGCCGTACGCATCCTCGGCGAGGCCGGACGCGCGATGATCCTGACCGGCCGGGGTGCGGAGCAGCACGCCAAGGGCACCGACACCGTCACCGCGTTCGTCAACCTGGCGCTCACCCTCGGCCTGCCGGGCCGGGAGGGCTCCGGGTACGGCTGCGTGACCGGCCAGGGCAACGGCCAGGGCGGCCGGGAGCACGGCCAGAAGGCCGACCAGCTCCCCGGCTACCGCAAGATCGACGACCCGGCGGCGCGGGCGCACGTCGCGGCCGTGTGGGGCGTCGACCCCGCCGACCTGCCCGGACCCGGCAGGTCGGCGTACGAACTGCTCGACGCGCTCGGCACTCCGGAGGGGCCGAGGGCGCTGCTGCTGTTCGGCTCCAACCCCGTCGTCTCCGCGCCGCGCGCCGGGCACGTGACGGAGCGGCTGGCCGCGCTGGACCTGCTCGTCGTCGCCGACTTCGTGCTGTCGGAGACCGCGGCGATGGCCGACGTCGTGCTCCCCACGACCCAGTGGGCCGAGGAGTCGGGCACGATGACCAACCTCGAGGGCCGGGTGCTGCTGCGCCGCCAGGCCGCCGCGCCGCCGCCGGGCGCGCGCAGCGACCTGCGGATCCTCGGCGGCCTCGCCGAGCGGCTCGGCTGCGGCGAGAAGTTCCCCGCCGACCCGCGCACCGTCTTCGACGAGCTGCGCCGGGCCTCCGCCGGAGGCGTCGCCGACTACTCCGGCATCACCTACGAGCGGATCGCGGCCGAGACCGGCGTGTTCTGGCCCTGCCCCGCCACCGAGACCGAGACCGAAGCCGGGACGGAACCGCACCCGGGGACGCCGCGGCCCTTCCTGGACCGCTTCGCCACCCCCGACGGCCGGGCCCGCATGGTGCCGGTGGACCACCGCCCGCCTGCCGAGGACGTGGACGAGGAGTTCCCCCTCTACCTGACCTCCGGGCGGGTGCTCGCCCACTACCAGTCGGGGGCGCAGACGCGCCGCATCCGGCCGCTCAACCAGGTCGCGCCGGAGGTCTTCGTGGAGGTGCACCCCGAGCTCGCCGAACGGCTGAGCATCGCGTCCGGCGACCTCGTGCGGGTGCGCAGCCGCCGCGGCGCCGCCGAGGCGGTGGCCCGCGTCAACGCCTCGATCCGGCCCGACACCGTGTTCATGCCGTTCCACTGGGAGGGCGTCAACCTGCTCACCAACCCGGCACTCGACCCGATGTCGCGGATGCCGGAGTTCAAGGTCTGCGCCGCCGCTCTCGAACGGTGCACAGGTGGGGACTCCGCCGAGGACAGGGAGCGTGACGCGTGAGGCTCGTCGTGGTGGGGAACGGCATGGCCGGCGCGCGTCTCGTCAGCGAGGTGCGCGCCCGGGACCGGCACGTCAAGATCACCGTGTTCGGCGCCGAGGCCTGGCAGCCGTACAACCGGGTGCTGCTGTCGAACGTGGTGGCCGGCACGTCGCGGCCGGACCAGGTCCGGCTGCTCGGCCCCCGCTGGCACGCCGAGCACAACGTGACCGCGCACCTCGGCGTCGAGGTCACCGCGATCGACCGTGACGCCCGGACCGTCGTCGCGGCGGACGGGACGCGCGAGCCGTACGACGTGCTCGTGCTGGCCACGGGCAGCGAGCCGGTGATCCCGGCGATCCCCGGCGTGGAGCGGGCGACGGCGTTCCGCACGCTGGACGACTGCGACCGGATCAGGGAGGCCGCCGCGAGCGCGCGCAGCGCGGTCGTGATCGGCGGCGGGCTGCTCGGCATCGAGGCCGCGCGCGGGCTGGCCGGCCGGGGCGTCCCGGTGACGCTGCTGCACGTGCGCGACCACCTGATGGAGCGCCAGCTCGACGCGGAGGCCGGGCTCATCCTGCGCGAGACGCTCGGCTCGCTCGGCGTCGCCATCCGCACCGGCGTCACCGTGACCGCGGTGCGGGAGCGGCACGTCGAACTCGCGGGGGAGGAGCTCGTCGACGCCGACCTGGTGGTGGTCGCCTGCGGCGTGCGCCCGGTCGTCGGGCTCGCCCGCGACGCGGGGCTGGAGGTCGAGCGCGGCGTCGTCGTCGACGACGAGCTGCGCACCGACGATCCGTCGATCTTCGCCGTCGGGGAGTGCGCGCAGCACGCCGGCCGGGTCTACGGCCTGGTGGCGCCGGCCTGGGAGCAGGCGTCGGTGCTCGCCGACCTGCTGACCGGGGCCGACAAGGGCGCCCGCTACCGGGGCTCGCGGCTGGTCACCCGGCTGAAGGCCAAGAGCGTGGAGCTCGCGGCGATGGGCGAGACCCACCTGACCGACGAGGAGGCGGAGATCGTCCGCTTCTCCCACCGGCACAAGGGCACCTACCGCAAGCTCGTCATCCGCGACGGCCGGCTGGTCGGCGCGATCCTGCTGGGCGAGACCTCCGCCGTGGGCACGCTCACCCAGCTGTTCGACCGGGGCGGGCCGCTCCCGGGCGACCGGACCGGCCTGCTGTTCCCCGGCGTGGGCGCCGCGGCGACGGCCGACAACCCGACCCGGATGCCGGACTCGGCCCGGGTCTGCCAGTGCAACAACGTGACGAAGGGCCAGATCAGGGCGTGCTGGGAGTCCGGCGCGCGTGACGTGGAGGCCGTGGCCGCCGCGACGAGGGCCACCACCGGGTGCGGCGGCTGCCGCGACGCGGTCGAGGGCATCGTCGGCTGGCTGTGTGAGCAGGAAGGCGTGAGCGCATGAGGGAACGTCCGGGCATGAGACTCGTCGTGGCGGGACACGGACCGACCGCCCACCGCCTGATCGAGACGCTCGTGGAGCGGGGCTTCGACGGGACGATCACGGTGTTCGGGGAGGAGCCCCGCCCGGCCTACGACCGGGTCGCGCTCACCTCCTATCTCAGCGGCAAGAGCGTGGACGACCTCACCTACCGGGTGCCGGACGGCGTGAGCCTGCGGACCGGCGTGAAGGTGGTCTCCGTCGACCGCGCCGCCCGCACCGTCACCACCGACGCCGGCTACACCGAGCCGTACGACGTGCTGGTGCTGGCCACCGGGTCGGCGCCGTTCGTGCCGCCGGTGCCGGGCAAAGACCTGCCGGGCTGCTTCGTCTACCGCACCATCGACGACCTGGACGCGATCAGGGAGGCGTCGCGGGACGCCCGCGCCGGGGTGGTCATCGGCGGCGGCCTGCTCGGCCTGGAGGCGGCCGACGCCCTGCGCGGGCTCGGCCTGGAGACCCACGTCGTCGAGATGAGCGGCTGGCTGATGCCCCGCCAGGTGGACGAGGGCGGCGGCTCGGTGCTGCGCAACCACATCGAGGCGCTCGGGCTCACCGTCCACACCGGCGCCGGGGTCCGGTCGATCGAGGCCGGGCCGGACGGCAGGGTGGCCGCGCTGGTCAGGCCGGACGGCGAGGCCGTCGACGCCCAGGTCGTCGTCTTCTCCGCGGGCGTGCGGCCGCGCGACGAGCTCGCGCGCGGCTGCGGCCTGGAGGTCGGCGAGCGCGGCGGCATCGTGGTGGACGAGGGCATGCGCACCTCCGACGAGCACATCTACGCGGTCGGCGAGTGCGCGCTGGCGGCCGGGATGGTCTACGGCCTGGTCGCGCCGTGCTTCGCCCAGGCCGAGGTCGCCGCCGACCGCATCCTGCGCGGCTCGGCCGCCTTCACCGGCGCCGACATGTCCACCAAGCTCAAACTGCTCGGCGTCGAGGTGGCGCAGTTCGGGGCCATGTCGGGCGCGCTCGACGTCACCTACATGGACCCGGTCGCCGGCGTCTACAAGCGCCTGTTCGTCAGCGACGACGCCACGACCCTGCTCGGCGGCATCTGCGTCGGCGACGCGGGGCCCTACAACACGCTGCGGCCCTTCGTCGGCAGGCCGCTGCCCGGCGCGCCGAGCGACCTGCTGTTCGCGGGCGCGGGCACCACGTCGACCGACCTGCCGGACGACGCCCAGGTCTGCTCCTGCAACAACGTCACCAAGGGAAAGATCTGCGCGGCCATCGCCGACAAGGGACTGACCGACGTGCAGGGCATCAAGGACTGCACCCGGGCCGGCACCACCTGCGGCAGCTGCGTGCCGATGCTCAAGCAGATCCTGGTGAAGTCGGGCGTCGACGTCGGCAAGGCGCTCTGCGAGCACTTCGCCCACAGCCGGGCCGAGCTGTTCGACATCGTGAGCGTGCGGGGGATCACCACGTTCTCCCAGCTCATCGCCGAGCACGGGACGGGCCGCGGCTGCGACATCTGCAAGCCGGTGGTCGCCTCGATCCTCGCCTCCCTCGGCCGCGGCCACATCCTCGACGGCGAGCAGGCCACGCTGCAGGACACCAACGACCACTTCCTCGCCAACATCCAGAAGAACGGGACCTACTCGGTGGTCCCGCGCATCCCGGGCGGCGAGATCACCCCGGACAAGCTCATCGTGATCGGCGAGGTGGCCCGTGACTTCGGGCTCTACACGAAGATCACCGGCGGGCAGCGCATCGACCTGCTCGGGGCCCGGGTCGAGCAGCTGCCCGCCATCTGGCGCCGCCTCGTGGACGCCGGCTTCGAGTCCGGGCACGCGTACGGCAAGGCCCTGCGCACGGTGAAGTCGTGCGTCGGGTCCACCTGGTGCCGGTACGGCGTGCAGGACTCGGTCGGCCTGGCCATCGCGCTGGAGCTGCGCTACCGCGGGCTGCGCTCGCCGCACAAGCTCAAGTCGGGCATCTCCGGATGCGCCCGCGAGTGCGCCGAGGCCAGGTCGAAGGACTTCGGCGTCATCGCCACCGAGCAGGGCTGGAACCTGTACGTCGGCGGCAACGGCGGCTTCACGCCCCGCCACGCCGACCTGCTGGCCGCCGACCTGTCCACCGACGACCTGGTCAGGACCATCGACCGGTTCCTGATGTTCTACATCCGCACCGCCGACCGGCTGCAGCGCACCGCCGCGTGGCTGGAGGGCCTGGACGGCGGTCTCGGCTACCTCCGTGAGGTGATCATGGAGGACTCGCTCGGGATCTGCGCCGACCTCGACGCGCAGATGGAGCGGCACGTGGCCACGTACGTCGACGAGTGGCGCGCCGCCATCGAGGACCCCGACAAGCTGCGCCGCTTCGTCAGCTTCGTGAACGCCCCGGGCATCCCCGACCCCTCGATCTCCTTCGAGACCGAACGCGACCAGATCAAGCCGGTGCTGATTCCTCTGGAGGCAGTGCGCTCATGACCATCCTCAACGAGACGGCGACCCGTACCGACCGCTGGACCCCGGTCTGCTCCTACACCGACCTGCTCCCCGAGCGCGGCGCGGCCGTGCTGGTCGGCACCATGCAGGTCGCGGTGTTCCGCACGTTCGACGGCGCCCTGTACGCCCTGGGCAACTTCGATCCCTTCAGCGGGGCGTACGTGCTGAGCCGGGGCATCGTCGGCACCCGGGGCGGCGAGCCGACCGTGGCCTCGCCCATGCACAAGCAGGTGTTCTCACTGGTCACCGGCGTGTGCGTGGACGACCCCGGCGTCGCCGTGCCGACCTATCCCATTCGTGTGACGGACGGAACCGTGGAGGTGAGCGTGGCATGACCGCGCTGCTAGAGGAGGCCCCGATGACCCTGGAGACGGCGCCGGACGCGCTGGCCGGGTTCACGATCGGGGTGACGGCGACCCGCCGCAGCGAGGAGCTCTCGGCGCTCCTGGAACGGCGGGGCGCCCGGGTGGTGCGGGCGCCCGCGATCCGCATCGTGCCGCTGGCGGAGGACACCGGGCTGCTCGCCGCGACCCGGGCCTGCCTGGAGGCGCCCATCGACGACGTGGTCGTCACCACGGGCGTGGGGTTCCGCGGCTGGATGGCGGCCGCGGAGGGCTGGGGCCTGTCCACCGACCTCAACGCCCACCTGGCCGGCGCCCGGCTGCTGGCCCGCGGCCCCAAGGCGAGGGGAGCCGTGCGCGCGGCCGGGCTGGCGGACTACTGGACGCCCGGCACCGAGTCGTGCGAGGAGGTCAAGGAGTACCTGCTCGCGCAGGACCTGCGGGGCCGCCGCATCGCCGTGCAGCTGCACGGCGAGCCGCTGGACGGCTTCGTCGCCGCGCTGCGCGAGGCGGGGGCCGACGTCATCGAGGTGCCCGTCTACCGCTGGCTGCCCTACCGCGACACCTCGCCGCTGCGCCGCCTGATCAGCCAGGCCATCACCGGCTCGGTGGACGCGGTCGCCTTCACCAGCGCGCCCGCCGTGCTGGCCATGCTGGGCGCCGCCCGCGCCGACGGGCTGGAGGACGCTCTGCTCGCCGCGTTCGACACCCGGGTGGTCGCGGCCTGCGTCGGCCCGGTCACGGCCGGGCCGCTGACCCAGCGGGGCGTACGGGTCGTCCAGCCCGACCGGGCCCGCCTGGGCGCGCTCGCCCGGACCCTCGCCCGACACCTGCCGGAGAGCGGGGTCACCCGGCTCGTCGCGGGCGGCCACGAGCTGGAGATCCGCGGCCACGCCGTGGTGGTCGACGGCGACCTCAAGCCGCTGCCGCCCGCCCCGATGGCCGTGCTCAAGCGGCTCGCCGAGCGCCCCGGGCACGTGGTGGGCCGCGCCGACCTGCGGGTCGTGCTGCCCGGCGGGCCCTCCCGCGACTCGGCCGAGCACGCCGTCGAGATGGCGATCACCCGGCTGCGCCGGGCGCTCGGCCCCTCCGGCATCGTCGAGACCGTCGTCAAGCGCGGCTACCGCCTCGCCTGCGGCCGCGACGACCGGTGAGGCGGCCCGTGGTGAGGCGGCCCGTGGTGAGGCGGCCCGTGCGGTGAGGCGGCGGCTGGGCGGCGGGAACGACGGCGGAGGCCCTGTGGGCCCCGGGGCGGAGGAGTGCGAGATGGAGACCCCAACTCTGGTGATGGCGGCGCACGGCGCGCGCAGCGGGCACTGGGAGTCGGTGATGGAGTCGCTCGCGGCGCGGGTGCGCCGGGCCCGGCCCGGCGCGCGGGCCGAGCTGGGGTTCCTGGAGATCAGCTCGCCGCTGCTCGCCGACGTTCTCGCGGGGGCGCCGGGACCGGTCGTCGTGGTCCCGATGCTCCTCGCCGGGGGATACCACGCGCACATCGACCTGCCGGCCGTCGTCGCCCGCACCCGGCCCGACGCGGTCGTCGCCGGCCAACTCGGCCCGCACCCGCTGCTGACCTCGGTGCTGGCGCGGCGCCTGGCCGCCGCCGGCCTGCGGCCCTGCGACGCCGTCATCCTCGGCGCGGCCGGGTCCTCCGACCCCGCCGCCCTGGACGACGTCCGCGCCGCCGCGCGCCTGCTGTCCGTACGGCTGTCGCGTCCCGTCACCGCCGCCTTCGCCTCGTCCGGCACCCCGACGGTCGCCGAGGCGATGGAACGGGCCCGGTCGGGCCTCGCGCCGCGGGTCGCCGTCGCGTCCTACCTGCTCGCGCCCGGCTTCTTCCACGACCGCCTGGAGATCGCCGGGGCCGACCTGGTCAGCGCGCCCCTCGGCGTGGACGACGACCTCGCCGCCCTCGTCTGGACCCGCTTCGACGAGGCCCTCACCCGCCGCCACCCCACCGGTCTGCCCGCCCTCGCGGGGTGAGACGGTCTTTCCTTCCCGTTCCGCCAGCTCTCCGGCGGCGGCCTTCTCCGGTATGAACTGCTCTTTCAACCACTCGGTTGACGGAGGGGCGGGGCGCGGCCTAGGGTCCTTTCAACCAGTGGGTTGAAAGAGGGGTGAGGGTCACGGACGCGCTGTCCCGGGTCTTCGCGGCCCTCGCGGATCCGACCCGGCGTGACATGGTCGCCCGGCTCTCGGAGGGCGACGCGACCGTGAGCCGGCTGGCCGAGCCGTACCGGATGACGCTGCAGGCCGTCTACAAGCATCTGCGGGTGCTGGAGGACGCCGGGCTCGTCAGCCGGCCGAGCGGGCCGCAACCCCGGCCGGTACGCCTGGAGGCCGACGCCTTCGCACTGGTGGACACCTGGATCGAGCGCCACCGGGACCGCGTCGAGCGGCGCTACCGCCGTCTTGAGGCGGTCCTGGCGGAGATGGATGGGGATGAGGATGGACAGGATCACGGAGACGACCATCGAAAGCGACCCGAGCGTGCCGGTGATCCGGACGAGTCGTGACTTCGCGGCGACGCCCGAGCGGCTGTTCCGCGCGCACACCGATCCCGTGGTGTTCGCCCGGTGGGTGGGTCCCGACGCCACGGTCACCCGGATCGAGCACTGGGACGCGCGCACCGGCGGCAGCTGGCGGTACGTCTCGACGCACGACGGCGTCGAGTACGGGTTCCACGGGTGCTTCCACGAGGTACGGCCGGACCGCATCGTGCAGACCTTCACGTTCGAGGGCGACCCCGACGGAGTCGCGCTGGAGACGCTGTGGTTCGAGGACCTGGGCGACGGCCGGACGCGGCTGCGGACGCAGTCGCTGACCGAGAGCTTCGAGAGCCGCGACGCGTGGCTGCGCAGCGGCATGGAGGCCGGTGTCGACGAGGGGTACGCGAAGCTGGACAGGATGCTCGGCGATGACGCTGTCTGACCACCCCGCCGAGCGGCATCGGCAGGTCGCCGGGCTGTTCACCGAGCGGGTCCGCGGCGCCCGGTCCTGGGACGCGCCGTCCCCGGTCGACGGCTGGGCCGCCCGCGACGTCGTACGGCACCTGACCGAATGGCTCCCCGCGTTCCTCGCCTCGGGCGCCGGCGTCGACCTGCCTCGTGGGCCGTCCGTGGACGAGGACCCGGTCGCCGCGTGGCAGGTGCACTGCGACGGGGTGCAGGCGGTGCTGGACGATCCCGAGACGAAGCGCCGGGAGCTCGCCAATCCCCACATCGGCAGCCTGCCTCTCGACCGCGCGATCGACCGGTTCTACACCGCCGACGTGTTCATGCACACCTGGGATCTGGCCCGGGCCACGGGCCAGGACGACCGGCTGGACCCCGGCTTCTGCGCCCTGCTCCTCGCCGGGATGGAGGGGATGGAGGAGGCCATGCGCTCCTCCGGGGAGTTCGGCGCCCGGGTCGAGGTGCCCGCCGACGCCGACGCCCAGACCAGGCTGCTGGGTTTCATCGGCCGGGACCCGTTCTGGCCGGGGCGCTGAACGCGTACCGGCAGCGCGGCTACCCCGCCGCCGGGGGCCTGGGCCGGGTCAGCGGTCGGTGCCGCGGTCGCGGCGGCGCAGGTAGCGCTCGAACTCGGCGGCGATCGCGTCTCCGCTGGCCTCGGGGAGTTCGGCGGCGTCCTTGCGCTCCTCCAGCTCCCTGACGTACTCGGCGACCTCGGTGTCCTGCGCGGCGAGCTCGTCCACGCCGTGCTCCCAGGCCCGCGCCTCCTCGGCCAGGTCGCCGTACGGCATGGGGATGTCGAGCATGTCCTCGATGCGGCGCAGCAGCGCCAGCGTCGCCTTGGGGTTGGGCGGCTGGGCGACGTAGTGGGGGACCGACGCCCACAGGGACACGGTCTGCAGCCCGGCCGTGCCCAGGGTGTGCTGGAGCACGCCGACGATTCCGGTGGGGCCCTCGTACTTGTTCAGCTCCAGGTTGAGCGCGCGGGCCATGCCGAGGTCGCTCACGGAGCCGGTGATCGGCACCGGGCGGGTGTGCGGCGAGTCGTTGAGCAGCGCGCCGAGCAGGATCGCCAGCTCGACGCCGAGGTCGTGGCAGAGCCCCACGAGCTCCGCGCAGAACGAGCGCCACCGCATGTTGGGCTCGATGCCGCGCAGCAGCACCACGTCGCGCTTGGCGCCCGGCGGGCGGGCCAGCAGCAGCCGGGTGGTCGGCCAGACGACGGAGCGGGTGAGGCCGTCGCCGAGCTCGATCACCGGCCGCGTCACCTGGAAGTCGTAGTAGTCCTCGGGGTCCAGCTCCACGAGTGGCGTGGCCTTCCACTCGGCCTCGAGGTGCGCGAGCACACCGCTGGACGCCTCGCCGGCGTCGTTCCACCCCTCGAACGCGGCGATCAGCACCGGGTCGACGAGCTCGGGGAGCCCTTCGAACTCGATCACGCGCCGCCTCCCTCACTGGCCCTATGCAGTATGGCTCACTCCAAGACTATTCGGTGAGGGGCCCCGCCCGTCACCTTCGCCGGGCACACCCGCCCGTGGCGCGGCCCCGGCCTGCGGTGATGTCCGAAGGTGCGGAGAGGCCCCGCCCCCGTCCCCACCGGTCTTTCTCTTTCCGCGCGCGGAATCGGTGATCCGCCCGCGGGCCGATAGTCTTGCTCCATGACCAGCAGACCGTCCTTCCGTACCGTGCTGTCCGAGCGAGTTCTGATCGCCGACGGGGCCATGGGGACGATGCTGCAGTCCTACGACCCCACTCTTGACGACTTCCAGGGCCACGAGGGCTGCAACGACGTGCTCAACGTGAGCCGTCCCGACATCGTGAGTGCCGTCCACGACGCGTACCTGGAGGTGGGTGTCGACTGCGTCGAGACCAACACCTTCAACGCCAACCGCGCGGCCCTCGGCGAGTACGGCATCGAGGACCGCATCTTCGAACTGTCCGAGGCCGGCGCGCGGCTGGCCCGGGAGCGGGCCGACCACTGGTCGACGCCGGACCGGCCCCGGTTCGTCCTCGGCTCGATGGGCCCCGGCACGAAGCTCCCCACGCTCGGCCACCTGCCGTACGAGACGCTGCGCGACGCCTACCGGGACAACGCGGCCGGCCTGATCGCCGGCGGGGCCGACGCCCTGATCGTCGAGACCTGCCAGGACCTGCTCCAGGTCAAGGCGGCCGTCGTCGGCGCGAAGCGGGCCGTCGAGGCCGCCGGGCGGGACGTCCCGATCATCACCCAGGTCACCATCGAGACCAACGGCGCGATGCTGCTCGGCTCCGAGATCGGCGCCGCGCTGACCGCGATCGAGCCGCTCGGCGTCGACCTGATCGGGCTCAACTGCGCCACCGGCCCCGCCGAGATGAGCGAGCACCTGCGCTACCTGGCCAGGCACGCCCGCGTGCCGCTGTCGTGCATGCCCAACGCCGGGCTGCCGCAGCTCACGTCCGACGGCGCCTACTACCCGCTGAGCCCGGGCGAGCTGGCGGACGCCCACGAGACGTTCACCCGCGACTACGGGCTCGCCCTCGTGGGCGGCTGCTGCGGCACCACCCCCGAGCACCTGCGCCAGGTGGTCGAGCGGGTCGGCGGGCGCACTCGCGGGGAGCGCCGCCCCCGCCCCGAGGCCGGCGCGGCCTCCCTCTACCAGCACGTGCCGTTCCGGCAGGACACGTCGTACCTGGCCATCGGCGAGCGGACCAACGCCAACGGCTCCAAGGCGTTCCGCGAGGCGATGCTGGCGGGCAACTACGAGGAGTGCGTCGAGATCGCCCGGGCGCAGGCCCGTGACGGCGCGCACCTGCTCGACCTGTGCGTCGACTACGTCGGCCGCGACGGCGTGGCGGACATGAAGGAGCTGGCGTTCCGCTTCGCCACCGCCTCGACGCTGCCGATCGTGCTCGACTCGACCGAGCCGGCCGTGCTGGAGGCGGGCCTGGAGATGCTCGGCGGCCGGGCCGTGGTCAACTCGGTGAACTACGAGGACGGCGACGGCCCGGACTCGCGGTTCCAGAAGGTCATGCGCCTGGTGCGGGAGCACGGCGCGGCCGTGGTCGCGCTGACCATCGACGAGGAGGGCCAGGCCCGCACGGCCGACTGGAAGGTGCGGGTCGCGTCCCGCCTCATCGAGGACCTGGTGAACAACTGGGGCATGCGGGTCGAGGACATCATCGTCGACTGCCTGACGTTCCCGATCGCCACCGGCCAGGAGGAGACCCGGCGCGACGGCCTCGAGACGATCGAGGCGATCCGCGAGCTCAAGCGCCGCTATCCCACCGTGCAGACCACGCTGGGCCTGTCCAACGTGTCGTTCGGCCTCAACCCGGCCGCGCGCATCGTGCTGAACTCGGTGTTCCTCAACGAGTGCGTCAACGCGGGGCTCGACTCCGCGATCGTGCACGCCTCCAAGATCCTGCCGATGAACCGGATCCCGGACGAGCAGCGCCAGGTCGCGCTCGACCTCGTGTACGACCGCAGGCGCGAAGGCTACGACCCGCTGCAGCGGTTCATGGAGCTGTACGAGGGCGTGGACGCCGCGTCGATGAAGGCCGGGAAGGCGGCCGAGCTGGCCGGGCTGCCGCTGTGGGAGCGGCTCAAGCGGCGGATCATCGACGGTGAGCGCAAGGGCCTGGAGGCCGACCTCGAAGAGGCCCTCACCCAGCGGCCCGCACTGGAGATCATCAACGACGTGCTTCTCGACGGCATGAAGGTCGTCGGCGAGCTGTTCGGCTCCGGCGAGATGCAGCTTCCGTTCGTGCTGCAGTCGGCCGAGGTGATGAAGACGGCGGTGGCCCACCTCGAACCGCACATGGAGAAGGTCGAGGGCAGCACCAAGGGCCGCATCGTGCTCGCCACGGTGAAGGGCGACGTGCACGACATCGGCAAGAACCTCGTCGACATCATCCTGTCCAACAACGGCTACGACGTGGTGAACCTCGGCATCAAGCAGCCGGTGTCGGCGATCCTGGAGGCCGCCGAGGAGCACCGGGCCGACGTGATCGGCATGTCCGGGCTGCTGGTGAAGTCCACCGTCGTCATGAAGGAGAACCTCGAGGAGCTGAACTCCCGGGGTCTTTCGAGCAAGTTCCCGGTGCTTCTCGGCGGCGCCGCGCTGACCAGGGCGTACGTCGAGCAGGACCTGGCCGATCTCTACCGGGGCGAGGTCCGCTACGCCCGCGACGCCTTCGAGGGCCTGCGCCTGATGGACGCCTTCATGGCGGTCAAGCGCGGAGAGGACGGCGCGTCGCTGCCGCCGCTGCGGGCGCGCCGGGTGAAGACCGGGGCGGTGCTGGCGCGGACCGCCGAGGAGGACGTGCCGGCCCGCTCCGACGTCGCGGCGGACGCTCCCGTGCCCGTCCCGCCGTTCCTCGGCGACCGGGTGGTGAAGGGCATCCCGCTGGCCGACTACGCCGCGTTCCTCGACGAGAGGGCGACGTTCATGGGCCAGTGGGGCCTCAAGGCCGCCAGGGGCGGCGACGGCCCGTCGTACGAGGAACTGGTGGAGACCGAGGGCCGGCCCCGGCTGCGGATGTGGCTGGACCGCCTGCAGACGGAGAACCTGCTGGAGGCGGCGGTCGTCTACGGCTACTTCCCCTGCGTGAGCGAGGGCGACAACCTGATCATCCTTGACGAGGACGGCAAGGAGCGCACCCGCTTCACCTTCCCGCGCCAGCGCCGCGACCGCCACCTGTGCCTGGCCGACTTCTTCCGCTCCCGCGAGTCGGGTGAGGTGGACGTCGTCGGCTTCCAGATCGTCACGATGGGCAACCGCGTCAGCGAGGCCGCGGGCGAGCTGTTCGCGAAGGACGCCTACCGCGACTACCTGGAGCTCCACGGCCTCTCGGTGCAGCTCACCGAGGCGCTGGCGGAGTACTGGCACGCGCGGGTGCGCTCGGAGCTGGGCATCGGCGGCGACGAGTCGCTGGCGGACATGCTCAAGGTGAACATCACCGGCTGCCGCTACTCCTTCGGTTACCCGGCCTGCCCCAACCTGGAAGACCAGGTGCAGGTCATGGAGCTGCTCGACCCCGGGAGGATCGGCGTTCGGCTGTCGGAGGAGTTCCAGCTCCACCCCGAGCAGGCCACCTCCGCCCTCGTCGTCCACCACCCCGAGGCGAAGTACTTCAACGTCTGACGGATATGTGGAAGGCCTGACCGGCCGTCGGCGCGTCCACGCGGCCCCCGTACCATGTCAGTCCCCCCTCATCGGGGGGTCGCCGGGGGGAAGGGGCCACGTGGACGCCGTGCTGTTCGACATGGACGGGCTGCTCGTCGACACCGAAGGGGTCTGGTTCGAGGTCGAGACCGAGGTGGTCACCCGCCTCGGCGGCACCTGGGGCCCAGAGCACCAGGAGCAGCTCGTGGGCGGCTCCTGGGACCGCACCGTCAGTTACATGCTGGAGCTGACGCGGACGGACGTCGATCCCATGGTGGTGGGGCAGTGGCTGATCGACGGGATGGAGAGCAGGCTGTCGGCCGACGTGACGCCGATGCCGGGCGCCCTGGACCTGCTGCGCGGGCTCGCCGACCACGGGGTGCGCACCGCGCTCGTCACGTCGTCGCTGCGGATCATCGCCGACGCCGTGCTCAAGGCCGTGGGCCGGGAGCACTTCGAAGTGATCGTGACGGCCGACGACGTCACGTGCACCAAGCCCCACCCTGAGCCGTACCTCACGGCGGCGGGCCTGCTGTCGGTGGACCCGGGGCGGTGCGTCGCGCTGGAGGACTCGCCGAACGGCGTGGCGTCGGCGACGGCGGCCGGTTGCCGGGTCGTCGCCGTGCCGAGCGTGCTGCCGATCGCGCAGGCGCCGGGGCGGGTCGTCATGCCGTCGCTGCTCGACGTGGACGTGGACTTCCTCCGGGCCCTCGTCCGCTGAATCGGGGTGGCGCGGGCCCCGCATGATCGCGTCGCGGATGCCAGGATGGAGGTACGTGACGAAGGGGCCCCGCCATGAATTACAACGACATCGCCTGGCTGCCGGTGTGCGGCGGCCTGACGGCGGTGGGACTCGTGCTCACCTATCTGGCCTTCCGCCGCAGGGGAGCGGCCGCGGGCCTGCGGGCCGCCGCCTGGTCCCTGCTGCCGCTGGCCGCCTATCTCACCGGCGCGCAGGCCACGTTGTGGAACATCGGCACGGCCGCCGTGCGCTTCGTGACCGGCCTGGTGCTGTCGCCGCTCGCGTGGGCCGGCGTGGCGGTGGCGGGGCTGTCGGCGGTGCTGTTCGTCGTGTCCGGGGCGATGCGCGGCCGCTCGCTCTCGCGGGCCCGTACGCCCCGCCCCGGCGCCGCCGAGGCGGCACCGGCCGCCGCGCCCAAGGCTGAAACGCCCAAGAAGGTGCCGACCGCGAAGACGGCGCCACGTCAGGTCGAACAGCCCGCGGCGGATGATTTCTCCGAGATCGAGGACATCCTGAAGCGGCGCGGGATCGGCTGAGCCCCCCCGCCCAACATCCCACGCCGAACATCCCACATCGTGGGACCAAGTTACCCGTGGGTGCAATGTTACAGTTCCACGACACAATCGAAACGGGACTCCGACAATCCTTTCAAGATCAACACGAATAAGTTTCTGGTGAATCACAGTTGAGCCACAGGCCTGCTCTGGGGACTGGTCATCCCAGCTCAACGCATACATTGTCCGTTTGCGGGGAGCCGTACACAGCGGACCCCGCGGGACAATGTCGTCTGGGACCCAGGGGGCCGTACACCAAATGGCCGCGCGAAGCAAGGTCATGAGCGAACTTCGCTCCTCCGCCTCAGCGCCGTACTCCGGCTCTCCTGAGCGCGCCGCCCGCCGCACGCTGGCCGCGGGCGGGCCCGGAGGGGCCTGGTGAGCGCCCCTCTCGACGTCTCCGGTCAGGAGATGCGCGCCGAGCCGGAGGCCGTCGCCATCGCCGGCGGCGCCCCCATCCAGGGCCGCTCGCTCGGTCAGATCGCCTGGATGCGGCTCAGGCGCGACAAGGTCGCCCTGGCGGGCGGTCTGCTCGTCGTCTTCCTGATCCTGGTCGCCGTCTTCGCGCCGTTGATCGTCGGGGCGTTCGGGCAGGACCCGACGCAGTTCAACTCCGACCTCATCGACTCCTCCACGATGGCGCCCAAGACGGGCACCGGCATCGGCGCCCAGCACCTGTTCGGCATCGAGCCGGTGAACGGCCGCGACATCTTCAGCCGGATCGTGTACGGCGCGCGGATCTCGCTGCTCATCGCCTTCCTGGCCACGCTGCTCTCAGTGATCATCGGCACCCTGCTCGGGGTCACCGCCGGCTACTTCGGCGGCCTGGTCGACTCGATCATCAGCAAGACGATGGACGTCTTCCTGGCGTTCCCGATCCTGGTCTTCGCGATCGCGCTGGCGGGCATCGTCCCCGACTCGGCGTTCGGCCTGACCGGCGACACGCTGCGCGTCTCCCTGCTGGTGTTCATCATCGGCTTCTTCAACTGGCCGTACATCGGGCGGATCATCCGGGGGCAGACGCTGTCGCTGCGCGAGCGCGAGTTCGTGGACGCGGCGCGCAGCCTCGGGGCGCGCGGGCCGTACATCATCTTCCGCGAGCTGCTGCCGAACCTGGTCGCGCCGGTCCTCGTCTACTCGACGCTGCTGATCCCCACGAACGTGTTGTTCGAGGCGGCGTTGTCGTTCCTCGGCGTCGGCGTGCGCCCGCCCACCCCCACCTGGGGCGGCATGCTGTCGGACGCGGTGCGGTTCTACACGATCCCGCACTTCATGTTCTTCCCCGGCATGGCGATCTTCATCACGGTCCTGGCGTTCAACCTGTTCGGCGACGGACTGCGGGACGCCCTCGACCCGAAGGCCCGCTGAGCGGTTCCCCCCTCCCCCCTAAAAAGTCCCCCGGCTCCTATCACCAAGGGGTTTGCAATGCTAAGAAGAAGACTGGGTATGGCGGCCACCGGCGCCGTGCTCGCCCTCGCCGTGGCCGCGTGCGGCGGCGGTTCGGGCAGCAGCACGCCGTCGTCCTCCGGCGGCGCCGCGGCCGGCGGCTCGGACTCGAAGAGCGAGTTCAACGCCGCGATGACGGGGGTGGTCAACCCGTCGGACAAGAAGGGCGGCATCCTCAAGTTCGCCAACGGCGGTGACTGGGACTCCCTCGACCCGGGTGACACCTACTACGGCTACTCCTGGAACTTCATCCGGCTGTACGGCCGGTCGCTGCTGATGTTCAAGTCGGCGGTGGGCAAGGAGGGCAACCAGCTCGCCCCCGACCTCGCCGAGGACCTGGGCAAGCCGAGTGACGACGCCAAGACCTGGACGTACAAGATCAAGAAGGGCGTCAAGTTCGAGGACGGGACTCCGGTCACGTCCAAGGACGTGAAGTACGCCGTGGAGCGGTCGTTCGACAAGGAGGTGTTCCCCGACGGGTACACCTACTTCAACGACTTCCTCGCCTGGCCGAAGGACTACAAGGGCGCGTACAAGTCCAAGGACGTCAACACCGACAGCGCGATCGAGACGCCCGACGACTACACGATCGTCTTCCACCTCAAGCAGCCGCTGAGCAACTTCGACTACTTCGCCCAGCTTCCCGCCACGATCCCGGTCCCCAAGGACAAGGACACCGGCGCGAAGTACAAGGAACACATCATCGCCACCGGGCCGTACAAGTTCGAGAAGAACGAGATCGGCAAGGGCTTCACGCTGGTCCGCAACGACCAGTGGGACCCGGCGACCGACCCGAACCGCAAGGCGCTGCCGGACGGCTACGAGGTCTCCACCAACGTCAACGCCGACGACATCGACAACCGGATCATCGCCGGCGACCTCGACATCGACGTCGCGGGCATCGGCGTGCAGTCGGCGGCCCTCGGCCGGGTCCTGTCCGACCCCGCCATGAAGGCCAACGCCGACAACCCGACCAGCACCCGTCTCTGGTACACCTCGATCAACGGCAACGTCCCGCCGTTCGACAACATCGACTGCCGCAAGGCCGTCCAGTACGCCGTGGACAAGGTGGCCCTCCAGACCGCCTGGGGCGGCGAGTTCTCCGGCGGGCAGATCGCGACCAGCATGCTGCCGCCGGCGATCCCCGGTCACGAGGACTTCAACCTCTACCCGCCGGGCGCCGACAACAAGGGCGACGTGAACAAGGCCAAGGAGGCGCTGACCGCCTGCGGCCAGCCCAACGGCTTCGAGACCAACATCTCCTACCGCGCCGAGCGGCCGAAGGAGAAGGCGGCCGCCGAGGCGCTGCAGCAGTCGCTCGGCCGGGTCGGCATCAAGCTCACGCTCAAGCCGTTCCCGCAGGCCGACTACTTCGCGCTGTACGCCGGCAAGCCGGGCTACGCCAAGGACAACAAGATCGGCCTGGCCATGAACGGCTGGCAGTCCGACTGGCCCGACGGCTTCGGCTTCCTGCAGCAGATCACGGACAGCCGCGTCATCCGCGAGACCGGCGGCTCCTCCAACATCAGCGTCCGCGACCCCGAGGTCGACAAGCTGGTGGACAAGGCGATGCTGGAGACCGACACGGACGCCCGCAACGCGATCTGGACGCAGATCGACAAGAAGGTCATGGAGGACGCCTTCGTCCTGCCGAACGTGTGGACGAAGACCCTGCTCGTGCGGAGCAAGAACGCGACGAACATCTTCGTCAACGAGGCGTACGGCATGTACGACTACCTCGGCATGGGCGTCAAGTAAGCGCCCCGGCCAGACACATCCGATAGACGCGTGAACGCGGCAGGGGGGCCGGGCCGACCGGACCGGCCCCCGGAGCCGGGGGGACTGTGGTCACATACATCATCCGGCGGCTGATCTGGGCGGTCGTGATGCTCTCCATCGTGAGCATCATCACGTTCGCCATCTTCTTCCTGGTGCCGCGCCTGGCCGGCGCCACCTCGGAGAGCCTGGCCGCGCGCTACGTCGGGCGCACCGCCTCGGCGGAACAGGTCAAGGTCGCGGCCGAGAAGCTCGGCTTCAACGATCCGCTGATCGTGCAGTACGGGCGGTTCGCGAAGGGCATCGTCGCCGGCGCCGACTACGACTACGGTCCCGGCGTGGAGCACTGCCCGGCGCCCTGCTTCGGCTACTCCTTCCTCACCCGGCTCCCCGTCTGGCCCGACCTGCTGGACCGGCTGCCCGTCACGATGTCACTGGCCTTCGGGGCCGCCGTCATCTGGGTGATCGCCGGCGTGGCGACCGGCGTGCTGTCCGCCCTGAGACGCGGCAGCCTGTTCGACCGCGCCGCCATGGGCGTCGCCCTGGCCGGCGTGTCATTGCCGATCTTCTTCACCGGCATCGTCTCGCTGGTCGTCTTCAGCTACGGCCATCCGTTCCGCATCACCGCCCCGGGGGGCAGCTTCACGCCGATCGAGGAGAACCCGGCGATGTGGGCGTACAACCTGATCCTGCCGTGGATCACGCTGGCTTTCCTGTACGCCGCCGGATACGCGCGGCTCACCCGGGCGGGCATGCTGGAGACGATGAACGAGGAATACATCCGCACAGCACGGGCCAAGGGCCTGAACGAGCGGGTGGTGGTGGTCAAGCACGGCCTGCGCGGGGCGCTCACCCCGATCCTCACGATCTTCGGCCTCGACCTCGGCCTGCTGCTCGGCGGCGCGGTGCTCACCGAGAGCACCTACTCGCTGCCCGGCATGGGCAAGTACGCGATCGACGCGATCACCAACCAGGACCTGCCGAAGGTCATGGGCGTGACGCTCGTCGCCGCGTTCTTCGTGGTCTTCGCGAACCTGATCGTCGACCTCCTGTACGCCGTCGTGGACCCGAGGGTGAGGCTGGGATGAGCTTCCTGGAACTGAAGGACCTGCGGATCCACTTCCCGACCGACGACGGCCTGGTCAAGTCCGTCGACGGGCTGTCGTTCACCCTGGAGCGGGGCAGGACGCTCGGCATCGTCGGCGAGTCCGGCTCCGGCAAGAGCGTGACCAGCCTCGGCATCCTCGGCCTGCACAAGGGCGGCCGGGCCCGCATCTCCGGTGAGATCTGGCTGGACGGCGAGGAGCTCGTCGGCGCGAGCCAGGAGCACGTGCGGACGCTGCGCGGCAAGAAGATGGCGATGATCTTCCAGGACCCGCTGTCGGCGATGCACCCCTTCTACACGGTGGGCGACCAGATCATCGAGGCCTACCGCATCCACAACGACGTCAGCAAGAAGGTCGCGCGCAAGCACGCGATCGACATGCTGGGCCGGGTGGGCATCCCGCAGCCGGCCCGCCGGGTGGACAGCTATCCCCACGAGTTCTCGGGCGGCATGCGGCAGCGCGCGATGATCGCGATGGCGCTGAGCTGCGACCCCGAGCTGCTGATCGCCGACGAGCCGACGACCGCGCTCGACGTGACCGTGCAGGCGCAGATCCTCGACCTGATGCGCGACCTGCAGCGCGACTTCGACGCCGCGCTGATCGTCATCACCCACGACCTCGGCGTGGTCGCCGAGCTGTCCGACGACATCCTCGTGATGTACGGCGGCAAATGCGTCGAGTACGGCACGTCCGACGACATCTTCGAGCGGCCCGAGCACCCCTACACGTGGGGCCTGCTCGGCTCGATGCCGCGGCTGGACCGCGAGCCGACCGAGCGGCTGATGCCGATCAAGGGCTCGCCGCCGTCGCTGATCAACGTGCCGTCCGGCTGCGCCTTCCACCCGCGCTGCGCGTTCGAGGAGCGTACGGCCGGCCTGGCCAAGGTGGAGGTCCCCGAACTGCGGGAGACCGAGGGCGGCCACCTGGTGCGCTGCCACCTGCCCGCCGAGCGCAGGCGCGCCATCTGGCGCAACGAGATCAAGCCGAACCTGGAGGCTTCGTGAACGAGGAGCCCTTGCTGTCCGTACAGGGGCTGGAGAAGCACTTCCCGGTCACGAAGGGCCTGCTCCAGCGGCAGGTCGGCGCGGTCAGGGCCGTCGACGGCATCAGCTTCGACGTCAGGAAGGGCGAGACCCTCGGCCTGGTCGGCGAGTCGGGATGCGGCAAGACCACCACCGGGCGCCTCATCACGAGGCTGATCGAGCCGAGCGCCGGGAAGATCGTCTACGCGGGCCAGGACATCACGCACATGTCCCAGGGGCGGCTGCGCCCGCTCCGGCGCGACGTGCAGATGATCTTCCAGGACCCCTACAGCTCGCTCAACCCCCGTCACACGGTCGGCGCCATCGTCGGCGCGCCGTTCCGGATCCAGGGGATCAAGACCGAGCAGGGCACGAAGAAGGCGGTCCAGGGAATCCTGGAGCTCGTCGGCCTGAACCCCGAGCACTACAACCGCTATCCGCACGAGTTCTCCGGCGGCCAGCGGCAGCGCATCGGGATCGCCCGGACGCTCGCGCTGAAGCCCAAGCTGATCATCGCGGACGAGCCGGTCTCCGCGCTCGACGTGTCGATCCAGGCCCAGGTCGTCAACCTGCTGGAGGACCTGCAGGGAGAGCTCGACCTGACCTACGTCGTGATCGCGCACGACCTGTCGGTGGTGCGGCACATCAGCGACCGCGTCGCGGTGATGTACCTCGGAAAGATCGTCGAGATCGCGGACCGCAAGGGCCTGTACGAGTCGCCCATGCATCCGTACACCAACGCCCTGCTGTCGGCGGTCCCGATCCCGGACCCGAAGCGGCGCAAGGAACGGGAGCGGATCCGGCTGCAGGGCGACGTCCCCTCGCCGCTGAACCCGCCGCCCGCCTGCCGGTTCCACACCCGCTGCTGGAAGGCGCAGGAGATCTGCACGCAGGTCGAGCCTCCGCTGGAGACACTCGCCCCCGGCCACCAGGTGGCCTGCCACTTCCCCGAGAACGCCCCCGGTCTCGCGGGCGGCCTCGCGGACGGTGTCTCGGGAGGCGCGGCCTCCGCGGGCGCGGTCCCGGCTGGAACCGACCCCGCCTGATCGTCCTCGGCCTGATCGTCCTCCGCCGGTACGGCTCCCGCCGTCTTCCCCCCACACGGCCCGCGGGAGCCGTACCGGCGCGGCGTGTGCCGCGCCCCCACGGCCACGCCCTGTCTCCGACGCTACCGGGCGCGGGCCCCGCCGGGCATCGGCCGCGCGTACGGCCTGCGCCTGCGCCCGGGGGAGGATCCGCAGGGCTTCGCTACTCCTGGAGGAGGAGCGCGCGCCCGCCCGCCGGGAGGCTCAGGAGAAGGCGCCGGGGATGATCAGCCCGGTCTCGTAGGCGAGCACGACCGCCTGCACCCGGTCGCGCAGGCCGAGCTTGGTCAGCACGTTTCCCACGTGCGTCTTGACGGTCGTCTCGCTGACCACCAGCGTGGCGGCGATCTCGGCGTTCGACATGCCCTTGGCGATGAGGCGCAGGACCTCCAGCTCGCGTTCGGTGAGCCGGTCGAGCCGCGCGGGGGTGGCCTGCTGGTGGGCGGAGGGCAGCCGGGCGGCGAACCGGTCGAGCAGCCGCCGGGTGACGCTCGGCGCCACGATGGCGTCGCCCGCCGCCACCACCCGGATCGCCTGGATCAGGTCGTCCGGGGGCACGTCCTTGAGCAGGAACCCGCTCGCGCCGGCGCGCAGCGCCTCGACGATGTACTCGTCCAGGTCGAACGTGGTCAGCACGAGCACCTTCGGCACGTGGGCGGTGGGCGCGGCCTCCCGCACGATGCGGCGGGTGGCCTCGATGCCGTCGGTGCCGGGCATGCGGACGTCCATGAGCACCACGTCGGGCAGCAGGGCGCGCGACTGGTCCATCGCCGTCGCGCCGTCGCCGGCCTCGCCCACGACGGTGACGTCGGGCTCCGCCTCGAGGATGAACCGGAACCCGGTGCGCAGCAGCGGCTGGTCGTCGACCAGCAACACCCGGATCGTCATGATCCGTACGTCCTGGGCGGGGCGGTGACCCGCTGGGCGGGGGAGAAGACCCTGATTGTCATGCTGTGTCCTTTAGAGGGCCGTGCGTGAGGGGGTCGTCCACGGCGGGGGCGTGTCCGGGGGCGCCGTGCTCGCCCGTGTCGTAGTCAGCCGTGTCGTGTTCGGTCGTGCCGGGTTCGGGGGCGCCGTGCCTGGGGGGACGGTCCTTGCCCGCACCGCCCTTGAGGGAGCCGTTCCTGGCGGGGCCGTCCTTCAGGGGGCTGTCCTTCAAGGGGAACCGGGCGCGGACCTCGAACCCGCCCCCGACGCGGGGTCCGATCCGCAGGACTCCACCATAGAGGGCCACGCGCTCGCGGATGCCGACGAGCCCGTGACCTTTTCCACCGATCCGCACCGATTCCTCGGCCGCGCCGCGCCCGTCGTCCTCGACCTGGAGGGTCAGCTCGTTCCCCTCGTGCCGCACGGTGACCCACGCGCGGGCGGCGGGCCCGGCGTGCCGCAGGCTGTTGGTGAGCGCCTCCTGCACGAGGCGGTAGGCCGCGAGGTCGACCCCGGGCGGCAGGCGGCGGTGGTCGCCCTCGACGCGCAACTGCGTGCGCAGGCCCGCCTCGCGCATCTGCTCGACCAGTGCCGGCAGGTCTCCCATGCCCGGCTGCGGCCCGCGCTCGGCCGGGCCGTCGGTGCGCAGCACGCCGACGATGTTGCGCATCTCCGCCATCGCCGTACGGCCCATCTCCTCGATGGCGGTGAGGGCGTCGCGGGCGACGTCGGGCTTGGTGTCCAGCATCCGGCGCGCCGCGGCGGCCTGCACGGTCATCACGCTCACGTGGTGGGCCACCACGTCGTGCAGCTCACGGGCGATCCGGGAGCGTTCCTCGGCCCGGGCGGCCCGCGTGTCGGCGTCCCGCGCCCGCTCCAGCCGGTGCGCCCGCTGGACCAGTTCGTCGAGGTAGGCGCGGCGCAGCCGCAACGCCCGGCCGCACACCCAGCACAGCAGCAGGACGGCGGTGACGACGGCGTGGTCGGTCCAGGTCGGGGTGATGACCCCGCTGACGGCACTCGCGAGGTAGGAGGAGAAAGAGACGCCGAGGGCGGCCAGGCTCAGCGCCAGCCCCCGGTAGACGGCCACGGAGTAGAGCAGGACGAGCCCGCCGAACTCGCTCAGGCCGGGGTCGTAGTGAAGGGCGTCGAGCGCCGCCTGGGGGACGCAGGTGGCCATGAGCAGAAGGAGGGGCCGGTCGCGCCGCAGGGCCACGGGCAGCGTGCAGGCCGCCGCGAGGACCAGGTTCAACGCGTCCGCCGGCCGGGGCGTGGCGGACCGGAGCCAGCCGGCCCCCTCACCGGGGCCGGCCGAGGCGATCCACCAGAGGGACGCGGTCGTCAGCACCACCGCGAGGATCGCGTCGAAGACCAGGGGATGAGCCCGAAGCCAGGACCGCGTACTGCCGGGGGTGGTGCGCACGTACCAAACTTAGGCCGTCCCCGCGCGTGTCCACCCTGCCCGGGAGGGAAATCCCGCCTCCTCCGTACGGAGGATGCGCGCCCTGGCCCGGTGAGCGCCGGCCGGGGCCCGATGTCACGGCCGCCGGAACCCGCCCCGGCGGACCGGTGCCGACGCTCCGCCCGGGGCGACGCGAGGGGGCAGGGATCGGCGGGAGGGGCGCTAGATCTCGTCGGCGGCGGACCGTCTGTTCACGCGGGCCGACAGGCCGGGCTCGCGGTCCGGCACGGGCGGCGGGGTGCCGCCGAACTCCGGGCAGAGCGCCTGGTGGTCGCACCAGTCGCACAGCCGCGAGCGGCGGGCGCGCCACTCCCGGGTGCGCACCGCGCGCTCGATCGCCGCCCACAGCGCCTCGACCTTGCGCTCGGTGGCCCGCAGGTCGGCCTCGTCGGGGACGTAGCGGAGGATCTCGCCGTTGCCGAGGTACATGAGCTGGAGCATCCGGGGGACCTGCCCCTTCAGCCGCCACAGCGCCAGCGCGTAGAACTTCATCTGGAACAGCGCCTTGGCCTCCCACTCGCGGCCCGGCGCCGTGCCCGTCTTGTAGTCCACGATCCGCGTCTCGCCGGTCGGGGCCACGTCGAGCCGGTCGATGTAGCCGCGCAGCAGCAGCCCGCTGTCGAGCACGGCCTCGACGTACATCTCCCGCTCGGCCGGCTCCAGCCGCTGCGGGTCCTCCAGCGTGAAGTAACGCTCCACCATGCCGCGGGCCTGGGTCAACCAGGCGTCGCGCTCCTCGTCGCTCTCGAACAGCCCCGCGTAGTCGGGCTCCTCGGTCAGCAGCCGCCGCCACTGCGGCTCCAGCAGCTCCTGCGCCGCGGCCACCGTCCGCGCCTCGGCCGGCAGGTCGTACAGCCGTTCCAGGACGGCGTGGACGAGGGTGCCCCGGACCGCGGCCGCCGAGGGACGCTCGGGCAGCTGGTCGATCACCCTGAACCGGTAGAGCAGGGGGCAGGTCATGAAGTCACCGGCCCGGGAGGGGGACAGCGCCCCGATAACGGCGCGCTCTTCGGCGAGGGTCATGCCGGAACTGTAGGACATCGAGCCGACAGAACGTGTCCGCGCGGGCCGTCTCCCCCTCCCTTATCCCGTCTCCCCACCGCCGTTCCCGTGCAGCCGGGACGATCGCGTGCTCCGCGGCGGGCGGGCAGCTCTTAGGCTGATCTCACGTCGCGCCGCGTAGCATCGAGGGGCGCGGGAGGGAAGGCGGCCACATGAGCACACCTGTCAAGGAGTCCACCGGACTGCGGATGGGGCGGCCGTTCGGCATTCCCGTCTACGTCTCGCCGACGTGGCTCATCGTGGCGGCGTTCATCACGATCAGCTTCCAGCCGCGGTTCGCCGACATGCTGCCCGGCTACGGCGAGTCCGCCACCTATCTGGTCGCGCTGGCCTTCGCCGTCCTGTTGTACGTCTCGGTCCTGCTGCACGAGCTGGCGCACTGCGTGGTGGCCAAGCACTACGGCCTGCCGGTGCGCCGGATCACCCTCTACATGCTCGGCGGCGTCTCGGAGATCGAGCGCGAGCCCGAGACGGCGGGCCGGGAGTTCAACGTGGCCTTCGCCGGGCCGCTGCTGTCGCTGGGGCTGGCGGGGATCGGGGCCCTGGTGGAGGCCTTCGTGGTGCCGCCGGGCGGCCTGGCCCAGGTGCTGATGTGGCAGCTCTGGCTGTCCAACCTGATCGTCGGCGTGTTCAACCTGCTGCCCGGCCTGCCGCTCGACGGGGGCCGGATGCTGCGGGCGGCCGTGTGGAAGGTCAGGCGCGACTCGGGCACGGGCACGATGGTCGCCGCCTGGGTGGGGCGCGGCGTGGCGGTCGCGGTGGTCGTGGTGCCGCTCCTGATGAACGTGATGGCCGGGCAGGAGCCCGGCATCGGCAGCATGCTCTGGACGGTTGTGCTGGCGTCGTTCATCTGGCTCGGGGCCTCCCAGTCGCTGCGGGTCGCCCGTGTGCGGGCCCGGCTGCCGCAGTTGCGGGCCAGGGCGCTGGCGCGCAGGGCGATCCCGGTCACCGCCGAGGTGCCGCTCTCCGAGGGCCTGCGCCGGGCGCGCGAGTCGGGCGCCGGGGCGATGGTGGTGGTGGACCACGACGGGCACCCGGTGGGCATCGTGAACGAGGCGGCGGTGAACGCCACTCCCGAGCAGCGCAGGCCGTGGGTGAACGTGGGGGCCCTGTCCCGCAGCCTGGAGCCCGCGCTGGTGCTCGGCGCCGACCTGGAGGGCGAGTCGCTGATCGACGCCATGCGGGGCTCTCCGGCGCCCGAATACCTGCTCGTCGAGCGGGGCGGCGAGATCTACGGCGTGCTCGCCACCGCCGACGTCAACCGCATGTTCAGCGGGGTGTGAGCGGCGCCACGGCCCTCCGGGCGGCGCGCGCCGGGGCGGCCTGGAGCGCGGCCCGCGCACTCGTCTTCGGGGCGGCCGGGGACTAGGGTGCTGAGCGAGACCGGGGCCCGAGCACGCTCGGTCACCCGTACGCGCGCTCCGGCAGGCCGGTTCACCATAGTTTTTGCTACTTTCTGGGGTGATCGATCCGGCACACGGCGTGCCGGCGATGATGCCGGACATCCGGTGGCGTTTCCGGAGGGAGAACTTCTGTGACGGAACAGGGCGTGGGGGTGGTCCGCCCGCTGCCGGGAGAGGGCGTGGTCGCCCATCTGAACGGTTTGCTGCTCGTGTGCGCCACAGGCGCCGACCAGCCGGTCGAGGACCTGCTGAGCGCGATGCACGAGACCGCCACGACGGGCGGGGACGGCCGTGCGCTGGCCCGGCGCGTGGCCCAGGTCCTCGCACGCGCCATGGACCGCTCGACCGGTGAGCCGGTGGCCTGCGCGGTCGCCGGGCCCGCCGGGGGAGGCGTGGCCGTGCTGGTCAGCGGGGCAGCGTACGCGACCGTGTCCGGCCCCGAGGGCGAGGTGCGCCTCGCCGGGCACGACGCGCTGACCTGGACCGACCGCCTCGTCAACGGCCCGGTGTCCACGGTGCTGCTGCGCCTGCCCGGAGCCGGCCCGTCAAGCCCGTACGCCCGGCTGGACGGCGGCGTCGTCACGGGAGCCGGGCTGGAGTGCGACCTGACCCGGCACGGCGACCTCGCCTTCCCGCCGCTGCCCCCGCGCCCGCCGCAGCATCAGTCGCAGCATCAGGGGCAGCACCCGGGGACGCAGCCCCCGCCGGGCGGGGTGCCGGAGCCGATCGGCCCCCGGGGGCCCGTGGTGCCGCCCCCTCCCGTCTCCCCGCCCGCCCAGCCGCCCCTCTCGCCGCCCGTCTCGCCGTTCGGCGGTGGGCCGTTGTCCGGCCCCGGGCCGTCGGGCGAGCACGCGCCGCCCCAGCCGTCTCCGCAGTCGTCCGGGCTGTCGTCCCCGCCCGTCCCCCCGCCTTCCCAGCCGCCGCACGTCTCGCAGCCGCTGCCGCCGGTGCCGTCCGGGCTGTCGGACCCGGCGCCCGCGCACCACTCCGGCCCCCAGCCGGCCCCGCCCTACACCCCGTCCCACTCGGGCCCGCAGCAGCCCCCGGGGCTGCCCGAGCCGCCCGACGACCGCGGCGGGCCCCAGGACGCCCAGGACGGGCCCGCCCAGGACCGGGGAGCCCAGGAGAGGGGCCAGGATCGGGGCGGATCGCCGGACGGGCCGGGCACCGGACCGCTCGGCGGCCTGTTCGACGGGCCCTTCGAGGGGGCGTCGCAGGCCTCCGACGAGGAGCCGGGTGAGGCGACCCAGCTCGACATGGCGCCCGACCCGGAGCAGCGGCCCATGGTCTACGGCGTCGACTGCAAGAACGACCACTTCAACGACCCGCGTGCGCCGTACTGCGCGGTCTGCGGCGTCCCCATCGACCAGCGGGCGGTGGTGCCGTACAAGGGCCCGCGCCCGCCGCTCGGCGCGCTGCTGCTCGACGACGGCATGGCACTGCCGCTGGAGGCCGACTACCTGCTGGGCCGTGACCCGGAGCGGGCTCCCGAGGTGCAGTCGGGCGAGGCCAGGCCGGCCAGGGTCACCAGCCCCGACGGCTCGGTGTCCCGCCGGCACCTGCGGGTGTTCCTGGAGAACTGGGACGTCAACCTGCTCGACCTGGGCTCGGTGAACGGCACGCAGATCCAGCCGCCGGGCGACCCCAACTTCTACGACATCCCGCCGAACGAGCCGGTGTCGATCCTGCCCGGCACGACCGTGCGCATCGGGGTCTCCCGCACCATGCGCTACGAGGCGCACCGGCCCGCCTGACGCCGGCCTGCCGGACCTCTGACGCCGCGTGACGCGGCCGGACCGCCGGGGACCCTGGAGTATGGGCTCCCGGCGGCCGGTCAGCCGTCGCGCAGGCGGTCGATCTCGCGCAGCAACAGCCGCTCCAGCCGGTCGGCGGTGACGTTCGCGGGATACAGCAGCCGGTGCACGCTGAGGCCGTCCACCAGCGCGAGGAGCCGTTCCGCCACGTCCTCCGGGTCCTCGTCCGTACGGATCTCACCCGCCTCGGCGGCGGACCTCAGCAGGCTGGTCACCACGTAGCGAAGCTCGGCGGCCTCCCGCCGCTGCACCTCCAGCAGCGCGGGACTGGTCAGGCTGCGCCCCCAGAAGCCGACTTCGAGCCCGGTCTCCCCGGCGCGCTCGCCGTCGAGAGGGACGTTGTCGAGCAGCAGTTCCCGCAGCGCCGCCAGGCCGGTGAGGCCGGACAGCTTCTCCCGCAGCCGGTCGGCGATGCGCCGGTGGGAGGCCTCCAGCGCCGACAGCAGGATCTCGTCCTTGTCGGCGAAATAGTGCGTGAGCACCCCGTTGGAGTAGCCGGCCTCCTTCGCGATGGCCCGGGTCGTCGCGGCCTCGATGCCGTCGCGGAGGATGATCCGGCGGGCCGCCGCGACGACCTCCTCCCGGCGTTCCTCATGGTTGACGATCTTCGGCATGCTCCCTCACCTCGGTTGACATTTTAGTCGGGCGCCCGTCTATTATCCGCACATGACGGTTGTGACAGTCGGCGTGCAGATCGTCGACGTCCTGGCCCGCCCGGTCGAGTCCATCCCGTCCGGCCAGGACACCCACCTGCTGGAGCAGATCCGCATCACCGCCGCGGGGGCGGCCGCCGGCACGGCCGTGGCCCTCGCCAAGATCGGGGTGCCGGTGGCCACCATGGGCGCCGTCGGCGACGACGAGCTGGGCGACTTCCTCCTGATGATCATGGCGCGCCACGGCGTCGACGTGAGCGGCGTCGTGCGCCGGCCGGGGGAGCAGACCGCCGCCTCCATCCTGCCGATTCGGCCGGACGGGGGACGGCCCTCGTTCCACGTGCCCGGCGCCAACCTGGGCCTCGCGACCGCCGACCTCGACGCCGGTCGCCTGACCGCCGCGAAGCTGGTGCACCTCGGCGGCATGGACGTCACCTGGGGCCTGCACGACCCCGAGTTCTACGCGCTGCTCGGCAAGGCCCGCGAGGGCGGCACGATCGTCACGCTGGACCTGCTGTCGAACCTGCCGGACCTCATGCCCGCCGTACGGGCGTTCCTGCCGCACGTCGACTACCTGCTGCCCAACGAGGAGCAGGCGCTCATGCTCAGCGGCGCCGCCACCCCGGAGGAGGCCGCCGCCGCGCTGCTCGGCGAGGGCCCGAAGGGCGTGATCGTCACGCGGGGGAGCGAGGGAAGCCTGGTGGCCACCGCCGGCGGCGTCACGGCCGTCCCCGCGCTGGACGTGCCCGTGGTCGACACCACGGGCTGCGGCGACGCGTACTGCGCCGGGTTCGCCGCCGGCCTGCTGCGCGGCCGGGACGTGCTCGGCGCCGCCCGCCTCGGCACGGCCGCCGCCGCGCGGGTCGCGGGCGGGCTCGGCTCCGACGCCGGCCTGGACGGCCCCCTCGACGACTGAGGTCCCTCTTCTTCCGGTCCCCCTCCGGTCTCTGCCTCTTCGGTTCCCCTTCCTCCGAAACCCCGGGAGTCCGCCCATGTCCGTCGACGCGTCCCTGCGGGCCCGTGCCGCGAAGGTCATCCCCGGTGGCATGTACGGCCACCTCAACGCGGTCCTGCACGGAGACCGCTATCCCCAGTTCTTCGTCCGGGCCGAGGGCGCCCGTCAGTGGGACGCCGACGGCCGCGAGTACGTCGACCTGATGTGCAGCTGGGGCCCGATGATCGTCGGCCACCGCGAGCCGCGGGTCGAGGCCGCCGCCGCGGCGCAGCAGGCGTCGGGCGACTGCCTCAACGGCCCCGGGCCGGTCATGGTCGAGCTGGCCGAGCTGCTGGTCGACCTGATCCCGTCCGCGGACTGGGCCATGTTCTCCAAGAACGGCACCGACGCCACCACGCAGGCCCTGATGGTCGCCAGGGCCGCCACGGGCCGGACCAAGGTCCTCGTCGCCCACGGCGCCTACCACGGCGCCGACCCCTGGTGCACGCCCGGCCTGTCGGGGGTCACCCCCAACCAGCGGGCGGACACGGTCGAGTTCACCTACAACGACCTCGCGAGCGCCGAGGCCGCGGCGGCGGAGGCGGACGGCGACGTCGCCGCGATCCTCGTCACCCCCTTCAAACACGACTCGTTCGAGGACCAGGAGCCCGCCGACGCGGAGTTCGCCCGGGGCGTGCGGGCGCTGGCCGACCGCCTCGGCGCGGCGCTGGTGATCGACGACGTGCGGGCCGGGTGGCGGCTGGACCTGCGCGGCTCGTGGGAGCCGCTCGGCGTGCGCCCCGACCTCACGGCCTGGAGCAAGGCGATGGCCAACGGCTTCCCCATCGCCGCGCTCACCGGCGCCGACGCACTGCGGGGGGCGGCCCAGTCGCTGTACTCGACCGGCTCGTTCTGGTTCTCCGCGACCGCGATGGCCGCCGCCAAGGCGACGATCGAGATCCTGCGGGAGAGCGACGGGCCCGGGCTCATGCACCGGGCGGGGACCCGGCTGCGCGAGGGGCTTGCCGCCCAGGCCGCCGCGCACGGCTTCGTGGTGCGGCAGACCGGCCCGGTGCAGGTGCCGTGGCTGTCCTTCGAGGGCGACGACACGCTGGAGAAGGGCATCCACTGGGCCGGGGCCTGTCTGGAGGAAGGCGTCTATCTGCATCCCTGGCACAACTGGTTCCTGTCGGCCGCCCACACCGACGAGGAGATCGACCGCGCGCTCCAGGGGACCGACGCCGCCTTCGCCAAGCTGCGGGCCGCGTACGGCGCCGACTGAGGACCTGGCCGTCATCGGCGGGCCGTGACGCCCCTGCGGGCGTGGCGGGCCGCGAACACACCGCGCCCGGGCGCCGGGTTCCGGGCGGCACCCGGGCGCGGTGCGGCCCGTTCCGCGATCCTTCCCGAGCCCGGTCTCCCGACGTCCGGGAACGGCTCAGTCGCGCGTACGGGCCCACTGGAGGTCGTCGACGCGGGTGCCCCCGGGGCCGGGCAGCAGTCCGCGTACGAGATGCTCACGGGTGAAGCCGGCCCGCTCCAGCACCCGATGCGACGCCGTGTTGCCGGTCTTGGTGCCGGCCACGATCCTGCGCAGCGGCGTGTGCCCGAACGCCCAGTCGGTCAGCAGCGTCACGGCCCGCGTCACCAGGCCGCGCCCGCGGAAGGCGGGGAGCAGGCTGTAGCCGAGCATGGCCTGCCCGAGGGGCGGGACGACGCCGGTCAGCTGGATGTCCCCGGCGAACTCTCCGGTGCGGGCGTCCCTGATGGCGACGTCCAGCCGCTGCCCGGTCAGCCATCGATGGCCCGCGTACCGGCAGATGAGCTCGCTGACGGCGTACTCGGCCCGGGCGAGCGACACGTGCGAGTCCATCACGTCGGGCACGGACGCCAGGGCGAAGAGATCGCCGGCGTCGGCCGCGGTGAGCGGCGTGAGCCGCGCCACGCCGTCGGTGAGCGAGCCGCCGGGGAACCCTCCGGGAAAGAACGGCAGGAAGGGCGTGATCGGATCGCCGGGGTCGGTGCTCACCCGCCCGAACGCGGCGATGTCGGCGTGGCCGCGGCCCCAGGGAGCGCCGGCCCCGCGCAGCACGCCCTCGTAGGCGAAGCCGGAGCGCAGGGCGACCTGCTGGCTCGCGACGTTCTCCACATTGGCGAGCAGCGCGATCCGGGAGACGCCCAGGGCGAAGGCCCGCTCCGCGAGCGTCCGCACGGCGGCCGTGGCGACACCGCGCCCCCGGGCCCACGGCGCCAGCCAGTAGCCCACCTCCGAGGCGCCGAAGCGGTCCGGCGGCTGGAGTCCCGCGGTGCCGAGGACCTCGTCCGTCCCGGGATCGGCGACGACGAAGCCGGCGCCGCCGTTCTCCCACATCGCGGGCAGGGTCTTGGTGATCCACGTCAGCGCGTCGTCCCAGGTGTACGGCGAGGGTATGAACGGGATGAACCGCGCGATCTCGGGGTCGGAGCAGGCACGGGCGATCTGGTCGGCGTCCCCCTCGGTTGGCAGGCGCAGGACGACCGGACCGGCGGGGATGGCCTCTTGGGGCAACATGTCCCATTGTTACCAGCGGTGTCCCCGCCACGGCCAGGCGTTTTCCGCCACCAGAGACACCCGGGGCCACCGCTCCACATGGGCAAACCTCGACGGTCGCGGCACTAGCCTTTTCCGCATGGGTTTTCGCAGGCACGGTCCGTTCCGGGCTGGAGATCAGGTTCAGCTCACCGACCCCAAGAACAAGCGGCACACGGTGACGCTCAAAGAGGGCGGCGTCTTCCACACGCACAAGGGGTCGATCCCGCACGACGACCTGATCGGGCAGCCCGAGGGGTCCGTGGTGCGGTCCTCCGGCGGCACGTCCTACCTGGCGTTCCGGCACCTGCTGGCCGACTACGCGGTCTCGATGCCGCGCGGCGCGGCGGTGGTCTACCCGAAGGACGCGGCGCAGATCGTGGCCATGGCCGACATCTTCCCCGGCGCGCGGGTCGTCGAGGCCGGCGTGGGATCGGGCGCGCTCACCTGCTTCCTGCTGCGGGCGGCCGGGCCGGAGGGGAAGGTCACCTCCTACGAGCGGCGCGCGGACTTCGCCGAGGTGGCCACCAAGAACGTGGAGAAGTTCTTCGGCGGCCCGCAGGGACAGTGGCGCCTGGTGGTCGGCGACTTCGTCGACGCGCTCGACGAGACCGACGTGGACCGCGTCGTCCTCGACATGCTCGCTCCCTGGGAGTGCGTGGACGCGGCGGCGAAATCCCTCACACCCGGGGGAGTTATCTGCTGCTATGTTGCGACAACGACCCAGTTGTCCAGGACGGTGGAGGCCCTGCGAGAGCACGGGAGTTTCACCGAGCCCCACGCGTGGGAGACCCTGGTTCGCGACTGGCATGTCGAGGGTCTCGCGGTCCGGCCGGACCATCGGATGGTCGGCCACACGGGTTTCCTCGTCATGGCCCGTCGCATGGCGGACGGCGTCACGCCCCCGCCGCGGCGCAGGCGTCCCGCCAAGGGGGCGTACGGAGAGGGGACCGAACAAGTGTGACGATTCGGCCACATCCCGGCAAAGCCCCGTGACACGGGAGCATTCGGATGCGTTGCTAATGCTGATCCGAAGATTCGGTCCATAAGGCATCAAACGCCGAACACCCAACGTAACTACACGAACACTGCCCGGCCAGGTTACGTACAGCGCCAAGATAGGTAGGGTCTTGAGTAGTCGTTCTCGACGGGGAAGGAGGTGACGGGGCGTGGCAGCTCGCGACGACGCTGAGGCTCGAGCCGCGCAGCGCGAACGGGAGGTCGCCGATCTCACAACACAGGTCTCCTTCCTGCAGGAGGAGATCACCGCGTTGCGCCGGAAGCTGGCCGAGTCTCCCCGGCAGGCCAGGGTCATCGAGGAGCGCCTTCATGAGGCGCAGGCACAGGTGGCCGCTCTCACCAGCCAGAACGAGCGTCTGGTCGCCACTCTCAAAGAGGCCAGGGACCAGATCGTCGCCCTGAAGGAGGAGGTCGACCGGCTGGCGCAGCCGCCGTCCGGTTTCGGCGTCTTCCTGGAGGCCAGGGACGACGGCACGATCGAGGTGTTCACCGGCGGGCGCAAGCTCCGGGTGAACGTCAGTCCGGCCGTCGACGCCGACTCGCTCAAGCGTGGCCAGGAGGTCATGCTGAACGAGGCGCTCAACGTCGTCGAGGCCCTCGGATACGAGGACGTCGGCGAGATCGTCATGCTCAAGGAGTTGCTGGAGAGCGGCGACCGAGCGCTGGTCATCTCCCACGCGGACGAGGAGCGGGTCGTCAAGCTCGCCCACTCGCTGCTGGACCAGCCGCTGCGCGCCGGTGACTCCCTGCTTCTCGAACCCCGTTCCAACTACGTCTACGAGCGCATCCCCAAGTCGGAGGTGGAGGAGCTCGTCCTGGAGGAGGTCCCCGACATCTCCTACGAGGAGATCGGCGGCCTCAGCCGGCAGATCGAGCAGATCAGGGACGCCATCGAGCTGCCCTACCTGCACGCCGACCTGTTCCGCGAGCACCAGCTGCGCCCGCCGAAGGGCGTGCTCCTGTACGGCCCGCCCGGCTGCGGCAAGACGCTGATCGCCAAGGCGGTGGCCAACTCCCTGGCCAAGCAGGTCGCGGAGAAGACCGGTCAGTCCGGCAAGAGCTTCTTCCTCAACATCAAGGGCCCCGAGCTCCTCAACAAGTACGTCGGTGAGACCGAGCGGCACATCCGCCTGGTGTTCCAGCGGGCCAGGGAGAAGGCCTCCGAGGGCACCCCGGTGATCGTGTTCTTCGACGAGATGGACTCGATCTTCCGGACCCGCGGCTCCGGCGTCTCCTCCGACGTCGAGAACACCATCGTCCCCCAGCTCCTGTCGGAGATCGACGGTGTCGAGGGCCTGGAGAACGTCATCGTCATCGGCGCCTCCAACCGCGAGGACATGATCGACCCGGCGATCCTGCGGCCCGGCCGCCTGGACGTCAAGATCAAGATCGAGCGGCCGGACGCCGAGGCGGCCAAGGACATCTTCTCGAAGTACCTGGTCAGCGAGCTTCCGCTGCACCCGGAGGATCTGAGCGAGCACGGCGACAGCCGTGAGGGCACGATCGCCGGGATGATCCAGCGGACCGTCGAGCGGATGTACGCCGAGAGCGAGGAGAACCGCTTCCTCGAGGTGACCTACGCCAACGGCGACAAGGAAGTCCTCTACTTCAAGGACTTCAACTCCGGCGCGATGATCCAGAACATCGTCGACCGGGGCAAGAAGATGGCCATCAAGGAGTTCCTCGACACCGGGCAGAAGGGCCTGCGGATCTCCCACCTGCTGGCCGCCTGCGTGGACGAGTTCTCCGAGAACGAGGACCTGCCCAACACCACCAACCCCGACGACTGGGCCCGCATCTCCGGCAAGAAGGGCGAGCGGATCGTCTACATCCGCACGCTCGTGCAGGGCAAGCAGGGCACCGAGGCCGGCCGTTCGATCGACACGGTCGCCAACACCGGTCAGTACCTGTAGGACCCGTAGGAGGCATCGTCGGCCCTGACGGGCCGACGGCGAGGAGCGGCGCGATCCCGTATCGCGCCGCTCCTCCGGTTTTCCGGGTCGTCCGGAGATCGCGGATCACGTGTCGATCTCGGAGGGAACCGGAACGGCATGTGATCACGTCAAAGGTGGCGTGATCTTTCTTGGCGCGCGCGGGTGGGCCCTGTGAGGCCTGTGCGACATTCCGTTCCCCCTGCGGGCGCGCCGGACGCGCCCGGCGACGGCCGGGGCGAGAGGGGCCGGCGCCTCGTCGAACTCGACGTCCTGCGCTTCGTCGCCGCGTTCGCCGTCATGTCCTTCCACTACATGGCGGCCAGCAGATCCCTGTGGGACGAGTTTCCGACGAAGCTGTTCGCGCCGGTCGCCCGCCTCACCACGCTGGGCATCCTCGGCGTCGAGTTGTTCTTCCTCATCAGCGGGTTCGTCATCCTGATGAGCGTGTGGGGTCACACGGTCGGCGAGTTCGCCGTGTCCCGGGTCTCCCGGCTGTATCCGGCGTACTGGTTCGCCGTGATCGTGATCTTCATCCTGTACCGCTTCAGCGGCGTCTCCGGGTTCGATCCCAAGCTCAGCACGGGGGAGTACCTGCTCAACCTGACCATGCTGCAGGGGGCGTTCGACGTCGGGCACGCCGGTGGCGTCTTCTGGTCGCTCTGGGTGGAGCTGCGGTTCTACGTCCTCCTGGCGCTGTTCTCCCTCGTGGGGATCACGCTGCGGCGCTGCCTGGTGTTCCTGGCGGCCTGGGCCGGCCTGGCCCTGCTCGCCGAGGTCACCCAGAACGACGTGCTGGTCTTCGTCTTCATGCCGCGGCAGGCGCCGTACTTCATCGCGGGCATGGCCTTCTTCCTGATCCACCGCTTCGGGGCGCGGTCGGCCGCCCTCATGCCGTGGCTGCTCGTGGCGGTGGGCTACGGGATGTCCCTGCACGCCGCCACGGAGCGCGTGGGGGAGCGGGTGCGCCTGATCGGCATCGCCCGCTACCCGGCGCCGCCCGAGGCCGTCATCGTCGCGATCACGGTCGTCTACCTCCTGATGGCCGCGGTCGCCCTCGGCTGGTTGCGGTGGCTGCGGTGGCGTCCCCTCGTCACCGTGGGGGCCCTCACGTATCCGCTCTATCTGCTGCACCAGACGATCTCCGCCGTCCTGATCCCGGCGTACCGGGACGTGCTGGATCCGTGGCTGCTGACGGGGATCACGATGGCGGTCTCGATCGCGCTCGCGTACGCGGTCTACCGGCTGGTCGACCGGCCCGGCCAGCGGTGGCTCCGGTCCAGGCTGGGGGCCCTGCTCGACCGCTCGCGCGGGTCCCGCCGGCGCGGCCGGGGCACCCCTTCCCGGACGGTGCCGCCGATTCCGGCGCAAAGTCCCGAGGCATCTGTGCCGTAACTGTTCGGTAGCAGGGCATAGAGAAAGGGCTAGGCTCGGATATGACGACGACGGCCTGACACGGGCGGGGTGGGAATGACGGTTCGGCGGGTGATGGGCATCGAGACCGAGTACGGCATCGCCGTGCCCGGTCAACCGGGGGCGAACGCGATGGTGACCTCCTCACAGGTCGTCAACGCGTACCTGGCGGCATCGGCCGCCCGCGCCCGCCGGGCCCGATGGGACTTCGAGGAGGAGAACCCGCTCCGCGACGCCCGGGGATTCGATCTCGCCCGTGAGGTGGCCGACCAGAGCCAGCTCACCGACGAGGACCTCGGGCTCGCCAACGTGATTCTCACCAACGGCGCGCGTCTGTACGTCGACCACGCCCATCCGGAGTATTCGACGCCCGAGTGCACCAACCCCAGGGCGGCGGTCATCTGGGACAAGGCGGGCGAGCGGGTGATGTACGACGCGGCGGTCCGGGCGTCGGCCGTCCCCGGCAACGCCCCCATCCAGCTCTACAAGAACAACACCGACGCCAAGGGCGCGTCGTACGGGTGCCATGAGAACTACCTCATGCGCCGGGCCACGCCGTTCGCGGACATCGTCCGGCACCTGACCCCGTTCTTCGTGTCCCGGCAGGTCATCTGTGGCGCGGGGAAGGTCGGCATCGGCCAGGACTCGCGCGGCGACGGCTTCCAGATCAGCCAGCGCGCCGACTTCTTCGAGGTCGAGGTCGGGCTGGAGACGACGCTCAAGCGGCCGATCATCAACACCCGGGACGAGCCGCACGCCGACCCGGAGAAGTACCGTCGCCTGCACGTGATCATTGGCGACGCCAATATGTCGGAAATTTCGACATATTTGAAGCTTGGTACGACGGCCCTGGTCCTGGCGATGATCGAGGAGGGGTTCCTCACCATCGACCTGGCGCCGGAGTCGCCGGTCGCCGCGCTGCGCGCGGTGTCCCACGACCCGACCTGCAAGTACGAGATCGCGCTGCGCAACGGGCGGAAGATGACCGCCGTGCAGCTGCAGATGGAATACCTGGAGCAGGCCCGCAAGTACGTCGAGGACCGGTTCGGCTCGGGCGTGGACGACCTCACCAAGGACGTGCTCAACCGCTGGGAGTCGGTGCTCACCCGGCTGGCCGAGGACCCGATGCAGCTCTCCCGGGAGCTCGACTGGGTGGCCAAGCTGGAGATCCTGGAGGGCTACCGCACCCGCGACAACCTGCCGTGGTCGCACCCTCGCCTGCAGCTGGTGGACCTGCAGTACTCCGACATCCGTCCCGACCGCGGGCTGTACAACCGCCTGGTCGCCCGGGGCCGGATGCAGCGCCTGGTGACCGACGAGGACGTCGACCGCGCGGTCGAGACGCCGCCGACCGACACGCGGGCCTACTTCCGGGGCCGGTGCCTGCGTCAGTACAGCGAGTCGGTCGCCGCGGCCTCCTGGGACTCGGTGATATTCGACATCCCCGGCCGCGAGTCGCTCCAGCGCGTGCCGACCTTGGAGCCGCTGCGCGGCACCAAGGCGCACGTGGGCGACCTGCTCGACCGGTGCCGCACCGCGGCCGACCTCGTCGCCGCCCTCACCGGCGAGGCCTGACGCGCCACCGGCTGAGGCCCGGCGGCTCCGACCGCCGCGAATGCGGTGGTCGGGCGACCGCTCAGCCATGCCGGGAATGCCGGGAGAACGTGGATCAGGCGGGCCGGTCGTGCGGGGTCGCCGTGACAGGTCAGCCGTGCCGGGAGATCCGCGGGGTGGGCACGCCGCCGGCGCAGCGCACCTCGATCTCCAGCTTGCCCTCGTCCGACTCGAACCTCACGCGGGCGCGGTCGTCCGGGCCCGGGTCGACGTCGTCGACCCGGAACCCCTGGGCGGGGGTCCATGACTGGAGGCGCGCCAGCCCGCCGTCACAGCGGGCGATGACGCTGCCCGCGCCCGTGGAGATCAGCTTGCGTGCCGCCGCCGGCTCCGCGCCGCGCGTACGGGTGGCGGGTGCCCGGGTGTCCGGCGTACGGGTGTCCGGCGTACGGGTGTCCGGCGTGCGGGTGTCCGGCGTGCGGGTGCCGGGGGACCGCGCCGCACCGGACGCCTCCGGCGGCGCCGCCGCGGACGCCTCGCCCTGCCCGCCCGAGGAGTCGGCCGTGGAGCCGTCCGAGGAGTCGTCGGTGGAGCCGCCGGGGGCCAGGGCGCCGGACGCGTCCGGGAGAGGGGTGGCCCGGGCGAGCGCGAGGCGGATCTCCTCGGCGGCCATCGGCCGCTCCGCCGGGCCGGCCGGCGGCCGTCCGAGCAGGCCCAGCACCGCGACGCCCGCGCCGGTGGCGAGCGCGGCGGCCAGAAGCCATCCGGCGACGGCGAGTACGAGACGGCTGTGCACGCCGCCACTCTCCCACCGCGAACGCTAAGGGCTCGCTAAGGTCCGGATAACGGACTCATGCCGCTTCCGCTCCGGCAACGCCGGACGCTAAGGGATCGCTAAGACCCGGATAACGGACTTATGTCGCATCGGATCCGGCGGATACCGTAACGGGCAAATGCCAAGCGTGCTCCTCGTCGAAGACGACGCCCCCATCCGCACCTCCCTCACCCGGGGCCTGCGTGATCGCGACCATGCCGTCTCCTCCGCCTCCACCGCCCTCGACGGCCTCCGGTCGGCCGTGGAGGACCGCCCCGACCTCATCGTGCTCGATCTCGGCCTGCCCGACATGGACGGCGCCGACCTGTTACGCATGCTCCGCGCCGTGAGCCGTGTCCCGGTCATCGTGGCCACCGCCAGGGACGGGGAGGCGGACATGGTCCGCCTGCTCGACGCCGGCGCCGACGACTATGTGGTCAAGCCGTACAGCGCCGCGCAGCTCGACGCCCGCATCCGCGCGGTGCTGCGCCGGGTGGACACCGGCCGTACGGACACCTCGCTGACGGTCGGGACGCTGCGGGTGGACCCCGCGACGCGCGAGGCCACGCTGGACGGTGCGGCGCTGGACCTGACGCCGCGCGAGTTCGACCTGCTGCACTATCTGGCGGCACGGGCCGGGCAGGTCGTCACCAAGCGTGAGCTGCTCACCGAGGTCTGGCGGATCCCCTACGGAGGCACGGACAAGACGGTCGACGTCCACCTCTCCTGGCTCCGCCGCAAGCTGGGCGAGACCGCCCAGGAACCGCGCTACCTCCACACCGTGCGAGGCGTGGGCGTACGCCTCGCCGCCCCCTCATGACCGGTCCGGCAACCGGCTCGGGGAGCGGCCTACCGATCGGCCCGGCGACCCGCCTCGTGACCCACGTGGTGATCGGCCCTGACCGAGGGCTGGCGACAGCCGTCCGCCGGAGCGGGCGATGAGGCGCTGGCTCGCGGCCCTCGTGGCGGCGACCACGTCGCTCGTCCTGGTGTCGCTGCTGGTGCCGCTCGCCCTGCTGGTGCGGTCGGTGGCACGGAGCGAGGCGATCGGCTCCGCGACCCGGGCGGCGGAGTCGGTCGCGGTGGCCGTCGGCGCGGTGGACGAGGACACGCTGCGGTTGACCGCCGAGCAGGCGGGCGCGTCGAGTGGCCACCCGGTCACCGTGTTCCTCGCGGACGGCCGGGTGCTCGGGGCTCCCGCCGCCCGCACCCCCGCTGTGGAACTCGCCGCCCGGGGGCGCAGTCTCACCGCGTCGGCGCCGGGCGGGCGGGAGATCCTGGTGGCGGTGCAGGGCGCGCCAGGCGGCACCGCCGTCATCCGCGCCTTCCTCGCCGACGAGGACCTCGACGAGGGCGTCCACCGGACGTGGCTCGCGCTGCTGGTCCTCGGGATCGTCCTCGTCGGCGTGGGGATGCTGGTGGCCGACCGGCTCGCGCGTGCGATCGTCGGGCCGACCACGGCCCTCGCCGAGGTCTCCCATCACCTCGCCACGGGCGACCTGACGGCCAGGGCGCGCCCCCAGGGCCCGCCTGAGGTGCGTACGGCGGGTCTCGCGCTGAACCACCTCGCGGAGCGGATCTCCGACCTGCTCGCCGAGGAGCGCGAGATGGTCGCCGACGTCTCCCACCGGCTGCGCACCCCCCTGACCGGCCTGCGGCTGGAGGCGGAGTCGCTGTCGGACCCCGGGGAGGCGGCGAGGATCGAGGCCCGCGTGGACGCGCTGGAGCGGGCGGTGACAGTCGTGATCAACGACGTCCGCCGTCGTTCCCGGGAGCGGGCCTCCTGCGACGCCGTCCCGGTGGTGCGCTACCGGGTGGCGTTCTGGTCGGTGCTCGCCGAGGACCAGTCGAGGACCGTCACGCTCGACCTGGCGGCCGGCCCGCTGCGGGTGGCGGCCTCCGCGGACGATCTCGCCGCCTGTGTGGACGCGCTGGTGGGCAACGTCTTCGCCCACACCCCGGACGGCGCGTCGTTCCGGGTCCGCCTGGCCGCCCGGGGGATGACCGGCTCGGACGGGGACGGCACGGACGGCCGGGGCGGCGGGGTCCTGCTGACGGTGTCGGACGCCGGGCCGGGCTTCGGCCCCGGTGACCCGTCACGGCGCGGGGAGAGCGGAGCCGGGTCGACCGGCCTCGGCCTCGACATCGCCCGCCGCGTGGCGGAGCAGTCGGGGGGCCGCCTGACTCTTGGAGACTCCGATCTGGGCGGCGCGGAGGTGCGCCTCCTTTTAGGGATCGCTTAGCGCGGCTCTAGCGTGATCGCTGCGACGGTGGGGTCATGAGGAAGACAACGAGCATCGCCATCGCAGCCGCCGCCACCATCGCCGCCCTGGCCGCCGGGGGAACGGCGGTCGCCTCGGCCTCCGCCCCGGTCCAGGCGCCTACTTCCGTCCAGGCCGCCCCTGTTCAGGCGCGCGCCCACACCCCGGCCGTGTCCTCCGCGACCCCGGCACGTTCGGCCGTCTCCAGATCCGGGTTCACCCGGCGGGAGGCGATCGTCATCGCGAAGAGGCGGGTGCCCGGCGCGCGGGTGACCAAGGTCGAGCGGGAGTGGGAGCACGGCCACCGCACCTGGAAGGTCGAGCTGCGCAGGGGCCACCGGGAGTATCGGGTCTACGTCTCGATCGCCACCGGACGGATCGTCAAGTTCCGCAGCCACCACAGCTGACCGAGCAGGTGGATTCCGGCCACCCCCGGACGGCCTGGACGACAGGCGTCATAGAGGGGCGGCCGGCGGGCGCGGGCCGTCCGGGTGACCTCCACCGAGATTCGGGGGATAGCCCGGACCGCCCGGACTACCCGAACCGCCCGGACTACCCGAACCGCCCAGACCGCTCGGACTGCCCGGACTGCCCGGACCGGCGTGACGGCGTGGACGGCTTGGGGGCGCGGGCCAGCGCGGGGCGCTCCCACGCTGGCGGCTCTCGCCGTACGAGGACCCGGTGGTCAGCTCTGGCTGCCGCGGGGGCGCGCCGATAGCGGGGGAGTGCCCGTACGGGTTCGTCCGGGCGCGGCTGGGCAGTTCGCCGGAGGTCCGGCCCGGCGCCGCGGCGGGGATGCCCTGCCGCCCCAGCATCTCCACGAGCATGTCCATGGCCTGCCCGATCGTGAACCGTTCCAGCGGGTCGCGTCGCAGCAGGCCCTCGATCAACGGCCGCAGCGGGCCCGCACGGCGCGGCGGGTCCGGCTCGCGGCCGGACATCATCCCGGCCGACAGCGGGCCCATGCTCGGGTACGGCGGCCTGCCCTCCACACCGCAGTACAGCGTGGCGCCGAACGACCACAGGTCGGCGGAGGGGGTGAGGGCCTCGCCCCGGAGGCGCTCGGGCGCGAGATAGGCCCCCGACCGCGTCACCGGCACCGTCGTCGGTCCCGTCGGGTCCCGGTCGAAGGCGGCGATGCCGAAGTCGGTCAGCACCACCCGGTCCTCGGTCAGCGTCACGTTGCCCGGCCGGATGTCCCCGTGGACCACGCCCATCGCGTGCGCGTGCCGTACGCCCGAGAGAAGCTGGAAACCGACCCAGGTGGCCCAGTGGACCGGCAGCCGCCCGAGATGCCGCACGGTGTCCCCGAGCGTGAGCCCCTGGAGCAGCTCGGTGACGATCCAGAGCCGGCCCTTGTCCTCCAGGAGGTCGTGCACGGTGATCACGGCCGGATGGCTCAGCCGGGCCGCCGAGCGGGCCTCCCGCAACGCCTGCCTGCGGGCGGCGGGCAGGTCCGCCACGTCCACACGGTACGGCGGCTGCACTTCCTTGATCGCGACATCGCGCTTGAGGCGAAGATCATGGGCCTGCCACATGATCCCTCCGCCGTCCCGCCGGAAGGGCGTCAGCAGCTTGTACCGATCCGCCAGCAGTTGCCGTGCGTGCGATGCCATCGACCACCCGTGCGCTAGAGCCAGCCCAGATCCGTGATCCCCCATTGTCGTCCCGCGGGTGGGGGTACGACGCCGAAAGGCGGCCACGAAGAGTGTGACGTCGATAACGATCCGATGTAGAGAAGGCCCGCGCCGAGGGCCGGCACGCCCGCCGCGGACACCGTTCCAAAGATCGCGTGCCCCGGCGCGCGCATTGTCGGTCGGTTCGGGGAAGATATGGGGAGAGGCGTCCCCCCGAGCAGCGGAGGTGTCAGGGATGGCGACCAAGGAAACCGGCGGCGGCCAGAAGCAGACTGGCCGCCAGGAGAACGAGGTCGAGGAAGTCGAGGCGCAAGCGTCTTCGGACGTGCAGGAGCGCCACGAGAAGCTCACTGACGATGTCGACGCGATCCTGGACGAGATCGACGAGGTCCTGGAGGAGAACGCGGAGGAGTTCGTCCGCTCCTACGTGCAGAAGGGCGGACAGTAACCCAGGGGGGAGACGTCTGGGCCGGTGGCGGCGCCCGGAGCTTTCCGGTCGCCGGCCGCCGCGCCCCCGATGTGCCGGCCGGGCGACAGCCCGGCCGGTCACACGCGTCGGCTGTCGGGCGTATCGCACTGTGCCGGGCGGGCGGTGTCGAGCGGCCGGTGCGGCCGGTCGCGGAGCAGCACCCACCACGCCGCGGCGACCCACGGAAGCGCAAGCAGCGCGCTCGCGAGCACGCCTACGGGGTGCTGCGTTCCACGATAGATCTGCGACAGGGCGCACAGCAGCGGGACGAGCACCGCCGCCACGCCGGCCGCCAGTCGCCATCCACGGCGTGTCGTAGCGCGCCGGACCAGGACCACGATCGCCGTGAACAGGGCCACCACGCCGGCGACCTGGCTGGAGGGGAAACCTGACGCGAGCGGCGGCCATGACTCGTGCACGGCGATCGCCAGGTCGGCCGCCGGATCGCCGGGTGGCACGACCGGCGGGCTGGTGGGCGGGACGATCGTCAGGTCGCCGGGCAGCTGGACCGGTGTGGCGGGGTGGGAGCGGCCGACCGCCGCCGAGGCGGTGAGGAACAGGGCCAGTTGCCCCACCGTCACCACGAGCAGGAACACCGCCGGCCATGGGCGCCGCAGTACGGCCAGGGCGAGAGCGCAGGCCGCGAGGGTGCCGACGAGGATCCACGGAGCGCCGCCGATCCGGCCGCCGAACGCGGCCACCGCGTCGAGCACAGGGGTTCGCAGGCCGGCGACCCACCGGACGACCGTGTGATCGGCGACAGCCAGGACCGTGCTCCCAGACGCCTTCGTGAGCAGCAACCCGGTCCCGAACAGCGCCCCGAGGACGAGCACCCAGGCCGTCAGCGCCTCCGCCGCGACGCGCCAGGGATGGGACAGCGGCTCCCGGGGCAGCGGCTCCCGGGGCGGCGACTCCTGGGGCGGCGACTCCTGGGGCGGCGATTCCTGGGGCAACGGCTCCCGGGGCGGCGACTCCTGGGGCAACGGCTCCCGGGGCAGCGGCTCTCGGGCCCCGTCGGGGCCGGGCCGCAGGGCCGATCCTTCACCCGGCCATTTGCCGGGCCGGGCGAGCGGGACCGGCCCTTCTCGTGGCGCCCGAAGTGACGCGGGGTCATCCGGCGGGAGCGGTCCTTCGCTCGGCCGAGGTGGCATCTCCGGCTCGGGATACGGAACCGGTCCCTCACCCCGCTGCGCGCCGTGCACGGGCTCCGGTCGCCAGGGCCGGAAGGCCGCGGCGGTGATCCAGAGCCAGACCAGCCCCAGAAGCCAGCCGCCGATCACGTCGCTCAGATGGTGCACGCCGAGCGCGACGCGGGTGAAGCCGACGAGCACGACGAGGGCGGCGACGGCCGCGACGGCGAGGGCACGTGCCCGCCGGGGCGCGAGCGGCGCGAAGACCAGCAGGAGCACACCGTAGGAGACCAGGGAGCTCATCGAGTGGCCGCTGGGGAAGCTCATCCCGGTCGCCGTGGCCACCGGCTCGGCCACGACGGGACGCAGCCTGCCGATCAGCAGCTTCAGCACGGGGTAGAGGATCAACGCGCCCAGCGACGTGGCCACGACGTAGGCGGCCGGCCGTACCTCGCGCCGGACGAGCAGGAACACGGTGGCCAAGGCCAGCACACAGGTCAGGACGGTGCCGCCGCCGAAGTCGGTCAGCGTCCCGAGGACGTCCAGGACGAGTGTGTCGCCGGCCACCAACTGGTTGAGGTCGTCGGTCACGGCCCGGTCGGCGGCGTACAACGGCTCCCACCGGCCGGCCACCAGACCGGTCAGCAGTGCGAAACCGGTGCCCGCCAGGGTCACCACCGCCAGTCCCGGCGCGCCGCGGAGAGTGAAGTGTTCAAGACGGCCCTGCTCCAGGCGGTGCGACCGGTCCAGCATGCCCTCCTCCTGCCCCACTGGTGCTCGTCGGTGCCTCAAGGCGAGTGAATATCTCCACTACCCGGGCCGGGCCGGAAGAAAAACCGCAGTACGAGCGAGTACGGCTGCTCAGTCCTCCGACAGGTGGATCGTGGCGATCTCGAAGGGCCGCAGGGGGAGCCGTACGCATCCGTCCCGCACCGGGAGCGGGTCCACGGGGAAGCCCAAAGCGTCGGCCGTCCAGGCGGCGGTGAAATCGCCCTGTACGACCGCTTCGGTGGCCGTAGGGTGCTCGGCCACCAGGCGGGCCTCCAGCCGTCCGTCCCGCTCGCGCAGCGCCGCCATCACCACCCCCTCTCCCGACACCGAGAGCGCCGGTCCACGGTCCGGCGGGGCCGCACTGCCGGCGCCGCTGCCCGGTACGGCGAGCAGATCATGGCGGAACTCCTCCGCGAGTCTCGGCAGCCCCGCCTCGTGCCACTCGCCCGCGTACGGCAGGACGGCGAAGCGCACCGACAGCGGCCCCTGGCACTGGGCGGCCGGAGCCGGCATCTCGGGGCCCGCCGGCTCGTCCCGGTAGGGGTTGCGGTTCCTGGACAGGTAACCGACGGACCGGACCAGCGTCACCGCCATCTCCGTCCCGTCCCCGGTGATCTCATACTCGCTGACGTGGTCGAGCAGCACGGCCAGGCCGCCCGCGGCGGCGAACGACTCCGCGGGGAAGACCGGGATCGGCCGCTCGCCGCCCCCGCCCTCGGCGGTCAGGCCCCGCCGCACCACCGCGAACTGCCCCTCCGCGTACGACTCCGCAGCCGCCCGAGGCAGCGGCGCATGCCAGCGGACACGGTGGTCGCGGCAGCGCACGTCCATGCTGATCTCGCACCGCGCGAACGGCTCGCCCGCCCGCAGTTCCACCCGCGTGGTCACGACCGTACGGACGTCCTCGCCGCCGGATCGCTCAGTGCCGCCGCCGAATCGCTCGGTGCCGCCGGACCGCTCGGGCCCGCCCCCGGTCGCGGCCGGCCAGTCGTACGCCCGGACGATCTCGTACACGCCGGTGAGCGGGCCCGAGCAGATCTCCTCGACGGAGACGTCCACGGGCCGGTCGAGCAGCCGGTCGATCGGTGGTGGGGCGTAGTTGTAGGTGTCTCCGACGTCCCCGCCGTGGACGACCCGCCCGACCCCGTGGACCTCGGTGCCGTCGGCGGCGAGCAGCGAGAGCGTGCCGTCGCCGGCCACACACACCCGCAGCAGCCCGTTGTCGAGCACCGGCTCGAAGCCGTACGGATCGACCCGCAGCGGATGCGCCACGGCAGCCGGCCCCGCGGGCGAGGCGGCTTCCCCCGGAACGGCGACTCCGTCAGGCGCCGTGGGTTCTGCGGGCTCCCTGGCTTCCGCGGGCTCCCTGGCTCCCGAAGGCTCTGGGGCGTCGGTGCGGAGGGCGGCGTCGTCCCGCTCTCCGGCGGGCGCGGGGGAGCCGGAGGTGAGGACGGCGCGGCCGAGCGGCGGCACGGTGACGAGCGCCGCCACGGTGACGACGGGTTCGGCCACCGTGCGGACGACCCAGAACCCCGGGCCCGCCTCCAGGATCGCCCGCCGCAGGTCCTCATAGGAGTGATGGCCGGAGGCGTGACGGCTCACGGTCACGGTGAAGACGCCGCCCGCCGCGTCCCAGGAGACGATCTCGTGGCCGTAGAGCTCACGCTCGTGGATCCGTCCGAGGAGCAGCCGCAGGTCGTCCATGACCGTCTCGTCGAGCAGCGTGGGCGCGTGCCCGAGCCGCTGGAGCGGGACCGGGCGCCCCGCCGCGTCCACCAGCCGGGCGCGGCTTTCCGGCAGGTCGGCGAGCACCAGGCCGGTCCGCTCGAACGGTGAGGGGTTGACGACCACGAGGGAGCCCTTCGGCGCCGCCCCGGCGAGCGCGGCGGAGACGAGGTCCACGACCGCCTGGGCCGTCTGCCCGGCCTCCGCGATCCTCGCCGCCACCTGGAGGGCGGTCTCGTCGGAGCAGCATCCCGTGACGGAGTCGTGCCCGCTTGAGGTGATGATCGCCCGCCACGCCATGTCCAGCAGCCGCTGCACGGGAGCGTCTCCGGGAGGTTCGTGGCGGGGGCCGAGGGACCTCGCGCGTGCAGCGCACCCGGGCGGCCGTTCCTCGTGCGCATGGCCAGCGGCGTGGGGTCTGGACGGCGGCCTCGTGAGCCACAGCGCGGACAGCGGCTCGGCGTAGCGGACGAGGGTCCGCTCGGCCCGCGCCATGGCCTGCTTGAGCGGGACACGCGCCGAGATCACGCCGGGCAGGATGTTCGCCCGCGCGTGCGAGCGCAGCTCACCCCGGACCCGCGGCGCCACCGGGCCGTTTCCACCGGACCGGCCGTCACCCGCGGCGTCCGGGCGACCACCCGCGTACGCACGGCCGCCCGCTTCCGGAGGGTCGCCCGCTTCCGGGTGCGGGCGCTCCCACCCCGCCCGGCGCCCTGGCCCGTCTTCCGGACCCTGTCCCGGCCCCTGTCCCGGCCCCTGTCCCGGCCCGTGGTGAGGTTCGTGGGGAGGCTTGTGCTCCGGCTTGTCGCCGAGCGCCGGTGCGAGGCCGTCGCCGGCGAGAGCCTCGGTGAGGGTCGCGACACGCAGCCCGGACGTGGTGACCTCCCGGACGGGGGCAGAGTGGTCGCCGCCGCACATCGCGAGCAGGCTTCCTCCCGTCGCCCAGCCCTCCATGGAGGCGGCGAAGGCGGCCACCCGGTCGGGGAGGCCCTCCGGCGGGCCGGTGAACAGGCCGGACGCGTTGCCGTACCCGCCGGGCAGATATCTCGTCCTGATCGCCGTGCCGTCGGCGCCGGTCCAGTCGAAGACGTCGCGGTCCACGCGGGCCGGCACGCCGCGCCACAGGCAGGCCCGGCGCAGCCCGGCCAGCGCCAGCATCTGCGGCATCTGCGCGCAGTGGCCGAACTGGTCGGGCAGGTAGCCGACCGGCATCGCCCCGCCGAGCGCGGCGGCGCCGCGCATGCCGTACTCAAGGTTGCGCAGCAGGGTCTCGCCCGAGCACAGGAACTCGTCGGCGAGGATCAGCCAGGGCCCGGCGGCCAGCCGTCCCTCGGCCACGAGACGCGCGACGTCGCCGCGCCGCGACGGCCGGAGCTCCAGGTAGTCCTCGATCGCCGTCAACTGGCCGTCCATCGTGAACCGGTAGGCGGGATCGGCCGCCATGGCGTCCAGGACCTCGTCGAGCACGCGCACCAGCCCGGCCCGGAACCGCTGGAAGGGGAGATACCACTCGCGGTCCCAGTGTGTGTGCGGAACCACCACGATCTCCGGGTCCGCGCCCGATCCGTTCCCCGAGGGCACGGGTTCCGCCGCGCCGGCCGTGGCGGGGACGGCCGGGGGTTCGGGGTGGCCCGTGCTCGTGGCCCGCGGCGCGGAGCCGGTGGCGGCTGGGGCGGGTAGGGGCTCGTCCGCGTTCCCGTTCGCGGGCCGGAGGTCGGCGTCGGTGGGCGCGGGATCGGATTCGTCCGCGTTCGCGAGCGCAGACGCGGCATCGGCGGGAGCGGGTTCGTCCGCGTTCGTGGGCTCTGGCGCGGCGTCGGTGGGCGCGGGGGCGGCGGGGGGTTCAGGGTCGGCTGACGCGCTCCTCGGCGTGACCGGCTCCACTCGCGCCCTCCTCGGCGTCGCTGCTGTCGGCGCCCCCGGCGGTCGCCTCCGGGGGAGCGCCCGTGGTCTCGCCCGCGCACTCTCCGGCGATGGGGATGCCCGCCCACCGGGCGTACCGGTGGACGATCCGCTGCGCCGTGACGATATCTTCCAGGGCCCCGTCCAGTCCGGTGAGTGGACGTTCGTCCTGGGTGACGAACCGGTGGAAGGCGAGAAGCTGCCGCTCGAAGGACTCCGCGACGTCCTCGTGGACGATCGTCCGCTCGGTGGTCCCGACCCGGCAGGCGACCGTCAGGCGGGTGGGCGCGTTCAGCAGGTACGGCGAGGGGAAGCGCAGCTCCATCGAGCCGTGCTCGTGGTGCAGCGTCACGATCTCGTGGTAGGCGGGGTAGCTCGGCAGGTGGTGCCAGCGGACGCCGTACCTGCCGGAACTCCCGGCGGGCAGGGTCCCGCTCAGCTCGACCGACGGCGGGAAGACGTCGGGAGGCCACACGGCGACGTGGTCCACGGTGTCGGGCGACCCGGTGAACAGCCGCATGAGCGACAGTTCGTGACAGAGGCTGCCCAGCACGACCTCGGCGTACAGCCGCCGCAGCCGCTCCGACGACGTGCCGAGCGCGGCGGTGAGCGCCGCCTCGTCGGCCTCGGCGTAGGGGGCGGCCCGCTCGGGCGCGGGCCGTCCGCGGCGCACGCGGGCGAACAGCAGCTGGGAGTCCTCCGACGGATGCAGCACGGTGGCGTCCAGGTGGCGGACGACGTCCGGCCCGCCCGCCTCGTGCAGCGCCTCCAGCAGCCGCTGGGAGGCGGGGTCGTACTGCTTCATGTAGGCGACCATCAGGCGGTCGCCGGGCAGGCCGTCCAGCTCGGCGCGGCTGTAGGCGAGCGGTTTCTCGGCCAGCACCCACAGACCGCGTTCGAGCGCGGCCCGCACGAGCGCCCCGTGGGACCCCGGCGTCAGCACGAGCACCGCGTCGAACCCGCCGGACCCACCGTCGGCGAGCATCCTCGCCGGGTCGTCGTACGCCGGTGCGCCGGCCTCCCGGCCGACGGCCTCGGCGAGGTCGCGGTCGAGGTCGCAGACGGCGGCGATCCGGAACAGGTCACGCCGTCGCGCCAGCAGGGGCAGGTAGACGGCCTGCGCGATCACCCCCAGCCCGGCGATGCCCACCTTCACCGTCTCCACGTCGTCACCCTCCCCGGCTCGGCGCCCCGTGTCTGAATTCCCGTGTCTGACGTCCCGTGTCTGATGTCCGGCGTCCCGTGCCCCTGCACCTTCCCCACCGGCGGCGGCGCACAACCTCACCCTCCCCGCGCGCTCCTCCCGCACGCCCTTTCCGTACACCCTGACGTGCGGACACACCGGTCCAGGCGGACGAGCGCCACCGCGTAAAGAGAGGGTCCGGCGAACGAGCCGGGGTCGTGGACCGGCGCGCCGGTTGATCTCGGTTCGCGCTGAGCTGATCGGGAAGAGTGCAACCAGTGCGCCTACCTGAGTAGGGTCGGGCGTAACAACGCATGCTTGGAGGGAGTCGCGTGGCATCTCAGCCGGCCTGGATGAACAGCCTCTTCATAGATACGGGGTCGTCGTCGTTCACCGAGTTCCTCGGCGCGCACGCGCCGAACCTGCTGCCGACCCGCGCGCAGACGCTGGCGGCCCCGGTGGGCGAGCAGATCCCGCACGCGACCACCATCGTCGCGGCGACCTGCGAGGGCGGCGTGGTGATGGCGGGCGACAGGCGGGCGACCTCCGGGAACATCATCTCGCAGCGGGACATCGAGAAGGTGTTCCGCACCGACGACTACTCCTGCATGGGCATCGCGGGCACGGCGAGCCTCGGCATCGAGGTGGCCCGCCTCTACCGCGTGGAGCTTGAGCACTACGAGAAGCGGGAAGGCCGCTCGCTGTCCACGGAGGGCAAGGCGCACCGCCTGGCCACCATGATCCGCGAGAACCTGGCGATGGCGATGCAGGGCCTGGCGGTCGTGCCGCTGTTCGCGGCCTACGACCCGGCCCGCGACGGCGGCCGGATCTTCAGCTACGACGTGGGCGGCGGGCCGTACGAGCAGTTCGGCTACCACTCGATCGGCTCGGGCTCGATCTTCGCCCGGGGCTCGCTGAAGAAGCTGTACCGGGAGAACAGCAGCGCGCAGGACGCCGTCCTGGCCTGCCTGCACGCGCTGTACGACGCGGCGGACGACGACTCCGCGACGGGCGGGCCCGACGTCACGCGGCGGATCTGGCCCGTCGTGTCGGTGATCACCGCCGACGGCTTCCGCCGCCTGCCGGACGACGAGGTCGCCGAGTTCGTCGAGTCGATGCTGGAGACGCGGATGGCGGCTCCAGAAGGCCCGACCGCCCCGCTGCGCTAACCCAAGAGAGGATCACCCCCGGTGTCCATCCCCTTCGGAGGATATGCCTCACCCGAGCAGATCATGCGGGACAGGGCGGAGTACGCCCGCAAGGGCATCGCCCGAGGCCGCAGCGTGGTCGTCATGCAGTACGCAGACGGCATCCTGTTCGTGGCGCCCAACCCGTCCAGGGCGCTGCACAAGATCAGTGAGATCTACGACCGCATCGGCTTCGCCGCGGTCGGGCGGTACAACGAGTTCGAGTCGCTGCGGCTCGCCGGCATCCGCTACGCCGACATCAACGGCTACACCTTCAACCGCAGCGACGTCACCGGGCGCGGCCTGGCCAACCTGTACGCCCAGCACCTCGGCATGATCTTCACCGAGTCGATCAAGTCGCTCGAGGTCGAGATCGTCGTGGCCGAGGTCGGCGACGGGCCCGAGGACGACCAGATCTACCGGCTCACCTTCGACGGCTCGGTCTTCGACGAGCAGGGCATGGCCGTGATCGGCGGCCAGGCCGAAGCCGTGGCGGGGCGGCTCAAGGAGCGCTACCAGGAGGGGCTGCCGCTGCCGCGGGCGCTCGACGCCGCACTGGCCGCCCTCACCGAGCCCGGCGGCGAGCGTCCGCCCGCGACGCAGCTCGAGGTCGCCGTGCTCGACCGGGCCCGGGAGCACCGCAAGTTCCTGCGCCTGACCCCCCCGCGCCTGGAGCGGATCCTGCGGGAGAGCCGGGAGGGCGGAGGAGGAGCCGCGGGCGAGACGCCCGCGGACGACGCCACCGCCGAGCACGCCCCCGACACCACTCCCGCGGTGCCGCCGCCCACGGCTCCGCCGATCGCCCCCGAGGGCGACATCGACACGGGTTCCGGCGAGTAGGGTCCTGCTCGCCGTACGCGCGGCGGCGCCGCGTCCCCTCCCCGGGGGCGCGGCGCCGCCGCGTCTCCAGCCGCCTCGGGGATCCGGCGGCCTCAGGGATCGGGCGGCCTCGGGAATCTGGGCTGTCTGGGATCGGGCCGCCTCAGGGATTCCGGCTCAACCAAAGCCCTGTTTCGGTAGTCTCATCCGGTTGTGACGACATTTGATCTTTTCCGGCGTGCGGGCCTCCCGGCCGCCGCCGTCGCCCTCCTGTCGCTGACCGCCTGCTCCGGCTCCTCCGGCGCCACGGCCACGGCCACCGCCACGGTGACCGTGACGGCCCCGGCCTCCCCGGCGGAGCCGTCCAGTAGCACCCCGGAGGTCTCGCAGAGCCCCGGCACGGCGGACACCCCCGAAGCCACGGCCACGACCCCCACACCCCGGAAGACGGAGAAGGCCGGTCCGCCGATCACCGCCGCGACGCCGAACATCTTCGGCGAGACCTTCCAGTCGGACCCCGGGCACGACTTCACCAAGGGCCTCAGCCCGAGCAGGGACGGCGTGCTGCGCGGGCAACTGGTCACCATGCAGGACGAGAACGTGGCGGAGTACCGGCCGATCAAGTTCGTGCCGGAGGTCGGCGGCAGCACGAACGGCCACTTCGAGGGGCCGCCCGAGGGCGACGTGATGGCCTTCGCCGCGCCCCTCGCGAAGGACGTCGTGTTCCTCAGCGCCGTCGGATGCAAGGGGAACGACCAGACCATCAACAGCCGTTATGTGGGCACGCAGCGCTGCCCCCGGGACAAGCTGATCCTCCGGGCCGACGCCGGTGACCTGCGGGCACTCATCACTGTGCGGAGGAGTCAGATCGTCAAGGTGGTGGAGATTTACGCCCCCTGAGCCCGTCGCCGCCGCATTCCCCCGCCTGATCACTGTTCGGCCGCCGGTTCCGGGGAATAGGGTGAGGTGATGGATCGACGCATATTCGGGCTGGAGAACGAGTACGGCGTCACCTGTACGTTCCGCGGGCAGCGGAGGCTGTCGCCGGACGAGGTGGCGCGGTACCTGTTCCGGCGAGTGGTGTCCTGGGGCCGATCGAGCAACGTCTTCCTACGCAACGGCGCACGTCTCTACCTGGACGTGGGCAGCCATCCCGAGTACGCCACCCCTGAGTGTGACAACGTCGTGGAGCTGGTGACCCACGACAAGGCGGGGGAGCGGATCCTGGAGGGTCTCCTCGTGGACGCCGAGAAGCGGCTCCGCGAGGAGGGCATCGCGGGAGACATCTACCTGTTCAAGAACAACACCGACTCGGCCGGCAACTCCTACGGCTGCCACGAGAACTACCTCGTGGGCCGGCACGGGGAGTTCGGGCGGCTGGCCGACGTCCTGATCCCTTACCTGGTGACGCGGCAGATCATCTGCGGCGCGGGCAAGGTGCTGCAGACCCCGCGCGGAGCCGTCTACTGCGTCTCTCAGCGGGCCGAGCACATCTGGGAGGGCGTCTCCTCGGCGACCACCCGGTCCCGGCCGATCATCAACACCCGCGACGAGCCGCACGCGGACGCCGAGCGGTTCCGCCGCCTGCACGTCATCGTGGGCGACTCGAACATGAGCGAGACCACCATGCTGCTCAAGGTCGGCGCCACCGACCTGGTGCTGCGCATGATCGAGGCCGGAATCGTGATGCGGGACCTGTCCCTGGAGAACCCGATCAGGGCGATCCGGGAGGTGTCCCACGACATGACCGGGCGGCGCCGGGTGCGCCTCGCCAACGGCAGGGAGGCGTCGTCCCTGGAGATCCAGCAGGAGTACCTCACCAAGGCGCGCGACTTCGTCGACCGCCGAGGCGGGGACGAGACCGCCAAGCGGGTGCTGGAGCTGTGGGAACGCACGCTGCGCGCGGTCGAGACCGGCGACCTCGACCTCGTCTCGCGGGAGATCGACTGGGTCACCAAGTACCAGATGATTGAACGTTACAGGCAGAAGTACGACCTGCCGCTGTCCTCGCCCAGGGTGGCGCAGCTCGACCTCGCCTACCACGACGTCCACCGCAAGCGCGGCCTGTTCTACCTCCTGCAGAAGAGGGGAGCGGTCGAGAGGGTGGCCGACGACGTCCGGATCTTCGAGGCCAAATCGGTTCCGCCGCAGACCACGCGGGCCAAGCTGCGCGGAGAGTTCATCCGCAAGGCGCAGGAGAAGCGGCGTGACTTCACCGTTGACTGGGTCCACCTGAAGCTCAACGACCAGGCCCAGCGGACGGTGCTGTGCAAGGATCCGTTCCGCAGCGTGGACGAGAGGGTCGACAAGCTCATCGCGGGTATGTGATCTCTTACACCGCTCTGACGGCGGGTTCGGGTAGCCTGGCCCGGACCCGCTGTCTGTTTGAGGATTCCCATATGCGCCGTCGTACGGCACTCGTCGCCGCCCTGCCTCTCCTGCTCGCCGCCGCCTGCGGAACCGCGCAGAAGAGCACGTCCACCGCGAGCCCGGCCTCCAGCGGCCAGGCGGCCGCCTCGGCCATCAAGGTGACCGGTGAGGCCGGCCAGAAGCCGACCCTGACCTTCCCCTCGGGCAAGCCCTCTCTCACCTCGGCCTCTATCAAGGTGCTCGAGGGTCAGGGGACGCCCGCCGTGGACGGTGACGTCCTCACCGCGAAGGTCACGGTCTACAACTGGGACGGCAAGGAGAACAAGGCGGCCGGTTCCGACTACGACCAGGGCAAGTCGGAGTTCGTGACGGTCAGCCCGCAGCTGCCCAAGGCGCTGCACGAGGCGCTGGTCGGCGCCAAGCCCGGCGGCCGGGTGATGGCCGTGGTCGCCAAGGACAACCTCTCCGCCGACCAGGTCACCCAGGCCAAGCAGCAGGGCCAGGACTTCGACAGCACCTCACAGGTGCTGGTCATCGACGTCGTCTCGGCCACGCTGAAGTCGGTCCAGGGCACCGCGGTCGACCCGGGGGTCACCGGCGTCAAGCTGGACGGCTCCGCCGGCGACAAGGCCCCGGGCCTGACCACCAAGACCAGCGAGAAGGCCCCGAAGAAGCTCACGGTCAAGACCGTGATCAAGGGCGGCGGCCCGGAGGTGAAGGCCGACCAGACGGTCCTCGCCCACTACGTCGGCAAGATCTGGGGCACCGACAAGAAGTTCGACTCCAGCTGGGACCGCGGCCAGCCCGCGACGTTCGCCCTCAACCAGGTCGTCAAGGGCTGGGCGCAGGGCCTGACCGGCGTCCCGGTCGGCAGCCGCGTGCTCCTGACGATCCCGCCGGACCTCGGCTACGGCAAGAAGGGCAACGAGCAGGGCGGCATCAAGGGCACCGACACCCTCGTCTTCGTCGTCGACGTCCTCGGCGCCGCCTGACCGCACCCCGCCCCGGCCCCGCCCGCGCGCCGGGCGGGGACACCGGCCGCGTGGGTGCCTTCGTCTCGCCGGAGGCACCCGGCGGCCCCGCCAGGTCCGGGCCCGTGGCCGGCGGATCAGCGACGAATCAGCGACGGATCAGCGGGGGATCTCGTAGGCGTCGCCGTAGACCTTCCAGCGCAGCGGAGGGTCGAGGTCGAGGTTGCCGCTCCTGAGGAACACCCGCTGGGCCGTGTCTACCCGGCTGGTGTCGGCGTGCGCCTCCTCGGTCCTCATCGCCGCCTTCCGGGCGTCGAGGAACGCGTTGAGATAGGTCACCTCGTCGCCGCCCTGGGCGGGGGTCCTCGCCTTTCTCATGGCCGTCCCGCGGATGCCGCCGAAGCTGACCGGGTCGGCGCCGGGACCGTGCATGACCATCGCGTCGTAGTAGACGAACTGGCCGAGGGCGCGCAGGCCGTCGGCCTCGGCCCGCGCGACGGCCGGGCCGAAGTAGACCCGGTCGCGCTCGTCGTCCTGCGCCCGCCGGAAGACCGGGTCGGCCGCGGCGGCGCGCCAGGCCTTCACGAAGCCGGGGCCGAGTCCCCGGTGCGAGTCGGTGCCGTTCACCTTCCGCAGCGCCGGCAGATATCCCGCGAGCGGGTTCCCGGGCCTGCGCCTGGTGTAGAGGCCGACCAGGCCGAGCATGTCGCCGGTGCCGGAGCAGAACCCGATGATCCCCGCCGTGTAGCCGCGCCCGTCGTCGATGTCCTCGATGTACGCGTACTGCGCCTTCCAGTCGAGTGACGAGTTCTCCGCGCTGGAGACGAGCTCCATCGCGATCTCCTTCTTCCTCGCGTCCGTGAGGCCGGTCGGCGCGGGCCGTACGGTGATCGACAGGGCGGGCCCGGGGGATGCGCCGGGGCTAGGCGCCGCGTGCGCGCCCGGCGCCGCCGTCGCGGGGGCGACGGCCGCGAGTGCGGTGACGGCCGCGAGGGCCGGCAGCAGGGCCGCCCGCCGGGGGACAGGCCTGATGAGGGGGGATTTCACGCGTGTCGCTCCGATCTCCGCCCGCGCCGGTACGGCCGCGGGAGATCCGCAGCTTACGACCTAGACTCCCGCTGTGGTGAGCGACGACCTGGAGTCGATGAGCGCGCTGGGCGATCCGGTGCGGCGGGCGCTGTACGGGTTCGTGAGCGAGCGCGGGCGGGACGTGGGCCGCAACGAGGCGGCCGAGGCCGTCGGGATCCAGCGCACGCTGGCGGCCTTCCATCTCGACAAACTGGTGGAGGCGGGCCTGCTGGAGGCGGGCTTCAGACGGCTCACCGGACGGACGGGCCCGGGCAGCGGGCGCCCGGCCAAGGTCTACCGGCGGGCGCGCGAGGAGCGGTCCGTGAGCCTGCCGCCCCGCGACTACCGCACGCTCGCGCTCGTGCTGGCCGAGACCGTCGACCTGCTGGGCGGCGAGGAGAAGGCCGAGGAGGCCGCCCGCCGGGCCGGGGAGCGCCTGGCCTCCATAGCGGCCTCTGGGGACGCCTCCGGCGAGGCCGGAGATCTCGTTGAGGTGCTGCGGGAGCGGGGTTACGAGCCGTACGAGGAGGAGGGGCGGATCCGGCTGCGCAACTGTCCCTTCCACGTGCTGGCGGAGACCCATCCGGTGCTCGTGTGCTCGATGAACCTCGCGCTGTGCCGGGGACTGCTGGCCGGGCTGGGCGAGACGGGGATCACCGCGATGCTCGACCCGCGCCCGGAGGAGTGCTGCGTCGCCTTCGGCCCAGGAGCCCCCTCCCAGAGCGCCGCCTCTTCTAAAAACAACGAAGATTGATTTAGAATCGGGGCATGCATCTCGCCCAGCTCAACATCGCCCGTCTACGGGAGCCCATCGACTCGCCCGCGCTGACCGGCTTCCTCGAGGCCCTGGAACCGATCTACCAGGTGTCGGACTCCGCGCCCGGCTTCGTCTGGCGCCTGCAGGAGGGCGATCTGGCCACGGACCTGATCCAGTACGAGGACGACCGGCTGCTGCTCGTGAACCTCTCGGTCTGGGAGTCCCGCGAGACGTTGTGGAACTTCGCCTACCGCAGCGCCCACCTCGAGGTGATGCGGCGCCGCCGGGAGTGGTTCCACCGGATGGCCGAGCCGTACATGGTGCTGTGGTGGGTGCCCGAGGGGCACCTTCCGACGGTCGACGAGGCCATGGCGCGCCTGAGCGTCCTCCGGGCCGAAGGGGCGGGCCCGGAGGCGTTCACGTTCCGTGAGTTCTACGGAGCTGTGGACCAGTGCTCCAGTGTTAACGCCGGGGGCGAAGGCCCACGCGGGAGTGCTCGCTAGGGCGCGAGCGTGCCCTGGCCTTCCGCCCGTGACCAGGGTCAGCTCACATGGGTCGTTTCTGCTGTTCGATGTAGTGCTTGAAGACCGTGAGCGGTGCGCTGCCCACGCTTCCGGCGAGGTGGCAGCCGGACCGGAAATGCCCGCTCCACGGGTATTGGCGGACGCGAGCGCTGTATCGCGGGCCTTGTGCATGAATCCCTCGCAGCGGACCTTCGCTGGGTCGGTGAAGGTCCCGCGCCGGCTTTCGTCACGCGCACCCCGTGGGCATGGAGGTGGCGGGCGCCATAGCGCTCGGCGCGTAGATCGATGTCACTCAGCGTGTGGATTCCGTCACGCGGGCGTAAGTCCGGGGATACGATCCGGGTGTGGAGGGGGCCAGGCAGGCGCGGGCGCACGTGGCGCGACTCGACCTCAGTGCCGCCCAGGTGGCGGTGCTAGATGGTCAGGCGCACACCGCCC
>NZ_BOOB01000016.1 GCF_016863015.1 Microbispora amethystogenes | reverse complement strand
CCGACACATTTTCGACATATTTTCGACCTACGTCGCCAAACTCGCCTCCTTGCCAGTGCCGCAAAATGTGGTTGAAGTCCTAGTTCGATCATGGTTATGCCGCTATGCGATGCATGAGGGGGGCCGTGCTATACGCGTTGCTGGGACCGTTCCTGGCCTTCGACGTTCAAGGAGAGTCCATCGCGGGGCTCGCACCGAGGCAGCGGCAGCTCTTGGCGTTGCTCCTGCTCAACGCGAACATCGTCCTGCACCGTGACAGGCTGATCGACCTGCTGTGGAACGGCCGTCCGCCCGACTCCGCCCGCCGCAATCTCACCACGCACATCGCGCGCCTGCACCGTCTGCTCTCCCCTCGCGAACCGGGAAATTCCGCTGTGGGGACGGTCGGCAGCGGCTATGCCCTTTCCATACCCTCGACTTCTCTGGATGTGGAGCAGTTCAATTGTTTGACAATGCGAGGGAGAACGGCCCGGGACAATCGGGATTACCACAATGCGGCCGAACTGCTGGAAGACGCCCTGCGGCTGTGGCGGGGCGACGCCCTCCTCGACCTCAGGCGCGTCGACGCGCTCGCGGTGTGGGCCGACCGGCTCGACGGGGACCGGCGCGCCGTCACCGAGGACCTCTTCGACGTACGGCTGACAGTCGGACAGCACCACGAGATCGTCAACGCCTTGGCGCAGTGGGCCTCGACGCACCCACTGCGCGAACGCCCCCACCGTAGCTCATGCTCGCCCTGCACAGGTCCGGCCGGGCGAAAGGCCAGGCGGATGCGAAGTCAGGTGGGCAGGCCGAGTTCGCGGGCGATGAGCATGCGCTGGACCTCGCTGGTGCCCTCGCCGATCTCCAGGATCTTCGCGTCGCGGTAGAAGCGGCCGACGGGGAACTCGTTCATGAAGCCGTAGCCGCCGAAGACCTGGGTGGCGTCGCGGGCGTTGTCCATCGCGGCGTTCGACGCGACGAGCTTGGCGATCGCCGCCTCCTTCTTGAACGGCAGGCCGGCCACCATCCGCTCGGCGGCGTGGTAGTAGGCCAGGCGGGCCGTGTGCGCCCGCGCCTCCATGTCGACGATCTTGAACTGGATGGCCTGGTAGCACCCGATCTCCTGGCCGAAGGCCCGGCGCTCCCGCGCGTACCGCAGCGACTCGTCCACGCAGCCCTGGGCGAGGCCGACCGACACCGCGGCGATCGCCACCCGGCCCTCGTCGAGCGTCTGCAGGAACTGCGCGTAGCCCCGACCGCGCTCCCCGAGGATGTTCTCCTCCGGCACGCGGCAGTCGGTGAAGGAGAGCTCGCGGGTGTCGGAGGCCGACCAGCCGACCTTGGAATATTTCTTCGACACCGTCATGCCGGGCGTGCCCGACGGCACGAGGATCGTGGAGATCTCCGGCCGTCCGTCCTCCCGGCGGCCGGTGATCGCCGCCACCGCGACGACCCCGGTGATGTCGGTGCCGGAGTTGGTGATGAACGCCTTGGATCCGTTGATCACCCACTCGCCGCCGTCGAGGGCGGCGGTGGTGCGCATGCCGCCCGCCACGTCGGAGCCGCCGCCGGGCTCGGTCAGCCCGAAGGCCCCCAGGATCTCCCCCGCCGCCATGCCCGGCAGCCAGCGTCGCTTCTGCTCGTCGGTGCCGTACCGGAGGATCGGCATCGCCCCCAGCGACACCGCCGCCTCCAGGGTGATCGCCACCGAGGAGTCGACCCGGGCCAGCTCCTCCAGGGCCAGGCACAGCGCGAAGTAGTCGCCGCCCATGCCGCCGTACTCCTCCGGGACGGGCAGGCCGAACAGGCCCATCGCGCCCATCCTGCGGACGACGTCGTACGGGAACTCGCACCGCTCGTAGTAGTCGCCGATGACGGGGGCGACCACCTCGCGGGCGAACTCCTCCACCGACTTGCGCAGCTCGACGTGCTCGTCGTTGAGCATCTCAGATCTCCTTGGCCAGAGCCTGGACGACGCGGGAAGGGCTCGGCCGGCCCAGGATTCCGGCGAGCCACAGGCTGGTGGCGGCCAGCGACCTGACGTCCACCCCGGTCTCGACGCCGAGGCCGTCGAGCATCCAGACCAGGTCCTCGGTCGCGAGGTTGCCGGTGGCACTTTTGGCATACGGGCAGCCGCCGATGCCTCCGGCGGAGGAGTCGACGACGGTGATCCCCCGCCTCAGCGCGGTCAGCGTGTTGGCGAGGGCCTGGCCGTAGGTGTCGTGGAAGTGGACGGCGAGCCGCTCCGGCCCGACACCGGCCTCGGCGAAGGCGTCGAGCAGGTCCTCGACGTGGCGGGGCGTGCCGACGCCGATGGTGTCGCCCAGCGACAGCTCGTGGCAGCCGAGGTCGAGCAGCCTCCGCCCGACCCTGGCCACCTGCGCGGGCGCGACCGGCCCCTCCCAGGGATCGGCGAAGCACATCGAGACGTACGCCCTGACCCGCAGGCTGTGGGCCAGGGCCCGCTCGACGACCGGCGCGAACATCTCGAACTGCGACTCGACCGTACGGTTGAGGTTGCGCCGCGCGAACGACTCGGTGGCGCTGCCGAAGATCGCGATGTCGGTGACATTCCCCTCCAGGGCCCGGTCGAGGCCTTTCTCGTTCGGGACGAGCACCGGGTAGCGGACTCCGGGCACCCGGGGCAGGCTCTCCAGCAGCTCACCCGCGTCGGCGAGCTGGGGCACCCACTTGGGGTGGACGAAGCTCGTCGTCTCGATCGTGGTCAGCCCGGCCTCGGCGAGGCGGGCGACGAACTCGCGCTTGACCTCCACCGGCACGACGGCCGACTCGTTCTGCAGGCCGTCGCGCGGGCCCACCTCGTAGATCGTCACTCGCACGGTGTCACCACCGCCAGCACCGCGTCCAGGTCCACCGTCTGCCCCGGCCGCACCCGCAGTTCGGCGAGCACGCCGTCGTCCGGCGCCGTCAGGGTGTGTTCCATCTTCATCGCCTCCACCACGACCAGCGGCTGCCCGGCGGTGACCCGGTCGCCCTGGGCCGCCTTCACCAGCAGCACCGTTCCCGGCATCGGGCTGCGGAGCACGCCGTCCCCGGCGAGCGCGCCGCCCGCCCGGTCTCCCGGGTCGCCGGGCTCGTGCCGGGTGACCGGCCAGGCCCGGCCGCCCTCGGCGAGCCAGAGCGTGCCGCGGTCGCGGGCGACCGCGTACCGGCGGGTGACCCCGCCGAGCGACACGACGGCCGCGCCGTCGCCGGGCCGCGTCAGCCGTGCCCGGCCGAGTGAACGACCATTAACTTCCACCTCGGCATCGTCCGCCGATCCCGCGATCCGCACCGGCACGCCGAGGCGGTGGACCGCCCAGGCGGGCTCGCCGATCCGCCAGCCGTCGTTGACGTCCCAGGGACCGCCGGCGGACCCGGCGAAGTCCGCGTGGAAGACGAGCGCCGCGGCGGCGAGCACCTCGTCCGGCACGCCACCGCCCGCAGGGCCGTTCACCAGGTCGCCGAGCCGGCGCTCGACCAGGCCGGTATCGAGCCGCCCGGCCGCGACCTCGGGATCGGCCAGCAGCGCCCGCAGGAAACCGACGTTGGTGGTGACGCCGAGGATCACCGTGGAGCCGAGCGCCCGATCCAGGGCCGCGAGCGCGCCCGCCCGGTCCGGGGCCCAGGCGACCGCCTTGGCCAGCATGGGGTCGTAGTCGCTGCCCACGACCATGCCCTCGGCGAGCCCCGAGTCGAACCTGACGCCCTGCCCGGCGGGCTCCCGCAGCGACAGGATCCGGCCCCCGGTGGGCAGGAAGTCGCGGGCGGGGTCCTCGGCGTACACGCGGGCCTCGGCCGCGTGGCCGCGCAGGCGCACCTCGTCCTGCCCGAACTGCAGCGCCTCGCCGGAGGCGATCCGCAGTTGCAGTTCGACGAGGTCGAGGCCGGTCACCATCTCGGTCACCGGGTGCTCGACCTGGAGCCGGGTGTTCATCTCCATGAAGGAGAAGCCCCCCGGGTCGGCGGCCGGGACGATGAACTCGACCGTCCCCGCGCCGACGTAGCCGACCGACCGCGCGGCCTCCACCGCCGCCGCGCCCATGCGCGCCCGCGTCGCGTCGTCCAGCAGCGGGGACGGCGCCTCCTCCACGATCTTCTGGTGCCTGCGCTGCAGACTGCACTCGCGCTCGCCGAGGTGGACGACGTTGCCGTGCGCGTCGGCCATGACCTGGATCTCGATGTGCCGGGGGCCGTCGACGTACCGCTCCAGCAGCAGCGTGCCGTCCCCGAAGGCGGCCACGGCGGTGCGGCGGGCCGACTCGATCGCCGCGGGCAGGTCCTCCGCCGAGGCGACCCGCAGCATGCCCTTGCCGCCTCCGCCCGCCGACGGCTTGATCAGCACGGGGAAGCCGATGCGCCCGGCCGCCTCGGCCAGGTCGTCGCGGGGCTCGGCGCCGCCGGGGACGACCGGCACGCCCGCGCGGGCGACCGTCTCCTTGGCCCGGATCTTGTCGCCCATCGCCTCGATCGCCTCGGGCGGCGGGCCGACGAACACCAGGCCCTCTTCCGCGCAGCGGCGGGCGAACGCGGCGTTCTCGGCGAGGAAGCCGTATCCGGGATGGATCGCCTCGGCGCCGCTCGTCCGGGCCGCCTGAACGATTCCGTCGGCGTCGAGATAGCCGCGCGGGAGCCGTACGGCGAGGTCGGCCTCGCGCACGTGCCGGGCGTCGCGGTCGGCGTCGCTGTGGACGGCGACCGCGCGCACGCCCAGCGCGCGCAGCGTCCGGATGATCCGGACGGCGATCTCCCCCCGGTTGGCGATCAGCACACTGGTGAACATCACGAGAGAACCCGAGTCATCACACTGCCTCACATCCGGAAGACGCCGTAGCCGACGGGTTCGAGGGGGGCGTTGGCCGCGGCGCCGAGCGCCAGGCCGAGGACGGTCCTGGTGTCCACCGGGTCGATCACCCCGTCGTCCCACAGGCGGGCGGTCGAGTAGTAGGGGCTGCCCTGGTGCTCGTAGCGGGCCCGGATCTCCTCGGGGTCGGCGTCGCCGACCATGGACAGGACCGTGGCGGCCTGCTCACCGCCCATGACCGAGATGCGGGCGTTCGGCCACATCCACAGGAAGCGGGGCGAGTAGGCGCGGCCGGCCATCGCGTAGTTGCCCGCGCCGAACGAGCCACCGATGATCACGGTGAACTTCGGCACCCGGGCGCAGGCGACCGCCGTGACCATCTTCGCGCCGTGCTTGGCGATGCCCCCGGCCTCGTACGCCTTGCCGACCATGAAGCCGCTGATGTTCTGCAGGAACACCAGCGGGATCGACCGCCGGTCGCACAGCTCGATGAAGTGGGCGCCCTTGAGCGCCGACTCGCCGAACAGGATGCCGTTGTTGGCCACGATCCCGACGGGGTGGCCGTGGACGCGGGCGAACCCGGTCACCAGGGTCGGGCCGTACTCGGTCTTGAACTCCAGGAACCGGCTGCCGTCCACGATGCGGGCGATCACCTCGCGCACGTCGTACGGCCGGCGGGTGTCCTGGGGGACGATCCCGTACAGGTCGTGCGGGTCGTGCAGCGGAGGCTCGGCCGGCGCGACGTCCCAGGGGCGGGGGCCTCTCGGGCCGAGCGACCCGACGATGTCCCGCACGATCTTCAGGGCGTGCGCGTCGTCCTCGGCGAGGTGGTCGGTGACGCCGCTGACGCGGGCGTGGACCTCGCCGCCGCCCAGTTCCTCGGCCGTGACGGTCTCGCCGGTCGCGGCCTTCACCAGCGGCGGCCCGCCGAGGAAGATCGTGCCCTGGTTCCGGACGATCACCGCCTCGTCGCTCATCGCCGGGACGTAGGCGCCGCCCGCGGTGCAGGAGCCGAGCACGGCCGCGATCTGCGGGATGCCCCGCGCCGACATCGTCGCCTGGTTGTAGAAGATGCGCCCGAAGTGCTCCCGGTCGGGGAAGACCTCGTCCTGCTTCGGCAGGAACGCCCCGCCCGAGTCGACCAGGTACACGCACGGCAGATTGTTGTGGAGCGCGACCTCCTGGGCGCGCAGGTGCTTCTTGACCGTCATGGGGTAGTAGGTGCCGCCCTTGACGGTGGCGTCGTTGGCCACGACCACGACCTCGCGGCCGCCGACCCGGCCCACGCCGGTGATGATCCCGGCGGCCGGGGCCTGGTCGTCGTACATGCCGGTGGCGGCGAGCGGCGACAGTTCGAGGAAGCGCCCGCCGGGGTCGAGGAGGGTGTCGACGCGGTCGCGGGGCAGCAGCTTGCCGCGCTCGGCGTGCCGGGCGCGGGCCCGCTCCGGGCCGCCGCGCGCCGCGGCCGCGAGCCGCTCGCGCAGCTCCGCCGCCAGGCGCTCGTTCGCCTCGGCGTCGCGCTTGTACGCCTCGCCGCCCGGGTCGCACCGGCTCTCCAGCACCGGCCAGTCGCTTGTGCTCATGCTGGAATGTTAGTCATCGTTAACTTGCTCCGTCTACCATGGTGCCGTGAAGACCCCTACCCGCAATCGGCGGGCCGAGATCCTCGACGCGGCCGCCGCCCTGTTCGCGGCGCGCGGCTTCCACGGCGTGTCCATCGAGGACATCGGCGCCGCGGTGGGCGTGTCGGGGCCCGCGCTCTACCGGCACTTCAGCGGCAAGGAGGCCCTGCTCACCGAGATGCTGCTCGGGATCAGCGAGCGGCTGCGCGAGCAGGGGGCGCGGCTCGCCACCACCGCCGACCCGGACACCGCGGAGGCGGCCCTGGACGCGCTGCTGGCCGGGCACATCGAGTTCGCGCTGCGCCATCCGGCGCTGATCCGGGTGCAGGAGCGCGAGCTCGACAACGTGCCCGAGCAGGCGAGGCGGGCGATCCGGCGGCTCCAGCGGCTGTACGCCGAGGAGTGGGTGGCCGTGCTGGCCGAACTGCACCCCGACTGCCCGCAGGCCCGGCTGCGCGCCGCCGCGCACGCGGTCTTCGGCCTGCTCAACTCCACCCCGCACAGCGCGGGAGAGCTCTCCCCCGAGGCCATGGCCGGCCTGCTGCACACCATGGCCCGCGCCGCCCTGTGTCAGATCGCGTGACCGGCGGCAGTCCCGATCAGGTCCCCCGGGCTGCTCTCCTCCGGGCTGCTTTCCCCGGCCGGCCTTCCCTGGTCAGCCCCGTCCGGGCCCTCTGGCCGGGCGGGTCAGCTTCGGGCCAGGAGGGCGCGGGCGGCCTGCTCGATCTCGGCCTCGGACAGCAGCACGGTGTCGGCCGCCGGGCCCAGCGGCACGAAGCTGTCCCGGGAGGTCACCCGGCTGATCGGGCCCGTGAAGCCGTTGTCGAGCAGCGCCGCCATCACACCCTCGGAGACGCCGCCGCTGCGCCGGGTCTCGTCGGCGACGAGCACCCGGCCGGTGAGGTCGGCCGCGCGCATGAGGTCGTCGACCGGCAGGGGCGACAGCCACCGCAGGTCGAGCACCCGGCAGCCCATGCCCTCCGCCGTGAGCCGCGCCGCCGCCCGCAGGCTCATCCGCAGCCCGTTGCCGTAGGTGACGATGGTGAGGTCGCGGCCGTCGCCGTAGGAGCGGGCCCGCCCGACCGGGACGTGCGTCTCCGCCCACCGGGCCGGCGGCGCGTACGGCGCGAGCCAGCCGCCGTCGCCCTCCTCGAACAGGTCGCGGGTGTGGTAGAGCGCGATGGGCTCCAGGAACACGCACACACCGCCGTCCACGCGGGCGGCGGCCAGGCACGTGCGGAGCATCTCCGCCGCGTCGTCGGGCCGCGCCGGAGACGCGATGATCAAACCGGGGATATCGCGCAACGCGGCAATTGAGTTGTCATTATGGAAATGTCCCCCAAATCCCTTTTGATAGGCATATGAGGCGACTCGTACGACCAGGGGATTGCGGTACGCGCCCTTGGAGAAGAACTGCAGGGTCGACGCCTCGCCACGAACCTGATCAAGGGCGTTGTGCAGATAGGCGAGGTATTGGATCTCCGGCACCGGCAGCAGCCCCGCCAGCCCGCTGCCGAGCGCGAGCCCGAGGACGGCCTGCTCGTCGAGCAGCGTGTCGAAGACCCGCTCGCCGCCGAACCTGCGCAGCAACCCGCGCGTGACGCCGTACACCCCGCCCTTGCGGGCCACGTCCTCGCCGAATACGAGGACCCCGGGGTCGGCCGCCATGGCGTCGGCGAGCGCGCGGTTGACGGCCTGCGCGAGCGTGAGCCCGCCCTCCGACTCCGGCGGCGCGGCGAAGGCCCGCTCGCGCTCCCGCGCGGGCGCGGCCCGCAGGGCTCCGGCCGCGACCGCCCGAGGGTCGCGCGGCGCGAGCGGCGCCATCACCTCCGCCGCCGAGGAGAGTCGCGGCCGCCGCCCGCACTCCATCGCCAGCTTGAGGACGTGGTCACGCTCGGCCTCGTAGCGCGCCAGCAGTTCGTCGGGCTGGGCGAGGCCCGCCTCCACCAGCAGCCGCGCCGTACGGACCAGGGGGTCGCGCTCCAGGTCGGCCGCGATCTCCTTGCGGGTGCGGTAGGCGCTTTCGACGTCCGAGCCCGCGTGGCCCATCAGCCGCACCGTGCGCAGGTGCAGGAACGCGGGGGCGCGGTTGTCGCGCACGTGGCGGGCGGCGCGCGTCGCGGCGTCATAGGCGTCGGCGAGGTCGCAGCCGTCGGCGTGGAAATACTCCAGCGCCGGGTGCCTGGCCCGCTCGACCCAATCACGCGGGGTCCGCACGCTGATGCCGAGGCCGTTGTCCTCGCACACGAACAGCACCGGCACCCGCAGCCCGCGATGGCTGCCGTACGCCGCGGTGTTGAGGCCCGTGAGGGCGGAGGCGTGGTTCAGCGACGCGTCGCCGAATCCGCAGACGACGACCGCGTCGCGCGGCCACGGCGACGGCAGCCCCAGCGCGCGCGCCTGCTCGATCGCGAAGCCGACGCCGACCGCCCTCGGCAGGTGGCTCGCGATCGTGGAGGTCTGCGGGATGACGGCGAGGCCGGGGTGGCCGAACACCTTGTGCCGGCCGCCCGCGATCGGCTCCTCGGCCGACGCGGCGACCCCCAGCAGCACGTCGCGCAGCCCCTCCTCGGCCAGCCGTCCGGCCTGGGCGGAGCGGGCCAGGTAGAACGCGCCCGACCGGTAGTGCAGCAGCGCGGGGTCGGTCGCCCGGAGCGCCGCGGCCACGGCGGCGTTCCCCTCGTGGCCGGACGACCCGATCGTGTAGAAGCCCTCGTCGCGCCCGCGCATCAGGCGGGCGGCGACGTCCAGGAGCCGGCTGCCGAGCTGCACCGCGAACAGTTCCCGGCACCGGGCGCCGGTGAGGCCCGAGCCGGGCCGGACCGGCAGATCCGGGTCCCCGGCGGGTCCCGGGGTCAGCGCCCCCACGGCCTCGGCGAAATGGGTCTCCACTGCTTCCCGTACCACACGGCCGATTATGTCGCAGGATGCTCTCCCCGTCCCGCGCAGTGGGAACTCCCGGCATCGTTCCGGCTATTGATCACCTTAATTGACACAATTTGATGACGAATGTCATTGCTCTCAACCTATGCCGGTTATCGCCCGTCTACTTGAGAGCAATGACGTGGCACCCTCAGGCCGCGTTCACCGTTCGACCACCGGGAAGGATGGTTCAGCGGAATGTTGAAACGCATGCGTGCCGTGATCGCGGCAGCGGCCATGGGAGGAGCGGTCGCCCTGGGCGGAGCCGTGGCGCTCCCGGCCACCGCCGGCGCGGCGACGACGCCGTCTCCGGCTCCGGCGCCGAGCGACCTCGCCGTCTCCCCCAGCCCCGTGATCGTCGCCGGCGGCGCGGGCACGACGGCGACCTTCACCTACAAGGCGGCGGACGCGGGCGCCGCCCGGCTCCTCGACGGGTCGGGCCGGGCCGTCCCCCTCGCCGTCGGCTCCGCCGGCTCCGGCGCCTACACGGCCAGGTACGGCTTCACCTTCAGGGACGAGCCGGGCGCCTGGAAGCTGGAGGTGAAGACCGGGGGCGGCACCGCCACCAAGGAGTTCCAGGTTCACTGGAGCACCGGTCTCGACTTCGCCGCCTCGCCGGACGTGGTCGACCGCGGCGGCGTCGTCAGGCTGACCGGCACGCTCACCTACGGCGCGTCGCGCGGGTACGCCGGCCAGCGGGTGTACCTCGCCTTCAAGCCGGTCGGCGGCTCCTACGGCCGGGTCGGCTGGGTGACGACCGACGGGCGCGGCCGCTTCTCGGCCGACGAGAAGGCGGGCGGGTCCGGCTGGTGGCGCGCCGAGTTCGACGGCACCACCGCCGCCGAGCCCGCGACGAGCGACAGCGACCGGGTCGACGTACGCGACGCCGCCAGGCGCACCCGCGTCACCGGCTTCGACGCCTCCCCCGACCCCGTACGCGCCGGTGACACCCTGCGCCTGCGCGGCCGGCTGGAGATCGACGGCGGGGACTTCTGGCGCGGCTACCCCGACCACCGCGTGCGGATCCTCTTCAAGCCCGACGGCGGCTACCGCTGGCAGTACGTCACCTCCGCCTGGACCGGCGACCGCGGTTTCTTCGCCGCGGACGTCAGGGCGAGGACCTCCGGTTGGTGGCGGGCCGAGTTCGAGGCCGTCACCGGCGCGACGGGCTCGGTGAGCTCGTCCGACTACGTGACGGTCCGCGCTCCCCGTCCCGTGCCGCCGCCCGCGGCCGACACCCGGGTGATCCGTTTCGACGCCTCCCCCGAACCGGTCAAGTACGGCAGATACCTCACCTTCCGCGGCACACTCCAGGTGTGGGACGACGGCTGGGAGGGCTACGGCCACCAGAAGGTGACCGTGTGGTTCAAGAAGGCCGGCGGCTCCTGGCACTACGTCAAGACGCTGCGGACGAACGTCTCCGGCAAGTTCTGGGGCAAGACCAAGGCGACCCGCTCCGGGAGCTGGAAGGTGGTCTTCCCCGGTGACGACGACGCCCGTCGCTCGTCCAGCCGCAGCGACCGGGTTCGGGTGAAGCACTAGAGAATGCTCGATCGGCCCGGGGCGGATGTCACGCCCCGGGCCGTTCCGTTTCCAAGGAGAGGACCCGTTTCCGAAAGTTTTCGGACGGCGTCTTTTCTGTTTCGTTGTCATACCCGAACCGATTTGCCTATGCTTCCGTCCCAGGTCGGCACGGTTCCCCCGCGACCACGGAGGATGTCAGATGACGGGCGGTGCGGCATGACGGCCGGGCGGTACAGGCGGGCCCTGGCGGAATTGGTCGCCGAGGTGTCCGACGGCGCGATCGGCGCCGAGGAGGCGCTCGCCGGCGAGCGGTCGCTGTCCGCGCTCGGCCTGACCTCGGTGGCCCGGGTCCGGCTCGTCGACGCGATCGAGGACACCTTCGGGGTCGAGGTCGGCCTCGGCGGCGACTGGTCCTCGCTGGAGAGCGTCGACGCCCTCGCCGTGCTGGTGTCCCGGGCCGCCGAGCCCGGTGACCGGACCGCGGCAGACGCATGACGACGCCGGAGGGCTCCCCGGCGCGGGCCGCGGGCGCGACGGTGGAGTTCCACGGCGCGCGGGAGGGCGAGGCGACGCTGACCTGGGGGCAGCGGCTGATCTGGCGCGCCGTCCACCTGATGGGCGACAGTCAGTCCTTCCTCAACTGCCCCTGGGTGCTGCCGGTGTACGGCAGGCGCGACCTCGCCACCGTGCTGGACGCGCTGCGCGTGCTGCTCGAACGGCACGAGACCCTGCGTACCACCTTCCACGGCACGCCGGAGGGGCCGGTGCAGCGGGTGAGACGCGACGGCCGGCTCATCGTGGACCTGGTGGAGGCGGGGCAGGAGCGAGCCCTGCGGGCGGCCGAACGGATCGCCGGCGAGCTGAGCACGACGGCCTTCGTCCACGACAGTGACCTGCCGCTGCGCTGCGCCGTCGTCCTCAAGGCCGGGCGGCCCATGGCGCTGGCGCTGACCTTCTCCCACCTGGCCGTGGACTTCCAGGCCCTGAGCCTGCTCGCGGAGGAGTGGAAGATCCTGCTCAGAGGGGGTGATCCGCCGCCCGCCGACTGGCATCCGATGGACCAGGCGGCCCTGGAGCGCGAGGAGTCGTTCCAGGCGCGCTCGGCCAGGTCGATCCGCTACTGGCGGGCCGTCCTGGAGGAGGCGCCGCTCGACGTGTTCGACCACTCTCCGGGCGAGCCGGAGGACCCCCGGTTCATCGAGGTCGGCATGGAGTCGGTCGCGCTCGCCGCGGCGGCCGAGACGCTGGCCGGGCGGTGGACCATCAGCACGACCAGCGTCCTGCTCGGCGCGTGCGCGACCGTCCTCGCCACGGTGAGCGGCCGCCAGAGGGCGGTCATGCAGCTCGTGCACAGCAACCGCCGCGACCCGCGCACCCGGACCATGATCGGCAACGTCGGCCAGGACGGCCTGTTCGTCCTCGACCCGTCGCCCTCCGACGGCTTCGCCGACGCCTGCCGGGAGGCGCACCGCGCCGCCTTCACGGCGTACCGCAACGCGCACTACGACCCCTTCGCCATGCAGGCCATGCGCGAGGAGATCGGCCGCCTCCGCGGCCGGGAGCCGGACCTCGACGCGTTCTTCAACGACCGGCGCACCATAGGCACCTGGCCGGGGGTGCCCCGGCCCGCGTCCGGCGAGATCGCCGATCTGACCGCGAACACCCGCACGTACGTCACGAACGCCTGGCCCGGGGTCCGGTTCAAGGCGTTCTTCACCGTGGGCGCGGCCACCGACACCGGACAGCTCAGCCTCATCGCCGACACCGCCTACCTGCCCCGGGAGACGGCCCGCGCCATGCTCCTCGGCGTGGAGTCGCTGCTGGTCCGCGCCCTCGACGAGGACGTCCCGCTCGCCGCCGTCCCCCGGGTGTGCGGGGTCGGCCCGTACGCCGGGACCCCCTAGCTGTACCGACCACAGAGGTTGGGTGCGGCACGCGCGAACCCGCCCGCGTGATCGCGGACCGGCGCCGGAAATCCCGTACTACCGGTTCGTCCCGGCGGCTAGAGTCGGTGATCATCGGTGGGCGCTGCATCGGGGGCGACGGTTGGACGCGTTGATAGTGACCGCTCTCGCGGTGACGGCCGTCGTGATGATCGCCGCGTTCGCCCTGGCCGCCCGGCGGCTTCTCGGCCTGCGCTTCGGGAGGGTCCGCACCCTGCTCGGCGCCGTCCTCGCCGTCATGCTGGCCGGTCCGGTGTCGCAGGTCCTGGTCGGCTCGGTGGCGCGGAACCAGCCCGGCATCACCCCTTTGTGGTTCCTTCTGCTCGCGTTCGCCTGCGCCCTGCTGGGCTCGATGGTGTTCCTGGTGATCGCCGAAGCCCTGGTGCCGTCGGGGTCGGTCCCGGGTCCCGTGCAGGCGGTGGGAGCGCTACGGCGGCGGGTCGGACGGTCGCGGCGCTACCTGCGCATCACCCGCATCCTCGTCCGGCACGGCCTCGGCCCCTATCTGCGCGGGCGCGACCCCGATCTGGACGCACCCTCCAGCCGGGCGCGGCTGGCCCGCTCCCTGCGCAGGGCCCTCGACGAGGGCGGGGTCACGTTCGTGAAGCTGGGGCAGGTCCTGTCGACCCGTGGTGACCTGCTGCCACCCGAGTTTCTCGACGAACTGCGCCTGCTGCAGGACCAGGTCGAGCCCGCACCCTGGGCGGAGATCGAGCGGGTCGTCACCGGGGAGCTCGGCGGGCCGGTGGAGGAGTCCTTCGCCTCGTTCGAGCGGGAGCCGCTGGCGGCGGCCTCGATCGCGCAGGTCCACCTCGCGCGGCTGCGGTCGGGCGAGGAGGTGGTGGTCAAGGTCCAGCGTCCCGGGATCGCTCCCGTCGTGGAGAGGGATCTGGACATTGTGGCCCGCCTCGCCCGTACGGCGGAGCGGCGCACGCGCTGGGCCCGCGGAGCGGGCCTCGGCGACCTCGCCCGGGGTTTCGCCGAGGCGCTGCGCGAGGAGCTCGACTTCCGGGTCGAGGCAGCGAACATGGCCGCCGTCGCCGCGTCGTCGAAGGACCCGGCCGTACGGGCCCCCGTGCCGTACCCGCGGCTGAGCGGCCGCCGCATGCTGGTGATGGAGCGGCTGCACGGCGTTCCGCTCGCCGCCGGCCAGGACGGCCTCGGCGCGGCCGAGCGGGAGGAGATCGCCAGGACCCTCCTGCACACGCTTCTGGAGCAAATCCTGCTCAACGGGGTGTTCCACGCCGACCCGCATCCGGGGAACGTCATGCTGCTGTCCGACCGGAGCGTCGCGTTGCTCGACTACGGGTCCGTCGGGCGGCTCGACGGCGCCCTCCGGGCCGCGCTCCAGCGCCTGCTCGCCGCACTGGACCGCGCCGACCCGGCGGGCGTCGGCGACGCCCTGCTCGAACTGGTGCCCCGGCCCGACGAGATCGACGAGCGCGAGCTGGAGCGGGCGATCGGCCGCTTCATGGCCCGGCACCTGATCCCCGGCGTCGCCCCGGACTCCCGGATGTTCGGCGACCTGTTCCGCATGGTCTTCGCCCACGGGCTGTCGGTGCCGCCAGAGGTGGCCGCGGTGTTCCGGGCGCTCGGCACGGTCGAGGGCACGCTCACCCGCCTCGCGCCCGGGTTCGACATCGTGCGGGAGGCGCGGGACTTCGCCGGCCGCCGCCTGGCCCCACCCGGCGGGCGGGAGGAGATCCGTACGGCGGTGGTCCAGGAGGCCGTGCGCCTGCTGCCCCTGCTGCGACGGCTGCCCCGGAGTGTGGACCGCATCGTCGGAGCCGCGGAGAGCGGCAGGTTCAGCGTCAACGTGCGCCTGTTCGCCGACCCCCGGGACCGCAGGCACGTGACCGGCCTGCTGCACCAGGCTCTCCTGACGGTGCTGGCGGCCACCGCAGGGCTCATGGCGGTGCTGCTGCTCGGCTCGGAGAGCGGGCCCCGGGTGACCGCCGCCGTCACCCTCTACCAGCTGATCGGCTACAACCTGCTGGTGGTGAGCGCCGTCCTCGCGCTGCGCGTGCTCGTCGCCGTCTTCCGGGAGCGCCGGGAGGACTGACCCGAACCGGTCGGTCCGTGCCCGGAGCCGCTCAGTCCGTACGCCGGAACTGGGCCACGGCCACGGCGAGCAGGACCGCGCCGACGGCGGCGACCAGGCCGAGTTCGAGCGGCACCGGCAGCCGGTGGCCGAACCAGCTCACGCCGGGGTTGAGCATCGCGTCCACCTGCGGCGGCACGTCGAGGTGGCCGAAGACCGCCCGGCGCATCGGGTCCACGGCGTACGTCAGCGGGTTGACCGTCGTCAGCACGTGCAGCCACGACGGCAGACCGGCCAGCGGGAACATGGCGCCCGACAGGAACATCATCGGCATGATCGCCATCTGCATCACGCCGAAGAAGCTCTGCATGGTGCGCATCCGGGCGGCGAGCGTCACGCCGAACGCGGTGATCGTGAAGGCGGCGAGGAACATCTCGCCGAGCAGGGTGAGGATCAGGCCCGGCGAGTACGGCACGCCGACCAGCCCCGCGAGCGCGAGGATGATCACCCCCTGCAGGGTGGCGACGACGGCGCCGCCCAGGCACTTGCCGACCACGATCGCGCCCCGGCTGACCGGCGCGACCAGCATCTCGCGCAGGAACCCGAACTCGCGGTCCCACACGATGGACCCCGCGGAGAACATCGCCGTCATGATCACGGTCATCGAGATCATTCCCGGATACATGAACGTCCGGAAGTCGACCCCGGGGACCGAGCCGCGCACCAGCGTGCCAAGCCCGGTGCCCATCACGAACAGCCACAGCACCGGCTGGACCAGCGAGGACACGATCCGCGTGCGGTCGTTGGCGAACCGCAGCAACTCCCGGTGCAGCACCACCTTGACCGCCCGCAGGTCGTGGCCTCCACCCGCCCGCGGCACGCTCACCCGGACCACATCGGTCGTCATCAGGTCACCTTCCCCTGGCCATCGCGCGCATCCACTGGTTGCCGGTCCCCGACGACTCGGCGTCGCGGATCGTGGAGCCGGTGTAGGACATGAAGACGTCGTCGAGCGAGGGGCGCGACACGCTCACCGACCTGATCGGCACGCCGAGACCCGCGAACAGCCGCGGCACGAACTCCTCCCCCGACGGGACCGCGAACGTCACCTGACCCTCCCGTACGGCGGCCTCGACGCCGAAGTTCTCCTTGAGCAGGGCCATCGCGCGCTCGTCGTCGCCGGTCTGGATCTGCACGCGGTCCTTGCCGACGCTCGCCTTGAGCGCCTCCGGCGAGTCGATCACCACGAGCTCGCCGTGGTCGATGATCGCGATGCGGTCGCAGTACTCGGCCTCGTCCATGTAGTGCGTCGTCATGAAGATCGTGATGTCCTCGCTGTGCCGCAGCTTGCCGATGTATCCCCAGATGGCGGAGCGGGTCTGCGGGTCCAGGCCGACCGTGGGCTCGTCCAGGAAGAGCACCCGGGGCGAGTGCAGCAGCCCGCGGGCGATCTCCAACCGGCGCTTCATTCCGCCGGAGAACGTCATGACCTTGCCGTCCCTGCGGTCCCACAGCCCGACCATGTCCAGCACCTGGCGCATCCGGTCGCCGACCAGGTCCTTCGGCACGCCGTACAGCTCGGCGTGGAAGCGCAGGTTCTGCTCGGCGGTCAGGTAGCCGTCCAGCGTGGGGTCCTGGAAGACCAGCCCGATGTTGCGGCGCACGGCGTCGCGCTCGGTCACGATGTCGTGCCCGGCGACGAGGGCGGTGCCGCCGGTCGGGGTGGCGAGCGTGCACAGCATGCTGATCGTGGTGGTCTTGCCCGCGCCGTTCGGCCCGAGGAAGCCGAACACCTCGCCGGGCGCGACCTCGAAGTCGACGCCCTTGACGGCCTCGACCTTGCCGTACGTCTTGCGCAGCCCGCGCACGGCCACCGCCGCGTTCACTTCTCCCCCGTTCACGCTCATGTGTCCTCCGCGAGGATCCGGAACATCGCCTGCCGGGTGCTCCGCAGCAGTTTCTTGGTCTCGGCGACCTGGCGGTCGTCCGCGACGTGGGTGAGGTGGACGAACGCCTCGCCGAGCTGGCCCCACAGCAGCCGCAGCTCGTGCCGGTCCTCGGGGAGGCTGCGGCGGACGTCCGCCCACGGCTCGGCCCGCGGGTCGGCGTGGCTCCTGCCCTCCCCGGTCAGCCGGTAGGCGCGGCTGCCGCTCGCGTCCTCCCCCTCCACCAGGCCCTCGTCCTCCATCTGCTGGAGGGCGGGGTAGACCGAGCCGGGGCTGGGCCGCCAGACCCCGCCGCTGCGCCGCTCGATCTCCTCGATGAGCTGGTAGCCGTTGCGCGGCTCCTCGGTCAGCAGGCGCAGCAGAGCCGTACGGACGTCGCCTCGCCGGACGCGCGGGCCGAGGCCGGGCGGGACCGGCGGCGGAGGCGGCGCGGCACCGTGGTGCGGCGGAGGTGGGGGCGGCGGCGGGGTTGCCTGCGGGGGCCATCCATCGTCGTGCATGCGAACCTCCAACTATCGAGATACGTGAACGATATATCTAGATAGTTGTCCCGACAAGGCCCGAACCGGTGCATCGGTGCTCGAAGCGGAGGGGTCCTACAGCCAGTCGCGGCGCTTGAAGACCAGGTAGAGCGTGAGGCAGACGAGGCCCATGAGCATGATCGCCACGGGGTAGCCGAGCCACCAGTGCAGCTCGGGCATGTGGTCGAAGTTCATCCCGTAGATCGTGCCGACCAGGGTCGGGGCGAACAGGATGGCGGCCCAGGCGGAGATCTTCTTGACCTCGTCGCCCTGGGCGATGCTCGTGGCCGTCAGCTTGGTCATCTCCTCGTTCTGCTGCTGGCTCACGAGGGTGGAGTTGACGATGAGGATGTCCTGGAGCATCTGCCGGAAGCCCGCCACACGCTCGGTGACCGTGATGGCGTGGTCGGACACGTCACGCAGGTAACGCTGCAACTCCTCGTTCACGCCATACTTGGGCGACCCCGCGATGAAGCCGTCGAGCATCGGCACGAGCGGGCTGGTCGCCCGCTGGAACTCGATGACCTCACGCGAGAGCGCGTAGATGCGCCGCGGCGCGGCCGGGTCGCCGCCGAAGACCTGCACCTCGATCTCGTCGATGTCGTTCTGCAGCCCGGCGACCACCGGCGCGTAGCCGTCCACCACCGCGTCGAGGATCGCGTACAGCACGGCCTGCGGGCCCTGGCGGAGCAGGTCGGGGTCCGACTCCATCCGCCGGCGCACCTTCGACAGGTCGGGCGCCTCGCTGTGCCGCACGGTCAGCACGAAGTCGGGGCCCACGAAGACGTGCAACTCGCCGAAGGCGACCTTCTCCGGCTTGTCGAGGTACTGCGCCGCCCGCAGCACCACGAACAGCGTGCCGCCATACCGGTCGGCCTTGGGCCGCTGGTGGGCGACGATGGCGTCCTCGATGGCGAGCTCGTGCAGGCCGAACTCCTCGGCGGCCTTGATCAGCTCCGCCTCCTCCGGCCGGTAGAGGCCGATCCACGCCATCGCGCCCGGCCGCGAGCGCAGCGAGGCGATCGCGTCGCCGAGCGACAGCGGCGAGTCCACCCGCTCGCCGTCCACGTACACCGCGTTGTCGATCACGCTGTGCCTGAAGGAGTCCTCGCGCTCGCCGGCCCGAGGGTCCATGGAGTGTTCGGGAGCCTGCTCCGGCTTCGTCCTCATGAGTCCACTCAATCCGCGCAGTCCGCGCATACGCCGCTCAGCCACACGTAGAAGGTAACCCCGCCGGCGAGGCCGCCGACGCACCGCCCTGCGCGGGCACGCACGGATCCCTACGACCGCTACATCCTGGATAAGGCGGCTGATCTCCGACGATTCAGCCGCCGGCACGAGGACAGCGCGTGGCCCCGGCGTACGGCACGGAGAGCAGGCCGGTCCTCCTCGATCTCGACCCGCACGCCGAACGTCGTGCCGCCTCAGAGGAGCAGTTCGAGTTCGAGTTCGTGACGGATCGCGATGCCGTCGTCGTGGGTGGGGATGGAGGGCTTCAGCCTGCGCGCCGCCTCGACCGCGTTCCGATGGACGGCCACCAGGTCGAACCCGTAGCGCTGGTAGAAGCGCAGGGCCCGGACGTTCTCGTTGGTGGTGACCAGCCACAGCCGGGTGACGCCCTCCCATGCCGCCTCCGCCCGCAGCCCGTCCAGCAGGGCCCGGCCGACACCCCGCCCGGCCTCCACCGCGTCGAGTGTCACTATCTCCCACTCGGTGCCGGACACCGCGCGGTAGGTCAGCAGTCCCACGGGCCGCCCCGCCACCCTGGCGAGGAGTGCTCGCTGCGCGGACGCGTCGATGAGCTCCGCGTGGACGGCGACGTAAGGGCCGCCCCACGACTCGGAGAGAATGCGCCGGACCGACTCCGTGTCCGCCGGCGTCGCCGGACCGACACCGACGGGTCGCTCGGCATCCACGCCCCGAGTGTAACGATCACGCCCGGCCGGCGCCCCGCCGGCCGGGCGCGCCCCCGCGCGCTGACGCCGGCGAACCCGGCGCCGTCCCACGACCCGCCGCCGCCCGCGGCGAGCACTCCGGGAGCCGCCGCCGTACGATTCCGGGCGTGACCCCCCTCAAGGCCCTCTGGAACCATCTGACCGCCACCCAGGTCGCGCCCCCGCTCTGGCTGGTCGTCCTGTCCGGGTTCGCCGCTCTGGCGGTAGTCGCCTATCCGATCTCATGGCACTATTCCCGCGGCCTGATCACGATCGCGCACGAGGGCGGTCACGCGCTCGTGGCGGTGCTCACCCGGCGCAAGCTGCGGGGCATCCGGCTCCACTCGGACACCTCCGGAGTGACGCTCACCCGGGGCCGGCCGACCGGGCCCGGCATGGTCGCCACCGCCGCGGCGGGCTACGTCGCGCCGTCCCTGATCGGCCTCGGCGCGGCCTGGCTGGTCGCGGACGGGCGGATCACCCTGCTGCTATGGGCCGTGCTCGCGCTGCTGACGTGCATGCTGCTGATGATCAGAAACGTCTTCGGCGCGGTGTCCCTGCTCGTGGTGGGCGGCGCGGTCTTCGCGCTGTCCTGGTTCGCCCCGCCCGACGTGCAGTCCGCCGGCGCCTACGCCGCGGCGTGGTTCCTGCTGCTCGGCGGCGTGCGGCCGATCCTCGAACTGCAGGCCAAGCGCCGGGTCGGCCATGCCCCGGACTCCGACGCCGACCAGCTCGCCCGGCTGACCCACGTGCCCGGCACGCTCTGGGTGCTGCTGTTCCTGCTGGTCTCCACCGCGTCGCTCGTCTACGGCGGCTACCTTCTGGCCTCCCGCTGGCTGCCGATGTAGCACGCGTTGGGCTTGACGCGGCATCAGGGTTTTCAACGTGGGCATGCGGAGACCGCGGCCGTGGATCTGTTGCTGCGCCGCTTCGGGCTGCCCGACGTGCTGCGCCTGGCGATCCTGGCGCTCGACGGGTCGTCGGTCCTCGGCGTCCTCGTCGTGATGATCGTCTGTGCCCGCCGTCCGCACGTCGTGTCGCAGGATGGCCTGTGGCTGCGGTACGGCCCGTTCGTGATCGAATCCGCCTGAGCGCCTTTACGTTGTAGATCAGAAGGTGGGAAAAATCTTCGCCTGATGGCTGATCGAATCGCGGCCGGGCGGTGGAGCGAATGGGATAAATCTGCGCGCGTTTGTGCCATGGGCACGACAATTTTCCCGATTCGGCCCTCCGTAAGCTGGTCGGGCACTTTCTCGCGGGCGCGTTTCGTTGGGGAGGCCAGGAAGAGAAAATCCCTGGTGACAATTCGATTTCTTCTGCTCGTGGCCCTCCCCCTTTTATGGTTACGTGTGGTTCGTCTGCTGGTCGGGGCCTGGCTGGAAAGGGACGAGTGGTGAGGCGAACTCGATCGGGCGGACCTCGATCGGGCGGGCGGCACGTCCGCGCGCGAGGGGTGACCGTCGCGTGAGCCCGGACCAGGAGCCGGAGCAACCGCCGGCGAGGCGGCCGCGCACCGGCCGGGAGAAGCTGATGCTGGCGGGGAAGAGCGCCGGCGCCCTGATCACCTTCGCCGTCACCGTGGGCGCGTTCTGGATCGCGCTGGTGGACCGGACCCCCGGGCCGACGATCGGCGAGTGGCGTCTCAAGGCCAACAACATCTGCCAGCGCGACGTCGGCGACATGCAGACCTCGCTGCACTCGGCCATGCTCCAGATGGCCCAGGTCGTACGGGCGATGCCACCCGCCGGCACGCGCAGCCCCGAACTGGCCTCGGTCGTGACGTCGATGGACGAGGTCGCCTCGGCGTTCCGCGCGATGAGCGCCGACTTCGCGGAGATCCCGGTGCCGGAGGGATACGATCGCCGCGACATCGACGGGCTCCTGCGCGACACCCGGAACTTCGCGGCCACGTTCACCACGATCGCGACGTTCCTCGTGAACCACCAGGTGGGCCAGAGCACCCCGCTCCAGATCCAGGCGACGATGACGGCGATGCAGGCGCTGGCGAGCACCACGATGCCGTCCTGGACGGCCGGCGCGCGGCGGCTCGGCCTGACCGAGTGCCTGGCAGTCATGGGCACCGCGCCTCCGACGCCGATCGCGCCGGCTCCGGCGGGGTTCACGGTGGGGCAGCAGGCCCTGGTCGACCGCGTCGACTCCCGGGTGCTGGCCGGATGCGTCCCGGCGCCCGCCCAGGAGAACGACAAGGTGATCGCCGCGGTGAACTGCGCGGTCGTGCGCCCCGGCCCGGCGCGGAACCCGCTGGTGATGCGGTTCATCGACGCGAAGGCGCTGAAGGCGTGGCTCGCCGGGCTGTCCGCGGGCCTGGGGTCGCGCGGCTGCGCCAACGGCGACTCCTCCAGCCTCTGGAACCACGAGGGAACGGCCACGGGGACGCTCGTCTGCAAGCCCGGCGCGAACGGCTCCTACCTGGCCGCGTGGACCTTCGACGGCGAGGACGTCGCGGTCGTCGCCGAGGCGGGCGACCGGCAGACCATCTGGACCTGGTGGAAGGACAACGCCTACCTGCTGACCCCCTGAGCCTCCCGGCCCCGCGAGGGGCCGGGTCAGGTGTGCGACAGGGTGGAGCCGCCGCGGTTCTTCAGCACGCGGAGCTGGGCGGGGATGCGCACGCGCAGTTCGGCGACGTGGCTGACCACCCCGACCGCCCGGCCGCCCTCCCGCAGCCCGTCGAGGATGTCGAGCACGTCGTCGAGCGTGTCCTCGTCGAGCGTGCCGAAGCCCTCGTCCACGAAGAGGGTGCCGATCTCCGCGCCCCCGGCCTCCTGCGTCACGACGTCGGCCAGGCCCAGTGCGAGGGCGAGGGAGGTGATGAAGCTCTCGCCGCCGGACAGGGTGGCGGGGTCGCGTTCCACCCCGGTCCATGCGTCGAGCACCCGCAGGCCCAGCCCGCCGCCGGACCGGCCCCGGTCGCCCGCGGTCCGGTTCAGGTCGTGCCGCAGCAGGTAGCGCCCGCCCGACATGTGGTCGAGGCGCTCGTTGGCCGCGTCCACGACCTGCCGCAGCCGCTCGCCGAGCACGTACGCCGACAGCCTCATGTGCCAGCGGTTGTCGCCGGAAGTTCCGTTGGCGAGTTCGGCGAGACGCCGGGCCAGGCGGTGCCGCTCCTCCGCCGGCCGGTGGGCGCGCACCGCGGCGTCCAGTTCCCCGGCGAGCGCGGTGAGCTGGTCGAGCCTGCTCCGCCCGCGGTGGCGGGCCGAGGCGCGCACGCCGTGCTCGTGCTCGGCCGCGTCGTGCGCGGCGCTCAGCTCGGTCAGGCCGGCGGGCGGCTCGGCGGCCGCCGCGACCAGCTCGGGATCGGCCAGCAGGCCCTCCACCGTGGCGCGCTCGGCGTCCAGCAGTGCGAGCCGCTCGGTCATCGCCTCCCGGTCCTCCGGGGTGCGGACCGCCGCGGCGGCGTGCTCCACGCTCGCGAACCCCTCTCCCGACGCGGCCCGGGCCGCCGCGGCCCGCGCGGCCTCGCTCTCGCGCCCGGCCGCCGCCGCCGTCCGCGCCGCGTCGGCCGCCTCACGCAGCAGGGCGGCCTCCTCCGAGAGGCGGTCGAGACGGGCGGCGAGCGAGGGGTCCGCGCCCCGCGCGGCGTCGATCACCCCGGCCAGCCGGCGTTCGCCGGTCTCCAGCATGTCCCGGTGGGCGCGGGCCTCGGCCAGCTCCGCCCCGGTCCGCGCGGCCCGCTCGCCCAGCTCCTCCAGCTCGGCCGTGAGCCGGACGGCGCGGGAGGCGAGCTCCTCCTCCGTCTCCGCCTCCGACCGGGCCCGGCTGAGCCGGGCCTCCACGTCCGCGAGGTCGCCCTCCAAGCGTGCGGCGAGGCGCTCCCCCTCGGCGAGCAGGGCGTCCCGCCTGGTCCTGGTCTCGGTCAGCAGCCCGGCCAGCTCCATGGCCCGCTCACGGGCGTCCTCCAGGGCGGCGGCGAGCCGGCCTGCCTCCGCCTCGGCCGCCTCGACCGCCGAAGCGGCCGAGCGCAGCCGCGACAGCTCGTCCCGGGCCTCGTCCAGGGCGGCCCCGGCGGCCTCCTGGGACAGGTCCCCGGCGCGCGACTCCGCGTCGGCGAGGCGCGAGGAGAGCGCCGCGACGTTCGCCTCCGCCGTCTCACGGGCGCGCTGCGCCGCGTCGAAGGCCTCCTGCGCCGCCTGCTCGTCCTCGGCCGTGGCGGCCCGTACGGCGGGCTCGGCCGGGCGGGGATGCCCGGTGGCGCCGCAGACGGCGCAGGGCAGGCCGTCCACGAGCCCGGCCGCCAGCTCGGCGGCCATCCCGTCGATGCGGTCCTGCCGCACCTCCTGCAGCCGGTCCCGGCGCTCCTGGGCCAGGTCGACCGCCGCGCGGCGGTCGCGCTCGGCCGCGTCCAGCTCGGCGGTCAGCGTGTCGCGGAGCCGCGCGCTGCCGAGCCGCTCCTCCGCCGTCCGGGCGTCAGCCTCCAGCGCGGGGATCCGCGCGGCCATGTCGCGCAGGCCCTGGAGCCGTTCCCCGGCGTCGGCCAGGGCCGCGGGCAGGTCCTGCTGGTCGGCCCGCGCCCGCGCCTCGTCGCCGGAGAGCCGGGTCAGCTCCGCGTCGAGCAGCGCGGCCTCCTCGGTGACCGCACGCAGCCGCAACGCGGCGTCCCTGGCGGCGGTCAGGCCCGGAAGGCTCGCCGCCGCGCGACGCGCCGCCGCGAGCCGCTCCTCGACGCCGAGACGCTCCCCGGGCAGCGCGGCGAGCCGTCCGGCCAGGCGGGCTTCCTCCCCGGACAGCTCCGCCAGCAGGCGCTCGGCGCCCGCCCGCTCGTCCCGCACCTCCCGCAGGCGCGTCTCCTCCGGGAGGATCTGGCGCACCCGGGCGATCTCGTCGCGCCGTTCCCGCTCCAACGCGGCCAGCCGTTCCGGATCCGGCCGCTCGAGGTCCAGCCGCTCCCCGTTCGACCACTCCGGGTCCAGACGCTTTCCGTCCGGCTGCTCCCCGTCGTGCTGTTCGGGGCCGGGCACGTGGGCGCCGGGCCGGGCCGCACCCGGCCCGGTGCCCGGCCGCTCCGGAGTTCCGCCCGAGGCCCAACGCGCGGTTCTGTCCGAGGCGTCGTCCGAGTTGCCGGGGAACGCGCGGAGCATGGCGTCGGCGGCCACCCGGCGGGCCTTCGCCACGGCCTCCGCGCGCTGCTCGGCCTGGCGGACGAGCGGCAGCACCCGGTCGGCGCGCGCCGCCTCGTCGAGCATCGCCTCCAGGTCGGATCGCTCGTCGGCCGCCGCGTCGAGCTCCTGGCGCCGGGCCAGGGCGGCGGCGTGCCTGCGCTGCCGGTCGGCGAGGGCCCTGCCCTCCTCCAGCCGGCTCCGGGCCGACAGCAGGCCGGCCTGGCTCTCCGCGCAGGCCGTCGCCGCGTGGGCGAGCGCGCCCTCGGCGAGGCTCAGCACCTCACCCGACCAGGCCTCCGGGTCGGCCGTGTCCTCGGGGAGCGCCAGGTCTCCCGCCGCGCCACGCATGCGGTCCAGCACGGAGTCGACCCGCTGGGACAGCTCCTGCGCCTCCCGCCCGGAGCGCGTGCGGTGGTCGGCCAGCCACCGCTCGACCTCGCCGAACACCCGGACGGAGAAGAGCCGCTCCAGCAGTTCGCGCCGCTCCTCGCCCCCGGCGCGCAGGAACTTCGCGAAGTCGCCCTGCGGCAGCAGCGCCACCTGGCAGAACTGGGCGGCGTTCATCCCCGTGAGCGTGCCGATGAAGTCGCCGGCCTCGTCGCTGCGGGTGCTGCGCGCGACCCACTGCCCGCCGGGCTCGGTCAGCTCCTCGACCAGGGCCTTGGCCTTCTCCTCCACCAGACCCGAGCCCCTGAGCTTGGGCCGCATCCACGCGGGGGAACGGGTGACGCGCAGGCGCCTGCCCCGGATCGTCGCCTCCAGCGTCACCGACGGGCCCCGGGTGGGCGGCGCGTGGTCGCAGCGCAGGCTGCGGGCGCTCTCCCGCTGGCCGGGCACCCGCCCGTACAGGGCGTAGCAGACGGCGTCGAGCACCGTCGTCTTGCCCGCGCCGGTCGGCCCGTGGATCAGGAACAGGCCCGCCTCGCCGAGCGCGTCGAAGTCGACCTCCTCCGTTCCGGGGAAGGACCCGAACGCGACCATGCTCAGCCGATGCAGCCTCACCGTGCCTCCTCACCCGGCGCGGGCCGGCCGCTCACACGCTCTCCCTGATGCGGCACGCCTCGACCGCCTCCTCCAGCAGACGCCGTTCGTCGTCGTCGGCCTGCTCGCCGCGCACCGCCTCGACGAAGTCGAGCGCCACGTCGATCTCGGCCCTCCCGGCGATCCTCGGCGGGCTTGCGGGGCTCCCGGTCGCGCCGTCCGGTTCGAAGGCGAGCGCGAGCGTGTGCGGGAAGCGCCCGCGCAGGCGTTCCATCGCCTCGCGCGGGCGCACCGGGTCGGTCAGCGTCACCTGCAGCCAGTGGTCCTCGTGCCGGGCGAAGCGGGCGTCGGTCAGCAGGTCGTCGATGCGGCCCCGGACTCGCGCGACCGGGCGCGGCACCGGAGCCGGAACGAACTCCGTCCGCCCGCCGTCCAGGTCGGCGAGCCAGGAGCCCTTCAGGTGACCGGCCTCGGAGAAGGAGTAGGCGATCGGCGAGCCGCTGTAGCGGACCGTCTCGCTCATCACCTGACGCCCGTGCAGGTGGCCGAGGGCGACGTAGTCGGCGCCCTCGAAGGCGCTCAGCGGCACGTGGGAGACCCCGCCGACGCTGATGTCCCGCTCGCTGTCGCTCGCCTCCCCTCCGGTGACGAACGCGTGCGCGAGCACCACCCTGCGCGCGGCCGGGTGCGCGCGGACCCGGTCCATGGCGTACGAGAGCGCGGCGGTGTGACTGCGCTCGGCGAGCTCCCACGGTCCCCGGACGAGCTCGGGCTCCAGGTAGGGGATGCCGAAGAACGCGACGTCGCCGATCGTGACCGGCTCCCAGGCCCGGGCGGGGTCGGTGCGCAGGTGGACGCGCTCCATGAGATCGGCGCCGAAGCCCAGTCGTACGGCGGAGTCGTGGTTGCCGCTGATCAGCACGGTGTGCGCGCCCAGCGCCTTGAGCCTGGCGAGCGCCTCGTTGCACAGCGCGACCGCGTCCACGGGGGGCAGGGCGCGGTCGTAGACGTCGCCGGAGACCAGCACGACCTCCACCCGCTCCGCGCGCACGGTCTCGACGAGGTGGTCGACGAACGCGGCCTGCGCGCCGAGCAGGCTCTCCCGGTGGAAGGAGCGGCCGAGATGCCAGTCGGAGGTGTGCAGGACACGCATGTCGCAGGAAGCTAACAGGTCCCGCCGACAAACGACGCATCAATCGTCACATCCGTGCACCGCGCAGGAAGCGAGTAATGACTTAACCTGGGTTCGGGATACGAGATCGCATGGGGAGCGCCTCATGAACATCGGCCGGGGCACTCTCGGGGTGATCGCCGGTGTGCTGATGGTCGTGCTCGCCGTCATCGGCCACATGCTCTCCCCTCCGGCCTTCGACCCGCCGCCGCTTCCCGCCTCGCCCCAGTTCCGGGACATCCCCGCGCAGCCCGCCGCCGAGGTGCGGCCGATCGCCGGAGCGGGTTTCCGCGGCGGGCCCTTCCGCACGGAGAAACTGCTCGTGCCGGCGAGGAACGAGACGCTGCGGGCGACGATCAGGTCGCCGCTGTCCCCCGGACGCCACCCCGCGTTCGTGTTCGTGCAGGGGTCGGGCTCGGGCGACGGCGGGGAGTTCACCCAGCAGGCCGAGTGGCTCGCGCGGGCGGGCATCGTGACGCTCGCCTACGACAAGCGGACGGTCGGCTACTCCTTTCGCAGCCGCGACTTCGGGCTGCTCGCCGACGACGCCCTGCGCATGCTGCGGGTGCTGCGCCAGCGGCCCGACGTCGACCCGGCGCGCGCGGGCCTGTGGGGAGTGAGCGAGGGCGGCTGGGTCGTCCCGATCGCCGCCGCGCGCGACCCCCGGGCGGCGTTCGTGGTCCTCGTCTCCTCGCCGAACGTCTCGCCGCTGCGGCAGGTCGCCTGGGCGCTCAACGAGCAACTGCTGCGCCTGCACGCCCCGACCGGCGTACGCGACCTGCTGACGAGGGTCATGGGCGGCGTCGGCTTCGACTTCCTGCGCTACGACGGGGCGCCCGCCCTAGAGGGGATCACCCAGCCGGTGCTCGCGTTGTACGGCACCGACGACCCTTCCATCCCCTTCGTGGAGAGCACCCAGGCCCTCACCCGGGCGCTGCGGCAGGGCGGCGACGCCGACTACACCATCCGCTTCCTCGCCGGGGCCGACCACGCCATGCGGGTCAACGGCGGGACGTTCGCGGCCGGCTACCTGCCCACGCTCGCGAACTGGATCAGGGACCTGCCGCGTACGGCGAGACCCTCGGTGCCCATCGCGGGGGCGACGCCGGTGCAGCGCTTCGAGGCGGCCGACGTGCCGGCGGCGCCGTGGTGGGGAGACAGCACGATCCTGTGGCTGACGCTCTGCCTGGCCGCGGTGGGCTACGTCGCGGCGCCGGTGACCGAGATGGTCGTCCGCCTGCGCGGGCGCGATCTGCGGTTCCAGGCCAACGTCCAGCGGTGGCCGGCCATCCGGCGGCGGCTGCGCCTGATGGCCTGGATCGGGCTCGGCGAGCTCGCCGCGGTCATGGCGTTCATCACGCTGATCGTGCTGTTCTCGGTGAACCAGGCGGGCGCCTGGCCCGCCGTACAGGCCGGGTGGCTGGTCGTACGGCTGCTCGCCGTCGCGATGCTGGCGCAGACGGTGGCGACGTTCGCCGCGGTCGCCGCCGGCCAGCGGGACGGCTGGGAGCCGACGCCCTGGCAGAAGAGCGTGCTCGCGGGCGTGCTCGGCGGCACGGCCCTGCTGCTCCTGACCGCGGCCTACTACGGCCTTTTCGCCTTCCCCTGGTAGGGCCGCGCCCCGGTCAAGATTCGGCAAGGGCTGGTCCGGCTCGTGGCGGTCACGGGTTTTCCGCGGTCCGTGTCGCTTCAATTGAGCCGTGGTCACCCCTGGTCTGGCACGCCGGAAGGGCGCCGCGCAGGCGGCGCGTCGCGCCGGGCCGGCGCGCGGGGCCGTCGCGCTCATCGCCTGGGTGGCGCTGTCGGCGGTGCTGCCGGGCGCGGCGCACCTGCGCGCGGGCCGCCGCCGCGCGGGGCTGATCCTCCTCGGCGGCTACCTGACCACGGTCGTCTGCGTCGCGGGCGTCGCCGCCGGGGCCGACGCGGGCCTCGCCGGGCGGGCCCTCGGGTGGCTGAGCCAGATCTCCCTGGTCTTCGTGGCCTGCGCCGTCGCCTGGTTCTGGCTGGTCGTCCACTCGTACGTCGTCCTGCGCCCCGCGGCGCTGCCGCGCTCGGGACAGATCCTGACCGGGCTGGCCGCGGGCACGCTCGCGGTCGTCGTCGCGGTGCCGTTCGCGGTCGCCGCGCGGTACGTCGCCCTGTCCGAGCGGACGCTCGACGCGATCTTCACCGCGCCCGGCGGGGGCGGCCCGGCGGGCGCCGCCGGGGCGGGGCCGCAGGATCCGTGGGCGGGCCGGGACCGGGTCAACGTGCTGCTGCTCGGCGGCGACTGGGGCGCCGACCGGATCGGGATGCGCACCGACAGCATCAACGTCGCCAGCGTCGACGTCCGTACGGGCCGCGCCGTGCTGCTCGGCCTGCCCCGCAACCTGGAGCACGTGCGGTTCCCTCCGGGCAGCCCGATGGCCGTCCGGTTCCCCTTCGGGTTCCGTCTTCCGGAGTTTCGTCCCGGCTGGCGGGAGGACCTGCTGTTCTCGGTGTGGCAGTACGCCGACGACCACCCCGAACTGTTCGGCGGCCACCGGCACATGGGCGCCCAGGTCCTCAAGGAGACGGTCGGCTACATCCTCGGCCTGCGGATCGACTGGTACGCGCTGGTCAACATCTGGGGCCTGGCGAAGATGATCGACGCTCTCGGCGGGATCGTGCTCACCGTGGACCGCGACATCGTGTACGGCCGGTACGACGAGGGGGTGGTCAGGGCCGGGACCCGCCGCCTGAACGGCACCGAGGCGCTGTGGTACGCCCGGTCCCGCACGCTCAGCGACGACTTCGACCGGATGCACCGCCAGCGGTGCCTGCTCGGCGCGCTGCTCGGCCAGGCCGACCCGGCAACCGTGCTCACGCGGTTCACCCAGATCGCGGCGGCCACCCGCAGGATCCTCAGCACCGACGTGCCAAGGCCCATGCTGGAGCACCTGGTGCCGCTGGCCTGGAAGGTCAAGCACGCCGGGGTCACCAGCCTCCAGTTCGTGCCACCGCTGGTCAACACCGCCTATCCCGACTGGGACCGGATCCGGCTGCTCACGGCGAAGGCGATCCGCGACTCGCTGAACTCCCAGACCACCCCTCCGGCCACCCCCTCGACCGGTCCGGGGCGGCTCCGGCATCGGCACTCTCCGCCGTCGCCCTCCCCCGCGCCCGTGCCGCCGTCGCCGGGGACGCCGAGCCCGATCGAGGACGGCTGCGGCGCGCAGCCCACGGCGTCGACGCGCTGAGCCCCGCCTCCCCTCGTGCGGCCACCGGCGCGATCGACGCCTTTCCACAGAAACTCGCGATCGAGGACTTCGTGGAACCGACGTCCTGAGACATCACATCTAGGGGAGGCGTCTCGCGCCGGGGCCATCCCGTCCGAGCACGTCGTCCGGGTTGGAGTACGGGCAGGATCTCAGGGACAGGCAGCCGCAGCCGATGCAGTCCGAGAACCGGTCGCGGAGCACGATGAGTTCTTCGATCCGGCGAGTCAGATCGTCGTGCCACTGCCGTGAGATGCGGGCCCAGTCGCGCTTGGTGGGCACGCCCTGGTCGGGGAGCTGGTCGAGCGCTTCCTTGATGCGCTCCAGCGAGACTCCGACGCGTTGAGCCGCTCGGATGAACGCGATGGCGCGCAGGGTGTCGCGGCGGTACTCGCGTCTGCCCCCCGGAGTGCGGCGGCTGTAGATGAGACCGAGGCTCTCGTAGTAGTGCAGCGCCGAGACGGCGACGCCGGCACGGGCCGCGACCTGGCCGGGTTTGAGCCAGACCATGTCGGGTTCGACTTGGGGCATCCCGCACTCCGGATTGAGCGGATCACCGCGTTGACATCAAGTCCACTTGATGAAGTTCACTGTACATCAAGCGAACTTCGTCAACGCGAGGGGCAGAAGGTGACCAGAGGAATGCGCGCGGCTGCGATTGCCGAGTATGGCGGTCCGGAGGTGTTGCGGCTGATTGAGGTGGACGAGCCGCACGTGGGTGCCGGTCAGGTCCGCGTTCGTGTGAAGGCGGCCGGCGTGCAGCCGTTCGACGTGGCCGTCGTGGCGGGACAGATCCTGCGCGAAGAGGGTGACCGCGATCTGGCGACTCCGCGGATCCCCGGAAACGAGTTCGCCGGCGTCGTGGACGAGGCCGGTGGCGGCACGGCCGGGTTCGCGGTTGGCGACGAGGTGCTCGGGTTCGGCACGCTCAACGCCTATGGCGAATACATCGTCGTAGGCGCCGACCAGATCTGCAGGAAACCAGCGAATATGCCCTGGGTCGTCGCCGGTGGCTTCAGTGCCGCGGCGCAGACGGCGGACATCGCGTTGAAGGAGCTCCGTGTCGGCGCCGGCGACACCGTACTGATCCATGGCGCGGCCGGGGCGGTCGGGCATGTCGCGGTTCAGCTGTGCCGGATCTGGGGCGCGGACGTCGTCGGTGCCGCGCGCCCGGCGCACCACGACTTCCTTCGCTCGCTCGGTGCCGTGCCCGTCGGCTACGGTGCCGGGTTTCTCGATCGGGTATGCCAGGCCGCTCCTCGCGGTGTAGTCGATGCCTGTCTGGACGGTGTGGGCGGTGACACTCTCGACGACAGTCTGAAGTTGATCTCCGACAGGAGCCGAATACTCACCCTCGTGGAGCATGAGAAGGCGCCGCGGCTTGGGATTCGGGTCACCCCTCGGGCCAGGTCTGCGGAACGGCTGGCCGAGCTCGTCGCGCACTACGCCGAAGGGCGGCTGGCCTTCGACATCCTCGGGACGTATCCGCTGGCGGACGCCGCTGAGGCCCATCGTCGCTACCGGGCGGGGAACATTCGCGGCAAGCTCGTCCTGACCGTCGGCTAGGCGAACCCATGGGTGAAATGAAGGTCGGCGTCGTTCTGCCGTCCCTGGAGGTCCAAGCGCGCGACGGTATCGACCTCCGCGTCGCGGCGCGTCACGCGGAGGCCGCGGGCATGGACAGCGTGTGGCTCGGCGATCACCTGATGACGGGGCGCCCCTCGCTCGACATCGTCGCGGCGCTGGCCACCGCGGCCGCCGTCACCGACAGGATCTCGATCGGCGCGGGCGTCTTCGTCCCGGCGATCCGGCCGCTGGCCTGGGCCGCGAAACAGGTCGCGAGCCTCCAGCACCTGTCTGGCGGGCGGCTGATCCTCGGCGTCGGCTCCGGAGGTGATGCCAGGCAGTGGGCGGCGGCCGAGGTCGACTACGCCGAACGCGGGCCACGGACCGACCGTGCCCTGGATCTGCTGCCCGCGCTGCTCGCCGGTGAACGGGTACGGATCGGCGCACACAACGTCGAACTGTCGCCGGCGGTCACCAGACCGCCCATCTGGGTCGGCAACGCCTCCCCGATCGCCATCCGGCGCGCCGCACGGGCCGGTGACGGCTGGTTCCCGTCACTGATACCGCCCGCGCAGGTCGCCGCCGGTGCCGCCCGGCTCGCCGAACTGGCCGACTCACCCCGTGACATCGCCGTCGGAACCACGGGAGCGCTGGGCGACGGTGTAAGCGGCCGCGCCCGTATCGCCGCCGCCATCGCGAACGCGTACGGCATCGAAGCCGCCGGCCTTCCAATCGTCGGCAGCCCCGACGAGGCCGCGCACCGCCTGAACGAATTCCGAGCGGCAGGCGCCACCCACGTCGTCATGGGATTCGCCGACGGCCGCTGGCGTGACCAGTGCGACCTCCTCGCCCAGAGCAGACATCTCCTCTGACCGCCGCGATCAGAGCTCTATGCTCGTGGCGTCATCACGAAGGTCGATCCCATATGTCCACCTTCTACAGCGGCCCCCGGGCGCCCTTCGAGGCCACGTCCTGCACACAAACGCCGACGCGGGCGTCGACACGACCCTTCCGGCCTCCGCCGCGCTCTCAGACGTGGAACGACTCGCGGGCCATGCGGCGCACGCGGTCCTCGTCCACGGTGTGGCCGAGGCCCGGCTGGGTGAGCGGCACGGCGACGACCCCGCCGGACGCGCCGACCGGCGGAAGCACCACCTGAGCGCTGCGCGGCGGCTCCGCCACGTCGCTGGGCAGGGTGCAGCCGGGCAGGCTGGCGACGGCGACCGTCGCGGCCCGGGCCAGTCCCGCCCCGAGGCCGCCGGCGCAGACGATGTCCCACCCGGCCTCCGCCGCGTGGTCGTGCGCGCGCCGCGCGGTGCCGAGAGAGCCGAGTTTCGCCGGCCGCAGCAGCAGCGCCCGGCCCGCGCCGAGGCGCATCGCCTCGTCCAGCTCGGCCACGGAGGCCACCTCGACCGCGACTGCGGCCGACACCCGGTCCTGCAGGTCGGCGCTGGTCAGCAGGTCCTTGAAGGGGCGCTCGATGGCCACCACCCCGTAGGAGTCCAGCGCCTCCAGCTGGGAGATCTCGGTGTAGGCGCCGCGCCCGTCCACCGCGATGGCCAGGCCGGGGTAGGCGGCGCGCACGGCCCGCAGCGGCTCGACGTCCCAGCCGGGGTGGACGTCCAGCGTCACGTGCCCGTAGCCCGCGCAGACGTGCCGGTTCACCCGGGCGACCATGCTCTCCAGCGAGCGGTCCGCCGTCAGCCTGACCGTCGCGATCAGCGACGTGCGGGTGCCGCCGAGGGCGTGGGCGAGCGGAACGCCGTTCATGCGGCCCCACAGGTCCCAGCAGGCCATGTCACCGGCCGCGCCGCCCGGATTGTCCCCCAGCTCCGACGGGTGTTCCCAGTCGAGGCCGACGAGCGCGGGCAGGGCCCGCTCCAGCGGCCCGGCACCGGCCGGATCGACGGCCTCGCCCCAGCCGACCATGCCGCCGTAGTCCGTGATCTTCACCAGGACGGTCTCCGGACGCCTGCCGTACGGCAGGGTCATCCTGAAGACCTCCAGCTCCCGGACACGCGGCACTCGGATCTCCTCGTTTCTTTCCCTTGTCCCTGCCGGCGGCCGTTCCGGGGCTTCGCGCCCGGACGGCCGGGCTCCGCGGCGGGATTTCCGGGAGTCCCTAGACCTCCATGGTGCCCGGTTCACGGCGGTGCTCGAACCGGCCGCCCACGACCGCGGCCGTGACGGCCATGACGACCAGCAGGCCGAGGCACGTCACGTAGACCCACGACCTGCCCCCGTACGCCGCGAACAGGGCGCCGGTGACCGCGACGGCGACGACCGCGAAGACCGATTCACCGATGCTCAGCGAGGCGCTGTTGCGGCCCGCCTCCCCCGGCGCGGACAGCTCCAGCACCAGCACCGACAGCGTCGGGAAGACCATGCCGATGCCCAGGCCCGCCACCAGCCAGCCCGCGAACGCCACGACGACCGGCGTGGCGGGGACGACCACGAGGGTGGTGACGCAGATGCCGGCGGCGATCAGCGTCGCGCCGAGACGGATGGTCAGCGCCCGCGCGTGGGGCCTGCGCCCCTGGATCCACGAGCCGAGCGACCAGGCCAGGGCGCCCCCGGTGAGCGCGAGACCGGCCTCGGCCGTGTTCAGGTGCCGCTCCCGGACCAGCATCAGCGGGACGAACACCTCGGCGGCGAAGAACGACCCGGCGGCCAGGCCCCGTAGCGCGATCACCGTGGGCAGGCCCCGGGCGGCGCGCAGCGTGCCCCGGGGCAGCAGTCTCGGCAGCGCCAGCGCGAGGACCACCAGCCCGGCGCCCGCCAGCAGGACCCCCGCGCCCGCGGCGCCGCTGCCGTACTGCAGCAGGGCCGCGCCGACGGCGGCGCACACGCCCCAGGCGAACCGGGGCAGGAAGGCCCGGCCCATCGCCTCCCTCGGCTGCCCGGCAGGCTCGGGCAGGCCGCGCCACATCACCAGCGCGGCGGGGGCCGACAGCACCGCCACGCCCAGGAAGATCCAGCGCCAGCTCCAGGACTCCGCCACGAAGCCGGTGATCGCCGGGCCGACCACCGACGGCAGCACCCAGGCCGCGGCCAGCGCCGAGAACACCCTCGGGTGCATGGCGGAGGGGTAGGCCTGGGCGACGAGGACGTACAACGCCACGTTGAACAGGCCGCCGCCGAGTCCCTGGAGGAACCGGCCGGCGAGGAAGACCTCCATGGTGGGCGCGAACCCCGAGACGGCCAGCCCGGCGACGAACCCCCCGACCCCCGTCCACAGGGCGGGGAACGGCCCCCGCGCGTCGCTCCAGCGCCCGCCGACCACCGTGGCGATGACGTTGGCCGCCATGCCGCCGCTGAACGCGAGGCCGTAGAGGCGGTAGCCGTTCAGCTCCCGGCCGATCAGCGGCATCGCGGTGGCCACCGCCAGATACTCGAACGCCACGAGCATCACCAGGGCCACGATCCCCACACTCAGGGAGCGGTAACGCTGGCTGAAGACGGGTGGAGCGGACATTACCGAAGTCATGATACGGACCTTACAAATCATTGCCCGGGTCGCGTCATCCGGCATTGGTCGTAGGACCTGCGCTCGATGGCGGCCGCCATCAGCTCGGGGAAGGCGTCCGGAGTGCAGGCGAAGGCCGGCACTCCCATCGCGGCGAGGGCCGCCGCGTTCTCGTGGTCGTACTGCGGCGCCCCCTCGTCCGACAGCGCGAGCAACACGATCACCTGGACCCCGGCGGCGGTCATGGTGGCGATCCGGCGCAGCATCTCCTCCCTCGGCCCTCCCTCGAACAGGTCGCTGACCAGCAGGAGAATCGTGTCGGCCGGCCGGGTCACCAGGTTCTGGCAGTAGGCCACGGCCCGGTTGATGTCGGTGCCGCCGCCGAGCTGAGTGCCGAACAGCACCTCGACGGGGTCGCGCAGCTGGTCGGTGAGGTCCACCACGGACGTGTCGAAGGCCACGAGCGAGGTCCTGAGCGCGCGCATCGAGGCGAGCACCGCGGCGAAGACGCCCGCGTACACCACCGAGGCCGCCATCGAACCACTCTGGTCGACGGCCAGCACGACGTCCCGCCGGACACCCCGCTGCCCACGGGCGTATCCGACGAGCCGGGACGGCACGACGGTCCCCCGCTCGGGCAGGTAGTTGCCGAGGTTCGCCCGGATCGTACGGTCCCAGTCGACCTCGGCCGCCCTCCTGGGCCGATGGGTCCTCGCCGATCGGTCGAGCGCGCCGCTGACGGCCGCCAGGGTGCGACGCGTCAGCCGCGCCTCCAGCTCCCGTACGACCGTGCGGACGACGGCCCTGGCCGACTCGCGGGCCCGCTCCGGCATCAGCCGGTTCAGCGACAACAGGGTGCCCACGAGATGGACGTCGGGCTCGACCGCCTCCAGCATCTCGGGCTCCAGCAGCAGCCGGGTCAGGTCGAGCCGTTCGATGGCGTCCTTCTGCATGACCTGCACGACACCGGCGGGGAAGTGCTCCCTGATGTCTCCCAGCCAGCGGGCCACCCGCGGCGCGGACGCGCCGAGACCGGCGCCCCGCCGCTCCTGCTCGTCGTAGAGGGCCGAGAGCGCGGCGTCCATCCGGGCGTCGGCGCCCTCCAGCACCGTCTCCAGGCCCCCTTCCATGGCCCTCTCCGCCGCCGCGCCGCCCAGCGCCAGCCGCCAGCGGCGCAGCCGCTCCTCCTCGCCGCCCATCAGGCTCCCCCATCCCACTCACGCCCCGGTTCCTCACGCCCCGGTTCCTCACACTCCGGTTCCTCGCGCCGCAGGACTCGGCGCCCCGCGCTGTCAGGCCCCGGGACCCCCCTCCCCGGCACTTCACCTCCTGTGCCCTCGCGGCCCGAGACTTCGCGACGCGGAATCTCATGACCGGGAATCTCATGACCGGGAATCTCATGACCGGGAATCTCATGACCGGGAATCTCATGACCGGGAATCTCCTGGCCGGAGATTCCGTGGCCCAGGATCTCCCGCACCGTCCGGACGGCCGCCGCCGCCAGCCCGTCGTCGTAGTCCGCCCCGTCGCCACCAGGCACGGAGCCCGGCGCGGAGCCGGAGCGGACCCGCCTGCCGATCAGCCGCCGCTCCGGCGTGGGGAAGGCGCCGAACGTGCGCCGCAGCAGCGGCAGCACGTCCACGAACTCCTCGGGCGACAGGCCGGTGAGCCAGGCGTCCACGGTGGCGAGCAGGCGCGCGTCGTGGACGAGCAGCAGGCCGCCCCCGGACAGGAAGCCCTCCATCCAGGCCGCGGACCGGGCCGGGGGGTTGCCGGACGACATCGACCGCGCCATGCGGGCGGCCACGTCGTCCTCCAGCGCCCCGGCGTCGAACAGGATCCGCACGATCCGGCCGTCGAGCAACCCCGGCAGGTCGTCGCGCCGGGCGATCCCGGACAACGTCGTGAGCCACCGGCCCTCTCCCATCAGCCCGGCCGCGGCGTGGACGCCGTCCACCAGCGTGGCCATCTCGCGGGCCGCGTCCTCGTCCAGTCCCGACAGGGCGGGGGACAGCCCGGCGCAGATCCGCGCCAGCATCGACTCGGTGACGCCCGCGAGGCCCTCGGTGCCGCGTACGTCCCCGTACCGGCGGGTCCGCACGAGCGCGGGCAGCGCACCCATGAGGTGGCGCACCTCGCCGTCGACCGCCGCCCGGTCCTCGATCATCCCCAGCACGTGCGGCAGCGCGCCGGGGAGATGGGCCGGCAAGCAGCGCTCGACAAGCGCGGCCAGTTCGGGCAGGCCCGCGCCACCCGCGAGGTCGCGGACGCGGGCCGTCGCCGCCGCCTCGACCGTGATCCCCCAGACTGCGGCCTCGACGAGGGCCACGTCGAGCTCGGGGCGCCACTCCAGCGACCAGGTCTCCTTGAACGTCCCCTTGCCGCGTGCCCGTCGCGGGGTTCCCCACGGCACGTCCAGCAGGGTGAGCCGGTGCAGCAGCCGGCTGCGGCCGAGGTCGAGCGGTTTGCGCAGGTCGAGGTCATGCTCCCCGGTCAGGGCCTCCGGCTTCATGCGCAGCCGCCGCTGCTCGTCGCGCAGGTCCCGCCGCAGCGGCACCATCGGCGTGGAGTCCGGCACCCGGCCGAGCCGCTCCCCCACGACCATGCGCCGCTGGACCAGCTCGACCGGCAGCTCGTCGCCGCCGCACAGCACCGCCCTGACCGCCTCGGTGACCTCCGACAGCCCGGCGAGCGGCCTGCCGCGCAGCGCGGCCAGCCCCTCGGCGAGCCGTACGGCCTCGATGACGTGCGCGGACGAGACGGGCAGGTCCTCCTCGCGCAGGATCGCCGCCGCGCGGGCGAGCCAGCGCTCCACCGGCCGGTCGGGCGCCGTGAACAGGTGCTCGTACCACCCGGGCGCGGCGACGCCCGCGCCGTAGCCGGCGCCCGCCGCGAGCCGTCCATGGGTCCACGGCACCCACGTCATCTCCACCCTGACCCTGGGCAGGCCGCGCAGCAGCCGCTCGTCCTCCGCCGCCGAGGGCGGGCTGCCGGGCCCGTCTGTCGCGGCCGGCGGAGCCGACCCGCCGGCGCGACGCCCCGGCAGGCCCTGCCCGGATGGTGCCGGCCCTGATGGCAATCCAAGCGGCGCCGATCCGGGCGGTGTCGATCCGGGCGGTGTCGATCCGGGCAGGGCCGAACCGGGCACAGCCGGCCCGGGTGGCGGTCCAAGCGGCGTCGATTCGGACAGGCCCGATCCGGGCAGGTCCGATTTGGGCAGGTCCGATCCGGGCACAGCCGAACCAGGCACAGCCGAACCAGGCACAGCCGAACTAGGCAGGGCTGAATCGGGCAGGGCTGAATGGGGCGGTGTCAGCTCAGGCAGGGTCAGCGCGGGCAGGTGCCAGGCCCCGCAGACCACCGCGATGCGGGTGAAACCCTCCCGCGCCGCCTTCCGCAGCGTCCTGCGCATATATGCCTCACGCCGGGCCTCCGTGCCCTCCGCGACGTGCCCGTCGCGTACGGCCCGCATCGCCTCGGCGACGACGTCGAGCGTCCCGGCCTCACCCCGGTGCTCGACCAGGTCCTCCCACCACCGTTCCGGGTCGTCGTACCCCGCCGCTCGGGCCAGCTCACCGATGGGGTCGCGGCGCACGGGGTCGGCGTCGAGCGCGAGGCCGCAGCCGGCTGGCAGGTCGCAGAACCGCACCTCGGCGCCCGCCCCGGTGGCGTAGAGGATGGCCTGCCACTCGGGTGAGAACTCCGCGAACGGCCAGAAGGCGGCCCGCGACGGCTGCCCCGGCATGTACGCCAGGAGCGCGACCGGCGGTCGCATGCCGGGGTCGGCGGCGAGCGCCACCAGGCCGTCGGCCTCGGGCGGGCCCTCGACCAGCACGAGATCGGGCCGGATCCTGGTCAGCTCGTCCCGCACCGCCCTGGCCGATCCCGGCCCATGGTGCCGCACCCCGAGTACCCACGCCCGCGCCCGGACCGCGCTCCTGTCCTCGCCCCGGCTGTCGCTCGCGCCCGCGCTCGTGTCCTCGCGCCTGCCCTCGGCCCTGCTCCCGGTCGTGCCCACGCCGGTGTCCTCGCCCCGGCTGTCACCCGCGCCCGCGCTCGTGTCCTCGCCCCGGCCCTCGCCCCAGCTCTCATCCGCGCCCACGCCTATGCCCCTGAACCGGCCCTCGCCAGTGCCAATGCCGGTGTCCTCAGCCCAGCCCTCGCCCCGGCTCTCGCCAGTGCCCACGCCGGTGCCCTCGCCCCGGCTGTCACCCGCGCCCGCGCTCGTGTCCTCGCGCCTGCCCTCGGCCCTGCTCCCGGCCGTTCCCACGCAGGTGTCCTCGGCGCGGTTCCCCCTTGGGGCCTTGCTCGGGGCCGGGTGCGGGCCGGGCGAGGCGGCGGCGGTCTCAGCCGGCATCGCGGCAGGCCCGGTAGAAGTCGCGCCAGTCGTCGCGGTCGCGGACGACGGTCTCCAGGTATTCCTGCCACACCACGCGGTCGGACACCGGGTCCTGGACCACGGCTCCCAGGATTCCGCCCGCGACGTCGGCCGGGCGCAGCACGCCGTCGCCGAAGTGGGCGGCGAGCACGATCCCGCCGGTGACCACCGAGATGGCCTCCGCCGTGCTGAGCGTGCCGGTGGGTGACTTGACCTTGGTCCGCCCGTCGGCGGTCACGCCCGCGCGCAGTTCGCGGAACACCGTCACCACCCGGCGGATCTCCGCCAGCCCGGTGACGGTCTCCGGCAGCTCCAGGGAGCGGCCGAGCTGCGCCACCCGCCGGGCCACGATGTCGACCTCCTCCTCCAGGCTGGCCGGGACCGGCAGCACGACTGTGTTGAACCGCCTGCGCAGCGCGCTCGACAGGTCGTTGACGCCGCGGTCGCGGTCGTTGGCGGTGGCGATGACGTTGAAGCCCTTGGCCGCCTGCACCTCCTCCCCCAGCTCCGGGATCGGCAGCGTCTTCTCCGAAAGCACGGTGATCAGCGCGTCCTGCACGTCGGACGGCATGCGGGTGAGCTCCTCGACCCGGGCCAGCCGTCCCTCCGCCATCGCGCGCATGACCGGGCTCGGCGTCAGCGCCTGGCGGGAGGGGCCTTCCGACAGCAGCCGCGCGTAGTTCCACCCGTAGCGGACCGCCTCCTCCGCCGTGCCGGCCGTGCCCTGCACGAGCAGGGTCGAGTCGCCGCAGATCGCCGCGGCGAGGTGCTCCGACAGCCAGGTCTTGGCCGTGCCCGGCACGCCGAGCAGCAACAGCGCCCGGTCGGTGGCGAGCGTCGCCACCGCGACCTCGACGATCCTGCGCGGGCCGACGTACTTCGGCGTGATCTGGCCGCCGTCTCCCAGCACGTAGGTCGTCACCGCCCAGGGCGAAAGCCGCCAGCCCGGCGGGCGCGGCCGGTCGTCGGTCTTCACGAGGATCGCCAGCTCGTCGGCGAACTGGTCCTCCGCGTGCGGGCGCAGAACGGTGGTCACGAAAGCTCCTTCAGCATGTCGAAGCGGAACCCCAGGGTCGCGGCGAGCTCGGGCACCTCCGCCGCGTGGGCGTACGCCGCGGGGTCGAACCGCTCGCCCGCGAGCCGGATCAGCTCTCCGGCGTTCCACGGCTGGGTCCGCGTGGTCTCCACGATCTTCTTGAGCACGGCCCGCGCGAGCTGGGACCCCCACGGCCGCGGCACCCCGCCCAGCATCATGACCAGCTGGCCGTCCACCGGATGGCCCGCCACCAGCTCGGCAGCCCGGCGGGACCGCTCCTCGGGCGGGAGCACGGCCAGCAGGTCGGTCAGCGGCTCGGCCTCGAACAGGGCACGCGCCCACGTCGTGTCCCGCTGCAGGATGGCGGCCCGGGTCCAACCCATGCGCACCTCCCGCTCCCAGTCGCCGATCCTCGTCCGGGCGATCTCGTCCGGCGGCATGCCGAGATGGCCCGGCCAGAACGACAGCGGAGTGTGCGCCACCACCTGCTGCAGCCACCAGCCCCGCGTCTCCATGCCGGCGGGCGGCCGGGCCCTGACGCCGTCGCGCTCCATCGCGCCGTCGCAGTCCGCCGGCGGCTCCGCCCGGAGCCCGGGACCGTTCCCGGTCACGAAGCGGGACGCCCGTGCGGTCATCCGGTGGGCCAGCCGCGACCCTGGCAGGCGGGTGAGGAGGTCGGCGGCGGCCTGCCGCACCTCGCGGCGCCGGTCGTCGAGCGCCGCCTCCAGGAACGGCTCGTCGGCCATGTCGAGGCCGTCGGCGAGGATCGCCACGAAGGCGGCCCGGTCCTCCGGCGTCTCCGCGCTCCAGCCGCGTTCCAGCAGTTCCCGCGCGGCCGCCGGGTCACGCCGGCGCACGGCGGCCAGGAAGGCGCGCCTGTCTCCGCTCGTGCCGAGCTCCCACACCTCGTCCGGCGGCACGTGCGCCGGTTCCGCGAGGAGGTAGGCCCAGGTGGAGTTGAGACCGGCGAGCCAGCGGCCCCGGGCCCCGGTGACCGCCCCCAGGTGCGCGCGGATCGACCGGTCTCGCGCTCCGAGGTCGAGCAGCCCGGGGATCGTGGCGGCCGGCACCCGCAGCCGCCGCGCGGCCGCCGTCTCCAGCCACTCGGTCAGCAGCCTGCTCTGCTCACCGGCGAGCATCCGGGCCAGCCGGTCCGCGGCGGCGCGGGGCACGGGCGGCAGCGTCTCCGCCGCGGCGGGGGCCGGCCGCGTGCCCCTCCCCGGCCTTCGCCCCGCGCGCATCCGGACCACCTGCTCGGCCGCCCGCTCCAGCAGGCTCTCGGGCGGGACGGCGCGGCGGCCGGCGCCCACCAGCGCGGTGGACACCAGTTCCTCCCATGGTCCGGTCATCGGACGGCCCTTCTCGCCAGCGGAACCGCACGGGCCCGTCCACCGGATACCGCCACCACCGATGGGCGTACGCCGAGGCCGGTCGCCCCGCTCCGGAAGCGGAGCGAGCTGCCGGGAGAAGCGGCCGGACGGCCCTGCCGCCGGGCAGGCGTCGCGATCCTCAAGGTGGGCGCTGCCAGCGAAGGCGCGGCCACGATCGGAACCGGCGTCATAGGCGCACCACCTCGCCCTCCTCGTCCCAGACCGTCAGTGGGAGCAGCCCGCGTGGCGTCCACTCGGCGGCGACCGTCACCGGCCGCCCTCCGGAGACGGCCAGCAGCCGCCACGGGACCCCCGCGGCAGGGTGCAGCGGCAGGTGTAGCGGCAGCGCGTCCCACTCACCGCGGGGCCCCTCGTCGCCAGGCCCCTCACCTCCGGGCCCCTCGCTGTCGGCTCCCGGACCCGCGGTCCTCAAACCGTCGGCCCCCGCATCGCCGCCCCCCTCCGTCTCGGCCCCTGCACCGTCGGCTCCCGTACCCTCGGCCGTCAGAACGTCGGCCCCCGCGCCGTCGGCGAGGCCGTCCGGGCAGGGGACGACCCCGGCGAGCACCAGAGGCCAGGAGTCGGCCCAGGGATCGGCCGCGAGCACCTCCGCGATCAGCGCGGGCACCCGGGAGATCTCCGTCCCCGGTGGCGGGCCCGCCTCGACGTCACCGTGCCGCACGGCCACGAGGGCGCGCAGCGGCGACGCGCCCGGATAGAAGGCGAGGTCGGCGTCGATCGTCGTGCCCGGCGGCGGGAACGACTCCCGCGGCTGCCCGACCGGCGAGAACGACAGCACCATCGCCGCGCGGCCGGTCGCACGGCCCGCCAGCCAGACGCGCCGGGCGACCAGCCGCTCCTGCTCCTCGTCCCGGCAGCCGACGACGTCCCAGAGGTCCCGCACCACCGGGCCGGCCAGCACCGACTCCCTCGTGACGGGGAAGCCGACCCGGGTCCGTACGGTCTGCCGCAGCGGCCCGGGCAGCGCGCCGGCGCGGCGGTGGGCGACGGCGAGCAGATGCAGCAGCGCGTACTCCCCCAGGAGGAGACCCGGCCAGTCCTCGGCTCCGAGCACCCGGGGCAGCCGGGTGACCATGCCCGCCACGCCCGGCGCCTGCGCGTCGACCAGCCGTCTGGCGAGGTCGTCCCAGCCGGCCGGGCCCGTCTGGCGCGCCTGCGCGATCCCCTGCCCGATCTGATCGGCCAGCCACCGCTCCAGCTCCGACAGTCCCGCGGCGACCCTGCCCTCCCGCTGCTCGGCCTGCCCGCGCCTGACCGCCGCCCGCCCCCCGGCCTCCTCTGCGGAACTGTCACCGGCGACGGCGGGGGCAGAGGGCGCCTCGATGGCCTGGTCCCGGCTCCGTCCTTGCGTCACGCGCCGCAGACTAGCCAGCGCCGCCGACAAAAACGTCCGCGTCGCGGGATGGGCGTCGGGCCCCGGCCCGGCACGCCACGAACGGCACCGGACCTCCTGTTCCGGCGCCGGAGGGGAACAGAGGCCCCGGCGCGGTCTGTCCCGATGGCCTCAGGGCGTGCGCCGCGCGAGGAACACGAACTCGCGGCCCGGACGGTCGGGGGCCTCCCGCACGTCCCACACCCGGTAGCCGTTGCCGAGCAGGCTCGTCTCCACTTCATCGCGGTCCCGAAACCGCAGTGTGGAGTCGGAGGTGACGACCGTGCCGTCCGTAAGAAATTCGAAGGTGTAGCGGAAGGAGACCAGCGGCAGGGTGACCGCGGTCACCTCCTGACGGCGCCGCACCGGTCCGATCCCCCCGATCTCCAGGGTGACCGGAGCGGTGTCAGCGGCCCACTCCTCCCAGGCCCGGAATCCTGGACGCCTCGTCTCGAACACGAGGTGACCACCCGGGCGGAGCGCGGACCGGATCCCCTGGAGGGTCCGCGTCCAGTCGTCGTCGGTGAGGAAGACCTGCGCCACGTTTCCCGTCATCACCGCGAGGTCGAAGCCGAGAGCGGGCACCGCCGTGGCGTCGCCGTGGACCCAGGTGGCTCTTCCGGCCGGGTCCTTCGATCTCGCCACCTCAAGCGACGCCTCGGCCGGATCGACCCCGGTGACCGTACGGCCGCTGTCCGCGAGCAGGACCGCCAGGCACCCCGTGCCGCATCCGATGTCGAGCACACGCTCCGCGCCCAGCTCACCGGCGATGCCGAGGTAGGCCGTCAGATCGTCGCGGGGGCCGTCGAAGGCGTCGTAGACGGCCGCGAGGCGCGGATGAGCGAAGATCGCGTCAGGCACGCTACGACCATAACCGCGGACGCCCCGACTCGGCGTCCGCCGTCTCTCGGCGGGGCCTGGAACGGCTCGGGCGAGGCCGAACGCCGCTCCGGCCGCGGTTCCGGGAACTGTCGGTGCCGTCTGGCAGGGTCGAGGCGTGAACGAGATTCCCGAGGCGAACTACTCGAAGAAGTGGGACGGCGACTCCCGCTCCGCTCCTGTCCTCGTCGGCGACGAGCGAGAGATCCTCACGGCCTCCCTGGACTGGCACCGCGAGACGTTCGCGCTCAAGTGCTCCGGCGTGCCGAAGGAACGACTGTCCGACAAGGGAGTGCCGCCGTCCGTGCTGAGCCTCCACGGCATCCTCCGGCACCTCGCCGGCGTCGAGCGGTGGTGGTTCCGCATCCAGTTCGCCGGTGAGGACGTCCCGCTCCTCTACTACTCCGACGACGACCCCGACCAGGACTTCGAGGACCTGGGCGGGGACGCCGACGAGGCGTTCGCCGTGTGGCGCGCGGAGTGCGAGCGCTCCCGCGAGATCGTGGCCGCGGCCCGGTCGCTGGACGAGACCGGCGTCCAGCGCGCCACCGGCCGGCCCATCTCGCTGCGCCGCATCATGGTCGACATGATCGCCGAGTACGCGCGCCACAACGGGCACGCCGACCTGCTCCGCGAGCGGATCGACGGCGCCACGGGCCACTGACGCTCCGCGCGGTCACGGGCGGGCCGGGCCGGGAAAGGTCACCGGCCGGGCGGCTCCCGCCACAGGTCGATGCCGTCCACCGCGCTCACAGGGGTGACCAGACGGCCGAGGCCGTCGATCTCGATGGTCACCTCGTCGCCTGGCGTCAGCGTGAAGTCCGACTCCGGCACGAGGCAGGTGCCGGTCGTCAGGATCACCCCGTACGGATAGCGGTCGGCGCGCAGGAGGTGCTCGACGAGGTCGTCGATCCGCCGGTGGAGCCGGCGGGTGCTCGCCGAGCCCGCCCAGATCTCGCGGGAGCCGCGCGAGATGCCGAGCCGGATGCCGAGGTCGTAGGGGTCGGGAACCTCCCAGGCGGGACGGATCCCCGGGCCCAGCGCGGTGGCGCCGAGATACATCTTGGCCTGCGGAAGATACAGCGGGTTCTCGCCCTCGATGGAGCGGGAGCTCACGTCGTCGCAGACGGTGTATCCCGCGATCTCCCCGTTGGCGCAGACCACCACGGCCAGTTCCGGCTCCGGCACGTCCCAGGACGAGTCGGGCCGTACGGCGATCGTCTGCCCGTGTCCACGGACGCGCCAGCCGAGCGACTTGAAGAACAACTCGGGGCGGGGGGCGTCGTACACCCGCTCGTAGATGTCGGGCTCGTGGCTCTCCTCCTTGCGCGCCTCCCGCGATCTCCGGTAGGTGACGCCCGCGGCCCAGACCTCCGTCCACCGGTCCACGGGCGCGGCGAGTGAGGCCAGCGTCACGGCCGGGCCGGTCGCCGCCGCGAGGGAGCGGCGGAAGTGGTCGAGGCCGGACGAGAGCGCCTCCCCGAGCGAGAAGTCCTCCGGCAGCGGCCGGTCGCCGTCCTCGTCACGGACGGCCCAGCGTGCGGGCCCCGGGCCTCCGGTGTCGTCGGGGAGGTGGCCACGTACGAGTCGCATCAATGTGTGCCTTCACGGGTCGATGGGGTTCCGGTGACGCGGGTGCCGCGGCCCCGCGTGTACGACAGCGTGTACGAACCGGGCCGCGAGAGGAAGGGTTCCCGTCGCCGGGTGGGGGCCGACGGCGTCGTCACGGTTCTGTCGGAGCCGCGTGTCATACTCGCGAACGTGGTCACGCGTACGCCGCAAAGGGTGCTGATCGGGCGTTCCTCCGAGCTCGATCGGCTTGTGGGCGTGCTCGACGGCGCCGCGGCCGGGCTCGCCGGAGTCGGCCTGGTGGGCGGCGACGCGGGGATCGGCAAGACGCGGATCGTGACCGAGCTGTGCGATCTCGCGCAGCGGCGGGGGTTCGTGACGCTGGCCGGGCAGTGCGCCGAGCTCGGCGACGCGTTGCCGTACCTCCCGCTGGCCGACGCGCTGCGCACCGCCGCCATCGAGCCCGGGGGGCCGGTCGGCCCCGCCGTCGCCGCCCGGCCCGCCCTGCGGCGGCTGCTGCCCGGCGACGACGCGGGCCCCGCCGAGGAGACGGCCACCGGCGGGCTCGCCCAGCAGCGTCTGTTCGGGTCGGTCCTCGACATGCTGTCGGAGGTGGCGGGGCGCCATCCGGTGCTGTTCGTCTTCGAGGACCTGCACTGGGCCGACCGCTCGACGCGCGACCTGCTCGTCTTCCTCACCCGGATGCTGCAGCGGGAGCGGGTGTGCCTCGTCGGCACCTACCGCACCGACGACCTGCACCGCCGCCACCCGCTCCGCCCGGTCCTGGCCGAGCTGCGGCGCCTGCCGCTGGTCACCGCCGTCGAACTGCCGCCGCTGGGCGACGACGACATGGCGGCCTACCTCGCCAGCCTCGACCGGCACGGTGACGGCCCGGCGGGGCCGCAGCGGGAACGCGGCTTCGGCGCCCTGATCGAGCGGGCCGGGGGCAACCCGTTCTTCGCCGAGGAGCTGCTGGCCGCCAGCACCGACCACAGCCGGCTGCCGGGGACCCTCGCCGACCTGATGCTCGCGCGGGTGGAGGCCCTCTCGGACACGGCCCGTCAGGTGCTGCGGATCTCCGCGGTGGCCGGACGGCGGGTCGGCCACGACCTGCTGCGCGATGCCGCCGGGCTCGGGGACCTCCCGCTGGAGGACGCGCTGCGTGAGATCGTCTCGCGGCGGCTGCTCACCGCGGGCAGCGACGGATACGCCTTCCGGCACGCGCTCCTCCAGGAGGCGGTGTACGACGACCTGCTGCCGGGCGAGCGGACCCGCCTGCACGCCACCTTCGCCGCGCTGCTCGCGGAGCGCGGCGGCTCACCCGCCGAACTGGCCCACCATCACCTCGCCGCGCACGACACGCCGGCCGCGCTACGGGCGTCGGTGGAGGCCGGGCGGATGGCCTCCCGCCTGGGCGCTCCGGCGGAGGCGCACCGACACCTCGAGCGGGCGCTGGAGCTGTGGGACCAGGTGCCGGACTCCGGGCGCCCCGCCGGGGAGAGCCGGCCGCGGATCGCGCTGGCGAGCGCCGCCGCGGCGGCGGCCGCCGGTGACTCCCACAGGGCCGCGGGTCAGTTGCGGCGGCTGCGCCGGGAGGCGGACGACCCCGTCCTGGTCGCCGAGATCGGCGAGCGGCTCGCCTACTACCTGGCCGACGCGGACGACGACCGGGACGACGCGACCGCGTCGGCCCGGGAGGCGGTGGACCTCGCGCCGCGCAGCCCTCTGCTGGCCAGAGCCCTGGCCACGTACGCGCGCACGCTGTGGTGGAACTACCGGGTCGAGGAGGCGACCGCGACGGCGGCCAGGGCGCTGGAGGTCGCGCAGGCGACCGGCGCCCGCGACGCCGAGGCCAGCGCCCTGGTCGTGCTGGCGCTGTCGGAGGAGTCCTCCGACGTCGAACGCGCCGTCGACCTGCTCACGCGCGCCACCCGCCGCCCCTCGGGCGACCTGTCCATCGACCTGCGTGCACGGTTCAACCATGCGCGCATCCACTATGAGCACGGCCATCTCGCGGACGCCGCCCGCATCGCCGAGTCGGGCGTACGGCTGGCCGCCGAGACCGGGCTGACCTGGAGCGCCTTCGGCACCGACCTGCGGTTCCTCCACTACCTCATCCACTACGCGGACGGCGACTGGGACGCGGCCGAGCGGCTGGCCGGCGCGTTCGGCGTGCGGGTCGGCACCCGGGCGGAGGCCCAGCTCTCGTCGTTCGCCCTCTTCGTGGAGGTGGGCCGGGGACGCGCGGGAGCCGACGAGAGGTTGCGGTGGCTGTCCCGGTTCTGGCCCGACGACCTGGTGAGCTACATGGCGCGCGGGATGGCCGCCGAGCACGCCCTGTGGCACGGCGACCCGAAGGCGGCGCTCGAACACGTCGACGCGATCCTCGCGACGCTCGAACCGTTCGACCCCGGCCTGATCCGGATCGCGGCGACCGGTCTGCAGGCGCTCGCCGACCTCGGCCAGACCGGCGAGCGCTGCGACGACCTGCTGCGACGGGCCAGGCACGCCGCGGCGAACGGGCCCAACGGCCCGCGGGCGCGCCTCGGCCCGGAGGGTCTCGCCTGGCTGGCCCGGGCGGAGGCCGAGTGGCACCGCGCGCACGGCACTGCAGGCCCGGAGGTGTGGCGGCGCGCGACCGAGGCCTTCGGCTTCGGCTTCGTCTACGAGGAGGCACGGTCGCGCCGCCGGCTGGCCGAGAGCCTGCTGCGGACGGGTGACCGCGCGGCGGCCCACGCCGAGTGGGAGCGCGCGGTGACCGTCGCCGCCGCGCTGAAAGCCGGGCCCCTCCTGGCCGCCCTGCGAGAGTCCGGGGCGCGCGCCGGGTTCCGGGACCCGACGGCGGCGGCCCCCGCGCCGGACGCTCCCACCGGTGGAAGCACGGCGGACGGTGACACCACGACAGGCGGCGCGTCCGGGCGGCCCGGCGGCGCGTCCGCACAGGCCGGCGGGCCCGCGGCGGGCCGGGAGCCGGGGCCGGGCCGGGAGCCCGGGCGGCTCGCCGCGCTCACCGCGCGCGAGCGGGAGGTGCTGGCCCACGTCGCGGACGGCCTGCCCAACCGTGAGATCGGCGAGCGGCTGTTCATCTCCCAGAAGACGGTCAGCGTGCACGTCTCGAACATCCTCGCCAAGCTCGGCGTCTCCAGCCGCACCCAGGCCGCCGCGGTCGCCCTCCACGAAGGCCTGGCGGGCACCGGAGACGGAAATACTGTGTAATCGAGGCGTGAGAGCAGAAACAGTCGCGGAGGTTGCGGTGACTCGGCAGATCGTTTCCGTCGTCGGGGGTGACGAGCTCACTTCGGGCACGCCGTACGCGTCGGTCAACCCGGCGCGGCCCTCGCAGACCGTGGCGCGGGTGACGCTCACGGACGCGGCGGGCTTCGCGGACGCCTGCCGCGCCGCGTCGGCCGCCCAGCGGGAGTGGGCGCGCGTCCCGGCTCCGGTGCGCGGACGGGTGATCGCCTCGATCGGCCGCCTCGTCGAGGCCAACACCGAGGCGCTGGCCCGCCTGGTGACCGAGGAGATCGGCAAGCCGTACGCCGAGGCGCTCGGCGAGGTCCGCGAGATCGTGGACACCTGCGACTTCTTCCTCGGCGAGGGCCGGCGCCTCTACGGGCAGACCATCCCGTCGGAGATGCCGGACAAGAGCCTGTTCACCTTCCGGGTGCCGGTCGGCGTCGCCGCTGTGGTGACGGCGGGCAACTTCCCGGTCGCGGTGCCCTCCTGGTATCTCGTGCCGGCGCTGCTGTGCGGGAACGCGGTGGTCTGGAAGCCCGCCGAGTACGCCGCGGCGTCCGCGCACGCGCTCTACCGCCTGTTCGCCGCGGCGGGGCTGCCCGCCGGCGTGCTCGGCATCGTGTTCGCCGACGGCGAGCAGACCTACGCCGGGCTCGACCGCGCGCTCGGAGAGGGCCTGGTGCAGAAGGTCGGGTTCACCGGCTCCAGCGCGGTCGGCCGCCGCGTCGGCGAACTGTGCGGGCGGCACCTGCAGTCGCCCTGCCTGGAGCTCGGCGGCAAGAACCCGATGGTCGTGATGCCGGACGCCGACCTCGACCTCGCCGCCGAGGGCGCGTTGTTCTCCGGGTTCGGCACGGCCGGGCAGCGGTGCACCTCCCTGGGCACGATCATCGTGCACGAGGACGTGCACGACGCGTTCCTGCGCCGGTTCACCGACGCCGTGCGCAGCGCGAAGATCGGCGACCCGAACGGCGACGTCCTGTACGGCCCGCTGCTCGACCACCGGTTCGCCGAACGGTACGAGGAGTACCTGGGCTGGATCCAGCCGCACCACACCGTGCTGCCCGGCCCGGTGGGCCGGATCGACGGCGAGGGCCTCTACTACCACCCGGTGGTCGTGGACGGCGTCCGCCCCGACGACCGGCTGTTCCTGGAGGAGACGTTCGGCCCGATCGTGGGCGTGACCACGTTCTCCACCCTGGATGAGGCGATCGACCTCGCCAACCGCCCGGGATACGGCCTGTCGTCGTCCATCTACACCTCCGACCCGAAGGCGGTGTTCCGCTTCCGCGAGGGCGTGTCGGCCGGGATGGTCAGTGTCAACAACTCGACGTCCGGGGCGGAGGCGCACCTGCCGTTCGGCGGGAACGGCAAGTCGGGCAACGGCAGCCGGCAGAGCGGCATGTGGGTGCTCGACCAGTTCACCCGCTGGCAGGCGATGAACTGGGACTACTCGGGCCGCCTGCAGAAGGCCCAGATGGACGTCGCCGAGATCACGCCCGACCTGGGCTTCCGGCTCTGACCCCGCGACCTACCGCCGGCCGCGGAAGGTGCGGCGCAGGTCGTCGACCCACTCGCCCGGGATCTCCCAGGGGATGAAGTGGCCGCCGCGGTCGTGGGCGGTGAGGTTCACGAGGTTGTACCAGGCGGCCCTGTCGCTGCCGAGGAAGTGCTCCACCCGCTGGTCGGTGCTCACGCCCGGCGGGTTCTCGTGGGCCACGAAGGTGATGCCGGTGGGCGCCTCGACGACCGGCCACCGGTCGTGGGACGGGGTCCACGGATAGCGGTTGTTGTTGGCGTACGTGCGGATCGAGGTGCCGATCGAGTTCGTCACCCAGAAGATCATCGCGTGCGTGAGCAGGTCGTCCTTGCTGAATACGGTCTCGACGTCGCCGCCGTTGTCGCTCCAGGTGACCCAGCGTTCCAGGATCCAGGCGAGCATCCCGGCGGGCGAGTCCGACAGCCCGTGGGCGAGGGTGCTCGGGGCGAGCACGTGCGCGGCGAGATGGACGGCGAAGCGCCTCTCCAGGGCGACGACCCGGGCGTGGACGTCGGCGGGCAGGCCGTCGGGGATGGGCCGGCCCCCGCTGAGGTCCCAGGCCCGGTCGCCGTTGAACAACGTCAGCTTCTGCCCCGAGCCGATGTGGAGGCCCAGCAGTTCATCGGCGTACTTGTGCCCGAGCTGGCCGGTGACCAGGGCACCGACGTCGCATCCGGCCGCGGCGTATTTGTCGTGACCGAGGACGCGGGTCATCAGGACGTGCCAGAGATCGGCGATCTTCCAGAAGTTCATGTCCGGGTGGCCGGGGAGCAGCGGGGTGGAGAACCCGAAGCCGGGCAGCGACGGCACGATCACGTCGAACGCCTCGGCCGGGTCGCCGCCGTACGCGCCGGGGTCGGCCAGGGGGTCGATCACCTTCGACCAGTGCCAGAACGTCCAGGGCCAGCCGTGGGTGAGGATCAGCGGCGTCGGGGCGGGCCCGGCGCCGGGCCTGCGCATGAAGTGGACCGGCACGCCGTCGATCTCCACGTGGTAGTGCTCGTAGGCGTTGATCGCCGCCTCGGCCGCCCGCCAGTCGTACCCGTCGCGCCAGTAGCCGACGAGCTCCCGCAGGTAGGCGCCGTTCACGCCGTAGCTCCAATCGCCGTCGCCCGCGTCGTCCGGCAGGCGGGTCAGCTCCAGGCGGCGGCGCAGGTCGTCGAGCACCTCGCCGGGCACGTGGATCGGCCGCGGCTCCAGCGGGAACGGCCGCTCCCCGGCGCCGCGGGCCCCAATGGTTTCGGCGGTCTCGGTGGTCTCATGGCTCGTCATCGTGTCCTCCAGCCGTCGAAGGGGGGTCAGCCCCGGCGACGCCCTCGCCGGTGCGGTGCAGCTCGACCATGCGGGCGAGGGCCGGGAGGGCCGCCGCGATGGCGGCCCGTTCCCCGGGCGCGAGACGGGCGGCGAGGTCCGCGAGCCGGGCCGTGCGCTCGTTCCGCCGCCCCTCCACGATCGCGGCGCCGGCCGCCGTGACCCGCACGAGGACGGCACGGCCGTCCGACGGGTCCGGACGGCGCTCCACCAGGCCCTCGCGCTCCAGCTTGGTCACCATCTGCGTGATCGCCGACTGCGTGACCTGCTCGCCCGCGGCCAGGTCGGTGAGCCGCTTCGGACCGCCGCCCGCCAGCGTGTGCAGCACGGACAGCGTGGTGAAGCTCAGCCGCCGCTCCGCGGGCAGGCGGATGTGCATGCGCGTGAAGTCTTCGAGGACGTGGGTCAGCTCGGCCACGCTCAGCTCGGGGAGGTCGGGCACGCGGAGAACATATCAGAAACTTAATTAAGTGACTGAAGCAGATGAGAACGGCGATCCCCGGCGGGCAGGGCCCACCGGGGATCGCCGTACGGAAGGTCGCGGGGTCAGGCCTCGGGCCCCCGCCGGCCGTCGTAGCCGAGCAGGCGCATGGCGACCTCCGGGTCCATCGCCGCCGCGAGAAGCTGGGCCCGCTCGGCCGCCCGGTCCCTCGCCTCCTCGGCCCGGCGCCGTCCCGCCTGCTGCGTGCGGACCAGCAGGATCGCCACCGCGATGCCGCCGACCACCGCGACGAGCGCGACCGTCAGCAGCACCGCCGTGCCCGCCGGGACGCCGCCGGCGAGGGCGGCGCCCCGCGCGCCCTGCGGCGAGGCGAACAGCAACGCGCCGAGCAGCACGAACAGCACCACCGCCACGGCGAGGCCGATCACCGCCCACAGCGCGCCGTACGACCGGCGCCGCGGCGCGGACGGCTGTCCGTGCGGCGCCTGACCGAACGGTGTCTGCCCCGGCAACGGCGTCGCGGACGCCGGAGGCGGCGCGCCGTTCCACGGCACGAAGTCCGGCTGGGGCGGCTGCAACGGCTGCGGCAGATGTCCGTTGCCACCGGACACGCCGTTCGGCTGCGCGACGAGCATCGGCGCGCCGCCGCCGGAAGAGGCCACGCCGGAGGAGGTCACGACGACCGACGCCTCCAGCGTCCGCGTCCTCGGAAGCGGCAGCTCGACCGGGACCTCGCTGTGGCCGCGATGCGCCTCCACCGCGGCCCGGTGATAGGTCTCGATCTCCTCGTAGAACTCGTCCGAGGCGTAGGCGGTGCCGTCGATCAGCGGCCCCATCCTGTTCTCGATGACCGCGACCACGTCGTCGCCGTTGAGCGTCTTGTGCTGTTCCAGCGCGTGCGCGACCGACAGCACCTCGCGGCGGTTCTCCCGCAGCAGCTCGGCCGTCTTCTCCAGCAACCGGCTGAGGTTGAACTCGATCCGCTCGGGGAGCATGTCGGGCACCAGCTCCTCGCGCGGGCCCGCCGGAGTGCCCGTGCCGCCGCCCCCGGGCTGCGGCTGGGCCGCCTTGCCTTCGCGCAGGCCGAGCTCCTGCAGCGCGGGCAGCGAGGCGACCCCGATGCCCATGCCCCAGTGGGCCTCCATCATGCCGGTGATGGCGGTGGCGGACTGCAGGTCGCCGGAGACGCCGGAGGAGTTGTCCTCCCCGAAGAACATGCGTTCCCCGGCGAGCGAGGCGAGGGACACCATGATGTCGGCCTCGTACTCCGACTTCCACCGGGTGAACTGGTCCTCCGGCTTGATGCTGGCCACCATGCCGAGGTAGTCGGCGCCCTTCTCGATCGTCGCCAGATCGATCTCCAGGTGGTGGCGGGTGCGGTAGGCGGCGACGGCGTGACAGGCCTCGTGCACCGCCACGGCGTGCCGCTCGCGCTCGATGTACTCGACGTCCTCCGGCGGCCCGAGCTGCTTGAGCCGCTTGGCCCGCATCACGTCCGACCAGGTGATGGACTCCCGGCCGTCCCGGATCGCGGTGATCAGCGACTCGTTGACCAGGTCCTTGATCGTCGCGCCGGTGGCGTACGGGGTGATCGTGGCGAGCTTGTCGATCTGCTCGTCGGTGAGCTGGTGGCTGACCTTGTCGAAGTAGCCGCGGTAGGTGCGGATCCGGCCCGCCTTGGAGGGGTAGCCGACCTTGTAGATGCGGTCGATGCGGCCGGGGCGCAGCAGCGCCTCGTCCAGCGCCTCGGGCAGGTTGGTCGCCATCATGATGAGGATGCGGTATTTCGGCGGCGGCTTCGGCCGCATGCCGAGCAGCCTGCGCACGTACCGGTTGACGAAGCCGCGCGGCTTCTTCAGGCCGGAGATCTCGGTGAGCAGCGCCTCCAGGGTGCCCATCCCGCCACCGCCGCCCATGCCCCCGCCGTACATCAGGCGGTTGACGAAGGCGCCGGTGCGCGGCATCCGCGCGGGCTCCGCCGGCCCGGCCGGGCCGGCGGCGTGACGGCCGAGCACGGTGCGGGTGTGCGGGTCGAGGTAGGCGAAGCCGTGGCAGCCGGCCTCCTCGAACGGCGCGGGAACGGAGCGCCCCCAGCCGCCGGGCCCGCCCTGGGCGAGCGCGCCGCGGTTGCCGAGCGAGTCGGCCTCGTCGAAGAAGACGATGACCCCGCCGTACCGCAGGGCCAGCTTGCGCAGCTTGCGGAACAGCGACTTGACCTTGAGCACGCCGACGCCGAAGAACATGTTGATGAACGCGCCGGGGTCCACGAAGACGTACGGCTTGCCGGTGGAGCCGGCGACCGCCTCGGCCATCAGGGTCTTGCCGGTGCCGGGCGGGCCCCACAGCAGGATGCCGCTCGGCACGTAGCCGCCCCTGGCCTCGATCTCGTCCGGCTTCTCCAGGAAGACGATGTTCTCCTTGACCCGCTCGACCACGTGGTCCTGGCCCCACACGTCGGCGAACCGCGTCTTGATGTCGTCGGGGTAGTAGACGTCCACGCCGCCGCGGGACAGGAACCAGAAGATCGCGACGAACTGCCCGACGGCGAGCACCATCAGCAGCATGACCTGCAGGACCATGGGGAGGAAGCCCCACACCGTGGCCGGCACGTTGAACAGCGCCTGCAGCGGCGAGGTCTGCTGCACCTTCGCGAGCACCAGCGCGATGACCACGATCCAGACGACCCACTTGATCGCCCGTGCGATGCGGTAGCGGTTCCAGTCGTTGAACCTGCGGTGCGTCCAGCGGTTCCAGCCGCCGAAGACGCCGCGCGTCCAGAAGCGGTGGTATCCGGCCGAGCGCTCGCTGATCAGGAAGTGGATCTGCCGGAGCACCTCGAGGCCCGCCAGCCACAGGACCCAGGTCGCGTTCCGGACCGTCAGCAGGAAGGCGTCGGAGAAGGAGATGATGCCCTCATACGTGGCGATCTCGTTCCAGAGCAGTACGCCGAACGCGACGGCGAGCAGGATCAGGAACTTGCTCCTGTCCCACAGCGGAAGTCGTTTCCGGGTGCGCGGGTCGCGGTCCTCGGGACCCGACCCCGGTTCGCGAAGCCCCTCGTGGTGCTTCGGTGGGAGGGCCGTGCTCATATGAGGGGCTCCTTCACGGATTGATGATGCGCTTGACCTTGAAGGACTTGACGATCGCGGCGATCTCCGCCGCCCGCTGGCGGTAGCACGCGGGCGAGCAGCGGATGAGCAGAGTGGAGGCCGTCGTCCCGTCGGCCGACAGGTAGGCGGTCTTGTCGAACGTCTGCACCGGCCCCTCCGCCACCCGGTAGTTGTAGACGGTGTGGACGCCCTTGACCCCGTCCACGATGGGCAGCACCTCGTCGTCCAGCAGTTCGAAGCCGGACAGGCCCTCGCCCTCCAGTTCCTTCTGCTGGTCCTCCGTCAGCGGCACCGGCATCGGCGGGGACGCGCGCAGCAGGTTGAGCGACGCCGCGTTCTGCTTGTCCTCGCTGAGCTTCTCCACCTTGGCGAACACGAAGGGTTTGTCCTCGCCGCGCACCGGGCCCTGGACGAGGTGCAGGATCGACGGCTGGTCATGGGCGTCGAAGGCGGCCGTCCAGAAGGCCTGTTTCGCGAGCTGCGCGGTGGCCGACTCCGTGTCGCCGAAGAGCCGTTCGTCGATCGTCTTCTGGTCGATCTGACGCCACGAGACGGGGACCTTGAAGTAGGTGTCGCCCGCCTCGTCGTGTACGTAGGTGTACTGGGGGCCGGCACAGCCGGACAGCACGGAGGCGGCCATCGCCACCCCTGCGGCCGTTCCCACCACCCCGGTCCTTACCCGCGGTCTTTCCACCAGGGCCCAACCTCCGCTTTGCGGGTCTACGAGGTAGTAGTGCCCGTTCTCAAATCGTCCTTCTCACGGTAGATCCGCGACGCCTCGGAAAACTAGACCGAATCTTTCCCGGATCCGCACTCCTCCTGTTACATGGAGGTTGCATGGCGCCGTACCGGCCCGGTGGCAGGGCGGCGCGTCACGGATGGCGATACCCACCGGAGAGCGGCCGGAAGCGGCCCGCGGCCCATGAGACGGCCGTCCGGACGCGAGAACTCTTCGGCGGAAGGTGTAACACCTCGGCGGCCGGAACACGACAACCTGAGTGCATGCCGCCAGATTCACCGCGGAGGGACCGGACGCCATGGAGCAGGCCCACGGAGAGGACGGCGTCGCCGAAGGGCCGGACGGCCTCTTCGGCGCGACGGCGGAACGCATGTTCTCGGAGGTGTGGTCCCGGCCGGTCCTCACGGGCCGGGACCGCCGCCTGCTGCTGGTGGGCCTGCTCGTGGGCCAGGGCATGGACGACGCGCTGGAGCGCCATCTCGACACCGCCCTGCGGTCGGGCGAGCTGACCCCGGCCGAGCTGCGCGAGACCGTCGTGTTCCTGACCCTGTACGCCGGATGGCCCCGGGCGGCCCGGCTCAGCGCCCAGGTGGAGCGGCTGATCTGCCGCACCGCCCGCGCGTGATCCGGCGCGGCCGCGGGGTGGGTACCGGGATGGGTACGCTGCCGTCATGCCCACCGCACTCATCACCGGCGCGACCGCCGGGATCGGCGCCGCCTTCGCCCGGCGCCTCGCAGCCGACGGGTTCTCCCTGGTCCTGGTGGCCCGCGACGAGGAGCGGCTGACCGCCTCCGCCGAGGCGCTGCACAAGCGGTACGGCGTGACGGCCGAGACGCTGCCCGCCGACCTGACCACCGAGGAAGGGCTGGCGGCCGCCGAGGAGCGACTGCGCTCGGGCGTGGACCTGCTGGTCAACAACGCCGGGTTCGGGCATCCCGGCGGGTTCCTCGACACCCCCATGGACGACGAGGTCCGGATGCTGCGGCTGCACTGCGAGGCGGTGCTGCGGCTGACCCGGGCGGGCCTGCCGTACATGATCTCCAAGGGCCGCGGCGGGGTCGTCAACGTGGCCTCGGTCGCGGCGTTCCTGCCCGGGGGCACCTACAGCGCGTCGAAGGCGTGGGTGGTGAACTACAGCACCTCGGCGGCCTCCCTGGTCGGCCGGCACGGCGTGCGGGTGATGGCGCTGTGCCCGGGGTTCGTGCGCACGGAGTTCCACGGCCGGGCCCGGCTCGACATGTCCCATCTGCCGTCCTTCGCGTGGCTGTCGGCCGACCGCGTCGCCGCCGACGCGATGCGCGACCTCGCCCGGGGGGCGTGGGTGAGCGTCCCGTCGGCCCGCTACAAGGCGATCGTCGCGCTTCTTCGGCTGCTGCCGCTCAACCTGCTCGGCCGGATCGCGCGGGTGCGCTACCGGTGACTCAGAGCCGCTCGACGTTCGGGCCGCGGCAGCGGCCCCGGGTGTCGAAGACGAACCTGCTCGCCCGCTGGACCAGGGCGTAGTCGTAGCAGTCGGGCGCGCCGAGCACCACGACCACGTCCGCGCGCGCCAGTTCGGCGGCGTCCGGCTCGACGACCTCGACGCCCGCGGGCACGAGCAGGTCACCGGCGCGGGAGTCGGCCCGGGGGTCGGCGGCCCGCACCCGGGCGCCGAGCCGGCACAGCGACTTGGCCACCTCCACGGGCGTCAGGCCGAGCAGCAGGATCCGGCTGCCCCGGACCGCGCGGCACCGCCGGTTGAGCGCGAGGCCGATCCGGTCCACCACGTACGCCGGCATGTGCGCGTTGACGTCGTTGGCCGCCTCGACCAGCCGGAACCCGCGCCCGGCGCGACCCCTGACCGCCCACGGCACGTACGCCACGTCGACCGGCAGGCAGGAGTCGGGCAGCCCCGGGCCGGGCCGCGCGCCGGAGCGGCCGTACGGTGTGGTGGCGGCGGCCTCGGCGGCCTCCCACACGTCGACGCCGAGCTGCCCGGCGAAGATCGCCAGCTCGTTGGCCAGGGCGGCGTCGAGGTGCGCGCGGGCGGCTTCCAGCAGCGCGCACAGCTCGGCCACGCGGGGCGAGGACACCGGCACGGTCTCCCGCACCAGCCGCCCGTAGAGGTAGGTCACGGCCCGCAGCGAGGCCGGGCCCACGCCCGACACGACCTTCGGCGTGTTCCCGATCCGCCAGCGGGGGTTGCCGGGCTCGGCGCGGCGCGGGCTGTGGCCGAGGTGGAAGTCCTCCCCCGCCCGCAGCCCCGACCCGCGTTCCAGGATCGGCCCGGCGAACTCCTCGGTGGTGCCGGGGTAGGCGGCGGTCTCCACCACGACGGTCGCCCCCGGGCGGACGAAGGGGGCGACGCGGCCGGCGGCCGTGCCGAGCGGGCCGAGGTCGGGCGCGCCGTCCCGCGTCCGCACGGCGACGGTGATCACGCAGAAGTCGAACCCGGACGCGTCGGCGGGATCGGCGCTGGCGATGTAGCGGCCGGAGGCGTGCGCGGCGGCGAGCTCGGCCGCGCCGACGCCCTCCACGCAGGGCTCCCCCGCGTTCAGCCGCTTGACCCGCCACTCGTCGTCGTCGAGGCCGACCACGCGGAACCCGGCCTCCGCGGCGCGCGTCGCGAGGGGCAGGCCGGCCGGGCCCTGGCCCACGACCACCAGCTTCTCCGCCATGGGACGACTGTAGGAGCGGCCGCGCCGCCCGCCCCGCGATTGCCGGACGGACCGCTGTAAGGCTTGGGTACGGATACGGAAAAGTCTCTTCCGGCGCCGTCTGGGTGTCCGGTCGCGACGGGACGGGCGGGCTAGCTTCTCCGACATGATCAGGGAGCAGGCGGCATGAAACCGGACGACCGGATTCGTGTCATGGAGATAATCGCCCGGATGAACGTGAGCGGTCCCGCCACCCAGGTCACGGGGCTGTGCGAGCGGCTCAGCCCGGTGGAGTTCGACCACCGGCTCTACACCGGCTACGTGGACGGCGGCGAGGGCGACCATCTGCAGCTTCGCGACGCGACGATCCCGGTCCACCGGGTGCCTGGCCTCGGCCGGGCCATCAAACCGGCCGACGACTACCGTGCCCTGTTCGGGCTGGCGAACGCGATGCGCGAGTTCCGGCCGCACATCGTGCACACCCGGACCACCAAGGCCGGCGCGCTGGGCCGCCTCGCGGCCCGCCTGTCGGGCGCGGGCGCGGCCCGCGTGCACACCTACCACGGCCATCTCCTGGACGGTCAGCTCTCGCGCCTGCGCCAGGCGGTCTACACCCGCACCGAGCGCCGCCTCGCGTCGATGACCGACCGCATCGTCACCGTCGGCGCCCGGGTGCGCGACGACCTCCTCGCCGCCGGGATCGGCCGGCCGGAGCAGTACGTGGTCATCCCCCCGGGTACCCGCCTCGGCCCGCTTCCCGACCGCGGGCGGGCGAGGGCCGCGCTGGGGGTCCCGCTCGACGCGCCGGTCGTGGCGTACGTCGGGCGGCTGAAGAAGGCCAAGCGGCCGGACCGGCTCGCGGAGGTCGCCCGGGCGGTCCTCGCGCGGCTGCCCGGCGCGCGGTTCCTCGTGTGCGGCGGCGGCGAGCTCAAGGAGGAGCTGGAGCGGGCCGTCATGCCGATGTGGGACTCCTTCCGCCTGCTCGGCTGGCGGCGCGACGTCGAGACGGTGTACGCGGCGGCGGACGTGATGCTGCTCACCTCCGACAGCGAGGGCACGCCGCTCTCGCTCGTGGAGGCCGGAATGGCGGGCCTGCCCGCCGTGGCCACCCGGGTGGGCAGCGTGCCCGAGATCGTCGTGGACCGCCGAACGGGGTTCCTCACCGAGCCCGACGCGGACGAGATGGCCGACCACCTCGTGCGGCTGCTGGTGGATCCCGGCCTGACCCGGCGGATGGGCGAGTCGGCCCGCGCGTGGACCTGCCGGGCGTTCGGAGTGGACCGGCTGGTGGCCGACACCGAGGCGCTCTACCGCACGCTCCGCGGCGCGGCGCGGTCGGAGGTGGGCAGCCGATGACACCCCTTCTGACCTCCGCGCTCGCCGGGGCCGCCGGCTGCCTGCTCGCCGCCGCGGCCCTGCGCCCGGTCCGCCGTACGGTGCCCTATCTGGGCGGGATGACGCTCGCGGCGGTGACCGCGGGCGCCACGCTGGCAGCCCTCGGCTCGCCGGACCGGCGGGTGAGCGCGGTCCTGCTGGCCGCGGCGGCGGTCGCGCTGCTCGGCCTGATCGCGGACGTGGGGGCGCTGCCGCTCGCCACGCGCCTGATCGTGGAGTCGGTCGCGGCGGGCGGGGTCGTGCTGTGCGGCGTGCAGGTCACGCTGACGGGCGACTGGCCGGACGGTCCGGTCAGCGTGATGTGGATCGTCGCGATGACCAACGCCCACGCGCTGCTCGACCGGCGCGGCGGCGCGCTCGCCGGGGTCGCCGCCGTCACCGGCGCGGGTCTCGCCGGCGCGGCGTTCCTGCTCGCCGACCCGGCCCTCGCGGTGCCCGCGGCCGTCCTGTCCGGCGCCTGCCTGGGGTTCCTCCCGTACGGCAGGAGGCGAGGGAGGGTGCGTCTCGGGCCGTCCGCCGCGCTGTTCGCCGGTTTCGCCCTGACCTGCCTTCCGGTCGCGCTCGCGGCGGGACGCGGCCCGGCCGCGATGACGGCCGGGATGCTGGTTCCCGCGCTGGCGCTCGTGCTGGGGGCCGGGCTCTACGGCGTCCGCCCCCGGCGGTCGGCCGGGGGCGGATGGCGGGGCGCGCCCGGGGGTGTGCCACGGGACGCGCGCCGCGGTGTGCGCCTGGGTGTGCGCCAGAGCGGGCGTCAGAGCGGGCGACAGGGTGTGCGCCGCGGCGCCTGAGAGACCGGAGCCCGGGGCTCAGCGGCCGATGTTGGCCTCGTGGCCGATCGACAGGCCCGAGTCGACGTCGAAGAAGTGCAGGTTGTGGGTGTCGACGACGAGCTCGATCTCCTGGCCCGGACGGACGTGGCTGCGGGCGTTGACGCGGGCGGTCCACAGCGACTTGTCGCCGGTCAGCGGCAGCGAGGTCTCCTCGTCGTCACCGTCGTTCGCGGCGGCCACGGTGTCCTTGTGCTCGACCGGCGGGGCGTCGATCGTGAACAGGACGTTGATCTCCGAGCCGAGCTCCTCGGTGACGGTCGCGCGGACCGGGATGCGGGCCCAGCCGGCGCCGTTGCCGCTGGCGGAGCCGGAGTCCTCGAAGTCCGAGGGCCGGATGCCGAGGATGATCTTGCGGCCGATGTAGCGGTCGAGGCCCGGCTTCTCGGCGAAGGTCGAGTCGGGGACGGGCAGGCGGTAGCCGGCGAAGGCGACCGAGGCGCCGCCGTTGTCGCGGACCAGCTCGGCGTAGGCGAAGTTCATGGCCGGGGAGCCCATGAAGCCGGCGACGAACAGGTTGACCGGGTTGTCGAACAGGTTCTGCGGGGTGTCGACCTGCTGGAGCACGCCGTCGCGCAGGACGCAGACGCGGTCGCCGAGGGTCATGGCCTCGACCTGGTCGTGGGTGACGTACACCGTGGTGACGCCGAGGCGCTCGTGCATCTGGTTGAGCGAGGCGCGCATCGAGACGCGGAGCTTGGCGTCGAGGTTCGACAGCGGCTCGTCCATGAGGAAGGCCTGCGGCTCGCGGACGATGGCGCGGCCCATCGCGACGCGCTGGCGCTGACCACCGGACAGGGCGGCGGGCTTCCGCTTGAGGTACTGCTCCAGGCCGAGCATGCGGGCGGCGTCGTTGACCCGCTTCTGGATCTCCGACTTGGGCATCTTGCGCAGCTTGAGGCCGAAGGCGAGGTTCTCCTCGACCGTCATGTGGGGGTACAGCGCGTAGTTCTGGAAGACCATCGCGATGTCGCGGTCCTTCGGCGGGAGGTGGTTCACCACGCGGTCGCCGATGACGATCTCGCCGCCGCTGATGTCCTCCAGGCCGGCGATCATCCGCAGGGCGGTGGACTTGCCACATCCCGACGGGCCGACCAGCACCATGAACTCGCCGTCCTTGATCTCAAGGTTGAGGCCGTTCACGGCCTTCACCCCGCCCGCGTAGATCTTGTCGACACTGTTCAGAACGATAGAAGCCATGCCAGTCCTTCGCGCTTGCGAGTCAAGAGCAAGTGGATACGTTTTCATGACTGTCCCGTGAAATGCCGCCTATTGTCAAGATTTCGGTCACTTGCCGGATGGAATCATGATGGAATCGTTTCCATGAGTGGTCCAGCGCAGCGACGGATAACGATCAAGGAAGTGGCGGAGGCGGCGGGGGTCGGGGTGGCCACCGTGTCACGCGTCCTGTCAGGAGGATCGGCGAGCCCCGAGACCCGGGAGAAGGTGTTCGCAGCGGCGGCGAGGCTCGACTACCGGCCGAGCGCGCTGGGGCGCAACCTGCGGCGCCAGCGGACCGGCGGCGTCGGCCTGCTGGTCCCCGACATCACCGACAGCTTCTACGCGCGCCTGGCCGACGGGGTGCTGTCGTGTGCCCGCTCGTACGGCGAGCCCGTGACGATCGGGGTCACCGGCGACGACCCCGAGCGGGAGGCCGAGCTGATCGGCGCGCTGATCGAGCAGAGCATGGACCGGCTCATCGCGGTGCCGTCGGGGGACGGCGACATGTGGGCGCCCGCGCTGCGGGCGGGGCTCAACGTGGTGTTCGCCGACCGGCGGGTGCGGACCGACGTGCCGAGCGTGGTGCCCGACGACCGGGCGGGCGTGCTCACGGCGGTGGAGTACCTCGCCGGGCTGGGCCACCGCAGGATCGCCTTCCTCGCCCGGCACGGGCAGTCACAGCGGGTGACCGCGTTCCTGGACGCGACGGCGTCGCTGGGACTGCCGGTCGACCGCGACCTGGTCGTGCACGCGCGGGCGAGCCGCGACTCCGCCTACGCGGCCGCCGCCGGGCTGCTGCAGAACCACTCGGACGTCACGGCGGTCCTCGCGGGCGGCAACGTGCTCGGCGAGGCGGCCGTGCTGGCCGCCCGGGAGCTGGACGTGCGGGTCCCCCGGGACGTGTCGCTCATCATGTTCGACGACGTGCCCTGGGCGGAGCTGTGCTCCCCGCCGCTGACGGTGATCGCCCAGCCCGCCCAGGACATCGGGTACCGCGCCGCCGAACTGGTGCTGCGGCAGGGCCGCCGGCCCCCCACGGTCACGCTGCCGACGCGGCTCGTCGTACGGGCGAGTTGCGGGCCCAGGGTCGCGCCGCGCCGGTCGTCCTGACCTCCGTCAGGAGACGACCTTCTCGATCGCCTCGGCGATCTCCGGCGACTCGGGGGCGACGCGGGGCCGGAACCGGGCGACCACCTCGCCGTCGGCGGAGACGAGGAACTTCTCGAAGTTCCACTCCACGTCGCCCGCCGACCCCGAGGCGTCGGGGACGGCTGTGAGCGCGGCGTAGAGGGGGTGCTGTCCCGGGCCGTTGACCTCGGTCTTCTCCAGCAGCGGGAAATCAACGCCGTAGGTGGTGGAGCAGAACTCCACGATCTCCTCCGCCGAGCCGGGCTCCTGGCCCATGAACTGGTTGCAGGGCACGCCGACGACGGTGAAGTCGCGGTCGGCGTAGGCCCGCTGGAGGGCGACCAGGCCGCCGTACTGCGGGGTGAGGCCGCACCGGGAGGCGACGTTGACCACCAGCGCGGCCCGCCCGCCGAGCAGGCCGCCGACGGTCGTGGCCGCGCCGTCGATCGTGTTCACGGGGATCTCGAGAACGCTCATGTCCGCACCATACGTCCCGTCTCCCCCGCCACGCCGCGCAGGGGCCCCCGGGATCGCGCCGTGTCGCCCCTTTACCCTGTCGCCGCCGGTTAACCTGCGCCCCCGGGAAGGGTCGGCGTTGGGCGGCGGATCGGCAAAGATCCGTCCGCGGCGTGTCGCGAATGCCGCCGCCGGGGCGGGCCGCCGTATTTCAATCCGCGTGAGGACCCGTCGCGGTGCCCGCCGGAAGCTCTTCGTGATCCGGTGCGGGCCGAGCGGACGGCCGCGCCCACGCCATGGGCGTACGGCCGCGAGGGGCGCCGCCGCGCGCCCCTTCCGCACGCGACCCGATGACAAGGACCGATTTGGACAGCAACAGCGTTCTACGCAGCACAGTCGCCGCGGTCATCGCGGCCGCCCTGACCGGTGGCGTGGGCGGCGTCGCACGGGCCGGTGAGTCGGCTCGTGAGTCGGCCGGTGAGTCGGCCGGTGAGTCGGCTCGTACGGCGACCGGCGAGGCGGCTCGTACGGCGACCGGCGAGGCGGCTAATGAGTCGGCCAGTGAGTCGGCCGGTGCGTCGGCCGGGCAGAACGCCCGGGTCACGCACCTCGGGGTGTGGACGATGCGGGCGGCGCCCGAGGCACCCAGGTTCCGGGCGCCGGCGAAGGTGCTCAGCAAGGCCTACGCCTTCCGGCTCGTCACCCGCCGCACATGGTCGGGCGAGCAGTTCCAGTGCCTGGACAGCCTCTGGACCAGGGAGAGCAACTGGGACCATCGGGCCTACAACTCCGGATCCGGCGCCTACGGCATCCCGCAGGCGCTGCCCGGCGACAAGATGGGCTACGTCGCCCGCGACTGGCGGTTCAACCCGCAGACCCAGATCAGGTGGGGGTTGCGGTACATCAAAGGCCGTTACGGCTCGCCGTGCGGCGCGTGGGGCCACTTCCGGTCCCACAACTGGTACTGACACCGGCTGAACTGACACCGGCTGAACTGGCACCGGCGCACGGGCCGGGGTCTCGTCAGGCGAGGCGGAGCACCAGGACCAGTGCTCCGGCCGCGGCGGCGAGCGCCCCGGCCCAGGCGACGCGGGCGTCCAGCCCGGCGCCGAGCGGGCGCCCGTGCCGCAGCGCCCGTTCCAGGGCGCTGTGCCGCAGCCCGGTGCGCACGAGCAGGACGGCCCCGGCGAGCGCCACCACCCCGAAGGGAACGGCGAGGCCGGGCAGGTCGTCCCGCACCGCCGCCCCCGCCGCCCCGATGCCGGACCCCGACATCAGGACGGCCGTCCGCACCCAGGCCAGCCGGGTCCGCTCACCGTGCAGGCCCGGCCTGGGGTCGCCGCCGGATGTGGTCACGCGATCACCTCGGCACGAGGATGAGGAGCAGGGCGAGGACGGCCACCCCGGCGACGCCGTACCCGAACATGGGGGCCAGGGCGGGCGGCGGGAGCGCGCGGTCCTCGCGCAGCGCGCGGTCGATGTGCCGCCAGCGTGGGTAGGCCGAGCCCGCCGCCAGGGCGGACAGCAGCACGAGCACGAGGGCGAGCAGCGTGCGCACCCACGGGACGAAGACGTCCTCGGGGACGACCGCCATGGCGATGCCGCCCGCGCTCAGCGCGAGGGCGGTGCTGATCCAGGTGAGGAACGTGCGCTCGTTGGCGAGCACGAAGCGGGGGTCTGGCTCGTTCTCGTTCCCTCTCATGGGAGAACGCTAATTCTGCCCCTTTTCCGGCAGATTTCCCGGGTTGCCGTGCCGGCCTTTCGGCGGCCGGGTCAGATGCAGGCCTCGCTGACCTGGCGGAGGTACTTCGCGCCGTCGGTCGCCACCCTCTGGGCCGCGTCCACCGCCGCGTTGGCGTCGTCGACGTTCAGCTTCTGGAGGCTCTCGGCCAGCCCCTGCAGGGCGTCCCTGAGAGTGGTGTCGGCCGCCTTGTTCGCCATGTTCTCCAGGTCGGCGGCACCGTCCTCGATCTTCTTGCGCATCGCGGCGGGGTCGTCGGCGACCTTGCCGATCTCGCTGACGGTGCTGCTGATCACCTTCGTCGCCTCTGCGCACGACTGGGCCTTGTCCGCGGTCGCGCAGCCCGAGGCGAACAGGACGGCGGCGGCACAGGCGGCGGCGAGCGGGAGGAGTCGCATGCCGATCACCCTACCCAACCGTTCCCCGATCGCCGCGGCTCCGAGCGGCGCCGTTTCCCTCACCCGCCGCCGGCGCCCCGGCCGTCCGGGCCCCAGTCGTCCGGACCTCAGTCGCCTGGGCCTCAGCTGTCCGGGCCCCGGCCGTCCGCCCGGCCGGCCACATGACGCCGGCGACGACGCCGCCGAAGCTCGCCGCCACCTCCCGGACGAAGGCGGCGCCCGAAACCCCCACCTCGCGCAGCGCCCCGCCGTGGTCGGCCACGACCACGGTGACCACGCCGGCCAGCAGGGCCCACCACAGGGCCGCGGCCGCGGCCCGCGTCAGCCGGGACGACCTCCGGAAGGACCACCGCAGCCGGTCGCGGTGGAACGGCACGTGCCGGAGCTCGTCCGCGAGGATCCGCCCGGCGACCTCCGAGGTCAGCGGATCACCGGCGCCGTCGCGCACGGCCCGGTAGTAGGCCAGCGCGACCACCTCGGCCAGCATGAGGACCATCAGTTCCATGCGCAGCCCGAGAAGCCGCCGCAGCCGGACGAAGACGGCGTCGGACCAGTGGCCCCGGAGGGTCGCCGCGCCCGCCGCCTCGAGCAGCCGGGCCAGCAGGCGGGCGTGCTCGCGTTCCTCCGCGACGAACAGGCGGACCGCGGCCGCGTACACCGGGTCTCCGGCCCGGGCCGCCTTGCCCGTGAGGAAGGCTCCGTCGCCGTCCTCGCCCACCTGGAACCGCTGGAGGCTGCGGACCAGGGCGGGGTCCAGCCGCGCGCCCCGGCTCCAGTCGGGGTCGCCCCACGTGCGGCGGAGCAGCGCGGCGCCCTCGAAGTCGCGTAACCAGGCCGTGAAATCAGCCGCCGGGTCTGCCGTTAAGTCACCGATGTCGACCGTCATGGCCGGGAACCTACGGGCCGGGGGTGCAGATTCCAGGGGCGGGTTTGTAGAGGTTTGGTGGAGGACACGGCCAGGCCGGTCGAACGGGGGTCATAGCATCTGCGGCATGGGAACGTGTGAACATCTGCTCGCGACCGCCGAAACCGCCGAGGCCGAGGCGCTCACGCCGCAGGGCTGCCAGGAGTGCCTGGACCTCGGCATGCACTGGGTCCACCTGCGCAAGTGCCTGACCTGCGGCCACATCGGCTGCTGCGACTCCTCTCCGGGCAAGCACGCCACCGCCCACTACAAGGAGACGGACCACCCGGTGGTCCGCTCCTACGAGCCGGGCGAGAACTGGCGCTGGTGCTACCTGGACCAGCGCCTCGGTCAGTAAGCCGGCAGCCGCCCCGATAGGCGCTCAGCCGCGTTCGAGCGTCGCCTCCTCGAAGTCGAGTTCCTGCATCACCCGGTGGAGCACCTCGTCGTCGATGCGGCGCTCGTCGCGCAGCCGTACGAACACGTCGCGCTCGGCGGCGAGCATCTCCCGGCGCAGCCGCCGGTAGAGCGCGGCGGGCGTCTCCTCGCCCTCCTGGCCGGTGCCGCCGCCGAGCCGCTCCCAGGCGTGCATGGCCCGGCGCTCGGCGCGGGTGCGCAACTGGTCGACGACCTCCTCGTGGACGTCGCGCACGCCGTCGGAGGTGAGCTCCTCCAAGCGGGACAGCGCCGCCGACGCGGCGGCCTGCTGGGCCCCCGCCTCCGCCAGGTCGTCGGCGTACCGCTCCCTGGCCGTGGAGACGCCGAGCTTCCTGATCAGCCAGGGGAACGACAGGCCCTGCACGATCAGGGTGCCGACGACGACGGCGAACGTCAGGAACAGCAGCAGGTTGCGCTGGGGGAAGTCCTCGGGCAGGGCGAAGGCCGCGGCCAGCGACACCACCCCGCGCATCCCCGCCCAGCTCGTCACCACCACGTTCTGCCATGACGGCGTCTTCGGCTCCCGGGTGCGCACCCGTTTCGACAGCATCCGCGGGAGGTAGGTGCTGGGCGGCACCCAGACGGCGCGTACGAGGATCACCACCAGGAACAGCACAACGGCGTACGTCACGAGCTGCGCGGGCCGCTGGCCGTCCAGCCCGGCGAGGATCGGGCGCAGCTGCAGGCCGATCAGCGCGAACACGATCGACTCCAGCACCAGGTCGGCCACCCTCCAGACCGCCCCGGACAGCAGGCGCGTGCCGTACGAGCTGCGGCTGAGCTGGTGCCCCAGGTAGATACCGACGATCACCACGGCGATCACGCCGGAGGCGTGCACGGCCTCGGCCGCGAGATAGGCGGCGTACGGCACGAGCAGCGAGACGCCGTTGGCGATCAGCGCGTCGCCGAGCCGCCGCAGCACGATGCCCGCGATCCGCGCGATGGCGAGGCCGATGACCAGGCCGAGCCCGGCGGCCAGGAGGAACTGCCCGCCGATGTCGAGCACTCCCCCGGCCGTGCCGGCCACGGCGCCGATCGCGACCCGGTAGGCGGTCAGCGCGGTGGCGTCGTTGAACAGGCTCTCGCCGACCAGGATGGTCAGCGCCCGCCGCGGCAGGCCGAGCCGGCGTCCGATGGCGACCGCGGACACCGCGTCGGGCGGCGCGATGATCGCGCCGAGCGCGAAGGCCGCGGCCAGGGGAAGCTGCGGCACCATGGCGTGCGTGACGAAGCCGACCACCACGGTGGTCATCAGGACGAGCCCGACCGCGAGGAGTCCGACGGGCCGGGCGGCGTCGCGCAGCCGCAGATAGGAGCTGTCCAGCGCCGCCGAGTAGAGCATCGGCGGCAGGAAGACCAGCAGGACGATATGGGGGTCGAGGCTGTAGTCGGGGACGCCGGGCAGGTACGAGACGGCCAGCCCGGCGAAGACCAGGAGCAGCGGGGACGACCAGTCCCGCCATCGGGCCAGGGCGGCGACGGCGAGAGCGCCGGCGGGAAGGAGGAGGAACTGCAGTGCCGTTGAGGTGTCCATCAGAGGACGAGATTACTTACAGCTGGAACCCCTGCTGACCACCGGCCCGTAAACCGGCCTACCAGCCCCGCGCGTCCTCCCACGTCTCCTGGCCGTCGTCCGGCCACTGGGCCTGGCTCTCCCCGGTGGCCCGCCCGGAACGCCGTCTTCCCTGACGCTCCTGCTCCGCGTGCGGGCCGGGGACCTGGTCCGCCGGCCACTGGTCCGGCCGCAGCCGCTCGCCCGTGTGATAGAGCGGCGGTTCGTTCACGTACGGCCGGACGGCGCCGAGGCCGAGGGGATCGTTCGGGTCGACCGCCGGAGGCTGCTGGCGGGGGTCCGCCAGGGGCCCGGTCTGGGTCGCGGAGGACGCGACGAGGCGGTCCTGCGTGGGGGTCCCCCGGGCGACGAGCACGTCGTTGGGGCCGAGCGCGGCCGGAGCGGGGTGGGCGTCGGCGGCCGGAGCGGGCGGCGGCACCGGCGGCCGGGCGTACTGCCCCGTGCCGGGAAAGTCGGGATACTCGTAGTCGCCCTGGTAGTCGCCCTCGTAGGTGCTCTGGTAACCGCCCCGGTAGTCGCCACGCGCGGGCTGCTCGGGGTAGCCGGCCTCCTGTCCCCGGTGGGTGTCCGGCGCGGCGTTCTCGCCCCGCGCGTACGCGTCGTGGGCGGCGCCGTAGCCGTCCTGGGCCTGGCCGTAGGAGTGCTGCGGCGCGACGTAGGGATCGTCGGCGGTGTACGGGTCGCGCGGGGCGTAGCCGTCCGCGGCCTGGCCGGGAAGGCCGGCGGCGTATCCGTCGGGCGGCGTGGCGTAGCCGTCCTGGGCCTGGGCCGCGTAGGCGTCCTGCGCCGGAGCGGCGTAGGGGTCCGCGGCCTGCGCCGGGTAGGCGTCCCGCGCCGGGACGGCGTAGGGGTCCTGTACGGGGTAGGCGTCCTGAGCGGGGTAGGCGTCCTGCGCCTGCGCGCCGTACGCGTCCCTGACCTGGGCGGTGTACGGGTCGTGGGCGGGATAGGCGTCCGGGGCCTGCGTGGCGTACGGATCCGGGGCGGCGTAGGGGTCCTGTGCGGGATAGGCGTCCCGGCCCCGGGCCTCCCGCGCCTGCTCCTGGCCGTGCTCCTGAACCTGCTCCTGGAGCTGGGCGGCGTGCGGCGGGTATCCCTCCCGGCCGGCGGCGACGTAGCCGTCCTGGTCGGGCGCCTGCCGGGGGAAGGGTCCGGTGCCGGCGTCCTGGTCCGGAACGTCCGCCTCGGTGTACCCGTCGTCCAGGGTGTCGATCAGACGTCCCACGTCGTCCATGGGCATACGGAAACTGGCCGTGCACATCTCGCCCCGCCACAGACTCAGCACCAGCGTGCCGTCGTGCCAGGTGACCCGGAGCACGCGGTCCTGACCCCGTGCGTCGAAGAACACCTCGCCGAACGATGGCAATGGGACAACTTCCGACATGGCAGTCATAGTGCCTTTACCAGCCCTTTTTCGTCCACTCGATCCCGGGAACCCTGGCGCAACATCCGCTTCGTCCTCTTTGACCTCACTGGGAAGATCGCCGTTGACCTTGAGAGCACTGGTATCCAGTGTGCCATGCGGGCCGAGAGGGAGTTCCTGGAACGCCAGGATGTGGTGAACGCGTCACGCACGAGATGTCGGTGGCAGGGGGTAGCGTTCTGCCGTGCCAAAGGACCGTCCCGAGCTTCCGCCCGTCGAAGAACTCCTCACCGCCGCGGTGACCGCGGTGGGCGGTGTCGAGCGCCCGGGCCAGGTCAAGATGGCGCAGGCGGTGCGCGACGCCGTCGAGAGCGAGGAGCACCTCGCCGTGCAGGCGGGCACGGGCACCGGCAAGTCCCTGGCCTACCTGGTGCCCGCGATCAGGCACGCCGCCGAGAGCGGGGAGGCCGTGGTGGTGTCCACCGCCACCATCGCGCTGCAACGCCAGCTCGTCGACCGCGACCTGCCCCGGCTGGCCGACGCCCTGGAGGGCCTGCTGCCGCACCGCCCCGAGTTCGCGATCCTCAAGGGGCGCCGCAACTATCTCTGCCGCCACAAGATGGCGGCGGGCATGCCCGAGGACGAGGACGACCAGCTCTTCGACCCGCGTGAGGTCAGCGCGACCGGCCGGATGGTGCAGCGGATCCAGGACTGGGCCAACGACACCGAGACCGGTGACCGCGACGAGATCGTGCCGGGGGTCAGCGACCAGGCCTGGCGGCAGTTCTCGGTGACCGCCCGGGAGTGCCTGGGCGCGCAGCGCTGCCCCAGCGGCGCCGAATGCTTCGCGGAGCTCGCCCGGGAGCGGGCGGGCAAGGCCGACGTCGTGGTGACCAACCACGCGCTGCTGGCGATCGACGCGATGGAGGACTTCGCCGTCCTGCCCGAGCACGACGTGGTCGTCGTGGACGAGGCGCACGAGCTCGCCGACCGCGTCACCTCCGTGGTCACCGGCGAGCTGTCGGAGGCCACGGTGAGCCTGGCGGTGCGCCGGGCGGGACGGCTCATCGAGCAGGGGGTGGCCGACCGGCTGCAGGAGGCGGGCGAGGATCTGCGCGCCCTGCTGGCCGCCGCGCCGCCCGGCCGCGTCGACACGCTGCCGCAGTCGCTCGGGATGACGCTCGCGCTGGTGCGGGACTCCGCGTTCGCGTGCATCACGGCGCTCGGGCCACGCAACAAGGACAAGGACGACCCGGAGAACGCCGGGCTGCGCAAGGCCGCCTTCACTGTGCTCGACGACGTCCACGACACCGCGCAGCGGATGCTCGACGCCTTCGGCCCGGCGGCCGGCGGGACCGGCTCGGGCCTCAGCGCCGACGACTCCGATGATCCGGACTCCGGGGCCGCGGCGTCCAAGGGGCCGGCGGGCCGCGCGGGCGGCGACGCGGAGGCCGAGGAGATCCACCGGGCGGAGGTCGTCTGGCTGGAGGAGGGGCGCGGCCGCGTCCCTCCCACCCTGCGGGTCGCGCCGCTGTCGGTGGGCGGCATGCTCCGGGACAAGCTGTTCGGTGACCGGACCGTCGTCCTCACCAGCGCCACGCTCGCGCTCGGCGGCACGTTCGACAGCCTGGCCCGGCAGTGGGGCCTGCGGCCGGGCGAGTGGACCGGCCTGGACGTCGGCTCCCCGTTCGACCATCCGCGCCGCGGCATCCTCTACGTCGCCACGCATCTCCCCCAGCCCGGCCGTGACGGGCTGCCGGAGGCGTACGTCGACGAGATCGCCGAGCTGATCGAGGCGGCCGGCGGGCGCACGCTCGGCCTGTTCTCCTCCATGCGGGCGGCCAAGGCCGCGACGGAGGCCCTGCGCGAACGGCTGGACGTGCCCCTGCTCTGCCAGGGCGACGACTCGACCGGGCAGCTCGTGAAGCAGTTCTCGGGCGACCCCGCCACCTGCCTGTTCGGCACGCTCTCCCTGTGGCAGGGCGTCGACGTGCCGGGGCCGTCGCTGACCCTGGTGATCATCGACAGGATTCCGTTCCCGCGCCCCGACGACCCGCTCGCCTCGGCGCGGCAGCGGCACGTCGCGGCCTCGGGAGGCAACGGCTTCATGGCGGTCGCGGCCACCCACGCCGCGCTGCTGCTGGCCCAGGGGGCGGGCCGACTGCTGCGCTCGATGGACGACCGCGGCGTCGTCGCGGTGCTCGATCCCCGGCTGGCCACGGCCCGTTACAGCGGGTTCCTGCTGAACTCGCTGCCGCCCTACTGGCGCACCACCGACCCCGGCAAGGTCCGCGAGGCCCTGCGCCGTCTGACCGCCGACCTCTGATCCCACCGCAGCCCGGCCCGCACCTCACCCGGCGCGCGTGCGGTGCCCCGAAGCAGTCGCCGTCGACTTTCCAGAGGAGGACCGGCGGCCCGAGTCCACCACTCGCCCTATGTGATGCGCGAGCGCTGTGATGCGCGGGCGCCCCTCACATGCCTGTGACGGCGCCGAACGTCTCGCCCTCGTTGAGCCGCCGGACGAGGTCGAGCACGACATGCGGCCCGCCGTTGGCGGTCACCCACCGACTCACGCGGCACGCCGCCCGGGCGTAGGTGTTCCGGTCGGCGCCGGCGGCCCGCAACCAGGCGTCCAGCGTCGTCGGCAGCGGGCCGTCCGTACTAACGAGGCAGCGCTCGGCCGGGGCGCCGGCCGCCGTGCCGGGCGTGGTGCCGGGCGTCGTCTCGACGAGAGTGCCGGGCGCGGTGGCCGGGGCGAGATAACGCGGGTCGCCGGAGACCAGGACGGCCAGGCCCTCGTCGAACCACTGCGGCACCTGCGCACCCGAGTCCAGCCGGACGTGCAGTTCGACGTGCGACATCTCGTGCGAGGCGATGACCGGGTCCACGCCGGAGGGCGACAGCATCACGGCGCGGTTCAGCACCGCGACACCCCGCTCCCCGCCACCGCCGATGCGCCGGTAGCAGCCGTCACTGAGGCAGGCGAGGATCCGCGGCGAGGCCCGCCTGCCGCCGTAGAAGTCGCGGACCCGCCGCTCCGCCTCCTCCACGGCCGAGACAACCTGCCGCTTCCGGTGCGGCGGCAGGCCGGGTTCCGCATACACGCCCTCCGCCAGCCGTTCCAGTCCGTAACAGCCGGGGCAGGTGGTGGCGGCGAGCGAGGGATAGGCCACGGCCACGACGGCGGCCGTCGCGATCGGCAGCGCCGCGAGCGCGGCGAGCAGCCACACCCGTCCGCGCCGGGCCGTACCGCCACGCGAGCCCGCGCGCCGCCACTTCGGCATCATGGTCGGGACGTCGTGGTCAGGGGGTGAACGGGGGCAGGGGGCTGAGATCGGGGCGTTTCGGGGCGAGTCCGTCGCCCGAGGAGGTGCCGCGGAGCCTCCGGCCGATCCAGGGGCCGAAGTGCTCCCTAACCCACTGGACGTCCTCCTGGCGCTTGGCCCTCGGGTGCACCGCGTCCCGGGGCGGCCAGGTCTTGCGCCAGTCGTCCTCGCCGGGCAGGCCGAGCACGTGCAGGACCCTGGCCGCGACCAGGCGGTGGCCCTCCTCGTTCATGTGCAGCCGGTCCCCGCTCCAGGCCCGCCAGTCGCGCAGCCCCTGCATCGACCACATGTCCACCAGGTGGCAGCCGTACAGGTCGGCGATCGAGCGGACGTGCAGGTAGAAGATCGCGAACCTGCCGCGCACGCGCCGCATGATGGGCGTGTCGCGGGGGTCGGTACCGGTGAACAGCACGACGTCCGCGCCGGTGGCCCGCAGGTCGCGCACGGCCGCGGCGACCTTCTTGGCCATCCGGTCGGGATCGCTGCCGGGACGGATGAGATCGTTGCCACCCGCGCAGAAGCTGATCAGGTCGGGCTTCATCTCGACGGCCAGGGGCACCTGGTCGGCGACGATCTGGTCGATCAGCTTGCCCCGCACGGCCAGGTTGGCGTAGCGCAACTCCGGCTCCAGCGACGCGAGCCGCTCGGCGACCCGGTCGGCCCACCCCCGGTAGCGGACCACCTCTCCCGGCGCCGGAGGCGGCGCGTCCGGGAGGGGGTCGCCCAGTCCCTCGGTGAAGCTGTCTCCGACCGCCACGTACGACCGGTACCCCATGATCCTTCTTTCGTCACTCGCCCATGTCGGCGATCGCGCGCAGCGCCAGCTCGTACGACCGCATGCCGAATCCCGCGATCGTCCCGGTGGCCACCGCCGCCACGACCGAGGTGTGGCGGAACTCCTCCCGCGCGTTCGGGTTGGAGATGTGCACCTCCACCAGCGGCGCCGTACGCTGCGCGATCGCGTCGCGCAGCGCGTAGGAGTAGTGCGTGAACGCGGCGGGGTTGAGCACCACCGGGGTCTTGCTGTCGGCGGCCTCGTGGATCCAGCCGACCAGCTCGGCCTCGTCGTCGGTCTGCCTGACCTCGACCGACAGGCCCAGCTCGCGGCCGGCGTCGCGGCACAGGGCCGACAGGTCCTCGAAGGTCTGCGCGCCGTAGACGTCGGGCTCCCGGCTGCCGAGCCGCCCCAGGTTGGGGCCGTTCAGGACGAGCACCGGCCTCATCGGGCCACCTCCTGGTACGCCGCCTCCAGGAGCTCCTCGGAGGGGTTCTCCAGGCGGGCCGGCCGCGCGACGTCGTCGAGCACGACGAACCGCAGCACGGCTCCCCTGGCCTTCTTGTCGACCCGCATGTGCTCGCGCAGGCGCGGCCAGGCCCCGGCCCGGTAGGTGGTGGGAAGCCCGACCGACTCCAGGATGGAGCGCGTCCGGTCCACCACGTCGCGGCCGACCCGGCCGTCGAGCCGGGACAGCTCGGCGGCGTAGACGAGCCCGATGGCCACCGCCTCGCCGTGCCTGATGTGGTAGTCCTCGACCCGCTCGATGGCGTGGCCGAGGGTGTGGCCGTAGTTGAGGATCTCCCGCAGACCGCTCTCGCGCAGGTCGGCGCCCACGACGTCGGCCTTCACCCGGATCTTGCGCTCGACCAGCTCACGGGTGTGCTCGCCCTCGGGGGTGCGGGCGGCGGCGGGGTCGTCCTCGACGAGCAGCAGGATCGTCGGATCGGCGATGAACCCGCCCTTGATGATCTCCGCGAGCCCCGCGACGTAGTCGTCGCGCGGCACGCTCGCCAGCGTGGCCAGGTCGCACAGCACGCCCTTGGGCGGGTGGAAGGACCCGACCAGGTTCTTGCCCTCGGGGGTGTTGATGCCGGTCTTGCCGCCGACGGCCGCGTCGACCATCGCCAGCAGCGTGGTCGGCACCTGGACGACCTGCACCCCGCGCAGCCACGTCGCCGCCGCGAACCCGGCCAGGTCGGTGGTCGCTCCCCCGCCGACTCCGACGACCGCGTCCGACCGGGTGATGCCGTAACGGCCGAAGGCCGACCACAGCTCGGCCGCGACGTGCACCGTCTTGGCCTCCTCGCCGTCCGGCACGGGCAGCGCGACGACCTCCAGCCCGGCGGCCTCCAGGGCCTCGCGTACGGGCCGGGCGATCTCCGGCAGCCCGGCGGGATGGATCACGGCGACCGTGCGGACCTTCGGGTCGAGCAGGCCCGGCAGCTCCGGCAGCACGCCGGTGCCGACCACGACGTCGTAGGGGTTGTCACCGCGCACGGTGATCCGGGTCGCCGTCACAGCGCCGCCTCGATCTCGGCCACGACGTCCTCCGGCTCGCGGTCGTCGGTCTTCACGACGACCGCGGCGAGCCGCTCGTAGATCGGGCGGCGCTCCTCCATCAGCGTCCGCAGGCGGCTGCGGGGGTTCAGCACGAGCAGCGGCCGGGCCGAGGCCAGCCCGACCCGCCTGACCGCCTGGTCGAGCCCGACCTGGAGGTAGACGACCCGGTGGCCGGCCAGCAGCTCCTGGGTGGCCTCGTGCAGGATCGCACCGCCCCCGAGCGCGAGCACCCCGGGGTGATCGGCCAGCGCGGACCGCACGGCCTCCGCCTCCAGCTCGCGGAACCGCTCCTCGCCGTCCTCCACGAAGACGTCGCTGACGGTCTTGCCCGCGGCGGCCTCGACGTCGGCGTCGGTGTCGCGGAACGGCAGGCCGAGACGGTCCGCGAGGAGCAGACCGACCGTTGACTTGCCCGAGCCTGGCGGGCCGATGAGGACCGCGGCCGGGCCGTTGGACGCCGATTGCATGATCACTGACCTTATTACTTGATCACCAGGGAGGACAGGTAGCCCGCCAGGTTGCGCGCCACCTCTTCGACGGAGTCGCCGCCGAACTTCTCGACCGCCGCGTCCGCGAGCACCAGCGCGACCATGGCCTCGGCGACGATCCCGGCGGCCGGTACGGCGCACACGTCCGAGCGCTCGTGGTGGGCCTTGGCCGCCTCGCCGGTCAGCACGTCGACCGTGGCGAGCGCCCGGGGCACCGTGGAGATCGGCTTCATCGCGGCGCTGACCCGGAGCGGCTCGCCGTTGGTCATGCCGCCCTCGACGCCGCCGGCCCGGTTGGTGATCCGGCGGACGCCCTCGGCCGTGTTCTCGATCTCGTCGTGGGCCCGCGACCCGGGGCGGCGGGCGGTCTCGAAGCCGTCGCCGACCGCGACGCCCTTGATCGCCTGGATGCCCATCAGCGCGGCGGCGAGACGGGCGTCGAGGCGCCGGTCCCAGTGCGTGTAGCTGCCGAGGCCCGGCGGCAGGCCGTAGGCGACGACCTCGACGACACCGCCGAGGGTGTCGCCGTCCTTGTGCGCCTTGTCGATCTCGGCGATCATGGCGGCGCTCCCGTCCGGGTCGAAGCAGCGCACCGGGTCGGCGTCCACCGCCTCCAGGTCGGCCGGGCCGGGGATCACGTCGCGGGGCGCGACGGCCTCGCCGATCGAGACCACGTGGCTGACGATGTCGACGCCGAGTGCCTGCTTGAGGAAGGAACGGGCGACCTGGCCCAGCGCCACCCGGGCGGCCGTCTCACGCGCGCTGGCCCGGTCGAGCACCGGCCGCGCGTCGTCGAAGCCGTACTTCTGCATGCCCGCGAGGTCGGCGTGACCGGGACGGGGACGGGACCGCGGCGCGTTGCGCGCCTGGCCCTCCAGAACGGCCGGGTCCACCGGGTCGGCGGCCATCACGGTCTCCCACTTCGGCCATTCGGTGTTGCCGACGCGGATGGCGACGGGCGACCCCAGGGTGCGGCCGTGCCGTACGCCTCCGGAGATCGTCACCACGTCCTGCTCGAACTTCATCCGTGCCCCGCGGCCGTATCCGAGGCGGCGGCGGCGCAGCGCCTCGGCGAGGTCGGCGGTGGTCACGGACACCCCGGCGGGGAGGCCTTCCAGGATCGCGAGAAGCTCGGGGCCGTGTGACTCCCCGGCGGTCAACCAGCGCAGCATGACGACCAGTCTTCCATGTGCGCCCGACTGCGGCGTCACCCCGACACCCATGTGCGCGTTCCCCGCACATCAGGCCAGGTCCGCCCGGCCCAGTACGTCGGACACAGTTGATCGGGCACAGCTCGTCGGGCCCGATTCGTCAGGCCCAGTTGGTGAGACACAGCGCGACCAGCGCGCCCGCGAGCATGAACGGGCCGAACGGGAACTCGGTCGTCCGGGTGGCCCTGCGCGCCAGGAGCAGCCCCACGGCGTACAGCGCGCCGAGCACCTGCCCGGCCATCCCGGCGACGATCACGGACTGCGCGCCGAGCGCGCCGGTCAGCAGGCCGATCAGCCCGGCCAGCTTGACGTCGCCGAGCCCGAGACCGGCCGGGCGAATGAACCACAGCACGGCGTAGACGGCCCCGAGCGCGCACCCCGACGCCAGGGCCGGCAGCAGGCGGCCCGACGGCGCGAGCAGGACCAGCAGGATCGGGTACGACGGCAGCGTGATCGCGTCGGGCAGCCGCCAGGTCCTCCGGTCGATCTCCGCGAGCGCGGCGCCGACCGGCACGGCGTACGCCCACGCCGCCAGGACCCAGCCGTCGCCGATCCGCCAGGCGGCCAGGGCGGCCGCGAGCGCGGTCACGCCTTCGAGCAGGTACGGCGGTCGGGGCAGAGGCGCCGCGCGCACCGCCGCCGCGAACGCGCGGACCATCTCGCCCCAGCGATCGCCCGGCTCCACCCCGCCCCGCCCCTGGGGATCAGCGTCGGCTCGGGTGTCGCCAGGCACCTGAGGGCACGGGGCCGGCTCCGCCTCGGGGCCTGCGTCAGCCTGCGGCCGCGCCTCAGGTGGTGCGTCTGATCCCTCATCGGATGCCACGTCGAAGCCGGTGGCGAAGGCCCGGGCGTACGCGCCCGCGATCAGGCCGAGGACGGCGGCGACGACGATGACGGGGAGGGACACGCGGCCGACCCTAACGCCCGCACGCCGGCCGCCGCCCGATCCGCGTACGTCCCTGTGGACGACCGCTCTCCTGTGGAGAACGGACGCGGCCCGGCCTGCGGCGGCCGGGATGGGTACGGTGATCGCGACAGGTTCCGACCGGCCTATCCGGAAGGATGGCGAAATGACCGGTCCATCCCTCACCGTGGCGGTACCGCTTCTCGTGCTGCTGGTGGCGCTGGCGGTTGACAGCTGGGTTTATGCCGATGCCAGGAAGCACCTCAGGCGGGGTGAACCGGCCGTCTTCGCCCTCGGGTCGGTACGCATAGCGACGCCCGAGGCATGGTTCGCGGGATGCCTCATCTTGTGGGTCGTCTTCTTCCCGCTCTACCTGACCGTCACCGGGCGCAATCCCTTCCGCTGAGGAGTCAGGCGCGGCGGCGGCTCCACCAGCGGCGGCGGGGTGCGTCCTCCGCGACCTCCTCCGTGGCGCCGAACCGGGCGACCGTCGCGTCCGGCACCTCCCGGGTGAGGCGGTCGACGGCACCGGCGTCGCGCCTCGCCTCCTCCACCGTCGCGAGGGCCTGCAACATGCCGCCCTCGATCACGAACGGGACCGGCCCGGCCACGTCCACGACCACCGCGGCGGCGTTCTCGTGGCGCGCGGCCTGGCACACCTGGGGGGCGGTCGCCTGCACCGGCCGGGCGTCCGCCCGCCACCGGCGCATCGGCTCGGCGCCCGTGAAGGCGAGCACCGCCTCGCGGCCGTCCTTACCCACCAGTTTGGGGAGGGCCATCTCGCTCTCCTTCTCCTGGCGCAGGCCGTGCTCGCCGACCTCCGACTCGGTGAGCAGCGCGACCACGGGCACCAGCAGCCGGCTCCCGGCGAGCGCCGCCAGGACGTCGGCGGCGGTCGCCGTACCGGCCTCGAACGCCGACAGCGCCGCCGCCACGGCCGGGTCGGCGCCGCCCTCGTCGTCGGGGCGCAGGGGCTGCGGAATCGATGGCACGTCTCCCGACCCTACCTTTCGGGCCGGGCGCCGGATGTCAGCCCAGGTCCGCGATGGCGATGACCGGGCCTCCGCCGGACGGTCCCTGGTGGACGGCCGCCACGGAGACGAAGACGGCCGGGTCTCCGGTCACGCTCGCGGCCACCCCGCCCACCGTCGCCTTGATCTGGCGGTGCCAGTGCACGTCGGAGTCGTCGAGCATGATGTTGCGCCGCCCGCGTACGCGGCCCGACGGGTCGGCCTCGCACTTGATGAACAGGTTGACCAGCCGTCCGCCGAGGTCGTCCGTACGGGGACGCTCGGGCAGGTCGATCCCGGCGTTCGCGACGGCCTCCCAGATGCCGTCGCTGTCCAGGGCGTCCCGCATGACCGAATGACCGGCGCGGTAGCGCCCGCCGATCCCGCGGACGTTGCCCACCACGACGATCTGGGCCCGATCGAGCTCCACGCCGCTGGAGCACGAGGCCACCGACGAGTAGAGCGACAGGTCCTTGTGGATCTGCTCGGCCGACGGCATCCCGATCTCGCCGAGCGCGACCGCGATGCCGAGCGCGGTGGTCGAGTTGGAGATGTCCATCGACTTGAGCGTGTCCTCGGTGACGACCGTCTGCCCGCGTTCCTTCGCGTCGGTGATCGTCGACAGCGTGAGCAGCGGGGTCTTGGTCTGCACGTAGTGGACGTCGGCCGGGTCGTCGATCCCCGCGAGCTTCATTGCCTCCCGCACCCCGGCGGCGACCTTCTCGACCATCGCGGGACGGCCGATGTCCTCGGGCAGGATCACCTCGCTCATCGCCACGCCGACGCTCACCCTCGGCTCGTCGGTGCGTACGGCCGTCGCGGGGTCGATCGTCGCGAAGACGGTCGCGTGCGGGCTGAGCACGCCGTCGGTCCCGCCGGACCACACGAGCGGTACCTGCGCGATCTCCTCCGGCGTACGGGTGCCCTTCGCGGCCAGCACCTCGCGGAACGCGCGGTCGGCGAGGATCCGCGTGTAGTCGTTGACCCCGCCGTTGCCCTCGGTCTTGCCGACGACCGCCAGCACCCGGTCGGCCTCGATCACCCCGTCGTCGATCAGCTTCGCGAGCCCCGACGCGTCGGTGACGCTCTCGATGGGAATCTTCCGTACCTCGATCGGATCCGGCACTATCCCTCCACCCCTCTGGACACCCTGGTCCCGATATTTCCCGACAACGCCGCCCCGATGTGGTGCAGCGAGGTGATCACCGCCTGGTTGCCGCCCGCCTCGGCGAAGCGCAGCGCGGCCTCGACCTTGGGGCCCATGCTGCCTCCGGCGAAGTGACCCGCCGCCTGCAGCGCGCGCAGCGCGGCGACGTCGACGTCCCCGATCGGGCGGGCCCGGGGCGTGCCGAAGTCCAGCGAGGCGTACGGCACGTCGGTCGCGATCACGAGGTCGGTGGCGCCGACGGCGACGGCGAGCGCGGCGGCGGCGAGGTCCTTGTCGACCACCGCCTCGACCCCGGTCAGCACGCCGTCCGGCCGGCGTACGACCGGCACTCCCCCGCCTCCGGCGGCGACGACCGTGAACCCGGCCTCGATCAGCGTGACGGCCGCGGCGGCGTCGAGGATCTCCACCGGCTGGGGCGAGGCGACCACTCTCCGCCAGCCGCGGTCGAAGCGCCGCCAGACCTGGCCCTCCCCCTCGAACCGGTGCGCCTCATCCTCGCCGAAGTAGCGCCCGATCGGCTTGACCGGGTCCCGGAAGGCGGGGTCGTCCGCGTCCACCAGCGTGCGCGTGACGACGGCGGCGACCCGCGCGTGGCCCAGTTCCCGCTGGAGGGCGTTCATCACGAGCGTGCCGATCGTGCCCTGCGTCTGCGCCACGCACCAGTCGAGGGGCACGGGCGGCACGACGCCCGCGCTGAGCTGGTTCTTCAGCAGGATGTTGCCGACCTGCGGGCCGTTGCCGTGCGTCAGCACCACCTCGTGCCCGGCCCGGATGAGCGCCGCCACGTGGGTCATCGCCTCGCCGACCGCCCGGTGCTGGTCCGCCGGTGACGCGCTCCCGTCCGGAGCCGTCATGGCGTTGCCGCCGAGTGCGATCAGTACGCGTCCGCCCACATCCGGAAACTATCCAGCCCTACACAGGCCTTCATTGGCGAATATCGCCCATCGATCGCCCATTCTTCGGCAACCGATCCCATCACCGAGCTGCTCAGCCGTCAGCGATGCAGCAGCACGTCGAGTTCAGGGGCGTCCGGAGCGCGCCGGCAGGCGCCGGCAACGCCCGTTCAGCGACGGTCAGTCGAGAGCCGGTAGACCTGGGTTTCGAGATCCAGCCCGATCTCGCACTCAGTGGCGAAGTAGTGGTTCTCGGCCTCTTCGAACGCCTCTTCGAGCCCGCGCTGAGAGCCGATGAAGGACAGCAGGCTCCATGCGTGGGCCTTCCCGATCCGGATTTCGTCCGGACCGAAGACCGGCTCAGGGACTCCCGCGCCGCGGAGTGTCGTCGAGAAACGCCGGACGAGCTCGAAGCCGAACTCACGCGCGCGCCGGGGAAGGTCGCCGAGGAGTTGCCGATCGCCGGGGTAGTCGCGGTCGTAGGCACGCAGGACTCGCCGGACCACCTCGGGTCCGGAGAAGGTGGCGTCGTTGACGTCGACGACGTACAGCAGCCCGCCAGGACGCAGTATTCGGCGCATCTCCAGAAGCGCCAGATCCGGGCTGCGAAGATGAATGAACACGAAGTTCGCCGTGACCACGTCGTGCGACGACTCCGCCTCCCCCGTGGCATAGGCACTGCCGTCGCTGAAGTCGTGCTCGGGGAAGGCCGAACGAGCCCTGGCGAGCAGTTGAGGAGCGGGCTCGACCCCTCGCACACGGTAACCCTTCAGTGGCCCCTCCTCGGAGACCGCCGCGAGATAGTCTCCGGGCCCCGTACCGATGTCCAGCAGCGACGCGGGCGCGGGTGGGAACGGCGTCGCGGCCAGGCGCGGTCTCTGCTCGGCCAGTATGAGCTTCCCCTGAGCCGTCAGACGGGGCACCTCCGCCTGGAGGGTGAACGACTCCGTGTAGTGGTTCTCGGTCGCGAGGCGGTCCACCGCCAGGAGACTTCCGCGCCCGCCATCGGCCAGGAACCGGACAAGCGAGGGAACCGACAGAGGGCTGGGGCCGGCTGCGCCTTCCCGGGTGGACTCCCGGTGAATGAGGTAGAACTCCTCCAGGGCTTTCTTCCCCGTTGTCGTCATCACCCCGATCGCGTCATCGCCGGAGCCGACCTCGGTGTGATACGTGAAACCGTGTCTCGCGTACGTGTCGATCAGATGCCGATGCTCGCTCACCCGCACGATGAGAAAGAAACGGGACGGCCGCAGCGCCTCGCAGATCTGACGCACCATCCAACTGGCGATCTGGGCGCTGATGAGGTTGCCCCGATGAGTCGCGAGACCTACGCGCTTACCGATCTCGACGGTGACTCCCTGTATCTCCGGAAGCCGCATGGCGGCCAGCTCGGGGGCGCCCGGCTCGTAGACATAGGCGGACAGGGCAGCCACGATTTTCCCGTTCGACAGGGCGCAGAGATGGAGGCCGTCCGCATCCCTGCCGTGACGCACTCTGTCCTCCTGCCAGCCCAGTTCGTCGGTGAAGACGCGCCTGCGCAGGTCGAGGATCTCCTCCCCGGCGTCTGCCCAGGACAGCCACCGCACTTCAAGGCCGTTTCTGACGTCCACTCAGGTCTCCTCCACATTCGGCTGATTCGGGCAGACTCGGCCCCGGCCGCTGCCCTGTCAGCGGAGGCGGTGTCCTGCGGCCGGTGCGCTCACGGCCCTCGATCGCTCTCTCACTACCGGCGAGGTGATGTGCCCGCCGCGAGCGGACGGAGACCGGCGGGAAGCACCGGCCGTCGGTGATCGAGTCGCCGGCGTTCGAGATCCCGCATCGCTGTCACGCGGGCCCATCCGATGCACCATCTCCACGCTGCACACGAGCCGGGACGTAGAGGCCACGCCGGGCAGGGCCTGGGCTTCGGTCATGTGCGTCTCCGTTCGGGGGTGGTCCGGCGCTCCCGCGTCGCCCGACCGAACTTGTCAGTGACAAGATGCGTGCCTGAGGCCCGGTCCGTCTACGACAAGATTTGCCATGAAAAAAGGTCCGGCGGCATTGGGTTTTCGGACAGCCACGCCCTTACGCGGGCGAGTTCGACCCGCCGGATGCTGAGGTGGACAAGCGCCAGGTATTTCACAAGGGGACCGGGTGAGTCTGCGTCCAGCGTCTACTTCGTCAGCGACAAGGGAGTGCGCCTGACGCAGGTTCAGGTGCTGAACTGACGCGGCGCCTTCAGGAGAGGCGGCGGAGGCGGGTGACGGCCTCGTCGATGACCTCGTCCCGCTTGCAGAAGGCGAACCGCAGGAAGTGGCGGCCACGGTCCGGGTGGTCGTAGAAGACCTGGGTGGGGATGGCGACGACTCCCGCCAGCTCGGGCAGCCGCCGGGCGAGGTCGAGCCCGTCGGTGAAGCCGAGCGGCCGGATGTCGGTCTGCACGAAGTAGGTGCCGGCGGGGCGCAGCACCCCGAACCCCGCCTCCTCCAGCCCGGCGATCAGCCGGTCACGCTTGGCCTGCAGGGACACTCGCTGGGCCTCGACCCAGTCCATCTCCTCGCGCAGCGCGTACGCGGTCGCGGCCTGCCAGGGGGCGCTCGCCGTGTAGGTGAGGAACTGCTTGACCGTCCGCACCGCGCCGGTGAGGGGCGCCGGGGCGCACACCCATCCGGTCTTCCAGCCGGTGACGCTGAACGTCTTGCCCGCCGACGAGATCATGATCGTGCGCTCGCGCATGCCGGGCAGGGTGGCCAGCGGCACGTGCTCGACGCCGTCGAAGGCGAGGTGCTCGTAGACCTCGTCGGTGACGGCGACCAGGTCGTGCTCGCGGCACACGCGGGCGACGCACTCCAGCTCCCCCCGGGTGAACACGGTCCCGGTGGGGTTGTGCGGCGAGTTGACCAGGATCGCGCGGGTGCGGGGAGTGACCGCCGCCTTCAGCTCCGCCGGGTCGAAGGTGAACCGCCCCGCGTCCACGCGCAGCGTCACCGCCCTGCGTACGGCTCCCGCCAGTGCGACGGCCGCGGCGTAGGAGTCGTAGTACGGTTCGAAGACGATGACCTCGTCACCGGGTTCGCAGAGCGCGAGGACCGCCGCGGCGATCGCCTCGGTGGCGCCGACGGTCACGAGGATCTCGCCGTCGGGGTCGTAGGAGAGGCCGTACCACTGCTTGCGGTGCTCGGCCACCGCCTGGCACAACTCGGGCAGGCCGGGACCGGGCGGGTACTGGTTGAGGCCGCCCCGGACGGCCTCCGCCGCCCGCTCCAGCATGCGCTCCGGCCCGTCGGTGTCCGGGAAACCCTGACCCAGGTTGATCGAGCCCGTCTCCACGGCCAGCTTCGTCATCGTGGCGAACACGGTCGTGCCAAACTCCCGCATCCGCCGCACCAGAGGCTCCCTCACGCCGTGAGCCTACCTGAAGCCTTCAAGATGCAGGCAATGAGGTAAGAAACCTTGATAGCGCAATGAAAACGATAAGAAAATTAATCACCCGACGTGCGCCGAGCTCTCAGGACATTAGCGCGGTACACATAATCCAGCCGGCGTACTCCTCCGCCGCACGCCCGCAGACTCCCTTGGTAAGGCCTAGAAGGCATTCTGTGAAAGACGTCCCATATTACGCATTCAGCTGCCGACCGGACCAACGTAGCACCGGAGGTGCGGCCGGCCGTTACCACGATTAAGAGTTCGCTCTCGTGCAGATCGGCCGAAAGACTCGCTACCTTCGGCTCAGAGACCACCTCCCGACTCGTCCGCCAGCACTGCCCGATTTGTGACTCTTCACCTGCCCGGCAATGTCGTCACGGACGCTCTCCCCAAGTAATCTGTGAGGGGCAGCGGAGGCCGTCCCCGAAGGGCGTTCGAAGGAGTCGATCTTGCCACCTCGTCGGACCTCCTGGCTTCTGACCACTTCGGTCATCGCCATCGTCCTGCTGCCGGCGACGACCAATGTCGCGTCGAACGCCCTTCCCGACTCCTGGCGATCGAGTCTGTGGCTTGCATGGCCCATCTGCATACTGCTCGCGATTCCCGTACTGGTGATGGAGTTACGCACACGGCACGGCATGCCAGCCGGACATTCAACTTCCCCGGTTACGGTCGTCCCGAACGGCGATGCCCAGCTCTGGAACATCCCAGCTCCTGCGAAGGAATTCAGCAACCGGAGAGCGGAGTTTCGCAGGATCGGCACGATATTGATGCGCGGAAGCGGCCGGGCGCTACTGCTGTGCGGCATGGGAGGCGTCGGGAAAACACAGCTCGCTCTCGCTTACGCGCATCGCCAACGCCCGTCGGTCACTTTGGGATGGTGGATCCCGGCGGGGAGCCGAACGTCGGTAATCTCTTCCCTGGCAGAGCTCGGCCGCCAACTGAACCTGTCCTCCACAACCGCCGAGTCCACAGCGAAGAAAGTCGTGGGACTGCTCAGCGAGCGAGCAGGATGGCTACTCATATTCGACGACGCCAGGATCGTCGAGGACCTGCTGGATCTGGTACCCGTCACGTCAGGCGGCCAGGTCCTCATAACGTCCAGGAACCCTCAGTTCGATCGCCTCGCGGAGACGCTGCTCCTACAGGTTTTCCCACAGGAAGAGGCCTCTCGCTTCCTGCGCAACCGCGCCGGCGACACCGACCAGGACTCCTCCGCGAAACTGGCGGCGAGACTTGGCGGCCTGCCTCTCGCGCTGGAACAGGCGGGCGCGTATTGCCGTGACTCCGGCATCGGTCTCCGCGACTACCTGCAGCGCTACGACTCCAGTCGGGCACGCCTGCTTCGGCATGGCTCAGGCCTCAATCGCGTCAGCGTGGAGGCGACTCTCGAGCTTTCCTTCGACTGGGTCTCGCGACGCGACACCGCGGCCATGCAACTCCTTCGCGTTCTCTCGGTAATGGCGCCGACGGAGGTTCCCCGAGGACTGCCCGCGATGAGCCCGTCCGCGCTTCCTCGCGCGCTCGCGCGCGCTTGTACCGATGTCGTGGGGCTCGATCAGACCATCGCGACACTCCTCCAGGCGTCCCTTCTCACCTCGGCCACCGCCGAGCACATTCGCGTTCACCAGTTGATCTCCGATGTGCTCCGGGACAGGATCACAGCCGATGGCAACCGCAGTTCGCGATGGCTACGCGTCTTACAGGCGAAAGCCGTACCGAGGAGAGACCCGTCCTCATCCTGGAGCGTCGCACGCTGGCTGAACGCAGCTTTGGCTCTTCTGTGGGCAGGAGTCCAGGTAGATGAACGGCACCCGGATGGCTGGAGACGCGCTTCCACCCTGCTTCCCCATGCGGAGAAGGTCTGGACCCAACTCACGAACGGAGTGGCGACGTCTCGCGAGAAAGAGTTGGTTCTCGCCGCACAACTATTCGGCGAGCTTGGCATTCGGCTCTTCCGGAGCGGCGACTACGCGGTGGCCGAAGAGTTGTGCCGCCGAGCCTGGCGCATCGGTCAGGAGAAACTCTCCGACACGGACCCACGCCTGCTGCGCCTGACGAACTGTCTTGCCCTGGTTGCTCACGGGCTCGGGAATTTGGACGAAGCGAAGAACCTTTATGAGCAGATTCTCCCTGTCTACCGCCGGGGTTTCGGAGAGGACCATCCGAACACCATCCAGACGATGAATGATCTGGGCGGTGTCCTCATGGAACAGGAGGAGCATCTGCCCCAAGCGAGACACCTGTACGAGCAGATTGTTTCGACGCGGTTACGCACATCTGGTAAACGCGACAATCACACTCTGATCGCCATGAACAATCTCGGCAAGGTGTGCCGCCGTCTCGGCGACCTTTCCACAGCCCATAGTCTCGCTACCGAGGTAGTAAGGGTTGGGAGCGAGCTGCTGGGAGAGGAGCATCCCGACAATCTCGTATGGATGAACAACCTTGCGGAGGTGTTGCGCGCGCGAGGGGATCTGGAAGAGGCACGTGAGCTCCATCAGAAGGTTCTCGCGCTGCGGCGCAAGGTTCTGGGCGAGACCCATCCGGCGAACATCGTCTCCATGAACAACCTCGCCCGGGTCATGCGGCTGCTCGGCGACACGACCCCTGCCCTCCAACTGTACGAAGAGTCGCTGAGACTGGCTCGGCAGGTCGTGGGTGAAAGCCATCCGTCCTTCGCCGCGGCCGAGAACGGGGTGCGTGAATGCCTGGCGGACCAGCACCGGCTGGACGATGGGCAGTAGTTCACGGTCGCGCGGCAGGTGCACCTGATGCCGTTCGAACGGCCGGAGCCGCCGACGTACGGGGTGTGACAGGGAGCGTGACGGTGGGCAGGATCCGGCGGGTCGACGCGCTGCGCGGGTTCGCCGTCTGCGGGATCATGCTCGTGAACACCTGGCAGTGGACGGCGGAGCGGCGCGACCCGTCCCCTTTCGGCTGGGTGATGGAGAACCTGGTCCAGAGCCGCTTCTACCCGATCTTCGCGTTCCTGTTCGGCCTGTCCTTCGCGCTGTTCCTCCGCTCGGCGCGGAAGCGCGCTGCCCGCCCCCGGGTCGTCCTGCTCCGGCGCCTCGCGGTGCTGGCCGTGCTGGGCGCGGCGCACACCCTGGTGCATCCCGGCGGGGTGCTGCTGCCGTACGCGCTGCTGGGGGTGGCGGTCCTGCTCCCGGCGAGCCTGCTGCCCCGCTGGACGGTGCTGCTGCTCGGCTGCGGCACGCTGGCCGCCTCCCTGCTCGACTCCGAGCCGTACGTGCTGATCACGGCGCTGTTCCTGCTCGGTCTGGCCGCCGCCCCGAACGTGGCGGACGGCACGGGAGGCGCGGGCCGGACGTGGGTCCTCGCGGCCGTCTGCGCGGCGGCGGGAGCGCTCACGGCCGGGCTGACCTGGTGGTGGAACCACGCGCCGCCCGAGGGCGGCGTCTACCAGGCGGCGGCGGTGAGCGGCGCGGCCGCCTACGCGGCGGCGTTCCTGCTGCTCGCCCGCCGGACGGCCCTGTTCGAGGCCCTGGGACGGATGGCGCTGACCAACTACGTCACGGGCACGCTGGTGATCGCGGCGGTGCTCCCGCCACCGGCCGGCGGCGGCTCCGGCGCCGTCGTCGTCGTGGGGCTCACCCTCGTGACCCTGGCCGCGCAGGCCGCCTTCAGCCGGTGGTGGCTGGCCCGTCACCGGTACGGCCCGCTGGAGCAGGTCTGGCGGACGCTCACCTGGTGGGGAGAGCCGCCCGCCGGGCAGACTGGGAGCCGTGACCCGCATAGCGCTGTGCCAGATCCCCGTCGACCACGACCCGAAGACCAACCTCGAGACCGTGCGTGACGCCCTCGCCCGGGTGCCGGGAGCGGACCTCGCCGTGTTCCCCGAGGCCACGCTCACCCGGTTCGGGCGCGGCGTGACGCACACGGCCGAACCGCTCGACGGACCGTTCGTCACCGGCCTCGCCGAGGCGGCGCGTGAGCACGGCGTCGCCGTCATCGCCGGCGTCTTCGAACCCGCCGAGGACGGCCGGGTGTGGAACACCGCCGTCGCCCTGCGGGCGGACGGCTCGCTCGCCGCGGCCTACCGCAAGATCCACCTATTCGACTCCTTCGGCGCGAAGGAGTCGAGCCTGGTCGCGCCGGGGGACGAACCGGTGGTCGTGGAGCTCGCCGGGCTCAGGATCGGCCTGGTCACCTGCTACGACGTCCGGTTCCCCGAGCTCGCGCGAGCACTGGTGGACCAGGGCGCGGACACGTTCGCGGTGATCGCCGCCTGGGGCTCGGGGCCGCTCAAGGAGGACCACTGGACGACCCTCGTCAGGGCCAGGGCCATCGAGAACACCACCTGCACGATCGCCGTCGGCCAGGCTCCCAACCCCGCCATACCGGACGGGTTCGGTGTCGGCCGCAGCATGCTCGTCGATCCGATGGGCGTGGCCCGCCACGACCTGGGCCCCGGCCCCGGCGTGCTGGTCGCGGAGATCGACCCCGCCTGGACGGCGACCGCACGCGCCACCGTCCCCTCGCTGGAACACCGACGGCTGGGTGTCAACAGATCGTAAACTACCCCCCATGAACGAGCCGGGACACAGGACGCGGATGCAGAAGGTGATTCCGCCGCGGCTGCTCGTGCCGTACCTGTCGGGCCGGCGCACGATCATCTCCGGGTACGTTTACCGGGTGCAGGACTGCGACCGCCTCACCTCGCCCGCCGCGCTCGTCGAAGCCCTCGATCTGGGCTTCGACGGGTCGGAGCTCACGCCGGACGTGCCCGAGTTGTACGTCATGCGGTGGGACGCCCGGGACATCGACACCTATGTCGTCCCGTACGGCCAGCACATGGGCGGAGATTGGAGCGATGCACCGCCCTTCACGGGGAACGGGTTCACCGCCTCGCGCGAGCAGGTGGTGCCGCAGTTCCACACGATGCCGATGCCGATCCCCGCGGGCGCGGAGATCGTGCACCTCACGCCGGCCGGCGCGCGTCCCTTCGCCGCGTACGACGGCCTGACCTGGCGGCCGGCCCGATGAGCGGCCCTGTGACCGGCCCTGTGACCGGCCCGGCGAACGGCGGCGAACCGGTCGGCCTGGGGTTCGTCGCCCTCTACCGCGACCGGGAGTACGCGGCGGCGCTCGGGCCGGGCAGCGACGACGTGGTGCTGTTCAGCGAGGCGCCGCAGGAGGGCTTCACCGCCGCCGGCGGCTACTGGCGGCTGCGGGTGGACCGGTCCGCGCTGGACCGGCTCACCCTGCTGCGCACGGTCGGGGCGTTCGGCGGGGAGCCCTGCCTGGTGCTGGACGAGGACGACGGAGGCGACGGCGGGGAGGGCGGCCTCCACATCGCCTACACCGGCCACAACGGCCTCAAGGCCGAGACGCTCGGCTACTGGCTGGTGGACCACGGCGCGTACGAGGTGGTGGTGCCCCGCGACGAGGTGCACGCCGTCCGGGTGGAACGGGTGCCCGTGCCGCTCGGTCCCGACCGGCCGGACGGCCAGGAGCCGGGCGACCGGTGACGCCGCCTTCCGGGTAGCAGCCGGTCAGAGGCCGAGGGCGCGGTAGCGGGCGGATCGGGCGGCCGTCCGCTCGTCCGCCGGGCGGGCGAGCAGGCCGGCGATCTCGTGCTCCAGCGTCGCGGCGACCCGGCCGCAGAACGCCTCCGGCTCGTACGCCGCGTCGGGACGCTCCGGGACCACCCGGTCGACGATCCCGTTCCGCCGCAGGTCGGTGGCGCGGACGCCCTGGGCCGCGGCGATCTCGGGGGCGAAGTCGACGGTCCGGTACAGCAGCGCCGACGCGCCTTCGGGCGGAAGCGGGGACAGCCAGGCGTGCTGCGCGCAGACGACCCGGTCGGCCGGGAGCAGGGCCAGCGCCGCGCCGCCGGCGCCCTCCCCAAGGAGCAGGCACACGGTCGGCGCGTCGAGCATGACGAGGTCGGCCAGGCAGCGGGCGATCTCGGCGGCGAGGCCGCCCTCCTCGGCCGCCCTCGACAGCGCCGCTCCGGCCGTGTCGATGACCGTGACCAGGGGAAGGCCCAGTTCGCTGGCCAGGCGCATGCCGCGCCGGGCCACCCGCAGACCGGCGGGGCCGAGTCCGCTGCCGCCGCGCCGCCGCCGGTCCTGGCCGAGGACGACGGCGGGCGCCGTGCCGAACCTGGCCAGCGCGAGCAGCAGCCCGGGGTCGCGCTCGCCGGTGCCGGTGCCGTGCAGCGGGGTGACGTCGCGCGCCCCGTGCTTCAGCAGTTCGCGGATGCCGGGCCGGTCGTCGCGCCGGGAACGCGTCACCGCCTCCCACGCCGGGACCGGCTCGGCCGCCTCCTCGGGCTCCGGGCCGGGCGACAGCCCCGAGCGGGGCGCGCAGAGCACGGCCAGCGCCCTGACGGCGATCTCCCGGGCGTCCTCGGCCGAGACCACGGCGTCGACCAGCCCGTGGGCGTGGAGGTTCTCCGCGACCTGGACGCCTTCCGGGAACGGGTAGCCGTGCAGCGACTCGAACACCCGTGGCCCGAGGAAGCCGATCAGCGCGCCCGGCTCCGCGGCGGTCACGTGCCCGAGCGAGCCCCACGACGCGAACACCCCGCCCGTGGTCGGATGGCGCAGGTAGACGACGTACGGCAGCCCCGCGGCGCGGTGCGCGCCGACCGCGGCGGTGATCTTCACCATCTGGGTGAAGGCCAGGGCGCCCTCCTGCATCCGGGTGCCGCCGCTGGCCGGGGCGGCGAGCAGCGGCAGCCGTTCGGAGGTTGCCCGCTCGACCGCCCGCACGAGCCGTTCGGCCGCCGCCACCCCGATCGAACCGGCCAGGAAGGAGAACTCGCAGGCCATCACGGCGACGCGGCGGCCGTCGAGAGTTCCCTCCCCGGTGACGACCGACTCGTCGTATCCCGTCCTCGCCCGCACCCGGGCGAGCTCGGCCGCGTACTCCGACCCCGGCGTGGCCCGGTCGAGCGGCGGCCCGTCCCACGATTTCCACGAGTGCGGGTCGAGCACCCGCGCGATCAGGGTGCGCGCGTCCGGCCTGGTCACGGCGGTCACCGCCCCGGCGCCACGCGCCGGTGCCCGTACGCCGCAGGCGCCTTCTCCATCTCGGCGATCAGCTCTTCCCGATACGCGAACCTATCCTTGTGACGCATATTTTCGGTACTTCGGGGCCGATGTCCAGCCGTGGTCCCCCATCGGCCCCGCCGCTCCGCCGTACGACCGGAAGGCTCAGCGCGGCGTACGGTGCCCGCGCACCTGGTCCATCAGGCGGCGCAGCCGCTGCTGGTTCTCGGGATCACGGGCCATCGTCTTGGCCTTCTCCATGTTCTCGCGGCCCTTGGGGGTCTGCAGGTAGTCCCGGATGCGCTGGACGATATTCGCCATTTCGAACTCACCATCCTGTTTGTGCCGTTACTGGACGGCTACCCAACGGCACCGCCGCCAATCCCGGACGGCCCGGCACGATGGGAGGTATTGCGCCGCCGCCACCGCCTGGCGGTGAGCCTCGCCAACACGACCGGCTGGTCGCCCGCTCGGCTCACGGCCTCGTCGGCGCTCGTCCCGTACGACGAGACGAGCCTCCTCGGCGCGGCCGAGGCCCGCCGGCTGGGCGGCGCGCTCGCCGCGGCGTACCGGGACGTCGATCTGGACGCGCCGTTCGACGTCCATCTCGTGGACGAGTACCGCGAGATCGTCGAGAGGCTGGCCGCCCACGCCGACGACGCCGAGTTCACCGCCGCCTCCTTCGCCGGCATCGGTGCGCGCCGCACGGTGGAGCTCCCCCCGGCGCCTGCGCCACATCCTGCAGGAGAACGTGGACGACGCCGTACGGACCGTGAGCCGGGCGTTCGGCTCGGCGGTGAGCGGCGGGCCGGTGGTCCCCGGGTTCGCGGCCGTCGCCGCCGCCGTGCGCGCCAGAGCGGACCGGGACGAGGACCGCATGAGCATCGGCGACCTGCTGTCCGCCGCGCACCTGCCCACCGAGTGGCTGGCCGAGGTGGTGGTCACCCAGATGTTCCTGCCCGGCGACGAGTCGAACGGCGCCACGCTGACGCCGTACCTCAAGGCGCTGAGCGAGAACCCGGCGGCGGCACGGCTCGCGATCGCGCCGGCGACCGGGGACAGCCCGCTTCCCCGGGACGCCATGTCGCTGCTCGCCCACGCGGGCGGGACGCGCGACCGGCGGCCCGGCCTGGTGGCGTTCCTGCGGGACCTGAACCGCCGTACGTCCGGGGACGCTGAGCCCGCGGACGCGTTCGGACGCCTCCTCGCCGTCCGGCGCGTACGACGAGAGGGACGGGGCGCACAGCGACGTCGCGGCGCGGTTCGCGTACGCCGTCGTCACCGGCACCTCGGGCTTCCGCTTCGCCCCACCCACGCGTGTCCATCTCGCCGAGACAGCGGGCGCGTACGCCACGGAGATGGCCGAGGGCGCGAACCTCGGCGACTCCAACCAGTTGCTGCCCAGCGCCTTCGGCCCGGTCGAGTCACGGGTGCCTGGCCTGTCACCGGCGTTCCGGCTCAGCCCGGAGGACACCTTCCGGTTCCTGCTCGCCTTCGCCGGAGACGCGCGGGACCGCAGGCCCTTCGACCGGGGCATGGGCGACCTCGCCAGGCGGCTCGTCGGGGTGAACGTGCCGCCGATGCTGAAGGCCGGGGACCCCTCACGTCTGGACGACGTCGATGCCTGCGTGCCCTCGACCAATGGTTCATCACCAACGGCATGGGCGGTGACAAGAAATCGCTGGGAGACGTGAGCAGGTTCCTGGGAGATCGTTTCGATGGCCGGAAGACGGCGGCGTTGAGCCGTGCACGTCTGTTCGCGCATCGCTCTAGTGACTCGTGAGGCACTCGGTCTCGCCGCGAACGACGTACTGACCGCTCTCAGAAGAAGCGAGCGTCAGAGAGGTATGAGACGCAGAGTTCCGTACCCGCATCGGCTCGCCCGGCCTCCCGGAGGTGACGAGCCCATATGGAGCGACTCGCTTCAGGGCCCCCAGAAGGGCATCTGTCAGCGCATCCGAACCGCGCGTCGGTAGATCTTCTCCTGTGGCGGCGAAGGTTTGTTTGGCTCTGCCGTCGCCGCAGGGGATGTCTTTGCCGCCGGGGTCGGTGATGGTCACGTCCTGCGCGTTGCGTTCCTTCAATAGTTGCAGAATATGCGTTCTGAGCGTTTGACCCGCTTCCGCTGCCGTAGGAGTTTCTTCCGAGGAGCAGGCCACCGGAGCAAGAAGCGTCAGAAGGAGCGCGCCGGCGATAGGGCATATCCGTGCGGAAAGGGGCGCGCCGGGCATCGAATCCGCCTCCGTGTCTGGCCGGAACCTTATGCGACCACATAATCTCAGGTGTCAGCACCGTGCGGCCACCTGACTTTCGGCCATTCGATATGGGAGCCCGAAACGTGCCCACAGATGATGATCTGGTGGCAAATCCCGAATACCGCGATCTCCAGACCGTGCTCGCGTTGGTACGTGAGCACGCCGGGGTCCTGGAGACGTCACTCGACCAGGTCTGTGCGCTGTTCGGAGGGCACCCGGTGTGGGTGGGGTCGACGGCCCGCGCCTTCGGCGAGGAACTGAACGGACGCCGCCTCCGGATGAAGGCGACGATTCAGCACCTGGTCGCCGAGCTGGAAGCGGAGCTCCGGGCGACGCCGGCAAGAATTTCCCGGGCCATTCCGTCGGGCCGCCCCCAGGTGCGGTGATCGCTCACACGGTGTCGACCTCGGCGTGGGGGAGGCCGCCGGAGAGCCGGGGATAACCGGGGCCGCGGTCGAAGAAGGCCGCAGGCGTCGTCTCCCGCAGCCGCTCCCGCAGGCGCGCGGTCGCCTCGGCGTCCACGACGACGTCGTCGCGGGTGCCGGTGAGGACGACGCCGTAGTCCTCACGCGCGCCCTCGAAGGAGACCTTCCCGTCGCGGACGTCGGCGGCGACGCGTTCGGCCGGCCGGTCGTACGGCGAGCCCCAGCCGCCTCCCCCGGTCGTGCGGATGCGGATGACCTGCCCGGCGCGTACGGGGAAGTCGTCAACCAGGCCTTCCATCTCCACGCCGTCGACCGTGACCTGGAAGGGCCGGCCGGCCCGGCCGCCGTTGACGCCCCAGCACGACAGGATCGAGCGGTCGGCGATCGACATGAACGAGGCGTCCCGCAGCATCCGGATGTGCTTGTCGTAGCCGAGACCGCCGCGGAACTCCCCCGGCCCGCCGCTGTCCACCGCCAGGCCCAGCCGCTCGACCCGGAACGGCCAGCGCGCCTCGGCGAACTCCGCGGGGATGTTGCGGCTGTCGGGCACGACGTGAATGGTGTCCTCCCCGTCGGCGTACCAGCGCCCGCCCGACCCGCCGCCCAGCACCTCGCGCATGAGGTACGGCCCGTCGTCCGACTCGCCGTACACGCCGGTGTAGCGGATCGTCTCCTGGTCGGCCGGCATCCGGCCGCCGGTCGCCTTGGCCAGCACGCCCGCCAGCACGCCGAGCAGGCGGAGGATCACGAACGTACGGGCGTTGGTGGGCGCGGGGAAGATCGGCGTGAGCAGGGTGCCCTTCTCCGGGAAGACCATCCTGATCAGCGGCACGACGCCCTCGTTGACGTCGAGCTCGGCCATCCGCTCGGGGGTGTCGGCGAGGTTGCGCAGGATCGGCGCCAGCCACTTCTTCAGGAAGACGCCGCCGGCGTAGTCGCCGGCGTGGTTGATCGGCCCCTTGGCCTGTGCCGAGGTGCCGGTGAAATCGATGGTCAGCGGGGTGTCCGAGGAGTGGTCGACGGTCAGCGTGATCCGCTGGGTGTGCAGGCGCGGCTCGTCCACGCCGTCGTGCTCGGCGTAGTCCTCCCAGACGTGGACGCCCTCGGGGATCTTCGCCAGCAGCTCCCGCCGGAAGGTCTCGGTCGTCTTGGAGATGATCGCGTCGAAGCAGGCCTCGACCGCCTCCCGGCCGTACCGGCCGAACAGCTCGCCGAGCCGCCGGGCCCCCATGAGGCAGGCAGAGCACTCGGCGTCGAGGTCCCCGGCCAGCGCGTCGGGCATGCGGGAGTTGCGCGTCATGATCGTGAGAGCGGCGCGGTTGGGCACCCCCTGATCCCAGAGCCTGATCGGCGGGACCATCAGGCCCTCCTCGAACGCGCTGCGCGCGTGCGACGGCATCGATCCCGGCACCGCGCCGCCGATGTCGTCGTGGTGGCCGAACGCCTGGACGAACGCGACGACCTCGCCATCGTGGAAGACGGGCACCGTCACGCACAGGTCGGGCAGGTGGCCGATGCCCCCCTCGGAGAGATAGACGTCGTTGTGGAAGAACACGTCGCCGGGCCGCATCGTCCCGATCGGGAAGTCGCGCACGACCGGCTGCACCAGCGCCGAATAGGAACGGCCGGTCAGCTTGCGCAGCCGCGCGTCGTGGATGCCGGCCCGGAAGTCGTGCGCGTCGCGGATCATCGGCGACCGGGCGGTCCGCGCGATCGCGGTCTCCACCTCCGTCTCGACTGAGGCGAGCGTGCCCTCCACGATCTCCACGAGCACGGGGTCGGCGGTCCTACCGGTCATCGCTCACCACCACGAGGTTGCCGTAGTCGTCCATGGTCGCCGTGAAGCCGGGATGCACCGGCAGGGTCGAGCCGTACTCCTCGACGACGGCGGGGCCGCGGACGACGGCGCCCGCGCCGAGGTCGTCGCGGCGGTAGACGACGGTCCTGCCCCACCGCTCGTAGTACACGTCGCGGGTGCCGACCGGGCTCGGCTCGTCCGGCTGGTACGGCTTGCGCGCGAGCTTCGGCCGGGTGATCGGGCCGATGCCGGACACCCGGAGGTTGACCCATTCGACGGCGTGCCGGGGATCGTCGCGGTAGCCGTACCCGTAGAGCCTCTCGTGCTCGGCGTGGAACCGGCCGGCGACCACGGCGAGCCACGCGTCGTCCACGGGACCGTCCGGCGCGGCCACCCGCACCTCGTACGCCTGGCCGTAGTAGCGCAGGTCGGCGCTGCGCGCGTACACGTGCTCGGCGAAGCCCTCGCGGCCGAGCGCGTCCGCCGCCTCGGCCTCCAGGTCGGCGAGGATCTCGCCGAGCACCCGCGGCGACGGCTCACGGGTGACGTGCGTGCGGACGTAGTCGTTCTTCACGTCCACGGTGAGCAGGCCGAACGCGGACACGTTCCCCGGGTCGGGCGGGATGATCGCGGCGGGCAGCCCGAGGACGTCGATCAGGCGGCAGGCCAGCAGCGGGCCGGACCCGCCGAACGCGACCAGCGGGAAGTCCCGCACGTCGAGCCCGCGCTGCACGGTGATCTGCCGGATCGCGTTCGACTGGTTGAAGGCGCTGATCTCCAGGATCCCGGTGGCGCAGCGCTCGGGGGTCAGCCCGAGCCGGGCGGCGAGCGCCTCGACGCCCGCCCGCGCGGCGGAGACGTCGAGGCGGATCTCCCCGCCGAGCAGGTGCGGCGGCACCCGGCCGAGGAAGACGTGCGCGTCGGTCACCGTCACCTCGGCGCCGCCTCCGCCGTAGCAGATCGGCCCGGGGTCCGCGCCCGCGGAGCGGGGGCCCACCTTCAGCGTGCCCTCCGGGGAGACCCACGCGATCGACCCGCCGCCCGCCCCGACCGTGACGATGTCGATCATCGGGATCTTGCAGGGATAACGGCCGATCCTGCCCTCGGTCGTCAGCGAGGGCTCTCCGTCGACCACCACGGCCACGTCGGTCGAGGTGCCGCCGCCGTCGAGGGTGATCGCGCTCGGATGCCCGGCGGCCCCGGCCACCAGGGCGGCGCCGAGCGCGCCCGCGGCCGGGCCGGACAGGACGGTCGTGATCGGCTGGTGCACCACCTCGGCCGCCGAGAGCACGCCGCCGTTGCTCTTCATGACCGAGAAGGGCCGGCCGAGCCGCTCGGACAGGTTCCCGATGTAGCGCCGCATGATCGGCTTGACCGCCGCGTCCACCAGCGTGGTGACCGACCGCTCGTACTCCCGGTACTCCCGCAGCACGTCGCTCGACAGCGACACGACGGCCTCCGGGTGCTCGCGCTCCAGCACCTCCCGCATCCGCCGCTCGTGGGCGGGGTTGGCGTAGGAGTGCAGGAGGCACACGCCGATCGCGGTGACGCCCCGCTCCCTGAACCACCGCGCGGCGTCCGCGGCCTGCTTCTCGTCGAACGGCCGGATCTCCCCACCGAGGTGGTCGAGCCGTCCTCCCACGGTACGCACCCGGTGGGCGGGCACGATCCGCGGCGGTTTCACCCAGAAGTAGGAGTTGCCGTAGCCGTCCGGCACGCTCTGCCGGGCGATCTCCAGGACGGACTCGAACCCCTCGGTGGTGACGAACCCCAGGTGGGCGGTGCCGTCCGGGCGGTCCTCCAGCAACTGGTTCGTGGCGACGGTCGTGCCGTGGACGAGGGCGGCGACGGCATCGAGGTCGCGGGACCCCCCGTGGGCCTCCAGCACCTTGTGCACGCCTGCCATGAAACCATCGGCCGGGTTGGCAGGAGTGGAGGGAGTCTTGGTCGTGACGACGCGGCCGGACTCCTCGTCGACGAGAACGACGTCGGTGAAGGTGCCGCCGGTGTCTACCCCGATGCGGATGGACATGCTCAGTGTCTACCGAGCGCCGCCACCGGGAAGAACCGGCGCACTCTGCCGAAGAATCCGGACACCGTCGTCAGACCCTGCCTACCCGACCTGCCTACCCGAGCCGCCCGCCCGGGCCGCCTGCGGGACTCAGACCGCGCAGGCGCCGTCGTCACACCCCGCGCCCGCCTTCTCTGCCGCCGTCTCCTGGGCCGTACGGGCCTCGACCTCCCGCAGCGCGGCCACGAGCGTCTCGACGGGCTGCGCGCCCGAGACGGCGAACTTCTCCTCGAACAGGAACAGCGGGACGGAGCGCACGCCCAGCGCGCGGGCGCGGGCCAGCTCCGCGCGCACCTGCTCGGCACCCTCCCCGGTGTCCTCGACGCCGGTCTCGGCGGCGAGCCCGGCCAGCGTGCCGGAGTCCCCCACGTTCAGGCCGTCGGTGAAGTGGGCCCGGAAGAGCCGCTCGGCCATCGCCGCTCCGCGTCCGGCCCGTTCGGCCAGCCAGATCAGCCGATGCGCCTCGAACGTGCCGGCCTGCAGCGCCCGGTCGAAGCGGAGGTCCAGCCCGTCCTCGGCCGCCACGCCCGCGACGCGAGCGGTCATCTGGGCCACCTGTGCGGCGCCGCCGAACTTGCGCTCCAGCGCGCGCAGCAGCGGCTCACCGGTGGAGACGCCGTCCGGGTCGAGCTGGAAGGGGCGGTGCTCCACTTCGACGTCCCCCTCGAAGAGGCGTACGGCCTGCTGGAGCCGGTGGTGCCCGATGTAGCACCAGGGACACACGACATCAGAGAAGATCTCGACTTTCACGACATGTCCCAACCGGTGCGCCCTCCAGGCGATTCCCCCGCTCAGACACGAGCTAACGGCGGCGGGAGTCGCGGCCGAGGAGCCAGCCGATGACGGCGCTGCCGAGGGCCACCCCGGCGCCCGTGCCGAAGGCCGCGAGCATCGTCCAGGCCGGCACGCCCTGGCGGGGCGCGGCGGGGGCCTCTCGGGTGAACACCCGGGGCGTCGTGTCACCGGCCGCGGCCGTCGCCGCCGGAACTGCTCCGGACACGGCTTCCGGCACGGCTCCGGACACAGCGGCGGACACCGCGGCGGTCACCGTGGCGGGAACGGCGGAGGCGGACAGCAGGTGCCGCTCGACGGCGGAGAAGAACTCCCCGGCGGTCTTCTTGGCCACCGAGGCGAGCATCCGCTGCCCCACGCCGCCGATCATGCCGCCGACGACGGCCTCGGCGTCGAAGTCGACCCGGGTGCCGCCCTCGGCGTCGCTCAGCCGTACGGCCACGGTGGCCTCGACGGTGCCGGGGGCGCCCTGGCCGCGCGCGCCGAGCGTGAACCGGTCCGGCTCCTCCTGGTCGCGCAGGGCGACCTCACCCTGGTAGACGCCCCTGACCGAGGCGACCCCCGCCGTGACCGTCATCGCGTACACGTTCTCCCCGACCGTCTCCAGGCGCTCGCAGCCGGGGATCGTCCGCACCAGGACGCCGGGGTCCTGGAGGGCGTCCCAGACCCGCTTGCGCTCCGCCGCGACCAGCGCGCTGCCCGAGACCTTCATGGCCACCTCCGATGCGAAGCACACCAGAAAATCACCCGTACGGCGAGAACGGCAAGATGTGCCCGGCCTCGGCGTGGCGGTGACGCGGACCTCACCCGGCCGGTTACCGGGAGGCCGTGACCGTGACGGGAAGCTCCGTCCCGGAGAGCGGGGACGACGCGGTCTCGCGGCAGATGTTGCGGCGGACCACCCCCAGCAGGGAGCGGAGGGTCTCGACCTGTTCCGGCGTCAGACCGTCGGACAGCCGCCGGTGGAGCTCCTCCTCGACCCGGCGGACCTCGGGCCGCAGGGCGTCGCCCTCCGGCGTCGTGCTCACCACACTGATCCGCCGGTTTCCGGGGGACGGAGCGCGGCTCACCAACCCACCGCGCTCCAGCCGTTGCAGGCTCTTGGTCATCGTGGACATGTCGATGCCCACCGCCGCGGCGAGCCGGTTCTGGGACATGGGCCCGTTGGCCCACAACGCGTTGAGCACCCGGTCCTGACCGGGATAAAGGCCGATCTCGGCGAGCAGCGCGGCGAGCAGGACACGGTGCCCGAGGGCCGCCTGGGCCATCAGGCAGCTCAGGCTGTCCGGGTCCTCTCCGGGCGCCGCTCCGCACCCCGACCCCGAGCCCGCCCCGGCAGTCGTTCCGCACGCCCCCGCGCCGCCGGTCCGTGTCTCCGTCATCACGCCGCCTCCTCGCCGATCAGCCTACCGCTTGCAAATTGGTCGGCCAAGTTGTATGAGTATCTATTGGCCGACCAAGTTGGCCGACCAAGTAACTTCGGGAGGACTTGACCATGCTGTTCACACCCCACGACCTCGGTTCCCTCCGCCTGCCGAACCGTCTCGTCATGGCGCCCATGACGCGGTCACGGGCGTACGTGGAGGGGATCCCCTCACCGTTGACCGCGCTCTACTACGCCCAGCGCGCCTCGGCCGGTCTGATCGTGACGGAGGGCGTCCAGCCCAGCGCGGCGGGACAGGGCTACATGAACACCCCGGGGCTGCACACCGACGAGCAGGTCGCGGGGTGGCGGGAGGTGACCGACGCCGTCCACGCGGCGGGCGGCCGGATCGTGGCCCAGATCATGCACGCGGGCGGGGTGGGCCACCCCGACAACAGCGGACGCCTGCCGGTCGCCCCCTCCGCCGTACGGCTCGGCGAGCAGATCTTCACGCCCACCGGCCCGCAGGACACGCCGGTGGCCGTGGAGCTGTCCACGGATGAGGTGGAGGCCACGGTCGGCGACTTCGCCGCCGCCGCCCGCCGCGCCGTGGACGCCGGGTTCGACGGCGTCGAACTGCACGGCGCCAACGGCTACCTGATCCACCAGTTCCTGTCGCAGAACGCCAACCTGCGCGACGACCGGTACGGCGGGTCGGTGGAGGGCCGGATCCGGTTCGCCGTGGAGACCGCCAAGGCCGTCACGGACGAGATCGGCCCGTCCCGGGTGGGCATCCGGCTCTCCCCCCTGAACGGCGCCCAGGGGCTGGTGGAGGAGGACGCGCACGAGGTCTATCCCGCGCTGGTGTCCGCGCTCGCCGGCCTCGACCTGGTCTACCTGCACCTGCTGGCCACCGGCACCGAGCTGGACGCTCGCATCCGGGACCTGTGGCCGAACACCCTGATCGTCAACGACCCCGCCGCGACCGACCCGGGGGCCGCCGCCGCGGAACGGCTGCGCTGGGGCGCCGATCTCGTCGCGCTGGGCAAGTCCTTCCTGGCCAACCCCGACCTGCCGCTGCGCCTGCGCGTCGGCGCTCCGCTGAACGAGCCGGACCTGAGCACGGCCTTCGGCGGCGACCACCGCGGCTACACCGACTACCCCACGCTGGCCCTCCACCCGGCCGGCGCCTGACCCCCGGGGCAAGGCGCGCAGGAGCACGGAAAGGACCACAGAAGATCGGGCGAGGACCTCCGGTACACGGAACCGGAGGTCCTCGCCGTTTCCATGCGCAATCGCAGGGCGGCCGCGACAGGGGCGCCTCCAGGGTCAACCGCGCGGCGTACGGCGGAATCAGCCGCGCGGCGGACGCCGCGCGCGCCGCCGTCCGGCCACTCTTGGTCGTGTGCCCCGGCCGGGCACGCCCCGGCGGGACGGGACATCTGTCCCTGGTCACCGGGACCACCCGGCAGGCATCGTCCGTACTGCAAGGAACGGGGATCCGGCACCGCGAACCGGGCCGCTTCGGCGTGCCTGAGGCTGTGACGAAGATCGCACCTCGCGGGGCCCTAATGCTCTACAGCTTGTAGTACTACTGAATATAGAACTACAAGTCGTAGAGCTCGGCGTGAGGAAGACATGGACGCGCTTGACCTGGCACGGTGGCAGTTCGGGGTGACCACCGTCTACCACTTTCTCTTCGTGCCCCTGACGATCGGGCTCGGCGTCTACGTGGCCGGTCTGCAGACCGCCTGGCTCCGTACGGGCCGGGAGCACTACCTGCGGCTCACGAAGTTCTTCGGCAAGCTCTTCCTGATCAACTTCGCCATGGGCGTGGTCACCGGCATCGTGCAGGAGTTCCAGTTCGGGATGAACTGGAGCGACTACTCGACCTTCGTCGGCGACGTGTTCGGCGCGCCGCTGGCGCTGGAGGCGCTGCTCGCCTTCTTCCTGGAGTCGACGTTCCTCGGCCTGTGGATCTTCGGCTGGGACCGGCTGCCCAAGCGGGTCCACCTCGCCTGCCTGTGGGCGGCGGTGATCGGCTCCAACCTGTCGGCCTACTTCATCCTCGCGGCCAACGCCTGGATGAAGCACCCGGTCGGCTACGAGGTCGTGGACGGCCGGGCCCGGATGACCGACCTGTGGGCCGTGCTGACCAACTCGACCGCGCTCGCCCAGGTGCCGCACGTCGTGGCCGCCTCGTTCGTCGTGGCCGGCGGGTTCGTCATCGCCGTCATCGGCTACCGCGTCCTGCGCGAGCGCGGCCTCGGCGTGCTGCCCGGCCGCCCGGCCCGCACGATCACCGCCGAGGACGCCACCACCCCGATGCGCCGCCTCCCGGACATGTGGCGGACCGCCCTGCGCGCCGCGCTCGTGATGACCGCGATCGCGGGAGCCGTGGTCGCGGGCACCGGCGACCTGTCCGGTCAGCTCCTGCGTGAGCAGCAGCCGATGAAGCTCGCCGCGGCGGAGGGCCTGCGGCACGACACGGCCGGCGCGCCGTTCTCGATCGCGCCCGGCGTCGAGGTGCCCGGCCTGCTCAGCCTGCTCGCCGCGCACGACCCCGCCGCGACGGTCCAGGGCGTGGACGACATCCAGGCGAGGTACGAGAAGGCCTTCGGCCCGGCCGACTACACCCCGAACCTGCCGGTCGTCTTCTGGTCGTTCCGTGTGATGATCAACTTTGGCATGGCCACGGTGGGCCTGTCCGTCCTCGGCCTCTGGCTGACCAGGAAGCGCCGCGGGCGGCGCGGCGGGCAGCGCGCCGGACAGTATGGCGGATCGGGCGAGCCCCTGCCCGCCTGGTTCGCCCGCCTGTGCGTGCTGGCGCTCCCGCTGCCGACCGCCGCGATCATCGCCGGCTGGCTGCTCAGCGAGATCGGCCGCCAGCCGTGGACCGTGCAGGGCGAGCTCATGACGGCCGCCAGCGTGTCGCCCGGCGTCTCGCTCGGCGAGGTCGCGATCACCCTGGCCGTCTTCACGGTCCTGTACGGCGTGCTCGCGCTCGCCGAGGGCGCGCTGCTGCTGCGGCACGTCAAGGCCGGCCCCGAACTGCCCGCCCCGGCCACCGTGCCCCCCGGCGCGGTCCCGCCGGCGCGCGCGGAGGAGACCCGGCTCACCCCGACCCTCATGTACTGAGGAGCCACGAGATGACGACCTTCTGGTTCATCGTGATCGCCTTCCTCTGGACGGGCTACTTCGTCCTGGAGGGGTTCGACTTCGGCGTGGGCGCCCTGCTGCCGCTGCTGTCGCGCTCGGAGGCGGACCGCAGGCAGGTGCTCGGCACCATCGGCCCGGTGTGGGACGGCAACGAGGTCTGGCTGATCACCGCGATCGGGGCGATGTTCGCCGCCTTCCCCGCGTGGTACTCCGGCCTGCTGAGCGGCTTCTACCTGCCGGTCTTCCTGGTGGTCACGGGCCTGATCGTGCGCGGCGTCGGCCTGGAGTGGCGCGGCAAGGTCCACTCCCGGCGCGAGGTCGCCCTGTGCGACGCCGGGATCGTCGCCGGCAGCGTGCTGCCCGCGTTCCTGTGGGGCGCGATCTTCGGCAACCTGCTGTTCGGCACGGCCCTCGCGACCGTGCTCGGCGGGGCCCTGTCGCTGTCGGTGGCCGTGCTGCACGGCGCGGTGTTCGTGGCGCTCAAGACGACCGGCGCGGTGCGGGCCCGCGCCCGCCGCGCCGCCCTGCTGGCGGCGGTCGGCGCGGTGCCGGTCGCGCTCAGCACGCTGCCGTCCGTGCCCGGCAGAGGGCCCCTGTGGACACTCGGGACGGCCCTGCTCGCCGCCGCCGCGCTCGCGGCCGGGGTGACGCTGGTGTGGGGCCGACGAGAGGGCTGGGCCTTCACCGCGACCGCCACGGCGATCACCGCCACCACCGCCACCGTCTTCGGCGTGCTGTCGGCGGCGCCCCTGCCCGGCCTGACCCTGGCCGAGGCGGCCTCCGCGCCGTACACGCTGACGCTCCTCACCTGGATCGGCCTGATCGCCCTGCCGGGCGTCCTCGCCTACCAGGCCTGGACCTACTGGGTGTTCCGCAAGCGCCTCACCGCCCAGGTGTCCTGACTCAGGCGCGGCAGAAAAGGTAGACTCCGAAGGCAGACAGGGCAGAAAGGGGTTGGTCATGAGCTTGAACATCAAGAATCCCGAGGCCGAACGCCTGGCAGCCGAGATCGGAGCCCTCACCGGTGAGAGCAAGACCGCCGCCGTCATCTCCGCCCTGCGGGAACGGCACGAGCGGCTGCTCACGAAGCGTCAGCAGCTTGAGGACGCCACGATGGCAGACGACATTCTCACGCTTGCCGCGAAGATCCGCTCTCGGGTGGGCGGGCTTGAGCTGTCCAGCGACTTTCTCTACGACCCTGAGACCGGACTTCCAGCGTGATCATCGACACCAGCGCGATCGTCGCGATCCTCAGAGGGGAGCCGGATGCCGTCGACCTCGCCAGAGCGATCAGGGACGCACCGGCGCGACGGATGTCGGCGGGGACCTACCTGGAGTTGGCGGCGGTGGTCGAGCGCGCCCGCGATCCCGCCGCCTCGCGGCTGCTGGACGACCTCCTCACCCGTATAAGAGTGCAGATCATGCCGGTGACAGCCGATCAGGCCCGGACTGCGCGCCGGGCCTACTGGGACTTCGGCAAGGGCAGCGGGCACAAGGCGGGACTGAACTTCGGTGACTGCTTCTCCTACGCGCTCGCGAGAGAGTGTCAGGAACCGCTGCTGTTCACGGGCGACGACTTCGTCCACACGGACGTGACACCGGCGCTCTGACGGCACTCACCGAGAGCGCCGCAGGGTGTGGAGGTCGGAGGGGGAGATGGGCATCCGGTCGATTGGGATGCCCTCGGCGTCCTCGATCGCGGCGGCGAGGACGGCGGAGACCGGGATGACCCCGGCCTCCCCGGCTCCCTTGATCCCCAGGGGGTTGAGCGGCGAGGGCGTCTCCAGGTGGGCCGTCTCGATGCGCGGGATCTCCGTGGCGTACGGCATCAGGAAGTCCATGAACGAGGCGTTCAGCAACTGGCCGTGCTCGTCGTAGACCATCTTCTCGTACAGCGCGCCGCCGACGCCCTGGGCGACCCCGCCGTGGATCTGCCCCTCGACGATCATCGGGTTGATCAGCCTGCCGCAGTCGTGCACGACGGCGTACCGCAGGATCCTGATCTCGGCGGTGTCCGGGTCGGTCTCCACGATCGCGGCGTGCATGCCGGCCGCGAAGGTCGACCTGACCGGCGAGTAGTAGTCGCGGCCCTCCAGGCCGGGCTCCTCCCCCTCCGCCACCGGCGGCCGGTCGTCGGAGGCGGGCCCGGCGAACTGGGTGGCCCGCTTGGCCTCCTCGTCGAAGGCGTACCGCAGCGGGTTGGACAGCACGGCGACGGTCGCCAGCGGGATCGACGCCGACGGCGCGCCGGCCACGTGGACCATCCCGTCGGTGATCTCCAGGTCGCGCGGGTCGGCCTCCAGCGCCTCGGCCGCGATCCGCAGCGCCTTCTCCCTGACCTTCCGGCAGGCGAGCGCGATCGCGTTGCCGCTCATCACGGCCGCGCGGGAGGCGAAGGTGCCCACCGCGTAGCCGAAGCGCCGGGTGTCGCCGGTGACGACCGACACCCTCTCGATCGGCACGCCGAGCTCGGTCGCCGCGATCTGCGCGAACACCGTCTCGTGGCCCTGACCCTGGGAGGTGAGGCCGGTCGACACGTGCACCCGGCCGTCGGAGGTGATCTGCACGTGGCCGCCCTCGTACGGCCCGACGCCGGTGCCCTCGACGTAGCAGCCGACGCCGATGCCGATCCTGCGGCCCTCGGCCGCCGCCCGCGCCTTCTCCTCCGGGAAGGAGTCCCAGCCGATCAGCTCCTTGAGCATGCGCAGCGCTTCTGGGTAGTCGCCGCTGTCGTAGATCAGCGGGCGCCCGTCCTGGAACGTCAGGCCCTGGTCGTAGGGGAACTCGTCCGGCTGGACGAAGTTGGCCGCCCTGACCTCCGTACGGTCCCGGCCGAGGTAGGCGGCGATCTTGTCCATCGTGCGCTCCATGCAGAAGACGCCCTGCGGGCGGCCCGCGCCGCGGTACGGCGTGACCTGCACGGTGTTGGTGTAGACCGAGGAGAACTCGACCCGGTAGGCGCCCACCTTGTACGGCCCGAGCAGCTGGGTCGAGGTGATGATCGGCACGATGATCCCGTACGGCGTGTAGGCGCCGTGGTCGTGCAGGATCTCCACCTCCAGGCCGAGGAGGCGGCCGTCGTCGTCGAAGCCCACTCGCACGTGCTGCACCTGCCCGCGCTCGTGGGAGGAGGAGACGAAGTGCTCGCGCCGGTCCTCGGTCCACTTGAGCTCCCGGTTCAACAGCCGGGCCGCCCACGGGACGAGGATCTCCTCGGGCCAGGGATGAACGATCTTGACGCCGAAGCCGCCGCCGACGTCGGGCGCGACGACCTCCACCTTGGGCAGCGGCAGCCCCAGCTTGGCCGCGATGGCCATTCGCACGCTGGTGGAGGTCTGCGTGGAGGAGTAGACGCGCAGCGACGCGTCGTCGGCGTCCCACCGGGCGTACACCCCCTTCCCCTCCAGGGGCGTGCACGCGCTGCGTTCCACGTCGAGGCGGAACTCCAGCCGGTGCGGGGCCGCGTCGACCGCCTCCCGCGCCGTCTCGCCCCCGGGGCCGGGCACCTCCTGCACGAGGTGCGCGCCGATGTTCCCCGGCACGTCGTCGTGCACCAGGTGCGCGCCCCCGGCGGCCTCCTCCAGGCCCACGACCGGCTTGAGCACCTCGTAGCCGACCCGGATCAGCGCGCAGGCGTCCTCGGCGAGGTAGCGGTCGCGGGCGACGACCATGACGACCGGCTCCCCGACGTGCCGCACGATCTCCCGGGCCAGCGGGTACGCCGTGCGGCCGTGGGTGAGCGCCGGGTGCGGGATCAGCAGCGGCAGCGGCTCGGCCAGCGCGCCCGGCAGGTCCTCCCAGGTGTAGATCGCGACCAGGCCGTCCACGTCGAGGGCGTCCGACACGTCGACGTCGAGGATCCGCGCGTGGGCGTGCGGCGACCTGACGAAGGCGGCGGCCAGCGCGCCCGCGCCCAGGTCGTCGAGGTAACGCCCCCGCCCGGTGATCAGCCGGGGGTCCTCGCGCCGCTGGACCGGCTCGCCGAACAGCCTCGTGGTCATGCCCCGCCCTCCTCGGCCTGAAGCTCGGCGGCCTGGATCTCGGCGGCCTGGATCTCGGCGGCGCGGTGGACCGCCTTGAGGATGTTCTGGTAGCCGGTGCACCGGCACAGGTTGCCCGCCACGGCCTCCAGCGCCTCCTCCTCCGACGGCGCGGGGTTGTCCCGCAGGAACGCGGTGACCGTGCACAGGAACCCCGGCGTGCAGAACCCGCACTGCAGGGCGTGGCACTCGGTGAAGGCCCGCTGGACCGGCGACAGCGCGCCGCCCTGGGCCAGCCCCTCGACCGTCGTGATCTCCTGGCCGTCCACCGTGACGGCGAACGTCAGGCACGACCGCACCGGCTCGCCGTCCAGCAGCACCGTGCACGCGCCGCAGACGCCGTGCTCGCAGCCCACGTGGGTGCCGGTGAGGCCGAGGTCGTGGCGCAGGCAGTCGGACAGCAGCCGCCGCCCGGGCACCGTCGCCTCCCGCACGACCCCGTTGACCGTCAGCGTCACGCGATGGTGTGTCTCGTTCACGATTCCTCCCCGTGGGCCGCGGAGGCGGCGTCCCGCAGCGCCCGTACGGCGAGCACGCCCGTGAGATGGCGGCGGTAGTCCGCCGTCGCGTGGATGTCGCCCTCCGGCTCGACCAGGTCCCGTACGGCGGCCGCCACCGCGTCCCAGGCCACCGACGCCGCCGGGCGTGGGCCGCAGACCGCCGTCACGTCCGCGACCACCGGGACCGGTCCCACGCTCACGCAGGCGACGCGGGCGGCGGAGATCCGGAGGTCGTCGTCCAGGGTGACGGCGGCGGCGACCCCGGCCACCGCGTAGTCGCCGTGCCGCCGGGCCACCTCGTGGAAGGCCGTGCCCGACCGCGCCGGCAGCGCCGGGAAGAACGCCGACACGGCCAGTTCGCCGGGCCGCGCCGCCGACTCCATCGGGCCGGTGAAGAACTCCGCGGCCGGCACCTCCCGCTCCCCGTCCAGGCTCGCCAGCCGTACGGCCCCGCCGAGCAGGGCGAGGACGGCGGGCATCTCGGCGGCGGGGTCGGCGTGGACGAGGCTGCCCACCACGGTGCCCCGGTTGCGGATCACGGGGTGGGCGACCAGGCGCAGCGCCTGCCGCAGCAGCGGCTGGGCCGCCGCGGCCCCGGGCGAGCGCTCGACGGCGGCGTGGCGGGCGAGCGCCCCGACGCGTACGCCGGACGGCCCGGCCTCGATGCCGTCCAGGCCGGGCACGCGGTTGACGTCGACGACGCGCGCGGGCGCGGCGAGGCGCATGTTGAGCAGCGGGATCAGGCTCTGGCCGCCCGCGAGGACCTTCCCGCCCGGGCCCGCCTCGGCGAGGACGTCGAGCGCCTCACCGAGGGTGGCCGGGCGGTGGTAGTCGAACGGCGGCGGCTTCACCGCGTCGTCCGGGACGCGCGCCGATCAGACGGCCGGGTCGCGTTCGAGCCCGATCTCCCCACCTGTGACCTCCTTCGCGGGCCTGCCCGCGATGGCGCGGAGCAGGTGATAGCCGGCGAGAACCACGATCGTGCCCAGCGCGATCCCGGCGAGCGAGAAGTCCCCGGTGATCTGGTGCGTGACCGGCCCGATCGCGAGGATGATCCCCGCGCCGACCGGGACCATGTTGACCGGGTCGGCGAAGTCCACCCGGTTCTCCACCCAGATCTTCGCGCCGAGCAGCCCGATCATGCCGTACAGGATGACCGTGACGCCGCCGAGCACGCCGCCGGGCGTGGCGGCGACCAGCGCGCCGAACTTCGGGCACAGGCCGAACAGGATCGCGATGACCGCGGCGATGTAGTAGGCGGCCGTCGAGTAGACCCGCGTGGCCGCCATGACGCCGATGTTCTCGGCGTACGTCGTCGTCGGCGAGCCGCCGACGGCGGTCGCGACCGCGGTGCCGACGCCGTCGGCGACGATCGCCCGGCCCATCATGGGGTCGACGTCGGCGCCGGTCATCTGGCCGACCGCCTTGACGTGGCCGACGTTCTCCGCGATCAGGGCGATCACGGCGGGCAGCACGACCAGCACGGCCGACGCCTGGAACGACGGCGCGTGGAAGTGCGGCAGCCCGATCCAGCCGGCGTCGGCGACGGCCTGGAAGCTCACCCGGGGATGGGTGTCGACCGCGCCGGTGCCCGCGTTGTAGGCGGTGATGTTCCCGAACACCCGGTCGGCGAGCCACGACAGGACGAACCCGAAGACCAGCCCGAGCAGCACGCCGATCCGGCCGAGGAAGCCGCGGAACAGCACGATGAACACGAACGTCGCGACCATCGTGACCAGCGCGATCCACGGGTCCTGCGGCCAGTACACGTCGGCCACGACGTACGCCAGGCCGAACCCGATCAGCATGACCACCGCACCGGTCACGACCGGCGGGAAGATCCGGTGGATGACCTGCACGCCGAGGACGTGGATGACCACGCCGCACACCGCGAGCACGAGACCCGCGACGAGGATCGCCCCGGTGACGACCTGGTCGGCCCCCGGGGTGTCGCCGCCGAACGCCGCGCGCACCGCCACCACGCCGCCGACGAACGACGCCGAGGTGCCGAGATAGCTGGGGATCCGGCCCCGGGTGATCAGCAGGAACAGGATCGTCGCGACGCCCGACATCATCACCGCGGTGTTCGGGTCGAGCCCCATCACGAGGGGGAACACGAAGGTCGCGCCGAACATCGCGATCACGTGCTGCGCGCCGATCCCGGCCATCCGCGGCCAGCTCAGCCTCTCGCCGGGTTTGACGACCTCGCCGGGGGCCAGCCCTCTGCCGTCTCCGTGCACCGTCCATCTGAAAGCCATGTACGTCCCTCCAGCTGGGCCGTGGGCTCGGCCACCCCGCAGGCGTCCCGCGTACTTCCTTGACCGTTTGGGGCACTTTAGGACCGGCGTGCTCGACAGACATGGGCATGATCTGCCAAAACGGCGGCCACCGGAGCGTCTACACCGCGCGGACCTACACCACGCGGATCGTGTAGTCGTCGCCGGTGACGACCTGGCCCGCCCTGATTTTGCAGGCCTTGCGTAGTTCCACCTGTCCGTCGACGCGGACCAGGCCCTCGGCGACGAGGTGTTTGGCCGCGCCGCCGCTGTCGGCGATCTGGCAGAACTTGAGGAGATCGCAGAGCGGGATGTGGTCGCCGTCGAGCTCGAAGGTTATGGCCTCGTTCACGGCGCCAGCTTAGGGGCCGGCTTAGGGACTCAGATGCCGCGCATGCGCAGCACGTGCAGGGCGAGGGTGAGGTTGAGCCGCAGGTGCGCGTCCTCGGTGAAGTTGCCGAGCAGGCGCTCCAGCTTCCCGATGCGGTAACGCAGGGTGTTGTAGTGGAAGTGCAGCCGCCTGGCGGTCTCGGCGACGTTGAGGTTGGTCTCCAGCAGCGCCTGCAGGGTGCGGCGCAGGTCGGCGTTCTCGGCGTCGTCGTCCGACGCGAGCGGGCCCAGGGTCTCCCGTACGAAGGAGTGCAGCTCGTCGGTGTCGCTGACGAGCGACAGCAGCCGGTAGACCCCCAGCTCGTCGAAGTGGGCGACCGCGCCCGCCCCGTGCAGCTGGCGGCCCACCCGGGCGGCCTTCAGCGCCTGGTTGTACGCGCCGGGCAGCGAGTCCACCCCGGAGGCGACCCGGCTGAGCCCGGTGGAGAACGTGCCGTCGGAGATCCCCGCGAGCGCGTCACGCGCCACCCGCGCGGGGTCGGCGGACGCCCCGACGATCGCCACGACCTCGTGGGAGAAGCCCGCCACCGCGCCGCGCGGGTCGTGCTTGCGCACCGACGCCTGCCAGGCCGCGCACATGCGGTCCTGGAGGGGCCGCTCCTCGGCGTCCGGGTCGATCTCCGCCACCATCACGCTCACTGGGCGCTCCAGGTCCCAGCCGAACGCCTGGGCGCGCTCGGCCACCCGCAGCCCGCCCCGGCCGGTCAGCACGTCCCGCAGGAAGTCGGCGCGGTACTTGCTCTCGACGGCGGTGACCGCCTCCTGCTTGGTGATCACCAGCGCGGCCACGGTCGCGGCCCTCTCCAGGATGCCCACGTCGCTCGGGGTGAGCGTGCCGTGGACGCTGTAGGCCGCGATCCTCCCGTGGTGGTGGCCGCCCGCGACGATCGGCACGCTCGCGTGGTGGCCGTTCCCGGAGGGCTGCGCGGGCGTCCGTCCCGGGGCGTTGATCTCCCGCAGCCGCGCCACCTGGGGCGCCTCCCCGGCCGCCGCGAGGAAGTGCCCGGAGGCGTCGATCGCGCCCACCGCCACCCGGAGCAGCCCGGCCACCTCGGCGGTGACCTCCCGCATCCCGCCCCCGGCCAGCACGATCTGCACGAGCGCCCGGTGGGCCTCCTCGGTCCTGGCGAGGATCGCGGCCTGCCGGTTGAGGATGTCGGTGAGCACCTGGTTGAGGATGTCGTCGAACCCCACGTCATTGGGGAGCAGGATCAGCGGGAAGCCCAGCCGGTCGGCCTGCTCGACCATCTCCCCCGGCAGTTCGTCCAGGTAGCGCCCGAGTTTGATCGCCAGGGCCGCGAGACCCCGCTCGTCCAGGTCGGTCACGAGCCGGTCGAGCGACTGCGGGGTGTTGCGCAGCGGGTAGCCCGTGGTGAGCAGCAGTTCGTGCGGCTTCACCCAGGCGAGGATGTCGGGCACCTCCATCACGTTGAGGCGCTGCACGATGCGGCCGAGCCCGTCCCCGCCGGCGATCAGGCGGGCGTCCGCGAGCGTGGACACACCGAGCACCTCGCCCACCGACACCCCGTGCAGGATCGTGCCGGTGCTGGCCAGCCGCATCGCGGGCGGAGCGGGGTCGTTGCGCAAGGGCGTCTCCGGGGAGTGTCGACGTGCTCGGGACGTCTCACGGTGATTCTGCCCGACGCCGGTCCTGTCAGGAAGAGCCAAGCATTCGGCCGACTGTTGGCACCTTTCTCCGTACGGAGGGGGGAAAGCGGGCCTTAGCGTCGGCAACGACTGGCGAGGGAGGTCCCGGTGAGTGTTGGCACGCGCCAGAAGGGGCGGCGGACGGCGGCGCCCGCTCCCCGTCCCCCGGCGGCCCCGTCCTATGTGAGCGGCGCGGCGAGCGTCGCCGTACGGCCCGCCCTGGAGTCCCCCCGCCGCCCGGCACGGGTGCTCGCGGCCTTCCCGCTCGCGCTCTACCTGGAGGTCAGGAGCGAGTGCGAGCCGCACGTGATCGCCGTGGTCACGGGTGAGGGCGTCCGCCTGCCCAACGCGGTGCTGCTCGGCGAGTCCCTCGACGGGGTGTCGGCCGGCGACGACGGCTGGGTCGGCGACGGCTCCATCGAGATCGGCGGCCTGTCCGTCGGCGTCCGCCGCTGGTGGGACCCCGCTCCCGCGCTCGCTCCCGCCGACCCCGCACGGCTGGCGGCCGCCCCCGCGGTGCTGGCCGGGATCCGCGCGGCCTCGCCGAGGCGGCCGGGGCTGGACCCGGCCGGGGCCCCGGCGCTGCTGGAGCGGGGCTGCCTGCGCGGCTCGCTGGTGGAGAGCATCACGGCGGCCGAGCAGCTCATCGGCCTCGGCCCCGGGCTCACGCCGAGCGGCGACGACATGCTCGCGGGGCTGCTGGTCGCGCTGCGCCACCTCGGCCGGGCCGCCGGGGCCCCGCGCGCGGTGTGGCTGGCGGACTGGCTCGCCGCCGCGGTCACCTTCGACGCCCGCACCAGGACCACCTCCATCTCGGCGACCCTGCTGCACTGCGCGGCCAGGGGCGAGGCGAGCCCGGAAGTCCTCGGCGTGCTGCGGGCGGCGGCCGGGCACCAACCGCCGGAACCCGCCGTCAACCGCCTGCTCCGCCTCGGCCACACCTCCGGCGCCGACCTGGCGTGGGGCGTCCAGATCGGCGTGTCGGCCGTCCTGTCGCTTCTCGGCACCGGTGCCGCCGGCGGCCCGACCGGCCCGGCCCGCCGGGAGCGGCCGTGACCGATCTCGTCGAGGTCCGCCCCGGCGTCTACCACGACTCGGTGACGCTGATGCGGGTGAGCCAGGCGCTCACCGCCCGGCCGGAGGTGGCCGTCGCCGTCGTCGCGATGGGCACGGATCTCAACGCCGGTCTCGCCCGCGACCTCGGCTTCGAGGTCCCGCCCACGACCCCCGGCGACCTGCTGGTGGCGATCAGGGCGGCCACGTCCGCCGATCTCGGCGAGGCCGCCGCCGAGCTGGAGCGGCAGCTCGCCACGACCGGGAGTGGGGGCGGGAAGGCCCGTGACGAGGCGCCGCCCCGCACCGTCCGGTCGGCGGCGCGGTCGTGGGAGGCGACCGTGGCGCTGGTGAGCGTGCCCGGCGAGCACGCCTTCGCCGAGGCGCTCGACGCCGTGGAGGCCGGGCTCTCGGTCATGATCTTCAGTGACAACGTGCCCGTCGAGCAGGAGATCCTGCTCAAGGACCGGGCGCGGGCCAGGGGCGTGCTCGTCATGGGCCCCGACTGCGGCACCGCCGTCGTGGGCGGGGCCGGTCTGGGCTTCGCCAACGTGCTGCGGCCCGGCCCGGTGGGGGTCGTGGCGGCCTCGGGCACCGGCGCCCAGCAGGTGACCTGCCTGCTCGACATCGCCGGCGTCGGCGTGTCGCACGTGCTCGGCGTGGGCGGCCGGGACCTGTCCGCCGAGGTGGGCGGGCGCTCGGCCGTGCAGGCCCTGCGCGCGCTGGACGAGGACCCGGCGACCGAGCTGATCGTGCTGGTCTCCAAGCCGCCCGCCCCCGAGGCGGCCCGCGCCGTACGGGACCTCGGCCTGGCCACCCCGGTCGTCGCCGCGCTGCTCGGGCCGGGGGAGGACGACCTGACCGCCGTCGCGGAGAAGGCGCTGCGCGCCCTCGGCCGGGACGTGCCCGAGTGGCCGTGCTGGCCCGCCGGCGAGGCGCCCGCCCGCGAGGGGCGGCGCCCGCTGCGGGGGCTCTACTCCGGCGGCACGCTGTGTGCCGAGGCCGCCCTCATCGCCGGTGCGGACACGGCCACGGAGGCGGGTTTCGTCGACTTCGGGGACGACGCGTACACGCGGGGTCGGGCCCATCCCATGATCGACCCGTCGCTGCGCCGGGAGGCGCTGCGCGGCGTCGCCTCGGGCGTCGTGCTGCTCGACGTGGTGCTCGGGCACGGCGCCGACCCCGATCCGTCCTCCTGGCTCGCGCCCGAGGTCCGCGACGCCGTCGCCCGGGGGGTGGACGTGGTGGTCGCGCTGGTCGGCGCGGACGGCGACCCGCAGGGGCTGCGCGCCCAGGCCGCGCGCCTGAACGAGGCCGGCGCGGCCGTCTTCACCTCCAACGCGGCGGCGGCGCGGCACGCCCGCCGCCTGGCGGACGGCTGACGGGCCGTGCCGCCCAGCAGTCCCACCCGGTTCACCGGAGGTAGCCGATGACCCTCTCCATGCTGTACGGCGAGCCGCGCGTCATCACCGTGGGCGCCGAGGTGCTCGCCGAGGCGCTGGACCGGCAGGCCGTGCCGCAGCGGCGGGTCGACTGGCGCCCGCCGGCCCCGGGTGTCGCCGCGTCACTCGCCCGGGTGCTCGCCGACCCCCGGCGCGTACAGGCCAACGCGACGGCCGTGGGGAGGATGCTGTCCGCGCGGCCCATGCTCACCGGCGTACGGCCGGCCCGCGAGGCGCTGGGCCTGGAGGCCGGGACGTTCTTCCACGCCGGTCCGCCGATCACCTGGGAACGGGCCTCCGGGCCGATGCGGGGGGCGCTCATCGGCGCGATGCTCTTCGAGGGCCTCGCCGCCACCCCGGAGGAGGCGGCGGAGCGCCTCGCCTCCGGCGCGGGGATCACCCTGGACTCCTGCCACCACCACCGCACGGTCGGCCCGATGGCGGGGGTGGTCAGCCCGTCCATGTGGATGCTGGAGGTCGCCGACGCCGAGCACGGCGCCACGGCCTACTGCTCCCTCAACGAGGGCCTGGGCAAGGTCCTCCGGTACGGCGCGTACGGACCCGAGGTGATCGAGCGGCTGCGCTGGATGGGCGAGGTGCTCGGGCCGGCGCTCGCGGCGGCCCTGGAGCGGTGCGGGCCCCTCGACCTGCGCACGCTGGTCGCGCAGGCCCTGCAGATGGGCGACGAGCTGCACAACCGGAACCGGGCGGCGACCTCCCTGCTGGTACGGGAGATCGCCCCCGCGGTCGTGGAGGCCGCCCCGGGCCGCGCGGCGGAGGTGCTGCGTTTCGTCAATGGAAACGATCATTTCTTCCTGAACGCGGGAATGGCGGCGGCGAAAGCCGCGGCCGACGCGGCGCGCGGCGTGCCGGGATCGAGCCTGGTCGTGGCGATGGCCCGCAACGGAACGGATTTCGGAATACAGGTGTCGGGGCTCGGCGACCGGTGGTTCACCGGGCCGGCCGGGGTGCCCGACGGGCTCTACCTCGGCGGATACGGGCCGGACGACGCCAACCCCGACATCGGCGACTCCACGATCACCGAGACCGTCGGGCTCGGCGGCTTCGCGATGGCGGCGGCCCCGGCGATCGTCCGGTTCGTCGGCGGCGAGGTGGCCGACGCCGTCGCGGCCACGACCTCGATGTACGAGATCACGCTGGCCGAGCACCCGGCGTACCAGATCCCGGGGCTGGGCTTCCGGGGCACGCCCGCCGGCATCGACGTCGCCCTCGTGGCGAGGACCGGTGTGCTGCCGGTCGTGAACACCGGCATCGCGGGCCGCGTCGCCGGGACGGGGCAGGTGGGGGCGGGGCTGGTCAGCCCACCGGCCGGGGTCTTCACGGCCGCCCTCGACGCGCTGGCCGCCGCATGAATTCCCTTTGACCGTCATCAGACCGTAATATCGTCGTCAGTCTCAGATATCCGGAGCAATTCGCACGGTCCGGACGGGGGATCCTGCGGATCGAGCGTGAATTGGGGACCTTTTCTATGACGACCGATCGCCTGCTCGGTATGGTCCCCCCTATGCCAGAGGGTCAGGGACCCGCGGGGCGCCCCCCGGCCGGCGTTCCCGACGGGCAGGGCCGTCTCGTCGGGAGGCGTTACCGGCTGCTGTCCCCCGTGGGCCGCGGCGGCATGGGGATGGTGTGGCACGCCCACGACGTGCTGCTCGACCGCGACGTCGCGGTCAAGGAGCTGCTCATGCCGTTCGGGCTCGACCAGGCGGGCGCCCAGTCGGCGCACCGGCGCATGCTGCGCGAGGCGCGGTCGGCGGCCCGCCTCAGCCACCCCGGCATCGTCACCGTCCACGACGTGGTCGAGGAGGACGGGCGGCCGTGGATCGTCATGGAGCTGGTCCGCGCCTGGTCCCTCGAACAGGCCGTGCGGCAGGGCGGGCCGCTGCCCGTCGTGCAGGCCGCCGAGATCGGCGTCCGGGTGCTCGACGCCCTGCGCCACGCCCACGCCGCCGGCATCCTGCACCGGGACGTGAAGCCCGGCAACGTGCTGCTCACCGCCGACCGGGTGGTGCTCACCGACTTCGGCATCGCCGCCATCGAGGGCGACGTCACGATCACCCAGACCGGCCTGCTGATGGGCTCGCCCGCCTACATCCCGCCGGAGCGCCTGCAGGGCCGCACGATCACCCACGCCGCCGACCTGTGGTCCTTCGGGGCCACTCTGTACGCCGCCGTGGAGGGCCGCCCGCCGTACGAGGGACCCGACGCGGTCGCCGTCCTCGGCGCGGTGCTGACGCAGGAGCCCAGCCGGCCCCGCCGGGCGGGCGCGCTGCTGCCGGTCATCGAGGGCCTGCTCCGCAAGAACCCGGCCGACCGCCTCCCGGCGGCGCAGGTCGCGGAGATGCTGGAGCGGATCCTGCACAGCCACGGCGCCGTGCTGCCCGGACGGGCGGGCACGCCCTCGTCGATGCCGACCCCGCAGAACTCCATGCCGGCGGGGCTGCTGCCGCCGCTGGACATCCCTTCCGGGCCGCTGCCCTCGCGCATCGTCGAGACGCCCTCGGGCCCGGTCCGCGTGCCGCTCACCCAGAACGGCCTCTCCGGCGGCGTCCAGAACGGCACGGTGAACGGGACACCGGGCGCCTCGGCGCCGGGTCCGGCCGCCGAGCCCGCCTTCGAGCCTTTCGCCGCCTTCGGGCCCGCCACGCCCTTCGGCCAGGCTCCGGCGTTCGACCCGCTGTCGTCTCCGTCCGGGTCGTCGTACGCGCCGGAGCGGCGGAAGGAGGGCATGTGGCCGGCCCCCGCGCCGGGCGACATGCCCGGCGACCTCGGCGGCGACCCCGGCTCCGGTCACGGCGCCGGACCGGCTTCCGGCCAGGACTCGGGACCGCCCGAGACGAGCACGCGGAACGGCCGGAGGTCCGGCCGCGCCGCCGGCGCCGTCGCCACGGGCCCGCAGCGTCCACGGGTGGGGCGCAGGCGCAAGGAGCAGACCCAGCGCGGGGCGGACCGCGACCCCCGCGCCCGGCTGCTGCTCGTCGTGGCCGGCGTCGCCGTGCTCGTGGTGATCGTCACGATCGCGCTCGTCCTGCTGCCGGGTGGTTCCGAGGATCCGGGAGAGACGGCCGGGGCGCGCGGCCTGGCGGCCTCCGGCGCTGCTTCGGGCTCCAAAGCGGCCGGGCGCTCCCTGCCCGCCACGCTGCCCGCCGTACGCGTGCCCGAGGGTTACCGGCTCATGACCGAGGGCGGAGTCTCGATAGCGGTGCCCCAGGCGTGGACCTCGACGACCGACGACGGCGGGACCGTCCGGTTCTCCGGCCCCAAGGACACCGGGCAGAGCATCACCGTCAAGAAGATCCCCGACGGCGGCCTGGAGGCGCTGCGGGCCGCGGAGCAGAACCTGAACATCAAGGACTACCCGGACTACACGCAGATCCAGCTCGGGGCGGCGGACTACTACTATCCCGCCGCCGACTGGGAGTACACCTACACCAACTCCAGCCAGGTCACCGTCCACGCGGTCATCCGCTACCTGGAGGCGGACGGGCGGGCCTTCGCGGTCATGTTCGCCTCTCCCGACTTCGACTGGACCGAGGCCGCCGCGCCGGTGCGGCAGGCCCTGTGGAACACCTTCCGCCCCGCGTGATCCGGCCCGTGTGATCCGGCCCGTGTGACCGGCTCCGTCACTTGGCGTCGGCGTAGCAGGCGACCGCCGCCGCCTCCATCGGGAAGCGGACCGGGGTGTCGCCGAACAGCAGGCGGGTGGCCTCGTCCGCCGCCCGGCCGACGGCCGCGCGGACCTCGGTGGCCAGGCCGAGCGGGCAGTGCACCATCACCTCGTCGTGCTGGAAGAACACCAGCCGCGCCGGGTCCGGAAGCTGCCCGCGCAGCACCGCGAGGAGCGTCAGCGCCCACTCGGCCGCCGTCGCCTGCACGACGAAGTTGCGGGTGAACCTCCCCCGGTCCCGGGCCGCCCGCGCGCCCTCCGGCCCGGCCACCAGGCGGCGCCACCGCTCCGAGGGCGGCGGGCAGGTGCGGCCGAGCCACGACCGGACGATCCGCCCCTCCTCCCCCGCGCGGGCGGCGTCCTCCACGAACGCGTACGCCTTCGGGAAGCGCCGCCGCATCACGGGCAGCAGTTTGGAGGCGTCGCCGCTGGTCCCGCCGTACATCGCGGACAGCATGGCGACCTTGGCCGAGTCGCGGGCGCCGCCGAAGGCCCCGGCCAGCGCGGCGTACAGGTCGATCTCCCCGGCCGCCCGCGCGAGCCCCCGGTCGCCGGACAGCGCCGCCAGCACCCGGGGTTCGAGTTGCGCGGCGTCGGCGACCACGAGCGTCCAGCCGTCGTCGGCCACCACGACCCGGCGCATCACCTTGGGGATCTGCAGCGCGCCCCCGCCGCTGGTGGCCCACCGGCCGCTCACCACCCCGCCCACGACGTATTCGGGGCGCAGGCGGCCGCCGCCGACCCACTGCGCGGCCCAGGCCCAGCCGTGGGCACTGTGCAGGCGGGCCAGCTCCTTGTACGCGAGCAGCGGCGCGACGGCCGGATGATCGACCGCCTTGAGCACGTGCGAACGAGTTGACGGGACCTCGATCCCCGCCGCCTTGAACGCCCGGACGATCTGCTGCGGGGAGTCGGGGTTCACCGGCTGCCCGAAGGCGGCCGCCACCTCGTCGGCCAGCGCCTGGAGCTTCGCGGGCCGCATGCCGTGGGCGGGGCGCGGCCCGAGCAGGCCGGTCAGCAGCTCGTCGTGGACGTCCTCGCGCCACGGCATGCCGTCGTGCCGCATCTCGGCCGCGACCAGCGCCCCGGCCGACTCGGCGGCGACGAGCAGGCGGAACCGCCCGGGATCGGGCGTGCGGGCGACACGTCGCAGTTGATCCTCGAACACCTCGGCGACCATGGCGGCCTCCGACGCGGGGTCCTCGGCCGGCGCGGGCTCGAACAGGCTCGCCTGCGTGCCGCCCGGCTGGTGGCCCTCCGCGGCCTCGTGCGGGTCCTCGGGCACCGGAAGGCCGTGCAGGCGCGCGTGGGCCGCCCGTGCCTGCCGGGGCTCCCCATAGCGGGCGTCGGCCCCCAGCAGCAGCCCCTCCGTCAGCGCGACGTCGTGACACCGCGACAGCCGTACGCCGGCCGCCAGGAGGGCCGGGTAGACGCGGCGCGCGTCGGCCAAGACCCAGCGGGGCCGCTCGGCGGCCTCCAGCGACCGGACGGCCGCGGCGAGGTCGGGCACCCGGTCCGCCGTCCCGCCGAGCGGCCGGATCGTCCCGCCCCCCTCGGCGCCGGCCGCGACCACGACGTGCATCCCCCCAGCGTGCCAGCCCGCACCGACAATCCCGTCAGAGGGGAATCTCGACCTCGTCCTCCAGTGGGGGCTCCTGCTCCTGGGGGAGGCAGCCGGTGGCGGCGAAGCAGCGCAGCCGCAGCGTGTCGCCGGTCACCGACATGTGCAGGAAGCTCTTGAAGAAGGGCGGGGTGTCCCAGTCGGACAGCTCCGAGATGTACCGGTGGAAGACCCGCCCGACCGGCAGGCGGAACGGCATCGGCCAGCCGCCGAGGAGCCGGGCCGCCCACTTCACCCGCGCGCCGATCGGCGCCCCGGGCGTGGGCCGGGGCGGGAGGTTCCCGATCTGACGGGACATCAGGGCGAGGCCCTCCTCCGGGGTGACGTAGAGCCCGCGCAGCCGCAGCCGCCTGCTGTAGAGGAGGCTGTAGAAAGACAGCGAGTCGCCGCGCAGCGGATAGCACTTGAAGTCGTCCTCGTGGACCCCGGCCACGTCCACCCGGGGGATGGTGTGCGTGGCGTGCATGAACGCCCCGCCGCCCCCGGAGACCACGTACTGGATGAGCCGGCCGTCCACCCGTACGGGATAGCGCTGGTAGTTGTGGACGTCGCCGCCGACGGCGGCCACGTAGTTGTTCGCCGGGTCGCGGACGACGTCGTCCACCGTGCCGCCGCCCTCGATCTGGCACGGGTGGTAGGCGTTGTTGACGTAGATCGGCTTGCCGGTGATCAGGACCTTGGGCCGGGGGTCGGCGGAGACCCGGCGCAGCCACTCGCCCTGCTCACGGTCGAGGGTGCCCTTGATCCCGGTGTCGATGCCGACCAGCAGCAGGCGGCCGGTGTCGATCACCCAGTACGGCCCGGGCAGGGCCGGGCCGGGGTCCGGGCGCATCTTCCTCGCCTCGGCCAGGGCGTCCTCGTCGATCGTCTCCGGCTTCTTCCACAGCAGCCCGCGCAGCCCGCCGGGCGACAGGCGGAAGCCGCGCCGTTCGGCGGACAGGGGGCGGGCGTCGCAGAAGACCCGCATGAAGCCGCCGAGCCCGTCGTACCAGTCGTGGTTGCCGGGAATCGCGAAGATCGGGGCCGGATAGTCCTTGTAGGGCCGGAAGAACTTGTCGCAGTACTCGTTGCCCGAGCCGGTCGGGTAGATCACGTCGCTGGCGACGACGGCGAACGACGTGCCCTCGCCGAGCCTGAGCAGCCCGGGCACCACCGCGTACTGCGAGGCGTCGCCCTCGCCGGTGTCGCCGAGCAGCAGGAACGAGAACTCCTCCCCCAGGTCGAGCCTGACCCGGAAGTCGGGATCGGCGCCGCGGTCGCGCTGGGCCGCCACCCAGCGGCGGCGCACCCGCGGCGAGGGATCGCCGAACAGCTGGGCGATCACCTCGTTGCGCGACCGCCACAGCGTCGCCGGGCTCAGCCAGCTGAAGGAGTCCTGGTTGGGGCGCAGTGCCTGGAACGTGCCGATCTGCGAGCAGTCCCAGCCCGCTCCCGCCTCGGAAACCCGTGACGATACCTGCTTTCCCCGCGCCGCCGCCGTGCCCACATCGACCATGGGGACAATCTTGGCGTTTTCCGGGGATCAGTACATGGGGATCAGCACACCCGGGTTGAGGATCCCGGCCGGATCGAGCCGTTCCTTGATCCCGCGCAGGATCTCGCCGCCCAGGTCGCCGTCCCACGGCGACCTGGGCGCGTCGTGCGGCGTGCGGGGAAAAGACCGGCCTGAATCACCACCGGACCCGTGAAAAAAAATCAGTTCACGGGGCAGATCGTGGGGGCCTTCTGGGCGTTGACCTTCAGGCGACCCAGAACTGCCGGGTCGAACGGCAGGGAGAAATGGTCCACCCCAGGGTTGTCGGTGAGCGAGAAATGGTGACAGGGCATCGCGCTCCACACCTGGATCGCGTTGTTGGTGATGTCCTCCTGGTTCACGTCACCGTCCCTGGTGAAGGTCGGCAGGGCGGGGTCGTACACCTGACCGATGGTCAGATCCTGCAGGGTGACGCCGACGACGGTCGGTATTCCCGACCCTTTCTCGGCGTAGACGTCGACATTCGGGAGGTTTGTCGAGGAAGGGCGGATGCTCGAGGGATTCCCATCATCGAAACGTACGAAGCCGATGTAGTATTCGGCGATGTCGGCGGCCTCCGGCGGCATGCCGGGAGCGGTCACGATCGCGTGGTAGTCAGCCGGTGTGTACTGTTTCCCCGTGCTGGCGTCGGCGATGACGACTTCACCGGCGCCGAAGGTCGAGGGCGTCGCGCTGCTCATGTAGGTCGACGGTGCGGAGATGTACATCCGCGCACTGCTTTCCGCGTTCTCCTTCGTGCTGGGCAGGGTGAACGCGGTGATGTTGAGCCCGGTGAACAGGTACCCGTACAGCGCGCCCTGACCAGGGAAGTTTCCGGCGATCGGGGTGAATCCCTGGATGTACTTCCGCTTCCACCCCTCCGATGAGTGGGTGAGCAGGTACTGGGCGTACAGCGGACCGTTGGAGTGGCCGACCAGGTGCACGGGGCGGTTGCCGTTGGCCGCGTAGGTCTGCTCGATGAGCTTCTGCGTCCGGGCGAGAAAACCACCCATGTCGGGAGTAAGGCGCGAGTCGTATCCCGCGACGCGGATGCTCTTGTCCCTCTTCCACCCGGCCTGCTCGAGCGTGGCGTACATCTGTTCGTACATCGGCGCGCTGGAGGTCCTGCCGTATTCGCGAATGGTGACGGTCACTCCGTGCTGGTTGGAGAATCGGTCCGGCATCGGCAGTTTCGGGTCACCGCCATAACGCAGGGTCATGAGCTTGTCCCGGCAGACCTGACTGACGGCCTTGTTCGGCACGGGGTTCGAATACCAGTCCTCGAAGCTCCCGGATACCGGGCAGGAAGAATCGACCTGCTGGTCTCGCCACTTCACCAGGAGTCTGGTGAAGTGGAAGGCGGGGAACAGGACGATCGGCGTCCGCGCCGGACTGGCCTCAGCAGGGGCGGCGCCGACGGTCAACCCCAGCACCGCCACCAGGGACAACTGTAATGCGACGAGAGCCCGAAACAGGGGACGAGACATGGGCACGGCTTTCTCCTCGATGCGTGTCATCGCGATAAGCATGATGCCTTTCCAGGAAATCGCCGATACCAGTGAACCAAAAAGTTATAAGCTGCGCTCGACCTGTCCTCGAAACCGATGACTCCTCGGACCGCTCGACGAGCCCGCCCTTGACGAAGTCGTCGCGGCGCGGACCAGGGCGACGAGACGCGACGGGGCGACCGTGCGCCGGCGCCGTTGATCGTGGCACGCCGGCGACTCGTTCAGGTCATCGGCGTTCTCCGGCGATCAGCACACCCGGGTTGAGGATCCCGGCGGGATCGAGCCGTTCCTTGATCCCGCGCAGGATCTCGCCGCCCAGGTCGCCGATCTCCCTGGCGTACGCCTCCAGGTGGTCGCGGCCGACGCCGTGGTGGTGCGAGATCGTGCCGCCCGCCCCGATGATCGCCTCGCCCGCCGCGCGCTTGGCCGCCGCCCACTGCGCCAGCGGGTCGCCGGTCTGCGCCGTCACCACCGTGAAGTAGAGCGACGCCCCCGTGGCGTACACGTGGGAGATGTGGCACATCACCAGCGGTGAGCCGAGTGCGCCGTGCAGGGCCAGCCGTACGGCGTCGTACAGGCGCGGCAGGTCCGCCCAGAAGCAGGCGGTCTCCAGCGTCTCCACGGTCGCCCCGGCGGCCAGCAGGGAGTCGCGCAGGTAGGGGGCCGAGAACCGGCCCTGCGCCCACTTCTCCCCCGGCTCCGGCCCGAGATGCACGCCGCCGGCCTCCAGGAGCAGAGCGGCGGCGAGTTCCCGGCGGCGGGCCACCTCGCCCGGGACTCCCTCGAAGCCGGCCACGACCAGGCAGCCCGAGTCGCTCCCGGGCGCTCCGAGATCCGTGGGCTTCGCCAGCCCGACCATCGTCTCGGTCTCGTCGGACAGGCGCAGCACGGTGGGCAGCGCGGCGGGCGGGGCGCCCTCCTGCGCGAGCCGGCGCAGCGCGGCCGTCCCGGCGGCGAAGTTCTCGAACCGCCAGCCCTCGTACGCCCGGACGGCCGGGGCCGGGTGGACCCGCAGCCGCAGCGAGGTGATCACCCCGAAGGCGCCCTCCGAGCCCAGGAACACCTGGCGCAGGTCGGGCCCGGCGGCCGACCTGGGGGCCCGGCCGATCTCCAGCGTGCCGCGCGGCGTCGCCACGGTCATGCCCACGACCATGTCGTCGAACCTGCCGTATCCGGCCGAGGCCTGCCCGCTGGACCTGGCCGCCGCGAACCCGCCGAGCGTCGCGTACTCGTACGACTGGGGGAAGTGCCCGAGCGTCAGCCCGTGCCCGGCGAGCAGCCGCTCCGCCTGCGGCGCGCGCAGGCCCGGCTCCAGGACGGCGGTCATCGAGACGGGGTCGACCGACCGCAGCCGGGCGAGCCTGCCGAGGTCGAGGGCGACCACTCCGGCGTAGCCCCGCCGCGCGGCGGTGAGCCCGCCGACCACCGACGTGCCCCCGCCGAACGGCACCACGGCCACCCGGTGCTCCGCGCACAGGCGCAGCACCTCGGCGACCTCCTCGTGCGAGCCGGGGAGCACGACGGCGTCGGGCGCGTCGGAGGCGTCCCCCGCGCGCATCAGCAGCAGGTCGGGCGTGGACTTGCCCCGGGTGTGCCGGATGCGGGCGTCGTCGTCGGCCCGCACGTGCTCCTCCCCGGTCACGGCGGCCAGCGCGGCGAGGACGGGTGGCGGCAGGGCCACCGGGGGCAGCCGCACCTCGCCGAACGTCGCGGGCGGAGTGGCGGGCGCGCGGACGCCGAGAAGCTCCGTGAGCAGGTCGCGCACCGGCGCGGGCAGCTCGGCGGCCCTGGCGGGATCACCCCAGCCCGACCAGAGCATGGGTTCGGCGGGCAGGAGAGGGGATTCCATGACCGGTGCGCCTCCAGATAGGTTACTCAAGGGTAACGCGACCATAGAGGCAGGGTCATGCGATCGTCACTGAACGCCGCCCGGCGGGCCCGGGAACTCGACGAGGCGCGCACGGCCGTCGTCGACGTGCTCGTGGTGGGCCTGGGCGTGACGGGGGCCGGGGCCGCGCTCGACGCCGCCTCACGGGGCCTCTCGGTGGCCGCCGTGGACGCCCACGACCTGGCCTTCGGCACCTCGCGGTGGAGTTCCAAGCTGGTCCACGGCGGGCTGCGCTACCTCGCGAGCGGCCAGGTCGGCGTGGCCTGGGAGAGCGCCGTGGAGCGGGGCGCCCTGCTCCGCCGCACCGCCCCCCACCTCGTGGCCGCGCACCCGTACCTGCTGCCGCTGACGTCCGACGTCGGCCCGGGCGAGGCCGCGACGGTGATGACCGGTTACCGGCTGGGCGACGCACTGCGGGCCGCCGCGGGCACGCCGAGGAGCCTGCTGCCCGGGCCGTCCCGCCTGACCGCCGCGCGGGCGCTCGCCCTCGCCCCGCCCCTGCGCCCGCACGGCCTGCGCGGCGCGCTCCTGTCCTGGGACGGCCGGGTGACGGACGACGCCCGCCTGGTGGTCGCGATCGCCCGTACGGCCGCCGCCCACGGCGCGCGGGTGCTCACCCGGTGCCGGGCCCTCGCGCTCGCCGGGGACGGCGCCCAGGTGCGCGACGAACTGACCGGCGCGGAGTTCGACATCCGGGCGCGGGCGGTGGTCAACGCGACCGGCGTGTGGGCCGGCGGGCTGGTGCCCTCGGTGACGCTGCGTCCGTCGCGGGGCACCCATCTCGTGCTGCGGCCGGGAGCCCTGGGCGCGCTGCGCGCGGGGCTGCACGTGCCGATCCCGGGCGGGCGCGCCCGCTTCGCGCTGGTGCTCCCCCAGGCCGACGGGCGGGTCTACGTGGGGCTGACGGACGAGCCGCTGGACGGCCCGGTGCCGGACGTCCCCGAAGCGCCCGAGAGCGACGTGGCCTTCCTGCTGGAGGTCCTCGGCGGCGTGCTGGACCGGCCGCTCGGCCGCGACCAGGTGGCAGGCGCCTTCGCCGGCCTGCGGCCGCTGGTCGAGGGCCCGGGCGGGGCGGGCGGGGCCACCGCGGACCTGTCCCGCCGCCACGCCGTGCTGCGCTCGCCGGACGGCGTGGTCACGGTCGTCGGCGGCAAGCTCACCACCTACCGCCGGATGGCCGAGGACGCGGTCGGGGCCGCCTGCCCCCACGCGCCCGCGAGCCGTACGGCGCGGCTTCCGCTGGCCGGGGCCGGACCGGTGCCGCCCGGCCTCCCCCGGAGGCTGGTCCAGCGGTACGGCGCGGAGGCCGGGGCGGTGCTGGACCTGACGCGGCGCGACCCGGCGCTGGCCGAGCCGGTGGCGGCGGGGATCACCCTGGCCGACCTGGTCTGGGCGGTCCGCCACGAGGGCGCGCTCGACGCCGGCGACCTGCTGGACCGGCGGACCAGGATCGGCCTCGTGCCGGAGGATCGGGCGGCCGCCCTGCCCGCCGCCGAGGCCGCCCTCCGGTCCGCCTGACCCGCCGCGAGAGTGTTTGGTCCTGATTCGCGGGGGAAGTCACCCGACTCTTGACCTCATTGGATAAGGTTAGTCTTACCTAAGAAACGCACGGGAGGGACGGGACCTGATGGCCAACGGGTGCGAGCACCCCGCCGCCTGCCACACGGGGGAGGCTCCCGTCCTGGCGAGCGCGACCAAGAAGGGCCGGTTCTGGCTGCTCATCGAGCACGCGGGGCCCTGGGCCGCGGAGATCGAGGAGTCCCGGCTGCCGGACGACGTCCGCACGCTGGTCGCCCGCGCGCGAAAACTCGGGATCCGGCCGCAGCTTATCCGCCGCCCCGGCCGCCGGGAGGCCCGGAGCGGCCCGTTGCACGTCTACCTGGCCGCCGCAGCGGTGGACGACCCGTGGCTCGCGGAGGCGTTCCCGGAGAGCCCGGACGATCTTGACCTGCGGTCTCTCGTGCACGGAGTGGTTCCGGAGTCCTGCATACTGGTGAACGAGCCGATGTTCCTGGTCTGCACCCACGGCAGGCACAACGCCTGCTGTGCTCGGCTCGGACTGCCGCTGGCCCGGTTCCTGAGCGAGAACCTGCCCGGCGAAGTGTGGGAAACCACACATGTTGGCGGCGATCGATACGCCGCCAACCTCGTATGCTTGCCACACGGGCTTTACTACGGCAGCATGTCTCAGGCTGCTGCGATCGCGGCGGCAAACGCGTACCGGCACGGCGAGGTCGTCCTCGACCGTTTCCGGGGACGCGCGGGTATCCCTGAGCCACTGCAGGCCGCCGAGCACTTCGTCCGGGCGCATACGGGCGAGATCTCGGTCGGCGGGGTGGCCGTGGAATCCTCCCGGTCGGTCGGCGACTCCACCGTCTGCGTCGTGCGGTGCACGACGGGGCGTGGGACGTCGCGTTTCCGGGTCGTGGTCGAACCCACGGTGTTCTCGGCGCCGTGCGGGATGACCTGCGCCGACGGAATCCCGACCTACAGGTTGGCCGAACTGAGTCCGCTCACGCCGGTTTCGACCTGAGGGCTTCGCGAGAAGCCGGGAACACCACGGCTCATCCCGGCGTTGGCACAAGGGACGCCACAAGCGTCCAAAGCGGCACAAACACTGAAATACCTCTCACCAAAGGTGGTTTCTCATGTCTCAGGTACGTCGGCAGCTCGCCCGCCCGCGCCCCAGCTGGGGTTGGCAGGATGATGCCGCGTGCCGGGGAGAGGACCTGGTGCTGTTCTTCGGTCCTGACGGCGAGCGTCAGCCCGAGCGCGACATCCGGGAGCGCAAGGCCAAGGCCATCTGTGCTCAGTGTCCTGTGCGCGCGGAGTGCCTCGACTACGCGCTCTCGCGGCCCGAGAAGTACGGCACCTGGGGCGGTCTCAACGAGGACGAGCGCGCTTCCGAGCGTCGCCGCCGTATGCGCCGCGCGGCCAGCGCCGGCATCAGCGCCGTCGCCTGAGCGAATTTCCCCTTCCCCGACACGCGTCACCAAGGTTTCACCGCAGTTTCACCACAGCGTCATCAGAGTGTCACCACAGGGCGTTCCACGTCCCGCTCCTGTCCCCCGGACAGACGGCAGACGTGAAACGCCCTTCTGGTGTCTGTGATCCCGCGGGCCGCTACGGGCGGCCCATGCCGCGCATCTGCCGGTGGATCGACTTCCACTTCCGGGTCTCCTCCGCGCGCAGCCGCGCGTCGGTGCGGCGGGCCATCCAGGCCGCCTCCCGCTGAAGCCGGCGCCAGCTCTCCAGCCGCCGCTCGGGCAGCTCACCCGACTCCACCGCCGCGAGCACGGCGCAGCCCGGCTCCTGGCCGTGCCCGCAGTCGGAGAACCGGCAACCGCCGGCCAGTTCGTCGATCTCGGCGAAGACCAGGTCCACGCCCTCGCTCGTCTCGTACAGTCCCACCCGGCGGATGCCGGGGGTGTCGATGACGAGCCCGCCGCCGGGCAGCGGGATGAGCTGCCGGTGGACGGTCGTGTGCCGGCCCCGCCCGTCGGCGGCCCTGACCCGCTGGGTCTCCATCACCTCCGCGCCCGCGAGGGCGTTGACGAGCGTGGACTTGCCCGCGCCCGAGGGACCGAGGATCACCGCGGTGCCGGACGCGCCGAGATGGGACCGCACCAGGTCCACGCCGTCGCCGGTGAGCGAGCAGACCGGGTGGACCTCCACCCCGGGCACCGCCGCCTCGACGTCGGCGAGCAGGTCGTCGAGCACCCGGTCCTGCAGATCGGCGAACAGGTCGGCCTTGGTGACGAGCACGACCGGCCGGGCGCCGCTCTCCCAGGCCAGCGCCACGAGGCGCTCGATCCTGCCGAGATCGGCGAAGTCGTCGGCGTGCATGGACGGCTCGGCCACGAAGACCACGTCGACGTTCGCGGCCAGCACCTGCCCCTGGCCGTCGCCGGACAGGCCGCCGCGCGAGTCGCGGCTCACGCCGCCCCGGACGAAGGCCGTACGGCGGGGCAGCACCTCCGCCAGTTCGTGACGGCCCTCATCGAGGATCGTGAGCGCGACCCAGTCCCCCACGCACGGGAGCGCGAGCGGGTCGGCCGCCGCGGCCCTGCGCAGGCGGGCGGACAGGCGCGCGTGATGGGTCCCGCCGGCGGCGACGACCTCGGCGGCGCCGCGGTCGACCCGCGCCACCCGGCCGGGCACGGCCCCGCCGGGCAGGTCGGGAAGCGACTCGGCGAGATCGTCGTGCCAGCCGAGAAGCGAAAGATCGTACGACATTGCTGTGGACACCCTTCGGGAAAACCGGGTGCCCCAGCGAAAAGGGTTATGCGGGCGCCCGGGAGATGACGGACGGCATGGTCGTCAGAAAGACCCGCATGGTCCTCACCTCCCAGGTGTGCGGCCGCCGGAGACGGCCACCCTCATGACGCACGAGCGGCGTCGGATGCGGGAACGTTAGCAGCACCGCCACCGTCTCCCGCAACCCGTTTTTCCCAGGAGTCAGGAAAGGCCGGGAGCCGGGAACCGGCCCGTCAGCTCGGTGACCTCGCCGTGCACCCGCGCGATGACGTCCTCCGCGTCGCCCTTGGCCACGGCGGTGACGACCTCGTCCATCCACGCGGCGATCTGCCGCATCTCGGCCTCGCCCATCCCGCGCGACGTGACCGACGGGGTGCCGATCCGGATGCCCGACGGGTCGAACGGCTTGCGCGGGTCGAACGGCACGGTGTTGTAGTTGGTCTCCAGGCCCGCCCGGTCGAGCGCCTGCGCCGCCGGCTTGCCCCCGACGCCCTTGGACGTGAGGTCCATCAGGATCAGGTGGTTGTCGGTGCCGCCGGAGACGAGGTCGAAGCCGCGGTTGAGGAGTTCGTCTGCGAGCGCCTGGGCGTTCTTCACGATCTGCGCGGCGTACGCCTTGAACTCCGGCCGGGCGGCCTCGTGCAGGGCGACGGCGATGGCGGCGGTGGTGTGGTTGTGCGGGCCGCCCTGGAGGCCGGGGAAGACGGCCTTGTTGAGCGCGGTGGCGACCTCGTCGGAGTTCGCCATGAGCATCGCGCCGCGCGGGCCGCGCAGGGTCTTGTGGGTCGTCGTGGAGATCACGTCCGCGTGCCCGACCGGGGAGGGGTGGGCGCCACCCGCGACGAGGCCCGCGATGTGGGCGATGTCGGCCGCCAGCACGGCGCCGACCTCCCTGGCGATCTCGGCGAAGGCCGGGAAGTCGATCGTGCGCGGGATCGCGGTGCCGCCGCAGAAGATCAGCTTGGGCCGGTGCTCCAGCGCCAGGGCGCGCACCTCGTCCATGTCGATCCGGCCCGTGTCGCGGCGCACGCCGTACTTCACGGAGTTGAACCACTTGCCGGTGGCCGACACCGACCAGCCGTGGGTGAGGTGGCCGCCGAACGGCAGGCCCATGCCGAGCACGGTGTCGCCCGGGTTCAGGAACGCGAGGTAGACGGCGAGGTTCGCGGGCGAGCCCGAGTACGGCTGGACGTTGGCGTGGTTCACGCCGAAGACCGACTTCGCCCGCTCCACGGCCAGCGTCTCGATCTTGTCGATGACCTGCTGGCCCTCGTAGTAGCGCTTGCCCGGGTAGCCCTCGGAGTACTTGTTGGTGAGAACGGTCCCGGTCGCCTCCAGGACGGCCCTGGACACGTAGTTCTCGGACGCGATCAGCTTGACGGTGTCGGCCTGCCGCCGCTCCTCCGCCCTGATCAGTTCGGCGATCTCGGGATCGACGACGTTCAGCGAGTGCTCAGCCATGGCGCCTTCCTTCTCCACGTCGACAGCGGCGGCGACCCAGGCGCACGGCCTCCGCTGATTCGCTCCCCGGTGGTGCCCCACCTAGCGACGCTCCCTGCCGGGCACGTCAGCGCCAGTCGCGACCCTCCCCACTTTATCGGGATGCGGCGGTGCCTCACTCCGTCGCGATCGGCACGTCGGAAAACAGGCCGAACCCCGGGACGTCGACGCCGATCTGCTCCAGACCCTCCGGCAGGCCCGTGTATGTCGCGTAGAGAGGAAGCACGTCCCCCTCGCCGAGCCACTGCGCCGGAACGGTGCTGCACAGGCAGCCACCGTCCTTCTGCGCGGGCGTGAACTTGGCGCCGCCGGGTGGATCGACGAGGGCGGCGCCCGACATCTGGTCGCCGAACAGGTCCCTCGGCCACCACCGGCTTCCCTTGCCGGTCAGGGTGACCGTCAGCTGCACGCTCACCGACGTCCCGCGCCGCCGTACGGCGTCGACGGTCGCGCGCAGCGAGGACCCGCTGATCTTGGCGTCCCGGACCCCGAGCGGGCCCTTGGGCTCCGTCCCCCCGCCGCCGAAGGGCCGCAGCACCACGAGCAGGACCGCCGCGATGACGGCGAGCGCCCCGCCGGCCGCCGCGACCGGTGCCCAGCGCCGGGTGCCGGACGGGTCCGCCGCGCCGGCGAGGCGATCCGGACGGCGATCCGGACGGCGGGCCGAGCGGCGGGTCGTCCGGGCGGGGGCCTCGGAGGTCGCCCAGATGTCGCTCACGATCCGGGTCGCCGCCTCGACCGCCACCTCCTCCCGGCCCAGCAGCCGCTCCAGGAGCCGCTGCGCCGTCGGCCGCCGCGCCGGGTCCTTGTCCAGGGCCCGCTCGACCAGGGGCCGCAGGCGCTCGTCGAGGCCCGCGAGGTTCGGCACGTGGTGCGCGACCCGGTAGAGCACCTCGGGCGCCGCGCCGCCGCCGAACGGCGGCCTGCCGGTGGCGGCGTAGGCGACCACGCAGCCCCAGGCGAAGACGTCGGCCGCGGAGGTCACCTGGTCCCCGCGCGCCTGCTCCGGGGACATGTACGCGGGGGTGCCGATCACGGTCCCGGTCCGCTCGGCGAGCGTGTCGGCGAGCTGGGCGACGCCGAAGTCGATCACGCGCGGGCCGAGCGGCGACAGCAGGATGTTCGACGGCTTGAGGTCGCGGTGCACCACCTCGGCCTCGTGGATGGCCGCCAGGGCGGTGGCGACGCCGACGGCGAGGGCGTCCAGGTTCGACCCGGTGAGCGGCCCCCGGGCGTCGACCACCGCCGACAGGTCCGGCCCGTCGACGTACTCGGTGACCAGATAGTGCCGGTCGCCGTCGAGCCCGGCGTCCAGGAGCGGCGCGGTGCAGAACCTGGCCACCCGCTTGGCGGCCTCGGCCTCCTTGCGGAACCGCGCCCGGAACTCCTCCAGGGAGGCGAGCTCCGGCCGCATCACCTTGAGCGCCACCTCGCGGCCGTCCGGGTCCCGGGCGAGGTACACGATGCCCATGCCGCCCTCTCCCAGGCGGCGTACGGGGACGTAGGGGCCGATCGTGCGCCCGTGGGGGGTGGTGAGGTCGGGGGAAGGCTGCGCGTCCATCGGTGGCCATACTGGCACCGATTGGACGGACAGATCATGCCTTGCCGGACTTGCGGTGATGGTGCTCCTGCCGGGAGGCGCCGCCCAGCGGCCACAGCCGGTCGATCTCCGCGTTCAGGGTCGCCCCGATGAGCACGGCGAGCGCGGTGATGTAGAGCCACAGCAGCACGGCGATCGGCGCCGCGAGCGAGCCGTAGATCGACAGCGGGGTGAACCAGGCGGCCAGCACCTCGCGCAGGAACGCCGCGCACACGATCCAGATCACCAGCGCGAGCACGGCCCCCGGCGTCTCGCGCCACCAGCGCGTGCGGTGCGGCACGCTCACGTGGTAGAGCAGCGTGAGCATCAGCACCGAGCCGACGACGAGCACGGGCCAGTAGAGAACCGTCACCAGCGAGGCGTACCTGGGCAGGGCGTTGGACATCAGCGTGGGCCCGATCACCAGGATCGGCATGACGACCAGGCCCATCAGCAGCGCGGCGACATAGAGGCCGAACGACAGGACGCGGGTGCGGATGATCCCCCGGGTCTCCCCCAGTCCGTACGCGATGGATATGAGGTCGACGTACACGAACAGGGCCCGCGAGCCCGACCACAGCGACAGCAGGAACCCGACGGAGATCAGCGAGACCTGGCCGCCGCTCAGCACGTCGGACAGCAGCGGCTGCACGACCCGCTCCACCGTGTTGTGCGTGAACAGCAGCTCGGACTGGTCCACGACCCAGCGCCTGATCTCGGCGACGGCGGCCGCGCCCAGCAGCCCGCTCAGGTGGCCCATGACCCCGAGCAGCCCCAGCACGAACGGCGGCAGCGACAGCAGGGCGAAGAACGCCGCCTCCCCCGCCAGGCCGGTCACCCGGTAGTTGACGCCCGCCATCGTGGTCGCCTTGACCAGCTCCCAGATGTTCGTCTCGCGCACCCAGCTCAGGCGCGCGCGGGCGAGCGCCATGCCTTTGCGCGTGATGCGCCGCGGCCTGCGCGTCCGCGCGTCCGTGGAGGTCATGGCACCCAACCGGTCATGAGAACTGGGCTCTACCCGCCGGCGCGGCTCTTATCACGTGACCTGCGAGCGGATCGTCGCCGCCCAGAATAGGGGTCCCCGCCCCCCTCTCGCGATAATCGCGCCTCTCACCCGGGTCTCCCGCTCACCGCCGGGCGCTCACATCCGCCTGGTCGTGCCGGAGGCGCGCCAGGAACACAGCCCTCGTCGCGCTCTGGTCGCTTCGCTCCCGCGCGCTCCTCAGTCCAGACCGGCGGCGCGCCCCTCAGGCTCGCTCGCGTGCCTCTCACTTGGATCTGTGCGGGTGTCATGCGGCTGTCATGGGAGGGGAACACTGAAGACATGATCTGCCGGGCGTGCGGGGAGCACAGGCACGAGGAGTGCCGTGGCGGGTCCTGGTGCGACTGCCAGCACAAGGAGCCGGCCGAGCAGGACCGCGAGGCGGAGCCGCCGGAGAACTGGGTCCGCAAGGGCTGACAACCTCCCGTCATTATGCCGTTACAATCCCGCATCCTGGACACGAACTTGGACATCCAGGATCTCGGGGGTATCGTTTGGGACATGCCAGCGGACCCGTTGCTCGTCGTGCGACGCCACGTCGATCTCCTGCGCGTCCGTAGCGCGATCTGTATCGACGCCGGCTGACCGTCGCCCTCCGTTATCCGGGCGCTCGGCCAGGCGTCTTTTTCATGCCCTCACACTCTGCCGCGCACGCCGCCGGCGAGGTGAGAGGCCGCCTGCGCCGGTGTCCGCCGAAGACCGATCTCGACCCGAGCCTCGGAGAAGGACGTGTGCCCATGAGCACCCCGGCCCGCCCGGCGAACCGCCACCACAGACGCCCGCGCGGCGAAGGTCAGTGGGCTCTCGGTTACCGTGAGCCACTGAACAAGAACGAGGAGAACAAGAAGAACGACGACGGGCTCAACGTCCGTCAGCGGATCATCGACATCTACTCGAAGGGCGGGTTCGACTCGATCGACCCCGCCGACCTGCGTGGCCGCTTCCGCTGGTTCGGTCTGTACACCCAGCGCAAGCCCGGCATCGACGGCGGCAAGACCGCGATCCTGCCGGACGAGGAGCTGGACGACCGCTACTTCATGCTGCGGGTCCGCATCGACGGCGGGCAGCTCAGCCTGGAGCAGCTGCGCACCATCGCCGACATCTCCAACGACTACGGCCGGGGCACCGCCGACGTCACCGACCGGCAGAACATCCAGCTCCACTGGATCGAGATCGAGTCGGTCCCGGACATCTGGCGGCGGCTGGAGGCGGTCGGCCTGTCCACCACCGAGGCGTGCGGCGACACCCCTCGCGTCATCCTCGGCTGCCCCCTGGCCGGGATCGACGCCGGCGAGGTGATCGACGGCACGCCGCAGATCCACGAGATCTACGACCGGTACGTCGGGGACAAGGCGTTCTCCAACCTGCCGCGCAAGTTCAAGACGGCGATCAGCGGCTGCACCGCCCACTGCACCGTCCACGAGATCAACGACGTCGCGTTCGTCGGCGTGGTGAACGAGCAGGGCGAGCCCGGCTTCGACGTCTGGGTGGGCGGCGGCCTGTCGACCAACCCGATGTTCGCCCAGCGGATCGGCGCGTTCGTCCGGCCCGACCAGGTCCACGAGGTGTGGGCCGGGGTCACCGGCATCTTCCGCGACTACGGCTACCGCCGCCTGCGCCACCGGGCGCGGATCAAGTTCCTCGTCAACGACTGGGGCGCGGAGAAGTTCCGCCAGGTCCTGGAGACCGAGTACCTGCAGTACGCCCTGCCCGACGGCCCGGCTCCGGAGGCGCCGCAGAGCGGCCGGCGCGACCACGTCGGGGTCCACCCGCAGCGGGACGGCAACTTCTACGTCGGCTTCGCCCCGCGCGTGGGCCGGCTGGACGGCGACACGCTGCACCGCATCGCCGACATCGCCGAGCGGCACGGTTCCGCCCGGATCCGCACGACGGTCGAGCAGAAGATGGTCATCCTCGACGTCGCCCCCGACCAGGTGGAGTCGATCGTCAGCGAGCTGGAGGCCGCCGACCTCCAGGTCAACCCGTCCACGTTCCGCCGCCAGACGATGGCCTGCACCGGCATCGAGTACTGCAAGATCGCGATCGTCGAGACCAAGGCCACCGCGTCGGCCCTGATCGACGAGCTGGAGCGGCGCCTGCCGGACTTCGCCGAGCCGCTGACGATCAACGTCAACGGCTGCCCGAACTCCTGCGCCCGCATCCAGGTCGCCGACATCGGCCTCAAGGGCCAGCTCGTGGCCAACGACAAGGGTGAGCAGGTCGAGGGCTTCCAGGTGCACCTGGGCGGCTCGATCGGGCTCAACCCGACCTTCGGCCGCAAGGTGCGCGGGCTCAAGGCCACGGCGGAGGAACTGCCCGACTACGTCGAGCGGGTCGCCCGCAACTTCGAGAAGCAGCGGAACGAGGGCGAGACCTTCGCCGAGTGGGTCCAGCGCGCCGACGAAAGCGATCTCAAGTGAGCGAGCGGGCGGCGCCGTTCTACTGCCCGTACTGCGGCGACGAGGACTTGGAGCCCTACGTGACCGAGGAGGAGAGCCACGGATGGTACTGCAGGGCCTGCGCCCGTGCCTTCCGGGTGAAATTCCTCGGCGTCGGCGTGCGTTCGTGATTGTTCGAAGGCTTGTCGTCCGATCATCCGATGAACCAGTGAACGACGTGTGAGGAGTAACGATGTCGGTGGCAGAGATAGAGGCGGGCCTGGAGCGGCAGCGGGCGACGCTGGACCTCCAGGGGATCGTGGAGTCCGCGGCGCGCTTCCTTGAGGACGCCCCCGCCCGGGAGATCATCCGGTGGGCCGCGGCCACGTTCGGCGACCGCCTCTGTCTCACCTCGTCGATGAGCGACGCCCTGCTGATCGACCTGGTCAGCAGGGTGAAGCCGGGCGTCGACGTGTTGTTCATCGACACCGGCTACCACTTCGCCGAGACCATCGGCACCCGCGACGCGGTCGAGACCGTCTACAAGGTCAACGTGATCAACGTGAAGCCGTCCAGGACGGTCGAGGAGCAGGACCGCGACCTCGGCCCGCGCCTTTACGGGCGCAACCCCGACCTGTGCTGCTACCTGCGCAAGGTGGAGCCGCTGAACCGGGCGCTGGAGCCGTACCTCGCCTGGGTGTCGGGCATCCGCCGCGACGAGTCGCCCACCCGGGCGAACACCAAGGTCGTGGAGTGGGACGCCAAGCGGCAGATGGTCAAGGTCAACCCCATCGCCCGGTGGACCCAGGACGACGTCGACAACTACATCGCCGACAACGGCGTGCTGATCAACCCGTTGCACTACGACGACTATCCGTCGATCGGCTGCGCCCCCTGCACCCGCCGTGTGGCGCCGGGCGAGGACCCGCGCAGCGGGCGCTGGTCCGGCCTCGGCAAGATCGAGTGCGGCATCCACCTGTGACGAGTGCTCCACACCGGAACGCGCCGCTGATCGCGGTGGCGCACGGGTCCCGCGACCCGCGCGCCGCCGCGACGGTGGAGGCCCTGCTCGACGGCGTACGGCGGGCCCGGCCCGGCCTTGACGTCCGCGCCGCCTACCTCGACCACGCCCCGCCGTCGCTGCCGCGGGCGCTGTCGGGCCTGGACGAGGCGGTGGTGCTCCCCCTCCTGCTCACCGCCGCCTATCACAGCCGGGTGGACATCCCGGCGGCCCTGCGGGAGGCGTCGGCCCGCACGCCGCGCCTGCGGGCCGTCTGCGGCCCCACACTCGGCCCGCACCCCCTGCTGGTCCGGGCGCTCGAACGCCGCCTCGCCGAGGCCGGGGTGGAGACCGGCGACCCCGGCACCGCCGTGGTGCTGGTCTCGGCCGGGTCCGGCGACCGCCGGGCGAACGCGACGATCGCCGCCGTCGCCCGCGCGTGGGCGCGGGAGCGCCCCTGGTGGTCGGTCACCGCCGCCTACGCCTCCGCCGCCGCGCCCAGGCCCCGCGAGGAGGTCGAACGGCTCAGGCGGGCGGGCGCGCCGAGGGTCGTCGTCGCGCCGTACCTGCTGGCCCCCGGCCACTTCGCCGACGCCGTGCGGCGCGACGCCCTGGACGCCGGGGCGCACGCCGTGGCCGGCGTCCTCGGCGCCGCCCCCGAACTGGTCACGCTCCTGCTCGAACGCCACGCCCAGGCCGTACGCGCCGCCCGCGAGGCGGCCTAACCGCCGCTTCCCGGTTCCAGCCATCTCCAGCTCTCCGGCCATCCGGGGGACCGCACCACGGTGGGATCCCCGCACGCGGAGGAGAGGATCTCCTGCCCGTTGGGATTGCGGATCACGATGTCCTGGTCACAGGAGATCGGGGTCGGCGCCGCGACGAGAGGCCACGCGTCCCTGATCGTGAGCCGTCCGCCGGTCCGGTACTCGCCGGACTCCCCGATGACGCGCTCGGCCTCCCGCTCGCCGAGCGCGGGGACCGGCGCCCCCGCTTCGAGGCCCGCCGCGACCCGCTGGACCGGCACCAGCGCCACGGCCACGTCGTTGGTTCCCCGCAGATGCCCGCCGGACTCGTCGGTCCACGACACCGCGTGGTCGACGTCGTCGCTCTGGATGCCGCACACGCCCTGCGTCACCAGCCGGCCGTTCAGCCAGACGAGCGCGTACGACGGGTCCCGGCACTCGACCCGCACGTTCACCGACTCGCTGATGCCCGTGTAGGTGAACGTCAGCACCCGCCCGCCCGTCTCGATCGCCTCGCTGAGGAACACCCGCTCCCCCGTCAGGTACGAGCCCACGGTGGGCACGGCCGCCACGGCGGCCGGTCCGCCGTCTCCGGGTGGCGCGATCGTGACCGTGCGGGGCGTGGCCGCGACCGTCACCGCGGCGGCCAGGCCGGCGGCCAGCACCGCCCCGGCGCCGGCGCGACGGCGGCGGAGACGCCGCACGCGCCGGTCCACGCCGGCCAGGGTGACGCCCCCGCTCCCTGCCGTGGCGGCGTCCCCGGCGAGGAGGTCGCGGAGCTCTGTCTCGGTCACTGTCTCGGTCGGTGTCATCGTCAGCCCTCCAGGCTCATCGCGGAGCGGGCGGCGGGATCGACGCGCAGCCTGGCCAGTGCCCTGCTCGCCTGGCTGCGCACGGTGGCGGCCGAGCAGCCGAGGATCTCCGCGATCCGGTCGTCGCCGAGGTCGGCGAAGTAGCGCAGCACGATCACGGCACGCTGTTTCGGCGGCAGTCCCGCGAGGGCCCGCCGTACGGCGTCGCGGGAGCCGAACAGGTCGGCGGCGTCGCCGACCGCGGGCTCCGGCAGCACCTCGGTCGGCTGCTCGCCGCGCCAGCGCCTGCGCCACCAGCTGGCATGGGTGTTGGCCAGGATGCGGTAGACGTACGGGTCGGGGTTGTCGCCGACCCTCCGCCAGGCCAGCCACGCCTTGGCCAGCGCCGTCTGGACCAGGTCCTCGGCCGTGGCCCAGTCGCGGCAGAGCAGGTAGGCCGTCCGCAGCATGCGGTCCGAGCGCTGCTCGACGTAGCGCTCGAAGTCGGCCCGGTCGCGCATGTGCGGCCCCCAGTGATCGGTGCGGTCCTCGGTGGACGGTCACCGATGACTACGCCCTGGGCGCGCCGCGCCGTTGCCTCGGACGGCGATCCGGTTCCCCCGCCTCAGTCGCGCCGGCGGTCGCGGAGCCGGGGCGGGCGGGGCGGGCGGAACCCGTGCATGCCGTGCATCCTGTGAATGTCGTGCAGGCCGTACCGGCCGTGCTCGTCGAACGCGTCCCCCTCGGTGAGGGAGGCGCGGCGCTCCTGCCACCACTCGCTCCAGGCGTGCCAGCCGCGTTTGATCGGCTGCGCCCGGGAGTCTCCGATGATCTTCACGTCGCCCAGCAGGACGTACGCCCGGACCCTGACGACGGGGGCGGCCTGCCCAGCGGGAGCCTCGATCACCTGGACCTTCTTGTCGCCGAGGACGGCGATGCCGGAGAGCTCCACGTCGACGCCGTCCGGCACGATGATCTTCAGGTCGCCGAGGACGCAGGTGGCGACGACGTCCACCTCACGCCCGCGCACCTCGGCCTCCCGCAGGTCGAGGGTCACGTCGCCCAGCACGCTGACCGCGCCGATGCCGTCGTCGATCCGCCACGAGCCGCTTCTCTTGGTGTCGCCCAGCACCGCCACGATCCACTTGCGCATCCTGCCCTGCGGAGCGGCCGGAGCCGCGGGCGCCGGGGCCGCGGCCGGGGCGCCGCCCGGCAGGTCGGCGGTGATCTGGGCGAGCTCGCCGTGCGTCTGGGCCAGATAGGCGGCCTCGGTGCGCTCGGTCAGCTCGGCCAGCGTCAGCCGCCCCTCGGCGGAGGCCACTCGAAGCTGCTCCACCACTGACTCGCGCTCGGCGTCGGACGCCCGCATGCCACCCGGATCGTTCACGCCCTCCACCGTAACCCCCACCGGCCCCCCTCCCCATCCTCCCTGGGGACGATCCCTGCGGGGTCCTCCAGAAGGGGCTGTGTGAGCATGGAGACGTGACCCGCAGCAGGTTGTTGGAGGCGATCGCGGAGGGGGACGCCGCGCGGGTGGCGGAGCTGCTGCACCCGGAGGCCGTCGTGTCCCCCGCTGTGTCTCCCGCCGTGTCCCCCACCGTGTCTCCCACCGTGTCCCCCGCTGTGGCCGCCGCTGTCGACCCCGCCCAGGGGACGACGCCGCTCTACCGCGCCTCCGCCGGTGGGCACCACGAGATCGTCCGGCTGCTCCTGGACCACGGCGCGGACCCCGACCGGCCGAGCGGCGGGCCCGAGGAGGGGCTGCCGCTGTGCGCCGCGGCCTGCTGGGACCACGCCGCGACCGTGCAGGCGCTGCTGGACGGGGGCGCCGACCCCGACGCGGCGGAGGAGGGCGGCTGGACGCCCCTGCTCTGGGCGGCGGCCAACGGCAACCTCGAGTCGGCCGACGTGCTGCTCGACGCCGGGGCCGACCCCGACCTGCCCGACGAGGACGGCGACACGCCGCTGACGCTGGCCGCCCTGTTCGGGGCGTACGGGATCGTCTGGTCGCTGCTGGAGCACGGCGCGGACCCGGCCGCGCCCGGCTGGGACGGCGCGACCCCGCTGGAGATCGCCGCCCGGCTGGCGGCGGCCGATCTGGAGACGGTCCTCCGGGACGACGCCGCCGCGCGGCTGGGCCGCGAGCACACGGTCCTGGTGGCGCACTCCGCCGCGCCGGACGGCACTCGACGGGTCACCGTCGAGGCGCGCGCCGAGGACGCCCGCACCGGTGCCTACTCCGGCGTCTATACGGTGGCCCGCCAGTACGGGCACGCCGCCGCCACCACGGTCCTGGAGGCGGCGCTCGGCCTCCGGCCGCCGCCCGAGGCGCTGCTCCGCCGCGTCCTGCCCTACCGCGACCTCGACGAGGACGACGAGACGTGGTGGGCGGCCGTCCACGCGCTGCGGGGGCGCCACGACGAGGAGACGTTCCGGGCGGTGACGCGGCTGTGCGAGAGCGACGACCCGGCGTGGCGGGAGTTCGGCGTCGACGTCCTCGCCCAGCCCGGCCCCGACACCGCCCAGCACACCGGCCAGCACACCGGACACGACGAACGGCAGGACGAGGTCCTCGGCATCCTGCGCGACCTGGCCCGCCGCGAGACCGAGCCCGCGGTGGTCGAGGCGCTGCTCGCCGCGTTCGGCCACCGGGCCGACGAGCGGGCCCTCCCCGAGGTGCTGGCGATCGTCGGCGGCCCGGGGCGGCAGCCCACCGTCAACGACGCGGTCGCGCTCGCCGCGGTCCTGCCGCCCGGCGACGAGGACGGCCTCACCGCCCTGATCCGGCTGACGGAGTGCGGAGACGACGAGGTGCGCGACTGGGCGACCATGGGCCTCGCCGGCCTGCCGGCCGACACCGCCCGGATCAGGGAGGCGCTGGCCGCCCGGCTGACCGACCACGACATCACGACCGTGGCCGAGGCGGCCCGCGGCCTCGCGGCGCGCGGCGACAGGCGGGCGTTCGACGGGGTCCACCGGGTGCTGTGCGAGGCGGGCGCCGGCCAGGGCTACGCCCGTGACCTCGCGCTCGAGGCCGCCCAGGAGCTGGGCCTGGACATCTCCGGCGCCTGAGCGCGGCGGCGGGTGTTTGTCCCGGCGTGCCCGGGTGCTGAGATGGAGGTCCGGCCTCGCCCCGGTTCCCGGCGCCGAGGACCCGGCATCACCCGAGGAGGACCCTGTGAACCGCGACGCGACTCACGACGTGACCAACCAGCCGCCCCCGCTGACCGGGCACGACGTCTCGGCCGACCAGGCGCTGCTGGAGGGGCTCGCCAGGGAGGGGGCGGACTGGGCGACCGGGGAGCTGCGCCGGCTCGGCCTGCTGGCCGGTTCCGAGAAGGCGCAGGAGTGGGGGCGGCTGGCCAACGAGTACCCGCCCGTCCTGCGCACCCACGACCGGTACGGCAACCGGATCGACGAGGTCGAGTTCCACCCCGCCTGGCACGAGCTGATGTCGGTCGCGGTCGGCAACGGGCTGCACGCCTCCCCCTGGACCTCGGCCCGGCCGGGGGCGCACGTCGCCAGGGCCGCCAAGTTCTTCGTCTGGTCCCAGGTGGAGGCCGGGCACGGCTGCCCCATCTCCATGACGTACGCCGCCGTGGCCGCGCTGCGGCACTCGCCGTCGCTGCGGGCGGAGTGGGAGCCCCTGCTGGCCTCCCGCACGTACGACTTCGGGCTGCGCCCGCCGCTGGAGAAGCGGGGGGTGCTGGCGGGGATGGCCATGACCGAGAAGCAGGGCGGCTCCGACGTGCGGGCCGGAACCACCCGGGCCGAACCCCTGGGCGACGGGAGTTTCGCCCTGACCGGGCACAAGTGGTTCAACTCCGCCCCGATGTGCGACGCGTTCCTGGTGCTGGCCCAGGCCCCGCGCGGGCTGTCGTGCTTCCTGCTCCCCCGCGTGCTGCCCGACGGCACCCGCAACGCGATGCGCCTGATGCGGCTGAAGGACAAGCTCGGCAACCGGTCCAACGCCTCCGCGGAGGTCGAGTACGACGGCGCGACGGCCTTCCTCGTCGGCGAGGAGGGCAGGGGCGTCCGGACGATCATCGAGATGGTCAACATGACCAGGCTCGACTGCGTGATCGGCTCGGCCGCCGGCATGCGGCAGGGCCTGACGCAGGCCCTGCACCACGCCCGCCACCGGAGCGCGTTCGGCCGGCCGCTGGCCGACCAGCCGCTGATGCGCGCCGTGCTCGCCGACCTCGCGCTGGAGTCCGAGGCGGCGACCACGCTGATGACCCGCCTGGCCGGGGCGACCGACCGGGCGGTGGCGGGCGACGCCGCCGAGGGCCTGTTCCGCCGGGCCGCCCTCGCCTCCGCCAAGTACTGGATCTGCAAGCGGGCGCCGGTCCACGCCGCCGAGGCGCTGGAGTGCCTGGGCGGCAACGGGTACGTCGAGGAGTCGCAGCTGCCCCGGCTGTTCCGGGAGTCACCGCTGAACGGCATCTGGGAGGGCTCGGGCAACGTGGCCGCCCTCGACCTGATGCGGGTGCTCGCCCGGGAGCCGGAGGCGGTCGAGGCGTTCTTCGCCGAGGTCGCCCGCGCCGGGGACCGCCGCGTCGACGACGCCGCCGAACGGGTGCTGAAGACGCTCGCCTCCGCCGGGGAGGCCGACGCCCGCCGGGTGGCCGAGGAGATGACGCTGGTCCTGCAGGCGTCCCTGCTCGTGCGGCACGCCCCGGCGCCGGTGGCCGACGCGTTCTGCGCCTCCCGCCTCGGCGGGGACTGGGGCCGCGCCTTCGGCACGCTCCCGCCCGGCCTCGACCTGGAGCCGATCCTGGACCGCGCGGCGCCCGCGTGAGCAGGGGGTCACGGGACGGCTACGAAACGGAAATCCGGCGGAAACAGGCCGCCGCTGTCATGAAGGGGACTCACCGGCTCACGCCGGTGAGGCGCACCTAGGGTTCCGTTCGGCTGGTCCGAGAGGTGCAGGCGGCTCGGCGCGGAGCCGTTCCACGGCGGGACAAAAGCCCGGGAGGCTGCGACTTCGGCGTCTCCCCGGTCAGCGGCGCGGCCGGGACCGGGGAGACGCCGCGGGTCGCGAAGCCCGCCGCCCGCCGGGCGGCGGTGGACCAGCCGTCCCCCGAGGAGTGCCGTGGGCCACCTCCATTCCCACTACGGTCCCGAAGCCCGCAACGCCGTCGAGCGTGAGGCCGAGATCCCCACCACCATGCACGAGCGGGAGATCGCCCGCGGGCTCGAACTCGGCCTGCAGGGCGCCGACTCGATCGTCGACCGCACCATCCCCACCTTCTCCCGGGGCGAACTGCCGCACTTCGCCGGGATCAACACCTTCCTCAAGGCGCCGTACGTCGAGGACGTGCGGCGCTGCGGGGAGTACGACGTGGCGGTGCTCGGCGCGCCCTTCGACGGGGGCACCACCTACCGCTCGGGCACCCGCTTCGGGCCGCAGGGCATCCGCAAGATCTCCGCGCTGTACGGCCCGTACAGCTTCGAGCTCGGCGTCGACCTCCGCGAGTCGATCACGATCTGCGACCTGGGCGACATCTTCACGATCCCGGGCAACATCGAGAAGACCTTCGACCAGATCAGCAAGGGCGTCGCGCACGTCTTCGAGAGCGGCGCCTTCCCGGTGATCCTCGGCGGGGACCACTCGATCGGCTACCCGACCGTGCGCGGGGTGGCCGAACACGTGCGGGGAAACGTCGGCATCATCCACTTCGACCGCCACGTCGACACCCAGGAGACCGACCTCGACGAGCGGATGCACACCACCCCCTGGTTCCACGCCACCGACATTCCGAACGTGCCGCCGAAGAACCTCGTGCAGATCGGCATCGGCGGCTGGCAGGCGCCCCGCCCCGGCGTGAAGGTGGGCCGCGAGCGGGGCACCACGATCATGACGGTGACCGACTGCGTCGAGATGGGCATCGAGGCCGCCGCCGAGCGGGCCCTGGAGGTCGCCTGGGACGGCGCGGAGGCCGTCTGGCTGTCCTTCGACGTCGACTGCCTCGACGCGGCCTTCGTGCCCGGAACGGGCTGGCCCGAGCCCGGCGGGTTCCTCCCCCGCGAGGTGCTCAAGTTCATCCAGCTCATCGCCGACGCCCGGCCGCTCGCCGGGATCGAGGTGGTGGAGTGCTCGCCGCCGTACGACAACGCCGAGATCACCTCGCTCATCGCCACCCGGGTCATCTGCGACACCCTCGGGTGCCTGGTGCGCTCGGGACACCTGCCGAAGAGGAAGAAGGAGGCGGTCCGATGACGCGCCGACACCTCGCCGCCGTACCGTCCCTGTCCCTGGCCCTGCTCCTGGCCCTGCTCCTGCTCGCGGGCTGCGCCTCACCCGGGGAAAAGCAGGCCGCCGCCCCGGCCGGTTCGACGATCACCCTGGGCTTCAGCGCCTGGCCGGGTTGGTTCCCCTGGCAGGTCGCCGGGGAGCAGGGCCTGTTCCGCAAGAACGGCGTGGACGTCGAGCTCAAGTATTTCGACAGCTACACCGACTCGCTCAACGCGCTGGCCACGGGGACGATCGACGCCAACAGCCAGACGCTCAACGACACGCTGGCGTCCGTGGCCGGCGGGGCGAAGCAGAGCGTCGTGCTGGTCAACGACAACTCCAGCGGCAACGACCAGATCATCGCCGGGCCGGGCATCTCGTCGCCGGCCGAGCTGAAGGGCCGGACCGTCGCCGCCGAGCAGGGCACCGTCGATCACTACCTGCTCCTGCTCGCGCTGCGGAAGGCCGGTCTCACCGAGGCGGACGTGCAGTTCCGGCCCATGCCGACCGACGCCGCCGCCGCGGCCTTCGTCGCCGGGCAGGTCGACGCCGTCGGCGTCTTCGCCCCCTTCACCACGACCGCGCTCAAGCGGAAGGGCAGCCGTGCCATCGCGACGTCGGCCGACTTTCCCGGGGCGATCCCCGACCACCTGGTGGTGACCCGTGACCTCGTCTCCCGCGACCCGAAGGCCGTGCAGGGGCTCGTGTCGGCCTGGTTCGACGCGCTCACCTGGATCGGCGAGCACCGGCCGGAGGCCCTGCAGATCATGGCGAAGCGGGCGGGGGTGAGCGTGTCCGACTACGAGTCGTACGACAAGGGCACGACGATCTTCACGCTGGAGCGCAACCGGACCGCGTTCTCCGGCGAGCTGGACGGCCGCGCCAAGGAGATCGCTGACTTCCTGGTCTCGTCGAAGCTGGTGGACAGGGCCCCTCCGCTGGAGGGACTGTTCGCGCCCCAGTTCGTCCGCGCGGTGCAGCCGTGACCGCGGCCGAAGCGATGCCGAGACAGGACATCGAGAGGGCCCCGGCGGCGGAAGGGCCCGCGCCGCGCCGGACGCGCACGACCAGGCCGCTCACGAGGTCGGTCTCCGCGCGTACGGCGTGGCTGCTGCGGTGCCTGTCGATCCTCGTGCCGCTGGCGGCCTGGCAGGCGGTCAGCGCGAGCGGACGGGTGGACCCCGCGTTCCTGCCGTCCCCGTCGGCGGTCTGGGCGGCCGGCCTGGACATGGCGGCCGGGGGCGAGCTGGCCGCCGACCTCGCGGCGAGCCTCGGCCGGATCGCGGCGGGCTTCGGCCTGGCCGTCCTGATCTCGGTGCCGCTGGGGTTCGCGATGGGGACGCTCGGCTGGGCGCAGCCGCTGCTCGAACCGGCCGTCGGCATCCTGCGCTACCTGCCCGCGTCGGCCTTCATCCCGCTGCTGATCATCTGGCTGGGCATCGGCGAGGCGTCGAAGGTGGCGCTGCTCGTCCTCGGTGTGGTGTTCTTCAACACGCTCATGACCGCCGACGCCGTACGGCAGGTGCCGCGCCGGCTGCTGGAGGTGTCGGCGACCCTCGGAGCGTCCCGGCCGCGGGTGGCCGCCCGGGTGGTGTTCCCGTACGCGCTGCCGGGGATCATCGACGCGATGCGGGTCAACGCCGCGGCGGCGTGGAACTTCGTGGTCGTCGCCGAACTGGTCGCGGCCACCTCGGGCCTCGGCTACCGGATCACCCGGGCCCAGCGGTTCCTGCAGACCGACCGCATCTTCGCGATCCTCGTGGTCATCGGGCTGATCGGCCTGGCCATCGACGTCGCGCTGCGCCTGCTGCGCGCCCGGGTGGGGAGGTGGGCCCGATGAGTGGTCTCAGGCTGGAGGGCGTGCGCAAGGAGTTCGTCCCGGGCCGGCCGGTGCTCCAGGACGTGGACCTGTCCGTGGCGTCGGGCGACTTCGTCTGCGTGGTGGGGGCGAGCGGCTCGGGCAAGTCGACCCTGCTGGGGATGGTCGCGGGCCTCGTGCCGCCCACGGCCGGCCGCGTGCTGCTGGACGGCCGGGAGGTCTCGGGCCCCGGCCCGGACCGCGGGCTGGTGTTCCAGACCGCCTCGCTGTATCCGTGGCGGACCGTGGCCCAGAACGTCGCGTTCGGCCTGGAGGCGCTCGGCCTGCCGCGCGCCGCCCGGCGCGAGCGGGTGCGGTGGCTGCTCGACGAGGTGGGCCTCGGCCACCTGGCCGGGGCCCTGCCGGGCCGTCTGTCGGGCGGGCAGCAGCAGCGGGTGGCGATCGCCCGCGCCCTGGCCTGCGCGCCGCGCGTGCTGCTGCTCGACGAGCCGTTCGGCGCGCTCGACGTGCAGACCAAGGAGGACATGCAGCTGTTCGTACGGCAGGTCTGGCAGGACGTGACGCCGACCGGGGAACGCCCGACCGTCGTCATGGTGACCCACGACACGGAGGAGGCCGTGTTCCTCGCCCGCCGGGTCGTCGTGCTGTCGAGCGATCCCGGCCGGATCAGCCAGGAGATCGTCATCGACCTGCCGGGACCACGCCCGCTGGAGATCAGGCGCTCCGCGGAGTTCCTGCGGATCAGGGCCGAGGTCGAGGACCTGGTCCGGGCCGAGCACCGGGCCCACCAGGCGCGGCTCGCCGCCGCGCCGACGTGATGGAGCCGGCGTGATGGGGAGGGTCGCGGGACGATCGGCGGCGCGGGTGGCGTTAAGGTCGCTGCTGATGGATTAAGACTCGCTAGTGAAGGGATGTCGCCATGGCGACCACTCGTACCGCGACGACGCAGTGGAAGGGCGCCCTGCTCGACGGTTCGGGCACCGTCTCGCTCGACACCTCCGGTGTCGGCACCTTCGACGTCTCCTGGCCCTCCCGGGCCGAGCAGGCGAACGGCAAGACGAGCCCGGAGGAGCTCATCGCGGCCGCCCACTCCTCCTGCTTCTCGATGGCCCTGTCCCACGGCCTGGCCCAGGCGGGCACCCCGCCGCAGTCGGTCGAGACCCGGGCCGACGTGACCTTCCAGCCCGGAGAGGGCATCACCGGCATCGTGCTCTCCGTACGGGCCCAGGTGCCCGGCCTGTCGGCCGAGGACTTCCAGCAGGCGGCCGAGACCGCGAAGGCGAACTGCCCGGTGAGCAAGGCGCTGGCCGGCACGACGATCACCCTGAACGCCGAACTCGTCGGCTGAACCACCAGCGGGGCCCCCGCCGGACCGGTCCGGCGGGGGCCTCCGCGTGCGCGGACCGGGAGCAGGGGTACCGCCCCAGGTGCACGAATCGTCCCGGCAGTGGAGAATGAGGTTACATGCGCGAGGTTTGGCCTGGAGAGCCGTACCCGCTCGGCGCCACCTGGGACGGCGTGGGCACCAATTTCTCGGTGTTCTCGGAGGTGGCCGAGCGGGTCGAGTTGTGCCTGTTCGACGACGACGGCGCGGAGACCCGCGTCGACCTGCCCGAGGTCGACGGCTTCGTCTGGCACGGCTACCTGCCGGGGATCATGCCCGGCCAGCGGTACGGCCTCCGCGTGCACGGCCCCTACCGGCCCGACCACGGCCACCGGTGCAACCCGGCCAAGCTGCTGCTCGATCCGTACGCGAAGGCGATCGAGGGCTCGGTGCGGTGGAACGAGTCGCTGTTCTCCTACCGCTTCGCCGACCCCGCACAGCTGAACGTCGAGGACTCCGGGCCGCACATGCCGAAGAACGTGGTGGTCAACCCGTTCTTCGAGTGGGGCAACGACCGGCCGCCCCGCACGCCGTACCACGAGACGGTGATCTACGAGGCGCACGTGCGCGGGCTCACCATGCGCCACCCCGCCGTGCCGGAGGAGCAGCGGGGCACCTACGCCGGTCTCGCGCACCCGGCCGTGATCGACCATCTGCGGTCGCTCGGCGTGACGGCGGTCGAGCTCATGCCCGTCCACCAGTTCGTACCGGAGCACTTCCTGGTCGCCCGGGGGCTGACCAACTACTGGGGCTACAACACGATCGCCTACCTCGCGCCGCACAACGCGTACTCCTCCGCGGGGCAGCGCGGCCAGCAGGTCCAGGAGTTCAAGGCGATGGTCCGGGCCCTGCACGACGCGGGGATCGAGGTGATCCTCGACGTGGTCTACAACCACACGGCCGAGGGCGACCACATGGGCCCCACGCTCGGGTTCCGGGGCATCGACAACAACGCCTACTACCGGCTGCGCGAGGAGGACCGCCGCTACTACATCGACTACACCGGATGCGGCAACTCGCTGAACGTCCGCTCGCCGCACGCGCTCCAGCTGATCATGGATTCGCTGCGTTACTGGGTGCTCGACATGCACGTGGACGGCTTCCGCTTCGACCTCGCCGCCGCGCTGGCCCGCGAACTGCACGACGTCGACCGGCTGAGCGCGTTCTTCGACCTCATCCAGCAGGACCCGGTGATCTCCCAGGTCAAGCTGATCGCCGAGCCGTGGGACGTCGGTCCCGGCGGCTACCAGGTCGGCAACTTCCCGCCCCTGTGGACCGAGTGGAACGGCAAGTACCGCGACTCCGTGCGGGACTTCTGGCGGGGCGACTCCCGGACGCTGCCCGAGTTCGCCTCGCGCCTCGCCGGGTCGAGCGACCTGTACGCGACCAGCGGCCGCCGCCCGGTGGCCTCGATCAACTTCGTCACCGCCCACGACGGGTTCACGCTCAACGACCTGGTGTCGTACGACCACAAGCACAACGAGGCCAACGGCGAGGGCAACCGCGACGGCACGGACGACAACCGGTCGTGGAACTGCGGCGCCGAGGGGCCGGTCGACGACCCGGCGATCAACCGGCTGCGGCGGCGCCAGCGGCGCAACCTCCTCACCACCCTGTTCGTGTCGCAGGGCGTGCCGATGCTGCTGGCGGGCGACGAGTTCGGCCGCACCCAGCAGGGCAACAACAACGCCTACTGCCAGGACAACGAGACGTCCTGGATCGACTGGTCCCAGGTCGGCAGGGAACCCGGCCTGCTGGAGTTCGTCCGCCGCCTGGGCGCGTTACGGCGGGCCCACCCCGTCTTCCGGCGCCGCAGGTTCTTCCTGGGCCACTCGGTGGGAGACGACAGCAGGGACATCGTCTGGCTCACGCCGTCGGGCACCGAGATGGCCGACGCCGACTGGCAGACCGGCTACGCCAAGTCGCTCGGCGTCTACGTCAACGGCGACGCGATCAGCGAGCCCGGCTCGCGGGGCGAGCGGATCACGGACGCGACGTTCCTGCTGCTGATCAACGCGCACCACGAGAACCTGACCTTCGCCCTCCCCGGCCCGGAGCTGGGCGCGGCCTGGCGTCCCGTGCTCGACACCGCCGACGAGGACCCGCCGGACGACGCGGAGGCGGCGGAGCCACTGGCCGCCGGGTCCAAGGTCAGCGTCACCGGCCGGTCCATGCGCGTCCTCGTGTGCGCCGGCGGTCCGAGCCGCCCGCTACCCTCGCTCGGGTGACCCCGGCACGACCCACCCCACCACCACCCATCCCGCCACCCGCCCCACCGCACGCCGGCCTGCCGCCGAAGCCACGGGCGGCGGTCGTGCGGGACGCCCTCGGGGTCGGCGCGGCGGTCGGCCTCTCCGGGTTCGCGTTCGGCGTGACGTCGGCGGGGGCCGGGATGACGCTCGCCCAGACCTGCGTGCTGTCGCTGCTGGTCTTCACCGGGGCGTCCCAGTTCGCGCTGGTGGGCGCGCTCGGCGCGGGCGGGGCCCCGCTCGCCGCCGCGGCGGGGGCGCTGCTGCTGGGCGTCCGCAACGCCTTCTACGGGCTGCGTCTGTCGCAGATGCTCGGCCTTCCCGCGGCGGTCCGCCCGCTGGCCGCCCAGTGGGTGATCGACGAGACCTCCGCCGTGGCCCTGGCACAGCCCGACCGGCGTCTCGCCCGGCTCGGCTTCACCGTCACGGGCGTGACGTTGTACGCCGGGTGGAACATCACGACCCTCCTCGGCGCGCTGGGTGCCGAGGCCCTGGGCGACCCGGCGGCCTGGGGACTCGACGTGGCCGGTCCGGCCGTCTTCCTCGCCCTGCTCCTGCCCATGATCCGGGACCGCTCCTCCGCCGCTCCTCCGGCGCGGGCCGGGGCCACCCCGGCTCCGGGCCGGGGTGAGGCGGGCACGGCGACGGCCCGGCCGATCCGGGCCGCGGCCCTCCGGCATGAGGTGGCGGTGGCGGTGCTGGCCGTCCTGCTGGCCCTGGCCTGCGTGCCGTTCCTGCCCGCGGGCGTCCCGGTGCTGGTGGCCGTGCTCGCCGCGCCCGCCGTCCTGGCCGTCGCCGCCCTCCGGTCCCGCTCCGCCGCGCGGCGCGAGCGGACCGCGGCGGAGCGGGCGGAGGAGGCGTGATGGGGGCCTGGATCGCGATCGCGGTCACCGTCGCCGGGTGCTACGCGGTCAAGCTCCTCGGGCTGTCGGTCCCGGCGGCGGTACTGGAACGGCCGCTCGTGCGCAGACTCGCCGCGCTCGTGCCGATCGCGGCACTGGCCGCGCTGATCGCCCTGCAGACCTTCGCCGACGGCCGCACGCTCGTCGTCGACGCCCGGGCGGCCGGCCTCGCCGCGGCGGCCGTCGCGCTGCTGCTGCGCGCGCCCTTCCTGGTGACCGTCGCGGCGGCCGTCGCCGTCACCGCCGCCGTACGCGCCCTGACCGGCTGAGCTGTGCTCAAACGTGCTTTGAACCCGTGCTGACACGTGCTGAACGGTGCTGCCGAGCCCCGCTGACCCTGCCGAACCCCGCTCAAGCTCGCTGGCCTGCCGAACCCCGCTGCGCCCTTGCGGTCTTCGCCGGCCGCCGCCCGACCGCGGCCGGCTTCCGGACGCCGGAGCGGCTCAGCGGGCGAGGATCTCGTCGAGGTCGTAGCTCACCGGGCGTTCGAGCTGGTCGTAGGTGCAGGACTCGGGCGTGCGGTCGGTGCGCCAGCGCCGGAACTGGGCGGTGTGCCGGAACCGGTCGCCCTCCATGTGGTCGTAGGCGACCTCGATCACCCGCTCGGGCCGCAGCGGGATGAACGACAGGTCCTTCTTGGCGTTCCATCGCGAGACGGCGCCCGGCAGGCGCTGGCCCTGCCCCCCACTCTGCCCGCCGCCCTGCGCCACCTCGGCCCAGTGTCCCCAGGGGTGCTCGCCCAGGTCGTCCAGCCGGTACGGCGCGAGCTCCCCGACCAGCTCCTCGCGCCTCTTCATCGGGAAGGAGGCGGCCACCCCCACGTGGTGCAGGCGGCCGTCGGCGGAGTACAGCCCGAGCAGCAGCGACCCGACGACCGGCCCCGACTTGTGCTCGCGGTAGCCCGCGACGACGCAGTCGGCCGTCCGCTCGTGCTTGACCTTGAACATCACCCGCTTGTCCGGCGTGTACGGCTGGTCTCCCGGCTTGACCACGATGCCGTCGAGCCCGGCGCCCTCGAACGCGTCGAACCACTCGGCGGCCCGGCCCTCGTCCCGGGTGACCGGGGTGAGCCGCACCGACCGGCCCGCCCCCGCCAGCGCCTCCTCCAGCCGGGCCCGCCGCTCCGAGAACGGCGCCTCCATCAGGTCCTCCCCGCCGAGGGCGAGCAGGTCGAAGGCGACGAAGGAGGCGGGCGTGCTCTCGGCCAGCAGCCGCACCCGGGACTGCGCCGGGTGGATGCGCTGCTGGAGCGCGTCGAAGTCGAGCGACTGGCCCCTGATGAGCACGATCTCGCCGTCCACCACGCACCGGGGCGGCAGCTCCTTCCTGACGGCCTCGACCAGCTCCGGGAAGTAGCGTGTGAAGGGCCGCTCGTTCCTGCTGCCCAGGAAGACCTCGTCGCCGTCGCGGAAGACGACGCAGCGGAAGCCGTCCCACTTGGGCTCGTAGTAGAGCGTGCCGTCCTGCTCGGGCAGCCTCTTGACGGCCTTGGCGAGCATCGGCGCGACCGGCGGCACCACCGGCAGGTCCAGGTCGGGGATCTGCGGCTCAACCGGCGGCTTCATCATGCGCCTCCCTGAGGTATCGGCAGAAGAGGAAGCCGTCCTCCTCCAGCACCTGGGCGAGGGTCAGCGGCGTGCGCGAGGCGACGCCGTCCAGTATGCGCGCGGCGTCGCCCCCGGCGAGCAGCGGGCTCACCGTCAGCGCCAGCTCGTCGACGAGCCCGGCGGCGGCGAGCTGCGCGTTGATCCGCGGCCCGCCCTCGCACAGGATCCGGCCGAGTCCGAGGCCGCGCAGCTCGTCCACCGCGGTCGCGAGATCGACCCGGTCGTCTCCGGCGACGATCAGGACGGCCTTGTCCGCGGCCTCCTCCCGGCGCTCCTTGGGCGCCGACTCCGTCGTGATCACAATGGTCCGGGCGTACGGCTCGGCCTCGGTGAACAGCGGACCGCCCAGATCGAGGTCGAGCAGGCGGGTGACGACGGCGATCGGCGGCACGGGCGGACGGCCCTCGCGCGGCGCCCGCCACGACTCGCGCGGGCGGGCCGGACGGTAGCCCTCCGTGCGGACGGTGGCGGCGCCGGCGAGCACCACGTCGGCCAGGCCGCGCAGCAGCCCGAAGATCCGTTTGTCGGCCCGGCCGGACAGGCCCTCCGAGTGGCCCTCGACCCAGGCCGCGCCGTCGGCGCTCGCCACCATGTTGAGACGCAGCCAGTGGTCACGCGGGTAGGCGTAGGCCGCGGCGATGTCGGGATCGTCCTCGGCGTGGGGATGGATGCGGCGCACGGTTCCCACACTCGCACACCGCACCGACAACACCGCACCGGCCCGGCCGCGCCACGCGTACGGACCGGCAGCGCGGGAACGGCACATCGGGGGGAGGCGTCGTCGCCGGCGCCGGGCGGGGCCCCGGACGCCGGACGAGCCGATGCGACGGGAGGGACAGGGGACATGTGCCGCTGGCTGGCCTACTCCGGCTCGCCGATCACTATGGACAAACTGCTCTACGAGCCGGAGAACTCACTGATCGACCAGAGTCTCCATTCCAGGTACGGCCAGGAGACGGTGAACGGCGACGGGTTCGGCGTGGGCTACTACAGCGCCGACCACCACAGTGCCGGCCACCACGGGGACGGCCACCACGGGGACGGCCACCACGGGGACGGCCACCACGGGGACGGTGGCGCGGCGCCCGCGGTGTTCAAGGACACCAAGCCCGCGTGGGGCGACCGCAACCTGCGCGAACTCGCCCGCCATGTCCGGTCGCCGCTGTTCATGGCGCACGTGCGGGCGTCCTCCGGAACGGCGATACAGCAGACGAACTGCCATCCGTTCAGGTACGGCCCGTGGCTGTGGATGCACAACGGCGCGATCTCCGAGTTCGGCCGCATGAAACGGGATCTCGTCATGGCCGTCGCCCCGGACCTGTTCGCGTCCATCGAGGGGTCCACGGACTCGGAGGTCATGTTCTTCCTGGCGCTCACGCTGGGGCTGCGGGAGGACCCGCCGGGCGCGGTGGCGCGGATGACCGGTCTCGTGGAGCGGACGGCGCGCGGGCACGGCGTGGAGCACCCGCTCCAGATGTCGCTGGCCACGTCGGACGGCGAGCACGTGTGGTCCTTCCGCTACTCCAGCGACCATCGTTCGCGATCGCTGTTCCACAGCGCGAACACGCAGACTCTCCATCATCTGCATCCGGAGGTGTTCGAGTCCGTGGAGCTCTCGGACGACGCGCGGGTCGTCGTGTCCGAGCCTCTGCGCGACCTGCCGGGTCTGTGGCTGGAGGTTCCGGAGTCGACGTACACGATCGTCAAACCGGATTTCTTCGAGATGCACCCCTTCAACCCGGTGGCACCGGAGTGACGGAGACGCATGTACCGCGGCTTTGACCACCGTCTGCCCGGTCTGTAGCCGCCGGCTGCCAGACTCGTTCGGGGGGCCGGCGGAGAGGAGCGGACGGTGGCTTCACGGGACGGCGGACAGTCCGGGCGACGGCCGGTATGGGTCAATCCGTTGTTCGGGGCGGCCGACCCCGCCTCCGGGATCACGACGGTTCCTCCCCGGCACCGGCTGCCGGACGGGCCCGCGGCGCCCGCCACCGTGTCCCGGCTCATCCGCGACGAGCTGATGCTGGACGGCAACCCGCGGCTGAACCTCGCGACGTTCGTGACCACCTGGATGGAGCCGGAGGCGCACGCGCTCATGGCCGGCATCTCCGACCGGAACCTCGTCGACAGGGACGAGTATCCCGCGACGGCGGAGCTCGAGCGGCGCTGCGTTCCGATGCTCGGCCACCTGTGGAACGCCCCCGACCCCGACGCAGCGGTCGGAACCTCCACCGTCGGCTCCAGTGAGGCCTGCATGCTCGGCGGCATGGCGCTCAAGCGCCGCTGGGCGCGGCGCGACGTCGGCCGCCGCGCCGCCGGGGCGCGGCCCAACCTGGTCATGGGCGTCAACGTCCAGGTGTGCTGGAAGAAGTTCTGCAACTACTGGGAAGTGGAGCCCCGCCTGGTTCCCATGCGGGGCGACCGGTTCCACCTGGGCGCGGAGGAGGCCGCCGAGCGGTGCGACGAGAACACCATCGGCGTCGTCGCCGTCCTCGGCTCCACGATGGACGGAAGCTACGAGCCGGTCGCCGACGTCTGCGCGGCGCTCGACGCGCTGGAGGAACGCACGGGGTGGTCCGTGCCCGTGCACGTGGACGCCGCGTCGGGCGGGATGATCGCCCCCTTCCTCGATCCGGACCTGGTGTGGGACTTCCGCCTGCCGCGGGTCGCCTCCATCAACGTCTCGGGCCACAAGTACGGGATGGTCTACCCGGGACTCGGGTGGATCCTGTGGCGGGACCGGGACGCGCTCCCCGGCGACCTGGTGGAGCACGTGGACTATCTCGGCGGAGACGTGGCGACGTTCACCCTCAACTTCTCCCGGTCCGGATCGCAGGTCGTCGCGCAGTACTACAACTTTCTCCGGCTCGGTCACGCGGGCTTCAGCGAGGTGCAGGGAGCACTGCGGCGGGTGGCGACGCATCTCGCCGGGCAGATCGAGGATCTCGGCTGTTTCCGGCTCCTCACCCGGGGCGACCAGCTGCCGGTGTTCGCCTTCACCACCGGCGACGACGTCACCCGGTTCAACGTCTACGACGTCTCCCGGCGGTTGCGGGAGTGGGGCTGGCTGGTGCCGGCCTACGCCTTCCCGCCCGACCGGGAGGACCTGCACGTGCTGAGGGTGGTGTGCCGCAACGGGTTCTCGCTCGATCTGGCCGACCGGCTGGTGGACGACCTTCGCGGCCTGCTGCCCTGGCTGCGGAGGCAGTCCGCGCCCATATTCGGCCCGGACGACGCGACGAGCTTCCACCACTGATCCGCCGGCGGCGGCTCAGTCACCGGCGGCGTCGCCGGACGGCCGGGCCTTGGACGGCTGCACCCGCTTGGGCTCGCCGGGCATCTTCGGATAGTTCGGCGGGTACGGCAGGTCGCCCCGCTCGTCGGCGTCGTACCACTCCAGGAGCGTGCCGACGCCGAAGGCGCGGTCGTCGATCTCCCGCTGCACGTCCCCCAGCGCGGCGAACCGCTCCGGCATCGTCCTCAGGTCGAAGGCGCCCGGGTCGCAGTCCTCCAGCTCGGCCCAGGTCACCGGGGCGGAGACCCGGCCGTCGGGCCGGGCGCGGACCGAGTAGGCGGACGCCACCGTCCGGTCGCGGGCGTTCTGGTTGTAGTCGATGAAGACCTTCTCCCCCCGCTCCTCCTTCCACCAGGCGGTCGTCGCGAGATCCGTGCGCCGCTCCACCTCCCGGGCGAAGGCGATGGCGGCGTGCCGCACCTCCGTGAAGGTCCAGCGCGGCTCTATGCGCACGTTGACGTGGACGCCGCGGCTGCCGGAGGTCTTCGGGAACCCCCGCATGCCGAGCTCGTCGAGGACCTCCTTCACCGTGAAGGCGACCGTACGGGCCTGCTCGAACGACGTGCCGGGCTGCGGGTCGATGTCGATGCGCAGCTCGTCGGGATGGTCGAGGTCGGCGCGGCGGGCGTGCCACGGGTGGAAGTCGATCGTGCCGAGGTTGGCGCACCAGGCGATGGCCGCCACCTCGGTCGGGCAGAAGGCGTCGGCCGTGCGCCCGCTGGGGAAGCGCACGGTGACGGTCTCGATCCAGTCGGGGTGCTTGGGCATCCGCTTCTGGTAGATCGCCTCGGAGCCGACGCCGTCCGGGTGCCGCTTGAGGTAGGTCGGCCGCTCGCGCATGGCGCGCAGCGCGCCCTCCCCCACGCTGACGTAGTACGTCACCAGGTCGCGCTTGGTCGCGCCGATCGCCGGGAAGTAGACCTTGTCCGGGTTGGTGACCTTGACGACCCGGTCACCCACCTCGATCTCGATGTACGGCGAAGCCATGTAGGCGACCCTACCCCCGGGGAAGATCCTGGACGGCCTGATGGTTCCTCACTTCGTAATCCCCGCGAGGGGCCACCGGACACAGGGTGGTGAGCATGGAAAAGGTCGTCAAGAGCGACGCCGAGTGGCGCGCGCAGCTTTCCCCGGAGGAGTTCCGCGTCCTGCGGCAGGCGGGGACCGAGCGCCCCTACACCGGCGAGTACGTCGACACCAAGACCGTCGGCGTCTACTCCTGCCGCGCCTGCGGGGCGGAGCTGTTCCGGTCAGAGACCAAGTTCGAGTCGCACTGCGGCTGGCCGTCGTTCTTCGAGCCGTCCGAGTCGGAGGCCGTGACGCTGCACGAGGACGACTCCCTCGGGATGCGCCGGGTCGAGGTGCGCTGCGCGCAGTGCGACTCACACCTCGGGCACGTGTTCCACGGCGAGGGCTATCCCACCCCGACCGACGACCGGTACTGCATCAACTCCGTCAGCCTGACCCTGCGCCCGGCCGAATAAGGCCGACTCAGTTCGGCAGCCTCAGTTCGGTTTGGGGTAGGTGACCCGGCAGTCGTCGTCGTCCGGGCCGAGGATGTTGGCGAGGACGGGATTGCCGTTCTCGCCGAACCTGGACTGGACGAACACCACGGGGTTGACCTCCCCCCGCTCGGCCAGGTACTCCAGGCCGCGCTTGCACAGGGTGATCGCGGCCTTGGAGTTGTCGGCGTTCTCCGGGAGGTTCGTGTAGATGCGCAGGTAGCGGCCGGTGGTGCGGATGTCCTTGACCTTCTTGGCCGTCTTGTCCTTCCACCGGCTGCGGAAGTAGGCGTCCGCCTTCTTGTCGGTGTACTTGGACGGTCCCGACGCCTTCTTCGCCGACGCCTTCTTCCGCGCGCCGTCGGTCTTCTTCCCCGTGTCGACGCTGGCGACGGTCAGCTCACCGGCCGGGGAGGCGTGCGGCGCGGGCGCGGCGGCCGTGTTCGCCGGAGCCGCGTCCGGGTGCGACAGCGGCCCGGCGATCGCGAAGGCCCCGACGGCGAAGGCGGCCGCTCCGAGCGACAGTTCGACGACGTGTGAACGGGTCCGCCCCTTACGACGGCGCCCCCTGGAACGTGCCAGCCCGCTTGACACTCTGCCTCACCTAGACGTAGATCCCTCGTCACAGTATGGCAAAGTCCAGACGCCGCCAAGTCCCTTTCGGGCGTTTCGCACGTGGTCCGACAGAATGTCCCTTCCAGAGTCCCGTCCTCCACCGTCACCAGGGAGGGTGCGTGCCGGCCGCCCTGTCCTCCGCGCTGTCCTGGCTCGTGTTCGGGCTGTCCTGCGCCCTGGTCGCGGCCGGAGGGGCGCTGGGCGGCGCCGACCCGGTGGACGCCGCGGTCGCGCTCGGCTTCACCCCGCTCGGCGCCTATCTGACGGCCCGACGCAGGGGCGGCGCCGTCGGACCCTGCTGCCTGGTGACCGCGCTCGGCGCCGTCGCCTACTTCGCCGACTCCTACGCGCTCCGGCCCGGCCTGCCCGGCGGCCGCTGGGCCGCCTGGGTGGGCGCGTGGGCCTGGGCCCCCGCCCTGCTGACCGTGGGCGGCGTCCTGCTGCTGCTCGTGCCGGACGGCCGCCTGCCCGGGCGGGCCTGGCGGCCGGTGGCCGCGACGGGAGTGGCCGCCACGGCGGCGTTCACGGTCCTGGCCGCGCTGGTGCCCGAGGGGCCGGACAGGCCGTTCCCGGTCGAGGCCCTGGCACCCGTGCGGGACGCGCTGCCCGCCGTCGTCGTGCTCCTGGCCGCGGTCTCGCTCGCGTGCGCGGCCGGGCTCGTCGTCCGTACCGCCAGTGCGCAGGGCGAGCGGCGCACCCAGCTGCTGTGGATCTGCCTCGGCGCCGGCGCGTTCGTGGCGGGGGTCTTCCTGCCGGCCGTCACCCGGCTGCCCGCCGCCGGAGTGCCGTTCATCCTGGCCCTGCCGGCCTGCGTCGGCGTGGCGATGCTGCGCCACGACCTGTACGGGACCGGGCCGTGGCTGCGCCGCGTGCTGACCCTGGGCCTGCTGACCGGGGCCCTGGCCCTGCTGTACTTCACGGTGGCCGGGCTCACCGGCGCGCCCGTCGCCGCCGCGGCGGCCGTGGCGGTCGCGGTCGAGCCGCTGCACCGCTGGCTGCGCCGGGCGTCCGGCCGCATCCTGTACGGCGGCCGGGCCGACCCCGAGACCGTCCACGCCCGGCTGGGCGCCCGCCTGGCCGCGACCTCGGAGCCCGCGGAGATCCTCGCCGCGGTCGCCGACGCGGCGGCCGAGGCGACCCGGGCCGCCTACGTACGGGCCGAGCTGGGCGCGCCGGGCGAGCCGCTGAAGGTCGTCGAGCGGGGCACGCCCGCCCCGCTCGGCGTGTCGGTGCCGCTGCGCTTCCAGGACGAGGTCCTCGGCGCCCTCGGCCTGTCGGGAGGCGACGTGCGGGTGCTCACCCCGCTCGCGTCGCACGCCGGGGCGGCGCTCGCCGCCGCCCACCGGGCCGCGGCGCTGCAGCGCTCGCGGACGCTGCTGGTCACCGCCCGGGAGGAGGAGCGGCGGCGGTTCAGCAGGGACCTGCACGACGGGCTGGGCGCCTTCCTCGCGGGCATCGGCTTCACGGTGGACGCCGCGGGCAACGCGCTGACGGCCGACCCGGAGCGGGCGCGCGGCCTGCTGACCCAGATCAGGACGCAGGTGGCCGAGGCGGGCTCGGGCGTGCGCCGGCTGGTGCGGGGGCTGAGGCCACCCGAACTGGCGCAGCTCGGGCTGGCCGGCGCCGTCGAGCACACCGCCGCGACGCTGGGCGCCGGCGGGGTGGAGATCGACGTCACGGCCGCGGACGTGAGCGGACTGCCGGCCGCCGTGGAGGTCACGGCCTATCTGGTCGCCCGTGAGGCGCTGACGAACGCGGTGCGGCACGGCGAGCCCCGCCGCTGCGCCGTACGGCTCGGGCGGACCGAGGACGGCACGGGGTTCGAGCTGGCCGTGCGCGACGACGGGCGGGGGCTCCCGCCCGAGGCCGTCCCGGGAGTCGGGCTGACCTCGATGCGGGAGCGGGTGGAGGAGCTGGACGGAAAGCTGACGATCGACGCCGCCCCCGGCGGCGGAACGGTGGTGACCGCGTGGATTCCCCTGTGATCAGGCTGCTCGTCGTCGACGACCACCCGGTGGTCCGCGACGGCCTCGGGGCGCTGATGTCGACCGTGGAGGGCATCGAGGTCGTCGCGGTGGCCGAGGACGGCCTGCGGGCGCTCGTGGCCGCCCGCGAGCACACCCCCGACGTCGTGCTGATGGACATCTCGATGCCGAACATGGACGGGATCGAGGCGACCCGGCGGCTGTCCGCCGGATCCCGCCCGCCGAACGTGGTGATGCTCACGATGTCGGACGACGACCTGTCGCTGCTGGCGGCGGTCCGCGCGGGGGCCAGGGGCTACCTGCTCAAGAACGCCGGCCAGGACGACGTGGTCGCCGCGGTGCGCGCGGCGGCCCGGGGACAGGCCGTGTTCGGGACCGGCGCGGCCGAGTCCCTGGTCAAGCTGCTGCACGCGCCGCCCCGCGTGTCCCCGCGGCCGTTCCCCGCGCTCACCGGCCGGGAGTACGAGATCCTGGAACTCGTCGCGTCGGGCCTGGGCAACCAGGCGATCGCGGCGCGCCTGGGCGTCAGCCCGAAGACCGTGGCCAACGCCGTCTCCGGCGTCCTCGTCAAGCTCGGCGTGCGCGACCGCGCCGAGGCGGTCGCCGCCGCCCGCGCGGCGGGACTCGCCACGGGCTGAGCCGGCGTCCCGGAAGTCCGGGAGGCGTTCCCCCGCGGACGGGAACATCGGCTCCTCCGGCCGGGATCGGCACGGCCCGACCCTGGACGGGCAACGACACCGCCCTCCGGAGGAGAACAGTCATGGACGCCACCGCGTCGCCCCGCGCTTCCACCGCTCCCATACCCCTGGCTCCGGCCGTCGCCGCCGCGGCGGCGCTGACGCTCGGCGTGACGCAGATCCTGCACACGCAGACGGTGCCGTTCGCCTCCGCGGCGGACCACGTCATCGAGGGCGCGTACGCGCTCTACCTGGTGGCGGCGGTCGCGGCCGTCCTGGCCCTGCGCCGCGCCCACGGGCGGGCGCGGGGCTGGGGGCGGACCGGCGACGCCGGGGCGCTGCTGTACGGCCTCGGCCACGCGCTCGTCGCCGTCCCGGTGACGACCACATTCCTCCTCGGCCACGACGCGCCGGACCCGCTCGGGGTGCTGTTCGTGCCGGGGATCGCGCTGTGGATGGCCGGGCTGGTCCTGCTGGCGATCGCGTGCTTCCGCCACGGGACGGTGCCCCGTCCCGTGGCGGCCGTCCTGCCCGCGACGCTGCCGCTGACGATGGCGCTCGGCGCGGCGGGACCCCTGGTCGAAGCCCTGACCTGGGCCGTCCTCGGGGTGTCGATCGCTAGGGCAGCGCGGCGACGAGTTCGCTGACCGGCTTGCGGGTGCCGGTGTAGAAGGGGATCTCGATCCTGGTGTGCCGCCTCGCCTCGGCTCCCCGCAGGTGGCGCATCAGGTCGACGATGCGGTGCAGTTCGTCGGCTTCGAAGGCCAGCATCCACTCGTAGTCGTTGAGCGCGAAGCAGGCGACCGTGTTGGACCGCACGTCGGGATAGTCCCGGGCCATCATCCCGTGCTCGGCGAGCATCTTGCGGCGCTCGGAGTCCTCCAGCAGGTACCACTCCAGGGACCGGACGAAGGGGTAGACGCAGACGAAGCCGCGGGGCTCCTCCTCGGCGAGGAAGGCCGGGACGTGGGACTTGTTGAACTCCGCGGGCCGGTGCAGGGCCATCGCCGACCAGACCGGCTCGCTCGCGCGGCCGAGCGCCGTACGGCGGAAGCGGGTGTAGGTCTCCTGGAGGTCCTCCGGGGAGGGGGCGTGCCACCAGAACATGTAGTCCGCGTCGGCGCGGAACCCCGCCACGTCGTAGCAGCCGCGCGTCGTCACGTCCTTGCCCGCCGCCTGGGCGAGCAGCTCCTCGACCTCCTCGGCGACGCCCTCACGGGCGTCCGGGAGCCGGTCGCGCAGCCGGAAGACCGACCACATCGTGTAGCGGATGACCAGGTTGAGATCGCGCGCCTTGGGGCGCGGGGCGGGCTCCGTCATGGCTCCATTCTGCCCGTACGGAGAGGTGGTCAGGCCCTCGGGGCGGCCCGCTCCGCCCGCAGATGGTCGAGCACGAGCCGGGCGGCCGTGCGCGCGGTGGCGACGCAGGCCGGGACGCCGACGCCCTCGTACGCCGCGCCGCACACGGCCAGGCCGGGCTGCCCGGCGATCGCGGCCCGCACCCGGGCCACCCGGTCGAGGTGGCCGACCTCGTACTGCGGGAGCGCGCCGCCCCAGCGGGTCACCCGGGTGTCGACCGGCAGCCCGCGCACGCCCGTCACCTCGGCCATCTCGTTCACCGCCAGGGCCGTCAGGTCGGCGTCGTCGCGCTGGAGCACGGCCTCCTCCCCCAGCCGGCCGAGCGAACACCGGACGATCATCATGTCCGGGCCGGCCTCGGCGAGGTGGGGCCACTTGACACTGCTGAACGTCGTCGCCTTGACCGGCCGCCCCTCCACCGGCGGGACCAGGTAACCGCTCCCCGCCGGCGGCTCGGGGAAGGCCGTCAGAGGGTAGGCGAGGGTGACGATCGCCATCCCGGCGTACTCGATCGCGGCCAGTTCCGCCGCCGCCCCCGGCACCTCGCGCCGCAGCAGCCGGGAGGCGGGCCGCGCCGGGAGCGCCAGCACGACCGCGTCGGCGTCGATCGTCTCCTCGTCGCGGGTGGGGCCGGTGACCAGCCGCCAGCCGTCCGGCGTGCGGAGGAGGTCGCGTACGGTGACGCCGGTCCGGATCTGCGCGCCGGACTCCTTGGCCACGGCGGCCGGCAACGCGCCCATGCCGTTCCTGATCGTCGTGAAGACCGGCCCGGCGTCCGCCGGGGCCTCGGCGACCATGCTCCTCGCGGCCTGCAGCAGGGACCGCTCTGTGCGGGCGGCGGCGGCGACGCGCGGCATGGTCGCGTCGAGCGACAGCGACTCGGCCCGCCCGGCGTAGACGCCGCCGAGCAGCGGCTCGACCAGCCGCTCGACGACCTCGCCGCCCATCCGGGCGCGCACGTACGCCGCGACGGAGACGTCGCCGGTCACGAGCGTGGGCGGCAGGAACTGGTCGAGCGGCACGCGGGCGAGCCCGGCGGGCGACAGGATGCCCGAGCGGGCGAGCGCGACCACGTCGGCGGGCACGCCCATGACCTGCTGCCTGGGCAGCGGGCGCAGGGACCCCCGCGACAGGACCGCCGCCCGGGTCGTGCCCGGGGCGGCCAGGTCGTCGCCGAGACCGGCGAGCCGGGCCATTTCCACGCCCTCGGGCCGCCGCGCCAGCATCGACTCGGCGCCGGCGTCGACCTCCACTCCGGCGACGGACGAGGAGTGCAGCTTGCCGCCGATCCTCGGCGCGGCCTCCAGCACGGTGATCCGCAGCCCCGCCTCGGCCCGGTTCAGGTGCAACGCCGCGGCCAGGCCCGCGATGCCGGCGCCCACGACGACCACATGACGACCCGTCGTCTCTCCCATCGTCCTGCCCATGGAGAAAAGCTACCTGTCCGTACGCCCGGAGCCCGCACCGGCATGGCCGCCACCTGGGCAAGATTCAATAGAAACTTTTCACATACGAGGCTAAAAGTCAGGCAGTCCTGTAATAAAGTTGAGAGGGCCAGAGCAGAAGTAGAGTCAGTTACCGCATGTAACCGATTTCCTCGATACCGAAGTTTCCCGGCCCGAAGTTTCCCCGACCCCGAAGAGCGGCGTGAAGCGAATGACGGTTCGCCCCGAGAATCCGCACCAGGCCCGGCTCCTGCGCCTCCTGCGTCAGGACGGCGCGCGTTCGCGTGCCGAGCTCGGCGAGGTGGTCCGTCTGTCCGCGTCGAAGCTCGCCCTCGAACTCGACCGGCTCACCCAGCTGGGCCTCGTGGAGTCCGGAGGCCTCGCGGCGTCCCGGGGAGGGCGGCGCTCGGGCATCGTCCGCCTCGCCTCGGATCTGCGCTTCGTCGGCGTCGACATCGGCGCCACCTCCATCGACGTGGGCGTGACCAACGGCGAGCTGGAGGTGCTCGGCCACCTGTCGAAGCCGGCCGACGTGCGGGAGGGCCCCGAGGCGGTGCTCGACCAGACGATGGAGCTCGTCGGCAAGCTGCTGACCGGCGAGACGGCCGACATGCACGGGGTGATCCACGGAATCGGCCTCGGCGTGCCCGGCCCGGTCAGCTTCCGCGACCGGACTCCGGTCTCGCCCCCGATCATGCCCGGCTGGGACCGCTTCCCCGTACGGGAGTCGCTGACCCGGGAGTTCGGCTGTCCGGTGCTGGTGGACAACGACGTGAACATAATGGCGCTCGGCGAGCTGCACGCCGGTCTCGCGAGGTCCGTCGACGACTTCCTGCTCGTCAAGATCGGTACGGGCATCGGCTGCGGCATCGTGGTCGACGGCGAGATCTACCGCGGGGTGACCGGCAGCGCGGGCGACATCGGCCACATCCGGGTGGACGAGAACGGTCCCCTGTGCACCTGCGGCAACACCGGCTGCCTCGAGGCCTACTTCGGCGGCGCGGCGCTGGCGCGCGACGCCCTGGCCGCCGCCCGCTCCGGCGAGTCCGCCTTCCTCGCCGACCGGCTCGCGCACGAGGGCGCGCTCACCGCCGAGGACGTGGGCGCGGCGGCCGGCTCGGGCGACGCCGCCGCCGTGCGGATGGTCCGCGAGGGCGGCCGGCACGTGGGGCTCGTGCTCGCCTCACTGGTGAGCTTCTTCAACCCCGGCCTGGTGATCATCGGAGGCGGGGTGGCGGGTCTCGGCCACGCGCTGCTCGCGGAGGTCCGCAGCGTCGTCTACCAGCGCTCCCTGCCGCTGGCGACCGGCAACCTGCCCATCGTCTTGTCGGAGCTCGGCGGGACCGCCGGCATCGTCGGGGCGGCCCGCCTGATCAGCGACCACCTGTTCACGGCCGACTGAGCCACCCCCGACTGAGCCACCCCCGACTGAGCCTCCCAGCAGCGCCTCCCGACGGCGAAGGCCGCCGCCCCGGTTCCGGGACGGCGGCCATACCGCAGGCGTTTCTCAGCCCTTGAGCAGCTGCGTCAGCAGGCCCTTGAACTCCGTCGCGGCGTAGGACTCGCCCTCGAAGGGGCCCAGCAGGACCGGCCCGTCGGCCGCGGTGTCGGGCAGGCGGCCGTGGCTGCCCCGCACCGGCGCCGGGTCGAGGGGCACCACCGACATCATGTAGCGGAAGCCCAGCTTCTTGCGGGCCAGCGCCGCGCCGGCGCGGAGCTTCACGAACGGGTCGTCCGGGTCCATGAACAGCTCGGCCGGGTCGTATCCGGGCTTACGGTGGATCTCCACGAGCTTCGCGAAGTCCGGCGCGCGGTCGTCGGACAGCCAGTAGTAGTACGTGAACCAGGCGTCCGGGTCGGCCACGGCGACGAGGTCGCCGGCCCGGTCGTGGTCGAGGCCGTACCTCGCCTTGCCCTCCTGGCCGAGGACCTCGTCCACGCCGGGCAGCTCGGCCACGATGTCGCGGACGCGCGGCAGGTCGGCGGGGTCGCGCACGTAGAGGTGGGCGATCTGGTGGTCGGACACGGCGAAGGCCCGCGAGGCCCAGGGGTCGAGATACTCCATCCCGGCCTGGGTGTAGACCTCCAGCAGCCCGGCCCGGCGCAGCGCGCGGTTCACGTCCACCGGCCGGGACGCGTTGGTGATCCCGTACTCCGACACCACGACGAAGGTGGCGTCCTCGGCCAGCAGGGGCGCGAGGGCGGCGTCGACCTCACGGGCCGCCGCGACGGCCTGCGGCGCGTCCGGGCCGAACCGCTGCAGGTCGTAATCGAGGTGCGGCACGTAGACCATCAGCAGGTCCGGCCGTTCCCGGGTGAGGATGCGGCGGGCCGCCGCGATGATCCACTTGGACGACGCGATGTTGGCGTTCGCCCCCCAGTAGGAGAAGAGCGGGAACTCCCCGAGCTCGGCCACGAGGTCGTCGTGCAGCGACGGCGGACGGGTGTAGCAGTCCTGGTCCTTCTTGCCGTCCGCGAAGTAGACGGGCCGGGGGGTGACGATGAAGTCGCTGGAGCCGCCCATGGCGTACCACCAGCAGACGTTGGCCGTGCGCATCCCGGGCACCGCGTCCCACAGCTGCTCGCTCTGGATCAGCCGGTTGTGCTGCCGCCACAGGAAGACCTCTCCGAGGTCGCGGAAGTACCAGCCGTTCGCGACGATGCCGTGGTCGCGCGGCATGGCCCCGGTGAGCAGGGTGGCCTGCATCGTGCAGGTCACCGCGGGCAGCACGGGCTTCAGGGTGGCCGCGGCCCCCACCTTGGCGACGTTCGGCATGTGCGCGAGCAGGCGCGGGGTCAGGCCGACGACGTTGACGACGACGACGGGCGCCATCAGATCTCCTTAAGTCCGAGGGCGGCGAGCCGCCGCCGGGTCCAGTCCAGCTCGGCGGCGATGCCCTCGGCGATGTCCACCGGTCCGGGCAGCACGCTCCAGGTGTAGGTCTCCACCTCGAGGTGCCGGGTGAGGGGGGCGGCGAGGTCCCCGTGCGGGGAGGCGGGCGTCACCAGCAGCCGCAGCAGGTCCTCCAGATAGGAGGAGGTGGTGGTGAGCGGCGCCGGGGGCGCGGCGTGCAGGGGCATGTGGAAGTGCGTCCGCCACGGCAGGTCCGTGGGAAGCCCCCCGGCCAGCGCCTCGGGCAGGTCGTCGGTGTAGCCCGCGGCGCACCGCGTCTGGTGGAGGTAGCGCTCCTCCACGTACGCCGCCAGCGCCTGCTGGCCGCCCGGCGGCGCCTCCACCGCCGACGAGACCTGGAGCTTGACGACCGGCAGCCCCAGGGCCGCCGCGTCGGCGGCCTCCTCCAGGCCGACGGCCAGATGGCAGGCGTCCAGGCAGACGCCGAGATAGTCGAGGTCGGCGCCGCCGAGCAGCGCCACCGCCTGCGGGGTGGTCTCCACGATGCACCCCGGCTCGGGCTCGAAGCCGACCCGGATCGTCTTGCCGGTGCGCTCCGCCAGGGCCCGCAGGCCCCGGGCGAGCACGGCCAGGTTGGCGTTGACGGCCGCGGCCTTGGCCGGCGTCCAGCCGGTGCGCCAGGCGAGGGGCAGCGTCGAGATCGAGCCCTCGGTCACGTCGTCCGGCAGCAGCGCGGTGAGGATCTCGGCCAGGTCGAGGGTGTAGGCGAGCCGTTCCGGCTCCGCCCAGTCGGGCCGGTAGACCCGGAGCTTCACGACCTCGTCGTGGAAGCCGCCGTACGGGAAGCCGTTGAGGGTGACGACCTCCAGCCCCTGCTCGTCCAACCGGGCGCGGAGGCGGGCGAGCTCGGCGGGGTCGTCGCGCAGCGCCCGGGCGGCGCGCCGCGACAGCCACAGGCCGAGCCCGAGCCGCCCGGCGCCGGTCAGCGCGCGCACCCGGGCGGCGACCCCGGTGAGCTGCTCGTGGATCCCCGCGAGGTCCTCCGCGGGGTGGACGTTGGTGCAGTAGGCCAGGTGGACGACGGAACCGGCGGGATGACGCAGGCGCATGGTCAGCGCGTCCCGCGCAGGATCGTGTTGCCCTCGTAGTCGCCGCCGGACTCGACGTCGTCCAGGACCAGGCGCCCGCTCTGGCCGTAGAAGGCCACCGGGTTGCGCCACAGCACCTGGTCCACGTCGTCGTCGGTGAACCCGGCGGCCAGCATGGCCTCGCCGACCTCGCGGGTCTTCAGCACGTCGCTGCGCCCCCAGTCGGCGGCCGAGTTCACGATCATCCGCTCGGTGCCGTACTCCTTGAGGATCGCGACCATGCGGTCCGGGTCCATCTTGGTGTCGGGATAGATCGAGAAGCCCATCCAGCAGCCGGCCTCGTGGACCATGCCGACGGTCAGCTCGTTGAGGTGGTCGACGAGCACCTTCCCCGGGTCGATCCCCTTGACCACGTCGAGCGTGCGGCGGGTCCCCGCGGCCTTGTCGCGGTGCGGCGTGTGCACGAGCACCGGCAGGCCGTGCTCCTCGGCCAGCGCGAGCTGGGCCTCGAAGACGCGCTCCTCCTCCTGCGTCATCGAGTCGTAGCCCGTCTCGCCGACCGCGACCACCGAGTCCTTCAGCAGGTAGCGGGACAGCTCGTCCAGCACCCCGAGGCAGCGCGGGTCGTTCGCCTCCTTGGGGTTGAGCGCGAGCGTGCAGTGGTGGCGGATGCCGTACTGTGCGGCCCGGTAGGGCTCCCAGCCCAGCAGCGCGTCGAAGTAGTCGAGGAAGCTTCCGACGTTGGTGCGCGGCTGGCCGAGCCAGAAGGCCGGCTCCACGATCGCCCGGACCCCGGCGGCGTACATGCGCTCGTAGTCGTCGGTCGTGCGGGACGTCATGTGGACGTGGGGATCGAAGATCCGCATCAGAATCAGAGCCTCTCGAGAACGTCGGGGGGAACGGGACGTCCGGCCGCGCGGCGCTCGGCGGCGAAGTCCGCGAGCATGCGCCGCAACTCCTCGTCGAAGCGCCGGTCGAGGCCCTCGACCGACGCGAGCGGAACGGACATGAAGACGCACTTGAGCACACCCTGCCGGAAGGCGTGGTCGTCCAGCCAGGCCGAGCCGTACGGGCCGAGCGCGGCGGCGACCAGCCGGGTGTCGTTGGTGCGCAGGGCGTCGTGCACGAGCGGCAGGGCGGCCGGGCCGAGGTCGAGGTCCGGGAGCGTCCGCAGGATGTCCAGCCGTTCGGCGGCGTCGCCCTGCCAGTAGAGCCTCGTCACGGCCTCCGCCGGCTCCGGCGTGGCCTTCGCGAGCGCTCTCAGCAGTTCGGCGCGGGCGCCGGGGCCGCCGTCCCGCGCGGCCCTCGGGAACAGCGCGTGGACGGTCTCCGGGTCGCGCTCAACGTCGGCTACGGCCCGCGCCAGCCAGGTCATGTGCCCTCCTCAGGAATTCGATCGACCTTCTCGCCACATCGGGCGCCGCGTGGCTGTGCCGGGCGAGCTCGACGGCCACGAGGCCGCCGAAGCCGTCGAGGGCGGCGAGCGCGGGCGGGAAGTCGATCTCGCCCTCGCCGAACTCGAGGTGTTCGTGCACGCCCCGCCGCATGTCCTCGATCTGCACGTGGACCAGATAGGGCTTCGCCCGCTCGACGCACTCGGGCACGTCGTACGGCTCCAGGCAGCGGCAGTGCCCGATGTCGAGGGTGAGGCCGAAGCGGGGGTGCCCGCCGAGCAGGCCGCGCAGCCGTTCGTACCCGGCGAGGTCCTGCACGAGCATCCCCGGCTCCGGCTCGAACCCGAGCGTGACGCCCACCCGGTCCGCCTCGGCGAGCAGGCGCTCGCAGTGCCGGGCGAGCCGGTCCCAGGCCTCCGCCTCGGGCACCTCCGGCGGCCGGATGCCGCTCCAGAAGTGCACCACCGGGGCGCCGAGGTCGGCCGCGATCCGCATGGCGCGGCGGATCAGGTCCGCCCGCGCCTCCCCCTCGGCGTGCAGCAGCGTCGGGAAGTGCTTGCGCCGGGAGTCGAGCGTGTACCTGCCCCCGGTCTCGACCGCCAGGGCGAGGCCGAGCCGCCGCGCCAGCGCCGCGATCCGGTCCACCTCGGCGGGCGTCGCCTCCGGGGTGAGGTGCCCGTGGTCGAGGGTGATCGCCGCGCCGGTGTAGCCGAGGCCGGCGAGGACGCGCAGCGCCTCGTCGAGCGGGTGGTCGCGGAAGCCGTTGGTGCAGTACGCCCAGTTCACGGGGACCCTGTTCAGGGGGATGCTCACGACGTGGCCACCTTCGCCGACAGCCACCGGCCGGCGGGCAGCCCGGCGAGCAGCGCGGCCGCCTGGGCGAGCCTGCCCCGCCCGGCGACGGACGCCGCCTGCAGCGGGATCAGGCCGAGGATGCTCATCCGCACGGCCTGCCGCACGTGCTGGGGGTCGGGGTCGGTGCAGAGCGCCACCTGGGCGCGCCCGGCCGTGGCGAGATACCCGGCGATCAGACCGGCGGCGCTGAGGCGTCCCGCGGCCCCGCCACCGCTCTCGCCACTGCTCTTGCCACCGAGGCAGGCGACGGCGGCCAGCGCGGCGGTCACGCCGGTGGCGGCCATCGCGCCGACGATCGTCGAAGGGTCGGCGCCGTCGACCTCGGCGGTGCCCAGCAGGGTGATCCCGTACGTGTGCGCGCCGACGGCCAGGGCCATGGGGGCCGCGGCTCGGGTGTCCGGGCCCGCGCCGAGCAGGACGTCGAACACGCGGCAGGCCGCCATCGCGGCCGGGCCCGCCGGCGTGTGCTTGAGCTTCAGGTCGTAGGCCCACACGGAGCCCGCGAGCAGGCCCGCGATCGCCAGCCCGCGCCGTCCACCGAAGATCCCGGCGGCGGCCACCCCGGCGCCGGTCAGCGCGGCGGCGACCCCGAGCGCCCCCGCCGGGCTGATCCGGCCGGAGGGGATGGGCCGCTCCGGCCGCTCCACCGCGTCGAGGTCGCGGTCGGACCAGTCGTTCAGCGCCATGCCGGCCCAGTAGAGCAGCACCGACGCGGCGGCGAGGCCGGGCCGGGCGGCCCGCCCCGCCGCGGCCGCCCCCGCGAGCGTGTCGCCGGGGACGGAGAGCGCGGCGGGCGCGCGGACCAGCTCCAGCCAGGCCCTCACGGCCGGTCGCCCGTCGGTGTCTCGTCCTTCAGGGCCTCGTCCGTCACGGTCTCACCAGCGAGCGAGCGGGCGAACTCGACCAGCCGGGCGTACTGGGCGGGCAGGTCGTGCCCGGCGCCGCCCAGCGGGTCCTTGAAGAAGTAGCCGAGCTCGGGCAGCACGCCGCTGTGCCCGGCCTCCTGCGCCCGCGCGACGAGGCGGACGAGGTCGAGGACGAGCGGCGCGGCAAGCGTCGAGTCGCACCCCTGCCAGGTGAACTGCATGGTCATCCGCACGCCGAGGAACCCCTCGAACGTGATGTGGTCCCAGGCGGTCTTCCACTCCCCCAGGTCGGCGACGTAGTCGATGTGCGTCAGGCCCTCGACGTCCTCGCCCACGATCGCGGGGACGGCGCGCGCCTTGCTCGCCGACTTGCTCGCCCGGGCCGCGGGGTCGGCCAGCGTGGCGCCGTCGCCGCCGCCGAGCAGGTTGAGCCCCGACCACGAGCGGACCCGCAGCGCGCGGCCGGCGAACATCGGTGCGAGCGCGCTCTTGATCAGCGTCTCCCCGGTCTTGCCGTCGCGTCCCGTGTACGGAGCGCCGTTGCGCCGCGCCAGCTCGTCCAGGGCGGGCGGCGTCGGGCCGGCGGAGGGCGTGAACGCCACGTAGCCGCAGCCGGCCGAGAAGGCCGCGTAGGCGTAGAGGGAGCTGGGCGGCAGCGCGTCCGCCCCGGACTCCAGGGCCTCCTCCAGGTCGGTGAGCCGGGCGTACGGCACCTCGGCCGGCGGCTCGGTGGAGGACACGTCCACGACGACCACGCGGGAGAGGCCGTGGCGCTCGCGGAAGTCCGCGATGTCGCCGGCGAGGCGGCGCGCGGCCTCCGCCTGGGTCTCCACGCCGGGGACGTAGCCGTGCCGGATCTCGGCCTCGGCGGCGTCGATGTCCGCCGAGAGCAGAGTCGTCAGGGCGGGAGGAAGCACGCCCGCCTGGGCGAGCAGTTCGGCCCTCTTGCGCAGCGGCGTACCGACCACGTCGTGGCCGCCGAACACCAGGTCGGCCAGGGGCGGGAAGTCGCCGGGGAAGCCGGCGGCCTCGATGACGCAACCCGTGGGCAGGGCGGCTCCCGCCCGTACCGCCGCCGCTCCGACCACTGCCGTGGTCGCGACGGACCCCCGGGCGCCGACCAGCCAGACACCGATGGGCACTGTAACTCTCCCGTCAACTCGGGTATGAAGGATGACCCCGGAACATTCGGATACTAAGTGGGACCTTTTGCCACGCACAAGCAAAAGTTTCCGGCTTGCTACACAAAGTTCATCTACCTGCGATGCAGCAGTGTGCGGAAGATCATCTGCCGCCCCGGCAACCCCTCCCGTCCCACCCGAAATCCCTGGTCATCCGACTACTCCCTGACAGACTTTGTCCTGTGATGGAAGAAAGTTCAAAAGATCATGACGAAACTTCTTCCACGGTAGGTAAAAGAGGCGTAACTTGCTCGTCAAGTGCTCCGCACCCACCTGACCTCCCGATCCGCTCCACCAGGAGCGACGCACAGGTCCAGGGGTCCAGGTGCTTCCACGCAGATGGAGTAGGTAAGACAGATGAGTGCGTACGAAGAAGAGATGGAGACAGCCGGCAACCTCGGACGCAAGCTGGGGCTCAACAGGCGCCAGTTCCTCGCGGCCACGACCGGCATGGCGGCCGTCGCCGCGGTCAGCGCGGCGGGCCCGATGAAGTCGGCCGCGCGTGCCGCCAACGGCATCCTGGTCCCGCCGCCGCGGCGCGGCATCATCCTCTACACGGTCCGGGACGCGATCACCCGCGACCCGCTGACGAGCAACCTCGCGTCCGGCTTCAAGGCCGTCCTGCAGGAGCTCGGCCGGATCGGCTACGCGCAGGTGGAGTTCGCCGGCTACGCCCAGCACCGGAACGCCGAGGGCGGCGCGAGCCTGGAGAGCGTCGAGGGCGCCCGCCTGCTGCGCGGCTGGCTGGACGACAGCGGCCTGGTCGCCCAGGGCAACCACGGCTTCATCCCCGGCTCCTGGCCGCTGAACCAGGCCGACCTGGACCGCTTCAAGCTCCACCTGGAGATCGCCAACATCCTCGGCATGAAGCACGTCGGCACCGGCAGCGACCCGACGGGCAGCGCCTACAAGGCCGACTGGGACGTGGCCGCCGAGAAGTGGAACACCCTCGGCCAGATCGCCTCCGAGGCGGGCCTCAAGCTGTACACCCACAACCACGACGTGGCCTACAGCTTCCTGCTCGACAGCGGCCCGCTCGACGCGCAGGGCCGGCCCACCCGCTCCTCCGGCATCCGCCGCCTGGAGTACTTCCTCCAGAACACCGACCCGAAGCACGTGTGGCTGGAGATGGACATCTTCTGGGCCTACGTCGCGCAGTACAAGCACAAGACCTACACCGCGCCCGACGGCTCGGCGCAGACGCAGATCTTCAACCCCCTCGGCGTCGTGCAGGCCCAGACGATGCGGTTCCCGCTGTTCCACGCCAAGGACGGCAAGATCAACACCGGTACCGCCAACGGCTACGACATGGTCCCGTTCGGCACCGGCGACATCGACTACAAGTCCTTCTTCTCCGAGATGGGCGCCAAGGGTTACCACAACCCGATGTACGAGCAGGACAACGCCCCCGGCGGCACCGCCAACCCGGGCCAGTCGCTGCAGTACGCGGCGCTCAGCTACAACAACATCTCCAAGCTCCGCGGCTGACGCTCTCAACAGCCGCCGGGAATCGGCGGACCGCCACGTGTTCGTTCGCAGCGGCACTCGTGGCGGCCCGCCGTTGCCTTGCCACCCCCCACGAAGAGAAGAGGCGCAGCAGACTTGAAGCGTACTCGCATGCTGCTCGGTGGTCTCGCCGCAGCACTGACTCTCCCGTTCGCGGCGTTCACCGCCGCACCCGCCCAGGCGGCCGACGAGCCGGCTCTGAACTGGCAGAACTACGAGAAGGTCACTCTCACCAAGGACGTCGGCGAGCCGATCGACATGGCGGTCCTGCCCGACAGCCGCGTCCTGCACACCGCCCGCAACGGCGACCTCCGGCTGACGGACCCGGCCACCGGAGTGACGAAGATCGTCAACACGATCGACGTCTACAACAACTCCGAGGACGGCCTGCAGACGATCGGCCTGGACCCCGACTTCGCGGACAACAAGTGGGTCTACGTCTACTACGCGCCCCGGAAGATGACGGCTCCGTACCCGGAGACGACCCCGGCCGGATCGGCGCCCAACTCCCTGCCCGCCGGCGCGGACGTGTCCTACTGGAACCAGTGGAAGGGCTACAACCAGCTCTCCCGGTTCAAGTGGGACGGCGGCAAGCTCGACCTGTCCACCGAGCAGGTCATCATCAAGGTCGAGACCAACCGCGGGCAGTGCTGCCACGTCGCCGGCGACTTCGACTGGGACGACGACGGCAACCTCTACCTGGCGACCGGTGACAACACCCCGGCCAGCACCCCCGGCGCCAACGGCATGGCGCCCAACAACGACGCCCCCGGCATGAACCCCGGCTTCGACGACCGCCGCGGCGCGGGCAGCACCAACGACCTGCGCGGCAAGATCCTGCGGATCAAGGTGGGCGCGGACGGCTCCTACACGGTGCCCGACGGCAACCTGTTCCCGAAGGGCACGGCCAAGACCCGGCCCGAGATCTTCGTGATGGGCGTGCGGAACCCGTTCCGCATCGACGTCGACGGGAAGACCGGCACGCTCTCCTGGGGCGACTACGGCCCGGACGCCGGCGCAGCCGACCCCCAGCGCGGCCCGATGGGTCTCGTGGAGTGGAACGTCACCCCGCTGGACAAGCCGATGAACGGCGGCTGGCCGTACTGCACCGGGAACAACTTCAACTACAACCACTGGGACTACGCGAACTCCAAGCCGCGTGAGTTCTTCGACTGCGCGGGCGGCGCGACCAACGACTCCGTCTGGAACACCGGCCTGGAGAAGCTGCCCCCGGCGACCCCGGCCGACATGTACTACGGCGACCGCGCGAGCGACCAGCCGGCGGAGTGGTCCGGGCTGACCGAGTTCGACCCGGTGCAGAACGGCCAGGCCCCGATGGGCGGCCCGGTCTACCACTACGACGCGGACAACAAGTCGGCGACGAAGTTCCCCGAGTACTGGGACAACAAGTTCTTCTTCGGCGAGTTCTCGCAGGACTACCTGGCGGCGTTCACGGTGTCCGGCTCCGACGGGCCGGTCACCAAGCTCGAGCACTTCCTGCCCAACGCCGAGCTGACCAAGATGGCGATGCCCATCACGGACAACCCGATGGACCTCGAGTTCGGCCCCGACGGGGCGCTGTACGTCCTCGAGTACGGCGACGGCTTCTTCCGCGCCAACCCCGACTCGGGCCTGTACCGCATCGACTACTCGCCCGGCAACAAGGCCCCGCAGGCGAAGATCACCACGGACCGGACGTCGGGCACCAACGCGCCGCTCACCGTCGCGTTCAGCGGCGCCAAGTCCTCCGACTCCGAGGCCGGCGACCTGACCTACGAGTGGGACTTCGACGGCGACGGCACGTTCGACGCCAAGGGCGTGACGGCGACCCACACCTACGACAAGCTCGGGCAGTACACGGCCCGGCTGCGGGTCACCGACGCGGGCGGCCGGTTCGGCCTCGCCACCGTCGAGATCACCGTCGGCAACACCGCGCCCAAGGTCTCCATCGAGACCCCCGGCGACGGCGGCTTCATCGACTGGGGCAACGCGGTTCCGTTCAAGGTCAAGGTGACCGACCAGGAGGACGGCGACAGCCCCACCTGCAGCCGGGTCGCGTGGACCTTCGGCCTCGGCCACGACACCCACGCCCACCCGATCACGACCGGCACGGGCTGCACCGTCACCTGGGCGACCCCCGCGGACGCTCCCGAGCACGGCGTGACCGAGAACATCTTCGGCGTGGTCGTGGTCAGCTACCGCGACAACGGCGCCAACGGCATCCCCGGCGCCTCCGGCGACGCGACCCTGATCCTCAACCCCAAGCTCATGCAGGCCGAGCACGGGGACGACAGCAAGGGCGTCACCAAGACCCCGGACGCGACGGCGTCCGGCCTCAACAAGGTCACCTCGTTCGACGCGGGTGACTACATCGGCTACGACCCGGTCAACCTCGCCGGCATCACCGCGGTGAAGACCCAGGCGACCGGCGCGGGCACCCTGTCGCTGCGCTGGAACTCGCCGACCGCGAACCCGTTCGCGACGGTCGACATCCCGGCCGGGTCCGGCTGGCAGACGGTGACCACCGACCTGAAGAACGCCCCCTCGGGCAGCGGCAAGCTCTACGTCACCTCCACCGGCGGCGTGGACGTGGACGCGTTCACCTTCGTGGGCGACGGCGTCGCCGACAAGACCCCGCCGACCGTGACCGCCACGCTCAACCCGGCCCAGCCGACCGGTGAGAACGGCTGGTACAAGGGCAACGTGACGCTGACGGTCACCGCGACCGACAACGGCACGGTCGCGAGCCGGCAGTACTCGGTCAACGGCGGCACCACCTGGCTGAACGCCAACAACGCCGTGACTCTCAGCACCGAGGGCACCACCGAGGTCCGCTACCGCGCGACCGACAGCGGCGGCAACGTCTCGCAGATCGGCACCGTCACGGTGAAGATCGACAAGACCGCCCCCGCGGTGGCCGTGAGCGGCGTCGAGAGCAAGGCGTACGGCGACTCGGCCTCGATCACGCCGGTCTCCTCGGCCACCGACGCGACCTCCGGCGTGGCGAGCGTCACCGCCAAGATCGGCGACCGTACGGTCGAGTCCGGGGCGGCGATCCCGCTGTGGACGCTGCCGCTCGGCGACAACACGCTGACCGTCACCGCCCGCGACAAGGCCGGCCTCACCACCGAGCAGACCGTCACCTTCCAGGTCACCACCTCGTTCGCCGACGTGCGCGCGCTGCTGGCGACCTTCAAGGCGGCGGGCAAGATCAAGAGTGAGTCGCTGCTCAAGGAGCTCGACAAGGCCGAGGAGCAGGTGGTCGACAAGGGCCGCAACCACAAGGCCGTCGGCAGGCTGGAGAAGTTCATCGAGTTCGCCGGAGAGGGCAAGAAGGTCTCCGACCCGGCCGTCAGCGCCGTCCTCGTCCGGGACGCCGAGGACCTGATCAGGCAGATCAGCTAGCACGACCCCCGTGGGCTCCGGCCCGGCCCGGCCGGGGCCCACGCGTCTCCACCCCCCGGCAGTGAGACGCCGGCGATGACCAGAGGCGGCGATGACCAGATGCATCGTGATGCCATCGTGATCGCCGGCGTCGAACTGTCCGTGCGGGTGAACCGATGTACCTAGCATGAGTCGAATCCGGTACGGTGCGGCGGCCCTGGCGGCCGCCGCCTTTCTGTTGACGGGATGCTCCGGCGGCGGCGACTCGTCGAGCGGCGCGGCGAACGACGCCGCCGCACCGGCGCCCGCCATCCAGGAGCAGGCCCCCGCAGTGGGATCGGCGGGGGGCTCGGCGGCGGGCTCGGCGCAGGACGCGAAGGCCGCGGCCGGCGGGAACGGCAAGCAGGGCGACCTCAAGCTCGGCCAGGCCGACCGATCCATCGTCTACACGTCGGAGCTCATCGTCGAGGCCAAGGACGTCACGGTGGCGGCCGACCGCGCCAAGGAGATCGTGAGCGGCGCGGGCGGATACGTCGCCCAGGAACGCAGCGACTTCTACGCCGGCGACGAGCACTCCCCGGGCAGCGGCCAGTGGGTGATCGTGTTCAAGGTGCCCCCGGACCGCTACGCCGGCGTGCTGGCCCAGCTCGGCCGCGATCTCGGCGTCCGCAAGTCGATGCGGCAGAACACCGAGGACGTGACCGAGGAGGTCGCCGACGTCGCCAGCCGGGTGAAGTCGGCCGAGGCCGCGCTCGGCCAGTTCCGCACGCTGCTGTCGAAGGCCGACAAGATCGGCGAGATCATGGAGATCGAACGGGAGATCTCCAGCCGTGAGTCCGAGCTGGAGTCGCTGCAGGCCAGGCAGAAGGCCCTGGAGGGGCAGACCGGCATGGGCACGGTGACGCTCACCCTGTTCCCGCAGCCGGGCGCCTCCCCCTCCCCGCCCGCGAAGAAGCAGGAGGACACGCCGGGCTTCCTCGCCGGGCTCCGGGCCGGGTGGAACGCCCTGTCCACGGCGACCGGGGTGACGCTGACCGTGGTGGGCGTGCTGCTGCCCTGGATCGCCGTGGCCGCCGCGCTGTGGCTGGCCGGCCGGGAGATCGCGCGCCGGGTCCGCCGCCGCAGGCCGCCCGCGCCTCCCGCACCCGCCGCGCCGCGTCCGCCGGTCCGGACACCGGTGTACACCCCCGGACCCGGGCAGGCGCCCGGCGACGAGCCCGAGTAGGACCGGCCGGAGCAGCGGTCAGCGGGCCGACGCCTCGTGGACGAGGTCGGTGAGCCGGGCGAGCTGGTCGGGATCGGTCGAGGGGAGCACGCCGTGGCCGAGGTTGAACACGTGCCCCTCGGCCACCCGCCCGCGTTCGAGCACGTCCCTGGCCCGGCTCTCGACGACCTCCCACGGAGCCAGCAGGATCGCCGGGTCGAGGTTGCCCTGCAGCGCCTTGCCCGCGCCCACCCGGAGCGCGGCCTCGTCGAGCGGCACCCGCCAGTCGACGCCCACCACGTCGGCGCCGGCCTCGCCCATCAGGCCGAGCAGCTCGCCGGTGCCGACGCCGAAGTGGATGCGCGGCACCCCGAGGTCCGCGAGCCCGGCGAAGATCCGGCTGGTGTGCGGCAGCACGTACGTGCGGTAGTCCTGCGGCGCGACCGCGCCCACCCACGAGTCGAAGAGCTGGACGGCCGACGCCCCGGCCAGGGCCTGCACGCGCAGGAAGGCGAGCGTGATCGCGCCGAGCCGCTCCATCAGGGAGTGCCACAGCTCGGGCTCGCCGTACATCATGGCCTTGGTGCGGTCGTGGTTCTTGGACGGGCCGCCCTCGATGAGGTACGACGCGAGCGTGAACGGCCCGCCGGCGAAGCCGATCAGCGGGGTCCCGCCCAGCTCGCCGGTGAGCGCGCCGACGGCCTCCGTGACGTACGGCACGTCGTCCGGCTCCAGCGGCCGCAGGGTGTCGATGCCCGTCTTGTCGCGGATGGGGGTCTCGACGACCGGGCCGACGCCTGGCTTGATGTCCAGGTCGACGCCGATCGCCTTGAGCGGGACCACGATGTCGCTGAAGAAGATCGCCGCGTCGGTGCCGTACCTGCGGACCGGCTGCATGGTGATCTCCACCACCAGGTCGGGCGTGGCGCAGGCGGTGAGCATCTCGACGCCCGCGCGCACCCTCCGGTACTCGGGCAGTGAACGCCCGGCCTGTCGCATGTACCAGACGGGCGTGTGCGGGACGGCCTCCCGCCGGCAGGCGCGGACGAAGACGGATTCGGCGAGCTGGGGTTTCACGGCACCAGCCTGCCATGCCCGGGGGCCGCCCGGCGCCGTGACCCGCCACCTGGAGTTCCCGGAGGACGCGAAAAACTCCGCCGATCCCGTAAGGTGAACCCCATCCCCTCCTGTGAGTCGCCTCACAGCTCGGCAATGTGTTCGTCAATCGGCCATCCGGCATCGATTCCAATACCACTTTCGAGACACGCCGAGTGCGATGCGGGGAAATGTCGGCGGGACGTGCCAACGTCGGATCAGTCCCGAGCGACCGCCACGACCGTGGATCCGACGAGAGGCCCCGGAGCGATGACTTCGATGTGGAGTTCCCCCGAACACCGCACTGATCACGGTGCCGATCACAGTGCCGAGCGACCTGCCTGCCGCCGGGGAGGCGGGCGCCCGAGAACGCGAGCGGCGGCGACGGCTTGACGACCTCTCATGTCCCCCACAGCCACCCCCCTGCTTCGCGCTCTCCCGAATCCGACCTACTCTTCCGTCATGACCCTCGGTGAGCCGCCGGCGCCTCCCGCCGCCTTCCGGCGCGCGCTGGAGACGCTGCGCCCCGCCGGGGTCCGGCCGGAGATCGAGCTGGAGGACATCCCGGCGCCCCAGCGGCTCGCGCCGTACTCCGGGGCCGTCGGCGCCTCCGTCTACCGCGACGACGACGAGCTCGCCGTCGGCCGCCTGATCCTGTTGTTCGACCCCGACGGCCAGCGCGGCTGGGAGGGGCAGTTCCGCCTGGTCGCCTACGTACGGGCCGACGTGGAGCCCGAGATGACCACGGACCCGCTGCTCGGGCCGGTGGCCTGGAGCTGGCTCACCGAGGCGCTCGACGCGCACGGCGCGCGGTACGCCGCGGTCGGCGGCACGGTCACCCGGGCGGTCTCGGAGGGGTTCGGCAGCAAGGCGGACGACCCCGTCACCACCGAGATCGAGCTGCGGGCCTCGTGGTCGCCGCTCGACGAGGACATGTCGCCCCACGCGGCCGCGTGGTGCGATCTGATGTGCCTGGCGGCGGGCATCCCCCCGTTGCCCCCCGACGTCGCGACGCTGCACCCGCGTCCCGCCCGCAGAGATGACCCGAAGGTCCCGTAGCCAGTGTCAGAACCCGTAATCCAGCCGCTGTTGGAGCCGCGCGAGGGAATCCCGCCCGTCATCGAGGACCCCGCCGCGCTGAGGGCCGCCGTGGAGGCCTTCGCGCGCGGCACGGGACCCGTGGCCGTCGACGCCGAGCGCGCCTCCGGCTACCGCTACAGCGGCCGCGCCTACCTGGTGCAGCTGCGCCGGGCCGGCGCGGGCAGCGCGTTGATCGACCCCGTCGCCTGTCCCGACCTGTCGGCGCTGGACGAGGCGCTGCGGGAGGCCGAGATCGTCCTGCACGCCGCGAACCAGGACCTGCCCTGCCTCGCGGAGCTCGGCTTCCGGCCGCGGCGGCTGTTCGACACCGAGCTGGCCGGACGGCTGCTCGGCTACGAGCGGGTGGGCCTCGGCACCATGGTCGAGCTGGTCCTCGGGCTGCGGCTGGAGAAGGGGCACTCGGCCGCGGACTGGTCGACCCGCCCGCTGCCGGAGGACTGGCTGCGGTACGCCGCGCTCGACGTGGAGGTGCTGGTCGAGCTGCGCGACTTCCTGCACGACGAGCTGACCGGGACGGGCAAGCTGGAGTGGGCGCTGGAGGAGTTCGCCGCGATCCTCGCCGCCCCCGCCCATCCGCCGCGCACCGATCCGTGGCGGCGCACCTCCGGCATCCACCGGGTCCGCTCGCTGCGCGGGCTCGCCGTGGTGCGGGAGCTGTGGACGCTGCGCGACGAGATCGCGCGGGAGGCCGACCTCGCGCCGGGCCGGGTGCTGCCCGACTCGGCGATCGTGCAGGCCGCGCTCGACCAGCCCCGGACGACCAAGTCGCTCACCGAGATCACGCCCTTCGTCGGCCGCAGCGCCCGGCGCCACCTGAACGACTGGCTCGCCGCGGTGAACCGGGGCCGCACGATGCCCGAGCCGGCGCTGCCGCAGCCCGTGGGGCCCGGGGACGGCCCTCCCCCGGCCAACCGATGGGCCGACCGCGACCCGGCCGCGGCCAAGCGGCTCGCAGCGGCGCGGGCCGTCGTCGCCGCGCTGGCCGACGAGCACCGCATGCCGACCGAGAACCTGCTCCAGCCCGACACCGTACGCCGCCTCACGTGGGAGCCGCCCGCTCCGATCACGGAGGAGTCGGTGGCCGCGCGGCTGCGCGCGCTGGGCGCCCGGGAGTGGCAGATCGGCCTGACCGTCCACCCGCTGACCAAGGCGCTCGAACGACTGGAGATCAAGGGAGAGGTGTGACCCGGGACGCCGGCGACCGGCGTACGTCCCGGGAATGAAGCATTTCGGCCTGGCGCGGCAAGTACAGGTGACCGCATACGCCAGGAAAGGCCGAGATGCATGACAACCACCCGCGAAGTCGTCGCGGCGGATGACGCGACCCTCATCGGGAGATCGCTGCACGAGCCGGAGATCTTCGCCGTCCTGTTCGACCGGCACGCGCCGCTCCTGCACCGCTACGTGACCAGGCGACTGGGTCCCGGCGAGGCGGAGGACGTCGTCGCCGACACCTTTCTGGCCGCCTTCCAGAGCCGGGGCGCTTACGACCGGGGCCGCCCCGACGCCCGGCCGTGGCTCTACGGCATCGCCTCGAACATGATCGGCAGACGCCGGCGTGCCGAGACGGGCCTCTACCGCGCGTACCTGCGCAGCGGGGTGCACCCGGGTGAGATAGCGGGCGCGCGGGTGGAGGACGGCGTCAACACCCTGGCCGTCAACCGCCCGCTGGCGCGGGCCCTGCTACGGCTCAAACGGGCCGACCGCGACGTGCTGCTGCTCGTCGCCTGGGCCGGCCTCACCTACCAGGAGGTGGCCGACGCGCTCGCCATCCCGCCCGGCACCGTGGCCTCGCGGCTCAACCGCGCCCGCGCGCAGATCCGTCAGTCATTGGGAGAAGGAGAACGACCATGAAGGCGCTCGACGACATGTGGCAGGACGTCCCGGTGGCCTCCTTCGAGGACCTCGCCGGGGCGAGACGGCGGCTCATGGACGGGATGCGCACCCGGCGGCGCGTCCTCACCGCCCCCCGGCTGCTGGTCGCGGCCGGCGTCGCGGCGGCGGCCGTCGCGGCACCGCTGATCGCCGGCGGCGGGACCCCGGCGTACGCGGTGACCGAGAACCCCGACGGCACGATCACGGTGGTTCTCAACGAGATGCGCGACCCGGAGGGGCTGCGGGCCGATCTGCTGGCGGCCGGCGTCACGGCCGACGTGTCGTTCCTGGCGCCGCGCACGAGGTGCGCGGATCCTCGGTTCGAGGGCACGGACCCCTCCTACGGGTCGCCGGGCCCCACCGGCGCGCTGCGGACGGGTGTGGAACGGTGGCGCTCGTTCCAGGCGACCCAGGTGGTCGACGTCCACGAGATCAGAATCCGTCCGGAGTTCATCCGGCCGGGCGAGACGCTCGTCCTGGAGTTCCGCGACAACCGGAACGCGCAGCGGCCCTGGACGCTCGGCGCCTGGCTGGCCAGGGCCGGCTCGCCCGTGAAGCCCTGCACGCCCGTCCCTGACCCCGCGTGAACCACTGACGCCGGCTGAGCAGGCGGGAGCTCCTGGAGGTACGCGGCCGGCAGTGGCCAGGGTACGTCCAGGAGCTCCCCTCCCCGTGATCAGCTCCCGTCGTCGTCGGTCACGACGAGCCGGGTGAAGCCGCCGCCGATCGTCGCGTTGACCGGCACCGAGGCGACCACCTGGTAGGACTGCGGCGCGGACGCCACAGCGGTGTCACCGGCGACCGGCACCTGGAAGGACGCCTCCAGGGACCGGGCCGGGATGACGACCTCCTGCGCCGCCGAGGCGACCACCGGGGCGGCCCCGGTCGCGATCGTCTGGATCTGGACCGTCACCGGCGCCTTGCTCCTCTCCGACAGCCGCACCGTCATCGTGGCCGTGCCCGGCCCGTCGCCCTCGTCCACCGTGGCGCCCTCAACCGACACCTGCGGCAGCCCGCCGGTCCGGGCCTCACCCGCGGCCATCGTCGTGAACGCGAGGTCGGCGAGGTAGACGGCGCCCTTCTGGCTCGCACCCGAGATCCGGATCTCGCTGATCTGCTGCGGCTTGACGCCGGTGAGCGTGCGCAGCGGGACGCGGACCGTGCGCAGCCAGGTCTTGGGCAGCGGCGAGGCCGTGCCGGGGAACGACGTGAGCGCGTCGCTCACCTCCGACACCCTGACCGTCCGCGACGCGCCCTTCTTGTCGACGACCTCGACCGCGAGGTCCACGTCGCCGGTCGCCTTCTCGTCCCGGGCCGCACGGAAGGTCAGCGCGTCGTAGCGGGAGACGTTCTGGTCGGGCCTGTCCAGGGGCACGGTCACCGCGCCCGTCGGGTCGCTCCAGGAGAACCGCAGCACCGGCGTCGAGGCGACGTTGCCCGCGTACGTCGCGGGCGTCCAGGACGGCGCCTGCGAGGTGGTCAGCGCGGTGGCGCAGGACGGCAGGCCGCTCTGCGGCGAGCGGTCGAGCATCCCGGCGCAGACGACCGCGGTGGCCGCGCCGGAGACCCGGGTGGACGGCGACGGCGACGTGAAGGAGGCCACGTCGAGACGGTCCCCGGCGGGCGCCTGTGCGACGGTGTGGACGACGGCCCGCCCGGCGGAGGGGGTCGTGCCGCCGCTGCCGTCGAACAGCGGCAGCAGGCCCCGCTCGCCGCCCTGGACCAGGCGGAAGAACCCGGCGATGTACGCGGTGCCGACGGCGTACTGCTCGGCGGCGGTCAGCCGCGACGGCGCGGCGCCGGCGCAGACCGGGTCGTTGCGGTTCGTCCAGTCGTCGGACGCGGGCGCGTGCGCCACCCCCGGCGTCCACTCGGTGTTGAAGAAGTTGTGGTCGGCGCCCATGACCATCAGCGAGGAGCGGAAGGCCGGGTCCGCGTCCACGGCGTACCGGGAGTCGTCGTAGAAGTGCTGGCCCTGCTGGTTGGAGACGTCCCCGTCGCAGTACGGCAGGATGACGGCCATCGGCGTGCCCGGCAGGGTCGCACGCGCGAAGTCCGTCGGCGCGAGCGGGAGCACCGCCCTGATCCCGTACGGCTTCGCCCGGCCCGCGTTCATCAGCGCGGCCTTGACGACGCCCTCGCCACCGCGCGAGTGGCCCATCAGGCCGACGTCGCCCATGTCGAGGCGGCCCTCGAAGAGACTCACCAGCTTCGCCTCGCCCACGCCCCTGTCCGCGTCGGCGAGCAGGTCGAGGTGCCGCATGACGACCTCGCCCCGGGCCAGCGCGCCCCGGTCCTCGCTGTAGGGGTTGTCTGCGGCGTTGACGCCGTTGGCGCTGACCGACACCACGACGTAGCCCTGACTGGCGAGCACGTCGGCCGGGCCGTCGTACCCCTGGTGGCTGGCGATGGGCCGCTGCCCCGCCGGGCAGGGCCACTGGGTGTTGGAAGTCGTCCAGGCCGTGGGGTTGTAGCAGGCCGAGTGGCGGCCGTGCAGGAAGACGACCAGCGGGCGCCTGCCGCGGGCGCCTTCGGGGAGGTAGACCTTCGCCCGGATCTCGGCCGGGCGGCCGCCGAGGCCCTCCAGCGTGATGGCGGTGTCGCCGAGGTCGTACTCGTCGTGGGTCACGGCGTACGGGCCGGGCGCGGCCGGGTCGACCGGTGCGGGGACCTGCGGGCCGTGGGGCTTGGCGGGTGAGGGGGCGGCCCTGCCGGCGGCCCTGTCAGCGGCCGTGTCAGCGGCCGTGGCGGTGGCCTCGGGCACCTCGCCGTTCCAGGCCACCTCGACGGAGGACGCCGCGGCGACGGAGGGGTCGGGGGTGACGACGGTCAGGGTCATGCCGTCGGGCGACTCCTCGGCCGGGCCGAGCGACCGGCCGTCCGCCGCGAGTTCGGGGACGGCGTCGCGGACCGGCAGCGGCGTGTTCAGGCGAAGGGTGACCCGGTGGCCGCCGCCGACGGGTTCGACGGTCCAGGCGCCGTCATCCCCGATCGAGCCGATCGGGCTGGGCGGCGCGGCGTGCGCGGATCCCGCGAGGAGGGAGGTGGACAGGGTCGCGGTCGTGACGGCCGCGGCGAGCGCCTTGGTCCAGGCGCGCACAGGGGAGTGCATTGGATCCCTTTTCGAGTGCAACGCCCCAAGAAAGCCGATCACGAGGGTTACATGAGGGATTCTTGGGGTTTGTGAGTCTTACATCCCGAATGAGACCGCTGTTGACCACATGTACTGATTCCTGACAGTTTCTCCCTGGTTAACGATCTCTCACTGGCGTGGTGGGCCCACCGCTCCCGGAACGGGTTACCGACCAGTAGCATGGGACTCCGGCAGCTACCGACAAGTAGGAGCGAACCCGTGCCTGCGTCCCGTGAAGTCGTCTTCGTCGACGGCGTTCGGACGCCTTTCGGCAAGGCGGGCCCGAAGGGCCTGTACGCCGAGACGCGTGCCGACGACCTGGTAGTCCGCGTCATCCGCGAGCTGATGCGGCGCAACCCCGGCCTCCCCCCGGAGCGGGTGGACGAGGTCGCCATCGCGGCCACCACCCAGATCGGCGACCAGGGCCTGACCATCGGCAGGTCCGCGGCGGTGCTCGCCGGGCTGCCGAAGTCGGTCCCCGGCTACGCCGTCGACCGCATGTGCGCCGGCGCCATGACCGCCGTGACCTCGGTCGCGGGCGGCATCTCCTTCGGCGCGTACGACGTGGCCATCGCGGGCGGCGTCGAGCACATGGGCCGCCACCCCATGGGCGAGGGCGTCGACCCCAACCCCCGGTTCCTGTCCGAGCGGCTGGTCGACGGATCGGCGCTGGTCATGGGCATGACCGCGGAGAACCTGCACGACCGCTATCCGTCGATCGGCAAGGAGCGCGCCGACGCCTTCGCCGTCGCCTCCCAGGAGAAGGTCGCCAAGGCGTACGCCGACGGCAGGATCCAGCGCGACCTGGTGCCGGTCGCCACCCGCAAGGCCGCCGAGGGCTGGGGGCTCGCCACCGTGGACGAGGGACCCCGCCCCGGCACCACGCTGGAGGGCATCCGCGGCCTGAAGACGCCCTTCCGCTCGCACGGAAGGGTCACCGCGGGCAACTCCTCCGGCCTCAACGACGGGGCGACCGGCTGCATCGTGGCCGCCCAGGAGGTGGCCGAGGAGCTGGGCCTGACCCCGCGCATGCGCCTCGTGTCGTACGCCTTCGCCGGCGTCGACCCCGAGGTGATGGGCGTCGGGCCGATCCCCTCCACCGAGCGCGCCCTGCGCCTGGCCGGGCTGTCCATCGGCGACATCGGCCTGTTCGAGATCAACGAGGCGTTCGCCGTGCAGGTGCTGGCCTTCCTGGAGCACTTCGGCATCGCCGACGACGACCCGCGGGTCAACCCGTACGGCGGCGCGATCGCGTTCGGCCACCCGCTCGCGTCGTCGGGCGTGCGGCTGATGATCCAGCTCTCGCGCGAGTTCGCCGAGCGTCCCGACGTCCGGTACGGGATCACCACGATGTGCGTCGGCATGGGCATGGGCGGCACGGTCATCTGGGAGAACCTCGCATGAGCACGATCGAGACCTGGAAGGCCCTCCTGGAGGGCAGGAACGCCGACGAGGTCGTGACCAAGGCGCTCGTGCGCGACGTCGAGCTTCCGTACGGCGCGGGCACGATGGCGCTGGTCACCCTCGACAACGGGCACGACCACACCAAGCCGAACACCTTCGGCCCGCACGGACTGCTCGCGCTGGACGCCGCGCTCGACGCGATCACCGCGCGCACCGACGTCGCGGCGGTCGGCGTCGTGGGCAAGCCGTTCATCTTCGCGGTCGGCGCCGACCTCAAGGGCGCGGCGGAGGTGTCCTCCCGGGAGGAGGCCGTCGCGATCGGGGCGCTCGGCCACCACGTGTTCCGCCGCCTGGGCGAGCTGGGCGTGCCGTCGTTCGCGTTCGTCAACGGCGCGGCGATGGGCGGCGGGCTGGAGATCGCCCTGCACTGCGCCTATCGCACCGTGTCGTCGGGGGTTCCGGCGATCGCGCTTCCCGAGTGCTTCCTCGGCCTGGTGCCCGGATGGGGCGGCACCCAGCTCCTCCCCCGGCTGATCGGCCCGGAGAAGGCCCTCAAGCTGATCATCGAGAACCCGCTGTCGCAGAACCGCATGATCAAGGGCCCCGACGCGTACGCCCTCGGGATCGCCGACGCGATGTTCGAGCCCGCCGACTTCCTGGAGGAGTCGCTGCGATGGGCGGCCCAGGTGCTGCGCGGCGAGGTGGCCGTGGAGCGCCCCGACCACACGGCGGAGGACTGGGCGCCGGTGGTCGACCAGGCGAGGACCCTCGTCGATCTCAAGCTGCGGGGCGCCTCCCCCGCGCCGTACCGGGCGCTCGACCTGGTCGCCCTGGCCCGTACGGCGTCGCGCGACGAGGGGTTCGCCGCCGAGGACGAGGCCCTCGCCGACCTGCTCATGAGCGACGAACTGCGCGCCGGGCTGTACGCCTTCGACCTGGTGCAGCGGCGGGCCAAGCGCCCGGCCGGCGCGCCCGGCAAGGCGCTCGCCCGCCCGGTCACCAAGGTCGGCGTGGTCGGCGCCGGGCTGATGGCCTCGCAGCTCGCGCTGCTGTTCGCCCGCCGCCTGGAGGTCCCGGTCGTGCTGACCGACCTCGACCAGGCCCGCCTCGACAAGGGCATCGGGTACGTCCACGGCGAGGTGGACAGGCTGCAGGCCAAGGGCCGGGTCTCCGCCGACCAGGCCAACCGGCTCAAGGGCCTGGTGACCGGGTCGCTGACGAAGGACGCCTTCGCCGACGCCGACTTCGTCATCGAGGCGGTGTTCGAGGACCTCGCCGTGAAGCAGAAGGTGTTCGCCGAGGTGGAGGAGGTCGTCTCGGAGACCTGCGTGCTCGCGACCAACACCTCCTCGCTGTCCGTCACCGCTATGGCGGCGAATCTGCGCCATCCCGAACGGGTGGTCGGCTTCCACTTCTTCAACCCGGTCGCCGTGCTGCCGCTGCTGGAGATCGTCCGGGGCGACGCCACCGACGACGCGACGCTCGCGACGGCCTTCGCGGTCGGCAAGGCGCTGAAGAAGTCGTGTGTGCTGGTCAAGGACGGGCCCGCGTTCGTCGTCAACCGGCTGCTGACCCGTTTCATGGGCGAGGTCACTGCGGCGGCCGACGAGGGCACCCCGCTGGAGGTCGCCGACCACGCGCTCGACTCGCTCGGCCTGCCGATGACGCCGTTCGCGCTGCTCCAGCTCGTCGGCCCGGCCGTCGCGCTGCACGTCGCCGAGACCATGCACACGGCGTTCCCGGACCGCTTCGGCGTGTCGGAGAACCTCGCCAAGCTGGTCGCCGCGGGCAAGCCGGGCCTCTACGGCCCCGACTTCCAGATCGACCCGGAGGTGCGGGCGCTGTTCGAGGGCGGCACGTCCCCCTCGACCGCCTCCCCCTCGACCACGGACGACGTGCGGCTGCGCGCCCTGCGGGCCCTCGCCCAGGAGATCAGGCTGATGCTCGACGAGGGCGTGGTCGCCGCGCCGCAGGACATCGACCTGTGCATGCTCCTCGGCGCCGGATGGCCGTTCCACACCGGCGGGATCACGCCGTACCTGGACCGTACGGGCATCTCCGAGGAGGTCACCGGCTCCCGCTTCCTGGAGCCCGGCGTCGCCTCGGTTCCCGAGTGACAGCACCGGCCTGACACCTGAGGCCGCCCGGCCCGCCGCCGACTCGGCGCGCCCGGCCGGGCGGCCTGCCCGAACCTGCCGCCGCCTCCACCGTCAAGCTGCGCTGAGTCCGAGCCATCAGGCGCAGGCCCGGACGCGAGGGCCCTCGGACGCGCGAGGGCTCAGGCCGCGTGGCGGTGGGCGGAGTGGGGCGGTCACCTTCGCCCCGGTCGAGTCGCTCTACAGCAACGGGGACGGCATCCCCGTCGCCTCCGCCCGCCTCGCCCCCTGACCGGCCCGCCCCCTGACCGGCCCGCCCGGTTCCCACACGCCCGCCTCTATACCCGCAGTCGGGTGGTTCGGGGGTTGCGGTAGGTGAAGGCCCACCGGTCGTCGCCGATGTTGCGGCGGGTGTAGCGGGTGGGGTGGCGGTAACGGTCGCGGTTGTGGAACTGGCACGCCGGCCCGAGCAGCTTCAAGTCGGTCAGCCCGCCGCTGCACCAGTCGTCGGCGTGGTCGATCTGGCACAGGGTGGCGGGCAGCGGGCAGCCGTCGACCCAGCAGGTGGCGTACCGGGCGAAGATCGCCCGGCGCTGTGCGGGGGTGGCCAGGCGGACCTTGCGGCCCATGTCCAGCACCTGCCCTGCGGCGTTCATGACGATCCTCACCAGAGTGCTGGTGCGAGCCAGCCGGTGCACGCTGGAGACGGGCAGCAGATGCCCGGTCGCCAGGATCAGCCCCGGCAACCCCCGCAACCACACCCCCGGCGGACCATTCACCCCCACCCCCGACCGAGCACCGGCGCTGCCGCCCGCCCACGGCGGACCGCCGTCTTCCACACCTGGCGAAGCGTCGGCTCCCATCCCCGCCCAGCCGCCACCTCCCAGCCAGGCGTCACCTCCCAGCCAGGGCTCATCTCCCGGCCAGGCACCACCGCCATGTTCTCCGCCCGGCGGAGCGTCGGGGTCCGTGCCCGGCGGAGCGTCGGCTCCCGCACCCGCCCAGGCTTCATCTCCCGGCCAGGCACCGTCGCCGTGTTCCGCACCCGACGGAGCGTCAGGGCCCAGTCCTCGCTCGATCCCCTCTTCTCCAGCGCCGGGGTTGGCGTCGGGGTCGTCGGGGCCGTTGGCGTGCTCCTGCTGGATGTCATCGCCGTCGCGCAGGTCGCCGCGCTCGTCGCTTTCGCTTGGGTCGACGTGCGGCCAGGCGGCAGCCGGACCGTCCGTGGGCGAGCTGCCGGTGGCTGCGCGGCCGGTGGCAGGCTCCTGCCCGTCAGCGCCCGCACCTGCGGCGGCAGAGGACCCGGCAGGGAAGGCGGCAGGGGCGGCGTCATCTCTTGCGGAGGGCGCAACGGTCGAGCACCCGTCCTCGTCGGTAGAGCGATCACCACCCGCCGGGGGCACTGTGGGTGTGCGTTCGGGGCTGACGGTCGATGGCCGAGTGCCAGGCTCCGCACCCGCTGACTCTTCGCCGGCGGGCTCCTCAACGGTGGGCTCGCCGTCATCTGAGGGCGTGCTGCTC
>NZ_BOOB01000015.1 GCF_016863015.1 Microbispora amethystogenes | reverse complement strand
GGCCTGCTCATCCTTCTCATGCCCGTCGGGGTCCAGCACCGCCCGCAGGTACCGCCCCGCCTTGGCCACCTCCGCCGCACCCGCCGATCTCGCCAACTGCAGCAGGATCCCCTCGGCAGTGGTCGCCTGGTCGTCGGTCAACCCGGAAGTGGCCGTGCAGATCGCCTCCACAACGCCCTCGGGCAAGCCGCCCTCCGCGAACAGGCGGCGCACCTCGTGCAGGCGGTGCAGTTCCATGCTCATCGTCAGCAGGCGACCGGCACCCGCAGGGGTCATCCCCCCAGCGGAACGCAGCCACAACTTGGTGGAGGCATGCCCATGGCTCTTCGCCTCCCCAGCTCGGTGGACCCGGCCCACCCGGGCAGCCAACGCGCTGGTGATCCGGTCACGAGCCGCAAGCAACTCCTCGGCCTCAGCCAGCCACACGCCCGAGTCCTCCGGCACCGGCACCAACGCCACCACCCGCGCCGCCTCGACAACCGCTGCCACCGCCACCCACGACGACGACCCCGCGCCGCAAGCACCATTAGTAGCACCGCCGGAATCACCGCCGGAATCACCGCCGAAGGCACCACCAGAAGCGGCACGGGCAGCGGCACCAGAGACATCACCGGACGCGCCACCGGCAGCCCGATCCCGGTCCGCAGGCCGACGGCGAGCATTGTTCCGGCCCGCAATGTTCCAGCCCGCAATGTTCCAGCCCGCATCACCTCGGCCGGCGCCAGTGTCACCGTCGGACGCACCATCGGGAACCTCGCCGGGAATATCACTGGGCACATCTCCTGGAACGCCGGCAGTGGTGCCGCTGTCGGCGATTCCGGCGTCATCAGGAGCAGCGCCGTCAGGAGTAGTGCCGTCAGGAGTAGTGCCGTCAGGAGTAGTGCCGTCAGGAGAAGCATCGCTCGCTGCCTCATCACGCGTGGATTCCTCATCGCCCGCGATGCCGCCAGGAGCCGCAAATGTGCGGGAAGAAACGGACGATGTCGCCGACTCATCGGATCGGCTCGCATGCTCTCGCACTCTGGGCTGGGCGATCGGCATATATTCACGGGCAAGCGCCCCTTCGGAAGACCAAAGGGGCGAATTGGCGGTGAGCCGCTCCCACCAGTCGCCGTCACCAGAATAGTTCGAACGAGAGAGGCGCTCGGAATCATGGCCAAACAGATCCATCATGCACCCCCTCCAAGTGATTCGAAAGCCTGTATTAATTCTGCCACGTCCACCGGACGCGAACATCCCCGTGCCGGTATTTGTTGGAGTCACAGGCAAATCCACCCAATCGCCAGAAAGCGACCCGGCCATATGTTTCTAGAACACAAATGCTGGGGCCCAATGCCGCAAAAGATAAAAATCGGGCCGCTCGGCTCTGCGGCCGTGGCTGTGGCTGTGGCTGTGGCTGTGGCAAGACCGGAACTTCGCCGGATGACAGCGATCCAGCCATTGGGGTTCCCTTACGGAACCTCGGGTGCTACCGTTCTCAGAGTCTCTTGAAGAAACCCCGAGAGGATCCGATGACATTCATCAGGCGCTTCGACCACGTCGGCATCACCGTCGCCGACCTCGGTGCCGTGACGGCGTTCTTCGTCAGCCTTGGTCTGGAGGCCGATCGGAAGATGGTCGTCGAAGGCGAGTTCCTGGACACGGTGATCGGCATGACCGGCGCCCGCACCGAGATCGTCATGCTGCGAGCGCCCGGCGGAGGTACAACGCTGGAGCTGTCGAGCTTCACGCGGCCGGACCACCTCCCGGGTTCGCCTGCCGCGCCGGCCAACGAGCTGGGCCTGCGCAACGTCGCCTTCGAGGTGCACGACCTCCACGCCGCGGTCGGCCAGGCCGCAGCCGACGGCTACGGCCTGGTGGGAGGCATCGGCGAATACGAAGGCGTGTGGCGGATGGCCTACGTCCGCGGGCCCGAAGGAATCATCGTCTCGTTGGCCGAGCGCATCGAGAAATAAGGAGACATCATGAGCACGACCGTGACCGACGAACAGATCCGGGCTCTGGCCTCGACCGCGAAGCCCTACAGCCTGGCGCTCCTTCAGTGGGGGCCGGAGCGGGGCACGGACGGCGCGGACGCGATCGAACTCGAACACCAGCGACGCATGGTGTCGCTGCGCGCCGAGGGGGTGATCGCGATCCTGTGCCCGGTCGCCTCCGACACCGTGGCCGGCGTCGCGATCATGACCGTGCCGGCCGAAGAAGCCGCGGAGATCATGGCCGGGGACCCCTGCGTTCAAGCCGGCATGATGCGCTACGAGGTTCACCCGTGCCACGGCTTCCCCGGAGACGCCCTCCCCGTGTAAGCGATCCCCGCCAGGGCGATCAGCGTCTGTCCGATCCCGGCGTACATCTCGCGGCAGGCGGCTCTTCGAGGGCCGGCGCGTTCTCACGTTGGAGAACTGAAGGCCGTCCGCAGGATGGCCGAAGAGCCGGGCCGCGTCGCCTCAGATGGCCGCCTTGCGCTCCAGCAGCAGGTCACGTGCCTGCAGGAACGGGGCCCGGAGGAAGGTCAGGTGGTCATCCTGGCCGTGCCGATGGCAGACCCGGCCGGGCCACAGGCGCCTGCTGCGCTCGTCGATGTACGCGAGCGAGCCGTCGACCAGGTTCAGCATGTGGTCGATCGTGGCCGCGTCGGACCGGGCGTACTCCTCGCCCGTGCGCACGTAGACCGGCGACGTGTGCGCCATGATCGGCCTGGCCCACACGTCGTGGTGGCGGGCGACTCCGGCGCCCGGCCCGTAGCACCGCGCGGCGATCCAGCTGTCCTCGGTCACGGGCACGTCCGCGGTCAGGTCCAGCGTGCGACCGGGGGTCTCGGTCCTGCGCTCGGCGACGACCCGGCCGTTGACCACGATCTCCAGCCGGTCGACGTCGAAGATCGACTCGACGCGGGCGTCAACGCGGACGGCGCCGCTCGCGGGCACGCGGGTCTCCTCGCCCGGCTGACGGCCGTCGACGCCGAGCCACAGGAGCGGGCCGCTGGTGGCGAAGGTGGCGCCCCGCCGGACGGCCCGGCACCAGCTCCAGTAGTCGAACTCCTCCTCGGCCGGCACCTGCGCGTACGTGCGGATGAGGCCGATCGGCACCTCGCTGCTCATCTTGTCGGTGCCGCCGACCAGGGTGATCCGGTAACCCGCGTTGAGGTAGCGGTAGTACTCCTGGATGTTGTACGGGTCGTACGCGATCATCTCGACGGCGTCGAGCCGGCCGGTGGCGAGCAGCGCGGCGGCCTCGCCGTTGGGTACGGGGAAGTGCGCCAGCACGACGGTGCCGCCCTGTTCGCGGCACTCGTCGGCCCAGTGGGACAGCGTGGTCTCCAGGCCGCCGCCGAGTTCCGACTCCTCGGCGCCGCCGGTGCACCACGGCATGATCGGGCGGCGCAGGCCGAGCAGGTTGATGTGGCCGAGCATGCCGCTGCGGTTCTCCTGGCCGGCGAACACGTGTGTGTGCCCGTCGTGGGAGGTGTGCGGGCGGCCGGTGAACTCCTCGGTGTTGGTGAAAAGGTGCCCCCACTGGCTGAGCAGCAGGTTCGTCACCCGTACGTCCTCGCCGCGGGCCTCCAGCTCCGCTCCGAGGGTCGAGACGAAGTGCACGTGGGTGTCACCGCTGTACCAGCCCTCCGCGGCCATGTCCGTCACCCGGGTCAGCGTCAGATCGAGCTCGGCCTGGTCCGGCCGGATGGTGACCGTGGTGCGCAGCGGCTCGTACTCGAACCCGCGAGCCGCCTCGACCGTGACCTCCCCCAGAGGCAGCCAGCCCTCACACGTGCCGTCGATGTAGGAGTACGTCGTGGTGCCGAGGCGGACGTCCCCGCCGATGTCGAGGTTCCAGGTGTTGCCGTCGGAGTTGATGTGCCCGTGATGACCGTGCGGCGGGTAGGGCACGCCGTCGGCGGACCGGAAGTGGATCCGGCATGGGATCGGCTCACCCGTGGCCGCGTCCCTGACCGTGGTGCGCACCCAGGCCCGCCCGGCGTCGGGGACCCGCCAGGTGACCTCTCCGTCGCCGCACCGCCCGGCGGCGAGCAGTTCGCCCCACCCGCAGGTGCTGATCACGTTCTCCCCGCGGGTGAGCGTCAGCCGCGCCGAGGGCGTGGCCGCGACCCGTACGTAGCCCTGGTGGTGCTCCTCCACGGGCGTCCCCCAGGCTGGTGTGCCCTCGGCGGCACCAGCCGTACGGGAGTAGACGTAGGTCGCCGAGCCCCGGTCGACGGTCACCGCCAGGTCCTCCGCGATCGGTCCCGCCGAGGGGTCCAGGTCGAGCAGGACGTCGCGCCACACCGTACGCCCGAAGGGGTCCTCGTCGAGGTCGCTGACGGTCACCGCGCCGACGAGGATGGCCGGGCCCGCCGACCTGATCTCCAGGGCGCGGACCGTCCGGCCGGGCCGGGGGTTGCGGCACGGCCACAGGTAGAAGCGGTAGGGCAGCACGTACGGCGATCGCGCCTGCGGGTCGTCGATGTCGACGAACCGGGCTCCGGCGGCGTCGAAACGCCCGTGGGCGCGCGGCATCAGCCGGTGCTGGGCGTCGGGGACGGCCAGGAACGGGGTCTGTCCCCAGTCGAGCGGGATCGCGCGGTCGCTCCACAGCCGCGGCGTGGGCCCGATCTCGAAACGCTGACGCACCGGCAGCCGCTCGGTGCTCCCGTCGTCGTAGAGGAGGGTGTAGTGGCCGCAGGTCTCGCCGACCGCCTGCCCGTCGAACAGGTCCGGGGACTCCAGGGCGTGGGCGACCACCATCCAGGTGAACGCGCGGCCGACCGGGATGGTGACCGTCGCCGGGTGCGGGCCGCCGACGCGGAGCAGGACCGCCCCGGCGTCCCGTTCGCCGCCGAAGAGGTCGTCGCCGAAGAGGAACGGCAGGCCGTAGAGCGTGCGCGCCCCGAGCGGATAGGAGTCGCCGTCGTCGAGGACCGAACGGGGCACGTTGAACACCCCGGCGAGATCGAGCGGGCGGTAGTCCCGGCCCGCCGATGATGTGTCGTGATCAGGCATTTCCGGTGACAGGCTCCCTCCGCCCGGCGGGCGGCTCGTCGACGGACGTCTGGGCCAGCCCGGCGTAGAGCCGGGGTGCGCGGGCCCGCAGGTAGAGGGCCCTGACCACGCCGGCCACGATGGCGGCCACGCCCAGACCGACGATCAGGACGTTCGTGGCGGTGCCGGCGCCGGTCAGCAGCGGCAGGTTGCTCAGGACGAGGAAGAGCACCACGGCCAGGGCGGCGAAGCTGAGCCCGGGCGCGATCGTGGTACGGAAGATCCCGGCCTCGGGCGCCTCCCGGCGCAGGAAGCGGATGATCGCCAGGGAGCACAGCGCCCACAGGCAGATGATCCCGAGGAACCCGAGGGCGCTGCCCCACAGCAGCAGCCCCAGGTAGGGGTCGATCCCGAAGACCGCGAACACGACGATCGCCGCGGCCGCCAGCACGGTCTGCACGAGCCCGGCCGTCCACGGGGCCTTGGTCCGCGGGTGGGTGCGGCCCAGGGGGCGGGGCAGCAGCCCCTCGCGTCCCATCGCGTAGAAGTAGCGGTTGGCCGCGTTGTGCAGTGCGAGCAGCGCGGCGAAGGCGCTGGTCAGCAGCAGGATGTGCATCACCTCGGTGATCGGGGCGGGCACGTACCTGTCGAAGACGGCGACGACGAGATTGACCGGGTCTGCCTCGGCCGCGGCCGCGATCTTGTCGACGCCGTACGCCATCACGACGACCCAGGTGATGAAGGCGTAGAAGACGGCGATGAACCCGACCGCGATGTAGGTGGCCCGGCGGACCGTCCGGATGCCGCCCCGCGCCTCCTCGCTGAAGATGGCGGTGGCCTCGAAGCCCATGAACGCCCCGGCGACCAGGGCGAACATCGCTCCGTTGCCCGGATCGAACACCCTCGTGGGGGCGAACGGCTCGGCGGACCAGCCCCCGGCGCCGCCCTTCACCAGGACGTAGACCGCCAGCACGACGAGCACGGCCGTCTCCAGCACCAGCAGCACCCCGAGGATCCGGGCGCTCGTGTGGATGCCCCGGTAGCCGAGCCATCCCACGAAGACCAGGCTGACGATCGCGAACACCCACCACGGCACGTCGCGGTGGAAGTAGTTCGCGAACGTCTCGGTGGCGTAGACGCCGAGCGCGCCGTACGTGCTGATCTGCAGGGCGTTGTAGGCGACGACGGCGAGCATGGCCGCGCCCGACCCCGCCGGCTTGCCCAGGCCGCGCGAGACGGTGGCGTAGAAGGCCCCGGCGTTGCGGACGTACCGGCTCATGGTCATGAAACCGACGGCGAACAGCGCCATGACCACCCCGGCGACCAGGTAGCCGCCGGGGACGGCGGCGCCGCCCTTGAGGAAGTGCAGGGGGGCGACCGCGACGATGAGCGTCAGCGGCGCCAGCGCGGCGAGGACCGTGAAGACGAGGTCCTTGGTCCCCATGGCGTTGCCGGCCAGGGAGCCGGCCTGGGAGACGGGGGCGTTCGCGGAACTGTCGGGAGGACGACCGGGCATGGTGGGGGCTCCTTACTGCGGGCTGGGAAGAGAAGGCAGGTAGGGAGGAGAAGGCAGGTGGGGAGGAGAAGCGGGTGGGCCCCGGAGGCGGGAAGGGGGACTCAGCGGCTGACCGCGACGAAGACCTTCTCGCTCGGCTCCAGGGTGATCCAGTCGCCGCGGAAGCCCTGGGGGATGTGGAACGACTCCCCCGGGCCGAACTCCTTGCGCCGGCCGGAGTCGTCCTGCACGGCGACGCGGCCCTTGATGATGAAGCAGATCTCGTCGTAGGGCCAGGAGTCGAACCGTACGGAGCCGGGCTCGCCCGTCCAGTAACCGCCGGTGAACGCGGTCGCGGCGCCGCCGAAGACGCGGAACTCCGCCTCCGTCCACTCGGCGGACAGCACATGGTAGTCGCTCAGCGGGGGCACGAAACGCTCGCCGTTCCCGGCGGAGACGACCCGGACGGCGTCGATGCCCGCCGGGGCGTGCTGGTCCTTCACGATGCGGCCCCCTCGAAGTGACTGCGCAGGCCGAAGCGGCGCAGGACGTTGTGCGTGATGCGCTCGACGAAGGGGTCGCCCAGGCTGAGCACGTGCGACCACTCGGTGGTGCCGCCGTTGAAGACCTCGCCGTCCCCGCGGGTGAACGCGGCGATCATCCCGGCGCCCCGCATCTCCCCCTCGTGCACATAGTCGGGCAGGTCGTCACCGAGGTCCGCGTTGTAGTTGTAGACCTCCTCCTCCGGCCCGCCGATCGGCACCCTGCCGCCGAAGCGGTCCTCCTCCCCGCGTACGGCCGGCGCGAGGGCCAGGATCTCCAGCGTCTCCGGGGCGCCGTCCTCGAACGTCGGGTACGGCAGCCCGCGCCGGAACGTGTACTCGACCGAGTCGAGTTCGAAGGCCGCGAGGAACGACGGGGGCCCGCCCAGCAGGTCGCCGTAGTAGAGGTCGGTGCCCTCCAGCGCCCAGTGGTGCGGCCGGTAGACCGTGAAGCCTCCGGACGAGCGGGGCGCGGCGACCCCGTAGCGGTTGTAGATCCCGCCGAGGCCGTTGAGCCCGATGGTGGTGGCGCCCGGCCGGCCGACCGACTTCGCCTCCCACACCGTGGTGGCGAGGTGCGGCGTCGCGGCGGCCTCGGGGTCGAGCGACGGCAGGCGGTAGCAGTACTGCGTGCTCCCGTCGTCGCTGAGCCGCACCTGCCACTGGTAGTTGCCGCCGAACCTGGCCAGCTTGCCGCCGCCGTCGACGAACGCGTCGACCGTGTCGCGCATCCGCCACGACCAGTACTCGTCGTGTCCCACCACGACGGCGCAGGAGTACCCGTCCAGCGCGTGGGGGTCGAAGTGCAGGTCGTGCTGGGTCAGGTAGTCGATCTCGTACCCGTGACGCTCGGCCCACACCACGAAGTGCCGTTCGTACGTCGCCCAGAAGGAGTCGGCGTGGTGGCGGCTGTAGCCGAACAGGCGCGCCCACTCGTACGACGGGTAGCGGGGGGCGCCGTGCATCGGCAGCGTGCCGGGGTTGGCCTCCCGCGGCGCGCCCGCGGGCTTGCGGATCATCCCCCGGGCGATCGGACGCAGCGTCGAGGCCAGCGGCGACCCGTTGTCGGAACGGGGGTCGTCGCCCAGGCCACGGTAGTGGTTGGCGCCGCCCCAGTCGTTGTAGGCCAGCATCGTGCTGGTGGTCAGCACGAGCGCGGCGCGGGCGCGCCGCTCGGCCGGGGCCCTGACGACGAAGAAGTGCTCGCGCTCCCACAGCTCGCCGGACGGCGTGACCGCGCGCACGGTGACGATGTAGAAGCCGCTCCGCCAGTCGTCCGGGATCTCCAGCTCCAGCCCCACCGGCCAACCGCAGCCGGCGGCGTGGGCGTCGGCGGGCGCCTCGTGCCGGCCGGCCGACAGCCCGCTACGCGACCACACCACGCTCGGCTCCAGCCCGTCGCGGACCACTTCCAGGTCGAAGGACGGGACGCTCGCGCTGAGGTGGAAGCGGACGGTCTCGCCGGGGAAGTACGAGAACCGGTCGGTGTAACACCACACCTCGGCCGCCTCCGGCGTGGCGAACGCACGCTCCGAGGGCCAGCCCTTCGGGGACCAGGCGAAGGCGGCGGGAAGACCCGTCGCCGCGATCGCGTCGCTCACCGTTCCTCCTTGAGTGCGAGCAGGCTGATCAGGTCGTACGCCACGTGGGAGGCCGCGACCGAGGTGATCTCGGCGTGGTCGTAGGCCGGGGAGACCTCGACCACGTCGGCGCCGACGATGTCGCACCCGGTCAGGCCGCGCAGGATCTCCAGCAGTTCCCGGCTGGTCAGGCCCCCGGCCTCCGGGGTGCCGGTGCCGGGCGCGTGCGCCGGGTCGAGCACGTCGATGTCGACCGAGATGTAGAGCGGGCGGCCGCCGATGCGCTCCCGCAGCGCGCCGGCCACCTCGTCCACGCCCCGGCGCATCACGTCGGCGCTGGTCACGATGCCGAAGCCGAGGCGCCGGTCGTCCTCGAGGTCCTTCTTGCCGTACAGCGGGCCGCGGGTGCCGACGTGGCAGACCGCCTCGGTGTCGAGGATGCCCTCCTCGACCGCCCGCCGGAACGGCGTGCCGTGCGTGTACTCGGCCCCGAAATAGGTGTCCCAGGTGTCGAGGTGGGCGTCGAAGTGCAGCAGCGCGACCGGGCCGTGCCGCCGGGCGGCGGCGCGCAGCAGCGGCAGCGCGATCGTGTGGTCGCCGCCGACCGTGACGAGCCGGGTGCCGCCCTCCATGAGCCCGGACGCCGCCTCGTCGATCGTCTCGACGGCCTCGCGGATGTCGAAGGGGTTGCACGCGATGTCCCCCGCGTCGGCCACCTGCATCGCCGCGAACGGCGAGACGTCCAGGCCCGGGTGGTACGGCCGGAGCAGGCGGCTGGCCTCGCGGACGGCCGAGGGGCCGAAGCGGGCGCCGGGGCGGTAGGAGACCCCGCTGTCGAACGGCACACCCACCACCGCGACGTCCGCGTGACCGACCTCGTCCAGGCGCGGCAGCCGCGCGAAGGTGGCCGGTCCGGCGAATCGCGGGACTCGGGACGAGTCGGCGGGCCCCCGGGGCACGGTCATACCCGATCCTTTCACTCCGCTGCGAAGCCCCAGTTCAGGGGCTATGGATCGGCAAGTCTGCAGCAGGAGCGAAAGGACCGGCAATTGGTGTGGCGACGGAAGATTGACGATGGTTTGTGGACGGCCACAAACCGTGTGGGCCGCGCGTCAGCGTTTGAACAGGGTCAGCGTTTGAACAGGCGCGGCGCCAGGTCGGTGAGGTTCTTCTGCCACACGTCCCAGCCGTGCGGCCCGGGGGTCACCCCGTCGTACTCGTAGTGGATGCCGAGGCCGTCCAGGACGGGCAGGGACGACAGGAAGAACGGCTGCACGAAGTCGGTCTGGTCGCCGACGTACAGGCGCAGCATCTTCGTCCCCTTGTTGATCGCCTCCGCGTCGACGCCGTCGCCGCTGCCGAACCAGGCCGAGAACGCCGCGACGTAGGCGAACCGGCCCGGGTACGCCTTGAGCACCCCGAGCGTCTGCACCCCGCCCATCGAGAGACCGGCGAGGGCCTGCCGTGACGGGTCGCCGGAGACGTTGTAGCGGGCGCGGGCCGCCGGGACGATGTTGTCGAGAAGCTCCTTGGTGAAGTCGGGCACGTTGCCGTTGCCCATCACGACCACCATCGGCACGAGTTTCCCGTCCAGGAACTCGTGGTCGAGGATCTGCTTGGCGCGTCCCATCTCGACCCAGTCGGTGTAGCTCTGGCCGCTGCCGTGCTGGAGGTAGAGGACGGGATACGGCTCCGCCCGACGGGGGTCGTATCCGGGCGGGGTCCACACCAGCGCGGTCCGGTCCTGGTTCGCCACGGTGCTCGGGTACGTCAGGCTCTCGACCTTTCCGCCCCGGCCCGCGGGCACGTCCGACAGGAGGCGTGACCTCTCCCCCGGGACGAGGAAGTGGCTCCAGTTCGGCTCGGAGGTCACCTTCGACGGGTTCGACGTGTCCTTGACCGAAACCCCGTCCACGATCCACTGGTAGTAGTAGAACCAGGGGTCCAGCGGGCCCACGGTGACCCGCCACCGGTCGCCGTCACGGGACATCGGAACGCGCAGCCAGCTTCCGCCCGGAGCGTCGTTCGCCCACACCGTGACGTGCTTGGCGTCCGTGAAGTCCGTCGTGGTCTCGAAGGTGACGAAGCCGCCCTCGCTCAGGAACGGCGTCGGCGTCGTGCCGGGCGCGGGCGGGTGGAACTCGCCCTTCAACCGCCCGTGACCGGCGCTCGGGCCGTGATCCCGCACCGTGCGGAACAGCCGCGGCAGGAAGTCGATCAGGTTCTCCCGCCAGGCGGTCCAGTTCGCCCCGGCGTCGGGGTTGACCCCGTCGAACTCGTACCTGATCCCGGCGCGGTCCAGCGCCCTGGTGAGGCGGACGGTGGCGTTGTAGGCGGGATCGGTCACGTTCCCGGTGTACAGACGCAGCAGCCTGAGGTCCCGGCCGGCGCCGCCCGAAAGAGCGCCGCCCGCCGGCAGGCCCGAGAACGAGCCGGCGTAGGCGAAGTCGCCCGGCTTGGTCAGAGCGGCGCGCAGCGCCCGCGTCCCGCCTTCGGCCACACCGGCGATCGCCTGGTGCTCCCGGTCGTGACGGACGCGGTAGGCGTCCGCGACCGCCTTGCGGAGGTCCTTCACCTCCTTGTCGTCGTCCGATCCGTCGGTGATCACGACCACCATCGGCTCGACGGAGCCCCGGACCGACAGGTTGTCGAGGATCTGCCTCGCCCGGCCGAGGTCGAGCCAGTCGCTCGCGCTCTGCCCGGCACCGGACCGCAGGTACAGCACCGGGTACGGCCCGCGGCCCTTGGCCGGATATCCGGGCGGGGTCCACACCAGCGCCGACCGCTTCTGCCTCCCGGTCTGGTAGGCCAGGGTCTCCACCTCGCCGCCCCGCCCCTGCGGCGGGTCCACCAGCAGGCGCGCGTCGTCCCCCGGGCCGCCCGGAACGAGGAACGTGCTCCACAGAGGCCGGGAGGCCACGCCCGTGGGATTCGTCGGATCCTTGAGACCCTTGGTGATGTCACCCGTGACCTGGTAGGAGTACAGGCCCGGCTTGAGCGGGCCGAGGGCCCCCCACCAGACGTCGCCCCGGCGGGTCAGGCCGTACTCCGCCCAGGCGGAGGAGGGGCCGAAGTTCCCCTCGACCATCACCTCCGACACCTGGCCGACCTTGGCCTCGACGGAGGCCGCCGGGATGCTGATCGACAGGTAGCCGTCGTCCGAAACGGTCAGCCACGGCGTGTCCGCCATGGCCGGCCCGGGCGTGGAGAGGGGCACCAGAGGTGCGATGATCATTGCCGCGATCGCCATGACCCCGGCGATGATCACCACCGGGAGCCGGCGCGTTCTTCCGGGCCGCCCGCCGCCGTGACGGAATAACGCCATTCCGAAACCCCTTTAATCGCCGACAGTGTTATCGATCACCTTTTCATCAAGTCAAGGTAATTGATAAAGCGCCATATCGGTAGATCAATCGGGAATGACGCTCCCCGTGGCTCACGGGGTCAGGCTCAGGGTGTGAGGAACGTGACGCGTTCTCCCGTCTCCAGCATCTGGCGGGCGAACGCGGCCGCGCCGAACCCGCTCGGGACGTTCAGCACGCGGGCCATTCCGGCCGCGAGCCGGGCGACCGGCACCGTTCCCGAGGCGCCCAGGGGCACCGGGTCGCCGGTGCCCAGCGCTTCGCCGTCCGGCCCGCGCAGCGAGCGGGTCAGCCTGCCCGGCCCGGCGGGCTGGACCGCGAAGTGCTGGTCCTCGGGCCTCTGGTGCAGGTCGAGCCGGGCGAGGACGCCCTCGAACAGGACCAGCAGGATGTTCGGCGACACCGTCTCGCGCCGGGCGACCCGGAGCGCCGCGCCGCCGGCGTCGTACCCGTCGATCAGCAGGCCGGGATAGCCGGACACCACCGACGAGCGGATCAGCGCCCCGGTCAGCCGGGGCGTCCCGACGGGCGGTTCGCTCGCGGCGTCCCGCTCGGCGTCGGCGCGGGTGATCCTGCCGATGCTGTACGCGCCGTCCACCAGGCACCGGATCCACTCGGCGTCGACGTCCACGAACCGGATCGACTCCGGCGGCAGCAGCCGCTCGTCGGGGATCAGGTAGGTGAACGGCACCCGCATCAGCGTGGCGAGATCGGCCAGCCAGCCGACGACGGCGGGCGGCGGCGCGACGGCCGCGGGCACGTCCAGCGGATAGTTCCCGCCCGCCCCGGCCGGCCGGTCGCGGCGGCGTTTCCAGGTGTGCAGGGCGGTGGCCACGCCGTCGTCCCGCAGCGCGAGCAGCCGCCCGAGCTGCCACGCGGCGGCGTAGCCGATGTCGAGCATGCCCTCGGCCTTGAAGTAACGCAGCAGACCGTCGGCGGAGCGCACCACGGGCCGGGGATCCGCGGCGAGCGGGCCGCCGCCGGCCGGGCCGCACGCGAACGGCCCCCGGTACCAGGAGACGGTCGCGCCGCCGCCGCGCAGCCGGTGCCGTACGGGGACCAGCCCCCGGGACAGGAACGCGTCGGCGGCCGGGTCGCCGGTCGCGGGCAGCCGGAACGGGCCGCTGCCGGCCGCGAGGTCGCGCACCCGAGCGGCGAAGGAGTGGTCGGCGTCGAGCACGGTGAAACGCCAGCTCGCCAGCGACACCAGCCGCACGGGCTGGTCGGCCGGGCCGGGGACGAGCGTGCCGTTCCGCAACCTGCCTTCCACGGACACCAGGTGCGCGACGCAGGGCTGACCGGCGGGCGGCAGCCGGTTGCCGATTACCACGGCCGCGTCGGAGCCGTCCCCGGACCGTAGGTGCGCCAGGTAGGGCAGATCCGCGGCGGCCGGCAGCAGCGAGGTCAGCAGGCTTCCCGGCACGTCGATCACGGTCACCGGGTCGGCGGACTTCTCCGCGCCCTCCAGGGTGAGGCCGAGCGTCCCGGCCTGCACGACGTGCGGCTCGGGCCGTTCGTCGCCCGCGAACAGCAGCACCAGCAGCCACGGCCCGGTCGTCCCGGCGCCCGGCTGCCGCTGCCACGGCAGGGTCGGCTCGGAGAGCACGACGTGCGGCAGCGTCTGGGTGTAGTCACCGGTCGCGCCGTCGGGCGGGTAGACCGCCCGGACGCCCGAGGGCGGCAGCGCGAGCCGTTCGCCCGCCACCGTGAAGGTCTTGGTGAGCGAGGCCGGGGAGCCGTCCAGGCTGATCGTCTGGTCGACCGTGAGGCGGTAGTCGCCGGACGCCAGCGCAGGCGTGCGGCTGTCGATGAGGACGATGTCGTCAGGCAGGGGGTCAGGCATGGCCGTCCAGGAAGGGGGTCTCGGCGTAGTCGGCGAAGTCGAATCCGGCGAAGGAGATCTCGGGGTCCTTGAGCACCGCCCCGGCGACGGCCGCGCGGACCGCCGCCACGGACGGGTCGACGATCGCCTGCCCCATCCGGTCGGCCCTGCTCCTGGGAACGTTGTCGTCGGCGGGTGCCCAGGCGATGGTGCGCTCGGTGTACGTCGCGGTCCCGGCCGTCAGCGCCGCGCGGGCCAGGGTGACCGAGGCGGCGTCCCGGTGCGGCGCGGGGGCGACCACGTAGCCGGTCAGCAACGGAGCGGTCAGCTCCGGGCGGTGGACGGTGACGGCCGGGTCCGTGCCCCACAGCGCCGAGGGCAGGGCCTTGGTGATCGGGCGGAACACGAAGTCGCCCTCGGCGCTCACCCCGTTCCGCGAGATCCGGATGCGGTGGGTCGAGGTGACGCCGCCGGTGATGCCCGACGGCGCGACGCCGAAGGCGCCGCCCGCGCGGGGCAGCGTCGTGGCGCCCGCCTGGCCGGTGGTGGACGGGATCACCGAGTCGGTGACCAGTTCCAGCGTGGCCGGGTCGACGACCCCGAGGTCGGCGCCCGTTCCCATGGCGGTGGCCCCGCTCCGCACCGCGACCGACACCCGGTCGGCGGGGAGCAGGGTGGCCTTGACCCGGTCCCACGGGATCGTGGTGCCGGTCGTCTGGGTGCTCGCGCCGAAGGGGATGGTGAAGGAGATCACCTTGATGTCGACCCGCGCGGTGCCGGCGAACTCCGGCCCCCACAGGTGGACGTCGGCGTCGACGTGGGCGTTGACCGTGTGCCTGCCGAAGAAGCTGAAGGTGTAGGACGCCCCGACGCTGACCCGGAACCGCGCGTCGTAGTGGTAGGGCTGCCAGGCGATGAGGAAGTCCATCGAGGCGTCGAACCAGGCGCGCAGGTCGCCGTCCTGGTAGGTGACCGAGATCGACCCCCCGGCCATCAGCGCCGACGGGGTGAGCGCGTAGTAGGCGGCGCCCCGCATCGACAGCCGGTCGCTGACCTGCCAGGAGAACCCGACTCGCGGTACGGCCGGGTAGTGGGCGGGTCTGCCGTACTGCGGGTGGTAGCCGCCGACGGTGAGCACGAAGTCGCCGCTGTGCGGGCCGTCGAACCAGCTCGTGAACGCCAGGCCGCCGGTCAGGTGGCAGGCCCGCGACAGCAGGAACGAGTTGGGGGTGAGCTGGGCGACCAGCGAGAAGAACCCGTCGCTCGGCGCGAACGTCGCCTTCAGCGCGAGCTGCAGTTCCGCGATCGGCGTGGCCCCCGCCCGGGTGTCGTCGGGCACGGGCAGCACCAGCGTGGACAGCCCGAGCACGTCGACCTCGAACCGCCCGCCGAACGACACGGTGGCCAGCAGGAACGAGTCGATCATCTCGAACGTGCTGAACCGGATCCCGGCCGCGACGAACCCGTCGCCCTCCGACGGCGTGATGAATGGATCCAGCGCCTGCAGCTCGGCCGCGAGCGATCCCGGCGCCCGGGTGCCGAGTGCCTCCTGGACCAGCGGGAAGGAGGCGATCCCGGTCACCGGCGGGGTGGTCAGCCGCCGGTTGTAGCCGAACCCGGCGGCCAGGCCCGTGACGGAGAAGAACGGCGGCCCGCCGAAGGCGTGGTCGAGCACGGCGTAGACGAACAGCGACGGGCCCGAGGGCAGCTGGGCGTAGGAGCCGATCGCGCCGAGGGTCAGCTCCTCGGTGCTGATCGAGGCGCGCCCGCCGTACGCCGGGTAGGTGACCCCCTGGTAGACGAGCTCGCCCTTCAGGAAGGCGCCGGAGACGCTGACCGGCCCTTCGGAGTAGGACACCCCGACGCCCTTGAGGTCGAAGGACGGCGGCTGGACCGGCAGGCTGAGCGGCACCGCCGCCTGGAGCCCGTCCAGGGACAGGGCCAGCCCGCCGACGCTGACCGTGCCGTCGACCAGGACCGCCAGCACGGGCGGCTTGTTCGGTTCGTGCTGGTACGCGAGACCGACCCGTTCGACGTGGACCGGGCCGAGGCCGCGCTGCACGGCGTACCAGACGGCGTTCTGACCCCCTGGGCTCTGCGCCTTGGGCGGGTCGGGGATGACGGGGGCCGGGGCGCCGTCGCCGACGGGGAGGACGACCGGGCTCTCCAGCGGGCCGAGCAGGAGGGTGCCGTCGAGGGCGAACCCGGCGGCCATGTCGCGGGCCGGGAAGGGGGTGACGCCCGGAGGGAGCAGGCCGTTCAGGGCGGTGACGTCGGCGGCGGGCAGCGTGCCGGTGGCGGCGACGATCCGCAGCGGGTCGAAGCCCATCCTCCGGTCGCCCATCAGGTGGGGCCCGACCAGCGGCAGGCCCGACAGGTCGACGGTCGCCACGAGGTCGACGCTGAAGACGTAGGCGCCGCCCGCGCCGAAGACGACGTCCTCGACGTCGACGGTGACGCCGGAGGGGATGAACGCGGCGGCGGTGGGGGCCAGGCCGGACAGAAGGGTGCGCAGGTCGGGAAGCGGGGCGGTCGTCCTGTGCGTGTAGCTGGCGGCCAGCAGGCCGATGCCGTGGTCCTCCGCGAAGTGCACGTCGAACGCGTAGGCGTCGTCGCCGGCGATGGCGGTCAGGCTGCCGTCGAATCTCCCGGCCCCTGTTTCACCGCCGGTGTCGATGCCGACCGCGATGTCCACCTCGACGGTGTCGACGGGGAAGCTCGCCTCGGCGGTGAGGACGAGCCGGTCGGATCCGGTGGAGAAGGAGGCCGACAGGTTCTGGACGACGAGTCCCGCGATGGGGCGCGGCAGGGTCGGCGGGCCCCCGAGGTCGCGCGCGACGGCCTCGACGAGCTCGCCGACGGCGATGCGCTGCCCGTACCCGGACTCTCCGGAGAACGTCCAGCCCGTCACGGGGTCGTAGGACGCCGAGACCAGGATGTCCACGGTGTGGACGGCGAACGTGGCGTTGGCCCTGAACGTGGTGCCGGCGGCGTCGTGGTCGACGGCGAACCAGACGCCGGTGAGCGCCACCGGCCCGATGTGCCACAGGTCGCGCAGCTCGACGACCCCGTGGTAGGCGAGGGTGCGTCCCGCGCCGGGGGTGACGACCTGGAGGTTGAACTTCGGCACCGTCAGGTCGGGCAGATCGGCCGGGTGCCCCGCGAAGTGCTCGTAGACCTCGGCGATCTTGAGGGGTGGATCGCCCTCGCGCAGGCCGCCGGAGAGCATCGCCCCCGACAGGTCGGCGGTGAGCACGAGCGTGCCGGAGTCGCCCACGGCGAGCAGCCCGGAGACCGCCCCCGTCGTCCTCCTGCTCCCGGACACGATGCCGGTGAACCCGACGGACAGGTCGATCGCCTGCAGGGTGAGCAGGCCGGGCACGATGGGCCAGTCGACGTCCGCCTGCAGGGCGAAGGAGACGAAGTCGAGGCCGAAGGCCGGGTCGGTGGTCACCCGGGCGGTGATTCCGGTCAGCCGGACCGGCGAGCTGTCGCCGAGACCGGCCGGCACCGCCAGGGACGGATTCCCCATGATCGTCTTGATGACGGCGAGGGACAGCGGCAGCCCGCGGTCTCCGTCGCCGGTCGGCTTGCCGTCGTCGGCCGGGCCTTCGAACTGCGCGTTCAGGGTGAGCCCCGACCCGAGACCCCGCGTCCTCGCGTGGATGAGCACGGGACCCAGCGAAGCGTTCGTGGGCGTCACCAGACCCTCGAACGTCACCTCGGCGATGACGTCGAGGGCCGCCATCTCGTAGTTGAACTGCGGCATCGCGGTGAGCTGGTAGCGCAGGGACGACACCGAGAGCATGCCGCCGAGGTCCAGCCGCGCGCCGTCCGGGCCCGAGATCACGATGATGGGCACGGTCGAGGCGGGCAGGCCCTGGAGGGCGGGCAGCGACGTCGTGTCGATCGACCCCACCAGCCTGTGCGGGCCGACGCCGGGCATGAGCAGGTCCAGCAGCGCCGTCGCCGCGTCGATCACCAGCGTGCCCGAGAACGACATCAGCACGTCGGCGGGGTCGGGAGCCGCGGCCACGATGTCCGGTCCCCAGTCGAGCACGAAGGCCGGCTCGTCGATCATCAGGTCGTCGAAGTAGGTGCTGGCCAGCACGGGGAAGGCGGTGCCGAACCGCCAGGACCGGCCGGCGGTCGCGGTCAGCCGCAGCGCCGGGAGCTCGCCCGACACGGCGAACTCGGCGGTGACCGACATCCCGGTGAACGGCCCGGCGGCGCCGGTGCCGGTCACGGTCACCCCGAGGCCGGTGTGCCGCCTCTCCCCGACCGGGTCGAGGACGAGGCGGCCGTCCGGCAGGAACCTGCCGAAGAGCGCGGTCAGGTCCGCCGAGCCGAGCGTGTCCAGCGCCAGGTCGAGACGCGGGCCCTCGGGTATCCGTGCGCGGAGTTCGTCGGGAGTCATGGTTACTCGCCCCCGTCCTTCTTCTCCTCGTTCAGGAACACGACCGCCTTGGTCGTTTTATCGATCTTGAAACACAGGCTGCCGTTCGTGCCGGTGGTGTAGAGCGGCACCTTGGCGGTGGGCAGAGGGGTGAGGAAGTAGTGGCTGCCGCTCCCGGAGACCCACATCCCGATCTCGTGGTCCTTGGCCGTACGGCCGGCGGCGACCTGCACGTTCCGGTGCCGGGAGATGATCTTTCCCTTGGGCAGCGAGTCCTTCTCGACCCGGTAGCCCGTGCTGACGACGACGAACTGGGCGTTCGCCCCCGTGACGAACTTGTGGTGGGAGGAGGTGACGCTGCCGTGGTGGCCCACCTGGAGGATCGCCAGGTTCTTCACGCGGTCGCTCTCGGTGGCCCGCTTGAGACGGTCGTAGCGGACGTACTGCTCGGTGCTGGTCGTGCCGTCGCCGCAGATCAGGATCTTCTTGCCGAAGACCTCGACCAGGGTGATCACGCTGCCCCGGTTGGTGAAGTCGCTGGGATCGTTCCGGTAGTTGTAGCGGACTCCGGCGGCCAGCAGGGTCACCGTGCAGTCGGTCTCCGTGTGGATGACGTATCCGCCCTGCGCGTCGAGCCTGCCGACGGTCGGGGTCGCCGCGCTCGCCACCTTGTCGCCGTTGACCGTGGACACGATGGTCTCGGTGATGCCGGCGAGGTTCGCCTCCTCGGCGGGGCTCTCCACCGAGTCCACCTCGAAGTTGTCGGTGTCGAGGCTGCCCACGGCCACCACGCCCGACGTGGTCCTCTTGACCGCCTTGCCCTTCTTGGCGGCGCCGGGCCGCGTCACCTCGTGCATGAGCGTCACCCTCCGGGTCAGCGACGGGTTGTCGTTCATGCGCTGGAGGAGCCAGCCCGTGAGGTTGTCGCCGTCGATCTGCAGGCTGTAGGCCGTGGTGTCGTCGCTGTGGTAGAGCACCCCGATGCCGAGATAGGTGTTGATCTTGACACCGCTCTCCTCGTCCACGACCGTGCCGGTGTAGAGGCCGTCGTCGATCTTGTTGTAGTGGTCGGTGTTCGGGTGCGTGAAGATCAGGTAGTCGAGCTGCTTGGCCTTGCCCAGATGCCGCGGATGATGGATCACGCCTCTGATCCGCTCCAGGTACTTCCTGGTCTGCGCGGCGCCCCTGTCGGTCCCGTCGGTCTTCGGGTCGTAGGGCTCCCGGTCGGACTCGGTGGCGTCCGATCCGCAGTCGACCATCAGGGTGTTCCCCGCGGGGGTGGTCATGATGGCGCAGTCGCCCTGGCCCATCTGGACGAAGGAGATGTAGAAGTTGCCGTCTCCCCTCTCCCCCGGCGCCGCGAGGACGGCGCGGTTCTCGGCCATCCGCGCCAGCCGCTTGGTCTCCTCCTCCGCGTCGTCGGCCGCCCGCTTCGTCTTCGCCTTCTTCACGACCTCCGCGTGATCGAGCCAGGCCTCGTTCTCCGCCCTGAGCTTGTCGGCCTCGGAAATGCTGCGCTTGCGTTTCTGCGGCATCCGCTCCCGCCTCTCAGCTCGACACGGGCACAAGTCGGAACCGCTGCATGAGGTTGTACTGGTTGGGCTGTTCCAGCCCGACGACGTACGGCCGGGCGGTGCCGTTCTGGATCTGGAACGGTGAGGCGGTCGCCCGGATCTCGTCGTTGTAGAGGGTCACGGTGAGCGTGCCGGCGGCCAGCCTCCTGAGGATCTGGAGCTCGGCTTCGCCGATCGTCGTGCTGCCGAGGGTCAGCGAGCTCCCCTTGAGCCCGGCGGCGTAGACGTCGGTCATACTCGTGGTGTCGCCGGCGAAGCGGAAGAAGAGGCCCTCCGGGCGGCCCTCGATGAGGTGCCAGAACTTGTTCGACTGGTGGAACCGGATGGCGGGATAGACGGTCGCGCCCTGCTGTTCCTGGTACAGCTCCAGGAAGACCTGCGTTCCGCTGCCCGCGGTGCCCGCGGTGCGGCGCAGCTGCAGGTGGCTGTACGCGGCGACGACGGTCAGCTTGCTGCCCGCGTCGACGGTGGTGGTGCTCGTCGCGCCGACGATCACCCGGCCGCTCGCCGGGTTGAGGGACAGCACCGCGTTCGGCCCGGACTGCAGCCAGGCGTGGTCGGCGCCGTACCCGATCTTGAGAGAAGCGGCCGCGGGCGGGCCGATCAGCAGCGTGCCGTTGGTGGTGGGAGCGAGCACGGTGTCGGAGACGTGCAGTTTCGCGGCGGGCGCGAGGGTGCCGACGCCGGTGGACGAGCCCGCGAAGGCGAGCGGCCGCCGGTCCGCCTCCAGGGTCTGCGCGCCGTCACGGTACCCCGGGATGTTCTCGTATCCGACGACGATGCCGGCCCGGCCGGGGTCGCGGAGGCCGACGACCCCCGCCACGGTGATGACGACGGCCTTGCCCGGTGCCAGGTCCATGCCGGCGGTCGGGTAGAGCGTCCACGAGGCGCGGGTGCCGAGGTCGTGGGCGACCTGGCCCCACGCGGCGGTGGAGGTGCCGGGGGCCGCCACGGTGACCGAGACGCCGGCGACGCTCTCGGCCAGCGCCCAGTCGTTGCCGTCGGCGCCCACGTCGAAGGTGACGGTGAACAGCGAACCGCCCTTGCCGGGCCCGCCGCCCGCCAGCGTGACCGTGGTGTCGGCGGAGGTGTTGGCGACGTACAGGGTGAGGGTGCTCCGGGTGACGCCGTCGTTCAGCACGGTGTCGCCGGCCGCGAAGCCCATGACCAGCGGGATGTCCGGGCGGCCCCGGTGGTTGACGACGTCGAGGTACTGCAGGCGGGTGCCGGTGAGTTCGGCGGTCTCCCCCGCGGACCTCAGCCGCTGGTAGTCGAACTCGATCCGGGTGCCCCGGCTGCCGCCGCCCGGGTCGGCGCTCAGGCCGGTCAGCGGCACGTCGACCCAGGCGCCCGGCGCGATCGGCGCGGCGTTCGCCGCCACCAGGTAGAGCGCGGTGCCGTCGGCGGCGGCCTGCGCCGCCCAGCCGGAGGCGCCGGAGGAGACGGCCGCGGGGGTGGCGAGTACGCCGGGACGCAGCCGCGCGGCCACGTGGAAGCTGGCCGGGCCCGGGGTGGCGCCCTGCGGCAGGAACTCGATGTTCTGCCGGGAGCTGTTGGTGAGCCGCAGCCGCATCGGCTGGCCGGCCGGGTCGTTGTCGATGAACAGCACCGGCTGCTCGTCGAGGTTCAGCAACTCCAGGTCGAGCGGGTGGGTCCGCACGTACGCGGCGAGGGTGGAGCTGTCCTCGGCCATGTCGCGCTGGATCTCGGCGGCCGTGAGCGCGCCGTCGTACACCCGGACGTGGGCGTACCGGCCGGCAGTGTAGATCTTGCGCCCGAGGTCGGCGCCCACCACGAGCGGGGTCGGGTCGCGCTGCTGGCGGGTGCCGGGATAGTCCCACTCGGCGGCCGCCTCACCGTTGACGTAGATCCGCGCGGTGGCGGCGTCGTTGGTGACCGCGATGTGCTGCCAGGCGTTCCACGAGAGCAGCCCCGGCGGGGTCGTGTGCGTGTTGCCGATGCTCTCCTGGGTGACGAACCGGTGCTCGACCGAGCCGTCGGGATTGACGTTGATCACCAGGTCGACGCTGTTGCGCCGGTTCACGAGAGGGGTGGCTGCGACCGGCGGTTTGCCGGTGCGGACCCACAGCTCCACCGTGTACCGGGGGACGGTCATCCCCCTGCCGCCCGCCGGGGTCACACACTGCCCGCTGCCGGAGAACGCCAGGGCGCTGCCGAACTGCTCGTCGGGCACGGCCTTCGCGTCTCCGCTCACCTGCCCCAGGATGCCGTTGCCCGAGGCGTCGAAGACGGTGCGCTGGCCGGACATCTCGTCGAGCGGCCAGTGCAGGATCAGGTTGGCGCTCACTCGGGCTCCTTGGGCGAGGGGGACAGTACGCTGCTGGCCTGCTCGTGGAGCCTGCCGATCAACTCGAAGACGCGGACGTAGGGCAGGTTGCCGAGGGCTTCGAGGATGAGGTTGACCTCCGCGAGCGTCAGGCTCAGCGGGATCTCCTTGTCGTCGGAAATCACGGGGTCCTCGTTCAGGTCGTGGTGCCGGAGGAGTCGGGCCGGAGCGTGAGCCAGCCCTCTCGCGCGGTCAGGTCGGCGGGGAAATGGGCGTCCAGCGCGGAGGCGTCCAGGTCGGCGGTGATCCAGGCGGCGCCCCGCTTCTCCCGCCAGGCCAACCGGCGGCCGGGCACGTCGGGCACCGGCAGGCCGAGCCGGCCGGCGTCGCCCAGCACGGGAGCGGTGAAGACGTCGAGCTCCATCGCACCGAGGGCGGCGGCGTACTGCGCGGCGTCCAGGCCGGTCGAGGCGACCGGCAGGACGCCGCTCACGGCGTGCGCCCTCCCGCGCGGGTCGAGCAGCAGCGCCATGCGGACGGGCGGCAGGTCGATCGACTGGCGCAGTGTCGCCTGGGCCAGGAAGTCGCCGGTGGGCCGGCCCTCCTCGTCGAGGAGCCACAGCCCGGCCACGCCGTCGCCCCACCGGCCGGGCTGGCCGATCCGGACCGGGAACAGCACGTCGGTGACCGCGTTGGTCTCCCGCCCGTAACGCCGCATGTCCTCCCGGAACACGTTCCAGTCCTGGTGCACGGCCGGCAAGCCCTTGATCTGGAGATCCAGCTCGGCCCGTACGACCGCGAGCGGCCGGACGGTCAGCAGCGCGCCCGCCGGGGTGTCGTTCTCCGGGTCGATCGAGGCCAGCGCGTCCGACAGCGACGCCAGCACGTCCCCGACCGCGTCCGGCCCGGCCTCGCGCAGCCGTGTCACGATCGCCCGCAGGGTCGGGTCGGCGATGGCGGCGGGATCGGCCGCCGTACTCCCCGGAACAGGGCTCCAGCGGGCCCGGCTCCCGTCGGCCACTGCGCCCAGCGCGCCGAGCGCGGTCCCGTCGGCGGCGTGCACCGCCAGCGTGTCGTCGAGATCGGACGGCACCAGCCAGCCGCAGACCGGCGACATGCCCGGCAGGTCGCCCGCCTCGTCGTCGCGGGTGGCGTTCAGCAGGTGGAACCGCATCCGGGCGGGCTGGGCCAGCCGGGGCGGGAGCGCCACCCAGGCGGGGTGACCGGGCACCCGCAGCCGCTCGGTGGTGCCCGCCGGGTCGGTGGCGACGTCGTGCGTCAGGCCGAAGTTGTCGACCAGCCGGAGCCGCAGCAGCCGCATCGCCCCGGCCCGGATGGGGTTGAAGTCGGTCAGCGGCTGGGGGGCCGACCGCGTCTCGTCGCCGGCCGCGTCGGCCACCCGCCGCGCGAACGCCTGGTAGGCGGGGAAGTTGACCGGATCGGCGATCGGAAGCTGGCGCACCAGCCGCCGCATCACCAGCGCGTCGTTGAACCCGCCGAGTGACTGGGACAGGTTGCCGTCCTCGCGCGCGACCAGGTGGCGGTAGGCCGCGATGAGGCTGAGCAGCCGCGCCTGTGGGTCGTCGCGGGACTCGTACCAGGCGAGGACGGCCTCAGGGGCGCGGGCGAAGTCGTCCGGCGTGACCGGCGGGTGGCCCGCGTTGTACGCCGGGAGGATCGCGCCCGCCAGGTAGGTGAGGATCCGCTCCGACAGCACCGGCCGCGCCCCCGACGACAGCACGGTGGTTCCCGCGTACACGTTCGCGCCCTTGTCGAGCAGCATGCCCGAGGACACCAGGTCGGCCTCGCCCGGCGGCAGGTCGTAGCCGTTGACGACGAAGTACGGCGCGTAGTCCCGCTGGTCGGCCGCGAGGTTGTCGCCGACCGCCACCGGGAAGTACTCGGCCTCCCACTGGAGCAGCACCGGGTGCCACGGGTCGGTCCGCCACGCCTGCGCGGGGAAACGGTCGTTCACGGCGGCCCGTGCGCCCGCGAGGGCCGCGGCCGAGACCGGTTCGGGCACGTCGGCGAGCGCGCACGACAGCGTGCCGTCGGCGCCGTGCCGGTCGGTCGGGGTCGCGGCCGGGCCGGTGAACAGCACCACCGGCTCCCTCGGCCGCCACCAGGGCGGCGCCGGGACCCGTTCGAGCGTGAACTCGGTCTTCGCGGCGGCCGCGGCCGTGTTGACGGCGCCGAGCGCCGTCACCAGGTTCTTGATCGCGCCGCCCAGCACGTGGGCCCGGCTCGCGCCCTGGCCGGTCGGCGGGAAGACGCCGGTGGCGGCGTCGTACGCCTGGATCCAGGTGATCTGCCGGTCCAGGAAGAAGGCGACCTCGTCCGGGTCCGGGTAGCCGTCGCGGGTGGCGTCGTCCGGGTAGACGCAGATCAGGTACTTGTGCCAGTCGGCGAACAACCGGTCGCGCAGGCTGACCAGGACGTCGCGGGCGTCGTCGTAGTCCCGCTGGGCCCGGTTGGCCTCGTCCAGGAGATCGGCGACGGACTCGGGAAGCGTGATCGCCTCCCTGGCCTGTTTCTGCTCGGCGGTGGCCCCGTCGTTGTCGTCCCGGCGGCGTACGACCCAGCGCAGACCGCCCGGGATCGGGTCGAACGTCGCGGTGTGCCGGGCCTCCGACAGCCGGATCTCCAGGTCGGAGGCCCTCGACTCCAGGTCGCCGGCGAAGGCGACGGCCTCCAGGAGGTTCTCGATCCCGTCGGGGTCGCCGGCGTCCAGCGTGGGGCCGAGGGAGGCGGCGAGCGCCTCGGTGGGGCTGTGGCCGACGTAGACGCCGGTGTCGGCGTCCACGAGCAGGGGGTTGGCCGTGCGCCCGGCCGGAGCGAAGGTCAGCTTCGCGTAACAGACAGTCCGTGCGATCGGCCCCGAATGGGATGGAACGCTCCAACCAAAGCGATCGAGAACATCGGCCAGAGAGCCTTGGGGGTTCCCCACGGGGTCCTGGCCGAGGGTTCCGTACCAGCCGACGACGTCGTAGGAGACGTCCTGCGGCGGCGTGGTGAAGTCGGGGTCGTGGCAGCCGAAGACGCTGTGGCAGTTCGGGTAGAAGGCGGCGAACACCGGGTCGCCGTGGCCCACCGCGGTCAGTTCCGGCAGGTACTCGCCGCCTCCCACCGGCCACTGGTCCAGGCGGATCCGGCGGCCCAGGTAGCGGTAGGGCCGTGCGCCCGGCGCCGGCGGGTCGGTGCGGGGGTAGACGGTGCCGCTCAGGTTGTCGTCGGACACGTGGTCGCTCTCGACCACCCACTGGGCGTCGATCGCCCCGGACCGGGTCCGGGTCACCAGCCAGCGGTTCGGGACGGCCATGACCCGCGTCCGACCGTTCTCGTCCTGGGTGAGGCGGGTCAGCGCGTCCGGCAGGGACCAGTGGAGGTGGACACCGGCCTTGAGGCGGAACGGCCGGTCGTCGAACGGGGCGGACAGTATCGCCCCGCTGAGGTACGGAAGGCCCGCGTTGTGGTCGCGGCCGTCCGGTCCCACGTGGGGAAGGAGGGTGAAGTCGGCTTCGGGACCGGCCACGTCGCGGTCTTCGGGCAGGCAGAGGGCATCGAGATGAATCGGTACGACAAGCGCTGTCGCCATGCGGGAGGAGTCCTGTCAGAAGTGATCATTGGATCATTCGACTGGAGGCTATATCGATCAGGTCGGTGCGTATAGCTCCAAATAATGACTAACTCGTCCCCATTACTCCTACGGCAGCCGTAGATCGTCGCGATCATGGTTTCCCGCGCACGCGGTCGCGGTCTACGGCTGCCGTGGCAGCCTCGGCGTCAGCAGCAGCTGCCCGCCGGGCCGGGGTTGGCCGGGACGCTCGCCTCGGCGTGCCGGGCCGGAGCGGCGACGCGGACCCCTGTGACCAGCCCGGCGCCGATCAACGCGACGACCAGGAGGCGCTTCACGTGTCTATTCATCTTTCTCCCGTTCGAACGGCCTTCCTTTGGGGAGATTGACGATTTTCCGGACGAAAAAGTTCGGACACCCCGAAACGGTCAGTAATGGCCGTGCATTTCGGCCTGCTCCGCGAGTGCGCGTCTCTCGTCGTGCCGGTCGCCGCTCTCCCTGGCGATCCGCAGCGACTCCGCGAGGTGCCTCGCCGCCCCGTCGAGGTCGCCGAGCATCCGGGACGACCGGGCCAGCGCGACAAGGGCCTGTGAACGCTCCTGCGGCCCCTGCGCGCAGGCGTCGAAACTCGCCAGCGAGTCCCGCAGATGCGCGCGGGCGGCGACGGCGTCCCCGGCCGCGAGGTACGCCTCCCCGAGACGCCGGAGCGTCATCGCCTCGTGCATCGCGTCACCCGCCTCCCGGGCGCGTCGCAGCGCCTGCCGCAGCGTCGCGACGGCCTCGTCGGGGAATCCGAGCGCCAGACGCGCGTCGCCCACCATCATCAGCGCGTAGCGCTCGCCCACCGGGGACCCCACCCGGCGGCTGATGTCCAACTGCCGCTCGGCGTACCGCAACACCTCCTCCGGACGCTCCTGAAGGAGGCAGGCGCTGGCGAGGTTGCCGAGCGCCCGCAGTTCTCCGAGGGGGTCCGCGAGCTTCCGGCAGAGATCCAGCAGGTCGTTGAGGCACTTCAGTTCGTCCGCGTCGTGGTTGAGCAGGCGGTGCGCCATCGCCACCATCGCCAGGGCCTGCGCCTCGCTCCCCTGGTCCGCGAGCCGGCGCGCCGTCTGCAGCGACCTCGTGCCGAGCCAGAGCATCTCGTGCCGGTATCCCTGTGCGGCGAGATGCCACTGCAGGCTGAGGGCCAGGCCGACGGCGAGACGGGCCGTCGCGGCGTCCGCGTCCCAGGCCTGGCCGACGATCGTCAGCAGGTTGGCCCGTTCCCGCTCCAGCCAGCGGGTCGCCTCGTCCCGGTCGCGCAGCGGCTTGGGCGTCTGCGGCACCTCCGGCACGGCGGCGTGCAGGCGGTGCGGGTCGATCACGCGTACGGCCGCGCTCGTGGTGGCGAGAAGGAAGCCGAGCACGCGGCGGAGCGCGGCCTCCCGCCGGTCCGGTGGTTCGGTGTCCAGCGCTCGCTCCTGCGCGTACAACCTGATGAGGTCGTGCATCGTGTAGCGGCCCGGAGCCGGGCTCTCCACCAGCCGCGCGTCGACCAGCCTCTCGATGACCCGCGCGGCGGCCCGCGGCGGCCGTTCGAGCAGCACGGTCACCGCCTCCGTGCCGAGGTCGGGCACGCGCAACAGGCCGATCAGGCGGAACGCCCGCGCGGCCTCGCGGTCGAGGTCCTGCCCGCTGCCGGCCAGGGCCGTGTGGCTGACCGCGATGCTGCTGCGCACGCCGACCTCCCCCGTGCGCAGTTCGTCCAGCCTGCCGCTCTCGTCCTCCAGGCGTTCGATGAGCATGTCGGCCGACCAGCCCGAGCGGCTGGCGAGCCGGGCGCCGGCGATGTGCAGGGCGAGGGGGAACCCGTCGCAGAGATCGGCCAGCCGCTCGACGGCCTTCTGGGAGAAGCCGACGCCGCCGGACCGGAACCGCCGCACGAGCATGGCGACGGCCTCGTCGCGCGGCATGCGGCCGAGGTCGACGTGCGAGGCGGGGGCGGCCGGCGCCAGGTTCTCGCGGGACGTGAGCAGGACGGTGGAGCCGGACGTCATCGGCAGAAGGGGGCCGGTCTGCGCGATCGACGAGGCGTCGTCGAGGAGGAGCAGCACCCGCCTGCCGTGGAGGAGCGTGCGCAGGGCCGAGGCGGCCTCGTCGACGTCGGGCGGGACCTCCGACCCCGGCGTGCCGAACGTGCGCAGGAGCCGGCCGATCAGCTCACCCGTGTCGAGGCGGCGCACCCCGGGCATCGCGCCGCGCAGGTTGACGTACACCTGCCCGTCGGGGAAGCGGGCCGCGGCCCGGTGCGCCGCGTGGAGCGCCAGCGCGGACTTGCCCGCGCCGGGCGGGCCGCAGATCGCCACCACGGGCGTCGGCGGCGACCCGTCCGGCGGGTTCAGCCAGTTCTCCAGGCGGTTCAGCTCCCCTTCCCTACCCACGAAGTGGGGCGTGCCGGAGGGAAGCTGCCTCGGCACCGCCGGATGCCTCGCCCGTGCCTCCACATCCGGTGCCGGGACGACAGGGGTGGGATCGGCGTCCCCGGCGAGGATCCGCCGGTGGAGCAGCTGCACGGGATGGCCCGGCTCCACGCCGAGGTCCTCGACCAGCCGGGTTCTCAGCTCCTGGAAGGCCGCGAGCGCGTCCGCCCGCCGGCCGTCACGCGCGAGGGCCAGCATCAGCAGGCCCCACGGGCGTTCCCGCAGCGGGTGGTCGCGTACGCACTGCCGGAGCGGGCCGACGACCTCCGCGTGCAGGCCGAGATCGAGCCGCGCGCCGGCCCAGTCCTCGAAGACGCCGAGCCGCTCCTCGCGCAGCCCCGCGGCGATCTGTTCGAGGAGGAGGGTGAGCGGCACGCCCTCAAAGGGGTCGTCCCGCCACAGCAGGAAGGCCCGCCGGAGGGCGGCCTCCCCCTGCCGCACCTCACCTGCCTTCAGCAGGTCGCGGCCCTGCCGCGCGAGGTCCCGGAACGTGAGGAGGTCGAGCTCTCCGGGCCGTACGACGAGGCGGTAGCCGTCTCCCACGGTCTCGATCGGCGCGGCTCCGCAGTCCTCGGGCGACAACAACCGGCGCAGCGCCGAGACGTAGGTCTTGAGGTTGCCCCGGGCCGAACGGGGCGCGGCGCCGTCCCAGAGATGTTCCGCGAGGTGCCCGGCCGGGACGGCCCTGTTGGCGTTCACCAGCAGGGCGACGAGGACCTGACGGTGCTTGGGGCGGACGAGCGGGACCTCCCGGCCGTCCGCGTCACGGACCCGGACGGAACCGAGGAGCCGGTATTCCACGCCGCCTCCACCCTGAGTCGCAAGGTGCCTAGATCCTAGGCACCTCCCTGACTCAGGGCAAGATCAGGCTGTGGAGGGCGCGGGCCGTCCCGGGTGCCGAGCCGGCCGGCGCCGACGCCGACGTCGACGCCCGGTCATTCCTCCGCCCGGCCGGATCGTATGAAACCCCGAAGGCCGCCCCCTATCGCCGCTATGACCCGCCCTACCGTGAAGGCGGTGCCCGCCCAGTGTCCTGGCATCTGCGCCACGAGGTGGCCGAACGTCGTCGAATACGTGTCCTGAGCCTTGTACGCGGACTGGACCGCTTCCGACAGCCGCGTGGATCGCGCCGCCACCCGCTGCATGACGGTGTAGTTGTCGGCGACCTCGGTCACGCCGTCCGCCCCCGTCACGAACGCGGGGCGCTTGTTGCACCTGCACGCTTCCGGATGGCCCGCGAGCTCGCCTCCGCAGTTGTGGACGAGGACGGGAGTGGGGCCGGCCTGGACGTAGAAGGTGTGGGTGCCGGCGACCGTGAGGTCGTGGACGATGGGGTGAGCGGAGACGATGTTCGTGGAGACGACCCGGACGGTGGCGCCGGACGGGGTGCGGAGACGGTCCGCCGGGGTCAGATGGTCGGCGCGGACCCACGCCTTGTCCTGGCTGTCCCAGAACAGGTGGTGTTCGGTGGCGAGGATGACACCGGTGCCGCGGCCCTTCCTGCCGTCGGTGTCGACGGTGATCTGCACCAGGTTGAGATAGGCGGCGCCCGAGTAGGCGGCGACGACGAGCTTCGCCTCCGTCCTCCCGGTGGCCGGATCGGTGGCGAGGACCTTGTCACCGGCCTTGACCTTCTCGATGGCCTTGGACGTACCGTCCGCGAGCCGGACCTTGGTCCCGGCGACGAAGCTGGTGGGGCAGGACGTCCGCGTCCCGGAGTCCGCCCGCGGCTTCCCGGCCGCCTTGCCCGCGGCCTTCGCACCGGCGCCCTCGGCCGCCTCGCCGGCGGCTCCGCCCGCCTTGCCCAGCGCCGATCTCGCCTTGCTCGCGGCCTTGCCGACGGCCCCGGTGACGGCCTTGCCCGCCGCCGTGGTGGCCAGCTTGCCGAGCGCCGCCGAGGCGGCCTTGCCGAGCACGCCGCCGGCCGCCCCGGCGATGGCCCCGGCCGCCGCGGACTTGAACGCGCCGCCCATGCTCCACTGGTCGCGCGGCGTCGAGACGAGGTATCCGGCGAGGTTGCCGGCGGCTCCGCCCGCCGCGGCGCAGCCGACGCTGCCGGCGCCCATCGTGGCGGCTTCGCAGCCGAGGGTCACGGTCACCGAGACGGCGACGTTGACGATGGTGGCCTTGTGCTCGTGCCAGATGTTCTTGGCCTTGCAGCCGAAGTCCCAGCGCCCGCAGTGCGGCGGACCGCTCGGCGGAGGCGGCGGGTTGTACGTCGGGTGACCGCCACCACCACCGCCGCCGCCTCCACCGCCACCACCGCCACCGCCGCTGGAAGGCGGATTGCACGGATTCTCTTTGACGACGCCGCACTGGCCGCCGCCGTCGAGCATCAGCCCCGTCGGGTCCGACCCGTTCACCGGGTCGTTGTCGGCGTAGGCGTAGCCGTTCCAGCTCTGGGGGTCCGAAGCGTCGAACACCGGGTCGACGGAGATGAAGCGGCCGGTCTCGGCGTCGTACTCCCGGGCGCCGAGGTGGGTGAGGGAGGTGGCCTCGTCGATGACGCCGCCGACGAAGCCCCGTTGCCCGGGCCAGGACGACGGCGGCGTGCCGCGCTGCTGCCCGAACGGGGTGAAGCGGCGGCGGACGGGCGTCTGGGTGTCGTCGTCGGTCACCGAGACGTCGGTGGTGCCGTGGTTGTCGGCGCCGAGCCAGGTGACGCCCTGGCCGGTGGTGCGGGCGGCGACGACCTGGCCGCCGTGGGAGTAGTAGCGGGTGGCGGTCCTGGCTCCGGTGGCCTTGTCCAGCCGGATCTCCATGTCCGCGACGTAGAGGGTCGCCGAGGTGGGATCGCGGCGGATCAGCCGGTCGCCGTCGGCGTCGTAGACGAAGGTGCTGACGCCGGACGGATCGGTGGATTTGGCGAGGTGGCCCTCGACGTCCCACTCCAGCGCCCGGCCTGGGCCGCGCTCGGTGGTGTTGCCGGCGGCGTCGTAGGCGTAGCTGTCGATCTGCCCGTCGCGGTCGCCGCCCCGGTAGGCGATCGAGGTCAGCGTGTGCGGCTGCGGCCTGCCGGCCCCCGCGTACGCGTAGGTCCTGGTGACGTCGCCGTTCGCCTGGTGGTCGACCTCCTCGGTACGGTTGCCGACCTTGTCGTAGCCGAAGGTCTGCCAGTACGGCGCGGCCCCGCCGACCACGGCGGCCGAGGGCCCCGAGGCGCAGCCGTCGGTGGCGGTCCAGGCCTCGGTCAGGCGCTGCAGATGGTCCTGCCGGAAGCACTGCACGTCGGGCGTCTGACCGGACGGGGTGTCGGCGATCCTGGTGATGTTGCCCGACGGGTCGTACGTGTAGTTGGTGTCCGCGACCGAGATCGGGGAGGTCTCCCGTTCGAGGAGGGACCGGGTCAGCCGGCCCGTCCCCTCCTCGTAGAAGTTGGTCTCCTTGACCCGCTTCAGGCCGGTGCTCATCGTCATGTCGAGCACCTGGCCGAGCTTGGAGTAGGTGGTGGAGGTGACGTAGTTGGTCAGGCCGCGCGTCGTGGTGGGGTGGCCGAGCTCGTCGTAGCCGTACAGCATCGTCTCGGCGAGCAGCCCGCCGGCGGCGGGCAGCACCGTGCGGTGGACGGTGCCGTCGGGGTTGTAGTCGGTGCTGGTCTTGTACGTGCCGGCCAGCGCGCCCTCCGAGGCCGGGATGACCGTCTCGGTGCCGAGGGTGCGGTAGGCGTCGTCGAAGCCGGTGACCGCGGTGGTGTAGGCGTCCATGGCGCCGGTCGTGGCGTTCCTGACGTACCGGGTGGAGCCGGTGGGCTGGCCCTTGACGACGGTGCCGTCGAGCAGGGTGTCGTACCTCCATTCGGCGAGCTTGGTGCCGCTCGCCGAGGTGCCCTCGTACTCGGCGATCCTGCGGCCGAGCCCGTCGTAGGCGAAGAAGAGGCTCCTGCCGCGGGCGTCGGTGGCCGTCAGCAGCCGGTCGGTCGCGTCGTCGTAGGTCAGCTTCGCGGTGCCCTTGTCGGGGTCGTCGAGCTGGACGACGCGGCCGCGCAGGTCGTAGTGGTAGGTCCACGCGTTGCCGTCGGCGTCTTCGATGGTCTTGGGCTGTCCGGTGGCCGTGTAGGTGTAGGTGGTGGCGTCGTAGTCCCCGGCCGGGCCGTCGCTCCCGTACTCCCGGAACTCGACGAGCTCGCCGCGCGCGTTGGTGATGCTGGTCGTCGGGGTGGTGCCGGCCGGTGGGTCGACGCTGACGCGGTCACCGCCGTACGTGGTGGTGGTGCGCCACTGCTCGGTGCCGCGCTTGCGGAAGATCTGCGCGGTGGGCCACTCCATGCCGTTGTAGAGGGTGACGTTCTGGCCGGGGACGTCGTCGTCGCTGCCGGGAATCCACAGCGTGGCGCCGGGGGCTCCCTCGGCGTAGTAGTCCTGGTTGGTCGTGTAGACCAGGCCGCGCGTGTCGTACAGCGTGTCGTTCACCGCGCGGCCGCCGCCGGGGGCGGGCTGCTGGGTCTGCCGGTGACGCAGGAGGCCGTCGTAGAGGGCGTAGCCGGTGGTGTAGGTCGCCCCGTCGTTGCGGAGCGTCGACGTGCTCACCGCGGTCGGCCCGTCCGCCCGGACCAGGTAGCCGAACTTCATGGTCGGCGTCGAGGCGTACGCCGACCTGGCCCGTCCCGGCAGCCAGACGCCGGCCAGCCGGCCCAGCGGGTCGTATGCCAGGTCGGTGCGCTTGCCGTTGACGTCGATCGTGGCGGTGGGGAGCCCCCAGGCCGGCTCGACCTCGGTCCTGCTCACGTGCCCGAGCGCGTTGGTCACCGTGGTGCCGGTGACCAGGCCGGTCGCCGGGGTGTAGGCCGTGGTCGTCTTCCCGCCCGCGGCGTCGGTGACGACCAGCGGCCTGCCGTAGGGGTCGAAGGCGGTGGTGCCGACGGTGACGTACCGCGGGCCGCCGTTCCAGGAGCCGAGCTTCTCGGTCCTGGTGACGTCGCCCTTGGACGGCGCGACGCCGAACGCCTTGCCGTCGTAGTACTTGCGGACGTCGGAGGCCACGTCGTCCGGCCGCTTCGGAGTGGCGTCGCACGCCGTGGTGACGGTCTCCACTCGCGAGACGTAGGAGACCATCCAGCGGGAGGCGTCCCGCGCGTACTCCGTGCGGACGCACTGGTCGTCGCTCGCGCTCGACTCGTCGCCGAGGTCGCCGATCTGGGTGGGCAGACCGTCGGCGTTGTAGCCGGTCTCGGTCCTGGTGTAGCGCCAGCCGCCGGAGGCGAGCGCGGTGCGAGTGCGCTCGGTGTCCGCACGCACCATGGTCGCCTTGGTCGTGGCCCAGGAGCGCACCCGCCTGGCGGTCTGCTTCACCCAGTAGGAGGTGACGGTGCCGCTCAGCGCCGGGCCGCCGGGCCCGTCGTAGTGGATCTCCTCCCGGACCCGCCCCTGCAGCGCGTCGGCGTCGTCCACGGCGGTGCCCGCGGAGTCGGTGACCTTCACGTTCCGCGTGCCCCCGCCGGGCAGCTCGTCGCCGTCCATGCCGCGGAAATAGAGGTACTCCGACTGGGAACGCCGCTCGGGCGCCTCGCCGTGGGTGACCCGCACCCTGCCGTAGCCGCGCCACTGCGACCAGGTCTTGTACTTCTCCTTGGTCAGCCCGTCGTCGTCATCGTGGTGCCAGGCGCCGCCGCCCGGGTACTCGTAGCTCGTCACCTCGTCCGGCGCGCCGCCCGTACGGTCGATCTCCCGCACCTGGGTGACGACGTACTTGTGGAACCAGTCCAGCTTGGGCGAGGTCGCGCCCTCGGGTGACCAGTACTGCGGATAGCAGCGCCGGGTGTTGGTCCCGATGTCCGGCTTGTCACCGGCGGCGCAGTCCTCGCCGGAGTAGGCGACGGACAGGGAGCCGCCCGTCTCGTTGTCGATCGCCGAGATCCGCCACTTGGTCAGCGGCGGGCGTCCTTCGAGGGCGTCGACGCGGTTGGGCTTCTGCACGCCCGCGAACCTCACCGCCGGCAGCGCGGCCGTGCCGCCGACCTTGCCGGTGTGGGTGATCCCGGCCAGCCAGAGCGTGGCCGCGGTGCCGTCGCCAGGGGCGCGCATCTGCTGGTCCAGCGTCCAGGTGTCGACGTCCCTGTACGTGCCGCCGGAGAGGACCTGGGTGGTGACGGCGGCCAGCCGCTTGCGCGTCCAGAACGTCGGGGCGTACCTGTCGAGGCACTTGTCGCCGGAGTCGCACTTCTGGTCGTACGGCACGTCGGGCCAGTATTTGGCGTTGTCCTTGGTGAACTTGCTCTCCGCGCAGTCGAAGCCCGACGTCGGAACGCACCGCTCCTTCACGTCGAAGGCCACCCGCGCCGGGGCGGACGAGGTGAAGATCGCGTCCGAGCGCTGGCCGTAGTCGACGCGCCTGAGATAGCCGCCCCGGTCGTACGCGGTCGGGGTGCCGTTGGGGACGCCGTCGGTCAGCGTGGTGACGTCGCGGCGGTAGTAGTTGGTCTCCCTGCCGTACCAGAACGTGCTGACCGTACCGTGCGGGTCGACGACGTAGTCGAGGTTCCACCGCCAGGCCTGCCGGCACCAGGAGTCGGAGAAGGCGCTCTTGTGGCATGGTTCGCCGTCGTCGTCGCCGAAGACCGGCACCGTCCAGGTGGAATTCGTCTCCGCCCTGCCGTCGGCCCAGCCGGGCAGGTGGTTGCGGCCGAAGTAGTACTGCGTGCCGTCGGGGCTGGTGACCCGCCAGTACTCGCCGTCGTCGTCGCCGTTGGCCGCGCCGGAGAGCTTCTCGATCTTCGCGCCGTCGTCGTCCTTCGGCTGCCAGGTGCCGGTCGCGTCGTCCAGCACCAGTTCGGTGGCCTGCCCGTTCAGCGACAGCGTCGCGTTGGAGTCGCCCCAGCACTGGTCGTTGCGCTTGGGCGTGACGCCGTCGTCGGCGCACGGCTTGTATCTGCGCTCGACGAACCCCGGCCAGTAGTCGAAGCCCTCGCCGATCCAGGAGGCCTGGTTGTTGGTGGCGACCGTACGGCCGTCCACGCTGCCGGAGGAGTAGGCGAACCCGACGTTGGGCGTCGGGCCGCCGGGGACCGGCGGCAACCGCAGCGGGTACGACCAGGAGAACGCCCCGCTCTGGTTGCTCACGGCCCAGGTGGCCGAGGGGGACAGCGAGGTGGCCTCGTAGGTGCCCGCCGATCCGGAGGGCGCCGCCTCCGCCGCCAGCGTCGTCGTCGCAGCGGCGGCGAGGTCCACGTCGGCGGTCAGCCGGCCGGTCGTGACGTCGTTGCGCGTCGGCAGCGGCGTCCGCGCCTGGCAGGCGGGCCGATCGGGGGTGGTGGCCGCGCAGTCCGGCAGGCGTACGAGGCGCAGCCGGGACGCCCAGTCGCCGCCGTAGGCGTACCGGAAGCCCGAGTAGTCGACCTGGACGGCGACCCGCGCGGCCCCTTGTGGCGTCGCTCCCGGGGTCGCCTGCGGGGTCAGCTGGAGGCCCAGGCCGAGGATGTGCGCCCGCTCAGCCGTCCGCGAATCGAGCACCCGCACCGACACGGCCGGGACCGGCTCCGCCGTGGCCGCCTTCTCCCCGGCGTTCTCTCCGGCCTTCTCTCCGGCGTCCGGAGTCCCGGCGCGGGAACCCGCCGGGCCGATCCACACCGGCAGCCCGCCGGCCCGCGCCATGCCCGCTCCCGAGCCCGCGGCCGACTTCGCCGCGGTGTCTCCCGCTGTGTCCCCCGCCGGGGAGCCGAGGGCGGCCGTCGCCGCGCCGGGCCGCGGCCAGGTCACCGCGGGGGCGCCCCTCAGGTCGAACCGGGCTCCGGGGTCCGGGACGGCGGCCCGCGCGCGGCTCTCGTGGCCGGGCACGGGACGCTGGTCCTGCGCCCTGTGCCAGCCCGGGCCGCCCGACGCCCGCGCCTCCGGAAGGGGTACGGCCAGAGCGGCCGGCACCACGACCGCCAGCAGGCCGGCGACCCCGGCCCAGCCTCGCCACGAAGCGAGCACGACTACCTCCGGTTGAACGTGGATGAGAGGGGACGAGGCGACGGTCAACTGTCCAGGGGAAGGTTCATCGCGATGTCGACCACCTGGCGGTCGGTCAGGATGCCGGTGTAGGCGCGGACGTCGTCGATGTCACCGCCGAAGTAGTCCACGGCCGCGCCGCGGTATCTGGCGCGGCCGATCTGCAGCGCCCCTGCCGCCCATCCGCCCGTGACAGGACGCTGGTCGTTGAGCTGGCCGTTGACGTAGAGGCGGATCTGCTTGGCCTGCTCGTCGTACACGCCCGCCAGGTGGGTCCAGGTGTTGAGCACCGAGCAGTCGACGGGCTCGGCCGAGATGGCGTGCGTCAGGGCGCCGCTGGCGGCGTCGGGGGTCGTCGAGAACGACCAGTGCGGCACCACGGCGCCGTTCTCGGCGATGAGCCGGTAACCGAGATAGAAGGAGCTGTAGGTGGCTCCGTCCTGGGCCAGGACGGTGATCGCGTGGCTCGGCAGCACGCAGGTGTCGTCGCCCGACAGGCGCACCCAGGCCGTCACCGCGTAGCTGTGGTCGGTGCGCAGCGGCGCCGACGGGGTGGCCGCGTAGCCGGTGGTGCCGTCGAGGCTGAGCGCGCCGCCGCCGTCGAAGCCGTCGCCGGCCCAGCCGGCGCCGCCGCCGAGCGCCGCGGGCCAGCGGCTGTCGGTGGAGTTGGCCGCGGTGGCGCCGGCGCCCTCCTCGAACGTCCACCAGCCGCGCTGGATGGGCGGCTGTTTGGCCATCGCGGCGATCTCGTCGCCGAGCGCCGGGTCGTTGACGGTGCGCGGGTCGTCCGAGAGCTCCCGCTTCCAGATCTTCACGTCGTCGACGTCGCCGGCGAAGTTCTCGATGTACGCGCCGTGCGACCGCACCCGGCCGATCTGCAGCGGGCCGGTCGCGTCCCAGGGCGTGTACGGGTAGGGGCCCGTCGTGGACTGGAGGATGCCGTTGACGTACAGGCGCAGTTGCCGGCGCGGGGCGTCGTACACGCCGGCCAGATGGGTCCAGATGCCGGTCGTCGGCTCGGCGTCGCTGAGCGCCCGGACGATGGTCTTGTCGTCGACGTCGGCGTCGAACTTGCTGAAGACCCATCGCTTGGAGCCGGAGGAGTAGTAGAGCTGGAATCCCGTGCCGCGCACGGCGTCCTGGCTGACCACCGTGGAGTTCTTGCTCTTGTCGTTCAGCAGCACCCAGGCCGAGACGCTCAGGCTCCTGTCGGTGTGCACCACCGGGCCGTCCGTGCTGCCGTACCCGGTGCCGCCGTCCAGGCGCAGCCCACCGGCCACGCGGCCACCGGACCAGGTGGCGCCGCCCGCGATCGCCGCCGGGTGTGTCGTCGCCCCGGAGTCGGCCGCCGTGGTGCCCGAGGTCTCGTCGAGCCGCCAGTGTCCCTCCGGGCCGAACCCCGGGTTGACGTAGAAGCTGTAGACGGCGGGGGTCTTGCCGACGTTGCCCGCCTGGTCGACCGCGTAGACGTACAGGGCGTTCAGCCAGTCGTGGCGAGGGGCGAGGCGCACGTTGACGGAGGTCTGCCCGGCGGGGATCTTCACCTGGGTGGCGGCGGTGGCCAGGGCGGGGTCGTCCAGCGCCCATCGGAAGGCCGTCACGTCGCTCTCGCCGTCGCCGGGGGCCAGCGTGAACGCGCCCGCCCAGCCCACGCTGCCCTTCCATTCATCAGGGGTGCCGGCCGGATAGTCGGCGGAGGTCACCTTGGGGAGGGTGGCCGGGTCGATCGTGTCCACGGTGAACTCGCACCACTTGCTCCACGCGCTGGCGTCGGTGCCGTCGTACGCCCTGACCTTGTAGCTGTAGCTGTGACCGGTGACGAGCCCGGCCAGCTTGACCGAGTGGTCGGTGGCCGAGGTGGTGTATTTGTAGGCGGTCCTGCCGCCGCCGGGCAGGGTCGAGGTGATGTCGTCCCACACGCCTGTGGCCGCGTTGTAGTGGTGCATGACGAACTCGGCCCGTACGCCGTCGTTGGCCTTGTCCGGGTCGTAGATGCGGGCCTTGAGCTGGAGCGGGTTGGCCGCGTCCCCGGCGTTCACGGCCGGGCGGGAGGCGCCGGTGACGCAGGGGGTCGCCGGATAGGTGCCGATGCCCGACGGGGCCGCCGGCGGGGTGTTGTAGTCGATCACGAGCTTGGGCGAGCCGCTGAAGCCCTTCCAGCCCCACACGCTGCCCGCGCCGTCGTCGTAGTCCTTCAGCCCGAACGTCGTGTTCGACCAGCCGCTCTTGGCGGCCTTGACGATCGCGGAGGTGACGTCGAACTCGATGCCCTTGTCCGGGCAGGAGGAGCTGTATCCGGCGTCGGAGGCGACGCTGTCCAGATGGCTGCTCCAGGACGGCTGGCGGCTCCAGGTGGTGGACGAGGAGATTCCGCCGGTCAGCCAGATCTGGGCGGCCTGCGGGTCCGATCTGCACCCCCACGACTTTGTCTGGGTGATGCGGAACGTCGCCTTGAGGATGTGCTTGCCGTTGACGTTGTCGGAGTCCATGCGGAAGAACGACCGCTTGACCCCGCTGCCGTAGTAACCGATCTCCGGCGTGTGCGTGGAGTCCGCGTACGACTGCGAGGGATAGGCCTTGTCCACGTAGGTCCAGTGCAGCTTCGACCCCGACCACTGGGGGTCGATGTAGACGGGGTAGACCGTGTCAGGGCCGGTCAGCACCGCAGTGTCGGGCTTCAGGGCCACCCGGTCCCCGGAGACGTCGACGCCCATGGGCGCCTCCTTGGCCTGCTGCCGCGGCCCGGAGACCGCCGGTCCGAGGTCCCTGCCGGAGGAGTCCCACATCCGGGGCCGCGGCGCGTGGAAGACCTCGGCGCCGGAGCCGGTCACGGCGCTCAGGGCCCCGTCCGGCGTCCTGCGCACCGTCAGCCCGTCCGCCCGCGTGCCGAAGGTGAGCCGCGCCAGCGCCGGGTTGGCCGCGGCCTCCCGGGTCTTCACCACCAGCACCTCGGAGTATCCGAGCACCGAGGCGGTCACCTTGAGGTCGACCCCGGGCAGCACCGACGCGTACGTCGCGGTGTCGCCGTCCAGGGCGGGCCTGGGCAGCGTCCCGGGCCAGGTCATGGAGACCGAGCGGCCGCCCTCGCCGATGGTCGCGAGCGGCGCCGTCCCGCCCCCGGAGAAGGACAGGTCCAGCGGCGTGGCGACCGGCCGCACCGTGCCGTCCCCGGCGAAGCGCAGGGTGGTGTCGACGTCGGCCCAGCCGGCGCCGCGCCGCACCCGCTCGGGCAGCGCCGACGTCTCCGAGGTGAGACTGCCGTCGGCGTTGGCGAACGCCTGCCGCGTCTCGGTGCGCAGCGCCAGCACCTCCACCCGCTGCCGCGACGTCCGCGCGAGGTCCAGCGCCTCTCTCTCGGTCGAAGCGACGGCCGGAGTGACGGCCGGAGACGGCGCCGGGGCGGCGACGCTCTCGGCCGTCGCGGGCACGACGGGGCCGGCGTGCACGGGATCGGCATGCACGGGGTCGGTGTGCACGGCGCCGGCCATCAGCAGGGCGGAAGCGGCCACGGCGACGCCGCGCGGGCGAAGGCGCATCGGATCTCCATCAGGCGGGGGGTACGCGCAGAACGCGATGGTTCTCCGCCAGCAGATCAGGAGCGGATCCACTGCCGGTTCACGCGGAATGAACCGGATTGAACCGGGTCGAATCCGGCACCGGGTTGATCCGGGTTCGCGCCGGCTCGGCGGGGTCGGGACCGGCCCGCGGTCCGCGCGGGAAGGCGGGGATCACCCTCGCCGCGTCCTCTCGGCGGACGACCGGCGATAACCTCTCGTGCGGACAAATCGGGAGGTCGCGGTGCCGGAACTGCTGATGGGGCTCAGCCTGGGCCTGGGGGCGGGTGTCATGCCCGGGGCGCTGCTGACGCTCGTCATCACGGCCAGTTTGCGCGGCGGGTTCCGCGCGGGCGTGCGCCTGGCCTGCGTGCCGCTGCTCTCGGACCTGCCCGTGGTGCTGCTCGCCGTGACGGCCGTCGGGGCGCTGCCGGAGGCGCTGCTGCGCGTGCTGTCGGTGTGCGGCGGCCTCTACGTGGTCTATCTGGGCGTGGAGACGCTGCGCGAGGCCCGTACGGCGCTGCCGCCCCGGCCCGGCGAGGACGCGCCGTCCTCGGCGCGGGAGATCCTGCGCGGGGTGGTGGTGAACCTGCTCAACCCGCACCCCTGGCTGTTCTGGATCGCGGTGGGCTCACCGGTGTTCCTCACGGCCTGGGACCGGGCCCCGGCGTACGCGCTGGGCTTCGCCGGGGCCTTCTACCTGGTCCTGGTGGGGTCCAAGGTGGCGCTGGCGGGGGCCGTGGGGGCCGGCAGGAACCGGCTGACCCCCCGCGGCTACCGCCTGCTGCTCGGCGCGAGCGGCGTGCTGCTGGCCGCCGTCGGCGTCGCGCTCATCGCCCGAGGGCTGGCTCCCCGGGCTTACTCCTAGGATTCGCCACCCGGCTCCGCCGGTATCCGTACAGGAAGTAGACGACCGTGCCCACGGCCATCCAGACGAAGAACCGGATCCAGGTCTCCACCGGCAGGTTGAGCATCAGGTAGGCCGAGGCCAGCACCGAGACGATCGGCACCAGCGGCACCAGCGGCGTGCGGAAGGAGCGCGGCAGGTCGGGACGGGTCCTGCGCAGGATCACCACCGCCACCGCGACGATCACGAACGCGAACAGCGTGCCGATGTTCACCAGCTCGGCGATCGCGCTGAGCGGGATCAGCGCCGAGAGCAGCGCGGTCACCACGCCGATGACGACGGTGATCCGGTACGGCGTGCGGAACCTCGGGTGGACCCGGGCGAGGGAGCGGGGCAGCAGGCTGTCGCGGCACATCGCGAACAGCACCCGGCTCTGGCCGAGCATGAGGGTCATCACGACCGTGGTGAGCCCGGCGATGGCCCCCACGCTGATCAGGGTCGCCACCCAGGGCTGGCCCACCGACCGGAACGCGTCGGCGAGCGGGGCCGACTCGCTGAGCTCGGAGTAGTGCTGCATGCCGACGACCACGAGCGAGACCACCACGTAGAGGATCGTGCAGACGACGAGGGAGGCGATGATCCCGATCGGCAGGTCGCGCTGCGGGCGCCGGGTCTCCTCGGCGGCGGTCGCCACGACGTCGAAGCCGATGTAGGCGAAGAACACCAGCGCCGCGGCGGTGAAGACGCCGAAGACCCCGTAGGCGACCGGCTGCACGCCGAACAGCACCTGGATGAGGGGCGCCTTCCACCCGCCGTCGGGAGGAAGCTGGTGCGACGGCGGGACGAACGGCTGGTAGTTGCCCGCCTTGACGAAGAAGAGGCCGGCGATGATCACGAGCAGCACCACGGCCAGCTTGATCGCCACCATGGCGCCGTTGAACCTGATCGACATCTTGATCCCGGCCACCAGCACCCCGGTCAGCAGGAGCACGATCACGGCCGCCGGGATGTTGAAGACGGCGTGGTCACCGGCGAGGGACGGCGGCAGGTCGACGCCGAAGTTCTTCAGCAGCGAGGCGAAGTAGCCCGACCAGCCCGAGGCGACCACCGCCGCGCCGAGCGCGAGCTCCAGCATCAGGTCCCAGCCGATGATCCAGGCCGGGAACTCGCCGATCGTGGCGTACGCGTACGTGTAGGCCGATCCGGCGACCGGGACCGTGGCGGCGAACTCGGCGTAGCACAGGGCCGCGAGCGCGCACACGACCCCGGCGACTACGAAGGAGATCGCGACGGCCGGGCCGGCCGTGTTGCGCGCCGCGACGCCGGTCAGCACGAAGATCCCGGTGCCCACGATGACGCCGACGCCGAAGACCGTCAGGTCGAGGGCACTCAGGGTGCGCCTCAGCCGGTGCTCGCCGCCTTCGGCATCCTCGATGGACTGTTCTACCGGTTTCGTCCGGAAAACGTTCATCCGCAGGCTCCTCACGTCGATGACCTGCAGACTTCCCGGTCGAACCGGTATTACGCATTGTGATCAGTCAGTTGGATGTACCAGCCGCGCCGGGTGGCTCTCCATCACCTGCGAGCGCCGCGCGACGGCCTCGGTGATCTGGCGGGCGAGGTCCTGGCCGGTCAGGCCGACATCGGAGAGGATCTTGGCCCGCTTGGCGTGGTCGAGGAACCGCTGGGGGACGCCGTAGGTCCGCACCGGCACGTCCACGTCGGCGTCGCGCAGCAGGCGCGCGACCGCGTCGCCCACCCCGCCGACCCGGCCGTTGTCCTCCACCACCGCGACCAGCCGGTGCGCCGAGGCGGCGAGCACGAGGGCCTTGTCGAGCGGCTTCACCCAGCGCGGGTCGACCACCGTGGCCGAGATGCCCTGCGCGTCGAGCAGGGTCGCGGCCTCCAGGCAGATCTCCGCCATCGGGCCGACCGCGACGAGCAGCACGTCGGCGTCCCCGGCGCGCAGCACGTCCATCTCGCCGAGCTTGCCGACCGCGTCGACGTCGGCGGGCAGCGCGCCCTTGGGAAAGCGGACCACCGTCGGGCCGTCCTCGACCCTGACCGCCTCGGCGAGCAGCTCGCGCAGCCGCGCGCCGTCGCGGGGGGCGGCCACCGACAGCCCGGGGACGACCTGGAGGATCGACAGGTCCCACATGCCGTTGTGGCTCGGCCCGTCGTCGCCGGTCACCCCGGCCCGGTCGAGCACGACCGTGACCGGCTGCCGGTGCAGCGCCACGTCCATCAGAAGCTGGTCGAAGGCCCGGTTGAGGAAGGTCGCGTAGACCGCGACCACCGGGTGGAGCCCGCCGAACGCGAGCCCGGCGGCGCTGGTCAGGGCGTGCTGCTCGGCGATGCCCACGTCGTAGATCCGGTCCGGGTACGCCTCGGCGAACGCCGCCAGGCCGGTGGGGTGGAGCATCGCGGCGGTGATCGCGACGACGTCCTTCCGCTCCGCGCCGATCTTCACCATCTCGTCGCCGAACACGTTGGTCCAGCTGTGCGGCCGGGGCCGCTCCTCGCCGGTCTCGACGTCGAACGGCTGCGGCGAGTGGAAGCAGTCCTCGTCGTGGTTCTCCGCGTGCGCGTAGCCGTTCCCCTTGCGGGTGAGCACATGCACGATGACGGGCCCGCGGAAGGCCCGGGCGCGGCGCAGGGCCGCCTCCACGGCGCCCTCGTCGTGACCGTCGATCGGGCCGACGTACTTCAGCCCGAGGTCCTCGAACATGGCCTGCGGGGTCAGGATGTCCTTCAGGCCCTTCTTCATGCCGTGCAGCGTGTCGTACAGCGGCGTGCCGACCACCGGGACCCGGCCGAGGTTGTTCTTCACGAGCTCCAGCACGTGCTCGTACCCCTGGGTCATCCGCAGGGACGACAGGTGCGAGGCGAGGCCGCCGATCGTCGGCGAGTAGGAGCGGCCGTTGTCGTTGACCACGATGATCAGCGGCAGGTCCCTGCGCCCGGCGATGTTGTTCAGCGCCTCCCAGGCCATCCCGCCGGTCAGCGCGCCGTCGCCGATCAGCGCCACCACCGTGCGGTCGGTCTCGCCGCCCAGCACGAACGCCTTGGCGAGCCCGTCGGCGTACGACAGGACGGTGGAGGCGTGGGAGTTCTCGATGAAGTCGTGCTCGGACTCGGCCCGGCTGGGATACCCCGACAGGCCGCCCTCCTGACGCAGGGTGCCGAACGACCCGGCCCGGCCGGTCAGCAGCTTGTGCACGTACGACTGGTGGCCGGTGTCGAACAGGATCGGGTCGCGGGGCGAGTCGAAGACCCGATGCAGGGCGATGGTCAGCTCGACCACCCCCAGGTTGGGGCCGAGGTGGCCGGCGGTCTTCGCGACCGTGGAGACCAGCACGTCGCGAATCTCCTCCGCCAGCGCGGGCAGCTGCCCTGCCTCGAGGTGCTTCACGTCGAGCGGGTCCTTGATCGTCTCCAGAATCCCCACCGTGCATCCTTCCCGCTCGCCATCGAACGGATCGAGTCTAGTTCGACGGAGGCCGGGTGTTACCAGGGGTCGCACTGAACCTCCACAGACCTTCTCCGTAACGACATCTATTCCGCTTTACCCGTCGCCGCCTCCTGCCCTACTCTCAAGATCTTGCGAGGGAGTCCGCTTTGAGGCGTTCGAGCCCCTCGCCACCTTCTGTGACCCTGTTTCTCTGTCCGCTGGGGATGCCCACTCATGATTCGCATAAGCCTCCGCGCTGCCGCCGTCACTGTCACGACTGCGGCCACGGCGGCGGCCACCGTCCTCTCCCTCGCCGGCCCGGCGGGCGCCGCCCCGGGCAAGGCCGCCCGGCCCATGCCCATGGGCCAGGCCGCGCTGACGGCCAACCCCCTGTACAAGACGGGCGAGTTCGACTTCCCCGAGTGCTCGGAGCTGTCCCGCCGCCCCGACGACCTGGACACCTACCGGGTCTACCTCGACCATCTGCTCGACTGCCTCAACAAGTCGTGGACCGAGGAGTTCCGGCAGGCCGGGCTGAGGTTCTCCCCGCCGAAGGTGCGCTACATCACCAAGAGCGTGCCGACGGGCTGCGGCAAGTACCCCGCGGGCTACGCCGCGGGCCTGTACTGCCCCAAGAACGACACCATGTGGATCCTGCTGTACAAGTCGCAGCTGTCCGACCCCACCGAGTTCAACCTGTTCACGGTCATCGCCCACGAGTACGGCCACTACGCGCAGGACCGCGCCGGCATCCTGCCGGAGGTCTACCGGCGCTACCGCACGGTGAGCAAGAAGCGGGCCTACGACCTCACCCGCCGCGTCGAGCTCCAGGCCGAGTGCTTCTCCGGCGCCTTCATCGGCAGCGTGTGGCACTCCCTCGGCCGTGACGAGTTCGACTTCGAGGAGCAGCTCGACTGGATCACCGGCGACGCCGCGCACGGCAAGGCCCGGAGCATCCGCTACTGGCTCAAGCGTGGCTGGTACGGCAACGGCCCGAAGGCGTGCGACACCTTCAGCGCCCCCGCCCGCACGACCGCCTGACAGTTCCCCGCCCGACAGGTCCCTCAGGCGGGGCCGAGGCGGGACAGCGCCTCAAGGGGGTCGGCGAGCACCTGCGTGAAGGCCAGTTCGGCGGCCCCCATCAGCGTCGCGTCGTCGCCGAGCGCCGTGGTGCGCAGCCGCAGCCGCTCCCGCGCCGCCGACAGCGTCCCGGTGGCGATCCGGCTGCGCACCTGGGCCGCCGAGCCGAGGTAGATCTCCCTGAGGATGCCGCCGAAGACGACCATCTCGGGGTTGAAGACGTTCACGAGGTTGGCGACGCCGATGCCGAGCCAGCCGCCCACGTGGGCGAGGGCCTCCTGGGCCCGCACGTCGCCCCGGTCGGCCGCGTCGACCACGGCCCGGACCGCGTCTCTGCCGATCATCTCGCCGTACCGGCCGGCGTGCTCCATCAGGGCGGGCTCCCCCACCTCGGCCTCCAGGCAGCCGCGGGAGCCGCAGCCGCACCGGCGGCCGTCGGGGTTGACCACCATGTGGCCCACCTCGCCGCCATAGCCGCCGTGCCCGCCGAGAAGCTGGCCGTTCACGATGATGCCGCCGCCGATGCCCACGTCGCCGTGCAGGTAGACGAGGTCCCGGCAGCCGATCCCGATCCCGCGGGTGTGCTCGGCGAGCGCGCCGAGGTTCGCCTCGTTGCCCACCGCCACCGGCATGCCGAGCGCGAGGCGCCGGGTCAGCTCCTCGCGCAGCGGTGTCTCCACCGCGCCGATGTTCGGCCCGAGCCTGACCACTCCGTCGGAACGGCGGACCACGCCGGAGACGCCCGCCGCCGCGCCGACGCAGATCGTGTCCTCCCGCGTTCTGCGCCGCATCTGCCGGGCGAAGCCCGCCAGGGTGCCCGCGACCTGCGCCAGGTCGAACGGCCCGCGCTCCCGCCTGGTCTCCCGCCGGTCGAGGACCACGCCGCCGAGGCCGATGCGGGCGGCGGCCAGCCGGTCCACGCCCACGTCGAAGGCGAGCACGTAGACGCGGGCGGTCTCCGGCCGGACGACCAGCGACGGCCGCCCCGCCCTTCCGGTGTCCCTGGGCAGCTCCTCCCGGACGAGCCCGGCCGCCGTGAGATCGGCCGTCAGCGCCATGATGGTGCTGCGGTTGAGCCCCATCAGCGAGGTCAGCTCGGCCCGCGAGGTCGGCCCTCCCACGTGGACGTGCCGCAGCAGCGTCCCGAGGTTGTGCTTGCGGATCTCCTCCTGTGAGGGACCTGCGCGCATCATCGGAACAGCCTCGGACTTCCGTGGGGGGTGGGCAGAGGCCGGAGGGCCTCTGGGGATGGATCGGAGAGCGGAGCCCGCCCTGTCAGCGGCCGGTCGCCGCCGAGCGCTTGCGTGACAGCGCGTCCACGCCCGCGGCGAGCAGGAGGACCGAGCCGGTCACGACGAACTTGACGCCGGCGCTGTAGCCCATGAGGCCCATGCCGTTCTCGATGACCGCGACCACCGCGCCGCCGAGCACCGCGTCGAGCGCCCGGCCCTTGCCGCCGAAGAGGCTGGTGCCGCCGATGACGGCCGCGCCCACCGCGAACAGCAGCACGTTGCTGCCGCCCGTGTTGGGGTCGACCGAGTTGGCCCGGGACGCCGCGATGATGCCGCCGATCGACGCCATGAAGGAGCAGATGACGAAGGCGGAGATGCGGATGCGGTCGACGTTGATGCCGGCCCGGCGGGCGGCCTCGGCGTTGCCGCCGACGGCGTAGATGTGCCGGCCGTACGCCGTGCGCCGCAGCACGAAGGTCCAGATGATCAGCAGGATCACGATCAGCGGCACGACGATCGGCACGCCCTTGAGCGACACGATGGCCGTGCGGCTGCGCTCCAGGTTGAGCATGTACACCGCGGCGCCCGCGATGACGGCGAGCGCCGCGACGCGGGCGGCGATCACCGCCATGGGCGCGGCGACCAGGCCGCGCGCGGCCCGGCGGCGCGCCTGCACGAGCTGGAGGGCGGCGTAGGCGGCGACGCCCACGGCGGTGGCGATCCAGCCGGCGGCCGGCGGCACGTTCTTGTTGGCGATCGCGAGGACGGTCTCGTCGCGGATCGAGATGTTGGTGCCGTTCTTCACCAGCAGCAGCACGACGCCCTGGAAGGCGAGGAACGCGGCCAGGGTGACCACGAAGGACGGGATGCCGAGCTTGGCCACCAGCGACCCGAGGACCAGGCCGATGACCGCGCCGGTGACCATCGCGGTGAGGACCGCGAGGTACCAGGGCCAGCCCTGGAAGGTCAGCAGCACGGCGAGCACCGCCGCGCAGACGCCGCTCGCGAAGCCCGCGGACAGGTCGATCTCGCCGAGGAGCAGCACGAAGATCAGGCCCATGGCGATGACGGCGACCGCCGCGCCCTGGGTGAACAGGTTGGCGAAGTTCAGCGCGGACAGGAACGACGGCCGCAGGACCGCGAAGACCACGCACAGGATGATGAGACCGAAGACGGCGGGGAGCGCGCCCAGCTCACCGCCGCGCACCCGCTCGATATAGCCCTTGACGTGCGAGCCGATCGCGGAGTCGGCGTTCTCCTGCTTGGGGAGCGTTTCGGTTGTCATGATGCCGCTCCGATGCCGTTCCCGATGCCGAGCTCCCCGCTGCGCCCGGAGGTGATGAGTTCCACGACCTGCGAGTGGGTGACCTCGGAGGCCTTCACCTGGGCCGCCATCCGTCCCAGGTAGAGCGCCGCGATCCGGTCGGACACGGCGAAGACGTCGTTCATGTTGTGCGAGATGAGCACCACCGCGAGGCCCCTGTCGGCCAGGCGGCGGACCAGCTCCAGCACCTGGGCGGTCTGCGCCACGCCGAGGGCGGCGGTCGGCTCGTCGAGGATGACGACCTTGCTGTTCCACAGCACGGCCTTGGCGATCGCCACCGTCTGCCGCTGGCCGCCGGAGAGGCTGGAGACGTGCTGGCGCAGCGACTTCACGGTCCGTACGGAGAGCCCGGCCAGGGTCTTGGCCGCCATCTCCTCCATCGTGTCCTCGTCCAGGACCAGCCCGCTCTTGCGCTCGCGGCCCAGGAACATGTTCTGCACGATGTCGAGGTTGTCGCAGAGCGCGAGGTCCTGGTAGACGATCTCGACACCGAGCTCCGCGGCGTCCCTGGGCCCGCTCACGTGGACCCGCTCGCCCTCGAAGAGGTACTCGCCCGAATCGATCGGGTGGATTCCGCCGATGCACTTGACCAGCGTTGACTTGCCGGCGCCGTTGTCGCCGACCAGTGCGGTCACCTCTCCCGGATGGACCGAGAAGGCGACGTCGTGAAGGACCTGCACGGGGCCGAAGCTCTTGTTGATGCCGCGCAGTTCCAGGATCGGTCCCTGGGACACGATGGGCTACTCCGTAGATCGATGGGCCGTCACGGCGCCGTCCTCCGGGCCGCCTCTCGTCGCTCCGGGCGGTGCGGGGCGCCCCGGGGTGGGGCGCCCCGCACGGTGCTCGTCGCGGCTCAGCTGGTCACCCCTCAGGGGTTCGCGTCGCCGTACGCACCCGGTGGGTGGGGTCGATTAGCTGATGCCGGCCTCTTTGCACTTGTCGGCGAACTCGCCGGTGCACAGCTCGTCCTTGGTCACGAAGCCGTCGTTGACGACGTCCTTGACGTTGTCGAAGTAGATGGCCTGCGGGTCCAGCAGCACCGACGGCACGTCCCGGTTGCCCTCCGGGTCCTTGACGGAGCCGCTCACCGAGGGCTGCTCACCCTTGGCGAGGCCGATGGCCAGCTGGGAGGCGGCGTCGGCCTCCTTCTTGATGGCCTTGTAGACCGTCATGCACTGGTCGCCGGCGAGGATGTTCTGCAGGCCCTGCACGGTCGCGTCCTGGCCGGTGACCGGGACCTTGCCGTTCAGGTTCTGCTTCTTCAGCACCGAGATCGCGGCGTTGCCGAGACCGTCGTTGGCGGAGAGGACACCCGCGATCTTCGGCTCCTGGGTCAGCATCTGCTCGAAGATCGTGCCGGCCTGGGTGTTGTCCCAGTCCGGAACCGACTGGTCCGGGCCCTTCTTGTAGTCGCCCGAGTCGTACTTCGGCTTGAGGACGCTGTCGTAGCCCTCCTTGAACAGCGTGGCGTTGTTGTCGGTCGGCGAGCCGTTCAGCTCCGCGATGATCGGCTTGTCGGCCTTCTTGTCGGTCAGGCACTTGACCAGGCCCTCGCCCTGCAGCTGGCCGACCTTGTTGTTGTCGAACGACACGTAATAGGCCGCGCTGCCGCCCAGCGTAAGGCGGTCGTAGTCGATCGTGGCGACGCCCTGCGACTTGGCCTTGTCGAGCACGGCCTTGCCGGTGCCGCTGTCGAGGTTGACGATCATCAGGACGGTCGCGCCGTTGGTGATCATCTGGTCGGCGATCGTCTGGAAGGCGGACTTGTCGCCCTGCGCGTTCTGGATGTCGTACTGGACACCCGCCGTCTTGAAGGCCTCCTCCAGGTACTTGCGGTCGGCGGTCTCCCACCGGGCGGAGGACTTGCTGTCCGGGAGGATGACGCCGATCTTGCCGGCCTTGGCGTCGCCCGCAGCGGAGGGCGCGGCGCTGGAGCCGCTATCGGCGGAGGTGTCACCGCTCTCGCCCCCGCAGGCGGTGAGACCGAGGGTGAGCGCCGCGGCGGCGGCGCCGATGCTGAGGATCCCCTTGCGCATGATGCGTGGGTCCTTTCTCTGACTGGGGGTCTATGAGGGGGTGCGGCCGAGCCCGCGCCGTCCCGACGTCTTCGCAGATCCTTCGGGGTCGAGGCGCTCCGGCCACCCGGTACGGCAGTGGCCGGGTCACGGCGTTCACCGCTCCAGGGAATGTTGTTTGAGACAACGTAAGCCCAAAGCCCAGGTGGTGAAAGACACAGGACGGTAACGTTTGTTGCCCGCGGTAACAATCAAGAAACGTGGGATCAACACATGAAGGCGCCCGTCCGCCCGGCCGAGGCCGGGTGGACGGGCGCCGGTCCGGCGCGCGCCGGTGTCAGCGGATGCCGATGGTGCGGCTCCCGAGAACCTTCGGGGTGGTGGCGGGGCCGCCGCCGAGGAGTGCCTGCCGGAGACATGGGATGTATCTGGTAGGCGGACAGTACGAACCACCGTTTCCACCGTCAAGCGACCGCACTGCGGCGGACCGGGGACGGCGGCGCGCGGCGCGTGGCCGCCACGCCCGGCAGAGGGAGCGCGCACCACGGCGGCGGACATCGTCCCTCGTCAGAGAGCCCCTACAGCACGGGCCCGCCGGGCCGGAGGTCCCGGCGGGCCCGTGGACACGGCCGCGAGAGCCGTGAAACGTACATCTCCCACCTTCTGGGCACATGTGTGCCCGAGGCTTACCTCACCCCTCCGATGTGTCATACACATCTATCATGGGATGTATAGGCTCTGTCGCTCAGTCCTTCAAGCCGTAGACCCGAGTCGCCGTACCCCGGAAGACGGCCTCGCGCTCGGCGTCCGGCAGCCCGGCGTCCGCGAGCAGCGCCGAGACGGTCTCGGACCAGCGGGAAAGGGAGCCGGCGAGGAGGCAGACCGGCCAGTCGGAGCCGAACATCAGGCGGCCGGGGCCGAAGGCGTCGAGCGCCACGTCGACGTACGGCCGCAGGGCGGCGGCGTCCCAGTCGTCCCAGACCGCCTCGGTGATGAGGCCGGAGAGCTTGGCCGTCACGTTGGGCTCGGCGGCGAGCTCGCGGACGAGCCCCGCCCAGGGCTCGATCTCTCCGGTCGCGACCGGTGGTTTCGCCAGGTGGTCCAGGACGAAGCTCAGCTCCGGGAGGGCGCGCACGGTCTCGATCGCGGCGGGCAGCTGGTGCGGCACGACGAGCAGGTCGTAGACGAGCCCGGCCGCCGCCACCTCCCGCAGTCCCGCGCGCACGTCGTCCCTGGCGAGCCAGCGCGGATCGGCCTCGCCCTGCACCAGGTGGCGGATCCCGCGCAGCAGGCCGCCGCCGGGCGAGGCGGCCAGGTCGGCGAGCTCGGCGGCGAGATCGGGCCGGGTCAGGTCGGCCCATCCCACCACCCCGGCGACGGTCCGCGATGCCACCGCCAGCGCGAGGAACTCGCGCGTCTCGTCGGCGTCGGGCAGGACCTGGACGAGGACGGACCGGCCGACGCCCGCCCCGTCCGCGGCCGCCGCGTAGTCGGCGACGGTGAAGTCGCGGTGGATCGGAGCCATCCGCGGGGGCTCCAGCCACGTCTGCGGGCGCCGGGACAGGTCCCACAGGTGGTGGTGGGCGTCGATCCGGGCGGCGGACGTCCCGGCAGCGGTGGCGGGAACGGCCGCCGCGGCGGGCTCAGGAGCGGTCTCAGGAGCTATCTCAGAAGCGGTCACAGTGCGTCGTAGGCCTCTCGTGCCAGTTCCCTCAGTGGTTTGCCGGTGGCCTCGGCCAGCGCGGCGAGATCGTCGTACTCGGGCTTGACCCCCCACGGCCCGTGCTTCATCCGCACGTCCCGGCCGTGCAGGCGCACGGTCTCGAAGTGCCGGGGCAGTGCGACCTTCTCGACCACGCTGCGCCGCAGGCCCAGGCTGCCCGTCTCGGCGAGGACCAGGTGCTGCAGCTCGCCGGCCAGCTCGGGGGGCGTGAGCACGTGCAGGACGTGCGCGGGGCGGCCCTTCTTCATCACGGCGGGGGTGACCCACGCGTCGGCCGCGCCCGCCGCCAGGGCGCGCTCGACGACGTGCCCGAGCACCTCGCCCGTCACGTCGTCGAGGTTCGTCGACAGGACGACCTGGCGGCCGGGCCCCGTCACCGGTTCCGGCTCGGCCACGGGCTCACCGACCATGGCGACGGTGACGTTGGGCCGGTCGGGCAGCACGCGCCCGCCCGCGCCGTACCCGGTGGAGCGCAGCACCATCTCCGGAGCCGGGCCGTACGTCGTGCCCGCGGCGCCCAGCAGGGCCGCTCCGGTCGGGGTGACCGCCTCCCCCGCCTCCCCGCCCCGCACCCGCGCCCCCTTCAGCAGGGCGAGCGTGGCGGGGGCCGGGACGGGCAGCACGCCGTGCCGCGTGTGGACGACTCCGGCGCCCAGGGGCAGCGGCGCGCAGTGCACGCGCGTCACGCCGAGGTCGCGCAGCGCCGCCGCGCAGCCGACGATGTCGACCAGCGTGTCGTGCCCGCCGAGCTCGTGCAGGTGCACCTCGGCGACCGGCTCGCCGTGCAGCGCCGCCTCGGCCTCGGCGATCGCGGTCAGCGCGGCCTCTGCGACCGGCAGCCCGGCGCGGGCCGCCATCGCGAGCAGTTCGGCGGCGCGGCGCTCGGTGGCGTCGTCGTCCACCGTCACCAGCGCCCGGGTGGCGGTCAGCGCGCCGGTGCGCACCCGCTCGGCGTCGAGCCGCCAGCCGGTCAGGCCGGTCGCGGCGACCGCCCGCCGTACGGCGTCGAGCGAGGCGCCGGCGTCGAGCAGCGCGCCGAGCAGCATGTCGCCCGCGAGCCCGGTGAACGGGTTCAGGTAGCAGAGCATCAGGCCTCCTCGCCCGCCGGGGACGCCCTCCTGGTCAGCCGGTACGCGGCGAGGGCGGCGCCGAAGCCGGAGTCGATGTTCACCACGGTCAGCCCGGCGGCGCAGGAGGTGAGCATGGCCAGCAGGGCCGTCACGCCCTCCAGCGCGGCGCCGTACCCGGTCGAGGTGGGCACCGCGATCACCGGCGTCTCGACGAGCCCGCCGACGACGCTGGCGAGCGCGCCCTCCATGCCGGCGACGACGATCACGCAGTCGGCCGCGCGCAGGTCGCCGGCCGCGGCGAGCACCCGGTGCAGCCCGGCCACCCCGACGTCCCTGATCAGGACGGTCCGCAGGCCCAGCGCGGCCGCGACGGCCGCCGCCTCGGCCGCGACCGGGCCGTCCGCCGTGCCCGCCGTGACCACGGCCACGGTGTGCGCGACCGGCGGCGCGGGCCGCCAGACCAGCAGCCGGGCGTCGGGGTCGTACGCGCCGCCGGGGACGTGTTCGCGCACCTCGGCGGCCGGGCCGGGGTCGACCCGCGTCACCAGGACCGGGCCGGTGTTCCGGGCGAGCAGCGCGGTGACGATCCCGGCGATCTCGCCCACCCGCTTGCCGGGGCCGTACACGATCTCGGGCAGCCCCTGCCGCGCCTCGCGGCCGAGGTCCACGCGGGCGTAGCCGAGGTCGAGCGCCTCACTCATGCCTGGTACGCCTCGCTCATGCCGGTACGACGTACCCGACGGTCAGCAGGAGGTTGGCGTAGAGCCGGTCGTCGCCGGTCGCCACCGCGAACGCGACGTCGGGCTCCTTCGCGGCCTCGTAGAAGCCGAACCTGGGCAGGACCTGGAGCGGCAGGCCCGGGCCGAGCAGGTCGCGGTAGCGGGCCCACACGCCGGGCTCGCCGCCCTCGTCGGGCCGCATCGCGTGCACGGCCTCCAGCGGTACGGCGTCCACCAGGAGTTCAAGGATGTCGTCCACGCGGACCAGCCCGGGGCGCAGGTTGAGGTGGATCACCGGGGCGCCGGCCCGCACGTTGGTGGCGTGGGCGTAGTTCGCGTCGGCGAGCAGCACGCGCGAGCCGTGCCCGGTCGCCGCGAGGGCGGCCAGCAGCGGCGGGTGGATCAGGGGATAGCGGAGCACGCTCACTCTCCCGCGAGGTAGGGGATGGTCATCGGCCCTTCCGGCAGCACGCACACCCGCCCCGGCAGGGCGCGCACGGTGGCGCCGACGTCCTCGGTCCGCTCCAGGTGGGCGGCGGCCAGGTCGGCGTCGCCGAGGAAGTCCGTGTGCATGATCACCCGGGCCCGCCGCTGGATGCGCGCCTGGATCTGCACCTGCCACTGGTCGGGGATGGTCTCGGTGCGGCGGGAGATCTCCTCGAACAGAGCGTCGGGCGAGGCCGCCGAGGTGAGCACCTCGCGGTAGGAGCCGTGGTCGGGGAACCCGTCCCGGCACTCGGCCGCGCAGATGATCGTCCCGCCGGGCCGGACGACCTGGGCGGCGGCGCTCATGCCCTTCACCGACTGGTAGAGGTTCTGGTCCAGCGGGAAACCGGCGTTGGTGGTGACCACCACGTCGAACGGCTCGGCGACCGGCCGCATCGCGGCGGCGCGGGCCGCGGCCGTGGCGGCGGCGTGCATCGGCGCGAGGTCGCCGCCGAACGCCCGGACGATCTTCTGCTCCCGGTTCAGCACGACGTCGAGCGCGAAGGTGACGCCGGTCGCCGCGGCGATCGCGCGGACGTCGTCGTGGACGGGGTTGCCCTCGATGACCCCCCACGTCGCCCGGGGGTCGCCGATGCGGGCCGCGTCGTGCAGGGTGAGCACGGTCTCCAGGGCGGCGAGGCCCGGCGCGACCAGCTTGGCGCCGCCGGAGAACCCGGCGAAGAAGTGCGGCTCCACGAACCCCGTCGTGATCCGCACGTCGGCGTCGGTCCACTCGCGGTTCAGCCAGACCGGCACGTCCTTGCCGTGCCGCCCCATCCACCGCAGCGACGACGCGTCGCGCGCGTCGTGGTTGACGATCCGTACGGCGTCCACGACCTCGTCGCCGAACATCGCGCGCAGTTCCTCGGGGGTGTTGCCGCGGTGCGTGCCGGTGGCGACCAGGATCACCACGTCGCCGAGGTCGACGATGCCGTCCAGCTCGTCCAGGATCGCGGGGATCATCAGGTGCCTGGGCTGGGGCCGGGTCCCGTCGCAGGCGGAGATCGCCACCGTCTGGCCGGGGCGCACCCGCTCGCGCAGCGGTGGTCCCGCGACGGGCTCCCGCAGGGCCCGCCGCAGCTCGGCGGCCTCGTCCGGGACGGCCGGCCGGGCCACCGGCGTGATCACGGTGGTCCGGTCCCCGGGAAGGTCGACGGTCAGGCCGTCGGCGCCGTAGGCGAGGTCAACCCGCATGGCCCAGGCCTTCGAGATCGTCCCAGAGCGCGTCGGGGATGTCCGCCGCCGCCAGCTCCAGGTCCTCGGTGATCTCCTCCGCGGTGCGCGCGCCGATCAGGACGTTGGTCACGGCCGGATGCCGGTGCGGGAACCGCAGCGCCGCCGCCGGGAGCGGCACGCCGTACGACGCGCAGACGCGGGCCATCTCGCGCGCCCGGTCGAGCACCTCGGGCGGGGCGGCGGCGTAGTCGTAGGTGCCGCCGCCGGCCAGGACGCCGCTGTTGAACACCCCGCCCACGACGACGGAGACGCCGCGCCGCGCGCACTCGGGCAGCAGCTCCTCCTCCGCCGACCGGTCGAGCAGGGTGTAGCGCCCGGCCACGAGGACCGCGTCGACGCCGGTCTCCCGGACGAACCGGGTCAGCATCGCGGTCTGGTTCATCCCGGCGCCGATCGCGCCGACGACGCCCTGGTCGCGCAGCTCGGCCAGGGCCGGGAACGCCTCCCCCGCGGCCTGCTCCCAGTGCTCGTCGGGGTCGTGGATGAACACCATGCCGAAGTGGCCGAGCCCGGTGCGCCGCATGCTGTCCTCCAGCGAGCGCAGCACCCCGTCGCGGCTGTAGTCCCGCACCCGCACGTACTGCGTGCGGCCGGGGAAGCCGTCCTCCTCGCCCTCACCGGGCACCAGGACGCGGCCGACCTTGGTGGAGACGACCGCCTCCCCCGCGCCCCCACCGGGCAGGCCGCGCAGGAAGCGCCCGAGGCGCTCCTCGGCGAGGCCGGTGCCGTAGTGCGGCGCGGTGTCGAAGTAGCGGACGCCCGCCTCCCACGCGGCGGCCAGCGTCCGCTCGGCCTGCTCCTCGTCCACCTGCGCGAACAGGCCGCCCAGCGGCGCGGTGCCGAGCCCGTACGGCCCGAGGGACACCTTCACGAGCCCACCGGCCGCAGTCGCAGGCCGGCCATGCCGCCATCCACGGCCAGCTCGGTCCCGGCGGTCGACCCCGCCCTTGGGCTGGCGAGGTACGCGACGGCGTGGGCGACCTCCTGCGCCGACACCAGCCGGCCGTGCGGCTGGCGGGCGGCCAGCGCGGCCCGTTCGGCGGCCGGGTCGGGGGCGGCGTCCAGCAGCCGCCCGACCCAGGGGGTGTCGACGGTGCCGGGGTTCACGCAGTTGACGCGGATGCCCTCGCGGATGTGGTCGGCCGCCATCGCGCGGGTCAGCGCGAGCACCGCCCCCTTGGACGCGGAGTACAGCGCCCGCTGCGGCAGCCCCGCGGTGGCGGCGATCGAGCAGGTGTTGACGATCGCCGCGTGCGGCGACTCCCGCAGGTGCGGCAGGGCCGCCCGGGTGACGCGGACGATCCCGACGACGTTGAGATCGAACACCCGCAGCCATTCGGCGTCGTCGTTGTCGGCGACCGTGCCCGCCGCGCCGATGCCCGCGTTGTTCACCAGCACGTCGATCCGGCCGTACCGCTCGGCGACCGCCGCGACCGCCCGCCGTACGGAGGCGTCGTCGGTCACGTCGCACGTGAACTCGGTGTCCTTGAGGTCGAGCACCGCGACCCGGGCGCCCCGCGCGGTCAGCTCCTCGGCGACCGCCCTGCCGATGCCCGAGGCGCCGCCGGTGACCACCGCCACCAGCCCCTCGAACTCGCCGCCGGCGCCGCCCTCGGTCTCGCTCATGCCTGTCCCATCCGCTGGCGCTGCCGGCCGAGGCCGTCGACCTCCACCTCTACTACGTCGCCCGCGCGCAGGTAGGCCTCCGGTCCGCGGCCGAGCGCCACGCCCGCGGGGGTGCCGGTGTTCACCACGTCGCCGGGGTCCAGCACCATGAACTGGCTGAGGTACCAGATCACGTGGTGCACGCCGAAGATCTGGTTCTTGGTGTCGCCGTTCTGGCGCTGCTCGCCGTTCACCCACAGCCGCAGGCCGAGCGCCTGGGGGTCGCCGACCTCGTCGGGCGTCACCAGCCAGGGGCCGAGGGGGTTGAAAGTTTCACACGACTTGCCCTTGTCCCACTGGCCGCCGCGCTCGTTCTGGAACTCCCGCTCGGAGACGTCGTTGGAGATCGCGTACCCCGCGATCACACCGGCGGCCTCCTCCGGGGAGGACAGGTAGCGGGCGGTGGCGCCGATGACGACGGCCAGCTCGACCTCGTAGTCGGTCTTCACGCTCAGGCGCGGCACCAGGACCTCGTCGTCGGGCCCGACGACGGTGTTGGACGCCTTCATGAAGACCACGGGCTCGGCCGGGAGGGCGGCTCCGGTCTCCTCGGCGTGGTCGGAGTAGTTCAGGCCGATGCAGACGACCTTCCCCGGCCTCGCCACCGGCGCTCCGATCCGCTCGTACGGCTCCGCCTCGGGCAGCGAGCCCTCCGCCAGGGCCGTCCGCACCCGGTCGACGCCTCCTCCCGCGAGGAACGCGCCGTCGATGTCCGTCGTCAGTGACGACAGGTCCAGCACCCGGTCGCCGGGGCCCATGACACAGGGCCGCTCAGAACCCGGCGGACCCACCCGCAACAGCTTCACGATCTGTCTTCTCCGACTGGTTCACAGGGGCAAGTGTGATGCCGAGCCTGTCAGATTCATCGGGTTGAAGTAAAGCCGTTGATTGGGATATTTGCCGACTTACTTGACCTGAGGTGGACGTGACCATACTGTTCGAATCACATTCATCGGATCATTTGGAGTTCGCCCATGCCGACGATCACCTCGGTGAACGTGATCGACATCAGGTTCCCGACCTCCGCGACGCTCGACGGGTCGGACGCCATGAACCCGGACGGCGACTACTCCGCGGCGTACGTCGTGTTGCAGACGGACAGCGACCTCGCCGGGTACGGCCTGACGTTCACCATCGGACGTGGCAACGACCTGTGCGTGACCGCCGCCCGGCAGATCGGAGCACGGCTCCAAGGGTGTGACGTCGACGAGCTGGCCGGGAACCTCGGCGGTCTCTACCGCCAGATCATGTCCGACAGCCAGATGCGCTGGCTGGGCCCGGAGAAGGGGGTGGTGCACATCTCCGCGGCGGCCGTGCTGAACGCCGCCTGGGACCTCGCCGCCCGCCGGGCCGGCAAGCCGTTGTGGCGGTTCGTGGCGGACATGACGCCCGAGGAGCTGGTCGCGGCCTGTGACTTCCGCTACCTGTCCGACGTGCTGACCCCGGACGAGGCCGTCGAGATGCTGGCCCGGCTCGCCCCGACCCGCGAGGAGCGGATCGCCGAGCTCGCCGCGCACGGCTACCCCGGCTACACCACCACACCGGGCTGGCTCGGCTACGACGACGACAAGCTGCGCCGCCTGTGCCGCGAGGCGGTCGCCGACGGCTGGACCCACGTCAAGCTCAAGGTCGGCGCCAACCTGGAGGACGACGTACGCCGCCTCGCGATCGCCCGCGAGGAGATCGGCGACCTGACCCTCATGATCGACGCCAACCAGGTGTGGGACGTGCCCCAGGCCATCGAGTGGGTGAACCGGCTGGCGCCGTACGAGCCGCTCTGGATCGAGGAGCCGACCAGCCCCGACGACGTGCTCGGCCACGCGGCCATCCGCAAGGCGATCGCGCCCGTCGGCGTGGCCACCGGGGAGCACGCGCACAACCGGGTCATGTTCAAGCAGCTCCTGCAGGCCGGGGCGATCGACTTCTGCCAGATCGACTCGTGCCGGCTCGCCTCGGTCAACGAGATCGTGCCGATCCTGCTGATGGCGGCCAAGTTCGGTGTGCCCGTCTGCCCGCACGCGGGCGGGGTGGGCCTGTGCGAGCTGGTCCAGCACATGTCGGTCGTCGACTACGTCTGCGTGAGCGGCAGCCTGGAGGGGCGCGTCCTGGAGTACGTCGACCACCTGCACGAGCACTTCGTCGACCCGGTCCACATCGACCGGGGCCGTTACCGGCTGCCCGACGCGCCCGGCTACAACGCCCGCATGCACGACGAGTCCGTCGCCGGCTACCGCTACCCTGACGGGCACCGCTGGGGAGGCTGACGTGGAGTCCGGCACGAAGGCTGGCATGGAGGCTGGCATGGAGGCTGACGTAAGGGTGGACGACGCCACTGATCAGGCCGCCGACGACGCGCTGGAGAGGCTGACGGCCCGGCTGCGCCGGGAGGAGGCGGTCGTCGTGGCGTACTCCGGCGGCGCCGACTCCGCGCTGCTCGCCTTCGCCGCCGCCCGGGTGCTCGGGCGGCGGGCCCTCGCCGTCACCGCGGTCTCCCCCAGCCTGGCCGCCTCCGAGCGGGCCGCCGCCCGCGCGTTCGCGCGGCGCCACGGCCTGGCCCACCTGGAGGTGTGCACCGACGAGGCCGAGCGGCCCGAGTATGCCGCCAACGGCGCCGACCGGTGCTACCACTGCAAGTCGGCGCTCTTCGACGCCGTCGCGCCGCTGGCGGCCGCGATGGGCGCCCGGGTCGCCCTCGGCACGAACCTCGACGACCTCGGCGACCACCGCCCGGGGCAGCGGGCCGCGGCCGAGCGCGGAGCCATCGCGCCGCTGGTGGACGCCGGGCTGACCAAGGCCGGCGTCCGCCTGGTCAGCCGCAGGCTCGGGCTGGTCACCGCCGACAAGCCCGCCGCGCCGTGCCTGGCGTCGCGGGTGAGCTACGGCGACCCGGTCACGCCCGAGGTGCTGGCCAGGGTCGAGGCCGCCGAGGCCGCGCTGCGCGGCCTCGGCTTCCCCGTGTGCCGGGTGCGCGCGCACGCGGGCGGCACGCTCGCCCGGGTGGAGGTGCCGCGGGACGAGATCCCGCGCGTGACCGAGGCGCGCGAGCGCGTCGACGCCGCCGTCCGCGGCGCCGGCTTCACCTTCTGCTCGCTGGATCTCTCAGGCTTCGCGTCCGGGCGCCTGAACGCCCTGCTGCCGCTGCTCCCCTCCTGACGGCCCATTTACAGGCGCGAGGGCGACCACGCGGGTGCGGGCTCCGTCGAGGGCGAGCCGGAAGACCGGCGCGATCGTCCCGCCGAAGGCGGCCCGCGCCTCGGCGGCCCCGGCCCGCCAGGGGTCCGCGCCGACGGCGGTGGACCGGTAGTTGACGAAGCTCACGACGCGCAGATCGGGCAGCACCAGCCAGGCGTACGCCTGGTCGGGGTCCTCCGGGGGATTGGCGGCCACCAGCCCCGACCCGTTGAGCGGCGCGTACGGCCCGGTCAGGCGGGGCGCGACGAAGCCGTAGAGCCCGGTGGGCGCGCTTCCCGGCGGATGGAACGAGTGGCGCTGGGTCGAGAAGAACAGGTAGTAGGACGAGTCGCGGACCACGACGTGCGGCCGTTCGAGCTCGTGGCTGACGCCGTCGGCCACGAGGAGGGGAGGCAGCAGCGACCAGCCGCCGTCCCGCGCTTCGGCGAGGGCCACCGCGCCCATGTAGCCGCCATCTCCGCCATGGTCGCCGTCTCCGCCGTCTCCGGCTTCTCCGCTCGCGGGCGCGGCGACGGATGCCGCGACGAGGAGATACTCGCGCCCGTCGGCCGGGTCGCGGAACCAGCCCGGGTCGCGGAAGGCCCTGATCCGCCCGGGCCCTCCGTCGATCTCGTCGGCCGGCAGGTAGATCGGGCCGTCCGAGCGGAGGACCTCGCGGTGCCCGGCGGCCCGGTCGAGCAGGACCCGGCCGCCTTCGGCGACGACCACCGCGGGCCGGGCCTCGACGACGGTCTGGACGAACGTCGGGCGTGCCTCGCCCCGCCGCCCGGCGGCCGTGTAGAAGACCGACACGGTGCCGTCGGGGCGGCGGACCGCCGATCCGGACCACTCGCGGCTGCCCGGCGACGCGCCGTCGGCGAACGCGGGCCCGAGGTCGTGCCAGTCCTCGCCGTCCCTGGCGAGCAGCCTGATCCGGGCGTGGTCGTGACGCTCCTCCGGGTGTCCGGCGGCGGGCGCGGAGAGCGCCATCCACAGCTCGCGGCCGAGGACCACGGACGTCGAGCCGTCCTCCTCCTGGATCGGCCACAGGTCCCAGACGTCGTCGCCGGGCAGCACCCGCGGCGGGGCGGGAGTGCGGGCGGGCGGCGCCGTCGCGTCCGGGCCGGTGGTCATCAGGTCGAGATGCCGCCGCGTCCAGCGCGCGGGGCCGTCGTCGTTCACGCGGTCATCCCTTCAGCGAGCCCTGCAGCAGAGCCGTGACGAAGCGGCGCTGGAAGATCAGGAAGATGGCGAGTGTGGGGGTCAGGATCAGCAGCGAGCCGGCGCACAGCAGCGGCATGTCGGTGCCCCACTGTCCCTGGAAGGCGCCCAGGGCGCCGGACATCGTCCGTTTCAGCGGGTCGTCGACGAGGACGATGGCCAGCAGGAACTGGTTCCAGGTCCACAGGAACAGCAGGATGGCGAGGGACGACAGCGCCGGCATGGCCAGCGGCACGTGGATGCGCCAGAAGAGCTGCCAGAGGTTCGCCCCGTCCATCCGTGCGCTCTCGGACAGCTCGTCGGGCATGTTCACGAAGTGCGCCCGCATCCAGAACACCGCGAACGGCATGAACAGCCCGATGAGCGGCAGGATGATGGCCCACCTGGTGTTCAGCAGGCCCATGTCGCGCACCTGGTAGTACAGCGGCGTGATGATGCCCTCGAAGGGGAGCGTCAGCCCGAGCACGAACGTCAGGAACACCACGTTGCGTCCCGCTATGCGGAGGTGGCCGATGGCGAAGCCCGCCAGCGTCGCGAGGAGCAGCGACACGGGCACCACGCCGAGGACGATGAGCGTGCTCGACTTCACCAGTTCGCCCATCCGCGCGACCTGGAAAGCCGTGACGAAGTTGCCCCAGTGCGGGTCGGCGGGCCAGTCGAGACCGGACGGGTAGCTGCCCCGGGGATGCAGGGCCGTGACGAACAGGCTGGCGAACGGCATGAGCGTGGCCGCCATCAGCAGGACGAGCAGCACCCTCCCGCTCCACGTCTCCCCGCGTCCGACGATCATGAGGATCTGTCCTTCGTGAGCCACTGGATGGGAAGGGCGACGACGATGACGAGCACCATGAGCACGACGGCGAGCGCGGAGGCCGTGCCCACCTGCCGTTCGGAGAAGGCAAGGTAGTAGATCTCCAGGCCGGGGACCATCGTCGTGTTCCCCGGGCCGCCCTGGGTCGCGACGTACACGATGTCGAAGCTCGCCAGGGCCGCGATCACGGTCACCGTGACGCAGACGCCGATCTCCTGCCGCAGGCTCGGCACGGTGATCGAGACGAACTCGCGGACCGGCCCGGCGCCGTCCATCCGGGCCGCCTCGTACAACGCCGGGTCGATCTTGCTCATGCCGGACAGGAGCAGGATCGTGCACAGGCCGAGGAGCACCCACGCGCCGATCACGCCGACCGCCGGCAGGGCGGTGGAGAAGTCGCCCAGCCAGGCGCGCGTCACGCCGCCGAGACCGATGCGCGACAGCAACTGGTTGACCAGGCCGGTGGACGACAGCAGCCAGCTCCACGCGATGCCCGCCGCGACGAGCGGGATGACCTGCGGCAGGAACAGGACCGTCCGGGCGGCCAGCGCGAGCCGGCTCGCGGCGATCCGCCGGATCGTCGAGGCGATCACGAGGCCGAGCACGACCGGGATCAGACTGAAGAAGACGATCAGCTTGACCGCGTTGAGGATGGTCGCGAACAGGTCGGGGTCGGTGAACACCTTCCCGTAGTTGCTCAGCCCGGCCCAGGTGGACGAGCCGATGCCGTCCCAGCGGTACACCGAGTACTGGAAGGTGAGGGCGATCGGCCGCAGCACGAAGACCGCGTAGACGGCCAGCGCCGGGGCGACGAACAGCCAGCCGACCCAGCTCGGGGTGCGGAGCCCCGCCGCGCGGGCGGGGCCCGGCCTTCTCGTCTTCGGAGTCCGCCGTGCCATCGGCGCTCAGCTCCCCCCGACCTGGCTCGTGTAGTCGCTCTGCACCGACTTCAGCAGCCCGTCGGGGGTCTGCTGCCCGGCGACCAGCTTCTGCAGCTGCGGGGTCCAGCTCTTGGCGTAGATCGCGCCCGTGGCGTTGGCGATGAAGTCCATCGCGCCGTTGTCCTTGCCGATCTTCGCGCCCGCCTCCAGGGTGCTCGCGGTGACCGTGCCCGCCTTGACCTCGGGCATCGCCGCGTCAGCGGGGCCCATCGGGTGGGAGCCGCCGACCCTCACGCCGATCTCCCGCGCCTTCGCGTCGGTCGCCACCCAGTTGAGGAAGAACGCCGCGCAGTCGGCGTTCTTCGCCCTGGAGCTGATCCCGAAGGTCAGCGGCGCGGACATCGCGGCCTGGCCGCCGCCCTCACGCTCCGGCGGCATCAGGAAGAAGCCCACGTCGCCCGGCATCTGCTTGTCGAGGTTCCCCGACTCCCAGTCGCCGTTGAACATGAAGAGGCCCTCGCCCTTGATGAAGCGGCTCATCATCGTCGCGTAGTCGACGGCGTTGACGTCCTTCCAGAAGTACCCGGCCTTGATCCACTTCTCCAGGTGCCGCGTCGCCGCCAGGTTCGGCGGCGTGTCGATGGTGGCTCCCGGCTTCTGGAAGATCCAGTCGTTGATCGGCCCGGGGGGACCGTAGGCGGCCATGAGGTCCTGCAGCGGGAAGGCGAGCCCGCCGGTGGCTCCTCCGTTGAACTGGGCGATGGGCGGAACGCCCGCGCTCTTGGCCTTCGCGAGCGCGTCGTCCAGCTCCGCCAGGGTGGCCGGGGGCTCCGACATCCCGATCTTCGCGGCGAGCTTCTTGTTGTAGAAGACGCCGGTCATGCTGAAGTTGAGTCCCATGGCGTACAGGGAGCCCTCGCCGCGGGTCTTCCCGCCGGGGACCATCCGCATCTGCTGGAGCTGCGACGCCGGCCAGGAGTCCCAGCCGAACGCCTTCGCGTAGCCGTCGAGGTTCTTCAGCAGGTTGTTCTTGACGAGCTCGGACACCTGGGGAAGCCGCATCAGGTCCGGCGGGTCGTCCGCCAGGACGCGCGGCGCGTTCTGGGTGATGACCGCGAACTGGTCCTCGCGGATGTTAAATGTGACGTTCGGATGCTGCTTGGTGAACTCGTCGGCGAGATCCTTCGGCACCGGGAAGCCGGTCTCGAAGTAGCCGTTCAGCGTGACCGGCGCCGTGCCGCAGGTGGGCGCGGACGAGGCGGACGAGGGGGACGTGCCGGTGGCCTCCGCCTGGGGGGCGTCGCCTCCCGGTGCCCCGCACCCCGCCGCCAGCGCCCCTCCCAGGGCGACCGTGAGCACCGCTCCGTTCCATCGGCGGATTCGACGCGACATGTGCGTCTCCTTGGGTTGCTGTTGCTCGGGTTGGTTGGCTGACCAGACCGCTCGGGGATCCCCTCGACGGCAATGCCGGACGCCCCGGAAATCGGTTTGCTAAATCGGATTAGCAATGCGATAGTCTCACCATACGTGTCGCGGGGTGTCAACCCTCACAGCACAGGAGGTCGCTCGGTGAGCCCACGACGGGTCACGCTGGCGGACGTCGCCAAGATCGCCGGCGTCTCGCCGACCACCGCGTCGCTCGTGTTGTCCGGCCGCGGGCGGGAGCTGCGCATCTCCCAGGATGTCGAGCAGCGTGTGCTCAAGGCCGCGGCCGAGTTGCAGTATCGGCCGAACATCGTATCCGTAGGCCTACGAACTGGGACAACTCGGACTATCGGCTTCGTCTCGGACACGATCGCCACGTCGCGGCTCGCCGGCGACATGATCAAAGGGGCGTTGGAGGCCGCGCGCGAGCGCGGCTTCATGCTGTTCATCGGTGAGACGGAGGGAGATCCCGAGCTCGAACGTCTCCTGCTGCAGGCCATGCACGACCGTCAGGTGGACGGGCTCATCCTGGCCGCGATGTACACGCGGACCATCAGGGTGCCCAAGGTGATGGGGGCCGCCCCCGCCGTGCTGCTCAACGCGCTGCCCAAGCAGCGGTCTCCGCTGCCCTCGGTGCTCCCCGACGAGGTCGAGGCCGGCCGCCGCGCCGCACGGGTCCTGCTCGACGCCGGCCATCGCGAGGGCATCCATCTGGTCGGCGCCGGTCCCGGACGGCGCGACGTTCCCCCGGGAGGCAGCGTCGCGGCCGTCGAACGGCTCATCGGCATCCGGGAGGTGCTCGGCGAGGCGGGGGTCAAGGTGGCGGGCGGCCACGTCTGCGCCGACTGGCAGCCGGAGTACGGCCTCGCCGCGACCAGGGCGCTGCTGGAGGGCGCGCGGCCGCGCGCGTTGATCTGCTTCAACGACCGGATCGCGTTGGGCGCCTACCAGGCGCTCGACGACTTCGGGCTGAAGGTGCCCGGCGACGTTTCGGTCGTCTCCTTCGACGACCACCCCATCGCCGCGTGGATGCGCCCCAAGCTGACCACGGTGGCGCTCCCCCACTACGAACTGGGCCGCAAGGCGGTGGACGTCCTGTTCGCGGAGATGGGCCGTGACGGTGACGACGCCGTACAGGAGGGCGCAGTGCGGGAGGGCGAGGTGCGGGAGGGCGAGGTGCACCGGGTGCCGATGCCCGTCCGCCTCCGGGAGTCGGTCGCCGCCGCGACCCCGTGATCAGGAGACCGTGGGAAGACGTTCCGGCAGCCGTGCCCGGGCTGCCGGAACCCCCTCAGTTCTGTGACTTGCCCCCGGTCAGCCGGGAGATCGCCAGGGCGGTGAGGATGATCGCCCCGTTGAGCGCGTCGATCCACTGGGCGGGCACGCCCGCCAGCGTCAGGACGTTCTGGATCATGTAGAGCAGCAGGATGCCGGTGAACGCGCCGAACACCGTTCCCTTGCCGCCGTTGAGGCTGACCCCTCCGATGACGGCGGCCGCGAACACCGTGAAGATCGCTCCGTTGCCCTGGGAGGCGGCGACGGAGGCGAGCCGGCCCGACAGCATGAGCCCGCCGAGCGCGGCCAGCGCGCCGGCGGAGATCAGCGTGATCCACAGCACCCGGTCCGTACGGATGCCCGCCGCCTTGGCGGCGTCCACGTTGCCGCCGATGGCGTACAACGCGCGCCCGAACCGGGTGAACCCGAGCAGCACGATGCCGGCCGCGAACAGCAGCAGGCAGATCCAGATCGACGCGGGCACGCCGAGCCACATCGTCGAGCCGAGGTAGGCCATGGGCGCCGGGAGGTTGAAGAAGGTCTGCCCGCCGGAGATGCCCGTCAGGAGGCCGCGCAGCACGATGAGCATGCCCAGCGTGACGATGAAGCCGTTGAGCCCGAAGCGGACGATGAACAGCGAGTTCACCATTCCGACGAGCACGCCGACCAGGAGGGTGATCGGGATCGCCCACGCCCCGGGCACCAGCCCGAGCCCGTGCCCCGCCCCCGCCGCGACCGTCAGCCAGGCGGCCACGCCGGGAGCCAGCCCGAAGGTCGACTCCAGCGACAGATCCATCCGGCCGGCGACCAGCACGAGCGTCTGCGCCAGGACGAGCAGCGAGATCTCCGACATCGTCTGCAGGATGTTGATCAGGTTGTCGGCCTGCAGGAAGATCGGGCTCACGACCTGGCCGACGATCGCGATCACGATGATCGCGGGGACCAGGGCGAAGTCCCGCAGCCGGGCCAGCGGGATCGGGGAGCGGCGCCTTCCCGTCTCCGCGCTCTCCGGCGGCGCGGAGCCCTGGGGGTGCCCCGTCCCGGGGTGGGCGGCGGTGGTCTCAGGCATCGAGGTCGACTCCTTCCATGGCGGCCACCATCTCGTGGTCGTGCCAGCCGGCGGCCAGATCCGCGACGACCCGGCCGTGGAACAGCACGAGCACCCGGTTGCACAGCCGCAGATCGTCAAGTTCATCGGAGGCGATCACGACACCGGTGCCGTTTCCGGCGATCTCCTCGACCTTTTCGAGCAGGAACTCCTTCGACCGGACGTCGACCCCGGCGGTCGGCGTGATCAGCACGAGCAGGCGGGGGTCGTTCGCCAGGGCGCGGGCCATCACCACCTTCTGCTGGTTGCCGCCGGACAGCCCGGAGACCGGCAGGTCCGGGCCGGGAGTCTTGATCGCGAGATTCTTGATCATCTCGCGGGCCAGCGCGTCCTTGCGGCGCCCGCTGACGAACCCCGCCGGCCCGAGCCGTTCGGGCACGGTCATCGTGGTGTTGTCGGCGATCGACATCAGCGGGACGAGGCCCTGGTGGTGCCGGTCCCTGGGGACGAATCCCACGCCCGCGGCGAGCGAGTCGGGCACGCTCCCCGGACGCGGTCGCCGGCCGCCCACCTCCATGGTCCCGTCCTGCGGGGCACGCAGCCCGACGATGGTCTCGGCGAGCTCGGTCTTCCCGCTGCCGCCGAGGCCGGCCAGGCCCACGATCTCTCCCTCGCGGACCGTGAGGTCGACGTCCTGGTAGACGTCGCCGTCGGTCAGTCCCCGGACGTCGAGGACCACCGGGGCCTCGGCCAGGACCGGCGGGCGGACGGCGTGCTCCCGCAGGCCGGCCGCCTCCCCGGTCATCGCCGCGACCAGCTCGCCCTGCGGCAGGTCGGTCACCGGCGCGGTCAGGATGTGCCGGGCGTCCCGGAACACCGTGACCGTGTCGCAGATCTCGTAGATCTCCTGCAGGTGATGGCTGATGAACAGGAAGGTCACTCCCTGGTCCCGCATCGCCCGCATCCGGTCGAACAGCCGGGAGATCGCCGCGCCGTCGAGCTGCGCGGTCGGCTCGTCCAGGATGATGAACCGGGCGCCGAACGACAACGCCCGGGCGATCTCCACGAACTGCCGCTGCTCCACGCCGAGCTCCCCGGCCGGCCGGCGGACGTCGACGTCCACCGACCAGGCCTCCAGGAGCTCGGCGGCCTTCCGCCACACGCCCTTCCAGCCGACCAGTCCGAACCGGCCGCGGTCGTGCCGGTTCAGGTACAGGTTCTCCGCCACGGTCAGCTCAGGGATGATCGTGGACTTCTGGTAGACGCAGGCGACCCGTTCCCGCCACGCGTCGCGGTCGGACAACCGCGGCGCGGGGGTCCCGGCGAAGCGGACCTCGCCCTCGTCCGGCGCCTGCAGGCCGGTGAGGATGGAGACCAGCGTCGACTTGCCGGCGCCGTTGCGTCCGACCAGCGCGTGGGTCTCCCCCTGCCTGATCGTGATGTGGGCGCGGTCCAGCGCCGTCGTCTCGCCGTATCTCTTGGTGATGCTTTCCGCCTCGGCGACGGGCGGGCCGGTGCGGACCGGCTCGCCGTCGCGGGCGGGCGAAGGGCTCGCGGGCCCTGCCGCGAAATCGCCCATTGTCATGCCTCTCAGCTCAGGTTGTTGCCCCACAGCGACTTGTCGTCGTGCTTGACGCTGGAGATGTCACCGTACGTACCGCCGTCCGCCGTGACCAGAGGCGCGGAGAGCTGGTCTTCGAGCAGACCGGGACGCACCTCGATGATGGTGCTGTCGTGGTCGGTCTTGCCCGGCTGGAAGGTCTTGCCCTCGGCCGCGGCCTGCGCGTACGACAGCGCCCACTTGGCGTACAGGTCCGCGGGCTGCGAGACGGTGGCGTCGATGTTCCCGGCGGCGATGTCCTTGAGCTCCTGCGGGATGCCGTCGTTGGAGACGATGAAGACGTGCTTGGGGTCGTCCGGCGCCACCAGGAGGTCACGCTGCTTCAGCACCTGCAGCGTGCCCGCGAGGGCGAAGCTCGACTGCATGTAGACGCCCTTGATGTCCGGGTTCGCGGTGAGCCTCGTGGAGAGCTTCTGCGCGGCCACGGCGCCGTCCCACTTCGTGGCCTCGCCGAAGACCGTGATGCCGGGGTAGTTCTGCTTCATGCAGTCGTTGAACGCCTCGGTGCGGTCCCGGCCGTTGATGGAGGCCAGGTCGCCCTCCAGCATGACCACCTTGCCCTTGCCCTGAAGCTTCTCGCCCAGGAACTTGCAGGCCTTCTCCCCGTACGCGCGGTTGTCGGCGCGCACGACCATGAACGCGTTCCCCGTGTCGGGGCGCGTGTCCACCAGCACGGCGGGGATCTTCTTCCCCTCCAGCTGCTGCAGCGTGGGGGCCACCGCGGCGGTGTCCTGCGGCGCCATGACCACGGCCTTGACGCCCTGGCCGATCTGCGTCTGCACGTTCGCGGCGAGCTTGGCCACGTCGTTCTGGGAGTTGGTGGTCTTGAGGTCGACGCCCAGCTCACCGGCGAACTTGGGCACGTACTGGATGTAGGAGTTCCAGAAGTCGGTGTCCGACCGCGGGTAGTCGACGCCGACCACCGCCTTCGCCGCCGTGTCCGTCCCGCCGGAGGCCGCGGTCCCCTCGCCGCCGGAACCGCCGTTCCCCCCGCACGCGGCGGCGAGGCAACCGGCGACGGCCAGAACCAGCCCAGCCCCGAAGCGTCTGCTTCTCATAGTCTCTCCTTCTGCATCGCCACGACGGGCCTGCCGTGGCCGATCGCGCCCGCGGGCGCGATCGAGCCCGCGCGCCGGGGGGCGCGCGAGCCTCCGGCGAGGCTGCCCTCGTACGTGCTCATTATTGACAGAACATGGGATGTCTTTCTATGGCCAAAACCATGTCAGTGTCCAGACCTCCAGGCGTCGCAATCGCCGAAACCCCCGAAATTCCTGGATAAAGTCCTGCTCCTCTCGGGAGTGCAACCGGTTCCGTGACTCAGCGACGCGAGGAGGCCCGACCGAATACATCGCATGTTTCCCGCCACAGCAGGAGACGGCGGAGTGACCTTCCGTGAGCCTCGGGGCCCCGCCGACCCTTTCCGGCTGCCCCATATCCGGCACTCCCGGGCCGGCGCGCCACGGGTCCGTGTGGCTGTTCCGGGTCCCCGCGTACGAAAATTCGGCTATGTCGTTGACCGAGCAGGCGATCGAACGCATCCGGCAGCTCATCAAGGACGGGACCCTGCCCCCGGGCGCGCGGCTGCCGCCGGAGCAGGATCTCGCCGCCGAGCTCGGGCTGTCCCGCAACCTGCTCAGGGAGGCCGTCCGCTCTCTCGTCACCACCCGCGTGCTGGAGGTGCGCAGGGGTGACGGCACCTTCGTCACGAGCCTCAAGCCGGAACTGCTGCTGGAGGGCGTCGGTCTCGCGGTGGAGATGATGCGGCGCGACGACCTCCTGGAGATCACCGAGGTGCGGCGGCTGTTCGAACCGGTGGCCACGGCCCTGGCCGCCACCCGCATCACCGCCGTCCAGCTCGCGGAGGTCGGACGTCACCTCGACGCGATGATCGCCGCCCAGGACGACGTGGAGCTGCTGAACCACCACGACGACGCCTTCCACCGCGCCGTGTTCGCGGCCACGGGCAACCAGTCGCTGTGCGCACTGCTCGGCGGCATCTCCGGCCGGACGCTCCGCGCCCGCGTGTGGCGCGGGCTGGTGGTGGAGAACGCGGCCGGCCGGACGATCGCCGAACACGCCGCCATCTACCGGGCGCTCGCGGACGGCGACGCGCCCCTCGCACAAGCGGCCGCGCTGCTGCACGTGAACACCACGGAGACCTGGCTCAGGGAGAACCTCGGCCCTTCGGTGCCCGGCCCCGCGGACGAGCCGCCGAGGTGACCACACCGACCGCGAGACCGCGTTGTGAAACTTACAGACATCCCATGCCTTTGTAAGAGCTCTCGTCATCCGGCGTAGGGCCCTGGGCCCCGATCCCAGGGCGGACCCGGCACCGGCCGCCAGTGCGTGCGGCATGGGCGAACGTCATCGGAGGTATGCGGCGTGGCCCCGTTCCGGGGCCGCGGCGGGTGGCGGGGCGGGCATCGGCGGCGGGACGCCGACTCCGTTGGGTCTGGACAGACCCCGTGCCCCGACTTACAAAGACATCCCATGTCTTAGCAGTAACCCTCATACGCCGCACCACAGAGCCCCTTCTCCGAAAGGCACGCGTATGTCTTCGCCCTCGTTCCGGATGAGCCGCCGTCACTTACTCGCGTCGGCCGCGGTCGCCACCGCCGCAGGTGTGCTGAAAGCCGGCCCCGCGTGGGCCACCGCCGGCCCGCAGAGCTACAGCGCGAGCTGGTCCTCGGTCGACCAGCACCCGCCGGCCGCCGAGTGGTTCCAGGACGCCAAGTTCGGCATCTACTTCCACTGGGGCGTCTTCAGCGTCCCCGCGTACGCCAACGAGTGGTATCCGCGCAACATGTACAACAACGGGTCGAACGAGAACAACCACCACAAGAGCGTCTTCGGCGACCCGTCCGCCTGGCCGTACCACAACTTCATCAACGGCGCCCGGGACAAGGCCGGCAACTTCGTGCAGTTCGCGCCCAAGCTCAAGTCGGCCGGCGGCAACTTCGACCCCAACGAGTGGGCGCAGCTGTTCGCCGACGCCGGGGCGAAGTTCGCCGGGCCGGTGGCCGAGCACCACGACGGCTACTCGATGTGGAACAGCCGGGTGAACGAGTGGAACTCGGTCGCCACCGGGCCCAAGCTTGACCTGCTGCGGCTGCACGCCGACGCCATCCGGTCCAAGGGGCTCAAGCTCCTGGTGGCCATGCACCACGCCTACAACTTCACCGGCTTCTACCAGTGGGTGCCGTCGCAGTCCAGCACCAGCCTCAAGAAGCTGTACGGCCAGCTCGACAAGACCACCGAATACCAGCTCTGGTACGACAAGCTCAAGGAGATCATCGACGGCTACCAGCCCGACGTCATCTGGGAGGACTTCAACCTCAGCCAGATCCCCGAGTCGTACCGGCTGAACTTCCTGTCGTACTACTACAACCAGGCGGTCGCCTGGAACAAGGACGTCGTCGCCACCTACAAGGACGGGTACAACACCAGGGGCGAGGTGGTCGACTACGAGCGCGGCGGCCCGGCGGGCATCCAGACCCCCTACTGGCTGACCGACGACAGCATCTCCAGCTCCAGCTGGTGCTACACGAACGGCATCGGCTACTACTCACTCAACGCCATGCTGCACTCGCTGATCGACCGGGTCAGCAAGAACGGCAACATGCTCCTCAACATCGCCCCGATGGCCGACGGCACCATCCCCTCCGGGCAGCGGACGATCCTGCTGGGCATCGGCGACTACCTCAAGCGCTTCGGCGAGTCCATCTACTCCACCCGGGCCTGGTCGGTCTTCGGCGAGGGGCCCACGCAGATGGGCGGCGGCTCCTTCACCACCCCCCGGGCGGGCACCGCGCAGGACATCCGCTTCACCCGCAGCAAGGACAACACGGCCCTGTACGCCACCGTGCTGGGCTGGCCGGGCGCCACGCTGAACATCGCGACGCTGGGCTCGAACCGGATCAACCTGAACAACCTCGCCTCGGTGCAGCTGCTGGGCTCATCCGCGGGCCAGTACACCGACCTGCCCAACCGCACCCAGGACGGCTCGGGCCTGCACATCTCGATGCCGTCGTCCAACGCCCCGTTCACCGCCCCCGCGTACGTGGTCAAGCTGACCTTCAACGGCCAGATCCCCTCGCCGGGCTCCGGCGGCACCCCGACCGGCTACGTGCGGATCGCCAACGCCGCCACCGGCCTGGTGCTGGACAGCGGCGGCAACGTGGCGTCGGGGTCGAACCTCAAGCAGTGGAACTGGGACGGCAGCAACAACCTGCAGTGGCAGCTGGTCGACCTGGGCGGTGGTTGGTACCGGATCGTCAACCGCACCAACGGCATGGTCGCCGACAGCTGGGGCGACTCCACCAACGGCGCGCTGTGCAAGCAGGCGGCCTGGAACGGCGGCAACAACCAGCAGTGGAAGTTGACCGACATGGGCAACGGCCGCTACCAGATCGTCAACCGCGGCACCGGGACCTCCCTCGACGGCATGGGCTACACCAGCGCCGGCTCCGCCGTCGGCATGTGGACGCCGAACAACAACGCCAACAACCAGTGGACCGTCACCGCGGTCTGACCCGCCGGGCGGCCCGCCCTCACGGGGGCGGGCCGCCGTCCGCCGGCCACGCGCGGGCTCACCGGGCGAGGCTCTGGCCGAGAAGGGCGCACGCGGAGACCGCCGCCACGGCGAGGACGGCCGCGCGCACCCTTCCGCCGTCGAGATAGCGGCGCAGCGGCCCCGACACGGCATGGCCGAGCAGGACGAACGGCACCAGGGCCGCCCCCGCGACCAGCGCGCGGGCCGGCAGCCTGCCGAGAAGGCCGAGGATGACGAGCGACTGCGCGGCGCTCAGGCAGAAGAACGTCGCCAGAGTCGCCCGGATCTCCGGGCCGCGGGCGCTCTGGTAGACGAGCGCGATCGGCGGCCCGCCGATCCCGGTGGCCGTGCCGGTGACGCCCGACACGAACCCGGCCGCGGTCAGCGTCGCGCCGTTTCGGGGCACCGCGACGGCGCGGGCCGTCAGCACCACCGCGGCCAGCACCATGACGCCGACCAGCACGCCCAGCGTCGCCGTGCTGACGTAGACGATCACCAGGGCCCCGGCGGCGCTTCCCGGCAGCCTGCCGAGGAGGGCGAAGCCCGCGCCCCGCCACTCGGTCCCCCGCCACTCCCGGGCCAGCGTGAGCAGCGGCATCGTCATGTTGACGACCTGCACCGCACCGGGCATCACCGTCGGGCCGAGCAGGGTGATCACGGGAGCCGCCACCAGGCCGAGCCCGAACCCCACCCCTCCCTGGACGACCGCCCCGGCGAAGACGGCCACGCCCGCGACCAGCAGCAGCGCCACCTCGTGATCCATGGCGGGACCCTAACGGCCGCTCCCCACGCCGCGGCAACCGGTTATCCCGCCCAGGAACCCAGACAATCACCGTCAGTAATCGAAAAGTATTGCGATAGTAACCACAGGGTCCGTAGGCTTCTCACAGCGACAGCGCATAGCGCTCCTTCAGGAAGGCAAGAGCATGACCGCATTGGTCGAGGACGCCGTGAGGGAGCACAGGAAGAAGCTCCGCTGGCAGCGTGTCGCGGCGCAGATCGAGCGGACGCGAAGGGAAGACCCCGAAAGCTGGGCGGAGTACGTCGCGGAGCGCGACCTGTGGCTCGGGCCTCCGTCGAATCGCATCGCCCCGGAGTGGGAAGGTCTTCTCGAGGATCTCCCCACCGCGCTGTAGGGCGAGGGCGCCGTCCTGGGCGGGACTGAATCCCGCCCAGGACGACGTCAGGTCCGACGCGGACGGGGGTCAGCTCTTGGCGAGCAGGGAGCGCAGGACGTACTGCATGATGCCGCCGTGGCGGTAGTAGTCGGCCTCTCCCGGGGTGTCGATCCGGACCACGGCCTGGAACTCGACGTCCCCGGCCCGCACGGTCACGGTGGCGGGGGTCGCGCCGGCGTTGAGCTCCTCGACACCGGTGATGTCGAAGGTCTCCTCGCCGGTCAGGCCGAGCGACTGCGCCGTCTCGCCCTCGGGGAACTGCAGCGGCAGCACGCCCATGCCGATCAGGTTCGACCGGTGGATGCGCTCGTACGACTCGGCGATGACGGCGCGGACGCCGAGCAGCGCGGTGCCCTTGGCCGCCCAGTCGCGCGACGAGCCCGAGCCGTACTCCTTGCCGGCCAGGACGACCAGCGGGATGCCGGCGGCCTGGTAGTTCTGCGAGGCGTCGTAGATGAACGCCTGCTCCCCGCCCTTGGTGAAGTCGCGGGTGTAGCCGCCCTCCACGCCGTCCAGCAGCAGGTTGCGCAGCCGGATGTTGGCGAAGGTGCCGCGGATCATCACCTCGTGGTTGCCCCGGCGGGAGCCGTAGGAGTTGAAGTCCCTGACCTCGACGCCGTGCTCGCGCAGGTAACGACCGGCCGGGGTGTCGGCCTTGATCGAACCGGCGGGCGAGATGTGGTCGGTCGTGACCGAGTCGCCCAGCTTGGCGAGGACCCGGGCGCCCCTGATGTCCGTCACCGGCTCGGGCTTGGCGGGCATGCCGTCGAAGTACGGCGCCTTGCGGACGTACGTCGAGTCGGCGTCCCACTCGAAGGTGTCACCGGTCGGGATCGGCAGCGACCGCCAGTGCTCGTCGCCCTTGAACACGTCCGCGTAGTCGCGCAGGAACATGTCCTGGCCGATCGACTCGGACACCACGGCCGCGACCTCCTCGGGCGCGGGCCAGATGTCCTTGAGGAAGACCGGCTGCCCGTCGGCTCCGACGCCGAGCGGTTCGTTGTTCAGGTCGATGTCCATGGTCCCGGCCAGCGCGTACGCCACGACCAGCGGCGGCGAGGCCAGGTAGTTCATCTTGACGTCGGGGTTGATGCGCCCCTCGAAGTTGCGGTTGCCCGACAGCACGGCGGTGACCGCGAGGTCGTTCTCCTGGATCGCCTCGGAGATCTCCGGGTCCAGCGGGCCGGAGTTGCCGATGCAGGTGGTACAGCCGTAGCCGACCAGGTTGAAGCCCAGCTTGTCGAGGTACGGCTGGAGGCCGGACCGCTCGAAGTAGCCGGTGACGACCTGGCTGCCCGGGGCGAGGGAGGTCTTCACCCACGGCTTGCGCGCCAGGCCCTTGTCCACGGCGTTCCTGGCGAGCAGGGCCGCGCCGAGCATGACGTACGGGTTGGACGTGTTGGTACAGGAGGTGATCGCGGCGATCGTGACCACGCCGTGGTCGATCTCGAACGGGGCGCCCTCCGCCGGCGTGACCGTCGTCGGGCGGTTCGGCCGCTCGCCGTTCCGCCGCACCGCGTGCGGCACGTCACCGGCCCCCGAACGGGAGATCGCCGGGGAGTCGGAGGCGGGGAAGGACTCGGCCGACGCCTCGTCGGCGGGACCCTCGACGCTGTCGTCGGCGACGTAGGTGCGCACCGCCGCGCGCCAGGCCGACTTGGCGTCCGCCAGCGGGATGCGGTCCTGCGGGCGCTTCGGCCCGGCGATCGACGGGACGACGGTCGACAGGTCGAGCTCGATGTACTCACTGAAGACGGGCTCGGGGGCCGAGGGGTCGAGCCACAGGCCCTGCTCCTTGGCGTACGCCTCGACCAGCGCGACCTGCTCCGGCGAGCGGCCGGTCAGCGTGAGGTAGTCGGTCGTCTGGCCGTCGATCGGGAAGATGGCGCAGGTGGAGCCGAACTCCGGGCTCATGTTGCCGATCGTGGCGCGGTTGGCCAGCGGCACGCTGCTGACGCCCTCGCCGTAGAACTCGACGAACTTGCCGACGACACCGTGCTTGCGCAGCATCTCGGTGATCGTGAGCACGAGGTCGGTCGCGGTGGCGCCGGCGGGCAGCTTGCCGGTCAGCTTGAACCCGACCACCCGGGGGATCAGCATGGAGATCGGCTGGCCGAGCATCGCGGCCTCGGCCTCGATGCCGCCGACGCCCCAGCCGAGGACGCCGATGCCGTTCTCCATCGTGGTGTGCGAGTCGGTGCCCACGCAGGTGTCGGGGTACGCCCGGCCGTCGCGGATCATGACGACCCGGGCCAGGTGCTCGATGTTGACCTGGTGGACGATCCCGGTGCCCGGCGGGACGACCTTGAACTCGTCGAAGGCCGTCTGGCCCCAGCGCAGGAACTGGTAGCGCTCGCGGTTGCGCTCGTACTCCCGGTCGACGTTGCGCTGGAAGGAGTCGGGGTGGCCGAAGTAGTCCACGATGACCGAGTGGTCGATGACCATCTCGGCGGGGGCCAGCGGGTTGATCTTGGCGGGGTCCCCGCCCAGGTCGCGGACGGCCTCACGCATGGTGGCGAGGTCCACCACACACGGGACGCCGGTGAAGTCCTGCATGATCACGCGGGCGGGGGTGAACTGGATCTCCACGCTCGGCGTGGCGTTCGGGTCCCACCCGGCGAGGGCGCGGATGTGGTCGGCGGTGATGTTCGCGCCGTCCTCGGTGCGCAGCAGGTTCTCCAGCAGGATCTTCAGGCTGTACGGGAGGCGCGCCGACCCCTCGACGGCGTCCAGCCGGTAGATCTCGTATGACGCGTCGCCGACGCGCAGCGTGTCACGGCTGCCGAAGCTGTTCGCGGACACGAAGTTCGCCTCCCCAGGTTCCGGGCTTGTTCCACAAGTTCGCTATGCATCCTCCCGCACCGAAGGAACACTCCTGACAATCAGGTCGCCCTTACCTGTGCGGCGCGAGGATGTCTCGACATCAAGATATCTCTCCCGATATCTCGACATCAAGTTACTTGTGGGTAGGCGTCCGGGCCGCGCGTCTCAGACAGGCCGGCGGCCCGTGCTCAGGCGGGCATCAACCGCAGGCAGAGCAGCGCGATCACCACGATCGACAGGGCCGGGCCGAGGAACTGCTTCTCGAACGCCCTGCCGGTCTTGATGCCGATGTCGAACGGCAGGAGCCAGCGCCCCTTGATCGGCCATAAGACGGGACAGCCGCGCTCGGTCAGGCAGTCACCGATGATGTGCACGAGGCAGCCGACCCCGATGGCGATCCCCAGCCACGAGTAGGTGACCCCGAGCACCATGAACGTCAGGAACAGCGCGGCGGTCATTCCGACGTTCACCACCGCGGAGATGAGCGTCTTGCCGGGCACGCCGAGCCCCACGGCGCGCAGCGCCAGGCCGATCATCAGGACGACCAGGATGTCGCGGCCCACGGCGTAGCGGTCGCCGAGCAGGTGCGCACCCACCCCCATCACGATGCTGAACAACAGCGAGTGCGTCGCGTGCCGGTGCCCGCCGCTCACGAAGTTGACGCCCTTGCTCAGCAGGTAGGTCGCCGGGCCGAACGTCTGGGCGATCGTGGCGCTGGGATGGTCGAGGTCGGGCAGCATGGCCGCGCCCGCGCAGACCACCGCCCCCGCGACCAGCTCAGGCGGAGTCAGGATCGGGCCCGTCAGCGTCGCCAGTTCCACATGGCCCACCGCGCCCGGCAGCGCCACCAGGGCCGGCGCGACCGCGAGCCACACCGCCGCCCCGCTGAGGGCGTGCGAGTGCCCCATCATGTCAAGATCACGCCTTGAGACTGTACGGCAAAGCACCGACAAAATCCGCGAAGCGCCCACGAGGCCGGGCCTGTGTCGGGGCTCCCGTCGCCAACCCGGCGGCCGTTCGACGTCAGATAGGGCGGCGGCGCGACCCGCCGAAAAAGGGTGCGGGATCGTCCCGCTCCAAGAGCACCCCCCAGCCCTCCCAGAGCAGAACGATCCCGCCTGTGCCAGATAACGCTACGGTCTCGGGCGGTGTTCCCGGCAGCCGGAAAAAGTTCCGGGTGAGCTACATCACTCTTCCCCAGGGCGCACCGGGAGAACAATCTCGATATATCGTTGAAGCATCGAGAACGGATCGGGAAGAAGGGACACGCGATGAGCCAGGCACACACGTTCGGCGGGCCCTGGGCCGGCCACGACCACCACGACGCCCGGGATGCCCGGGACGCCCGGGAGGCGCTCCGCGACGAGATGCGCCGCCATCTGCGGGGCGCCCTGCGCCGGGCGTACGCGAACATGAAGGAGGCGGCCATGTGGCACCAGGAGCATCAGCAGGCAGGTTCGCACGAGCACCGGCACAGGGGCGGCATGCGGGGGCGCGGTCCGTGGGGCGGTTTCGGCCCGGGCGGCCCCGGCGGCCCGTTCGGGCCGTGGGCGGGCGGGAACTTCCCGTTCGGCGGCCGGGGTTTCGGGCGGCCCCGCAAGGCCAAGCGCGGTGACGTGCGCGCTGCGATCCTCGCGCTGCTCGCGGAGGAGCCGCGCAACGGCTACCAGATCATCCAGGAGATCGCCGAGCGCAGCCAGGGCGGCTGGAAGCCCAGCCCGGGCGCGGTGTACCCCGCGCTCCAGCAGCTCAGCGACGAGGGCCTGGTCCGCGCCGACGAGACCGACGGGCGCAAGACGTTCCAGCTCACCGAGGCGGGCCGGGATTACGTCGCGCAGCACGAGAGCGAGGTCCGCGCGCCCTGGGAGGACATGACGCCGGACATCGGGGACGACGTCCACGAGCTGTTCGGCCTGTCCAGGCAGGCGGCGTCGGCGCTGTTCCAGATCGCCCAGTCGGGCAGCGACGGGCAGATCAGGCAGGCGCGGCAGGTCCTGACCGAGACCCGGCGGCAGCTCTACCGGATTCTCGCCGACGGCGACCCCGCCGAGGAGTGATCATGGGCTTCCCCGACGACACCCGTGGCGGGGCCGGCCGGCCTCCCGCCGGGGCCCTGCGTATCGGCGACAGGGAGCGCGACGAGGTGATGCGGATCCTGCACGACGCGTTCGCGCAGGGCCGCATCACCCGGGAGGAACTCGACGAGCGCCTCGACACCACCCTCGCCGCCCGTACGGAGGAGGACCTGCGGCGGGTGACATCCGACCTCCTCCCCGGCTTCCGGGCGGCGGCTCCCCCGCCGGGACCGCCGTACCCCTGGCAGCACCACCACCGTCACGGCCACCACGGCTACGGCCACCCCGCCGCCTGGAGGCCGTACGCGGCGGCCTGGGGGCCGCCCCACGCGGCGCACTGGGCGGGCGCGAGGCGTCCGAGGGTCGGGCCGCCGGTCCTGCCCATCGTGGCCGCGGTGGTCCTCGTGGTCGCGTTCGTCTCCGGGCACGCCTGGCCGCTGTTCCTGGTCGCCAAGCTGCTGTTCCTGGCCTGGCTGGTGACGACGGTCCTCCGCCTCGCGCGGCACCGGCACCGGCCGCACCGATCACGAATTGGGCCTTGACCCGGCATCGGCGGAGGCCAACGATCGACATGTCGCCCTCGGGGGAGAGTTTGCGGCCACCCCGATGAACGGAGGGTGAGATGCAGACAGCCGAGCCGGAACCCGAGGTGGTGCCGCAGACCGAGCGAACGGCGGGGACGAGGCAGATCAGGATCAGGTTGCTGGACGCCGCGGAGACGAGCGTGTGCAGCAACTCGACGGGGAACTGACACGCGCCACACGTCCGCGGGAAGCACCGACGCGCGCCACGTTCCTCGATCCGGGCCGGGGCCGGGCGCGCTCCGACCACGATTCGGCTTCGGCCGAGGAGGCCCCATGCCCGGAGAAGCGTTCGAGCACGTCAGAAAGGTCGCGGGAGAAGTCCTCCACGCGGCGGAGTACCGGACCGAGCTCTACGAGCACCTGCGCGAGGTGGAGGGAGTGGTGTGGAAGCTGGAACGCGCCCAGCACTTCCACGAGCCCGACACGCCGAGCTGGGTCGCGATGGTGAGCGGAGACTGGGACCGGTCGCTCGCGCTGATGGGCGAGATGCGCTTCGCCGACGACCTCCCGCCCCGGGCGGAGCTACGCCGCCTGCGGATCGTGGAGACGCCGCCGACGCCGTACCTGCAGTGGGAGGTCATCCTGCTCGCGGCCCGCACCCGGGCGGGCGAGCGGGCGCGGGCCCTGCACGCCCGGTCGGTGCGGCACCTGGAGGAACGCGCGCCGCTGCCCGAGCTGCTCATCCTGGGCCCGGGCCTGATGTACGAGGTCCTCTACGACGATATGGGGGCGCACGTGGGCGGCCGGCGGATCACCGACGCCGGTGTGATCGACGAGTGCGCCGAGATCATCTCCGAGCTGTACGCGGAGGCGGAGGACATGGTGGCCTTCCACGACCGTGAGGTGGCGCCCCTGCCGCCTCCCTCGCCCTGGCGCATCCTCTCCCACCCCGGCCACCCCTGAGATTCGCCCGTCCCGGCCGGCGGGACAGGGCTCAGGCCCCGTCCCGCCGGTGCTCCAGCACCGTGCGCAGGATGGCGAGCGTCGCGGCGGTCCGTGCGAGGTGGGCGGCCGCGACGGCGGCTACGTCCTGGGGTGCCCGGCACGCACGCGGGGGAGGACCCGGGGCCGTCCCTGACCGCCGCGGTCGATCCCGTCAGGCCCGCGGTGGGCGCAGGCGGGCCATCTCGGCCGCGATGGCCTCCAGCCTCCAGTGGGCGTTCAGCCCACTGGGGTTGGGCAGCACCCACAGCGCCGTCCCGGCGATCGTCTCCTCCTGCGGGCCGATCCGGGCGGCGGGGCGCGCGAAGGCGACCCGATAGGCCGACACCCCCGCCATCGCCAGGACGCGGGGCCGGACCTCCGCCACCAGCCGCACGAGCCGCTCGCCGCCCACGCGGAGCTCCTCCGGGTCCAGTTCGTCGGCACGGGCGGTCGCCCGGGTCGCGATGTTGGTGATGCCCAGCCCGTAGGACGGGAGCAGGCGCTGCTCGGACGGTGCGAGCCTGCGCGGCACGAGACCGGACAGGTGCAGGGCGGGCCAGAACCGGTTACCGGGCCGCGCGAAGTGATGACCGGTCGCGGCCGAGTAGAGGCTGGGGTTGATCCCGCAGAACAGCACGTCGAGGCCGGGGCCGAGCACGTCCTCGATCGTCGCGTTCCTGGCCGCCTCGAGGTCGGCCTTGGTGGGGGCCATGCCGCGATGCTAGTGCGGGGTCAGACGGCGAAGAGCAGGGCGGCACTGATGAGCACGATCACGGCGGTCGCGAAGTGGATGCCGAAGGCGACCGCCCGGGTGCCGCCGTTGCGCAGCACGATCAGGGTGTCGCCCAGGGGCAACAGAGCGACGATCAGCATGTACCAGGCCTCGGCGCGGGCGCCGGCGAAGGCCAGCAGGGCCAGGCCCAGCAGACCGTAGCCCCCGTCACGCAGGCCCTTGATCGTCAGGTAGGCGACGTCGCCGTCCTTCTTGGCCGGGACCCCGTAGCCGGCGGCCGCCGCGTGGGGCGCGAGCAGGAAACGGGCTCCAATGAACAGGACGAACAGGTTGAGGACGACGGCGAGGCCGTACGCGATGGGGGTGAGCATGTCTTCTCTCCGAGAACTAGCAGCGCTAGGAATAATAATGACGCTAGCAGAGCAATGCCCTAAACGCTAGCACTGCTAGGGTTCAGGCATGTCGATCCAGTCACGCAGGGAGCGTGAGCGCGCTCAGCGGGAGAAGCTGATCATTACGGCGGCCCGGGAGCTGGCCGAGGCCGAGGGCTGGGAAGCGGTCACGACCCGGCGGCTGGCCGAGCGCGTCGAGTACAGCCAGCCGGTGCTCTACAGCCACTTCAAGGGCAAGGAAGCGATCATGGCGGCCGTCGCCGTGGAGGGCTGCGCCGACCTGGCCGTGGACCTGCGCGCGGCCAGGACCGCGGCGCCGGACGCCCGCCGCGCCATCGCCGGCGTCAGCGCGGCCTACATGGCCTTCGCCGACCGGCACCCGGCCCTCTACGACGTGATGTTCAACCAGATCGTCCCGCTGCCGTTCGCCACCCCCGAGGCGCCGCCCGCCCTGCAGGCGGCCTTCGGCGAGCTGGCCGAGGCCGTCCGCCCCTACTCGGGCGGCGACAGCCTGGGCGCGCTGACCGAGACCTTCTGGGCGGGCCTGCACGGCCTGGTGACCCTCATGCGCGGCGGGCGGCTGCCGCGCGAGCACCACGAGCTCAGGCTCGGGCTGTTCCTGGCCCGCTTCACGGACTGAGCCCCGCCGCCGAGCCTCGGGAAGCCCGAGGTCGGTCGCCCCGCGCCCTTGGCAGCCAGGAGGACGCCCTCCGCGTACGGTGGGGAGCAGCACGTCCGGTCCCTGGTGCGGGCATGATCGGCGCCGGGATCGTGCTGCCGGTCCTGGCCGTGTGGGCCGAGACCGTGGTCCGGGACCCGGGGGCTGTCCGGTCTCACAGACGGGGGTCGACCGGCTCCGACTCGAGGGCGAGCACGGCGAAGACCGCCTCGTGGATCCGCCAGAGCGGCTCCCCCTCCGCGAGGCGCGCCAGCGCCTCCGGCCCGAGCGCGTGCTCCCGCAGCGCCAGTGAGCGCTTCCTCCCGGTGAACCTGCGGCGCAGCAGATCGAGCGACTCGGTGTAGTCGGGGCCGTAGATGATCCGCAGATACTCCCGGCCGCGCACCTTCACGCCCGGCTGCGCCCTCACCGGCCGCGGCGCGTCCGGGGCGCCGGCCTCCCGGACCCCGCCCGAAGACACCTGGGTCACCGGGACGGGGGTGAACGAGGCGGGCTTTACCACCATGCCCTCGCCCCCGGTCTCGGTCAGGTCCGTCCACCACGCCACGGCCGCCTCGCGCTCCCCCGGTACGCCGAGGTCGACGAACCGGTGGCGGGTCGCGGTGACGAGCGGGGAGTCGATCAGGCCGAGGGTTTTCAGGTGCCACTCGTGCGGCTCGTCCACCGCCGTCGCCCTGCCCTCGCAGGCGAGGATCTGGAACGGTGCGAGCCGTACGCCGTCGAGACCCGAGACCGGCCAGCAGTAACGCGCATAGGCGTCGCGGAACAGGGCAGCGTTGTGAGCGCGGCGGCGGGTGCGGTCGAGCAGAGCGCCTACATCCAGGCCACGTTCCGCCGCCGTCTCAAGCATCGCGACCGCCGCGGGCAGCGACGCCCGCGCGGCCGCCCCCACCGAGGCGTACTGGTCGCGGATCAGCCCCTCGGCCTTGGCCGACCAGGGCAGCAGCTCGCAGTCGAGCGCCACCCAGTCGGTCTCCAGCGCCTCCCACAGCGGCGCGCACGCCTCGCGCAGCCGGTCCACCAGCTCCGGCATGCGCGCGTCGAAGAACGGCCTGCCGGTGCGGGTGTAGACGCTGCCCGCCGTGCCGTCGGCGACGCCGAAGCGGCGCGCCGCCGCCTCCGGGGTCCGCGCCAGCACGGCGATCGCCCGCGAGCCCATGTGCTTCTCCTCGCACACGACCCGGGAGACGCCCGCGCGGGCGAACTCCTCGAACGCCTCGGCCGGGTGCTCCAGGTAGCCGTCCAGCGCGGAGGTCTCCGGCGGCGCCATCGTCGGCGGAAGGTAGACCAGCCACCGCGGGTCCACGGCGAACCGGCTCATGATCTCCAGCGCGGCGCGGGAGTTCTCCTCCGCGATCCTGATCCGGCCGCCGAACCGCGTCTCCACGAAACGGGTGCCGTCCACGTCGCCGATGTCGAGCACGCCCGGGTCGCGGGCGGGCGTCCGCGCGGTGAGCGGGCGTACGGGCTCGTACCAGACCTTCTCGGCCGGAACGGACACCAGTTCCCTCTCCGGGTAGCGCAGCGCGGTCAGCCGCCCGCCGAAGACGGCGCCGGTGTCGAGGCAGATCGTGTTGTTGACCCACTCCGGCTCGGGCACCGGGGTGTGGCCGTAGACGACCATCGCGCGTCCCCGGTAGTCGTCCGCCCAGGGGTAGCGCACCGGCAGGCCGTACTCGTCGGTCTCCCCGGTCGTGTCGCCGTACAGGGCGAACGACCGCACCCGTGCGGAGGCCCGCCCGTGGAAGGCCTCCTTGAGCCCGGCGTGCGCGACGACCAGCCTGCCCCCGTCGAGGCGGTAGTGGCTGATCAGGCCGTCCATGAAGGTGCGGGCCGCCACGCGGAACTCCGCGGGCTCGGCGTCGAGCTGCTCCAGCGACCGCTCCAGTCCGTGCGCGACCCGCACCTTGCGGCCGTCCAGGGCCCGCACCAGCTTTGCCTCGTGGTTGCCGCACACGCACAGCGCGGTGCCCGCCGCGACCATGCCCATGACCAGCCGCAGCACCCCGGGCGTGTCGGGGCCGCGGTCGACGAGGTCGCCCACGAAGACCGCCGTACGGCCCTCGGGGTGGACGGCGCCCTCCGGCCCGACCTCCCAGCCGAGCGTGGTCAGCAGCAACTCCAGCTCCGCCCGGCAGCCGTGCACGTCGCCGATGATGTCGAACGGCCCGGTGAGGTGGGTCCTGTCGGTCCACGCCTTCTCGTACGTGACGGTCACGTCGCCGATCTCGTCTCCACGCAGGACGTGCACCCGGCGGAAGCCGTCCCTGGAGATCTTGCCGAGCGACCGGCGCAGCTCCCTGCTCTGCCGCGTGATGACGTGCGGCCCGAAGGCCCGGTCGGGGCGGGCCGCGTTGCGGGCGCGGGCCACCTCCTCGGGCACGTCCAGCACGATCGCGTCGGCGAGCACGTCGTGCGCCCTGGCCAGCTCGATCAGCTTCCTGCGCGCCTCCCACTGCACGTTGGTCGCGTCGACCACCGTGAGCAGGCCGCGCCGCAGGCGGACGCCCACGATGTGGTGGAGCAGGTCGAACGCCTCGGACGTCGCCGTCTGGTCGTTCTCGTCGTCGGAGACGAGGCCACGGCAGAAGTCGGAGGAGATGACCTGGGTGGGCGCGAAGTGCCGGGCGGCGAACGTCGACTTGCCGCTGCCGGACACGCCCACCAGCACCACCAGCGACGACTCCGGAACGCTGACTTCCGTCACGGCCGCTCCTCCTTCCTGCCGAAGACCGCCATCTGGGTCGGCGGGCCCACCTCGGGGTCGTCCTCGCCGACCGGCCGCAGATCGGCCGTGTATCCGTACGCCGCGCAGACGCCCTCGACCCACCGCGCGAACTCCGCGCGGGTCCACTCGAACCGGTGGTCGGGGTGGCGCCGGTCCCCCGCGAGGAACTCGTACCGCACGTTGTGCTCCACGTTCGGCGTCGTCACGATCACATGGGACGGCCTGGCGGTGCCGAAGACCACCCGTTCGAGGGCGGGCAGCCGCGGCGGGTCCACGTGCTCGACGACCTCCATCAGCACCGCGGCGTCGTACCCGGCCAGGCGCGCGTCGGTGTACGTCAGCGAGCCCTGGAAGAGGGTGAGGCGGGCGCGCACGGCGTCCGGCATCCGGTCGGCGCGCAGGCGGCGCTTGGCCAGCGCGAGCGCGCGGGCCGACACGTCCATGCCGGTCACCCGGGTGAGGGCGGGATCCCGCAGCAGGACGCCGAGCAGCTGTCCCGAGCCGCAGCCCAGGTCGATCACCGAGCGCGCGCCGATCTCCGTCAGCACCGCGGCGACCGCGTCCCGGCGCAGGGTGTTCAGCGGCACCCGCGCCTCACCGGGCGCCTCCCCGGGCCCGTCACCGGGCCCGTCACCAGGCTCGTCGCCGGAGACAGGCTCGTCGTCCTGGAGCGTGGCGGCGCCGGGCGTGTGGCTGCCGGGCTCAGAAACACCGGGCTCGGGAACGCCGGGCTCGGCCTGCCCGGCTCCGGCGTCGGGTGCGGCGGGGGCGGGGGTCTCGACACCCGGCTCCTCCTCCACCGGCGGGTCCAGGCTCTCCTCCACGTCGTCGCCGAGCTCGGCGAGACGCGCGAAGGCGGTGCGGGTGAGCGCCCACCTCCGGCCGAGGTAGCGGCGGGTGATCAGCCCCTTGTCCGGATGGCCGGCCAGCCAGCCCTCCCCCGCGCGGACGAGCTTGTCGACCTCGTCGCCCGCCAGCCAGTAGTGCTTGGCGTCGTCGAGCACCGGGAGCAGGACGTACAGGTGGTTGAGCGCGTCGGCCAGGCGCACGTTCCCGCGCAGCGCGAGCCGCACGTACCGGGAGTCGCCCCACTCGGGGAAGCCGGGGTCCAGCGGCACGGCCTCGGCGCCGACCTCCCAGCCCAGCGGCGCGAACAGCCGGTGCGCGAGATCGGCCCCTCCCCGGCACGGCAGGGCGGGCAGCGTGATCTCCAGCGGGATCGCCGAGTCGGCGAGGTCCTGGCGAGAGGCGCACCGCCCGGTCCGCGCCGTGCGGAACACGTCGGCGAGCGCCGACGCCAGCAGTGACGATGCGGCGTACGGCCGGTCGTTGACGTACTGGCTCAGCGAGAAGTCGGGCGAGGACGTGCCCCGGGAGCGGGCCAGCCGGACGGGGTCGACCTCCAGCAGCAGCGCCGCCGTGCACCGGTCCCCGTCCGCCTCGGGGTAGAAGACCCGCGCGGTGCCGAACGACTGCCCGAACTCCTGCACCCGGCCGGGATGCTTGTGCAGGAGATAACCGAGGTCCGTCGCGGGGCGCAGGGTCGTCGTGATCGTCAGGAGCACCCGGCAAAGTGTGCCGGATGCCCCCTTTCACCGGCTACCGGCTTTTCACACCTGCGGCAGCACCTCGGCCGCGATCAGTTCCAGGTGCTCCAGGTCGTCCAGATCGAGGATCTGGAGGTAGAGCCGCTCCGCGCCCATCTCGGCGAACCGGCCGATCTTCTCGACCACCTCCTGCGGGGTGCCGGCCAGGCCGTTGACCCGCAGCTCGTCGACCTCCCGGCCGACGGCGGCGGCCCGCCGGGCGATCTCCGCCTCGTCCCGGCCCACGCAGGCGATCTGCGCCGCCGACAGCAGGACGGTCTGCCGCCCCGCCTCCTCGCACGCCGCCCTGACCCGGTCGAAGGCCGCGGCGGTGTCCTCGGGCAGGAGGAACGGCACGTTGTACTCGTCGGCGAACCGCGCGACCAGCCGCGGGGTCCGCTTGGCTCCCCCGCCGCCGATGATCAGGGGCGGCCTGGGCCGCTGCGCCGGCTTCGGCAGGCCGGGCGAGTCCGCCAGCCGGTAGTGCGCGCCGTCGAAGGAGAACGGCTTCGCCGCCGCCCACAGCCCGGTGACGATCTCCAACTGCTCCTCGAAGCGCTCGAACCGCTCACCCAGCGGAGGGAACGGGATGCCGTACGCCGTGTGCTCCTCCTCGAACCAGCCGGTGCCGAGGCCCAGCTCGACGCGCCCGCCGCTCATCTGGTCCACCTGGGCGACGCTGATCGCGAGCGGGCCGGGCAGCCGGAACGTCCCGGCGGTCACCAGCGTGCCCAGCCGGATGCGCGAGGTCTCCCTGGCGAGCCCGGCCAGGGTGATCCAGGCGTCGGTGGGACCGGGCCCCGGGTCGCCGTCCCCCATCCGCAGATAGTGGTCAGACCGGAAGAAGGCGTCGAACCCGAGGCGTTCGGCCGTCTGCGCCACCCGGAGCAGGTCGTCGTAGGTCGCGCCCTGCTGCGGCTCGGTGAAGATCCTCAATTTCATCCGTCCATTATCCCCGCCCCCGCGTCCTCGGCTCGCTGGAGGGCCGCCGCCCCGAGCCGTGAGCGGGAGGAGCCGCGAGGACGACCTTGCCCCGTTGTGGCCCTCGCGCGGCGGCCGCGTGCGCCTCGGCCGCCCGGTCCATGGGGAACACCGCCCGCACGGGAACGCGGAAGCGCCCCTCCGCCGACAGCGCGGCTGCGAGGGGGAGACCGTGCCGCCCGTCCGGCTCCCCGCCGAGCTCACCGCGGGAGACGCCGACTCCGAGCCGCGGGCCGCTGAAGTCCGCGATGGTGAGGACCGACTCCGGCGCACCGGTGATCGTGACGAGTTCACGGAGCGAGCCGGCCCCGGCGACGTCCAGCGCGAGATCGATCCCTCCGGCCACGAGAGGCCGGACGCGCTCGGCCAGCCCGGGCCCATAGGCGATCGGGACCGCGCCGAGCGCGGCGATGAAGGCGTGGCTGTCCGGACGGCCCGTGCCGATCACACGGGCGCCGCGGGCGGCCGCGAGTTGGACGGCGACGCTGCCGACTCCGCCGGAGGCGCCGTCGACCAGCAGCGTCGTGCCCGCGCGTACGCCGAGTCGGTCGAGCGCCCGGGTGGCGGTCTCGACGCTCGTGCCGGCGGCGCCGGCCTCCTCCCAGGACATCGAGGGCGGCTTCGCGGCCCAGAAGGCCAGCACGGCGAACTCGGCGGCGGCGCCGCCGAGCCGTGAGACGTCGACGGCGCCGAAGACCTCGTCCCCGGCGGCGAACCCGGTGACGTCCGCGCCCACCTCGTCGATCACTCCGGCGGCGTCGACTCCGGGGATGTGCGGCAGGGGAAGTCGTCCGCTCGACGGCGACGTGCCGGCGCGCAGCGCGAGGTCGACCGGTGAGACCCCGGCGGCCCTCACCGCGATGCGCACCTCGCCGGGACCCGCGTGAGGTGCGGGAGATCCCCCGACGGTGAGAACCTCGGGGGGACCGAACCGGTCGAACCGCACTGCGCGCATTTCCGCATTTGGCAACATGTCCACCTATCCGGTTGTCTCCGATTGGCCGTCGACCACCGTAGGCGGGCAAACGGGAGCGGCTGTCTCGGATCGCCGGAAGTGAGAGGGGCGCGGACGACATTGACTCGGAAACCACGGACGGACGCGGAGCGCAACCGGCGGCACATCCTGGCGGTCGCCCGTGCCGCCTTCGCCGCGGACGGGCTCGACCTGCCCGTGCACGAGATCGCACGGCGTGCCGGCCTGGGCGTCGCGACCGTCTACCGGCACTTCCCGTCACGACAGGACCTCGTCCGCGCCGTGCTCGCCGAGCAGGTGACGGCGTGCCGTGCGCAGATGCGTGCGGCCCTGGACGACCCCGACCCCTGGCGCGCGCTGCGCGGAACCGTCCGCCGGTTCGCCGAACACCAGGTGCGGCTCCGCGGGTTGAACGAGGCGCTGCTCGGTTCCCACCCCGCGGGCGCCGCCTTCGCCGGGCAGCGCCGCGCCCAGGCCCGAGGGCTCGAGCAGCTCGTCGAGCGCGCCCGGAGCGCGGGCGGCGTCCGTCCTGGGCTGTCGGTCGAGGACGTGCGGATCGGCCTGAGGGCCATCGCCTCCTTCCGCGCCGGTTCGCCCGAGAGCGCGCCCGTGGCGGTCGGGAGGCTGGCCGACCTCCTGCTCGGGGGCATGGCCCGCCCGGGCCCGTGAGGCGGTGCGGGATCAGTCCCTGACGAGCAGGGCCACGCATTCCACGTGGTGGGTCATCGGATACTGGTCGAAGGCCCGCAGGTCCTCCAGGCGGTAGCCGTACGGGGCGAACCAGGCGATGTCCCGCGCCAGGGTGGCGGGGTCGCACGAGACGTAGACGACGCGCGGGGCCTCCAGGCGCGCGACGCGGTCGACGACCGGGCGGCCGAGCCCCGCGCGGGGCGGGTCGGCGACCACCAGGTCGGCCCGCTCGATGCCGAGCCGGTCGAGGGCCTCCTCGACCTTCCCCCGCTCGACCTGCGCCTGCGGCAGGTCGCGCAGGTTGATCCGGGCGTCCTGGACGGCCTGCGGGTCCGACTCGACGCCGAGCACGGCGCCCTCCGGGCCGACCGCCTCGGCGAGACCGGCGGCGAACAGGCCGGCCCCGCAGTAGAGGTCGAGGGCCCACTCCCCCGGCTCGGGGCGGCCGAGGTCGAGCACCGCGCCGAGCAGCGTGGCCGCCGCGCCGGGGTGGACCTGCCAGAACCCGCTCGCGGTGACCCGGTAGTCCCGCTCCCCCACCCGCTCGGTCAGCGAGGCCCGGCCGCGCAGCGCGCGGGTCCCCCGCCTGCCCTCGTCGAGGAGGACCGCGGCGTCCACGTCCGGGATCGTCGCCCGGCGGTGCGGCAGGGGCTCGACGATCACGGCCCGGTCCCCGCCGGAGGCCGCCACCACCTCGACCGAGGAGGCGCCGGGCCAGGCGAGCCGTTCGGCCCCGGCCTCCTCGACGGCGGGATGGGCGATGAGGCAGCCCGTGATGTGCTCGATCTCGTGCGACCGGTGCCTGCGCAGCCCGGCCGATCCGTCCCGGTCGACGGCGAACTGCACGCGGGTGCGCCAGCCGAGGCCGTCCGGCGCCCCCGGCACCTCCTCGACCACGACCTTGTGGTCCAGCCCGGCCAGGCGCCGCAACTGCTCGGCGACGACGTCGGCCTTGAGCCGGCGCTGCGCCTCCAGCGACGCGTGCTGCCAGTCGCACCCACCGCACCGGCCGGGGCCGGCGAACGGGCAGGGCGGCGTGACCCGGTCCGGTGAGGCCTCCAGGATCTCGACCGCGTCGGCCCGGAGGAACCGGGTGGTCTCCTCGGTGACCTCGGCCACGACCCGCTCGCCCGGCAACGCGTGCCGGACGAACACGACCCGGCCCTCGTGCCTGGCCACGCACCAGCCGCCGTGGGCGACCGCGCCCACGGTCAGTTCGAGCCGCGCGTGGAGCGTCCCTGCGGACTCCTCCGGCGCCGTGCTGCCGTTCCCGTTCATCAGGCCGGCCCCTTTCGTATCGGTCATGCCCCGACCTGCGCGTCCTTCGACGGCTGCTGGTAGGAACGGCGGGATGCCCCGGGGGCGGACGGCTCTCTGCGGCGCCTGAGCCGGTCGGAGGAGGCGAGCTGCCACGGCACGCTCGTGACCATCACGCCGGGCTTGAACAGCAGCCGGCCCTTGAGCCGCAGCGCGCTCTGGTTGTGCAGCAGGTGCTCCCACCAGCGGCCGACCACGTACTCCGGGATGTAGACGGTGACGACGTCGCGCGGCGACCTGCGGCGCAGCGACTTGACGTACTCCAGCACCGGGCCGGTGATCTCGCGGTACGGCGAGTCGAGGATCTTCAGCGGCACCCCGATGCCCCGCCGGTCCCACTCGTCCTTGAGCTTTCTCGCCTCGCCGGCGTCCACGCTGACGGACACGGCCTCGATGCTGGACGGGCGGGTCGCCCTGGCGTACGCGAGAGCCCGGAGCGTCGGCTTGTGGATCTTGGAGACGAGGACGACCGCGTGGTTGCGGGCGGGCAGCATCGACTCGTCGACCTCGGTCTCCTCCGGCGCGGCGAGCTCCGCGGCGACCCGGTCGTAGTGCCGCCTGATGCCCTTCATCATCAGGAAGAGCAGCGGCATCGCGAGGCAGACGATGTACGCGCCGTGGGTGAACTTGGTCGCCAGCACGACGACGAGCACCAGCCCGGTCATGACCGCGCCGACGCCGTTGATCACCCGGGCCCGCATCATGCGGAAGCGGGCCTTCGCGTCGCTCTCGGTCCTCAGGTGCCGGGTCCAGTGCCGGACCATCCCGATCTGGCTGAGGGTGAACGAGACGAACACGCCGACGATGTAGAGGTTGAGCAGCTTGCTGACGTCGGCGTCGAACGCCCAGATGAGCAGGCAGGCCCCGGCCGCGAGGATGACGATGCCGTTGCTGAAGGCGAGGCGGTCGCCGCGGGTGTGGAGCTGCCGCGGCAGGTAGCGGTCCTGGGCGAGGATCGACCCCAGCACCGGGAAGCCGTTGAACGCGGTGTTGGCCGCCAGGAAGAGGATCAGCGCGGTCACCGCGGCGATGACGACGAACAGGGCCGAGCCGCCGCCGAAGACGGCGGAGGCGACCTGCGCGATGATCGGCTGCTGGTAGTAGCCGGGCCCGGCGGGGTGCCCGTCGATGATGAGGTCCCTGGCCACGGTGGCCGGGTCGGTCACCTTCACCCCGGAGGCGAGGCCGAGGAAGATGATCCCGCCGAACATCGTGACCGCGATGAGGCCCATCATGAGCAGTGTCGTCGCGGCGTTCTTGCTCTTGGGCTTGCGGAAGGCCGGGACGCCGTTGCTGATCGCCTCGACGCCGGTCAGCGCGGCGCAGCCGGAGGAGAAGGCACGCAGCACCAGGAACGCCAGCGCGAACCCGGCGATGTTCGTCTGCTCGGCGAGAAGCCGGTAGTTCGCCGTCGGGGCGCGCAGTTCCTGTCCCAGCACGAGGAGACGGAACAGGCCCCAGAGGATCATGCCGATGACCGCGGCCATGAAGGCGTAGGTGGGCACGGCGAACGCGACGCCCGACTCCCGGATGCCGCGCAGGTTCATGATCGTCAGGAGCACGACGATGGCGATCGCCACCAGCGGGCGGTGCTCGGCGACGAACGGGATCGTCGCGCCCACGTAGTCGGCGCCGTTGGCGACCGACACCGCCACGGTCAGCACGTAGTCGACGAGCAGGGCGCTCGCGACGGTCAGCCCGGCGGTGGGCCCCAGGTTCGTCGTGGCCACCTCGTAGTCGCCGCCGCCGCTGGGGTAGGCGTGCACGTTCTGCCGGTAGGACGCGACCACGACGAGCATGACGAGGACGACCGCCGCCGCGACCCACGGGCTGATGGCGTAGAGACCGACCCCGGCGAGCGACAGGATGACCAGGATCTCCTGCGGCGCGTACGCGACCGAGGACAGCGCGTCGCTCGCGAAGACCGGCAGCGCCACACGCTTGGGCAGCAGCTGGTGGTGGAGCGCGGTGCTGCGCAGAGCACGCCCCACGAGGAGCCGCTTGACAAGATCTGGCACCTTGGACACGTCTGTTGAGCCTAGTGCCCCCGCCCGGTGCCCGAGTCATGCGGTGGCGGTAAGGGCGACATACTGTCTCCATTAGGAGTCCGCCACAAAACCCACGGCGGGGGAGCATGCATATCGTGATCATGGGATGCGGGCGGGTCGGCTCGACCCTGGCCCACATCCTGGAGGACAACGGCCATTCGGTCGCGGTCATCGACCGCGACCCGCAGGCCTTCCGGCGGCTGCGGGCCGGGTTCCGGGGCCGCAGGGTCACCGGCATCGGCTTCGACCGCGACGTCCTCGAAGAGGCGGGCATCGCCTCGGCCGCCGCCTTCGTCGCCGTGAGCAGCGGCGACAACTCCAACATCATCTCGGCGCGGGTCGCGCGCGAGATGTTCGGCGTGGACAACGTGGTCGCCCGCATCTACGACCCCCGCCGGGCCGAGGTCTACCAGCGGCTCGGCATCCCCACCGTCGCCACGGTCCGCTGGACCGCCGACCAGATCCTGCGCCGGGTGCTGCCCGAGGGCGCCGAGCCCCTGTGGCGCGACCCGACGGGTACGGTCGTCCTCGCCGAGGTGGCCTTCCACCAGGGCTGGATCGGCACCCGGGCCAGGGTGATCGAGGACGCCACCGGCGCACGGGTGGCCTTCGTCAACCGGATGGGCGAGGCGCTCGTGCCCAGGGACGCGACCGTCGTCCAGGAAGGGGACATCCTCCACCTGGTCGCCGCCGAGAGCGACATGGACCGGGTCAACAAGGTGCTGTCCGCCGCGCCGTCCGACGAGGAGCACTGATGCGCGTCACCATCGCCGGCGCCGGAGCCGTCGGCCGCTCCATCGCGGTGGAGCTTCTGGAGAACGGCCACGAGGTCCTGCTCATCGACATCGACCCCCGCGCCATCAAGATCGACAGCGTGCCCCGGGCCGAGTGGCTGCTGGCCGACGCCTGCGAGATCTCCTCGCTGGACGAGGCCGGGCTGAACAGCTGCCAGGTGGTCATCGCCGCCTCCGGCGACGACAAGGTCAACCTCGTGGTCTCACTGCTCGCCAAGACCGAGTACGGCGTGCCCCGGGTGGTCGCCCGCGTCAACCACCCGAAGAACGAGTGGCTGTTCAACGAGTCGTGGGGCGTGGACGTCGCCGTCTCCACCCCGCGCCTGCTGTCGGCCCTGGTCGAGGAGGCGGTCAGCGTCGGCGACCTGGTGCGCCTGATGACCTTCCGGCAGGGCCAGGCCAACCTGGTGGAGCTCACCCTCGCCGACGACGCGCCGGTGGTGGGCCAGCGGACCGGCTCGGTCCCCTGGCCGGTGGACTCCGCCCTGGTCGCGATCCTGCGGGAGGGCCGGGTGCTGGTCCCCTCGGCCGACGACCCGCTGGAGGCCGGCGACGAGCTGCTGTTCGTCGCCAGCCAGGAGGTCGAGCAGGAGCTCACCGAACTGCTGTCGGCCCACGAGCGCCCCTGACCGTACGGCGCCCGCCGCCCCGGGAACACCGGGGCGCGCGGGCCGCACCGGCGGAGAGGGTCAGACGGACGGCTGGGCGGGCGGCTCGATCGGCGTGCGGCCGCGGGCGAGCACCCACACCATCGCCGCCAGCCCGGCCACCTGGAGCGGCCAGCCCAAAGCGATCTTGCTGATGCCGAGCGCGGTCACGTGGTCGGCCAGGTAGAGCGGCAGCTGCACCACCACGCGCAGCAGGCAGGGCAGCATGAGCAGCCACGTCAGCCGCGCGCACAGCCGCACCAGGGCGGGCTCGTTGTGCCAGGCGGTCGGGTCGCCGGTCACCGAGCCGATCAGGAAGCCCACGATGGGCCAGCGGACCACGATCGACAGCAGCATGCCGGCCGCGTAGGCCCCGTTGTAGAGGATCCCGGGCAGGAAGACGTCCTTGGCGTCACCGGTGCGGGCGGCGAAGAACGCGCCGATGCCGATGCCCACCAGGCTGTTGAGCACGAACTGCGGCGTGGTCCGCTGCGCGATCCGCACCAGCAGGAGCGCCACCGCCGAGGCGATGCCGACGATCAGCGAGGTCTTCAGGTCCTGCGTGGTCATCCACGTGCCGGTGAAGGCGATCGTGGGCACGGCCGCCTCGACGATCCCCCGCTTGCCGCCCAGCGCCTTGCTCATCTGGGCACGAACGGCCGCCTCAACGGTGGCGTGCGCCGCGGGGGCCGTCATGTCCGCTGTGCTCATACGGTCTCCTGAGAGATCAAGGGCCACCAGCCGGGCGCAGCTCGTAGCGGGGGTTGAACATGACCTTACGGCCGTCCTGGACGCTGATCAGTCCTTCGGCCCGCACCACCCGGCCGGGCTCGATCCCGGCGATCCTGCGGCGGCCCAGCCAGACCAGGTCGATCACGTCCGACCCGTCGTACAGCTCGGCCTCCAGGGCGGGTGCGCCGCCGCGCGGGCGGAGGGTGACGGTGCGCAGCGTGCCCGCCACACACGAACGCTGGCGCTCACCGCACCGGGCGATGGGCGTGGCCCCCTCCTGCTCCAGGTCCTCCCGGAGCTCGGCGGCCTCCAGCTCGGCCTGGCTGGAGCTCAGCCGCCGCAGGAGACCCCGCAGTCCGCCTCGTCTGGCAGGCTCCGGCGTGTCCATCGGTCACTCACCCGGCTTCCTCGCTCGCTGTCCCCGCGGGGGGACCCATCGTCTGGCTCCACCCCGGGTGTCCGTTTCCCGGGCCATGCCTCCCCGCAGCATACGTGAGAACGCCGACCCGTCAGAAGGACGGCAAGGGCAGGGCTTGCCCCCGATTCGCCAACGGCCCGCGGGCGAGGTCGCGGCGCGCCGGGCACCCGGCCCGCGGGCGAGGCCCGGCGGGCCGGACGCGCCGCCGCTCAGCGGATCTCGCTGATCTCCGGGCCGCGCTCGAACGGCCGCAGCTCCTCCCGGCCGGGCGCCTGCTCGTCGGCGGGCTGCCGGTCCGCCGGAAGACGCAGCGGGATCACCTCCCGGGGCGGCATCGGCTCGTCGCCGCGGACCACCACGATGCCGCGGACCACGTCCTCCAGGACGTCGCCGGCCTCCCCGCCGGCCGCCGCCGGGCCGCTGATGACGGCCTGCAGGAACCAGCGGGGGCCGTCCACGCCGAGGAAACGCACCGGCTGCGGCTCCGTCTGGCCCTGCGCGGGGGCCCGGCCCACGAGCTCGGGGCCGAAGGGCCCGTCCCGCTCCTCCAGGGCCCCGCCCGCGGCGGTGACGTCCCGGACGGCGTCGGCCCGCATCTCGTCCCAGATGCCGTTCCGCTTGGGCGCGGCGACCGCCTGGACCTGCAGCAGGCTCTCACCCAGCAGGACGATCACCCCGGTGATCTGGTCGCCGTCCACCCTGAGCTGGATCTCGAACCGGGGGTCGACGGGCAGGCGCAGGCCTCCCAGGTCGACCCGTTCGGCCTCCGGGTAGTCGTCCGCCGCGTCCCAGGGGCCCGTCGTCCGCGCCGGGGCGGGGCTGTCCTCCCGGACGGCCGGTGCGGTCTCCTCCTCCGCGCGTCGCCGGCGTCGAAACACTTCGCTCACTCTCCTCGTATTTTGCCCGTGCCGGGCGTACCCGTGCCCGGAGCCGTCAGCTCCCCGTCGAGCCGAACCCGTTCGTGCCCCGTACGGAGCCGGGCAACCGGTCCACCTCGTAGAACGCCGCACGCTCCACCCGCTGGACGACGAGCTGGGCGATCCGGTCGCCCCGCCGGAGCCGTACGGCGTCCTTGGCGTCGGTGTTGATCATCGTGACCTTGATCTCGCCCCGGTAGCCGGCGTCGACCGTGCCGGGCGCGTTCACCAGTGTGACGCCGTGCCGGGCGGCGAGGCCCGAACGCGGATGCACGAAAGCCGCGTAGCCGTCCGGCAGCGCGATCGCGACGCCGGTCCGCACGACGGCCCGCTCCCCGGGCAGCAGTTCGACGTCCTCCGCCGCGTACAGGTCGGCCCCGGCGTCGCCGGGGTGCGCGTACGCGGGAAGCGGCAGGCCCGGATCGAGCCGGTGGATCAGGATCTCGACGCTCACGCGGCGGCCTCGGTTCCCGCCGGCGATATGGCGTTCGGCACAGGGCTGCTCATGAGGCAAGACCCTACCCGTTGCGCTGGGGCGAGACCGCCTCTCCCGCGCCGGAGGACGGCGACGCCGTCCCTGTGGTCCCGTCCTCCTCCGCCTCCCCGCCCCTCTCGGCCGCGGAGCCGGCGTGCCCGGGCTCCGGGTCCGGCTCCGGGGCGGGCTCCAGAGCGGGCACGCCGGGCCCCGGAGGGCCGTCCGGCGGGCCCGCGTCTTCCCCGTTCCCCGACGGCCCGATGGCGGGCCGGTCGGAGCGCAGCTCCGGGAGCGCGCGGTAGATGACCGCCGTGAGCGGCACGGCCACGGCCGCTCCGGCGATGCCGCCGAGCACACCGCCGACGGCCAGGACGAGGATGATCGCCAGCGGGTGGAAGGCCAGCGCGCGGCCGACGATCAGCGGCTGGAGCACGTGGTTCTCCAGCTGCTGCTCGACCACGAGGATGCCGACGAACACCAGGGCGTAGACCCACCCCTGCGAGCCGAAGGTCACGAGCGTCGCGATGGCCCCCGCGAAGAGGATGCCGACGATCGGGATGAAGCTCGCGAAGAAGATGAGCACGGCGAGCGGGGCCCACAGCGGCACCCGCATCCCGGCGAGCACGATGCCGATCACGATGCCGTGGATGGCCGCGACGGCCACCGTGCCGTGCACGTAGTGGGAGATCGTCACCCACGCGGCCCGGCCGGCCCGGTCGACCCGGGGCGCGGCCTCGCCGAAGCCGCGCAGGAACCAGGCCCAGATGCGGTCGCCATCCTTGAGCAGGAAGAACGTCACGAAGAGCAGCAGCACGATCGAGGCCAGGACCTCGACGAACGCGGTGGCGCCGGTCAGCAGGGTGCTGGTGATCTGGCTGCGCTGCTCGTTGACCTGCCGGCTCAGCTGGTCGACGATGTCGGCGATCTGGGCCTCCTTCAGGTGAAGGGGCCCGTGCAGCAGCCAGCCCTGCAGGTTGCGCGCGGTGAGCTGGATCTGCGCGACCAGCCCGGGGAACTCCTCGTTCGCCCGGGTGCCGATGAGGATGCCGATGCCCACGATCACGGCGAGGCCGAGCAGCATCGTGATCCACGTCGCGTAGATCGGCCGCAGTCCGGCCTCGCGCAGCCGTCTGGTGAGCGGATACAGCAGCGCGGCGAGCAGCAGCGCGACGGCCACCGGCAGGACCACGAAACTGATCCTGCCGATGATCATCGCCAGCACGTAGATCGCCGCTCCCACCAGAAGCAGCCGCCAGCTCCACGCAGCCAGCGTGGCGAGTGTCGGCGGCACCCTCTCGGGGGCTCGCCTCTTAGACGGGATCACGGCTCCAGCCTGGCATGCCCGGGGGTGCGGCGCGCAGTCGTTTTACCTTCCGTCTGCCGGCGGCTCCGTCAGCCGGCCAGTTCGGCCACGGCGTCGAGGGGGGCGTCGCCGGGCTCCAGGACGAACTCCTCGACGTTGCCCGCCGCGCACAGGTCGTCCTGGGCGAGCCTGACGAGGCCGGCCTGGCCCCCCGACACGGTCAGCCGGGACACCTCGGCCCGCATGGATTTCCGGGCCTCCGACTTGGCCCGCCGCACCCGGCGCAGCACCTCGGCCACCGCCTCCAGCACGGCGGGGTCGCCGCGCTCCGCCTCGGGCAGGTCCTCCGGAGACGGCCAGGCGGCGCGGTGCACCGACCCCTCCCGCCACCACGACCAGACCTCCTCGGTCACGAACGGCAGGAACGGCGCGAACAGCCGCAGCAGCACGCCGAGCGCCGCGCGCAGGGCGGCGACCGCCGACGCGTCCCCGGCGTACGCGCGGGCCTTGACCAGCTCCACGTAGTCGTCGCAGAACGACCAGAAGAACCGCTCGGTCCGCTCCAGCGCCCGCGTGTAGTCGTACGCCTCGAACGCCTCGGTGGCCTCGTCGACGACCGTCCGGAGCGCGGCCAGCATGGACAGGTCGACCGGCTCGGTGACCTCCCCTCCCCCGCCCGACGTGAAGCCCAGCACGAACTTCGACGCGTTCAGGATCTTGATGGCCAGCCGCCGGCCGATCTTGATCTGCCCCGTGTCGAAGGCGGTGTCGGTGCCCGGCCGGCCGCTCGCCGCCCAGTAGCGGACCGCGTCGGAGCCGTGCTCCTCCAGCAGGCCCATGGGCGTGACCACGTTGCCCTTGGACTTCGACATCTTCTTGCGGTCGGGGTCGAGGATCCACCCGGAGATCGCCGCGTGCCGCCAGGGCAGCCCGCCGTGCTCCAGGTGCGACCGCACGACCGTCGAGAACAGCCAGGTACGGATGATCTCGTGGGCCTGGGGGCGCAGGTCCATCGGGAACACGCGGCGGAACAGGTCGTCGTCGCGCTCCCACCCGGCGGCGATCTGCGGGGTCAGCGAGGAGGTCGCCCACGTGTCCATGACGTCGGGGTCGCCGGCGAAACCGAGCGGCTTGCCGCGCTGGTCCTCGGTGTAGCCGGGCGGCACGTCGCTGGAGGGGTCGACGGGCAGCGCCCCCTCCGGCGGGGTGATCGGCGCCTCGTATACGGGCTCGCCCTCGGCGTCGAGGGGATACCAGACCGGGATCGGCACGCCGAAGAACCGCTGGCGCGAGATCAGCCAGTCGCCGGCCAGGCCCTCCACCCAGTTGTCGTACCTGACCCGCATGTGCGGCGGGTGCCACTCCAGCTCCCCGCCCCGGTCGAGCAGCGCGCGGCGCAGGGCGAGGTCCCGGCCGCCGTTGCGGATGTACCACTGCCGGGTGGTGACGATCTCCAGCGGGCGGTCGCCCTTCTCGTAGAACTTGACCGGCCGCCGGATGGCGCGCGGCTCGCCGTCCAGGTGGCCCGACTCGCGCAGCATCCCGACGATCCGCTCCCGCGCTCCGTGCACCGTGCGGCCCGCCAGCTCGGCGTACGGGCCGGCGGGCACCCCGTGCGGCGGCTCGGGGAGCAGGCGGCCGTCCCAGCCGATCACCGGCCGGGTCGGCAGGTCGAGCTCGCGCCACCAGGTCACGTCGGTCACGTCGCCGAAGGTGCAGATCATCGCGATGCCCGAGCCCTTGTCCGGCTCGGCCAGGTGGTGGGCCACGACCGGCACCTCGACCCCGAAGACCGGGGTGCGCACGGTGGTGCCGAAGAGCGGCCGGTACCGCTCGTCGTCGGGGTGGGCGACCAGGGCCACGCAGGCCGGGATCAGCTCGGGCCGGGTCGTCTCGATCCACACCCGCTCGCCGAACCCCTGCTCGCGCTGCGCGGGCGACAGGTCGAAGCCGATGCGGTGGAAGGCGCCGGGCCACTCCCGGTCCTCCAGCTCGGCCTGGGCCACGGCGGTGCGGAACGTCACGTCCCACAGGGTGGGCGCCTCGGCGACGTACGCCTCGCCGCGGGCGAGGCCCCGCAGGAACGCCCGCTGCGAGGCGGCCCGGGCGCCGGCGTCGATGGTCGCGTAGGTCAGCGACCAGTCCACCGACAGGCCGAGGCGGCGCCACAGCTCCTCGAAGGCCTTCTCGTCCTCGGCGGTGAGCCGCTCGCACAGCTCGATGAAGTTGCGGCGAGAGATCGGCTCCTGCCGCTTGGGGTCCGGCTTCTCCGGCGGCGTGAAGTCCGGGTCGTACGGCACGGAGGGGTCGCAGCGGACGCCGAAGTGGTTCTGCACCCGGCGCTCGGTGGGCAGGCCGTTATCGTCCCACCCCATCGGGTAGAAGACCTCGCGTCCCCGCATCCGCCGGTATCTGGCGATCGTGTCCGTGTGCGTGTAGGAGAAGACGTGCCCCACGTGGAGGGATCCGGACACGGTCGGCGGCGGCGTGTCGATGGAGTAGATCTCGTCCCTGCCGCGGGACCGGTCGAACCGGTAGGTCCCGTCGGCCTCCCAGCGCGCTACCCATACCGCCTCCAGGCCGTCGAGAGCAGGTTTCTCGGGCATGGCTGCGGGGAGTCGCTGTTCGGTCATGCCACCACATGGTATGGCGTGGCGCATCTCCCCGAGGGGAGACACTAAGGTCGTTATGGAGGAGGAATCATGGCGGACACGGCTCGCGCGGCCAAGCGGGAACTCGGCCTGTCGGAAAAGCCCGACATGCAGTGGCGGATCATCGGCGGACTGCTGGGCCTCGCGGTGGGCTTCGCCTCCCGCAAGGTGCTGGCGTACGCCTGGGAGAAGGCGACCGGCAAGGAGCCCCCGGCGAGCGCCGACTCCCCGGACATCGGCCTCGGCGAGGCGATCGCCTACGCCGTGGTGATGGGCCTCGGCATCGAGGTCACCCGGATCGTGGCGACCCGGGCGGCGGCCAGGAAGTGGCGCTCCTGGAAGGACGCCGCCCGCGACCTCACTCCGTAGGCACCGGCTCCCCGGACTCCAGGGCCGTGAGGAAGTCACTGGCCCACCTGTCCACGTTGTGTGAGGCGACCCTGCGCCGCAGCGAGCGCATCCGGCGGGCGAGCTCGTGCGGGGTCGCCCGCATCGCGGCCAGCATCGCGCGCTTCATTCCGGCGATGTCGTACGGATTGACCATGTAGGCCTGGCGCATCTCGTCGGCGGCCCCGGCGAACTCGCTCAGCACCAGCGCGCCGCGCAGGTCGTGGCGGCAGGCGACGTACTCCTTGGCGACGAGGTTCATGCCGTCGCGCAGCGGCGTGACGACCATGACGTCGGCCGCGCAGTACAACGCGGCCAGCTCCTCCTTGTTGTACGACTGGTGCAGGTAGGAGATCGGATGGCGGCCGAGCATGCCGTGCTCGCCGTTGATCCGGCCCACCCGCAGCTCGATGTCGTTGCGCAGCCGGATGTACTCGGCGACCCGCTCCCGGGTCGGCGTCGCGACCTGGACGAACACCGCCTCGCCCGGCTTGACCGACCCGTCGTCGAGCAGCTCGCCGAACGCCTTGAGCCGCTGGCCGATGCCCTTGGTGTAGTCGAGCCGGTCGACGCCGAGCAGCATGTGCTCGGGGTCGCCCAGCTCGGCCCGGATCTCCCTGGCCCGCTGCTGGACGCGCGGCTCGCGGACGAGCTGGTCCAGCTCGCCGAAGTCGACCGAGATCGGGAACGACTCGGCGCGCACCGTCCGGTCCTCCAGCTGGATCTCGTTGCGCAGGTACTGCACGCCGAGCAGGCGGCGGCACAGGCGCAGGAAGTTGGCGGCGCCGCCCGGCCGCTGGAAGCCGACCAGGTCGGCGCCGAGCAGGCCCTCCAGGATCTCGTTGCGCCAGGGGAGCTGGTAGAACAGCTCGCCCGGCGGGAACGGGATGTGCAGGAAGAACCCGATCTTCAGGTCGGGCCGCAGCTTGCGCAGCATGGCCGGCACGAGCTGGAGCTGGTAGTCCTGCACCCACACGACCGCGCCGGGGGCGGCGGCCTCGGCGGCGGCCCGGGCGAACCGGTCGTTGACCGCCTTGTAGGCGTCCCAGAGCACCCGGGAGTAGACCGGGGTGGCGACCACGTCGTGGTACAGCGGCCACAGGGTGGCGTTGGAGAATCCTTCGTAGTAGAGCTCGACCTCCAGCTGCGAGAGCGGCACGGGGATCAGGTGCATGCCGTCGTGGTCGAACGGCTTGAGCTCCTCTCCCGCCGCGCCGGTCCAGCCGAGCCAGGCGCCGTCACGCCGCTGCATGACGGGCGCGATGGCGGTCACCAGGCCTCCGGGGCTCCGACGCCACTCGTTCTCCCCCACGCGGTCCACCGGCAGCCGGTTCGCGACGATCAGAAAAGAGCTGGTGCCATCACGCATGAACCCTCCAGGGTCGTCTGTGACCACCATACGGAAAGCCACCAGGCGACCCCATACCCGTAATGACGTGCACAATTCACAGTTGAAACTGTGAGAATGATCTCACGCAGCTCACGGGGGCTCGCCCAGTGGTTTAGACCAATCGGTGACACTTCTCTACCCGGAACATCGGGACGGACGGGAAGTGCCGATTGGGATGGTCACCTGGACCGACGGCCGTCGACGGAGGCGTGCGGGGACGGCGGAGTGGACGGGCCGGGAACGGGGGTCAGCTCGGCGGGAGGGCGTGCCGGCGGTGCAGGTCCGCGCGCACGGCGGCGGCGAGCTTCTTGGTGGCGGCCCGGTTGAGGGCGGCGCCCGCCACCGCGCCGGTGAGGAAGGGGCCGAGGGTGGTGAGGTGCCTGCCGAGCGTGCGCATCAGGCGGTTGCGCAGCGCGGTCTTCGCGGCGGTGCCGAGCGCGATCGTGGCCGAGCCGGGGGCGAGGGGATTGACGCCCCGCTGTTTCGACCAGGCGAGGGCGAACGCGGCCGCCCTCTGGGTGCCGTTGCCCGGCACCTGCACGCCGTACACCTCGTGGAGCTCGGCGAGGAGCTTCACCTCGATGGCCGCCACGACGAGCGTCTCGGCGACGATCTGGGCGGGGGCGGACAGCAGCAGGGGCGGGGCGGCGAACTCGGCGGCGGCGAGCGCTCCGCCGACCGCGCCGACCGCCGTGGTCGCCTTGGCGGCGGTGCGGACGAGGTCGTCGGCGAGCTGGTCGCCGGTGAGCCCGTAGTGGTGCTCCCGCAGCGTCTCCAGGTCCCTGATCGGTAACCGCGGGGCGATGTTCATGAAGACGTCGGCGAGCCACCGGCCCCGGCCGGTGCCGCGCTCGCGCGCCTTCCTGGCGGACTGCGCCAAGGCCTTGCTGAGGCGGCCGAGCAGCCGTCGCCGCTCGGCCCCGTCCGTCTCCTCAGGGGCCACGAGTTTGCCGACCAGGTCGGCCACCTCGTCGTTCGTCCGATCCGCGTCTGAAGTCACGGACCCTCCTCAGGGTCTCCTAGGCGGCACACTCGCGGCAGACCTGCTGGCCGTTCTTCTCCGAGGCCAGCTGGCTGCGGTGGTGCACCAGGAAGCACCGCGAGCAGGTGAATTCGTCGGCCTGCCGAGGAATCACCCGAAGCGAGAGCTCCTCGTTCGACAGGTCCGCCCCCGGCAGCTCCAGCGACTCGGCCAGATCGGTCTCGTCGATGTCGATGCTGCCCGACGACTTGTCGCTGCGGCGCGCCTGTAGTTCCTGGAGGCTGTCCTCGCTGAGGTCGTCGTCGGTCTTACGCGGGCTGTCGTAGTCGGTAGCCATCTGCTACTCCATCCCCCTCATCTATCTGCCCTGCGCCTGTGTCGCGCGTCTTAACGCTCGGGAGGCCGGTGTTGTGCCCGCGGGGGCCGGAAAATCGTGCAATCGGTACCCGCTTGAACGAACACTGAACCTCCCGACACGGGTGGCGTGCACCGCCGGGGACTGCGGTTAGCCAAATATGGCGAAAACCACAGTATCGGCGGTATCCCCACCGTGTTCGACGGCACATCCAACCACATGTACGGCGCGCACGCTCCATCAGCGCGCCGACTGCGGCATCCCCGGAGAAACCCCGTTTCCGGAGAGTCGCACCGTCACCACGAGCCCGCCCCCGTCGCGGGGGACGGCGACGACCGTTCCGCCGTGCGCCCGGACGATCGCGCGCACGATGGACAGGCCGAGACCCGCGCCTTTGGCGGACTGAACCCGGTCGGCATTCAGCCGCCGGAACGGCTCGAACAGGCTGTCCACCTCGTACGCGGGAACGTGCGGTCCCGTGTTCGCGACCTGAACAACCGCACCCCCGTCCACCATTCCCGTACGGACCCATACTTTTCCGCCGGGACCAAGATTGTGTTTGATGCCGTTCTCCACGAGGTTCGAGAGGCAGCGCTCGACGAGAACGGGATCACCCGTCGTGGCGGCGGGATGAAGGTCGTGTTCGACCATGACCTCTTCCTCCTCCGCGAAGGCGGCCAGTTGCTCCACCGCCGTCCTCGCCACCTCCTGCACATCCACGGGCTTGCGCACCGACAGCTCCCGCTCGCTGCGGGCGAGCAGCAGCAGGCCCTCGATGAGCCGCTCGTTGCGGGCGGTGGTGCCGAGGAGCGTGCGCCCGAGCACCTTGAGGTCGTCCGACGCCTCGGGGTCGGACAGGGCGACCTCCAGCACGGTGCGGTTGATCGCCAGCGGCGTGCGCAGCTCGTGCGAGGCGTTGTCCACGAACCTCCGCTGGGCGTCGAAGGCGGTGTTGAGCCGGGTGAGCATGGCGTCGAACGTGTCGGCCAGCTCCTTCAGCTCGTCGTCGGGGCCCTGGAGGTCGATGCGCTCGTGGGCGAGGGAGGTCTCCGACAGCTTCCGCGCGGTGGTCGTCATCTTGATGATCGGCCGCAGCGCCCGGTCGGCCACGACGTATCCGAGGATCAGGGCGAAGATGCCCACGCCCAGCAGCGCCAGCAGCGACCGCTGCAGCAGCTCGCCCCGCGCCGCCGCCGTGGCCTCCGCCTGGAGGTTGGCGTAGTTGTTGTTGAACTCGTCGATCACCTCCTGCGGCACGCTCGGCGGCAGCAGGATCTTCGGCACGCTCTGCCAGCCGACGTTGATCGCGTGACCGACCAGCACGTACATGACCATCACCAGCAGCGCGCCCGCGACGAAGACCAGCGCGGCGTACGTGAGGGTCAGCCGCCAGCGGATGCTCACGCGGTTCTGCAGCGACCGCATCTCGTCGAGGATGTTGGCCCGCTGGACGGGGTGGGCGACCAGGGGCGGCGGGCCGTCCCAGGCGGGCGGCCCGCTGGGCGGCGGCGGAACCTGGCTGCGGTAGGGACCGGTGCCCATCGGGTCCGACATCCGGCCGCGCGTCACAGCCGGTAGCCGACGCCCGGCACGGTCTCGATGACCGGCGGGTCGCCCAGCTTCTTGCGCAGGGTCATCATCGTCACCCTGACCACGTTGGTGAACGGGTCGATGTTCTCGTCCCACGCCTTGTCGAGCAGGTCCTCCTGGCTCACGACCGCGCCCTCGGCGCGCATCAGCTCCTCCAGCACCGCGAACTCCTTCTTGGTGAGGTGGATCTCCGCGCCGTCCCGGGCCACCTGCCTCTTGCCGGGGTCGAGCCGGATCCCGGCCCGCTCCAGCACGGGCGGCAGCGCCGGCGCGGACCGGCGGCCGAGCGCGCGCACCCGGGCCACGAGCTCCATGAAGACGAACGGCTTGGCCAGGTAGTCGTCGGCGCCGAGCTCCAGCCCCTCCACCTTGGCGTCGACGTCACCCGCCGCGGTGAGCATGATGATCCGCGAGGCGGACCGCTCCGCGACCAGGCGGCGGGCCACCTCGTCACCGTGGACCTTCGGCAGGTCGCGGTCGAGCACGATCACGTCGTAGTCGATGTACCCCGTCTTCTCCAGGGCGGCGGCGCCGTCGTAGGCGACGTCCACGGCCATCGCCTCCCGGCGGAGGCCGGTGGCGATCGCGTCCGCGAGCACCCTCTCGTCCTCCACCACAAGCACGCGCATCAAGGTCCTCCTCGCTGGTACGGACGCCTCATTGTGGCCCTGACCGGCGTAAGCCGCCGGTAAGAGGTCCCGGCACTCTACGTGACGTAGAGCACAGAAATTCACAGGTTTGCGATCGGTTCGGTTATGGGTATGGCCCCGGGCACCCTCCATTGTCGTGTGCATGGGTAGGCGCGTCTCTCCTGAGCGGATTCCGCGCCGGCGTCCCCCGTGCCACGTCCGCCCCCTGAGAAAGAAGGTGAGATGGGCGAGTTCACGACCACGATCGAATCCAGGCTCGACCAGGCCTACAAGGGTCTTGAAGAGGCCACGACGAGCGGGGACGACTTCCTCGCCGACACCCTCACCGCCGAGATCGAGGACCTGCACCGCCTCGCGGAGGATCACGGCGTCTCCATCAACCGCTGAGCCCACCAACACCTGACGAGGGGGCCCGCCGTCCGGCGGGCCCCCTCGCCTGTGCCGGGGGTGAACCCGGGGGTGTGGTGGTCAGTCCCGCTCGGGGTCGAGGGGGACGAGCAGGTCGTGCAGTTCCTCGAAGAGCCCGGGGGCGGCACACAGCACCATGTCGGGGCTGAGCGGTCTGCCGTTCAGGCCGCCGACCCGCGCCCCCGCCTCGGCGGCGACCAGCCCGGCCGCGGCGTGGTCCCAGTAGTTGGCGCCGCGCTCGTAGTAGGCGTCGACCCGGCCCGCCGCCACCGAGCAGAGGTCGATCGCGCAGGAGCCGCCCCGCCGGATGTCCCTGACCCTCGGCACCACCTGCGCGACCACCTCGGCCTGCACGCGGCGCCGGGCGGCGCCGTAGCCGAAGCCGGTCGCGACGAGCGCGCGGTCGAGCGGGACGCCGGTGTTGCAGCGCAGCCGCTCGCCCCGGAGCCACGCGCCGCCGCCCCGGCGGGCGGTGAACAGCTCGCCGCGCGGGACGTTGTTGACCACCCCCGCGACGATCTCACCGTCCACCTCGACGCCGATGCTGACCGCCCAGTCGGGCACGCCGTACAGGAAGTTGACCGTGCCGTCGATGGGGTCGACGACCCAGCGGACCACGCCCTCGCCGGGGGTGTCGCCGCCCTCCTCGCCGAGGACCGCGTCACGCGGCCTGGCCTCGGCGATGCGGGCGCGGATCAGTTCCTCGGCGGCCCGGTCCAGCGCGGTGACGACGTCGGTGGGGCTCGACTTGGTGGCGAGCACCTCGGGCCGCGCGGGCCGCTTGGCGAGCAGCATCTGACCGGCCTCCTCCGCTATGCGGGCCGCCAGGTCCAGCAGCTCCTCCTCCCGTACACGGTCGTCCATGCCGGTGCGCCCCCTATCGAGTCGGTGATCGTCCGTGACCGTTCACCGGAACGGAACGGCCACGGGTAACCCGCACATCCTCCCAAACCGGGATCGAGTGATCTCGGGTGGTCACCGCAGGGAGGCCGGGCGGCGCCACTCCTCCCCGAGCACGTGCTGGGCCAGGAAGGCCAGCACGGTCTCGTACCACGCGATCGCGTTGCCGGGCTTGAGCACCCAGTGGTTCTCGTCGGGGAAGTAGAGGAACTTCGCCTCGGCCCCCGACCGCTGGAGGTCCCACCACAGCCGCAGGGCCTCGCCGATCGGCACGCGGTAGTCCTTGTCGCCGTGGATCACCAGCATCGGCGTCCTGATCTCGCCGAGCCACCGGTGGGGTGAGAGGCGCTCGTAGCGGGCCGAGCCGGGCGCGCCGAACTCGCGATACCAGTAGTCCGCGTCGTCCGTGGTGCCCGCGAACTGCTCCAGGTTCCACAGGGAGGCGTGCGTCACGATCGCCCGGAAGCGGTCGGTGTGCCCGGCGACCCAGTTGGCCATGTAACCGCCGAACGACCCGCCCATCGCCGCCGTCCGCTGCTCGTCGATCTCCGGCCGCTTCAGGCACTCGTCGGTGATCGCCATCAGGTCGGCGTGGGTGACCGGGCCCCAGTCGCCCCAGCCCCGGTCGATCATGCCCTGGCCGTACCCGGTGGACAGGCAGGGGTCGGGCAGCAGCACGGCGTATCCGTGCCTGGCCATCAGCCAGGGGTTCCAGCGCCAGCTCCAGTCGTTCCAGCTCCCGAGCGGCCCGCCGTGGATCCACAGCAGGAACGGCGCCGGGCTCTCGGCGGTCGCCTCCGCGGGGACCACCAGCCAGCCCCGGATCTCGGTGCCGTCGTCGGCCGTGGCGGTGACCTCGGTCAGGGTGCCGGGCAGGTCGAGCGCCGGAACGGGCGAGGGCAGCGTGGTCACCGTGCCGTCCGGGGCGATCCGCACTGGCGTGGGCGGCGAGTCGACCGCGCCGCGCACGGCGTAGACCACCCCTCCAGCGGCCGGGCACAGCTCGGCGTAGGCGCCGTCGTCCGAGGTCAGCCGGGTCAGCGCCGCGTCGGAAGGCGCGTCGAGGGCGACCCGGAAGACCGGGCGGCGGCCCCGGTCGTCGGCGGCGACGTAGAGCTCCTCCGACGAGGGCGCCCACGCGACCGACGCCGGGAAGATCTCCTCGGCGACGGCCCGTCCCACCCCGGTGTCCAGGTCGATCACCCACAGGTCGACCGTGGCCGAGACCTGCTCGGTGGCGTGCCGCTCGCGGGTGCAGGCGACGTGCCGCCCGTCGGGCGACACCAGGACCGGCCCGCCGAAGTCGTGCTCCGGCGAGGTCGCGAGCGTCCGCCGCGACCCGTCCGCGACGTCGATGGCGACCAGGTCGGTGCGCCCCGCGCCGTTCGGCAGGAATTCCCGCCAGGCGGTGATCACGGTCGAGCCGTCGGGGACGACCGCGAAGGAGGCGTCGCGCAGCGCGCCGCCCGGCTCGGGGGTCAGGTCCCGGACGTCCTCCAGGCCGTCCCGGCCGGCACGGCCGGCGAAGAGCCGGGTCTGCGCCGGGCCGATGTCGTGGTCCCAGCGCCGGATCGGGTAGCCCTCGTGCAGGATCGCGCTGACGCCGTCGTCCTCGCGGCCCTTGCGGCGCTCCTCCTCGGTCGCGGCGTCGCCGGGCAGCACCTCGGAGGCGTAGACCACCACGTCGCCGGCCGCCCGGACCGCGCCGATCCCGCCGGGGCGGGTGGCCAGCCGTACGGGCTCGCCCCGCCCGGGCAGCAGCCACAGCGCGGGCACCTCGCCGCCGGTCTCCTTGACCGTCTCGTCGGGCCGCCGGGAGACGAACAGCAGGTCTCCGCCGGGGGTGAACTCCGCGCCCGCCTCCCCCTTCGCCGACCGCGTCAGCCGGTGCGGCTCGCCGTCAGGGGTGAGGGGGATCTCCCACAGCGCCGTTCCGTACGACTTGCCGTCGGGGTTGAGGGACTGGACCACGGACACGAGCCGGGTTCCGTCGGGTGACAGTCGCAGCGACGCCACGCGCGGCAGGGCCATGTACTCGCGGATGTCGGGAAATTCAGTCACCGCTCGAACCTACTCGCCCGGGCCGCCCGGCTCGACCCCCCGATAGTGTTGTCCTTCATGGGGAGCACCACGGGGTCTGACGCGGGCTACGACGCTCTGCTCGTCGTCTCGTTCGGGGGGCCGGAAGGGCCCGAGGACGTCATGCCGTTCCTGGAGAACGTCGTACGCGGCCGGGGCGTGCCGCGTGAGCGGCTGCTGGAGGTCGAGGCGCACTACCAGCGGTTCGGCGGGGTCAGCCCGATCAACCGGCAGTGCCGTGAGCTGATCGACGCGCTGGATGTGGACCTTCCGATCTACTGGGGCAACCGCAACTGGCATCCGTTCCTGGAGGACACGGTCCGGCGGATGAAGGAGGACGGCGTGCGCCGGGCGGCGGCCTTCGTCACCGCGGCCTACCGCTCCTATTCGAGCTGCCGGCAGTACCTCGACGACATCGACCGGGCCCGCGCCGCCGTGCCGGGGGCTCCCGAGATCGTCAAGCTGCGCCACTACTACGACCACCCCGGGTTCGTGGCCGCGATGGCCGACCACACCCGCGAGGCGCTCGCCACGCTGCCCGAGGACGTGCGGACCGGCGCCCGGCTCGTCTTCACCGCGCACAGCATCCCCGTCTCCATGGCGCGCACCGCCGGCCCGTCCGGGGGCGCGTACGAGGCCGAGCTGCGCGAGACCGCGCGGCTGGTGGTCGAGCAGGTGGACGCGGGACGGCCGTGGGACCTCGTGTGGCAGAGCCGCAGCGGCCCGCCGCAGGTGCCGTGGCTGGAGCCGGACGTCTGCGACCACCTGGAGGCGCTGCACGCCGAGGGCGTGCCGGCCGTGACGCTGGTGCCGATCGGGTTCGTGTCCGACCACATGGAGGTCGTCTACGACCTCGACACGGAGGCCGCCGACCTGGCCGGCAAGCTCGGCATGCCGCTCACCAGGGCCGCGACCGCCGGCACCCATCCGCGGTTCGTGTCGATGGTGGCCGAACTGCTCGCCGAACCCGCTCCCGCGCCGTGCCCGGGCACCTGCTGCCCGGCCCCGGCCCGCCGCCCTTCCTGACCTCAGGAGGCGTACGTGCGGGCGTAGGCGTCGGCGAGCGACAGCACCTTGTTCACGTAGTCCCAGGAGTGGTTGTAGAACCACACGGACTTCCTGAGCTTCTCGCCGCCCTGGCCCGCCCCGTTGGCGCACAGGTATGTGGCCGCCGACGGCACCGCGTCGAAGGGGCTCCAGATGTCCGCCTTGCCGTCGCCGTCGCCGTCCACGCCGTACGACTTCCAGGTGGCGGGCATGAACTGCATCGGCCCGAGCGCCCCGGCGGACGACGGGCCGTTGTTGCGGCCGTGGCTGCTCTCCACCTGGCCGATCGCAGCGAGGACGGTCCAGGAGAGGCCGGGGCAGACGGTCGCCGAGCGCTGGTAGAGGTCGAGGTAGCTCGCCGGCCGGCCCACCAGGGCCTGCCCCTGCGGCTTCGCGGCCTTCGGCCGATCGCTGTCCGGGCCGATCCGCACGACCTGCGCGCCCTTGCCGAGCAGGCGGGCGACCGCGTCCCGGTCCACCTTGCCGGGGTCGCCGTGCACGAGCACCACGACCCCGCCGGGGAAGCCGAGCCGTTGCCCCACGTCCCGGCTGACCAGCCCGTCGATGTCGGGGAGCCCGAGCGAGGCCGAGGCGGCGACCCGCAGCCGGGGGCCGCCGTCGATCTGGTAGTCCACGCCCAACTGCATGCCGAGCCGCTTGATCGTCCCGCTGTCGGCGACCAGCTCGCCCCGGGCCAGCCCGCTCCACACCTCCGGGTGCTCGGCGACCCGCTTGGGGGTCCAGGAGCGGAACTGCGCCGGGTCGACCGCGAGCAGGCGCAGGGCCGTACCGGAGACGTGGACCGCGCCGCCGTCGGTGACCGCCACCTTCTGCACGTGCGGCAGCTTGGCGATCCTGCGAAGCGTCTCCGCCGGGACCGTGGCCGGGGAGATCGCCAGCAGCTGCGGCGGCGTGACCTGCACGCCCGGCCCACCGGCGACGGGCGCGCTCGACGGCAGCGTCTGGTCGGGCAGGAGGGCGGCCGTGGTGGCCCGCGCGGCCGGCAGCGCCTTGTCCGGGCGCGGCCGTCCACCGGCCGCGAGCGCATCGGCGTCGGGCCAGGTCACGAGGGCGGCGACACCCACGGCGAGCACACTGACGATCACGACCGCGAGCCCGGTCACAATGGGACGGATGCGCCCGGTAGCGTAGGAAGAGCGGGAAAGCACAGTCAGACCCCGCACCCCCGGCGACGGAAAATCACTTGCCCCATGATAGGCGGGCAGGCGATGGTCGAAACCGGAAATCTACGACGTCCGCGTGCCTCGGAAGTTCTCACCGGAACATTCCGCAGGCCGCCGCCGCTGTCCGAACGGCCGGCCCGGACGCACACGCACCATCGTGCTGAAGGGGAACACCAATGGTCGGGCCGTATCGCGGGCTGTTCGGCACGCCCGGAGTCAAGGGCTTCGTTTTCGCGGGGTTCGTGGGTCGGGCGCCCATGTCGATGCTCGGCATCGGGGTCATCCTGCTCGTCAACGCCGTCACCGGGTCGTACGCGACGGCCGGGGCGGTCGCGGCGACCGTCTCGGTGGCCTTCGCGATCGCCGCTCCCCTGTCGGGGCGGCTCGTGGACCGCTTCGGCCAGTCGCGGGTGCTCGTCCCGTTCATCCTCCTGCACGCCGCCTCGATCAGCGCGCTGATGCTGTGCGCGCACGCCCGGACCCCCCAGTGGGCCCTCTACGCGGCGGGCGTGGCGTCCGGCGCCACCGGCCTGTCGCTGGGCTCCATGGTCCGGGCCCGCTGGTCGCACGTGCTCGACGACCCCTCACGGCTGCACACGGCGTTCTCGTTCGAGTCGGTGGCCGACGAGCTGATCTTCGTCGGCGGCCCGGCGTTCGTGACCGCGCTGACGACGGGCGTCAACGCCTACGCCGGGCTCATCGCCACGATCGTCCTGGCTCTGTCGGGCACGCTGGTCTTCGCCTGCCTGCGCGGCACCGAGCCACCGGTCGTACGGCACCACAGGGCGGGCGGGTCGCCGATCGCGATCCCGGGGGTGGCGCTGCTGTCGGCCGTCTTCCTCGCCATGGGCGCGGTGTTCGGCTCGGTCGACATCATCACGGTGGCCTTCGCCGACGAGCACGGCAACAAGCCTGCGGCCGGGCTGCTGCTCGCCTCGGTCGCGGCCGGCAGCATGATCTCGGGCCTGTGGTTCGGCTCCCGGCACTGGAAGATCGGCCTGCGCAGCCGGTTCGTCCGGGGGCTGTCGCTGTTCGCGGCCGGGTTCACCCCGGTGCTGCTGATGGACGACATCCGCGCGATGGCCCTGGCGCTCTTCCTCGCCGGGCTGTCCATCTCCCCCACGCTGATCACCGGGTTCTCGCTCGTCGAGCGGATGGTGCCGGCCGGGCAGCTCACCGAGGGCATGGCGTGGATCTCCACGTCCATCGGCCTCGGGGTGGCCGTCGGCGCGTGGGCGGGCGGGCGGCTCACCGACGCCTACGGCGCGTCCAACGCGTACGGCTTCTCCTACGCGTGCGCGCTGCTCGCCGTCGCGGTCGGTCTCGGCGGGTCGGCGCTGGCCCGCGTACGGCAGCGGGCCGGCTGACGCTCTTTTTTGGCGTGTAGGCAGCGCGGGCGTTCATGAGTAGTGTTCACGTTCACTGCCAGGCCACTGGATGGAGAGCATGGACGCCTTCGTCAACTGGGCGCGCAACCAGTCGGTCACGCCCGCCGAGGTGCGCACCCCCGCCTCGGCCGCCGAGGTCGCGGACGCCGTACGGGACGCCGCGAGAGCGGGCCGCCGGGTCCGCATGACCGGCACCGGGCACTCGTTCACCGGGGTGGCGCTGACCGACGGCGTCCTGCTGCGGCCGAACGCGCTGACCGGCGTGCTCGGCGCGGGCGACGGCTGGGTGAAGGTGGCCGCGGGCACTCCGCTCCACGCGCTCAACGAGGAGCTCCACCGGCGGGGGCTCGCGCTCGCCAACATGGGCGACATCACCGCGCAGACCGCCGCCGGGGCGATCCAGACCGGCACCCACGGCTCCGGCAGGCACACCGGGGGGCTCGCCGACCAGGTCGCCGAGCTGGAGATGGTGCTCGCCGACGGCTCGGTCGCGACCGTGCGGGAGGGCGACCTGTTCGACGCGGCCCGGGTCGGGCTGGGCGCGCTCGGCATCCTCACCGCCGTCACGTTCCGGGTCGAGCCCGCGTTCCTGCTGCGCGCGCGGCGGGAGCCGATGGCGTTCGGCCGGATCCTCGACACGCTCGACGACCTGACCGGGGCCGACGACCATCTCGACTTCTTCTGGCTGCCCCACACCGACACCTGCCTGGTCAAGCGCAACAACCGCGACGCCGGCCCGGCCCGGCCGCCAACGACGTTCAAGAGGTGGCTCGACGAGGTGTTCCTGGAGAACACGGCGTTCGGCGCGGCCTGCGCCCTCGGGGCCCGCCTCCCCCAGGCGGTGCCCGCGATCAACCGGGCGTCCGCCCGGCTGCTCGGGACGTCGGAGTTCGTGGACGCCTCCCACCGCGTCTTCACCTCCGTCCGCGAGGTCCGCTTCCTGGAGACGGAGTACGCGATCCCGCGCCGCCACCTCGCCCGCGCCCTGCGGGAGGTCCGCGACCTGCTGGACCGCTCGGGCCGGCCGGTCACGTTCCCGGTGGAGGTCAGGGTCACGCCGCCCTCGGACGCCTGGCTGTCCACCGCGTACGGCCGGGACTCGGCGTACGTCGCCTGCCACGTCTACCGGGGCGCGCCCGACCCGGAGTACTTCGCGGGCGTCGAGGAGATCATGACCCGGCTGGAGGGCCGGCCCCACTGGGGCAAGCTGCACACCCGCGACGCGGACTACCTGCGCGGCGTCTATCCCCGGTTCGGCGACTTCGTCGCGCTGCGGCGCGAGATGGACCCTCACGGGCTGTTCGCCAACGATTACCTCGACCGGGTCCTCGGCGCGTCGCGGGATGGCTGACCCCATCGCCGCGTAAAGTCCCTCTCCACGGTCCGGCGTCTTCCGCGTGTCGCGTTGCCCGAGCCTCCCCCGGGGCAGGCACATTGCGGAGCACGGGCAGACCGGAGCCCGGCGCGCCACTCGAACCGAGGGAGCAACGCAGCAATGAGACCCTCCCGCAGGTCCGGCCGCACGGCGTACGCCACGTGCGCCGCCGCCGTGCCGTACGGACGGGCCGTGGGCGCGCGCCATCCGAGACACGACCCTCACTCTCGCGTTCCGGGTGCCGCCTTTCCTCTGGTCGATCATGACCGACGGGTTGCGGCGAAGTGAACGTCAAAAATGTGACCGGGGTCACAACACCTGCCTCGCCTCCTGGCGAGGCGATGTTCGGACATGCCGGGTACGGTGCTGGAAGGCAACCGGTTCACGCGAGAGACTCAAGGGTCCGGGGGAAGACAGAGCACGACGACGAAGGGACTCGCATGCAGGAGCTCCGTCTCGTCGCGGTGAGTGAAGACGGAACGTACCTCGTCCTGGCGACGGCCGGGCGGGGCACGCGCTTCACGCTGCCCGTCGACGACCGGCTCCGTGCTGCGGTTCGCGGCAACTTCTCCCGTCTCGGCCAGTACGAGATCGAAGTGGAGAGCCCGTTGCGTCCCAAGGAGATCCAGGCGCGCATCCGTGCCGGCGAGACGGCGGAGGAGATCGCGGCCACCGCCGGGATCCCGGTGGAACGAGTCCGCTGGTTCGAGGGGCCCGTTCTCCAGGAGCGCGAGTACATGGCCCAGCAGGCCCAGCGGGTCCCCGTCCGGATGCCCGGCGAGACCACCCCCGGGCCGACGCTCGGCGAGCTGGTGGCCGAGCGGCTCACCCGGCGCGGCGTGCCCGCCGACGAGATCGACTGGGACTCGGCCAAGCGCGACGACAACCTCTGGCGGGTGCGGCTCGGCTTCGTCTGGAACGGCCACACCCGGCACGCCGAGTGGCTCTTCGACCCCCGCCGCCGCCACATCACCCCGAACGACGACGAGGCCATGCGCCTGTCGGCGGCCGAGTACGTCGAGCCGGACCAGGCCGACGACGCCACCGTGCGGCCGTTCGTGCCCCGCCTCGCCTCCAAGCTCGCGCCTGTGCCGCCGCTGCCCAACGAGGTCCGCAGCCGCGACGAGTCCGCGTTCCGTCCCGAGCCGGTGCGTCCCGAGCCCGTACGGTATGAGCCCTCGCGGCCCGAGCCCGCGCGTGCCGAGCCGGTGCGTCCCGAGCCCATGCGCGCCGCCGAGCCGGTGAGATATGAGCCGCCGCGGGCCGAGCCCGCGGCCTTCGCCGAGCCCGCGGCTTTTGTCGAGCCGCTGCCGCGGCTGGGCGCTCCGCTGCGCCCGGAGCCCGGACGGCACCAGGACCCCGCCGCGCGGCGCGACCCTGGACGGACGGATCCGTCCGAGGAGGAGCTGGCCGCCTACCGGCCGGAGCTCACCCCGGTGCCCTTCCGGCTGCCGCAGTCGCTGATCTCCGCGCCCGAACCGGTCGCCCCGCCCGCCCTTCCGCCGGCCCGCGACCCGTACGACGCCGCCCCACCAGCTCCCCCGGCCAGCCGGGATCGGTACGACGCGACCCCGCCCGTGTCCCCGGCCGCGCCGCCCGCCCCGGTTCCGGACGTCGCGGCGTACGCGCTGCCCCCGGCTCGAACGGAACCCGAACCTTCTTCGGCGCCGGACGCCGCCGCGACCGCCGCGCCTCCCGCGCAGACCGAACCCGAGCCTTCGGCCACGCCTGCCACCTCCGCGCCCCCTGCGGCGCAGAGCGCCACCGCAACGGACTCCACAGTGCAGGCCACGCCCGCGACCTCCGGCGCGGAGGCGGAGCGTGGCGCGGACGCGCCCGTGCCGCCGCAGTTCACGGTCAGCCAGGACGGCCCCGCCAGTGAGCGGACGGATTCTGGCGCGGATGTGTCACCCGCAGTGCAGTCCGTCACGCCCGCCCCGGTGCCGGATGCTCCCACCGACGCCGCCACCCGCTCACGAACCGCCTCCGATGACGCCCCGGCCGGCTCTCGGACTGCCGCCGATGACGTGCCGGCGGATTCGCGGCCCGGCCCCACGACGGCGCTGGACGCCAAGGAGACCGCTGCGGCGGTCACACCCGGTTCCGCTACTCCGTCTGCCGCTGCGACCGTCGCTGACGGCGACATGCGGCCCGCCCCCGTCGCTGAGCCGGCGACGCAGGCCACGACGGACGCCCCGGCCGCCGCTACGACACCCGCCGCGAAGGCGGATGCCGATGCTCGCGAATCGGACACCGGCGCCCGGCCGGTGGGAGAGTCCGCGACGCACGACGTCGCAGCGCCCGCCTCCGCCGCTCCTGCGCCCGCCGGCGTGTCGTCCGCCGACCCTTCAGCGGCAGCCGCCCCAGCGACTACCAAGAGCGTGGACGACGACGCTCCGGCCGTCGAGGGACCTGTCACAGAGACGCCGCAGCAGGCGGATGCGGTCGCCAAGGCGCCCGAAGCGCCGGGCACCGCCACCGACATGACCACAGGCTCCGCGGCCCCGGACGCCAAGAGCGCGGACGTGGCCGATGACAGCACTCCCAGCGCGCCGAGCATCGCAGCACCTGCTGCGTCGGCTGGAGACACGCCAACCGGCGGCGTGGCGGACACGGCGAGCGCTGACACATCGGACACCAACACCGCTGGGCGTGGCGGGACGGCGAACACCGACGGTGCCGCCCCCTCAACGGTGGACAGCCCGGCGGCAGCCGACGCCACAGCCGCTCCAGCCACGGCAGCGTCCACGAAGACGGAGACGGACACCGCACCTGGCGCTCCTGCGGGCGCTGGGGCGGAAGCCGCGGCGGACACCGCTGCCCCGCCTGCCGTACCGGCAGCGGAGCCTGCAGCACCCGCTGCTGCGGATGACACGGTCCAGAAGACGCGGCCCGCCGTTCCCGCGCCCGCACCGCCCACTGAGGCGGCCAGGGCTCCTCAGCCGCGACCGAGGCGAGCGGGAGACCGCACGGGAGACGAGGCCAAGAGCGGCGCGAAGGACGGGTTGAAGGACAGCCCGAAGGACACCGCCAAGGATGGTCCGAAGGAGTCGAAGCCCGAGACTCCCGCTCCTCCGGTGCCGAAGCCCGCTCCCCCACGTCCTCGCAAGTCACGCGGCCGACGAGCCTCCGTACCGACCTGGGACGAGATCATGTTCGGCGCCCGCAAGCAGGACTGACGAGCGCGGCAGCGCTCTAGCCCTACTCGTCAACTCATCGCCGTCCGTGAGTGGAGCCGTCGCGGTATCCATCCGCTTGTGCTGTGGCGGCTCTCCGCCGACTCGATCGCTTCGAGTTCGCCGCGGTAGCAGGCGGCGTAGCCGAAGAGGTCGATGATTCATGCGGCCAAGGCTCGGTGTGGGCCAGCGTCGCCCGGAGGGCGCCGTCCGGCTGATATGTCGACGCCGGCGGTCCAGTCCGGAGACTTTCGCGACGCGCGGTGCGCGCTCTCGGGAAAGTTTCACGCGCGTACCCGGGTGAGACGTCCGGGAACTGCGCGCCTCCCGTACGGCCCGATTTCTGGGCCGCGGCGGGTGGCGTGGGGTGCGGCACGTCGTCCATGATCCACGGCATCCACATGATCAGGAGGCCGTGAGGATGGCGTACCAAACGGGTGGGTCGCGGCGTGTACTCGTCGCGGTGTTCACCGCCGGGCTCGCGGCGGTGCTGGCCGCACCACCGGCGGCGGCCGCGCGGGCCACGGACAGCGCGGCAGCAGCCGCGCAGGGGGCGGACAGCGCGGTAGCGGCCGCGCGGGGCACGGCGGGCACGGACGGCACGGCAGCGGCCGCGCGGGGCACGGACAACTCGGCGACAGCCGCCCAGGGCGCGGACAATACGGACAGCGCGGTGGGCCGGTTCGGGTGGCAGGAGCTGCACTGGGGCGACTGCGCGGGGGTCGCCGACCCGGCCCTGCGCTGCGCGGAGGTCGCCGTGCCACTGGACTACCACCGTCCCCACGGCCGGAAAATCACGGTCGTCGTCTCGCGGCTGCCCGCGACCGACCCCACCCGCCGCCGTGGGGTGCTGCTCACGACCGGCGGCGGCCCCGGCGGGCCGGGCGTCCCGCTGCCGTCGAGCCTCGCCCCCCTGCTGTCCCCCGAGGTGCGGGCGCGTTACGACCTGATCGGCTTCGACATGCGGTTCGTCGAGCGCAGCACGCCCATCGGCTGCGGCCAGGACGTGGAGGAGCCCGGCGGCTACTGGGTCCGCACCGCCACCTCGGGGAGCTTCCCCACGGACGCCGCCGAGGCCCGCGCGTACGCCCGCGCGTGCGTCCGGACCGCCGGGTGGGCGCTGCCCCACGCCACCACGGCGAACGCCGCGAGGGACATGGACGTCATCCGCGCCGCGCTCGGCGAGGAGAAGGTCTCCTACCTCGGCGGCTCGTACGCCGGCATGCTTGGCGCCGTCTACAGCACGCTGTTCCCCCGCCGGGTCGACAGGTTCGTGCTGGACAGCCCGCCCAACCCGGACACGGCCTGGCGGGCGTACGAACTGGCGCGCACCCCGGCCTTCGAGGCCGGGACGGCCGCCTTCGCCGCCTGGACGGCCCAGCGGAACGCCGACTACGGGCTCGGCGACACCGCGCAGAAGGTCACCGACGCCGTCTCGGGGCTCATCCGCCGCGCCCGGACGGCCCCGATCGTCGTGGCGGGCCACGCCTGGGACTCAGGCGAGCTGGGGACGCTGCTCGTGGCGGGCATCTACGACGAGCGGTCCTTCGGCCTGGTCGCGGCGGCCTTCGCCGCCCTCGCCGCGGGGCGGGAGCCGTTCGTGCCGTTCCCCGTGCGCCCGCTGCCCCCGGCCGGAGTGCCCGATGTGCCCGCCGACAACCACACCGCGACCAACATGGCCTACCGGTGCGGGGACGGGCCGTGGCCCCGCGACCCCCGCGACTACCTGCGGGACATCGCCTCGTACGGCGAGCGGTATCCGCTGTTCGGGCCGGCCAACGCCAACATCACCCCGTGCGCGTTCTGGCCGCGGATCGAGGACGAGCCGGTGCGGCTGTCGGCCAACCGGTCGCCCGGGGTCCTGGTGACCGCCGCGCTGCGGGACGTGGCCGTGCCGATCGCCAACAGCCGCGCCGTCGCCGCACGGATCCGCGGGTCGCGCATGGTCACCATCGACGCCCACACCCACGCGCCCTACCCCGCGTACGGCAACACGTGCCTCAACGGCGCGGTCGACGCATTCCTCACCACCGGGACGCTGCCGCCCGCCGACGTCACCTGCTGAGCCCTGCCGGCTCCCCGGACCGGCGCCGACGCCCGTCGTCGGCGGCCGGGCCGGCGGCCGGGTCGGGCCGCTGCCGGTGGTCAAGCCCCGGAGCGCTCCACACTCACTTTTCGGTCATACGGATCGTACGGCGAGAAAGTGGAGGTCAACCGGCCAACGCGGGCATGGACCACCGTAAGGATCATCGCGATGCGGTCGGGGCACCTGTCCAATCCGCGTAGCATCATCGGGCATGGGGTCGCCGAGAAAATCAGCGGTCGCGGGAGCCGCCGTCACGGTGACGGCGCTCATGCTGGCCACGCAGGGCTGTGCGATCATCGGCGGCGGATCGCCGAGGAACCTCGACGTCATCAGCGTGTCCAGCCCGCAGTTCCGCGACGGCGCCCCCCTGCCGCAGGACTACTCCTGCAAGGGGGGGCAGGGGAACCCGCCTCTTCGCTGGTCGGGCACGTCGGGCGCGAAGTCCGTGGCCCTCGTGGTCGACGACAGCAGCACGCATGGCGGTCCGGAGGTGCACTGGGTGGTGTTCGACATCGATCCCGACACGACCGAGCTCGGCATGGACGACGTCCCCCGGGGCGCCCGGCTGGGCAGGACGACGAGCGGGAAGGTGGGCTATACGCCCCCATGCCGGACCGATGGCAGCTACCGTTTCACTGTCTACGCGTTGGACGCCAAGCTCAGCCTCGAGCAGGGTGCCGGCCTCGCGCGGACGCTGGAGAGCATCGCGAGCCACACCATCGCACGTGGACGCCTCACGGCGAACACGATCGAGTGACATGCTGGGCACCGGAGGTAGTCGTGCTACACCAATCTTCACCTAGGGTGTGACAACGGTCATTGTGGTCGAGCAGAATCGGTTCCAATTGCTGAGCGCAGGTGGCCAGAGGGGGCAGGTCGCGTCGATGGCCGCGCGACCTCACCGGCGCCGCAGAAAGGCCATGGCCTTGAAGGTGGTGCTATGACTGCGGTCATTGTCGGTCTTGTCGCCGTCGTGCTTCTCGTGCTGCTGGTCGTGGCGCTGGGCATGCGGTCGATGAACCGCAGAGAGAGCGCTCTCTCGTCCGAGCGCATCAAGGCGATGGCCGAGAACAAGGGTCCCAAGCCACGCCGGCCGGCCGAGGAGACGTTCTTCGAGAGCTTCCCCAAGGGGTTCGACGCCTTCGAGGAGCCCGAGCCCGAAGCCCCCAAGCCGCGGCCCGCGAGCACCCGCCCCGGAAGCCGGCAGGCGCGGCCCGCGCAGCGCGGCGGCAAACAGCCCGCCGCCGCCCGCGGCAAACGCGGTGTGGACGAGTGGGGCGAGCCGGACGACTACGACGACGACTACTGGTCGCGCGTACGCGCCGACGAGGGTGGCTTCGGCGGCACGATCGCCGCGAGGATGGCCACTCCCCGGCCCGTCAAGGACACCTCCGGCCCGGCGGGCGCGCCTCAGGATCAGGCGGCCGACGCCGACGCGGTGACCGTGCAGGCTCCCCTGCCCCCGCGCCCCGCGGCCGGTCGCGCCGACGCCCCCGTCCCCGCCTCGGCGATGGCCGAGCAGAAGACCATGACGTTCGCCGCGCCGACGCCCGACCTGCTGGAAGCGGCCGGCTCCCCCGGCACCGGCCCGTTCGACGCCCCCGCCGCCCGCTCGACCGGAGCAACGCCGGCCGGTACGCAGAGCGGCAGGCCGGGCAGGTCCGGCAGGTCGTCGCGAGCGGCCCGCCGTGCCGCCGCCGCTGCCGCCGACACGGGTCAGCCGAGCGGTTCCTACGACGTCCCCCCCGGCACCGGCCCCTTCCCGGCGTCCGCGGGCACCGGCCCGTTCGGCACGCCGTCGGGCACCGGTGCGTATCCGGCTCCGCAGGGCGCCGACGCCCTGGACGGCGTCCAGGCGAACACCGGCCCGATGGCCGCGTCCGGGGACACCGGCTTCTTCAACCGCGCCGCGGCCACCGGCCCGTTCCCGGCCGCCGGCGGCGCGGGCTCCTACGACAGTCACGCCGCCGGCTCCTACGACGCCGCCTCGGCCTCTCCCATCCCGGAGACCGGGACCTTCGTCATGGGCAACTACGACTCGGCCCGCGGCAGCGGCGCGTTCGAGGCGGCCACGCCCCCGGCCCCCGTTCAACCCATCGCCCAGCCCGCCGACGCTCTGGCCGAGCCTGCGCCGCAGAGCGACTTCGACCCGTGGACGGCCCGCCAGCCGGCCCGCGCCGACGCCTACGACCCCTCCCAGGCCTCCACAGGCCCGTTCCCGGCGGCGCGCCCCTCGTACTCCCCCGCCCAGGAGCCGGCCGCCGGCACCCCCGCTCCCGGCAACCAGGGCAGTGCCACCGACCCCGGGTGGCCGGTGGCCGGCAGCTATCCGCCGGTCCCCGCCGCCTCGGCTCCCGCTCCGGGCTGGGCGGCAGCCCGGGACGTGCTGGACGACCCCGAGCCGTCGCACGGCTCGTCCTCCTGGCCGAACGCCGAGACCTACCAGACTCCGTCCTACGACGGCTACCAGGCGGACCACACCGGTCAGCCCTCCTATCCGGCCGCGTCGCCGGACGCACCGCCGGCCACGCCGTCGTACGAGGTGAACCCGGGCTGGGCGTCGATCGACGCCTCCGACAGCGTGCCGGGCGCCACGCCCGGTTCCGCCTCGCCGTACGAGTCGGCGGGCTACGACGCGCCGTCGGGACAGAGCCAGTACGGCTACGACCAGCAGCAGGGGTACGGCGGCACGCAGTCGTCGTGGCCCGAGCAGAACATGGGCGGAAGCTGGCCCTCCTACGACGAGCTGTACGGCGACGCCTCCACGTCGGCCGGCGGCCGCCGCCGGGGCAGCCACCGCGACCCCGACACCGACTATCCCGACTACTACCGGTGACTTTGCCGTCTCCTGCCTGGTGACGGGCTTCGTGGCTGACGTATCGTCGGCCCATGACCATCAGTGACGAGACGATCTCGCGTCGTGACTGGAAGTCCGTGCTCCGCCATGACGTGCCCGCCTCAGTCGTCGTCTTTCTGGTGGCCGTGCCGTTGTCACTCGGCGTAGCGGTCGCGTCCGGCGCTCCCCTCGCGGCGGGCCTCATCGCGGCGGTGGTCGGCGGGTTGGTGGTGGGGGCGCTCGGCGGGTCCGTCGTCCAGGTGAGCGGCCCGACCGCCGGGCTCTCCCTGGTCGTCGCGGAACTGGTCCACACGTACGGCTGGCGCGCGACCTGCGCGATCACGGCCATGGCCGGGCTGCTCCAGCTCGGGCTCGGCGCGCTGCGGGTGGCCCGGGCGGCCCTGGGGGTCTCCCCCGCCGTCGTCCACGGCATGCTGGCCGGGCTCGGCGTGCTGATCGCGCTCTCCCAGCTGCACATCGTGCTCGGCGGCAGCCCGCAGCGCTCCGCGCTGGGGAACGTCCTCGAGCTGCCCGCCCAGATCGTCAACAACCACACGCACGCCGTGCTGATCGGTGTGCTGACGATCGCGGTCCTGCTGGTCTGGGGCCGGATCCCCCGGCTGCGTGCCGTGCCCGCCCCGCTGGCTGCGCTGGTGATCGCGACGCTGACGGCGGGGGTCTCGGGCTGGGACCTGACGAGGGTCGACCTCGGCGGCGGGTTCTCCTCCGTCCAGACGCCGCTCGCGCCGCAGGGCGACTGGCACGCGATCGCCGGGGCCGTCCTGCTCGTCGCCCTCCTGTCGGGGGTGGAGTCGCTGCTGACCGCCGTGTCGTCCAACCGCCTGCACGACGGCCCCCGCGCCGACCTCGACCGCGAGCTCACCGCGCAGGGCGTGGGAAACGTGGTGTCCGGCGTGCTCGGCGGCCTGCCGGTGGCGGGGGTCGTCGTCCGTACGACCACCAACGCGCGGGCGGGCGCCCGCAGCCGCTGGTCCACGGTCCTGCACGGCGGGTGGGTGCTGCTGTTCACCACGGCCTTCGCCTGGATGATCGCGCTGATCCCCCTGGAGGCGCTCGCGGCGCTGCTGCTGTTCATCGGCGTGCAGATGGTCAACCTCGGGCACGTGCGGAACCTGCGCAACCACCGCGAGGTGCCGGTGTACGTCGTGACGATGGCCGGAGTCGTGCTGATCGGGCTCGCCGAGGGCGTGGCGATCGGCCTCGCGCTGGCCGCCCTGCTCGCCCTGCGCCGCCTCGCGTGGGTCTCGGTCGACGTGCGCCAGGACGGCGAGCGGCGCTGGCGGGTCGTCGTCACCGGATCGCTGACGTTCCTCGGCGTGCCCCGGCTGACCGAGGCGCTGCGCGCCATCCCGGCGGGGTCGGCGGTGGAGCTCGACCTGCACCTCGACTTCATGGACAACGCCGCCTTCGTGGCGCTGCACGACTGGCGGCTGGAGCACGAACGCGCCGGCGGCGAGGTCGACGTGGACGAGACGCACGGCGAGTGGTACTCCGCCGCGATCAACGGAGCCCGGCTCTTCCCCGCGAGGATCCCGCCCCGGCACGACCGCTGGTGGCTGCCCTGGGCCTACCGGCGCCCCGATGGTGCGCACTCGTACGGGTCCCTCGAGGTGATCGGGGCGGACGGCGGGAGCGCCGCGGGCGACGGCGACGCCGTGATCTGCGAGCCGCAGGGCGTGCCCGACCTCCTGAAGGGAACCCGGGAGTTCCAGCGCAGGACGGCGCCGATGGCCCGTCCCCTGTTCACCCGGATGGCCCGCAAGCAGTCGCCGTCGCACCTGTTCATCACCTGCGCCGACTCGCGGATCGTGCCCAACATCATCACCGCGAGCGGCCCCGGCGACCTGTTCACGGTGCGCAACATCGGCAACCTCGTGCCGCGGGCGGGCGCCGTCCCGCCGGACGACTCGGTGGCGGCGGCGATCGAGTACGCCGTGAACGTGCTGGAGGTCCGCACGATCACCGTCTGCGGGCACTCCGGGTGCGGCGCGATGGCCGCCCTCCTCGGCGAGGTGCCCGACCTGCCGGCGCTGCGCGCCTGGCTGCGGCACGGACGTCAGACCCTGGCCCGGTTCGTCGCCGCCGGGCCCGGGCAGGACGCCGACGACGCCGGGCCGCTCGACCGGCTGTGCCGGATCAACGTCATCCAGCAGCTCGACAACCTGCGGACCCACCCCCTCGTGGACGCTCGCGTACGGGCGGGCAGGCTGGAGCTCACGGGCCTGTACTTCGACATCGGCGCGGCCCGGGTGCACGCGCTGGAGCAGGAGCGCTTCACCCCGGTCCCGGAGCTGCGCACCACCGGCTGAGACGCACCGCCGTCAACCCGCTTGCGCTCTCAGCGGACGATGTCCGCCGATCGTGAAACCGGGCGGACGCCGCGCGCCGCAGCGCCAAGGATGACCGTATGAAAATTCTGGTCATCGGTGGTTCGGTGTTCCTGGGCCGGGCCATCGTGGAGGAGGCGCTGCGGCGCGGTCACGAGGTCACGACGTTCAACCGGGGCAGGAGCGGGACGGACCTGCCGGGTGTGGAGGCGGTGCGCGGCGACCGCGAGGTCACCGGCGACCTGCGGCGGCTCGCGGACGGCAGGCAGTGGGACGCGGTCGTGGACGTCTGCGGGTTCGTCCCCCGCGTCGTCCTGGAGTCGGTGCGGGCGCTGTCCGGGCACGCCCCGCACTACACGTTCATCTCCAGCATCTCGGCCTATCCGGACTGGCCCGACAAGACGGGCCTCGACGAGACCTTCCCCACCCACGAGTGTCCCCCGGACGCGGACGCCGAGTTCGGCGACTACGGCGTGCTCAAGGCCGGCTGCGAACGCGCGGTCGAGGAGCACTTCGACGGCGCCGCCCTGGTCGTCCAGCCCGGGCTCATCATCGGCCCGCACGAGAACGTCGGCCGGCTGCCCTGGTGGCTCCACCGCATCTCCAAGGGCGGCCGGGTGCTCGCTCCCGGCGACCCGGCGCTGCCCATCCAGCTCATCGACGCCCGCGACATCGCGGCGTTCACGCTCGACCAGGCGGCCGCGGGCACGACGGGCCGCTACATGACGGGCGGGGTGCCCGGCGAGGCCACGTTCGGAAGCTGGCTCGGCGACTGCGTGGAGGTCACCGGCTCCGGCGCGGAGCTCGTCTGGGCCGACGACGACTTCCTGACCGCACAGGGCGTGGAGCCGTGGACCGAGCTTCCGCTGTGGTACCCGGGCGCGGACGGCCTCGGCGTGTGGACCCACTCCTCCGCCAAGGCCGTCGCCGCCGGTCTCACCTGCCGCCCGTTGCGCGAGACGGTGCGCGACACCTGGGAGTGGCTGAAGGACATCCCGGAGGAGCGGCGCAGCTTCCGCGGCGTGCGGGTGGGCAGCGGCATCGACCCCGACAAGGAGCGCCGCGTGCTCGCCGCCTGGGACGCTCGCTGACGCGCTCACCGGCCGCCGGGTGGTCCGCTCACTGAAGGGGCATCACGGACGACCACGGCCACATCGGGCGCAGGGGTCAAGGGGTCTCCCGGGACGCGGCTGGGCCTTAGGCTGTCGGGCATGCTCTGGGTGGCTCTTCTGATCGTGGCCGTACTGATCGTGCTCGTCGCGCTGGTCGCGTCCGGACGTGTCCGCCAGGCGTCCCGCGGGCCCGCCCGCGGGACGTCGCGCCGCCGGCCCGCGCCGCGCCCCTCGGGCGGGACGGCGCGGCCGTCAGGGGGCGCCCGGCCCGGCGCCAGGCCCTCCTCCCGTACGGCCCGTGGCGGAACCTGGACGGGCGCCGCCGCCGGCGAGAGCACCGGCCCGCAGCCGGGTGAGATCTGGTGGGCCGACGTGCCGTACGAGGACGGCCCCGGGCACAAGGTGCGTCCCTGCGTGGTGCTCAGGACATACCGCGGCGGCGCGGAGGTCCTGAAGATCACCAGCCAGGACCGGAGCGACCGCTCCGACCACGTCGAGATCCCCACCCGCACGTGGGACCCGAGCGCGGACCACAACAGCTTCCTCGACCTCACCGGGCCGGTCCGGGTGCCCTCCGCCTCGTTCGACGACAGGGCCGGCACCCTCGACCCGCGCGTCTGGCGTCAGGTCTGCCGGCTCCACGAGATCTCCCCGAACTGAGCCCTGCCTCCGGCGGCCGCCGCCCGCGCCGAGCCGCGCGCCGGAGGGCTGCCGCCCGCGCTGCGCCGTGCTCCCGAGGCTGCCGATCACGCTGACCGTGCCCGCAGGCCGCTCCGGCCGCCCGGCTGAGAGATCGTACTCACCGGTAACTGAGTATCGGCGCTCATGTCCGCGCGGCGCGGGACACGCAGCATGGGCAGCATGACGAAACCCGTGAAGAGCACGACGACCACGGCCTTCTACCTGCAGGCCGTCATCTCGTTCGTGATCTCCCTCGCCGGTCTGGCCGCCGGGATCCTCTACCTGCCCGTCACGACCTGGGTGCGGTCGTTCCTCGCCCTCGGGCTGATGTACGTGGTGACCTCGACCTTCACGCTGGCCAAGTGCGTGCGGGACCGCCAGGAGGAGGCGACCGTCGTCAGCCGCGTGGACCAGGCCAGGCTCGACAAACTGCTCGCCGAGCACGACCCCTTCCGCGCCGACTGACCGGCCCCGCGCGTGCAACCGCCACGCGCTCCCGTACGGCTTCCGGATCACCGCTGGACCCGCCACGTAGACAACAGAATGCGACAGCGCGACAACAGAACGGAGTCATCTCGCACCACTTCAAGCGAGAATGTGACGAAGTGTCATCACTTTATCTCCAACTTATTGACTTTCCTCGGCCACTATCGCCTAATTCGATCGAAAGTGTCACCCGGTGCCGTCGAAAGCATCGGGCGCCCGTCTCGTCCCGCCTGGTTCCAGGGCCGGACCATGCCCGTGGTCCGGCCCCGGCGTCACGCCGTGAGGCCCGGCCCCACCGCCGGGTCGCGGCCACGCACCTCGCGGACGGGGCCGCATAACGGATTGGGGAACCATGACCGAGGTAGGCAGAGGAACGACGCGGAGCGTGTTCTCCCGGCGCGCCTTCACCACGGCGGCGACGGCCGCCGCGATAGCACCGCTGGTCGTGTCGGCTCAGGCCGACGCGGCGCCGGTCGGCAAGACCGCGCCACCGCCTGCCGACCCCGGCAAGCCGCGCCGCATCACCCTCTACGTGGAGAACCTGCCGAACGGCGAGATGGGCTACGGACTCGCGCCGGGCAAGGCCACGATCCCCGGACCGCTCATCGAGATGGTCGAGGGCGAGACCCTCGAAGTCGAGCTGGTGAACAACGCGGACGTCACCGCCAGCCTCCACGTGCACGGAGTGGACTACGAGACCAGCAGCGACGGCACGCGGATGAACGACAGCGTGGTCGAGCCGGGCGCCCGGCGCGTCTACGTCTGGCGCACCCACGCGCCGGGCCGCCGCCCGGGCGGGACCATCGAGCCCGGCAGCGCGGGCTACTGGCACTACCACGACCACGTGGTCGGCACCGACCACGGCACGGGAGGCATCAAGAAGGGCCTCTACGGCCCGCTGGTGGTCCGCCGCAAGGGCGACACGCTGCCGGACAAGACCTTCACCGTCGTCTTCAACGACGTGAAGATCAACAACCTCGCGGCCGGGCCGCACTTCCTCGCGAAGATCGGCGAGCGGGTCGAGTTCATCGTGATCACCCACGGGAGCGTCTTCCACACGTTCCACATCCACGGCCACCGATGGGCCGACAACCGCACCGGCCTGCTGGAGAGCCCCCAGGACCCGAGCCGGATCATCGACACGAAGACCACCGGCCCGGCCGAGTCGTTCGGCTTCCAGGTGATCGCGGGAGAGCGCGTCGGCCCGGGCATGTGGATGTACCACTGCCACGTCCAGAGCCACTCGGACATGGGCATGGCCGGGGTCTTCATGGTGTCCGACCAGAACGGGAACGTGCCGGGCGGCCACGACATGGGTGGCGGCTCCGGCGGCGGCATGGACATGTCCCACTGAGGCGCACCGGTTCGCGCCCGACCACGCGCCCGGCCTGACGCGAGCAGGCACGTCACGACCGTCAGGCGGTACGCGACGCGACGGCGCCCCGACCCTCTCATCGGAGGGACGGGGGCGCCTCGCCGATGGAGCACGCCGCCGCGGACGTGGGGCGGATCAGTACGGTATGGCCGTGACTGGTGACCTCCTTCGCGCCGGGCAGGCGGCGACCGCCTCCACCGGCGCCCAGCCGGCCCTGGACTACTACGTGATCACGCCCGAGGCGGGTGCCGGCGCCGTACGGGCGGAGGGTCTCGTCGTCGAGGAGTTCGTCTTCACCGGCGACCATCGGACCATCGGCCTGAACACCGCCGCGTGGAGCACGGACGACCGCGCCTGGCAGAGCTCGGCGGCCTTCGGGCGGGCCATGCGCGAGGATCCGCGACTACGCGCCCACGTGGCCGCCGTCGGCCGTACGGACGCCGAGACCACCTATCGCCGCCTCGGGGGAGGCGCGCTTCCCGGCGAGACGGAGCTGCGGGAGTGCTTCCGCGACACCCTGGCCCTCCCGGACTCCGCTCCCCTGCGGCTCGGCCCGGAAGGGGGCTCCGACGGGTTCCCGGACTCCCGGGTCTACCGCGTCCTGTTCGCGGGCGACCTCCGGCTCTCCGGCCTCGCCTGCCTCGCACCGGAGGTCGTCACGCTCGCCGAGGACGCCGGCGACCCGCGTACCCGGATCGCCGGGACGGGCGGACTGCGGACGGCGCGGGACGTCTTCACCTGGGAACTGCGCCGCATCGGGCCCGGCGTCGCCTGCTGCGTCGATCTCACGGCGCATCTGGGCACCACGTCCGACGACGCCCTCCGGCCACTGCTCCGGAGGCTGACGACGGCGATACGTCACGCGGGCCCGATCCCCGTGACCATCGAACGCTTCTCATGATTCTCACAAGCGGAAATATCACCCAATCTCGCCATTAGCGCCCATTTCCGGAGTTGTGGCAGAAGGACCGCTAAAAATCTTCTCTGCGGAAACCGTGGATACCCCCGAAGAAGATGTGATATAGATCCTTTCACATTGGTTCTGGATGGATCTGGGCTCTGGAGCGGCAGCGTGGGCAAAGGGCGTAAGGGCGAGAAAACCAACAGAACCAGGATTTCGATCACGTACACCGTGCTTATCATCACCGGCCTTCTCCTCGCCGTCGTGGGGGCCGTGGTGGCGATACTGGGCCTGGGCGGGGTCGTCGAGTTCAAGGGCGAGGTCGCCGGAGCCAAGGCGGAGACCACGAGCGTCGGACTCGCGGTGCTGGTGGTGGGCGCACTGCTGGCGGGGATCGTGGCCGTCAAACTGCCGGCCCAGGTGACCGTTCTGGGAGACCGTGGCCGGAGAGGCTTCACCGAGTGGTTCTCCGAGTTCGGCGTCAGGCTCTGCGCCCTTCTGGTGGCGGTCGGCGTGGTCCTTCTGATCATTTCCCTCTTCGCCTAGGCCGGCACATGTCGTGGGTCACGGCTCATATGGACGAGCGCATTGTCGAGATCGCCGGAGACGAGGGCAGCTCACCCGGCAGATATATGCGGTACGTTTTCGACGACGACACCGGCACGTACCTCCGTCCGGCGGAAACCGAGCAGATGCTCGCCTTCCGCGAGCGGGGCGTGAAGATGGCGTATATGCAGGCGCAGGCGGGCGCCGGATTCGACGCGGACGCGTCCGAGGCCGCGTGGCCGGGAATCTGGCGCGAACTGACGAGGAAGCGCCAGGAACCCACGCCCGAGTATTTCGCCATTCTCGACACGGGACTGCTCTCCCGTCACCCCCTCCTGCGCGGGCTGATCGTGGACGGGACGAACCTGACCACGGAGCCCGACGGCGAGGACACGAACGGCCACGGAACGATGGTGGCGCTCATCCTGGCGGACGGCCTGACCCGCCGGCCGCGTCTGCTCAACGTGAAGGTCGCCGACGGAAACGGCCGCGCGACTCCCCGCGACCTCGTCAAGGGCATCGAATGGGTCCGCGACTTCGCGCGGAAGACGTCGTCGCCGGTGTGCGTCAACATCAGCCTCGGCTGTTATTCACGCCGCTGGGGATTGTTCGCCTGCGACGGCACCTGCGATCTCTGCGAGGCCGCCGTGGCGGCGGCCGGAGACGTACGGATGATGACGGTCGCCGCCGGCAACGAGCCGAACAAGACGACATGCCCGGCCATGGCCGGCTTACGAGGGCGGGCCGGCAACATCTTCGCCGTGGCCCAGCTGGCATGGGACCGCAGCGGAGTCGGAACGGTCGCCTTTCCCGCCGGCATGCAATGGGTCCCCTGCGAAGAGACCGACGAATGAGCCCGGCACTCCCCGCGCCTGGTCCGCGATTTCACGGACCCCGCATCGTCTTCAGCAGTGCCTGGCCCGGCGGCGATGCGCGACCTGCGTGAGTAATGTGGGCTACTCCCGACGAAAGGGTGTGCGATGTGGGGTGCCGGCGTATTCCTGGTGTGGGGGATGTTTCTGGCGGCGATGATCTGGGCGGTCCTGCCGCTGCCGAACCGGCGGGCGAGAATCGCGATGCAAGGGCTGCTGCTGTCGGCGATCGCGGCGGTCTGCGTCTACGCCGTCGATGAGAGCGGTCCTGCGGCGATCGTCCCACTGTGCTTCGTCTTCGGCCCCGCGGTCCTCATCGCGGCATCACGTCTATTCGTCGCCCTCCGGGGGCACAGCAGCCCTCGGCCGAATCAGTCACCGGCCGACGCGTTATTCGGCAGTTGGTCGCAGAGGCCGAATCGGTGAGGGGCTTACTTAGGGTCGTCGGGTACGGGAGCGGTGATGATCCCGCCGAGCAGAGTGTCACTTTCCACCATGTCCCGGTGGAACAGGACCCCGGAGAGGCGGCTGGCCAGCGCGAGCGCGGGAGCCACTGTCTCGTGCCGGTACAGGGACTCCTCCTGTGGGCCCGAAGGCGTTAGTCCGAGCTCGCGCAGGTCGGCGTTCAGGGCGTCAGGCCGCGCTCCCCAGCGTTCCTGGGGCCAATCCGGCCGGAAAGCCGTGCGGAGTTCACCCTCGACCGCATGCGCGAAGTGGTGGGATGCGGCGTAGTCATGTCGCATGACGGAAACCGCCTCACCTCCCCGGGACAGCTCCCGCAACGTCTCCGGCCGGTTGCCTTCCCAACCGCAGGCCTCGAAGGCGAGCGTCCACCCGTTCACGTGGGTCACGACCAGGTCGGATTCTCCGTCGGTCTCCTCGACACGCTCCCAGATGCCCTCCCAGTCGTACGGCCGCATGTT